>NZ_JBIORO010000001.1:1580000-3185000 GCF_051714285.1 Enterococcus sp. AZ149
GACAAATTGATACTTTTTTTGGTTCTTTTGAAGAATTCAATACTAAATTATTGGCTTTCTTAGCTCAGTATACGGGAAAGGAGCTGATTGAAATTGACGAAAGAAACACAGAAAAATCCTCTTGAACCACAACTGATGGATCAGGAAGAGACTCTAGAAGTTCAACCAGAAGAAGTCAATGAGGTCGACGAAAATTCAGCAACCAATGCGTCTACCACAGTTGATGATCGCTCTTTAGTAGAAGACAATGTAGAGGATGATTCTTTCAAATTAGTGGAAGAGGAAGAGGAAGCGGAATATGAAGATGATTACTATGCTGTAAAAGCACAAGATCATCAGCGCATCGAGTCCCTTATTGAACAAGCCGAAAATGAGCTAGCTGATTTAAAATTGCGAAAATCAATCATGGAGGCTGATTTCTCCGGGTTGCTCAACCATTATCGTCATTTGATCTTAACAGAACAAGAAATCTCTGTCATTGCAAAAAAAACCTTGCTTGAGTACTATGCCTATGAATTCTTGAAACCATTAAAAGTGATTCATTTAACAGCTACCGACAATTACGATACCTGGAAGACAAAGCACTTCAATGTCCGCTTTCGTTTAACAGAAACAAAAGAACTAGAGTTTAGTTTTAAGTTAAATCCGGTCAATTCAAGTTACCAATCAAACTATTTGCCGCTGTTGACAATCAATTCAAATTCCCAGTCGGTGGTGGTCAACGATGAACAGATTTTACATCTGATCAGTCAATGGCATGCCGATAATATTTTCTCAGTCAATCAACTTTCACTGTTTAATTACGATGTAAATTTGATACTGGCTCATTTAAAAGAATTGGATTTTACTGTCTCGCCAAGTTTGATCGACAATACCCAAACCTTAGCTGTCGATATGGAAACAGATTTTCCTGTTGCAGCGGAAGTCCTTGACCAAATTTTCATCATCACGATGGAGAATCATTCGTATGATTTTATCACAGAAAACAAAGGCGAGATCCTTGTTCTGCTTGATAAAAATCAGCGTTTGACGATTCATTTGTACACAGAATCAACGTTACTCACGATTGACTCGGATCAATGGAAGCGATCTTTATTGGATTTCTTCACAAGTTATCCGTTTTTGGTTCCGCTTGTCGTTCAAGGTGAAGAATAAATGTTCTAAATTGGTTAAAAGTGCTAGAATGGTTTTTATAACTATTCAGCACTTTTTTTGGAAGGAGCAGTATGATGATAAATAAAGCACTAGGTTTTTATGAAGGACGATCTTTAGATGATCCAGAAGTATTTATTGAAAAGGAATTTCCAATGCCAACTTGTCAGGCAAACGATCTATTGGTGGAAGTGCAAGCTGTTTCTGTGAATCCAATTGACACGAAACGCCGCCAAACAACCACTTTAAGTGAGAAATTCCATATCCAGGGATATGATGCAGTAGGTATAGTACATGAAATCGGCTCAGCAGTTAATGGCTTTGCCGTTGGTGATCGGGTGTTTTATGCTGGAACCACACAACGACCTGGTGCGAATCAAAGGTTTCAAGTCGTTGATTTTCGAATCGCAGCAAAGGCGCCAGCCGGCTTTTCTGACGGTGATCTTGCAGCTATGCCATTAACGAGTATTACAGCGTGGGAATTGCTTTTTGAAAAATTTGGGTATGTGCCTGAAGAAAACGCGAATGAAGGATCAATTTTATTGGTCAATGCCAGCGGTGGTGTTGGCTCGATTGCGGCGCAACTAGCAAAATGGGCAGGATTGACAGTCTATGGCACTGCGAGTCCTAAGAACGATCAATGGCTTAAAGACAATCAAGTGGATCAGGTACTTAATCACCGCTTGCCGTTAGCTGAACAAATCACTGAACCTTTTTCAGCCGTTGCACTTTTTTATGACGCCTCGGCCTATTTGCCACAATTAACGAAAGCAATCTTGCCATTTGGCAAAGTCGGAATGATCGTGAATACGAAAGAAGCGCTAGATTTAAATCCATTTAAAAACCTCGGCATCGATTTTTATTGGGAGTATATGTTCACAAAAACAGATGCTCAGTTGATGATTGAAACACAAGGGGGCATTTTGCAACGGATCGCCTCGTTGCTCGCTGACAAAAAGATCCATACGACTGCGGTCCAAACGTTTGATGGAGGAATTACCATCGAGACCTTAAAGCACGCTACAAAAGCGGTTGAGCAAGGAACAAAAGGAAAAACAGTGATCACGGGAGGCGTCCGCTAGATGGAAGAAGAGGAAGCGATGCTGTTTTGGGATGAATTTGCGCAAGAATATGCGCAAATTCAAAGAGAATCCCAATTGAAAATTGCCGAAGAGGCAGCAGCTTTTTTGGTGGAGCAGAAAGTGTTTCCGATATCGACCTTCGTTGACTTTGCTGCGGGCACTGGTCGCTACATTTCAGCTTTTTATCCTTTTGTAGATGAGTATTACGCAATTGATTTTTCAAAAGAAATGTTAAAAATCATTGAAGAAACGATTGAAGATCCGATGAGCAAGCTCCATCTGGTTCAGCAGAGCCAAAAAGACTTTTTGTCTGCAGAACAGCACTGGCCTTGTATTTTTATAGCAATGAATCCGGCAGTCAGAGACAAAGAAACCTTGCTTCAGTTTCAAAGAAAGGCCCATCAATTAATTATTCTAAGAATGATCGCAGAAGAAGAGAACGTGTTTCAGCCTTATGAAAAAAATCATTCAGCGAAGAACGATCTGAACCTAAATACTTGTTACAAGAAGTGGTTTACAGAAGAAGCGATCGATTGGCAGAGTCGGCAATTCGAGTATATTTTGAAGGAAGAGATCGATCAAGAATTATTTCATCTTTATTTTGAGGAGGATTATTCATTGGAACAGCGGCAAGAAATGGTTCAACATGTCTTTGGTGAGGCATTGACTGTCGAAAGCCAAACGAAAATCACCTTTGAGCTTCTCTTAGCCTAGGAGAAATCACACAATGGACATCAAAAAACGAGATTCTGACATAAGATCAAGAAACAGGACAGCAGGTAAGCTTCTGTTGACTGCTGACTGGAAACATCTTATGCTGGAATCTCGTTTTAAAGAGAATTTGCTACAATAAAAGGTAGACGATGCTGCCTAATAACAGTAAAAAAATGACATTGACGATAAAAAACAGCTTTTGAAATGTTCCCGCTTCTTTGGGTCTGGCTTGTTTCAATAATTTGTACCCAATCAAATTCGCCAAAGAAGCAATCAATGTACCCATACCACCCACATTGACGCCCAAAAGAACGGCTTTTTCTAAATCGGTGAAGGGAGCAATCAGAATTGCTGCTGGAACGTTAGATATTCCTTGGGAGAGTAAAATACTACCTAAAAAAGCGCGATGCGTTTCTTGAAAATACGGTCGAATGAGATCGGTGACCAGAGATTGGTCTTGAATATTCCCAACGATCAAGAAGAAGCAGAGGAAGGTAAGTAGTAACCGATAATCAACTTTTGCGAATAATCGTTTGTTGCTAAACCAAACCACGGCTGCGACGACAAGCACGGCGATTGAAATAGGGAGAACACTAAAAATACCAAGAATCATAAGGACAAATAATCCTGCATTGAGCAGCGCTGGCTTTTTTTCAAAGGGTTCTTCTTGCAGGGCGATTTCCAATGGAGTCTTTGGGATGAGCTGGATCGAAACAAGGAGTAATAGCAAAGAAAGTCCCACAAAGGTGCCGGTAGTCCACATGAATTGTGGCAGCGAAATCTGATAGTAAGAAAATAAAAATAGATTTTGCGGATTTCCAAATGGAAACAGGCTGCTTCCTAAATTGGCTGCCACAATCAAATAGACAGCGCCTAATAAGACACTGGTGCGCTGTTGTTCTTTCCTCGTTAAGAGTAAGTAGATGGGCAATAATGTTAAGATAGCCACGTCGTTTGTTAAAAACATCGAACTGAAGAAGCTTAGCAAGACGATTGAACGGATCAAGTCACGCAGATTGCGACTTTTTTCCACTAATTTTTGTCCAAATGCTCGTAAAAGACCAGCTTCTTCTAACCCATTGATTACTAACATCAACCCAAACAGTGATAAAATCACTTTAAAGTCAATAAATGACCAACGGAAGGTGCCGAAAAAACACGCAATGAGTGCTAGTAACAGGGAAATCGAAAATAATCGATCCGTTCGAAAAAATGCTAACATTCGTTTTCCCATAGTTCACCACCTTTCTTCTCAAGAATTTTACCATTCCCGCGCTTTAGGAACAATAAATAACACTTTTTCCATATAACTCAAAGGCATTCAGGCAATTTTTATAGTTGACAAACGACCCATTAATTGGGAAATTAGTATGTGAAAGGTGAAGGAGGTTCAAAAATGAATGTTATGCAGCTGCTTGAAAAAAATCAGCAGGTTCATTTTCAAATTTTAGCTGTTTTTTTTCAGAACGGCTCAGAAATCTCTTACAAGAAACTTGCAAAAACATTATCCATTTCCGCACCCACTTTGCAAAAAGAACTTCAAAATCTTCATCAAAATTTAGTCGCTTTCCATGAGGATGCGGCATTGACTTATTTAGAAAATGATCAAGTACAGTTAACACTTCCGCTTGATTTCTCACTAAAAAAATTCTTTTATGCGTATCTTTCAGAAGCAATCGATTTTCAGATATTGTCGTATTTGTTTTTTCATCGAGATGAGTCAACGACGAAAATGATGTTAGAACTGATGTTGAGTGAAGCTTCATTGTTTCGTCGATTCAAAGCCATCAATCAGTTATTGAAAGAATTCGACATCCAATTAAAAAATAAAAAATTGCTTGGGGATGAAAAACAGATTCGCTTTTTCTATTATCAGTTTTTTTCACAAAGTTATCCCAATGAAGAATTGATCGCTCGCTTGAATGCACCAGCCATCAACAATTTGATTCGAGTAATCGAAAAACAGCTACAGACAACGTTTAGTCAATCTGAACGCTGGAAAGTCGGGCTGTGGTTAGGTATTATGGAAGCCCGTTTTGATTATCGTGGCTCGCAGCAGCATGAAGCATCGTATCCATTGTTGAAGTCATTGGAAAATGAAGCGATGTTCCAGCTTTTGCGGAATATATTAGGACGCTATCTCAGTCGTTTTGCCGTATCCTGGAGCGATTATGAAACGGTTTATTTCTATTTATTTTTATTAGCTGAAGGCTTGATTCGCCCTTCACTGGATGACTCCTTGCAAAAATCACTTTTCTTCCAAGAGATCGATGCGTTAAATGGGGAGCTGCTGCAGGCAATTGGTGATAGTGAGAGAAAGACTACAGAAACTTCTACGGAATTATGCGTCTTCTTGACGAGTGTGACGATCCAAGCGTTGTATATTCATGGCGGCATTATTGCCTTTGCTGAATTTCAGCCGCAAAGTGTTGCGAATGAGAGCTTGATTGAAGTGGCACAGCAAGCAATCGAACAGTTGGAGAAAAACGTAAACCAGTCCTTTTCTCTTGAGAAAAAGCAGCATTTGACCAATGAATTGCTTTTGATCCGTCAATGGATTCAAGTAAAACAGGAAAAAGCATTTACGGTCGGCATTTTGTTGACTCAATCACGATTACGCAGTGGCTTTTTGCGGCGTTTTTTGATCAAAGAATTGGCTGGCTATCCGAATATTCATTTTGAGGGGACGAAGGAGAAGGATTATGATTTATTGATCGTTGATCATTCTGAGATCTCGGAAGGCTATCGTTATAAAAAACGATTGATTTTAACAGGTGGGGCAACCCCATTTGAAGAAGAGCGGCTTCATCAAATCGTGGATGAAATACGCAATGAGAACCTTGAAAGCGAGTTGGAAAAGATATGAGAATAGTGATTATTGGAGGCTCTCATGCAGGAATTGCTGCTGCCCGTCATTTAAAAAAAGTTGACCCAAAAGTCGATGTGATAATTATTGAAAAATCAAGCGTTCTGGGTTATGTTGCTAGCAGTTTGAATTTAGTGCTGGAAGGCTACATTCAACGATTGGAAGATTCCCGAACGGCAACTGCGAGTGAGCTTCTTTCTGAAGGAATCAATGTGATGTTAAACAGTGAAGTCACAAAAATCTTTCCGCAAGAACAAACGGTTCATTTTGTCACATCAACGGAATCTTATCAGCAAGAAGACGAAGTGAGTTATGATGGCTTGATTTTGGCGATGGGATCGAGTACTTTCCGTTCGGAGTTTGCCTCAGATGTCGAAGCACATATAACGACCTACAAAACCATTGGTCAATCAAAGCAAGCGTTAGAAAAAATCGAAAGTGCGCAAACCGTGGCGATCGTTGGCGCGGGTCTGATTGGGTTTGAATTGGCGGAATCTTTAAGTGGCCAGCAAAAAGCCGTTCATTTGATTGATCGAATGGATACCCTTTTGTTCCGTTATTTTGATCAAGAAATTGCTGAAATTTTGATGGCGCGCTTTCCAGAGAACTTACAAATCTATCTTAACAGCAATGTCGCCCATACGATCAAAGACGAGAAGGGTGAATATCAGGGAATCGAGCTTTCAAACGGAACCAAGATTCGAGCTGACGTGGTCGTTTATGCCGTAAATCCGCGACCGAATGTCGCATTGGTTGAAGACTTTTTAAAACTAAATCTCGATGGCACGGTATTTACAAATGAATATTTACAAACGTCTGACCCAGCGATTTATGCAATTGGTGACCTGGTTTCGATTCCTTTCAATCATTCGGATAGCTCTTTGTATATCCCTTTAGTGACTAATGCTTATCGGACGGGGATCGTAGCTGCCACCAATTTATTGGCAAATGAACGGGGAACGACGAAAATTCCTTTTCCAAAAATGCAACGGACCGTCGTTAGTAAACTGTTTGGCTATTTCGTCAGCAGTTCAGGTATTAATGAGACCGAGGCACCGTATTACGGCTTTGAAGTAGATTCAGTGACGCAGACATTTCATTCTCGGACATTTTTCGCGACAGATGAGGATTTTGAAGTAACGTTAAAACTGATTTTTGATCAGCAAACGAAAGTGATTATGGGGGGACAAATCATTACGAGTGATCGTGGAAGTTTGGAGATCATCAATACGATCTCAACCTTGATCAATAGCAAGACGACCTTGCACCAACTAGCGACAATGGATTACTTTTTCAATCCAACCATTTCTTTCCCTTTGCACTTTTTGAATCAATTAGCCCTTGATGGCTTGTTAAAGTAAAATAATAACTCTTGATAAACCTGCGATGATCGTAGGTTTATTTTTTTTAATTACAGATAATCGGGAAAGACTATCGATTACAATCAGTGACTGGTATCGCGTATTGAAAACAGGTAGGCTTTTGTCGGAGATTGAATTCAACTGGTATCATGATTTTTTGGAAGAAGAAACTCAAAACGAAAACTATAAAACTCGTTCCACGACTAAACTGTTTTTACTCACAAATTCTTATCGATAGACGAATGGTGTTTAGGTGGAGGAGACGGCGCGTCATTTGCTTTTATCTGAAAAGTTACATCACCATTGCATCAGTAAGTGCTGGCTTTACAAGGGTTTCAATAGATGAAAATAATTGCAAATCTAAGTGATCTGTTATTGAATGATCCTCATAAAATGAATATAGTATGAGCGAGCATTTTATAATTAAAGCAATAAAATAGACAATATTGAGATAAAAATAAGTTTTCTCGCAAGGATATAAGAGAAAAACATCACATAATCCTTTTCTTTACTCACTAATTTTTTCGAAATTGCGATAGGAAAGGGATTTTTTTGAAAAAATTCTTGTGATTTTAAGTGAAATACGTTACCCTATTAAAGAGAGTGAGAATCATTCTCAATAAGGAGGGCGGGGCATGTTTAAAAAAATCGGATTACTGCTGATCTTTGTTCTTCTAGTGGGTTGCTCCTTGTTGGCAGGCACCCATGAATTGTCTTTATCAGGTTTACAGCAGGGTGATCCGAATCATTGGCTTGTTTTGGTAAAAGTTAGGCTTCCACGGACGATCAGTTTGATCATTGCAGGTGGGATCATTAGTATCTGTGGAAAAATTATGCAACACATGATGCAAAATAAATTTGTGGCCTCGGAGTCGATTGGACTGACGGATAGCGCCCGTTTAGGAATTTTGCTGGTTATGCTCTTTCTACCAAATGCCTCAAATTTGATTCGCACTACAGCAGCATTTGTGTTTGCCTACGCAGGTGTGTTGTTCTTTTTATTTTTAAGCCAATTTCTACCAAAGAAAGATCCAATGATGCTGCCTTTAACAGGGGTGATGTTCGGTAATATCATCGGGGCTATCAGTAGCTTCTTAGCCTATCGCTTCCAATTGGTTCAAAACGTTTCTTCTTGGCTGCAAGGAAATTTTGCCACCATTATGGTTGGACAGTATGAACTTTTGTATTTGACGATTCCCGTTTTCGGTCTATTGTATTTCTTGGCTTATGAGATCACGATCGCCGGTTTAGGAGAAAGTGCGGCTAAGAGTCTGGGAATCAATTACTTGTTCTTGCGTTTTGCTGTATTTGCGCTGGTGGCGTTTGCTAGCAGTATCGTTTTATTGACTGTGGGGCAAATTCCTTTTTTAGGGATCGTTATCCCAAATATGATCGGCATGGTTTTTGGGGATCATTTGAAAAACAATCTGCTTTTGATCAGCTTTGCCGGAAGCGCGTTCTTGCTATTGTGTGATGTATTGGCGAGAATCGTCATCGCACCTTATGAAATGCCGGTCAGTGTTGTTGCCGGCGTACTGGGTGGCTGCTGTTTCTTGATTTTGCTTCTGGGGAGGAAATTTCGATGAAGAAAAAGCTCTTTCTTTTGTTGTTTCTGATCCTTTGTGCATGTGGTGCCTATCTGACCTATAACACCTATGGAAACTGGTCATTTGCTTTTGCATTAAGGGGACGCCGAATCTTGGCTTTTGCCTTAGTTGCAATCGCCATCTCCTTTAGTACCATCACCTTACAGACACTGACAAGCAATCGCTATCTGACCCCTGGAATTTTAGGCTTGGACCAACTGTATGTTCTTGTTCAAACCCTTTGTTTCTTTTTTATCGGCGGAATTCAGATGCTGAGCCAAGAAACAGCAACGATGTTTTTGTTTTCTGTCGGCTTAACTGCCGTTCTAGGTAGCTTCTTAATTGGCTTTTTCTATCAAAAAGCAGTCGCTGGGTTGTTTTTGTTATTGATGGCAGGGATGGTCTGTGGCACGATGTTCGGTAGTCTCAGCACCTTTCTGCAAGTGTTGATGGATCCAAATGAATATGATTTACTACAAGGTCGTTTGTTTGCCAGCTTTGGCAATATCAATACCCAGCATCTACTGATTGCTGCCGCGATCATTTTGCTAGGGAGTATCTGTCTGGTTCTGCTGATTCCAGAATTGAATTTGCTCCATTTAGGAAGTGGGCAAGCCAAAAGTTTAGGTGTATCTGTTCAATGGCTTCATAAAGGTGTCTTATTTTTGATTGCTTTACTGACAGGCACCGCCACTGCTTTAGTTGGTCCAGCAGTTTTTCTAGGCTTTGTGGTGGCAACGATCACCTATCAGCTTTTCCCAACTTATCGTCACGGCTGGTTGTTTTTCGGTGGGAGTTTGATTGGTTTTCTCCTGTTGGTAGGAGGTCAATTCCTAGTGGAACAGGTCTTTCAATGGCAAACGACCATCGGCACCGTGATCCAATTATTAGGCGGTATCTTCTTTATAAGCAAATTGCTGCTGGAAAGGAAAAAATCATGATCGAAACCAAAAATGTATCCAAGAATTATGCAAAAACACAAGTTTTGACGGAATGTTCCATAGCGTTGCCGGAACAGAAAATGATTGCCTTCATCGGGCCCAATGGTGCCGGAAAAAGTACCTTGCTTTCTTTAGTCAGTCGGATGTTGGATCAACGCACCGGTGATATTTATCTGGATGGAACGGAGATTCGTCAATGGAAGTCCAAAGAGCTAGCAAAAAAAATGGCTTTTTTGCAGCAAAGCAATCGCTATGCTGTCAATCTGACTGTAAGAGAACTGGTGGCATTTGGTCGCTATCCGTATAACCGGGGGCGACAATCGGCATCAGATGATGGGATCATTGATGACGCTTTGTCTAAGTTATCTCTAACCGAATATAGTGATCAATCGATTCATGAACTTTCTGGTGGTCAGTTACAACGAGTTTACTTGGCGATGATTTTAGCCCAAGATACAGATTATCTACTCTTGGACGAACCGTTAAACAATTTAGATTTAAAACACGCCAACCAGCTGATGAAGCTATTGACAACCTTGGTGGAAGACTATCAGAAAACTGTTGTGATCGTTTTGCACGACATTAATTTTGCAGCACGGTATGCCGATCACATCGTCGCGATGAAAGATGGTCAGATTTTTAAAGCGGCTGACACAGAGGCAGTGATTCAAGAACAATTATTAGAATCATTGTATGAGATTCCAATCAAACTGGTACAAGTGGATGGGCGGCAATTTTGCTACACCTTCCAATAAAAAATATGTTTCAAAGGAGGAAAAAATGAAAAAAATAGCAGTAAGTTTTATGAGTATTTTCGTATTAGCGGGGTTGACCGCTTGCGGCTCGAATAATACAGGGACAACAGATTCAACGGGTACAGCTCAAACCCAAGTAGAAGAAAGTACACAAACGCCGACAGAAGTCGAGATTACGGACAGCAATGGGACTGTCACTGTTCCTTATGCGCCGGAAAAAGTTGTTGTCTTTGACAACAGTGCATTAGATACGATGGATGCACTTGGCCTTGGGGATCGAATCGTTGCTGCCGCAACCAGCAATTTGCCAGATTATTTATCAGCGTATGCGGATGTTGAATCAGCAGGGGGAATCAAAGAGCCTGATTTAGAAAAAATCAATCAACTGCAGCCAGACCTAATCATTATTTCTGGTCGACAACGTGATTTCCAAGAGGAATTGTCTGCAATCGCGCCAACCGTTTTCTTAAGTGTTGACAATAGTGATACTTGGGCATCGATCGAAGCCAACATTACGACCATTGGTCAAATTTTTGGTAAGGAAGAGGAAGCGCAAGAACAACTAGCATCGTTACAAGGTCAGATCGATACCTTGAAGGAGCAAGCGCAAAATGCTGACGAGAAAGCCTTGGTTGTTATGGTAAATGAAGGCAATCTTTCTGCTTTTGGTCCAGGTTCTCGTTACAGTATCTTGTATGACACGTTTGGTTTCCCAGCAGTAGATGAGGAATTAGAGGCGTCGACACATGGACAAAGTATTTCTTATGAGTACTTGCTTGAAAAAAATCCTGATGTCATTTTCGTGATCGATCGGACAAAAGCGATCGGTGGCAATGAAAGCGAAAGTGAATTTGTTGCAAATGAAATCGTACAAGAAACAAATGCAGGGCAAAACGATCAAGTGATTGAATTGGATGCTGCGGTTTGGTATTTAGCTGGTTCCGGATTGGAGTCGATCCGATTGATGATGGATGATGTCAAGCCAGCCGTTGAATAAATAGGTGAAAAAAATTAAGTAATAAGGGACACGCTTATCAGTTTACTGAGAAAGCGTGTCTTTTTATTCAAACTGTTTCTAGGACCTGCGACTGATTTTTGACAAGTTATCCAGCTTTACTTTACCTGTCGTAGTAATTGATTTATAATTAGTACGACAGATGAAGTAATTTAGGAGGCGATTGCGTGATCTCGAGTGACGGAATTCGCGGCTATAACGACGCAATCATTTTATCCATTCTTTCGAAAGAAGACTCTTATGGATATGAAATATCCAAGCGTATTCGTGAAGGAACAGATGCTTTATATGTGATCAAAGAAACGACGTTGTATTCCGCTTTTACTCGGTTAGAAAAACAAGGATTGATCCGTTCGTATCCCGGAGAAGTGACACATGGCAAAAAGCGGACCTATTACCAGATAACTGCAGACGGAAAAGCAAGCCTTTCGGAGAAACTATTGGAGTGGCAGCAGACGAAGATCGTCGTTGACCAGTTCTTACAAGGAGGAGACAAATGAAAACCATTCATGACTATCTAGACAGCTTATTTTTATCAGTACCCATCACACCGGAAACGAAGAAGGCAAAAGAAGATCTTTTAGCGATTATGGAAGACCATTACTTGGAACTGATTCACCAAGGGAAAAGTGAGCATGAAGCCATCGGTGCGGTGATCAGCGAGTTTGGTTCGGTGGATGAACTGCTGCAAGAGTTAGATGTTTCAAAAGAAGAAGAGCCGATTGATGATTGGTCCGATGCCATCACAGAAGACGATGCGTTTGATTATTGGGGAACTGTGCGGCACTTTGCTTTTTCGTTGTCTTTGGGAATCGGCTTTTGTATCGCAGCTTTTGCAGCTTTGATGCTTTTTGTTAGTTTCTATGCGGAATTATTTGGTGTAATGGTGATGATCCTTTTTATCGCCATCGGGGTTGGTTTTATCATCTCTAGCAGTTTGCACTTTTCCGGTGCTCGTAAACAGTTAGATGATCGTCCGATCAAAAGGGATGCTAAACGAGAAGCCGCTCAGCAACTAGCAAATTATGAAAAAAGTTTTCGTATTGGTCTTGTTTTAGGAATTGGTGCCTGTATTTTATCAATTGCGCCTGTACTTTTAAGTGAATTGTTTTATTATTCTGTTGAGTTTGGTATTTCCTTGTTTTTCTTGACAGTTGCAGTGGGTGTGTTCTTTATTATTTATGTAAGTATTATTCGTACAGGCTTTGCGAAGCTGGCAACTGAGACGTATTTTATTCGTGACGAAGAGAATCTTGGTGATCGAGCAACACGTCATAAATATGGCGAATCAGCTGGTAGAGTTACCTTTTTTCGAACAGTCTACTGGCCAGTGATTTTGGTCGTTTATATGCTTTGGTCCTTCATGTTTCATGCATGGGCATACTCTTGGGTCATTTTTGTGATTGGTGGTGTCTTAGAGGACTACTTTATCGGTCAGACAAAAGCCAAAAAATAAGAGATGTTTCAACCGAGAGTGGTTTCTTTACTTTTAAAAAAAGGAAGACTATAATACGGCTTGTAACTGAACCAAGCAAAAAGAACAGCGAGAAATAAGATCCTCTCAATGCTTTTTCAAAAGTTCAGAATACAAGAAAAGAGGCAATGGATATGTTAGAAATTCATTATCTGAAAAATGGTAGCAAAGAAATAACAACAATTGAATCCCCAGAGCGCTTTCTCGCAAGTCAATACTTGGAAGTTCCACCTTTTCAAGATCATTACCCAGTCGAAGAAGTTTTTCTAGACGGCAAGCGGATTACATTGAAGGAGCGAACGATCGGTGGATTGTTCAACTATTTCAATACTAAATAAAAAAATTGTCTTTTTTTATGACTCACTTTCCATTGTGAGGAATCATAGGAAGAGGCAATCTTTTTTTGTTTAATTGAGAATAAGAGATGTAATTGAGAATCTAACAGGTAGGAACTTTGCTTAGAAATGATTAGCCAAACTTATTACTATACTCCATTTGCTTTCGATAAAAAATAAATATGCTCATTTCTGAGGATGATAACATTTTTTTTGACTATTTCTGAATAAACTATTGCATTTTGTAGTTAGATATACTAATAATTAATAGAGATTATTCTCAAATAATTATTCTAATTGGAGGAAATGATATGTCATTAATTGGAAAAGAGATTGGTTCATTCGAAGCGAAAGCTTACCACAATGGAAAATTTATCGATGTTTCATCAGAAGATTTTAAAGGAAAATGGAACGTTGTTTGTTTTTATCCTGCAGATTTCTCATTTGTTTGTCCGACAGAACTTGAGGATTTGCAAGACCAATATGCATCATTAAAAGAATTAGGCGCAGAAGTTTATTCTGTATCAACTGACACCCACTACACACATAAAGCGTGGCATGACCACTCTGATGCCATCAATAAAATCGAATATATCATGATTGCTGATCCTTCTCATGTGATCTCAGAAATCTTTGATGTATTAGACGAAGCATCAGGTTTGTCTCAACGTGGTACATTTATCATCGATCCGGATGGTGTGGTACAAACGGTTGAAATCAATGCGGATGGTATCGGTCGTGATGCTAGTGGTTTGATCGATAAAATCCGTGCCGCACAATATGTCCGTACCCATCCAGGTGAAGTATGTCCTGCAAAATGGAAAGAAGGCGAAGAAACTTTAACGCCAAGCTTAGACCTTGTAGGCAAGATTTAGGAGGCTCTCATGGCATTAGATAAGGCAATCAAAGACCAACTGACGCAATATCTAGCGATGCTAGAATCAGAGGTTGTTTTTGCGGCGACTTTAGGTGAGGATGATTCTTCAACGAAAGTACGTGAATTCTTAGAAGAAATCGCAGAAATGTCGTCAAAAATCACGATTCAAGCTGTAGCAAGTGAACGGACACCAAGCTTTTCGATCAATCGTCCCGGTGAAGAAAGCGGCATCGCTTTTGCTGGTTTACCGTTAGGACATGAGTTCACTTCATTTATTTTAGCGTTGCTTCAAGTAAGCGGTCGTCCGCCGAAAATTGATGAAGCACTTCAAAAGCGCATCAAAGCGATCGATAAGCCATTACATTTTGAAACCTATGTCAGTTTGACCTGCCATAACTGTCCTGATGTTGTTCAAGCGTTAAACATTATGGCAGTGCTAAATCCTTCCATCAGTCACACCATGATCGAAGGTGGGATGTTCAAAGAAGAAATTGACAAGAAAAAAATTATGGCTGTGCCAACAGTCTTTCTAGATGGGGAAGAATTTGCAAGCGGCCGACAAACGATCGAACAGTTGTTGGAAAAAGCAGCTGGTCCGACGAGTAAAGATGACTTTGCTGAAAAAGAGCTTTTCGATGTATTAGTTGTCGGTGGCGGACCTGCAGGCGGAAGCGCAGCGATTTATGCAGCGCGTAAAGGCATCAATACTGGGATGGTTGTCGAAACAATGGGTGGACAAGTAATGGAAACCCTGGGGATCGAAAATATGATCGGTACCCCTTATACCGAAGGTCCAAAATTAATGCGTCAGGTAGAAGAGCACATCAACGAATACAATGTAGACGTGATGAAAGGTCAGCGTGCGAAAGATATTCGCCGCAATGACGTCATCGAAGTTGAATTAGAAAATGGTGCAGTATTAAAAACCAAAACGGCCATTTTAGCAACTGGCGCTCGCTGGCGCAACATCAATGTTCCGGGAGAAAAAGAATTCAAAAATAAAGGTGTTGCCTATTGTCCGCATTGTGACGGTCCGTTATTTGCTGGGAAAGAAGTTGCCGTCATTGGTGGCGGAAACTCTGGGATCGAAGCAGCAATCGATTTAGCTGGCATGGCGAAACATGTCTATGTTCTTGAATTTTTACCAGAACTAAAAGCGGACCTTGTGCTACAAAACCGTTTGAACACGTTAGATAATGTGACTGTTATTACGAATGCGGCAACGAAGGAAATTGTTGGATCCGATCATGTCGAACAATTGACCTACGTTGATCGTGAAACGAATGGTGAATTCACTTTAGCTGTGGAGGGGGTCTTCATTTTGATTGGCTTGATGCCGAATACTGAATGGTTAAAAGATCGTGTCGTCTTAAATGAACGCAATGAGATCGTGGTGGACAAACATGGCGCAACCAACATTGAAGGGGTCTTTGCAGCGGGAGATTGTACCGATAGTGTATACAAACAGATCATCACTTCAATGGGTTCAGGTGCCACTGCTGCATTAGGTGCGTTTGATTACCTGATTCGCTCGTAAGTAGGTAAGTAGCTTATTATTTGATCTAGATCAGAAACGTCTCAGGAGCTTCTAGCAGCTTCTGAGACGTTTTTTCTTTGAGGGGAAGGAGATTTGAAGGAAGTTGACAGAAGGACAGTTTCTATATTACAATGAAAAAAACTCGTTCAAAAAAGAAAGAGGTATATTAATGAGTGTCGTAGGTATCTAATCAGCTAATTAAAACAAATAAGCAAAAACAGACTGTTTATTTGTTGTGCCTGTAGATACCGATAAAAATCGTTATTGATGAATCAGGTGATGGGAGACTATCGCTTTTTTTGTACACTTTTTTGGACGGGGATGTTACCGGGATCCTCAGGCACAAGAAAGGATCACTCATGAAGATACCTCAAGCAACTGAATTTGAACAAATTAAAGAACAAGTAAGTAAAAAAATAATCAGCGATTATGGTAAAGCACGTTTTGCCAATGAAAAACCAGCAGCTACGATCCATTCCGCCCAAAAACGAGTGTCTGAGACAACTGAAGCGATGGCGCTATTAGACGCCGGACGTCAAGTCCCTTTCATGGGGCTTCAGCATGTCTTACATCATACGGAGAAGATTGAAAAAGGCTTTGTATTGGAGCCGCAGGAATTGATTGAATACGGAGACTTTTTACGGTCTTTTCGAATCATCCGTCAATTGTTTGAGAAAAATCAATCAATTGCCCCAAGATTGCATCACTATGCTCAGGGGTTGGCCGACTTTTCTGAAATCGCCGAAATGATTTTCCAAAAAATTCGCAATGGTCAGGTAGATAGTAACGCCAGCCGAGAATTACGGAAAATTCGTGGCACAATTGAGAAATATGAGGCCGATTTAAAAAAAGTTTTTGCAAAGTTTTTTAAAGAAAGTCGCTATCTGCAAGAAAACCGTGTGATCAAAAAGAACGACCGTTATACGCTGCCGGTACGTGCTGAATTTCAACAGCAAATTAAAGGGACGATCATCGAACGTTCTAATAAACGCGCGACTGTTTTTATTGAACCAGAGGCAGCTGCCCGTCTGAATGATCGATTGATTTTGGCACAGGCGGAAGAAACGGCCGCCCAATACCAAGTTTTATCAGAATTGACCGGGGAAATCGCCGAACAAATGAATGCAGTATTTGCCTGTCTTGATATTTTAGTGGTACTAGATATTATTTTTGCTCGCGGAAAGTATTGTCGGGAAATCAATGGTCAACCGATAGCAATTACTGAAGAAGAAGTTTTGCTTCTTGATCAAGTCCGGCATCCTTTACTGGGCACTGATGCTGTTCCTCTATCTTTAAAACTAGGAGAAGAGAATCGATGTATGGTCATCACAGGGCCGAATGCTGGTGGTAAGACGGTTGTCTTAAAAACCGTCGGACTCGTTTGTGCGATGGCACATTACGGCTTGTTTCCAGCGCATAATGGCAACAGCAGCGTGCCGTTTTTAAAAAGTCTTTGGATGGATATCGGGGATCAGCAAAGTCTAGAAAATTCTTTAAGTACCTTTTCTGGACACATGTCGAATATTGCACAGATCATGACGAATGCCAGCCGGAACAGTATCGTTTTGTTAGATGAAATTGGCAGCGGGACTGAACCAAATGAAGGAGCAGCTTTAGCGATCGCCATTATGGAATCGATCTATCGATCGGGGGCGTTAATGATCGCCACGACTCATTATGGTGAAATCAAGCAGTTTGCTCTTGATCACCAAGATTTTGAAACAGCGGCGATGGCTTTTGATGCCAAGACCCTGACGCCGAAATACCGCTTATTGACCAATGCGGTCGGTGAAAGTAATGCGTTTTGGATCGCCGAAAAAATGGCGATTCCTGCTGAGGTCGTGCAAACGGCAAAGGACTATTTAAAGAATAAATCTTATTCTTTTGAGAAGCAGCCTTTTGAGACGTCCAGAAAACGAACCGATCCTCAGGAAACAAAGTCTGAGCACATTTTTCAAAAGGGAGACCAGGTCTTTTCAGCAGAGCATGAAAAACGGGGAGTTTTTTATGAATACTTGGAACAGGGACAAGCGAAGATTTATATTGAGAAACAATGTTTCGTTGTTGCTGCTCGGCGATTGCAACTGCTCGCCAAACGAGAAGCACTCTATCCAGCCGGCTATGATCTAGATCAATTATTTTCCGATTTTGCCCAACGTAAATTTACCCGAGATATTGAACGTGGGTCTAAAAAAGCGCAAAAGCAGTTACGAAAAGCAGCGCAAGAGCGTCAGGCCAAACGATCATTGGATTGATCGACACAGATATATGTAGAGCGGGAGTATAAAATCAAGAAAGCAGCTCTTTTTCGAGTTTTAGAAAAAGAGCTGTCTTTTTTTGAAAATGACCGTTTTTTAATAACGTGTATGATCGAAGGGAATCCAGTGATGGTCGAATGATTTCCATTGATTTTTCTTTAAATATCGGAAATTACTCGAAATATCTAAATTCTTTAAGAAAAGTTAAAGAAAAATAAAAATAACAAAGAATGGGTTGTATCTTTATACGAGGAAGGGTACCATTCATAGTGGATTGAAAATAACATATAACCTTGTTAGGTGAGGCTCCTATACAAACATAAGCTATTGCGCAGAAACGTCGAAAGACGCCAATGTGTAAAACAGGAATTGTCGGATTAAGGCTTTTCATAAAATAGCTAAGAAAGGGAACAACTTTCTTTACGTTGTATAGTGCTAAAACTCGGACGATGAGATTGCTAGCAAAGTCTGACGTCCTAAGAGAAGTGAGACTTTTTTGCTTTTCTCTTTGATGGATGACTAAGCTCAAAGGGCATAATAACTGGTACCGTCTGAACACCTACTCCAAGGCAAGAGGAGTGGAAGCAATGATAGAAAAAAAGAAGATCGATTGGCTGCTGATCATAGCTTATTTGCTATTGAGCCTTATCGGTCTTTTAATGATTTATAGTGCAAGTTCTTATCGTTTATTAACGAGAGATCAGCCGCCAGCAAGCTTATTTATGCGTCAGCTTGTCTTTCTGTTACTCAGCTGGGTGCTCCTTTTCATTATTCAGCGAACACGGCGTGAGATTCTGCTCAGTAAATATTTAGCGATCGGTCTGTTGGCATTTGGCGTCTTTACTTTACTATTGGCACGTTTGCCGTTTTTCGGTGTTTCTGTCAATGGAGCGCAACGATGGGTCTCGATTGTAGGGATACAATTTCAGCCCTCAGAGATCGTGAATGTGGGCATGGTCTTATACCTTGCTCATTACTTTCAATCAGCAAAAACTACCTTGCAGGAAATGAAACGTCCGCTTTTCGTTTTATTTTTGTGCTGTGTGTTGATCCTCATTCAACCAAAAGTAGCCGGCGTGATGATTTTACTTTTCTTGGCTTTTATCATGATTACCACGGTTCAGGTACCCGTTAAACTCACGGCTCTTTTGTTTGGCGGGTTATTAATCAGTCTGTTCTTGGTTGCTATGTTGATCCTCTTTTTAGGAAACAATGATTTATTGCCCCACATGTTTATGCATGTGTATAACCGAATTCGATTAGTGGGAGATCCATTTTCCGACCCATATAATCAAGGATTCCAAATGATCCATTCCTACTATGCTTTGTTCAATGGTGGTCTTACGGGCCTTGGTTTAGGAAATAGCATCACCAAGAAAGGCTTTTTACCAGTAGCAGAGACTGATTTTATTTTCTCCGTTTTAGTAGAGGAATTAGGGTTGATTTTCGGCATTTTTGTCATCGCTTTATTATTCGTAATTATTTTACGTCTGTTTATACGATCAGCGGCAATCGCAAATCCTCAGATTGGCTTAATATTATTGGGAACCAGCACGTTGCTGTTATTACAAACAAGTATCAATATTGCCAGTATTTTAGGGTTGATGCCGATGACGGGGGTACCTTTGCCATTCATTAGTTATGGTGGCTCCAGTTACTTTATTCTTTCATTTGCCTTCAGTTTATGCCTGAAACTAGAACGAGAGGAGGGTATACTTAATGAAGTTCCTCAAACGACATGAAGCAAACTATGCTTTATTGCTGCCGATTTTCCTGCTGTTTTTGTTAAGTATCTGGGTACAACATCAGGCTTCTGTGATGGATGGCAATGATCCTTCAGGGATTGTTTTTCGGCAGATCCTCTTTTGTATCCTTTCGGCGATTGCTCTTTTTGTAACGAGTTTGATTCCTACGAATTTACTCCTCCGCTTTTCTGGTCTTTTGTACTTACTATCACTTGGTTTGATGGCCTCTCTTCATTGGTTTTACGATCAAACGATGTTTGAACAAACGCACACCAAACGGTGGATCAGATTTGGTGCGTTTACGATTCAGCCTTCTGAGTTTATGAAAGTGGCCTTTATGCTCTTTATGGTCTATCTCACTTTAGTCTATGAGAAACGTAAAGCAGAACGAACAATCAAATCCGATTTGATCTATGTTACTAAGATCCTGCTATACAGCTTACCCACATTTTTATTGATGTTTATGCAGCGGGACTTTGGAACGAGTTTGGTGTTTATCGTGATGTTAGGTGCCTTATTCATCATTTCCGGTGTTCATTGGAAAATACTGACCGTCGTGATCGGTTTGATTGCCGCTCTTGGTGCTATTTTGTTGCTACTCGTATTCACGGAATGGGGCAATCGTGTGTTGTTTCGCCTTCACTTTTCACAATATCAATTGGATCGGGTGAGAGCCTGGGCAGATCCACTCGCGTACCAAGATTCCATCGCTTTCCAACAAGTCCGCAGTATGTGGGCGATTGGTTCTGGCGGCTTATTGGGGGCACCTGATACCCATACAACGGTGTATGTGCCGGTTCGGGAGTCAGATATGATCTTTACAGTCATTGGAGAAACGTATGGCTTTTTAGGAAGTACTTTAGTCATCTTCCTTTATTTCTATCTGATCTATCAAATCATTTTTGCTGCTTTAAAAACAAATAACAAAGCATCGGTCTATATTGCGATTACCTATGTGTTTGGTTTGGTTTTTCAAATTTTTGAAAACATCGGAGCGGCGATCGGTTTGCTGCCTTTAACCGGCATTCCCTTACCATTCTTAAGTCAAGGAGGAACCTCTCTGATTGCGATCAGCATTGCTATGGGAATTATCTTTGGGTTAGACAAATTTCCGATAAAAGCCAAAAATAGGTCGTATACATTAAAAGAAAGTAGGGGCTTAACATGAGTAAAACAGCAAAAAAAGGAGTGATAGGCGGAATACTCTGCAGCTGTTTTGCATGGCTGTTTTTCCTCGTTGCATTAGAACCGCGCTGGTTCCAAAGCATCGACAACCTTTTTTCCCAGTTGCCTCAATGGCGGACACCTGCTGTGGAATCGCTTTTTCTCCCACTTGCCAGTACGGCTACGATCATTCCCATAGCTGTCGTTCATTTCCTGTTAGCAAGTATTTTATTTATGCGCAAGCAGCGGTTAGAAAGTCTTTGGTTGATGGGGAATATGATTGTGATCAGTGGTGTTGGTCAAGTGATCAAGAAAGTAGTTGATCGACCGAGACCGGATTTTGCTGACAGTATGGAACGGGCATCAGCAAGTTTTCCGAGTGGACATACATTATTAGCGACCACGTTGATTATTTCTCTCCTCTTTTTCTTGGGGCAAACAGTTCCTGCCAAAAGAGGCAAGCGTCACTTTATCCAAAACATGGCCCTATTTCTAGGATTGATCTATTTGTTGCTGATTATGATGAGTCGGTTGCTATTTGGGGTTCACTATCCCAGCGACTTGCTAGCAAGTATTTTATTGGCAAGTGGGATCAGTTATATCACCTATGCTTTCGTCTTTTCAATCAAAAAATATGTACTTAGGGGGAGATAAATTGAGTACAGCAAAAAAACTAATAATCATTTTCCTGATATTGCTGACCGGAATTATCTCAGCAGGAACTGTCTATGCGGTTAGGGTGTATTTTCAAGTAGAGGATGTTGCCCACTCGATCCATCGTCCAATCGAAGGACGAGAAGAGGCGGAAGTCATCGAAAATGCCGAGCCTCTAAGCCTTCTTTTGTTAGGGATCGCCAATGACTCTCGTCGCAAAACCGATTTTCGCGCCAACACCATCATGGTAGCAACGTTGAACCCTGCCACAAGAAAAACCACCCTCACGAGTATTCCTAGAGATGCTTATGTGGAAATCGTGGGACAAGGGTACCATGATAAAATCAATCATGCCCATTCTTTTGGTGGGGCAAAAATGATGATTGAAACCGTCGAACAATATCTTGATATACCGATCCATCATTATTTCTCCTTAAACATGGATGGGATGGCAGATCTTGTTGATGCAATTGGTGGCATCACGGTTGAAAATGAATTTGCTTTTACTGCTGAGAAAATCGATTACCCAGAGGGGATCCTCGATTTAGATGGCTGGGAGGCGCTTCAGTATACTCGTATGCGAAAGGATGATCCAGAAGGTGACTATGGCCGTCAGCGCCGTCAGAGAGAAGTGACTGAGATTCTGGCAAAAGAGTTAGTTTCACTTTCCAGCGTGATGCGGATTCAGGATCTGCTAACGATCATTGGAGAAAATGGCGAAACCGATCTAACTTTTTCGCAAATGAGTCAATTATTTATCCAATATCAATCAGCATTAGGGACTGTCGAGTCTTACCAAATGGCTGGCAGTGGGTTCACCGGCGATGGCTTCAGAGGAGAATATGGAATTTCCTATCAAGAAGTAACGCCTGAAGAGCAACAGACGACGAGCCAACGTTTAAAAAATGAGTTGTTGATTGATTAACGTCCTGGCTTAGAAACAGAACCAGTTCAATTTTGTTCTTCAAGTATTTCGTAATTAGAGTTGACAGCCGCTTTTCCTCAGGATACTCTTTAGTCAAGCAATGCATTACGGCTTAATAACAAGAGTTTGTTTGGAAAAGAGCTGTCAACTCTATTTCTATTGTTCCACCCTGTCGCTAAGTTATTACAAGGAGGAAAAGTATGAAGATCGTCTTTAAAGACCAATTACCATCTGATTCAAATCAAGTACTCGCTTTGTATGAGGGAGTTGGCTGGAGCGCCTATACTAAAGATCCCGAGCGTCTTTTAAAAGCGTTAGCCCACTCAGAGGTGATCACGGCCTATGTTGAAGAGCAGCTAGTGGGGCTTATCCGTTGCATAACCGATGGACAAACCATTCTTTATATTCAAGATCTATTAGTAGCATCCGAGTTCCAAGGTCAAAAAATTGGTCAGCGATTACTCAAAAAAATGCTGGCGAATCATCCATCAATACGGCAAAAGGTTTTGATTACGGACAACACAGAAAAAACGCGTCATTTTTATGAGGCGTGTGGCTTTTCCTCTGTGGAAGAGCAGCAAATTGCCGCATTTATCTATTCAGCAAAAAGCGAATAAGGAATAAGAAAATCGATGTGTCACTGAGAATATTTTTTTAGTTGCGTTGGGTTTTAAGAAGGAGTGGAGAAAAATGAAGATGCGCTTTGCGTTACTTTTTTTGTGTCTCTTTATTGGTGTTGGCGCTTGTGGAGGAAGTCTATTGGCGTTTAAAAGCATTGAGCCGTTAAGCAAAGGGGAGACATTTGCTGGTTTGGAAGCGGCCATGCTGCAAGGAACACCCTTCACGACCTTCTTAATTCCCGGCTTGTTTTTGTTCGCTATCTTAGGTTTGGGTAATCTGATTGTTGTTTTCCTCTTGCGGCTTAACAAAGGGTACCACGGGGTAATGCTTTTAGGCATGAGTTTAGTTGTCTGGATCATCGTGCAGGTCATCTTATTACAAGAATGGAATGTCTTGCATGTGATTTTCTTTTTGCTAGGGTTGCTCCAGTTTGCTTCAGCAGTCTACTTTGTCAGACGGTTGCATATTCCGTTGCCGTTTTCAGCTCATCAAAATTGATTAGATTCGAGATGTAGAGATGAAAAAAATTAAATTAATTGAAAGTTTGCTATGAAAAACATGGATTTTTGAAAAATTCTTCTTGAAATCATCCTTCGTTTTTAAAATTATGCTAAACTGAAAGAAGTTGAATTACTTTCTAGAATCAGGAGGATTTATTATTGGAGTTTCTTAAAAAATCAAAAATTTTTGCAGGTCTAGTGATCGTCTGTCTCTTAGGGATCGCGGTCTGGATCTATTCAAATATACTGTTTGTCTTTCGACCACTGGAAGCCATCTTTTCTAGTGTCTTTTTACCAGTATTGATTTCAATTTTTATTTTTTACATCTTTTTACCTTTCTTTAATTGGGTAAAAAAAAGAACGAAAAAGAAAAGCATTGCGCTATATTCGACATTGCTGCTGATCGTTTTTGCAGCGTATTTGATCGTTCAGGTGATTGGACCAGCATTAGCCTATGAGATGGGGCGTTTTATCAATCAAATTCCCATCATCATCAATTTGGTGATCGATACTATTGATCATTCTTATTTAGAAGAATTATTTGGTCCTTTTATTGATTCGATTGATATTTCCCAAGCTAGCAACTTTGCCTTACAGTTTATTACCGGGGCAACCAATAGTCTGACGAGTTTGATCTCCATCGTTTCTCATTCAGCGATCGTCTTGTTTACGATCCCACTGTTATTAGTGTATATGTTTAAAGACGGTGAGAAAGTTCCTGATTTTTTGGCAAGTAAGACACCGAAAAACTATCAAGGCTTAATGCGACAACTTTGTAGTGATTTTCATCAAGCAGCGTCAGCGTACATCGGTGGGAAATTGCTGGTTTGTTCTTATGTTGCGGTTTCAAGCTATTTCATTTTTTCTTTGCTAGGCTTACAAAATGCCTTACTATTAGGATTAATTTGCGGCGTTCTGGACATTATTCCTTATTTCGGCCCCTTTATCGGAGCAGCACCAGCCTTTTTATTTGCGTTAAGTCAAGACATTCGAACAGCTATTTTTCTGATTGTCGGAATCACGATCATTCAGTTAGGTGAATCATATCTTGTTTCACCATTAGTGATGAAAAAAGTATTGCATATCCATCCAATCATTGCGGTTTTCTTATTATTGATTGCCGGCAACTTGCTTGGATTTGTAGGCATGATTGTGGCACTGCCAGTGTATTCGATCGTGATGGCAATGTCTGGTACATTGTTGCGTTTTTTTCAAGAACGAAAATTAGAACGATCTGTAATTGATAAAGATTCATTATAACGAAAATGTTCTACCTTGCTGTTGGAGCGGTCTCCATCAGCAGGTTTTTTTGTTTTTAAGCACTACGTAGCAAGGCCTAAAGACAAATGCTATACTTATTGAAACGAGAAGGACGATAGGAGTGAGGAAATGAAGGTTTTATGGAACGATCAAATCGTTGATCGAGAAGCGGTGAAAATTGACATTGAAGATCGCGGTTATCAGTATGGTGACGGAATCTATGAAGTGATTCGAATCTATAATGGTCGCTGCTTTATGTTAGGGGAGCATATGACTCGCTTAGAAAGTAGTGCGCAAAAAATTAAACTGACGTTGCCTTATACAATTCCCCAATTAACTGAAAACCTTAAGTTACTGGTTAAAACCGAAGGAATCACAGAAGGAGAGATCTATCTTCAAATCACCAGAGGAATCGCCTCTCCCCGCAATCACGAGTTTCCGTCTGCTGGAGCAGTCAAAGGAGTCGTGACCGCAAATGTGATCCCCTTTGAACGACCTCTGGAAATGCAGCATGCAGGGCTATCTGCGACCGTTCTTCCAGATGAGCGTTGGTTGCATTGTGATATCAAATCATTGAGCTTGTTAGGAAATCTGTTAGCGCTAGATCAAGCGATCGAAGCGGGGTTCGATGATGCACTCCTGCAACGAGATGGATGTTTCACGGAAGCTTCGGCATCAAATCTCTGGTTTGTCATTGATGGTATCGTCTATACACATCCGGATGGACGCTTGGTATTACCAGGTATCACGAAAATGAAGGTGCTACAGTTGTGTCAGCAATTAGAAATTCCTTATCGAGAAGAACCTGTCCCTGTTGAGGCACTAAACAACGCGCAAGAATGTTTTTTGACCAATTCTGTCTGGGAAATTGTGCCTATCGTCAAAGTAGATGGGAAATCAGTTGGCAATGGTACATTGGGTTCGATCACGAAACGTTTGCAAGCAGCCTATATCGCTGCTACAAAGAGTATGTGCGAATCCTAGTTAACAAGCAAAAGAAACGATTCAAAAAAACTTTGGCCCACCCAGCATGTTTTATAGCTAGGTGGAACAAAGTTTTTTCTTGGATACAAGTGCAGATTTTACCATTCACTAGGATTCCACAATTTTCCGTCAAGTTCTCCTTGTTTCAATTCGATTCGAATTTCTTGCTGATGAAGCAACTTCTCTAGTTCTTGCAAAAATGCTTTTTCGTGATAGTCAGCTGTTTCTTTTATTGACTGCTCTATCAGTGGCTTCAGCCATTCGTGATCCATCACAGCACCTCCAATTCAGTTAAAGCGTCATCTAATTCGATCAACGTTTCATGGTTTTCCTGCAACAAGGATAGCAAAGGAGCAAGCTGCGGTTTTTCAGAAACCAAACGCGCCAGCTTTTCGCTAAACCATTGTTGCTTTTGATCAAATGTAAAGGGAGCCGGCATTAATAAAAGTTGCTGATAGGCAATGACAAAGGCTCGTTTCTCTTGTTCTGATTTATACATCAGTTGATCGAGGACAACGATGGGGAGTACCGTCATTTGGTGTTTTTTTGCCATGAGTACCAGTGGGTGCAAAATTTCATTGAAGGTCGTATTTTCTCGGCCGCCTAGCTGAAATTCTTTGGCGGCAACGCCGGTAGAAACGGCGAAACTGATTTCCTTGCCCACCAATGCAGGGGCACATTTTTCCCAAACCGTATCGATCCAAGCTTTCATTTTTGCTGGAACGCTGTACCAATATAGGGGGAATTGTAGAATCAAACGATCGCATGTTTGCAACAGCATCCGTTCATTGGCGAGAGAAAAATCAGAAAGATCATCAAGGAAATGCATGGTGACGTTAGGAAGCTTGGCACTTTCACTAAAGAATCGTTGGGAAAGCGAATTGTGGAAATCCGGATGGCTGGCTACCACTAAAGTTTTTATCATGAGACTGATCATCCTTTCCTATTACATTTACCATATTTTACCAAAAAGAGAAACTAGTCTGCTTTTCTTTTTGTCGAAGTTCTTCTCTTTTAGTTTCGTTTAAGGTACTTCTTTTATACTTGTTATAAGAAAAAGCCAGTAGCGGCTTAAGCGTGATAGAAATGGGGGAATAGAGGATGGAATCAAATGATCCCTTGATGAAAGGTCTAGCAACTATAATAAGGATCGTTGCAAATACAGTGAACTATGTCGAAAATGGACTTGCCAGTTGCAAACAACGAATTGATGGAAAGCGTCAAACGAAAGAAAATGATTACGGCAACGGGCAAGAGTTTACTGAAGTGACTGTCTACAGATGACCGATGCAAAGAAAATAACAAAGATGGCTCACTCCTCAAAGGGTGAGTCCTTTTTTTTATTTCAAGCCATTCATCATCAGTTTGTACTTTTGTTGAGGGAAGGTATAATGAGTAAATGAAGCATAGTGGAGACGGAAGAATGAAGCAATAGTAGGGAGGAGAAGCAGGTGATGAATCATTTATATAAACGAATCCAATACAAAATTCCAGAGCTGAACCGAGTAGAAAGAACGGTCCTTAACTATTGTTTAAGGGCGCCCGAGAAAGTTTCAGAAATGACGGCCGATGAGTTAGCTTCCCAAACGTACACCAGTCAAGCGACGATCAGCAGAATGGCAAAAAAGCTTGGCTTTACCGGTTTTCAAGAATTCAAATTTTCACTGAAGAATTATCAAACTCTTGAAAGAAAATCATCTACTCAAGCTTCTCTTGGCTTATCCCCACTGATCAAGCAAATGATTGACCAGCTGACGACATCCTTATCAATGATTGAAGAGGCTGACTTTCAGCGTGCCGTGGAAATGTTGCAGCAAGCACAACGAATCGAATTTTTTGCTTTAGGGCAAAGTGCGCCGGTTGCATTATCTGCGAGTCGAAAGTTGCGGTTCTTAGGAAAAACGGTTGGCGCTTCAACGGATTGGGATGAATTGACAACCATCGCTAATCAACTATCAAAAAAAGATATGGCTATTTTTATTAGTCATAGTGGGGAAACAATCGGGATGCTAAATTATGCTAACCGGTTGAAACAAAGAGGTGTGCCGATTTTAGCCTGTATTGGTCAATCAACAAGCACGTTGGAAAAGCTTGCCACCTTCTCTTTTTCTGTTGAAATGACAACGATTTATCATCATGAAGTCGATTTGAGCCCACGGATCTCTTTAGCAGCGTTACTGGATATTTTAATTATTCAATACGCCAATCAAATCGAAGAAGTACTTGCTCCGGAATGACCATTCCATTTTGTGAATGGTCATTCTTGTTTTGGTAACTGTATTGTAAGCCTTCTTGATATCGTTTACATTTTAAGAGATAAAAGTGTTAGGAGGAAATGATATGCAAAAAGGAAAGAAAGCAAGCTGGATGGAAATTTTTCAAGGACTTGGGAAAACATTTATGTTGCCAGTCGCTTTACTCGCATTCATGGGTTTATTTTTAGGGATTGGTAGTTCATTTTCATCTTCTTCAACGATCGACGTTTTCCCATTTTTAGGTGCCTCTTGGCTTCAAGTGGTTTTTCGTTTCATGTCAACGATCGGTGGGTTTGCCTTTAGTTACTTACCCGTCATGTTTGCGATGGCGATTCCTTTAGGTCTAGCACGAAAAGAGAAGGGAGTTGCGGCATTTTCAGGCTTTGTGGGCTATGTCGTGATGCATTTATCCATCAATTTTTATTTACAAGAAACGAATCAATTAGCTACTGCAGATCAACTTCGAGAAGCAGGACAAGAGATCGTTTTTGGCATTCAAACATTATCAATGGGTGTTCTAGGTGGTATTATCGCAGGATTGATCGTTTATAAATTGCATACGCGCTTCTACCATTTTCAATTGCCAGATAGTTTTGCCTTCTTTTCAGGAGCCCGGTTTGTTCCAATCATCACCTCGCTTACTTTAGCTGTGGTCGGGGTGATCATTCCGATGATTTGGCCATTGTTTGCTATGATCATCACAGGAATCGGACATTTGATCCAACAAGCTGGTCCTTTCGGTCCGTTCTTATTTGGTTCAGGTGAGCGCTTATTACTGCCATTTGGGTTACACCATATTTTGGTTTCCATGATTCGCTTTACCGAAGCAGGGGGAAGTCAGCTGATCGATGGTCAGCAAGTCTTTGGGGCGTTAAATATTTTTTATGCGGAATTACAAAACGGTTTAAGCATCTCACCAAGTGCAACGGCGTTCTTGTCTCAAGGGAAAATGCCAACCTTTATGTTTGGCTTACCGGCAGCAGCATTAGCTATGTACCAGACAGCAAAACCTGAGAATCGTTCAAAGATAAAAGGCTTGTTGATTTCAGGCGTCATTGCAACTTTTGTGACAGGAATTACTGAACCAATCGAATTTTTATTCTTATTCATCAGCCCTTTATTATGGATTTTTCATGTCATCATGACAGGTGCTGGATTTATGGTAATGAGTCTATTGGGTGTCACGATTGGAAATACCGATGGGGGCGTGCTTGATTTTCTTATCTTTGGCGTGATGCAAGGCGCATATACAAAATGGTGGCTCGTTCTGATCGTAGGAGCTTGCTGGTTTGCCCTGTATTACTTTGTTTTTAAAACAGTGATCCTTCGCAAGAACTTGAAGACACCTGGTAGAGAAGAGAACAACGATCAAACGAATGAGTTGGAAGAGGAAATGACCTATTCTGGAAAGAGTGGCTACGATGCCCATGGTATTTTGGCAGCTTTAGGGGGAGCAAGCAATATTGATTCTTTAGACAATTGCATTACACGGCTACGCCTCGTTCTAAACGATGGTACATTGGTTGATGATGAACGGCTAAAAAAACTAGGTGCGCTTGGGGTCGTTCACTTAGATGATACGAACGTTCAAGTAATCATTGGAACGAAAGTAACAACAGTCAGAAATCAACTTGATGCGATTCTTTAGCAAAATTGTCAAGTAGTAGGAGTGAAGAAAATGTTTTTTGATGAGCCAATCAATCGTAAAGGAACCCATTGTACCCAGTGGGATTATGTGGAAGACCGTTTTGGTGAAAAAAACTTGTTGCCATTTACGATTTCCGATACGGATTTCAAGGTGCCAGCTGCAGTTGAAGCGGCACTTATCAAGCGGATGCAGCACCCGGTATTTGGGTATACACGTTGGAATCATAATGAATTCAAGCAAGCGGTCTGCAAATGGTATTCTGAACGCTTTAAAAGTAGGATCGACAGCGATTGGCTGGTCTACAGTCCTTCCGTCATGTATAGCATCAAACTACTCGTCACCTTACTCAGCAATCCAGGAGATGGGATCATTATTCAGACGCCAGCGTATGATGCGTTTTATAAAATGATCAAAGAGAACAAAAGAAAAATCGTACCTAATGCACTCATCTATGATGCCAACTCGTATCGCATTGATTTTGAAGAGCTAACAAGATTGATGGCACAGCCTGAAAACAAAGTTCTTCTCTTATGTAGTCCTCATAACCCAACTGGGAGAGTCTGGCAAAAAGATGAGTTGCAACGAATGATCGAATTGGCGAGAATCCATGATGTATTTATCATCTCTGATGAGATTCATATGGATATTGTAAGAAAAGGACAAAGGCATCAACCAATCATTGAATTGTTGCAAAAAAATGTAGCCCTTGTTACTTCGGGAAGCAAAACGTTTAATTTCCCAGGGTTGATTTATTCTTATGGAATTATTCCTGATTCCAAGTTGCGTGATCGCTTCTTAACTCAGTTGAAAGAAGCCGATGGGTTGAGCTCCACCAGTATTTTTGGCATGACCGCAACGATTGCTGCCTACGATAATGAAAGTAAGTGGGTGGATAAGCTCAATGACTATCTGGATGATAACATTGCTTATGTGATTGCTTATTTACAGGAATATCATCCAGAACTCGTGGTCACGAAAAGCGAAGCCACGTATCTTATGTGGATTGATTGTACAGCACTGGATTTAACGATGGTGGAATTGCAGCAACGAATGATTCGTAAGGGAAAAGTCGCGATTATGTCAGGGGAAATCTATGGGAATGAAGGGAGAAATTTTTTACGCCTAAACGTTGGCTGTTCGCGAGAAAAACTCATTGATGGATTGAACCGATTCACATTGAGTTTGACATAACAAAAAAGAACCCACTGAGCAATCAGAAAGATCCTGTATTCTTTCTGATCGCCAGTGGATTTTTTAGTCTTTGGTCCTGTGGGGAGTTGATGTAGTAGTAGCGGGGATTGGTTCAACGACATGGAAATAGCCTTTTTTGTCTTGAATGATCAGCATATCTTGCTGACTCTGGCTCTTGATGATTTCACCTTTAACAATTTCGTTGGTGACAGTCCGATAAATACTTGCAGTCATGCTCATTCCTCCCAACGTTTTTTCCCAACTGGTCTTCAATAGGGGGACCAGTACAAATCAATTGCTTGATTTGTACCAGCAAGGAAAAAGAAAACGAATTGGTATCTTTAGTATAGGAGAGCAATGTTTAGATTGCTGCAATTCCATGTAAAGTTTTTGTTAATCCTTTTATTTTCAACGATTGACTAATCGGCTAAAGAAAAACGCAAGGCCATTTTATTACTGCCAGACTCCACCATTTTTCCTAGTAACGTTGTTGCATTTTTTAAATACAGTTCGGCCATCTCAGCGTTGGCTTCTTCAAGCAGACGAGTAGGCTCCTTTTCAGCGGAAGCTTTACGATCAGTTTCTTGTTGGATGCGGCGACAAGCCGCCATCGTTTCCATTTCAAAACGGTTGGCAAGATCACTATAGCGATCGTAGTCGCTGTCCCCAATCAACGCCAAGGTGCGTCCTAACCAATAGCTATTTGTTGGATCGTAGGTCTTTGTCGTATCACAATAGCCAAGTGGGGTCTTAGTGATAGCTGCATAAAAGGGCACAACGCCGTTGAAGGTATTGGGGCCAAAGGCGAGCCAATGAATGCCAGCGATTGCTGCAGGCACGTGGTTGCGGATCTGCAAAATATGGACTTGCTGGTTGCGATTGAGAGCAATCGATCGAAATTGTGTTTTTTGTGTCTCGGTCCCTGTACCGTAAGGGTCAAAAGGCGTATTTTGGAAGTGGGAGCTCAATGCCCATTTTACATCTTCCACGGATAGCTTTTGTTTTGGGTAGCATACAAACGGGAGCTCTTGATCGATCGGTTCAGCAACTGTTCCGCTAAAGTGTTTTTGAATGTACCATGCCCGCGGGTTGTTGTAACGGGTATCTTTTTCTGAGGAGCTGCCAAAAATATGGCGTAGATTAATGCCTTCAAAATCAGGATTTAATTGATAGTCTTCAATCAACTGTTCGAGATCCTGCGAACACAACGTCATTTCTGAGGCGAAATCGAAGTGATCAATGTTTAAGCGATTGGGTGCCACGACATAGGCATCATCTGGTATGCGAACAGCTGCCCAGTGATGTCCACCGATGGTTTCCATATACCAAATTTCCTCGGCATCAGAAAACGCGATCCCGTTGGCTTCGTAGGTCCCATAGGTTTCTAAGAGTTCCCCTAGGCGAAGAACACCTTCTTTAGCGGAATGAATGTAAGGCAGTACAATGCTGACGAAATCAGCTTCCCCGATACCATCTTCCACATATGGATCAATGGCCAAAACGCGTGAATTGGTCGTAATCGTTTCTGTCGCAGTCATGGCGATATTTACTTCATTGATTCCTGAAGCTGCCCAGACTCCTTGGGATTCATCTGCTTCAGGTGTCGAAGTATAACGTAAGGGATCCTTAGGTAAACGGATTCGACAGCCGCTTAAAACGGCGTAAAATTCATTTCCTTGCTGTTCTGGAGTGATGACGACGAATTTTTGCGGTTCCGAACCGCTCCCTGAATCTTCATTACGGGCAATCAGGGTCGAGCCGTCAATCGATGCTTTTTTTCCTACTAGTAAAGTGGTACAGGACGCTTTTTTTCTATCCATCTTTCCAACACTCCTTCATTTCTTCTTACGAATGATTGAAGCTAGTATACCCATAGTCACATGGATTTACAATGCTTTCTATAGAGGGGAACAAAAAAATTTCGCCTTTTTTATTTATTTTTAGTACAATAAGGTGTTGTAAAAAAAATCAAAGGAGCCATTATTATGAAGAAAACAGTAATTTTTAGTTATATTTTTTTACTAAGTCTGGTTTTTACCGGATGTGCCAAACCATCGATGGATGCGGGTAACTCCTCTAGTGACTCTTCGTCAGTCCAACAAAATGCCGAAGAGCGCACTGCCCAAATCAGCTTCAATAATAAAAGTGAAGAGCAAGACCAGGAGATCGAAACCAAAACGGTCACTTTTAAAGAAGGGGTTTCTTTGATGACTATCATGAAAGAGAACTTTGACTTGGAAGAAAATCAAGGGATGATCACCAGCATCGACGGTTTAGCCCAAGATGAAAAAGCTGGCTATTATTGGACATATACGATCAATGATGAAATGATTACGACTGGGGCAGATGATACCTTTTTAGGAAACAACGATAAAGTGGTTTTCACCTATGAAAAATTCGAATAAACCACTTGTATTTGCTGGAAAAGAAATTGCTTATTTAGGGTTGCTTGTAGCAGCAGCCGTCGTCGGCAGGACACTTTTTCAACCTTTACCCAATGTTCAACCAATGACGGTGATCTTTTTATTAGTAACCATCCATTTAGGTCTTAGTCGTGGATTGATCGTTTGTCTGCTCTCGATGCTGATTACCAATTTTTACATGGGAATGGGGGTATGGACGATTGCCCAATTGATTAGCTATGCCGTCGTAATTTTTGGAATGTATCTATTATCAAAAAGCAAACTGTTTATGAAAAAGTTGTATTTACAAGTCATTTATAGTGTATTTGCAGGTTTTGCGTATGGCTTTGTGATATCTTGGATCAGTGTCAAGCTTTATGGGTTTCCTAGTTTTTGGGCTTACTATTTTCAAGGAGTGAGCTTTGATGCGTTGCATGCAGCGGGGAATGGCATCTTTTATTTGATGCTGGCACCGATTTTTCTGCGACTTTTCCAACACTACTATCCAAATAAAGACAGCGAAGGGCACTAAGCGCCTCGCTGTCTTTTTGCTTGACTCAGCAGTCGTGGTGACAAAAACGTCTATGTCTAGAGGAAAAGTCTTTGATGATCAAACGTGTTGAATGGGGCTATGTGAGGAAACAAGCAGGCATATTGTTGTGCAAAAGCGTTTTCTGCAGGTATCCTTAAGGTATCTAAGGAAGGATGTGGCTTTTGATGAAATGGATCGTGAAAAAAGATGATTTAGAAAGCTACCGTGCGAAGTTCCATGGAAAACTGGCTGGTTATGCCGAGGAAGCCAAAATGATTGCCCTGCCAACACCAAAGTATTTTATCGTGGTGGTTGACGAAGAAAAAATCCACTTGATTCAGTTAGATCTGCAATTTCATGAAAAAGGGATGCAGACAATTATGATCCATGAGATCACAAAATTACAACTAGGCGGTGTGGTAAATAAAAAAGTTCAGATTCAGACACCTTCGTCCACTGTCAAATTAATGATCAAACCGTTGGCGATCGGTATCAAAGAGGAGCAAAAAGCCTTGATCGATCGGTTTACCAGAATGTCGCGATAAACATCGGAGGAACACGCGGGAAAAATCAGCTGGATTTTTTCAGAAAAAAAGCAAGGGCAGTTGTCTGCACTTGCTTTTCGTGAGTCCTGTTATTCTGGCGTACCGACGATTTTAATAAATTCATCGATATTCTTGATCTTCATATGTTTGATCACTAACTGTTCCCGCTTGTTCCATTTTCCTTCAACTTCTAATTGGTATTTATTTAATGGAAGGCGTAAGACATAGCTGGCTAAGTAGCGATCCTTAATAATGCAATTTACGATTTTGTGGTCTTCTAAAAGTTGGATACCTGTCAGCATCATTGGCGTTTCTTGAAAAACGCGGCTATTGACTAACAATCCAGTGTGGGTTTCGTTCATGGGATCTTCCTTTCTGATAAACCTGGGATAAATCATCTTTCTGTCTGTTATGTTACCTGATTTGCATCAGAAAGGCAATTCCTATAATAAATCCTCGTTATTATAGGTCAAGCACAAAGAAAGGAGGGAAACGACATGGTTGGGTATAATCGTTTCTCAAATGAGTTTCAAAAGGCTTCGAAAGAACTCCGTGAAGGGAAGAAGTCCGAAAATGCCAATAAGGGGCTGCGAACCCGACAAAAAATCGCTGCTGAAAAAGAGCAAAAAGCACAAAATGCTTTTTCGACTGGTTTTTTGATCGGTTCCTTCAGAGAGTTATTCCGCAAAAAATAAGCAAGTTCCGCTTCCAAAGCGGGACTTGCTTTTTGTTTAGAATAAATAATTGAAGAAGACACCATTGAGAAAGGAAAAGCTTAGATAGAATAGAAAAAGTGTTACGATATCCAGCGGTAAACCTTTTAGAATTGGCGGAATCGTGGCAATTTGATTCCGTGTATGAACCCCTGACAAAGCACAAGAAAAGAGGAAATACATGCCTACAGCAACAAATAAATTGGTTAAATAATCGGTATAGGGAAATTGGGTCACGGTGGCGATCGTCAGCAAGAGAACATTGACTAGGAGCGTTTTTTTTAGATCAGTCGTCAAGAAACGTTTTTTTGCAGGAACGATCAGTAAACACAAGCCCCCCGCAATCAAGGCGATGATGGCAGCACTTACCAAGTTGGTGACCACTTGATTGCCATAGACGAAACGATTTTGAAGTAAAAGATAAAAGCTTAACCCACTGAACAAGTAAGCGACCGCAATGATCCCTGAGAGGAAAACCACCCGTGTCGTCACGTTCGGTTTTTTCTCTTTGACGGTCGGTGCCAAATTTTGACAGGCGTAATTTGTGAGTAGAATGACTAGAAAGACCACTAGCCGATTGGCGATCATCATAAGGAACCCTCCTTTTTTACGATTTAGCTCATGATTTTAAGGTTGAACGGGGTCTTTTTTCCTTCCCCTAATATGCGAAGGCGGAAGAAGCGATCAATAAGTGGGGTGAAACAATTCATGATCAAGATGGCATAGCTCATGCCTTCATTTGTAAAACCAAAGAAACGGAAGAGCACAACGAGGAGGCCAACGCCTAAGGCAAAAAGATTTTCTCCTGCTTTTGTTCCTGGTGTCGAAGAATAATCAGTCGCCATATAAATCGCACCCAACATGGCACCACCACTGATGATATGACCGATGACCGTTTGCCAACTGCCAGTAAAAAGTCCTTCTGGACCAAGGATAAAAGCAAAGAGCCCGATCGTCGCAAAGATAATCAGTGGGATACGAGGGGAGATGATTTTCTTGTAAACGAGAAAAATCCCACCCAACAGTAAAAGTAAGGCACTGGTTTCACCGATTCGTCCTCCGGTAAATCCTAAAAAGGCATCCACTAGTTCAGAGCCACTCAACGTTTCTCCTGCTTTCATGACAGCTAATGGTGTGGCACCAGAAACAACATCGTTCGCTGTAGCCTGCGAAACGACATCAGGTGCGATGCTGCCAAAAGGTGGATCAGGCCAACTGATTAGAAACATTTGGTTATAAAACAAGCCAATCAACAGGGCTCGACCGCCGAGGGCTGGATTTAGAAAATTATAACCAATACCGCCAAAAAATTCTTTGACGATGATTACGGCAAACGCCACCCCAATCACGGGAAAATACCAAGGTGCGGTTGGTGGGAGGTTCATCGTTAAAAGCAAGGCCGTCACGACGATGCTTAAATCGAAGCGAAACGGCCGTTTGACAAGATAGGACCAAAGTCCGTCGGCAGCAAACGCCGTGGCTAGTGCAATGAAAAACAAGCCATAAACTTTCAATCCAAAAAGGTAGCCAGAGAATAAAACTGCTGGCAGCAAGGCTAATACCACACACCCCATGATTTTAATGGTCTCGTCATTGCTGCGAATATGGGGGCTTGGGGGTGTTTCTTGATTTTTCCTTTGCTGAAAGAGACGTTCGCTATCGGAATCCTTGTAATAATCAGGCACTTTCCTTCGCCTCCTTTTGCAACTGGGCAACTTTGCCTTTTGCGGCAGTGATATTGGCAGCTAAGGAACGTTTAGCTGGGCAGACGAAGGTACAGGCACCACAATTGATACATGCTTCTGCCAATAATTCTTCACACTTTTGATAATCCCCCGCTCGATAAAACTGATCAATCTCCATTGGCATGAGGCGCATTGGACAAGCTTCGACACATTTGTTGCAGCGAATACAGGGGTTTTCGGCATAGAGCCAATCGGTTTCTTCATTAAAAACAACGATGCCGTTGCTGCCTTTGGTGACCGGAACTTTCAAGGTTTTGACGGATTTTCCCATCATTGGTCCACCAAGAATCAATTTGCTGGGGGCTCCTTGAAAGCCGCCGGCAAAGTCGATCAATTCTCCTGCGAGTGTTCCTAACGGATTTTTGACGATGCAGGGATTTTGAACATCGCCGGTAACGGTTGTATAGCGTTCAATCAACGGTTTGTCATAACAGACCGCTTCGCCGATGGCAAAGCTGGTGGCAACATTGATCAAGACGATACCGATATCGGCAGTCAAACCACCTAACGGCACCTCTTGATCGGTCAATAACTCTACTAACTGCTTTTCACCACCGGTTGGATAAACAGTTGGGACAGTAACGACTTCTATCGTGTCATCCTCTGCACTTGCGGCTTGCATGGCTGAAATGGCTCTTGGTTTGTCATCTTCGATGCCTATTATGATTTTTGGACCATCCAGTAACTTTTGGGCAATCTTTGCACCGTGAATGATTTTCTGGGCTTCTTTTTGCATTAAGAAAGCATCACTGCGTAAGAACGGTTCACATTCAGAACCATTTAAGATCAAAGTATGGATTTTTTTGGTTTCATCAATACTGAATTTGACATGGGTGGGAAACGTTGCACCGCCTTTGCCGGCGACGCCGCCTTGACGGATTTTGTTGAGGATGGTTTCGTTAGCAGCAGATTGCCAGTCGAAGGGGGCTGACAAAAAATCATTTTGATAAGCATAATCATTTTCAATGATGATGGTTTTTCCTTCTTCATTGTTTTGATTCGGCCAATCGACCATGTCGACGATTTTACCCGAAACAGATGCATGAATTTTGGCAGATACAAACGCATCAGACTCAGCGATCACTTGCCCTTGCTTGACGTAATCACCAACGGAAACAATCGGTTCCACCGGAGCACCAATATGTTGTGCTAAAGGGATAAAGACCATCGTGGGTGAAAAGGTAAGAATTTCATCTTGTTCGATCATTAATTTTTCTTTTAACATTTTTAATGGGGGACTTAGTGAAATACCGCCAGTAAATGTTCTCATAACCAACACTCCTTTCTCTCCTAAGTTTATTCTAGCATGCCATAAGGAATCACAAAACCCAAAACGCTTACATTTCACAAGAAAAACTTCTTTCGGTTGACATATGATTGTTTATTCATATATAATAAGTCTATAAATATGATTGATCGTTCATATGACAGATGGACTAGAGGAGGTTTTAATGATGGCTGAACATACTTGTCAACATGATCACACAAAAACGGAGGGGCATTCTCATACTCACGATCATGGGACTCTCCCACGTAACATTTATTTTGTAGGCTTACTGCTCTTTATACTGGCACTTTTTGTTCCGAACCAATGGGTGAAAGATGGGTTTTATTTTGCTGCGGTTTTATTAGCAGGTTATCACATTTCGTGGGAAGGAATCGAGGATACCATAAAGAGTACCAGAGCCAATCGGCGATTCACACCGAATGTACATCTTTTGATGTTGTTGGCAGCGATTGGTTCCATGGTCATAGGAAATTTTAATGAAGCAGCTTTGTTGATTTTGATTTTTGCAGGCGCTCACTTCTTAGAAGAATACGCCGAGGGACAAAGTCGACGAGAAATCACCAATCTTCTCAAATTGAATCCCACGGAAGCCCGTTTGGTGGGTCCGGATGGGAAAGCCAAAAAAATTGCCGCTTCTGAGATAAAAAAAGGAGATATTTTGCAAGTGCTACCTGGTGATCAGTTAGCAACAGATGGCGTAATCCTTTCTGGAACGAGTGCCATCAATGAAGCTTCGATCAATGGGGAAAGTATTCCTCGAGAAAAGACTACAGGAGACGAAGTCTATGGGAGTACGATTAATGGAAACGGCACATTTTTGATGGAAGTCACGAAAGACAGCTCTGAAACAGTCTTCGCAAAAATTCTTTCAGTGGTGGAAGCGGCGCAATCAAATCAATCACCGACCGAAACACGAATCAAAAAAATCGAACCAATCTATGTAACAGTTGTTTTCATTGCAGTTCCTTTGTTCATTTTGACTGCACCGTTTCTCTTTGGTTGGGATTGGTATACAAGTTTTTATCGTGGGATCGTAATGATGATTGCGGCTTCTCCTTGTGCTTTAGCGGCAAGCGCCGTCCCTGCTAGTTTATCGGCGATCTCGAATCTAGCGAAAAAAGGGATTCTTTTTAAAGGGAGCAATTACTTGACCAATTTCGCTCAGATCAAAGCGGTGGCTTTTGACAAAACGGGAACTTTGACCGTCGGAAAACCTACAGTCACGGAAGCCGTTTTCGCTGATACGATCGATCGAGCAGAGGCAGCAGCGGTCATCGTTTCGATGGAAAAGCAAGCCAACCACCCATTAGCAGATGCGATCGTTACTTATTTCGAGAAGACAGAGAAAATACGAGAAATCGAACAGTTGACTGTCACAAACGAGATTGGTTCCGGTTTAGGTGCCGTCGCAGGAACAAAAACCTATCGATTAGGAAAAAGAACCGAAAACACCCAGTTAACAGGTTTGATGGAGCAACAGTACCGTCAATTGGAAGCGCAAGGAAAAACAATGGTCGTGTTTTCCATCAACGAAGAGGTTACGGCGATCATCGCATTGATGGATGAGCCGAACGAACAGGCAGCTTCTGTGATTCATTATTTGAAAAATGAAGGTATCCATACTGTTATGATCACCGGAGACAGTGCTTCTGCTGGTGAAGCAATCGGTCAGCGCTTAAAGGTTGACCAAGTGGCTGCCAATGTTTTGCCTGAGAACAAAGCGGAAGCGGTACGAGCACTCCAAGAAGCATACGGACAAACCGCCATGGTGGGTGATGGTATCAATGATGCCCCTGCACTTGTTCAAGCAGACATCGGCTTTGCGATGGGGGAAGGGTCAGATGTTGCGATTGAAGTAGGAGACGCAGTGATCATGAAGAATGATCTTTCGCGTTTTGCATATGCCTATCGCTTAGCGAAGAAGATGGATCGGATCATTTGGCAAAATATTTTTTTCTCCATGTTTATCGTCGCGTTATTAGTCGGCTTGAATCTATTCGGCTTGATGAACATTGGGTTGGGGGTATTTGCCCATGAAGGCAGTACATTGATCGTATTGTTTAACGGGTTACGTCTTTTGCGTAAACTGCCAGAAGCATAAAAAAAGCGGCTATCGAAAGATAGCTGCTTTTTTAATGACTGAATTGTGTCGAAGTTGGAAAATCAAAGGCATCGATTTTTTGTAATCGATTTTCGATCCTTCTTAGAATTCCTTCAGAGGATTCTAACGGTTTGATTGCATGATAAGCAGTCAGCAATAGGACTTTTTCTTTAGCAGGACGATTTTCGATGCGATAGATATTGGCTAATCGTTCAACATATTCGTAATGACTATAGTCCGTTTTATTGATCAAGAAGTGCAAGAGATCTTTTGCTTTCGCATAGTCTTCTTGAAGATAGAAACTGATCGCTTCACGATACAATTTGATATCGACTTCTTCGATTTGTTCTGGATTCGCTTTTAACGCACGCCACTCATTGATCGAGATTTTTCGTACGACTTTGCCAGTTGCATCGGTCAAAAAAATTACCGGCACATCATTTGGATGTTTTGCTTCTTGCTTAATTTTCTTCATGTCGCACCTCCCGCCTCTCAATGGACTGACTGTTTGATATCTCCTATTTTAAAAGGAATAGCGGGAAAAGTCTACATGTAGATGTTAGATTCGTAGAAAATTTTAAAACATTCTCATTTATTAGGCTCTTTTTCGTTGAAAATGATTAATAGCGTCGGATGCCCCCATGAAAATCAAGATACCGCCAAAAATTTGGAAGAACAGTAGCCAAGTGGCGAATGGATTCAATACGAGAACGAGTCCAGCAGCAATAATCAAAAGACTGATGATTAAGCTCGTGATGTAAGGTAAACCAATGCGTTTTTGGTTAAAGCTTGCCATTAAGCGGGTGCATCCGCTGATGGTGATCATAATCCCTAAGAAAAATGGCACGATGGCAAGTAATCCTTTAGCAAAAACTAAAATCGCAGCTGCAGCAATCAACAGTAAGATACCAGAGACCGACTGCACATTGTGATAGCCCTTTTGTTTTTCTTTGTAGCTCGTATACAAGCTGATGATTCCTAGACATGCGATGTATCCGGCAACGAGATAAACGATCGTGTTGAAAACAGATCGTGGTGCAATCAAGATAATGAAGCCGAAGACGATATATACGACGGCACGAAGCAAGTCATAGCGTTGTAATTTATCAAAAAATGCATTCATGATAATTCCTCCTTTTTTTCTTATTGTACCGAATTCTGGTGAAAATAGATATCAAAAAACCTAGGAAATAGGCTAAGCCTTTTGTAACAGATCATTTTTTGGTAAAATAGGGAAAAGAAAACAGAACGGAGAGTTTTATGAGTGGGTTAACGCTATTGATGTGTGCCTTTACGATCGTTTTGTACCTCTATTTATTGGTGGTACGCAAAGAGATTCACTTTATTGCTGTTGAGCGCAAACTAAGCAAAATCGCTATTACGATCTTTTCAGTAATGATTATCCTATCCATGTTGATGATGGATGACCAATTGGATAATCAGGTGCGAGGAATCGTTTCAGGTTTTGTCTTTTTAAGCTTTGTGCTAGACAGCCGCGGGTTAGCCCTAGATCGAATTATTGTCCATCCAATGAGTATTAAAGGGGTACTGTACCAAGACATTGATCGGGTCGTATTATTTCAAGAAAAGGAAGGGCAGCCCATCAAGATGAACTATTTTCGAAAAGGGATGCGGGGACCATTAATGAAATTCAAACAACCGTTAGCTGAATTGGTGGTTTTTTTGTCGGAGCACTTGAATGAAGGAACACCGATCGATATTCTGGTCGATCATGATCAAGGAAAAAATGACTAAAAGACCCTTGATTGCTGCCGTATGTGGCCGTAATCAAGGGTCTTTTTTTTAAAATCGGGAATCGTTTTTAATGGAAAACGCGGAAACGTTCGTCATCATTTAAAAATTCTTTTTCATTTGGTTCGCTTTGTTTTGAACCAAAAACTAATTGGGCCCGCAGCTGCCAATTTTCAGGAATTGACCATTCAGCTACAACAGCATCATCAATTACTGGATTATAATGTTGTAAGTTGGCGCCTAATCCGGCTTCTTCTAAAGCTACCCAAACATTCGCTTGGGCAATCCCATTCGATTGTTCTGCCCAGACCGGGAAGTTATCTGCATAAAGGGCAAATTGGTCTTGCAAGTTCTTAACGGTATCTGTGTGAATAAAGAATAGAACGGTCCCATAACCTGCTTTAAAGCCAGCAAGTTTTTGTTTCGTTGCTTCAAACGCCTCCGGTGGTGTCAATGGTTCTAAAGCAACCTCCGTTAACGTCCATAATTTTTCGTGGGCATCGCCAAATAAAATCACGGCACGTGGCGATTGTGCGTTAAAAGCAGTTGGGCTGTTTTTTACTGCTTCTTTCACGATGGCTTCGATTTCTGTATCTGAGAGTGAAACATCTTTGCCTAATCCATAGATTGAACGGCGCTGTTTGATCGTATCAAGAAATTTTGTCATAGTATTCCACCTTTTCTATTGTCATAGAATGAAGTATACATTCTTACTTAATGTTAGTAAAACAAAATGCTTTGTAAGAAAAAAGTCAGGCAAACGCGCCTGACTTTTTTTCTTACTGGGCATCAATGGCGATAAATTTGACAGTCACGTATTCTTCAGGACCATATTTGCCGTTTTCACGACCAAAACCGGAATGTTTGACGCCGCCGAAGGGAGCCGCCGGGTTTGAGATCGCAATGTCATTGACCCCAACCATCCCATATTGGAGGTTTTGGGCTACATCCGAGATTGTTTGCAGATTCGTTGAAAAGAAGTAAGAGGCTAATCCAAATTCCGTATCATTTGCCGCAGCGATGACTGCTTGTCGATCCGTAAATGAGATCAATGGAATCACGGGTCCAAAGGTTTCTTCATAGTAAATAGTCATGTCAGGAGTGATGCCGTCGATGACCGTTGGTGCAAAGAAGTTGCCTTTTTCGTATTCACCTTCAGTAAGCTTCTTCCCACCGAATAAGACTTTAGCCCCTTTATTTACCGCGTCTTCCAGCTGGTCGATGATTTTTTTAACGCTTGCTTGATTGATCAAAGGACCAACGGTGGGGTTCTCTAAACCATTACCAACAGTTACGGCTTCCATTTGCCCTAATAGCTTTTTAGTAAAGGCTTCTTTGATGGATTCTTCGACAAAAATTCGATTGGGGGATGTACAGACCTGACCGTTGTTGCGGAATTTTGCTGCAATTAATTTTTCAGCAGCTAAATCTAAATCAGCATCAGCAAAAACAAGAAACGGGGCATGGCCGCCTAACTCCAATGAAACTTTTTTCAGAGTTGGTGCAGCTTGTTCGTATAATTTCATCCCAACTTTCGTGGAGCCGGTAAAGGTGATTTTTTTGACTTGTTTGTTCTCAGTCAATTCTTTCCCGATTTCAGAAGAATCCCCTAAGACGATATTGACGACTCCGTCAGGAAGGCCCGCTTGTTGAAAAAGTTCACCTAAAGCCAATGCTGATAGGGGTGTTTCTTTAGATGGTTTCATAACAAGGGTACAGCCAACTGCCATGGCAGGAGCGATTTTTCGAGCAATCATATTGGAAGGAAAGTTCCAAGGCGTGATCGCACCAACAACACCGATGGCTTCTTTTCGCACCAGCCAATGATTGTGTGCAGGAGCTGGAATCACTTCGCCGTAGACCCGTTGTGCTTCGGCGGCATTCCAACGGAAATTGTCTACGTTGGATTGGATTTCTGCCTCTGCCTCCTTTAATGGTTTTCCTTGTTCCATGCTCATAATTTTTGCCAAACGGTCGCTTTCTTGTTCCATTAAATCAGCAATCTTGTTCATCAAATCGGCTCGTTCTCGAGGCGAACGTTTTGACCAATCTGTGAAGGCTTTCGCGGCGGCATCGATCGCTTGCTTTGTTTCATCGATGCCTCCTTGGCTGACTTTTACCAGTTCTTCATTAGTGGCAGGATTGGTAACCGAAACCGACTCTTTTGTTCCTTCAAGCCATTTTCCGTCAATCAATAACTTCGTGGGCACTTGTGGTAACTGTTGGTTCATTTTGGCACTTCCTTTCAATAATGGGTTCTATTTCAACCGTAGCACGGATTAGATAAGATGACAATTCATACGCAAGTCCAATGATTCCCCAAATTTTCATAAAGAACCAGAGAGGAGATGTCCTGCTCCTTTCATTTTATGGTAGAATAGAAAAATAAGAATGTTTGTTCGATTCTTGGAAAATATAGTTAAAACATTCAAGGAGTGAGGGACGCGTGCAACAAGTAAAAGAGCTTTTAAAAACAGTAGGATTTGTCGTGATCTTTACTTTATTCCTATTGTTATTAAGACAGTATGTCTTTACCCCTGTGATCGTAAAAGGAGATTCGATGGACCCCACATTACATGATGGTGAGCGGGTGATTGCTTTGAAAAATACCGAGATCGAACGTTTCGATATCATAACGTTTGAAGCACCGGATGAAGCAGGCAAAAACTATATCAAACGCGTAATCGGATTACCTGGCGACCAGGTTTCCTATCAAAACGATACCCTTTATATCAATGGACAAGCATATGATGAACCCTACTTGGATGAATTCAAAGCAGCTGTCGCAGATGGCTTTCCGTTGACTAGTGATTTTGATATGGGGTTATTTGGTGTTGAAGTCATTCCTGAAGGTCAAATTTTAGTGTTAGGGGATAACCGTCGAATTTCCAAAGATAGTCGTCAATTAGGTCTGATCGATGAATCAACAATTTTGGGGGATGTAAAATTTGTTTTCTGGCCAATTGCCGATTTTGGTATGGTAGGCAAAGAATGAAATTCTGCGATTGTTATTTTGTTTTTAAGGAGAGTCTCTTAAAAATAAAGACGCATTCGAAAAAGCGTGTCGCTGATTTTTTAGTGGATTTTTTTAAAAGACGATGGAGAGAAGGAGTCCTTTCATGAGTTTACGATTTATTCTTGGCGATGGCCGTTGTCGTCATGATCAAGCAGTGATAGAAAATGCAAAAAGCTGGTTAGAAAAAGACCATCAAGAAGTATTTTTCCTGGTACCTAACTACAACAAATTTGAACGAGAGCGCGAGATCCTTCAATTACTGAAAGAGGATCGCGTAGAAGATTTTGCTTCTATTCGCGCGCAAGTGTATAGTTTTCACCGTTTGGCTTGGTTTTATCTGCAGCAAACCGGCTTGCTTTCTCAAAATGCCATCACTGAAAATGGTGCCTCCATGATCATGCGTAAGCTGCTTTTGGAACTAGAAGAAGAACTCGTCTTATACCGTGGTGAGATCAACAAAGCGGGTTTTATCCAACAATTGTTGGCTTTCTATCAAGAAATGCATACAAGTCGATTGGGGATCGAAGATTTATTAGCAGGTGGTGCTGCACCAAGCGCAACCCAAGACGAAGAAAAAAAATACAGTGAATTAGCGATAATTTTTCAACGATTTGAACAAGAACTTCTAGAGCGTGCCTTGCAAGTCGAACAACCGATCACCTTACTGACACGCTTTCTGGAAGGTTCCTTGCTGGGCGATTCCTCGGTGGATCATGCAATGCCAACCACTGTTTCTTTGAACAAAGCGCCAGATCTTTCCCACGCCTTATTTATTATCAGCGGTTTCTCCGCTTTTTCAACACAAGAGCAACAGTTGATTCAAGTACTGATGAAGAGAAGTCATGTAGTGATTGATCTTATTTTGGATCGCGGGTACCCACAAGAGATGCCCACGCCATTGAATTTATTTTACGAAGCAGGACGGACCTATTATCAGTTGATCAGTTCTGCTCGTGACAATCAAGTGAACATTTACTTAGATCAGAAACTTTCCGTCAACCAAGAGGTGGACAAAGAAGACGAGGGATCGATCCCGCAGGCATACAAGGAAGTAGAAACTTTTTGGCGGCAGACCCAATCACAAGCCAATTATCATCAGCAGACGTCCGTCAAAGACTTCTTGGCTGTCTGGAAAGTTGGGAATCCCGAAGAAGAGATTCGTCAAATCGCAGCGTCGATCCGCGGGATGATGAGTGATAAGAAACGGTACCCAACATTACGGTATCGTGATATCCAATTACTGATCGCCGAACCAGAAGTCTATCATCAGTATATTCCTAAAATTTTTACTGAGTTTGAGATTCCTTTTTATATCGATGAAGAGCAGATGATGGCGCAACATCCATTGGTTGAGTTTTTGAATGCTTTTTTTGCTTGTCAATCCTATGGCTTTCGCTTAAATGATATTTTACGGTTGCTTAGAACGGAACTTTACTTACCGGCAGCCTATCGCTCCGAAGCAGATTGGCTTGTTGGGCGTGACCAGTTTCGTAAGTTGGTGGATATTACCGAGAACAAAGCGCTGGCTCATGATTTCCAAGGAGCGAGTTGGACGAGAAACGAAGATTGGGAACTGATCGAGTATTTACAATCGGAAGAAGAAGCAGTGGACAAAGTGGATTTGACGGCGTACACCAATCAGCTTCGCAGGGCTTTCAAGCAAGATGTCGTGGATACACTCGATTGGCTGACAGCAGCTAGAACAAATCGAGATGCCGTAGAACTGCTGTATCGCTTTTTACTGAATGCGGGTGTCGAGCAACAGCTGAGGCATTGGCGAGACCAGGCAATCCAACAAGGAAAATTAGATCAAGCCCGCAATCATGAACAAGCATGGCAAGCTTTAATGGATCTGCTGGATGAGTATGCCACGATCTATGGAGATGAGCCCTTTGATTTTGCGCTCTTTGAAGATGTCTTATTGACTGGCTTAGAAAATGTCACATTCGGAAAGATCCCAACAGCGATCGACCAAGTCAACATCAACCGCCTTGATTTGGCACGTCCGAAACAAGCGAAGATCACATTTGCACCGGGATTGAATGAAACGGCTTTGCCAAGAAAAATGGAAAATAAAACATTGTTGACGAATGAAGAACGTCAGCATTTCAATCAGTTATTTAATGGTGAAAAATACCTTAGAGATACAGTGGTGGAAGGCAGTGTCAAAGAACCATTTGCCTTTTATTCTGTCTTGCTTTCAGCGACAGAGCACTTATCACTGTCCTATGCCGTTAATTTTGATACACAGCAAAACATCAAGATGTCGCCTTATTTAGACCGCGTGGTCAAGCATTTGGATGTACCACTGCAAGAGCGGGGGATCTTGACGCTAGTCAGTGACCCGAGAGACTATGTTGGCAGTTATCGTGGCCTGATCTACCAAATCAATAATCTCAGTCAGCAAGCGCAAAAAAACAAAGAGAATTTGCCTCGAGTGTGGGAGCAACTGAAACAAGCGCTGTTACGTTCGGAATGGACAGATTTAGCTGCCCAAGTATTTGAAAGCCAAACCCATCAAAATATTCCGATTCCTTTGTCTCAAGCACAAGCTGCGGCGCTATATGGCCCGTCGATCTACAGCTCCATTTCTCAGATGGAGACGTTCTATCAGTGTGAATACAAGTATTTCGTCAGCTACGGATTACGGTTAAAAGAACGGGAAGTTTATGGCTTAAATCCAGCAATGACCGGTGAGTTTTTCCATGATGCGTTGGACCGCTTTGTCAAAGTCCTAATTGCTGAAAATATTTCCTTGACCCAGTTAACTGCTGACCAACGCGTGCAATTTGTGGAAGTCGTTTTGCAGGAAATTTTTGGCGAAAGCCGTTATCGCTTACTGACGAGTTCTGCTCGGATGAATTTTATTCGGTATCAATTAGGCAAGACGATTCAGCGAGTAGCGTGGGCATTAGCGAAACAAGGACAAAAAATGCATTTTAGTCCTGAAAAGACGGAGGTGCTATTCGGCCAGATCGCTGGCTCAAATGGGATCAACGGGATCGAATTACCATTAAGTTCTGGCGGGAAACTACATGTGCGGGGGAAGATTGATCGTGTCGATACGGCGAAAACGGAAGAAGAACAATGGCTTTCCGTTGTTGACTATAAATCTAGCAGCCGAGATTTTGACCTTTCTGAAGCCTACTACGGACTTGCGATGCAGTTGATCACGTATCTCGACGTCGCATTGACGGATGCTGTCCAACTGGTTGGTTCGCCAAAGGTTCGACCAGCGGGGGCATATTATCTGCATGTGCATAATCCGCTTTTGGACGGACAAGAAGCCAGTGAAGAAGAACGTTTAAAACGTTTCAAGTATGACGGGTTGTTTATTGACGAACCGGCTGTTTTCCCGTTACTCGATGAGGAAGTTGAAGCCAGCAAAAATTCGCCGGTATTTCCTGTTCGGAAAGACAAAAACGGCAATTATCAAAAAACAACACAGGCGAAAAACAAGTTTTATACAGAAGAAGAGCTCGAACTATTAAGAAAACACAATCGGAAAAATATGCAACAAAGTGGTGAGAAGCTGTTGAGCGGTGAAATCGCCTTAAACCCGTCTTATAAATTAAAAGACAAAAAAAGGGCGTGTGAGTTTTGTCCGTTTCGCAGCATCTGTGACTTTGATGTATTGTTGAAAGAAAATGAGTACCACCGTTTAGAAAACTTATCTAAAGATGAGATTATCCATCGCTTAAGGGAGGAAGAAGATGAGTAAGATCCCTTTAAAACCGCAAAATGAAACCTTTACGGATACCCAATGGCAAGCCATTTTTGATAAAGGGGATAATATCCTCGTTTCCGCTTCAGCGGGTTCAGGCAAAACCACCGTTTTGGTTCGGCGAGTGATTGAAAAGCTAAAAGCAGGAACGACAATCGATTCTTTACTGATCGTGACCTTTACCGAAGCAGCTGCTCGAGAAATGAAAGAACGGATTCAAGCGGCACTGCAGCAGGCCATCAATCAAGAAAGTGACGAGCAAAAGCGTCAGCACTTCGTCCGTCAGCTGCAGCTATTGCCGACAGCTAACATTTCTACCTTGCATGCGTTTTGTTTAACTGTGATTCGGCGTTTTTATTATTTGATCGATTTAGATCCAAATTTCCGCATGATGACTGATGAAACCGAAATTTTATTGATGAAAGAAGAAATCTGGACACAGCTGAGAGATCAACAATATGAAGCCAATGATGAAGCGTTCTTTCGTTTGACGGAAAATTTTTCTAGTGATCGTTCCGATGAAGGCGTCGGGGATCTGATCCTGTCTCTTTATGACTTTGCCCGAGCAAATCCGGATCCAGTAAACTGGTTAGCTCATCTAAGTGATCACTATATCGGCAAAGAAACCTTTGCTGAAAATACCCTGTACCAATCGCAAATCAAGCCGACTTTGCAAGAAAACTTGAAGACAGCGGCGCATTTGCTGCAGGCGGCGCAAGACTATGCCCGTTCTGATGAAGCGATGGAAAAAGCGGCACTATTGATCGATACCGAATTAGGAATGGTGGAAACCTTAAAGGCTCTGCTGGATTCAGACGATGTTGATGGCTTCTATGAGCAAATCCAAGTGTTGCGTTTTGCTCGCTACCCAGCTTTTCGCAAACCAGAACAAAAGGAACTCTCTCAAGAAATTAAACCTTTGCGAGATGATGCGAAAAAATTGGTTGAGCAATTGAAAGCGGCCTTTCCATACCCACCGGCTGAAATGATGGAGCTGCTTCATCGGTCCGCACCTGTCGTTGAAAAAATGGCAGCTATGACCGAAGCGTTTATGAAAGCATTCCAAGAAAGGAAACTTTCAAAAGGCCGTTTAGACTTTAATGATTTGGAACATTTCACCTTGCTGATTTTACAAGGAGACGGTAGTGGAAGTGAAGCGTCGACCTATTATCGTGATCGCTTTGAAGAAGTTTTAGTCGATGAATATCAAGACGTCAATCGGCTGCAAGAGGCAATTTTATATTGGGTGAGACAAGTCGATCATAACCCCGGCAACATGTTTATGGTGGGGGATGTAAAGCAGTCGATCTATTCGTTTCGACTAGCAGATCCGACGCTATTTATCGAAAAATACTTGGCATTTGAAACGGAGAATGGTGGGCGGAGAATCGTCTTAGCAGAAAATTTCCGTTCTCGCTCCGACGTATTGGATTTTACGAATCTAGTTTTTCAACAGCTGATGGATGAACGGGTTGGACAAATCCCTTATGATGAGGCGGCAGCCTTGATTACCGGTTTTCCTCATTTTCCAGAAAGCGACGCCTTTGCCACAGAGCTCTTGTTATATGAAAAAGAGCATGAATCCGAAGAACAATTGATCGATGACAAAACAGAGGGGGAAATGCAGATTACTGCATTGAAGATTCGAGAGTTGATTGAATCAAAATTCATGATCTATGACAAAAAAGCCAAAACAAATCGACCAATCACTTACAACGATATCGTCTTATTGACCCCTACACGTAAAAACAATCTTGTCATTTTAGATGTCTTTAAGCAGTTTGGGATTCCGATGGCGGTGAATGATGCTCAAAACTATTTTCAGGCAACGGAAATCCAAACCGTCGTTTCTTTGCTGCAAATCATTGACAATCCGTACCAAGATATCCCCCTTGTGGCGGTCTTGCGTTCGCCAATCGTCGGCCTAACAGAAGATCAATTGGCTGAGATCCGTTTAGCAAATCGTTCCAGCGACTACTATGATGCAGTATTGGATTATCATGTTCAACAAGAAGAGTCACCCTTGTGGCAAACGTTGGATGGGTTTTTAGCCAAACTAAATCAATGGCGCGAAGAAGCACGCAGATTACCGATCCCAACCTTATTATGGCAAATCTATGAAGATACTGCTTACTTGGATTATGTTGTGGGACTTCCTGCAGGACAGCAGCGTTATGCAAATTTAGTGGCATTGATCCACAGAGCCGAAAAATACGAAAAGAGCAGTTTCCGTGGTTTGTACCAATTCATTCGCTTCATCGAAAAAATGCAAGAAAAAAACAAAGATTTGGCGGAGCCTGTGGCTACTCCTGTAGAAGATGCCGTTCGAGTGATGACCGTCCATGCAAGTAAAGGCTTGGAATTCCCTGTTGTGTTCTTACTGGATACAACAAAATTCTTTAACTACCAAGATTTTCAAAAACGCTATGTCTTTGAAGAACAGCTGGGGGCTGGGATCCAATATGTGAATCCAGCAGAAAACCTTAAATTTGAGACACTGCCGTTTCAAGCCATCAAGCAAGTTCGTTTGAAAAAAGCCTTGTCAGAAGAAATGCGAAAATTATACGTAGCATTGACACGAGCAGAGCAGAAGCTTTTCTTAGTGGGCTCCTATAAAAATCAAGCGGATGCCTTTAAGACTTGGCAATCTGGCCTGACACAAGCCGAGATGGTTCTTGATCCTGCATTACGGCTTGTTGCCCGGGGGAGCTTGATGGATTGGGTCGGACGGACCCTGATGCGCCATCCAGATATGGAAGCAGTATTCTCTGAAGCGTCAGAGCGCAAGCGGACGATCGATCATCCTGCTCATTTTCGTCTGTCATGGTGGAATCAAGAAACGATCACGCAACAAGTCCAAGAGACCCTTGCGCCAGTCGAGGAGTCTAAACGATTGCTTGCGCCAGATAGCAATATCGATGATCTTTTGAAACGCCTAGCATATCGCTATCCTTATCAAAAAGCGACCCAAACGACTAGTTATCAATCTGTATCAGAATTGAAAAGACTCTATAACGATCCCGATGATCAACAGACCACTTTGTTGGAATGGCGGTCGGTTTCCGAGAAGACGAATCCTCAGCAATATCGCTACGTACAGGATGAATTGGCGAAACCAAAATTTCTGCAAGAAACGAAGCCTCTCGCCAGCAGTATCGGGACAGCAACACATACGGTTTTGCAAATGATCCCATTAGGAATGACGCCAACACAAGATACTTTGGAGCTCCTGATTGCTGAACTCGTGAAAAAGCAATTTTTTTCTGAAGAAATCGCCAAAAAAATTGACCGATCGAGCATTTTGTGGTTTTATCAAACTGAACTAGGTGAACTGCTGAACCGATCCTCTGATGTGGTGAAGCGGGAGCAGCCGTTTTCGATGCTAAAAGAGGCTGATACGATCTTTGAAGGGTTTGACGAACCAGATGCGCCGCTTTTGATCCATGGTATTATCGACGGCTATATTGAATTGGCGGATGAAATCATTTTATATGACTTTAAAACAGATGATGTTTTCGGCAGTCAGGCTCAGATTGAAAAGAAAATGCGCGAACGATATTATGGTCAATTGAAACTCTACTGCCAAGCATTGGAGAAAGCATTGAACAAACCAGTGAAACAGACCTATTTAGTGCTGTTAAAACCTAAAATGATCGTGGCATTCTAGCTGATCGATCCTAGTTTCTTACAATTCGTAAGTCATATGCTATAATAGGTAAAAGAGGTGATGGAGAATGATAAAAGTAGAATCGGATTACGCCCTTTGTCCTAAATTTGAAAAAGCTTTTTCTATTTTAGGCAAAAAGTGGAACGGCTTGATCATTGATGTCCTTCTTGAAGACGGCAAACAAAGATTTGTTGAGTTAGCAAACAAGATTCCTCAAGTGAGTGATCGGGTGTTAGTCGAACGCTTGAAAGAATTAGAGCGGGAAGAAATTGTCTGCAAAGAAAACAATCTTTACTGCTTGACGCCAAGAGGTATTGCTCTTGAAAAGAGTATGATGAGTGTGAAGCGTTGGGCAGAAACCTGGGTGCGTGAGGAAGAATGCAGTTGATTTCTCACCGGAAATTAGGTAAACTAAGCTTAAATGAATAGATAAAAAGCGTTGATAGAAACTAGTAATTTGGCTGAATCAGAAAAAGGGAGACTTGTCACAGACTGAAAGCAAGTCCTGTATTCGAAAAATGAATTTCACTTCTGGAGCTTGCTGATTACAGTCAGTCGGCAGTTTTGCTGTCGTTAGCCGAAGTGAGTGCGCGGTTTTTTTCGCGAATGAGGATGGTAACACGAGACGTCGTTCCTTTTTAAGGGATGATGTCTTTTTTTGTCTTTATACGAATGATACTCACTTTATTCAGTCAATCCAGTCTTTTTATTCTTACACTATTCACAGCATAGAAGGAGGAAATACATGTCTTTACAAGAGAAATTAGAAGCATTGAAGGAAACGACATTGCTTAAAATCAAAGAAAGTCCAACCATGAATGACTTAAATCAGATTCGAGTGGAAGTGCTTGGAAAAAAAGGTCCCATAACAGAAGTTCTGCGGGGAATGAAAGATCTTTCTGCGGAAGAACGGCCGAAGGTGGGGAGCTATGCCAACGAGATTCGTGATATCTTGACAGAAGCGATCGAAGAAGCCAAGACGTCTATCGAAGCAGCAAACTTGGAAAAAGCTCTTGCTGAAGAATCCATCGACGTGACGTTGCCTGGTAAAAAGATGGACCGAGGAACACGCCATGTGCTAACGCAAATCATGGAAGAAATCGAAGATATCTTTGTTGGTATGGGCTACCAAGTAGTCGAAGGTTACGAAGTGGAAAAAGATCATTACAACTTCGAACGGATGAATCTGCCAAAGGATCATCCAGCCAGAGACATGCAAGATACTTTTTATATTTCAGAGGAAGTGCTGATTCGAACCCATACGTCACCAGTGCAAGCGAGAACAATGGAGACTCATGATTTTTCTAAAGGGCCGCTGCGGATGATCTCACCCGGGAAAGTTTTCCGTCGTGACACAGATGATGCGACCCATAGCCACCAATTCCATCAAATTGAAGGTTTGGTAATCGATAAGAATATTACGATGGGTGACTTAAAAGGAACCTTAGAAGTCATGATGCAAAAAATGTTTGGGGAAGATCGCCAAATTCGCTTGCGACCAAGCTATTTCCCTTTCACAGAACCATCGGTCGAAGTCGATGTCAGCTGCTTCAAGTGCGGTGGTGCCGGTTGTAATGTTTGTAAACAAACTGGCTGGATCGAGATCCTCGGTGCTGGAATGGTGCATCCTAACGTCTTAGAAATGTCAGGGATCGATCCAACCCAATATTCAGGATTTGCTTTTGGTTTAGGTCCTGATCGAGTGGCAATGCTGCGCTACGGCGTGAACGACATTCGCCAATTCTATCAAAATGATGTGCGTTTCATTCGCCAGTTCAAGGGGGAACAATAAATGTTAGTATCATACAAATGGTTAAATGAATACCTTGATCTGTCTGAGATCACACCCAAAGAGCTGGCGGATAAAATGTCAGTGACGGGGATCGAAGTCGAAGGTATTGACGTGCCTGAAGAGGGTTTAAAAAAAATCGTTGTCGGAGAAGTGACCGACTGCCGACCACATCCAGATTCTGATCATCTATCAATTTGCCAAGTAAATATTGGCGAGGATGAAGACTCACAGATCGTTTGTGGTGCGCCGAATGTCAAAAGCGGCATCAAAGTCATCGTGGCATTACCAGGCTCTCGAATCGCGGGCAACGTAAAAATCAAAAAGGGCAAGATGCGGGGAGAAGTTTCCAACGGCATGATTTGTTCGTTGCAAGAGTTGGGATATGCAGATAGCGTGATTCCCAAAGAATACGCAGAAGGAATCTATTATTTACCAGCAGAAGCAGAAGTAGGAACACCAGTTTTTCCTTATCTTGATATGGATGATCACATTATCGAATTATCGATCACTCCGAATCGTGCGGATGCGTTGAGCATGCGGGGGGTTGCTTATGAAGTCGGTGCAATCTATCGGCAAACACCGAAGTTTCCTGAAATTGCGCTTACCGAAAGTGAAGTAGCTGCTGCCGATAAAATTCAGGTGAAGGTCACTGAAGTAACGGATGCACCCGCCTACCAAATTCGAATCATTGATGGCGTAACGATCGCCCCAAGTCCACAATGGCTGCAAAATCGCTTGATGAATGAAGGCATTCGTCCAATCAATAATGTCGTGGACGTGACGAATTATATCTTACTGTTATTTGGTCAACCATTGCATGCTTTTGATTATCAAAAGCTAGACAGCAAGGAAATACTGGTACGTCGCGGCAAAGAAAATGAAAGCCTGGTTACCTTAGATGGAGAAACTCGTCAGCTTTCCCCAGAAGACATCGTTATCATCAACGGAACGACACCCGTTGCGCTCGCAGGCGTCATGGGAGGTCTTGATTCTGAAATCACGGAAACGACGACCACAGTCGCTTTAGAAGCGGCCTTGTTCGATCCATTAGCGATTCGTTTGACTTCGAAAAAATTCAATTTAAGAAGCGAATCATCCGCTCGTTTTGAAAAAGGGATCAACCAAGCAACGGTTGCAAAAGCTTGTGATGCAGCAGCAGCACTGATTGCGGAACTTGCTGGCGGAACGGTCTTGAAAGAGGCAGTAATAGGTTCCCAAGTAGCAGTAGAACCTGTGGAGGTTGCGATTACTTTAGCACGGATCAATAGCTATTTAGGCACAGAAATCACTGATGAAGAAGTGCAAGAAATCTTTGATGCATTAGGCTTTGGTCATCGTCAAGAAGCAGACAGCTATATTGTTTCAGTCCCACCTCGTCGTTGGGATATTACGATCGAAGCAGATATCATTGAAGAAGTGGCGCGTATTTACGGTTATGATCGTTTGCCATCGACTTTACCGCAAGGAGAAACGGTTGCCGGTCATTTAACCAAAGCGCAACGTCTGACTAGAGAAGTTCGGACTCTTTTGGAAGGCAACGGGGTCAGTGAAGCCATCAGCTATGCTTTGACAACGGAAGAGAAGGCGCAACAATTTACGGATAAATCGAGCCAAGTGACTCGATTGGATTGGCCAATGACCGAAGAGCGTGCCGTCTTGCGCTTGAATCTGATTTCAGGTTTGTTAGACGACGTTGCGTACAATTTGGCACGTAAAAACAATCGTGTTGCTTTATATGAAATTGGTCGCGTCTTCTATCAAACGGGCGACAGTAAACACGAACTGCCAACAGAAGTCAATCACTTAGGGCTAGCATTGACGGGAAATATCCATGAGAAAGACTGGCAAACCCAAGCTCAAAAAGTTGATTTCTTCCATTTGAAAGGCATTTTAGAAAATCTTTTTGATTCGTTGGCATTAACCGACCGTATTCGTTATCAAAAAACGGCAGATATCAAAGAGATGCATCCTGGGCGTACGGCAAGGATCTTGCTAGATGACCTAGAAATCGGCTTCTTGGGACAAGTCCACCCATCGATCACCAAAGCCTACGAAGTGAGTGAAACCTATGTTGCTGAATTGAACTTAGATCAGTTGTTAGCAGCTAAAACAGAACAATTGGTCTATCAACCAGTTTCTAAGTTCCCATCAGTGACCCGAGATATGGCACTCTTGCTCGATGAAACGATCGATAACCAATCCGTGATGGAAATCATTCGTGAAAGTGCAGGTCGCTTCTTAAGTGATATTCGTTTATTCGATGTTTATCAAGGGAAAAACATTGAAGCAGGTAAAAAATCTCTAGGGTACAGTCTGACCTTTAGCAATCCGGAAGCTACCCTGATGGATGAAGAGATCAATCAAGCAATAGCGAAAATTACTCGTAACTTAGAAGAAAACGTTCAAGCAGAAATCCGCTAATCAAATAAGTAGAAAAACGTTCTCCACCATACAAAGAAGTTGGGTGGGGAACGTTTTCTACTATTATAATAGATGCTCAGATGACACAAGAATGTTAGGAGTTGAGTGAAAGCCGTAAAAGATTTCTCTATAGAAGGCAATCCAGTTTTTTTGGTACAACCTTTTTTAAACACTGGCTAGGCTGAAAAAATACATTTTCTAATCAGCGTTTTATGAAGTTATTTTTTAGGACAGCTCTCTTGGTTATTGCGCAAGAAACAGCATCAAATCAAAATACACAAAGTGTCAGTCTGGGGAGGAAGTGTTCTCGTGAAATCTAACACAGAGTTTGTACATATGTTTTGCATGAAAGAATTCATTCCGATTTGTAAACAAAAAAACAAGCCGTAAAGGCTTGTTTTTTAAGCAAAGTAATTGATGCCCATTGCATTTTTGACTTCAGCTAACGTCTGAGCGGCAACTTGTTCAGCTTTTTCACTACCAAGTTTTAGTAAGTTCATCACTTCACCGGGATCTTTGGCAAAAGCTTCACGGCGCTCACGAATGGGTGCAAATTCGGCTTCCAGAACATCAATCAAATAGCGTTTGATTTTGACATCGCCTAATCCACCACGGGTGTAATGTTCTTTTAATTCAGCAATTTTTTCTTTTTCGGTACCAAATACATCAAGATAAGTGAAGACCATATTGCCTTCAACTTGTCCGGGGTCGTTGACATGAATGTGATTTGGGTCCGTGTACATGCTCATCACTTTCTTTTGTAATACATCGGCTGGATCAGCTAAGTAAATACCGTTGTTCAATGATTTGCTCATTTTCCCGTTCCCATCGATCCCCGCTAAACGTCCCATGCCTTTTGGCGGTAAAACCGCTTTTGGTTCGACTAATACTTCACTATACGTAGAATTAAAACTATGCACGATTTCTTGCGTTTGTTCCAGCATTGGTTTTTGATCTTCGCCGACTGGGACTAAATTTGCTTTAAAAGCGGTGATATCCGCTGCTTGAGAGACAGGATAGATGAAGAAACCAGAAGGAACGCCTTCACCAAATTTTTTTTGTTCAATTTCGGCTTTAACGGTTGGATTGCGTCGTACTCGAGCAACACTGACTAGATTGAGATAATACATCGTCAATTCAGAGAGCTGAGGGATTTGCGATTGAATAAACATCGTTGTTTTTGCTGGATCCAATCCAACGGCTAAATAATCCAAAGCAACTTCTAAAATATTCGCTGAGACCTTCTCAGGTGTTTTCGCATTATCTGTTAGTGCCTGCATGTCAGCGACCATGATATAAAGCTGATTTTCAGGGTCAGCTTGCATTTCGACCCGTTTTTTTAAAGACCCCACATAATGGCCAAGATGCAATTTGCCAGTTGGGCGGTCGCCAGTTAAAATCGTATTCACTTTTTTTCCACCTTTTCCTTTGTTATATGGTTTATCTTACCTTTTTTTAGCAAAAGAAACAACCGGTTCTCCTTGTGATCTGATGGGGTGAGAAAAATTTTCATGGACAAAAACCTCACATCAAAGTAAAATAGCACTTGTCTTTTCAGAAATAAGGGGGGAACATTGGAAAAGAACCTTTACAAATGAAAAAAGATTGAGCTATAATATGAATCAAATCTTTCCAATTACTCATTTAATTTTAAAAAAAGCTAGGAGTGTGAATCAATGGCAATGATCGAATTTAAGAACGTAGAGAAATATTACGGAAAGTTCCATGCATTAAAAAACATCAACCTTGAATTTGAAAAAGGTGAGGTCGTTGTTGTTATCGGGCCTTCAGGATCTGGTAAAAGTACAATGCTCCGTACGATTAATGGTCTAGAAACCATTTCAGGTGGTCAATTATTGGTCAATGGTAAGAACTTGTTTGACAAAGATGTCAAAATGACAGAAATTAGAAAAAACATCGGCATGGTGTTTCAACATTTCAACTTGTATCCAAATAAAACCGTGTTAGAAAATATTACGTTGGCACCGATTAAAGTATTAAAACAAAATGAGCAAGAAGCCATCAATTTGGCGGAAAAACTTCTTGATCGGGTAGGGATGTTAGATAAAAAAGATTCCTATCCTTCCATGTTATCCGGCGGACAACAGCAGCGGGTCGCAATTGCCAGAGGGCTTGCGATGAAACCAGAGATGCTGCTTTTTGATGAGCCAACGTCAGCATTGGATCCAGAAATGATTGGTGATGTATTGGATGTCATGAAAAAAATTGCCAGTGAAGGTATGTCCATGATCGTTGTTACCCATGAAATGAGCTTTGCCCGTGAAGTAGCAGATCGAATCGTCTTTATGGCGGAAGGACAAGTCTTAGAAGACCGGCGCGATGTCGATGGATTCTTTGATGCACCAAGAGACGAACGTGCAAAACAATTCTTGAGTAAAGTCACAAATCATTAAGCAATAGGAGGAACCCTTATGAGAAAGAAAATATTTTCCTTTCTAGTCTTAGCCTTTGCCCTTGTGACTTTCTCAGGTTGTAAAGGACAAAGTGCCGCAGATATCGATATTTTAGAAAACAGCAAAGAGACGAATCAGATCGTTTGGGGCGTAAAAAACGATACCCGTCTTTTTGGATTGATGGATATCGCGACTAGAGAAGTACGGGGATTCGATATTGATATCGCTCGTGCAATCACTGAGAAAATTTTAGGTCGTGATGGCAATGCCATCTTTGTTGAAGTTACCTCAAAAACCCGGATTCCTCTTTTGAAAAACGGCAACATCGATGCAATCATCGCCACGATGACTATCACAGAAGAACGTAAAAAACAGGTCGATTTTTCCGATGTCTACTTTGATGCAGGTCAATCTTTATTAGTTGCCAAAGACAGTCCTATTCAAGGGATCGAAGATTTGACCGCAGACACCACTGTATTGGTCGTTAAAGGCTCTACCTCAGCTGTGAACATCCGTGAAGCAGCACCAGAAGCGCAAATTTTAGAACTTGAGAATTATGCGGAAGCCTTTACTGCTTTACAATCTGGTCAAGGGGATGCTATGACCACGGATAATGCGATCTTATTAGGGATGGCGAGTGAAAATCCCAATTACCATTTAGTTGGCGAAACTTTTACAGAAGAACCTTATGGGATTGCCATCAATAAAGGACAAAAGCCGTTTCTTGATGCAGTGAATCAAGCCTTGCGGGAAATGCGTGAAGATGGAACCTATGATGAGATATACAACAAGTGGTTCCCTGAAGACGAATCAGGAAAAGTAGAGTAGGAGGAAACTGAATGGTTGAATTATTTCAAACGTATACCGGTCAGTTTATTGAAGGCTTTAAATACACAGTCATGGCGAGTTTGATCGCACTGTTTTTTAGTCTTTTGATCGGAACCTTAATGGCAATTTTTCAGTTGTCAGACAATCGCCTCATCAAAGGGATTGCCAAAGCGTATGTTGAGTTTTTTAGAAATATTCCCTTATTGATCATCGTGATGTTCTTTTATGTCGTTGTGCCAATGTATTGGGTTTCTTTTGACGGTTTTCAAGCGGGAACGATTGGCTTAACGATCTATACATCGGCATTTATCGCTGAGACGATCCGGTCAGGGATTCAAACGGTTCCTAAAGGCCAGATGGAAGCTTCCTTGTCTTCTGGTTTTACGTACAGCCAAGCGATGCGTTACATTATTTTGCCTCAGGCTTTTAAGATCGTCGTACCGCCGTTAGGCAATCAATTTATCAATCTTGTTAAAAACTCATCAATTTTGGCGATGGTCGCAGGATTAGATATTATGTATCAAGGGGATTTGATCGCAAGTGAGACCTTCAATACATTCGATACGTATATCATTGTTGGTCTTTTCTATTTGATCATTACCCTACCATTGTCTTATTTGATGGTTTACTTGGAACGGCGTTGGGCTGTCCGCTCATAGAAAGGAGCTAACGAACTATGGATTTTTTTGAAGCTTTTTCAGCGATTAACATTCGCTTCTTGATCGATGGCTTGCGGGTAACAGTTGAAGTGTCGATCCTATCGATTTTATTTAGCTTTATTATCGGAGGGATCGCCGGCATTTTGCGCTTCAGCTCGATCCCGGTCTTTTCGAAAGTATTAGGTGTCGTGATCGATGTTATTCGTAACTTGCCTTTGCTCTTGATCATCTTTTTCACTTACTTTGCATTGCCGCAGATCGGTATCCGCTTTAATATTTTTTGGTCAGCGGTTGTGGCGTTGACGATTTTTGAATCAGCGATGCTCTCTGAAATCTTTCGTGCTGGTTTGAATGCTGTGCCAAAAGGGCAGATGGAAGCTGGTTTGTCAACAGGGCTAAGCTATGTCGAAGTATTGCGGAGTATCGTCGTGCCACAGGCATTTAAAGCGATGTTGCCAGCGATCGTCAGTCAGTTGATCTCTTTGATCAAAGATACGTCATTAGCCGTGATTATTTCTTTACCAGAGCTGACTCATCATGCTCGAATCATTTATGGTCAAAATACAAACTATGTTTTGCCTATGTTTTTGGCAATGACTGTTTTATACTTTTTGGTTTGTTATGCATTATCATTGCTTTCTGGCTTTTTGGAAAAACGTCAGTACGATTACTAAAAAGAATAATCGACAAAATCATCCCCACGATCGGTCTTTTACCCATGCAAGTGCAACTTGTGGGTTGTGAGCCAATCGTTGGGGCTTTTTTTCTTTTTGACCGTTTCGTGTTTTTTGGGAAAGCTTTTTTAGCAAACGAAAGGAATACTTGAAAAATAGACAAAAAAAGTCCAAAATGAATAAGAGAGAAAAACGCACCAAACTCTTTTTTTCATGTAAAGGATGGAAACTATGACAAACAACAGACCAATTGGTTTTATCGATTCTGGTGTTGGTGGGTTGACGGTCGTCAAAGAAGCAATCAAGCAATTACCCAACGAATCGATTCTTTATCTGGGAGATACAGCCAGATGCCCGTATGGTCCGAGACCTGCTGAGCAAGTTATCGCGTATACGTGGCAAATGACCCGTTTTTTATTAGAAAAAAACATTAAAATGTTGGTGATCGCTTGTAATACAGCGACAGCGGTCGCCCTTGAAGAAATCAAAGAAAAACTAGCGATCCCGGTGATTGGCGTGATCCTGCCCGGTAGTCGAGCAGCAGTCAAAGCAAGCAAAAACCAGCGAATCGGTGTCATCGGAACAAATGGAACGATCAAAAGCGACTCTTACAAGCGCGCTCTTCATGGCAAAGCGCCCCATGCGTCAGTCGTCAGTTTGGCTTGCCCAAAGTTTGTGCCGATCGTAGAAAGCAAACAATACCATAGCTCGGTCGCCAAGAAAATCGTGGCAGAAACGTTGCGTCCATTGAAAAACAAGCGGTTAGATACAGTGATTCTGGGCTGTACTCATTATCCTTTATTGCGCCCTTTGATCCAAAATGAATTAGGCGCCCATATCCAGCTGATTGATTCAGGGGCAGAAACGGTGGGGGAAGTCAGTACCTTGTTGGACTATTTTTCCATTGCAGCAACGAGTCAGGACGATCCGCATCCGCAACATGCATTCTTTACTACTGGTTCACCGAAAATATTTGATGAGATCGCCAATGATTGGCTTGATTTAGATACGATCTCATCGATTCACACTGATTTAGGAGGCTTTTAAATGCGACATGATGGCAGAAAAGAAACAATGTTAAGACCAGTCAACATTCAAACCAACGTCTACAAACACCCCGAAGGATCGGTTGTGATCTCTTTTGGTGACACAACCGTGATTTGTTCGGCAACGATTGAAGATCGGGTCCCTCCGTTTTTACGAGATACGGGAAAAGGCTGGATCACAGCCGAATACAGTATGCTCCCACGAGCGACCAACACTCGTAATCGTCGAGAAAGTGCCAAAGGCAAGCTTTCTGGTCGTACGATGGAGATCCAACGGCTGATCGCTCGTTCCTTACGAGCCGTAGTTGATTTAGAAAAATTAGGGGAACGTAGTATCGTCGTCGATTGTGATGTCGTCCAAGCGGATGGCGGTACCAGAACAGCCAGTATTACCGGCGCTTTTGTCGCGTTGCGTTTAGCTATCGATACCTTGTTGCGTGACAAAGCATTGACGGAAGATCCAATCAAGGAGCATTTGGCAGCAATTAGTGTCGGGATCTTACCAGATGGTACCTGTGTGACTGATCTCGATTATCAAGAAGATTCTTCAGCTGCTGTTGACATGAATTTGGTGATGACGGAATCTGGTCGATTTGTCGAATTGCAAGGAACTGGGGAAGAAGCGACCTTTGATGGTCAGCAGTTGAATGAGATGCTGATCTACGGAAAAACGGCTATCGAAGAATTGATCGCCTATCAAAAAGAGGCACTGTTTTTACCAGATGAACCCCCTTATGAGATTCCCGAAAAAACGATTGTCATTGCTACAGGCAATCCAGGAAAAGCCAAGGAGTTTAAAGCCGTATTTGGCGCAGCAGGTTACGATGTCCGCACCTTAAAAGACTATCCTTCCTTGCCGGATGTTGAAGAAACCGGCACCACCTTTGAAGAAAATGCCCGCCTTAAAGCGGAAACCATCGCCAGAATTTTGGGAAGACCGGTGTTAGCTGATGACTCAGGACTGAAAGTCGATGCATTAGGGGGTCGACCAGGGGTGTACTCTGCTCGATTTGCTGGTGAGCAAAAAAGTGACGCTGCCAATAATGCAAAATTACTTTACGAATTGACGGATGTCGAAGATGACAAGCGCAGTGCTCAATTTCACTGTACGTTAGTTTTCGCAGCGCCAGGAAAAGATAGTTTGGTGGTTGAAGCTCAATGGCCGGGAAGAATCGGCCGTATCCCCCGTGGAGAAAATGGATTCGGTTACGATCCATTGTTTATTCCTGATGGTTCAGAGCAAAGCGCAGCCCAAATGAGTCAAGAAGAAAAGAACCGAGTCAGCCACCGTGGTCTAGCAATCAAAAAGCTGCAGGAACAGTGGCAGGAGTGGTTAGAAGGAGAAAATGTATGAAATATTTAGTTGTCAGTGACAATCATTCAGATCGTGAAATTCTTGTTGATCTTAAAAATGAATTCGAAAATCAAGTCGATTTATTCCTGCACTGTGGGGACTCCGAACTACCTGACACAGACCCTTTGTGGGATACTTTTCAAGTCGTTTGCGGCAATTGCGATTATGGCGGTGGTTTTCCCAATGAGCGTATCATCAAAACGCCGCTGGACACCATCTATATGACTCATGGCCACTTAGCAGATGTCCGTTTTGGTGTAACGAAATTAGGGCTGCAAGCGCAACAAGCCGATGCCTCGATCGCACTGTTTGGTCACACGCATCAAATTGCTTGTGAGAAAGTTGGGAATCGGCTTTTCTTGAATCCCGGCAGTATTTCCCAACCGCGAGGGCAAATTCAAATCAAAAGCTTTGCGATTATCGAAAGTACGCCAGAACAATGGGCAATCCAATACTATGATCGTTCCTTTCATAAAGTCCCTGAGCTAGCTTTTGTTTTCACACGCTAAGTAAGCGGAATCAAAAAGTAAAAATTTCATTATAATTTTGCAGGTTTCAACTTTCTATTCTCATTTTCAAGTAAAATAGAAGAGTAGCTGTGAAATGGAGGCAATTAGATTGATAGGACAGACCGTAGAAAAAATATTACTCGAGAACCAAGAAAATTTCTTGGTGCCGGCAGAAAATGTGGCATCTGTATTTTATAACCACCCTTTGAGTCACGCATTGCTTGTTTTATCAAAAGTGGGCTATTCAAAGATCCCTGTACTAGATAGTGAGGACCATTTAGTCGGCTTAATCAGCCTCTCAAACATCGTAGAACGCATGATGGATCTCACTGGCTTCAGTATGGAAAATATTGAAGGGCTGACTGTGGCAGATGTCATGGAAGTCAATGTGAATTGCATCAAAGAAAACGATGAGTTGGAAAGTATGCTGCATTTGTTAGTAGATCAAGCATTCTTGCCGATCGTTGATGATGACAATGTCTTTGTTGGGATTATCACCCGCAAAGAGATTTTAAAATCCGTCAATCATTTGGCGCACGAAATTGAAAGACGCTATTTGCTGATTTCTAAAGAAGATGCCCCAAAGGTGACAGATGAACTGCATGTGGTATAGAAAAAAGGTTATCCCAGCTTCGGGATAACCTTTTTTAAATACCGACGATCGGCGCATTGGGGATCGTATAGCCTTTGGCAGTTAAAGCATCGATCGATGCGGCCAAAAATTCCTCTTTGATTTTCCATTGCGTACCGTTGGTCACATACATGGTCGTACGAATTGCAAAGTTGTTGTTCCCTAGATCCACTAAACCGAAGACCGTAGGGGCCGTTTGAATCTCTTCTTCATGCTGCTGAGCAATCTGTTCATTGACTTCTTCAATGATGGCACGTATTTCATCTAAGCCTTCAGATGGTAAGATACGTACGTCTACCACGACTTGCATATTGGCTCTGGATGTATTACTGATGGTCGTGATGTTACGATTTGGGATATAATGAACGGTTCCATCAACGGATTTTAATTGAACAGTCCGAATACCGACGGCCGTCACCGTACCTTCAAGCGTCAGATTGGTCAAGCGGACGTAATCACCAACATTGATTTGTTGCTCGGTAATAATAAAGAAGCCAGTAATCAAGTCGTTCATAAAACCTTGGGCGCCTAAACCAAGTGCGACACCGACGACTCCGGCACCTGCTAATAGAGAGCCTACAGGAACGCCGATGGTTGAAAGGAGTGCATAGACAAAAAAGAAGCCTAATGTGTAATGAACCGTATTGCGAATCAAGGTATGGATCGTGTTGATTCGACTCACATTGAAACTGGCTTTTTTTTCATAGGAACGATAGATCCGATCGATGATCATATTGCTTATTTTCAATAAAATACCGAATAGGATACATAAAAAAAGCAACATCAATGCTTTTTGAATCAGTAGACCAATGATCGATTCCCAGTCGATGGACGCCCACCATTTTTGCAATGCATTGAGCTGAGCAGCTGCTGGTTCGGTAATGCTGGAACCACTTGAATCGGTCGTGCTAGCTGCGAGTAGCAGTTGTTTCATAAAATCCCTCCAAGTCTTACTGCATCTATTTTAACGAAGATAAAATAGAAATGCAAAGGAGGTTTTCTGAAATACCTGTTTTTTTCAGAAAAAGCCTGCTCAGCCAACGGGTAGGCAAACAGCAGACTTTTCTATGACAATTATTGATTAAGATAAATGAACGCCTTTATCAACAAAAATCACTTCGCCGATAATCCCGCTTGATAAAGGACTGATCAAGAAGGCACAAGCATTGCCGACTTCTTCGATCGTTACACCAATATGATCTGGTGTTCGATCCTCTGACAATTGGATCAGTTTTTGATAGTCTTTTACACCTGTTACTGCTAGCGTTTTGATGGCGCCAGCTGAAATCGCATTGACACGGATCTTTTGCGGTGAAAGTTCGGCAGCTAAATAGCGAACACTTGATTCCAAAGCAGCTTTCGCAATACCCATCATGTTGTAGTTTGGTACTGCCCGTTCGGCACCTAAGTAGGAAAGGGTAACGATTCCAGCATTTTCAGCTAAGATTGGTTTGGCATATTTGGTGACAGCAATCAATGAATAACTGCTGATGTCTTGCGCCAAAGCATAACCGTCACGAGAAATATTCAAAATATCGCCAGAAAGATCTTCTTTATTAGCATAAGCGACGGCATGGACGACACCATGGATCTCTCCAGCATATTCTTTGATTGTATCAAAGGCGGCAGCAATGCTTTCGTCATTAGCGACGTCACACTCCACTACAAATTCATCAGATTCCAATAAGCGCTCTAAAGGCTTCTTCATGCGGTCGTTTTGATACGTGTAGATCACTTCGGCTCCTTGTGCTTTTAATGCTTGTGCACAGCCCCAAGCGATACTGCGTTTGTTGGCAACGCCCATGACGACAACTTTTTTACCGGTTAAAAAACTCATAATTCCACTCCTTAATAAATTCAACAATAATAAAATACGTATAATGACAAATAGTAAATCAAACTATCTTGATTTCTAATTATTAAGCATAATTGTTTGATTGTCAAACTATTTTTTTCTTAATAAATATTTAGTTGCGAATTCCGTTGAACTATGATACTTTGATAATCAAACTATAATAAATTCTTAAGCAAGGAAGGGAAACCATGAAAAAACTATTGACTGAAACAGAAGTCATGGATTTGATTCCAAATCGCTACCCAATTATATATATTGATTATGTCGATGAAATCGAGTCTGGCAAAAAGATTATCGCAACGAAAAATGTTACCATCAACGAAGACTTTTTCCAAGGTCATTTTCCGGGAAATCCAGTAATGCCGGGTGCCTTGATTTTAGAAACATTGGCACAAGCAGGATCGATCCTGATCTTGAAATCCGAGGAATTCCAAGGTAGAACGGCGTATATCGGCGGCATAAACAAAGCCAAATTCCGTCAAAAAGTTGTTCCGGGAGATACTATGAAACTTGTTTTTGAGATCACCAAAATAAAAGGCTCCGTTGGAACTGCTGATGCGGTAGCGACAGTGGATGGCAAAAAAGCTGCTGAGTGCGAATTTACCTTTATCGTAGGCGACCAAAAGTAAAAGAAAACCGCTGAAATTCCCGAGTATCGGAGACTTCAGCGGTTTTTTTTATTTATTCTTTGGCTTCTTGTAAGACCTTGATCGTTTCGATCTTCACTGGCTCAACCGGTTGAGAATTCTCACCATTGCCAGAGTCTTGGGTTTCTGCTTGCGCAATTTTATCTACGACATCCATGCCTTCGATCACTTGACCAAAAACGGTATAGCTACCGTCCAATTGTGGTGTTCCACCATTTTTGTAGGCTTCGATGATTTTTTCAGGATAGTGTTGGATCGCTAGACCGTCGGATACGTCTTGATCATTTTGAACGATGTAGAATTGACTGCCTTGGCTGTTTGGCGCACTTGATTTTGCCATTGCCAATGCGCCTCGCAAGTGATAAAGCTGGTTCGAGTATTCTTCGCCGAATCCTTCGCCCCATATGCTTTCTCCGCCAGTGCCATCACCATTAGGGTCGCCCCCTTGGATCATAAACTCTTCTACGACACGATGGAAAGTCAAGCCGTCATAATAACCATCTTTGGCATGGGTCAAAAAGTTTTCGACTGCTTTGGGCGCGATCTCTGGGAAAAGTTTGATTTTGATTGAGCCTTCTTCCGTCACCATTTCAACTAAGGCTTCATTCTCTTGCACATCCGTTGATAATTGCGGCAATTCCAGGGCATTCAAGTCAACGGATTCTGAGGTTGACGTGCTTTCTGCCGAATTGCTTGATGAGGGATCGGTGGTACTTGAACCTGTACAAGCAGCTAATAATAAAAGGCTAGCAGCTGCTGTCAGTGCGAATAGGATTTTTTTCATTCTTTCATTCCTTCCAGTTTTCTTAATGATAATCATAACAAAAAAGAGACATAGAAGAAAGCGCAGATTTTATGGAATGAGAAAGAAACAGGCGGAAAGGTGTAGACCACTTTTTAGATGTTTGTTATAATGAAAGAGGATTCATTATAATAAACGGATAGAATTTACAGGAGGTTTTTTTGATGGGAAAATTAGGGATATCGATTTATCCAGAGCGCTCAACGTTTGAAAAGGACAAAGCGTATTTAGACTTGGCACACAAATACGGCTTTAAACGGGTATTTACCAGTTTGCTACAAATCAACGATGACAAAGAAAAAGTCTTGGCAGACTTTAAACAAGTCGTGGATTATGCCAATCAGTTAGGAATGGAAGTCATGGTAGATATCAATCCTGGTTTATTCGAACAGCTAGGTATTTCTTATGATGATTTATCCTTCTTTGATGAGATGGGGGCTTACGGTGTTCGGTTAGATATTGGTTTTACTGGTTCAGAAGAAGCCAAAATGACGCGTAATCCTTACGGGATTAAAATCGAAATCAATATGAGCAGTGGTACGAGCTACGTGGATAACATCATGAGTTATTCGCCTAATACTGAAAATTTACTCGGCTCGCATAACTTCTATCCTCATCGCTATTCAGGGTTGGGCTACGACCATTTCGTTTTTTGTTCGGAAAAATTCCGCAAATACAATTTAAATACGATGGCTTTCGTGAATTCTCACGAAGCTGATTTCGGTCCATGGCCAACACAAGATGGTTTATGCTCTTTGGAAGATCATCGTGATCTGCCACTAGCTACGCAAGTCAAACATTTAGTGTTGACTGGTTTGATCGATGATATCTCTGTTGGAAATGCCTATGCTTCAGAAGCAGAATTGGCAGCAATGGCTGAAGCGTTTCACGCGGATTATCCGACATTAAGAGTCGATGTCGTTGACGGAATCACTGAAGATGAACGAATTTGTCTCTTCGATAATCTGCACAGCTATCGAGGAGATCGTTCGGAATACATCTTGCGTTCAACGATGACGCGGATCTATTATAAAGACAAGGAATTTCCACCTCATGATACCCGTGATATGGTAAGAGGGGATGTCTTGATCGATAATGCTGGCTATGGACAATACAAAGGGGAGACGCAAATCGCCTTGAAAGCAATGAAAAATGATGGTCGAGTCAATGTCGTTGGTAAGATCGCTGATGAGGAACTATTCTTATTAGAATTTTTGAAACCTTGGTCAAGTTTTAAATTGGTCGAAAATAACTAATTACCACGAAAATCAGCCATTGCCAACAAAGATTGTTGGCAATGGTTTTCTTTTTGGGCGCTTGCGATTGACAAACATGAGCAAAAAACGGTAATTTATGTAGTGGGTTCTTTCCTTGAGGAATGACGAAACCATAATAATATTATGTAAACTATATAACAAGAGGACGTGACAAGTGTGAAATTGCGCTGGAAGATTGCCATCGGAGTGGCTGTATTAGCAATTGCGGGGTTAGGGTATGCAGGAAACTATTTTTATGATTATGCGGTGGTTCCTTCAGAAAAAGATTTCTTGGAAGGAGATACCCCTGGTACGGATGAAAATCAGACGGGAAATGAATCGCAAAATTGGTTTACAGATCCAGCAAATCGTGAGATGTGGCAGCTAACTTCTGAAGATGATTTAAAATTATCCGCCATTTATCTACCGGCGGAGGAGAAGAATCGTGGGAAAACGGCGATCATCGCGCATGGCTATATGGGGAACGCAGAAACGATGGCGGACTACGCTAAGATGTATCATGATTTAGGCTATAATGTCTTGGTTCCAGACGCTCGAGGGCATGGTCAAAGCGAAGGAGATTATATTGGTTTTGGGTGGCACGAACGTAAGGATTATTTGCAATGGATCGATGAGGTACTCGCAAAAAATGGTTCTGAAGAAACGATCACTTTGTATGGCATCAGTATGGGGGCTGCCACGGTAATGATGACCAGTGGGGAAGACTTACCGAAAAATGTCACTTCTATTATTGAAGATTGTGGGTATACCAACGTCAATGAAGAATTGGGTTATCAACTCGATCAATTGTTTGGTCTACCGGCCTTTCCATTGATGAATGTCACTAGTCTTGTCACAAAAATCCGAGCGGGGTATTTCTTCGGTGAAGCAGATGCAGTCAAACAACTGCAAAAGAATACGCGTCCGATCTTTTTTATCCATGGCGATGCGGATACGTTTGTTCCTTATTCGATGCTGGATATTTTGTATAACGCGACCGATGCACCAAAAGAAAAGTGGGTTGTTTCAGGTGCCGAGCATGCGAAAAGCTACAAAACAGATCCAGACCTTTATAAAGAAAAAATTGCAGCTTTTTTGGACAAATACGATCATCCAGCAAGTGAATAAAAAAGTGCCGGTTCTAAAAAAGAACCGGCACTTTTTGCTTGACCTTTAGCTTATAAACGAGCAAATTCTTCTAGCAAGCGAATCATTTGGCAAGTAAAGCCGTATTCATTATCATACCAAGCGACGGTTTTCACCAGTTGGAAATCGCCAGCAGTGGTTACTTCTGTTTGTGTCGGATCAAAGATAGACCCTTGAGTGGTACCAATCACATCTCCAGAGACGATTTCACGGTCATCGTAACCGAATGACGGATTATCGACGGTGTGTTTTCTGATCGCTTCATTGACTTCATCGGCGGTTACTTTGGTTTTCAAAATTGAGACTAATTCTGTTAAAGAACCATCGACGACCGGAACCCGTTGGGCGTGGCCTTGTAATTTGCCATTTAATTCTGGGATAACTAGACCGATCGCTTTGGCGGCACCCGTTGAGTGAGGGATCGTGTTGTCAGCAGCGGAACGAGCGGCTCTTAAGTTTCCGCCTTTTACAGGACCATCCAATAGCATTTGAGTAGAAGTATACGCATGAACCGTCGTCATCGTACCAACTTCGATCCCGAATTCCTCATTTAAAAAGTAGGCCATTGGAGCTAAGCAGTTGGTCGTACAAGAACCTGCGGATATGATAGTATCATCCGGTGTTAACGTGTCTGAGTTGACATTGTAAACGATCGTTTTCATATTACCAGCTGGTGCGGAGATAACGACTCGTTTGACACCTGCATCAAGATGGGCCTGGGCTTTTTCTGCGGAAGTGTAAAAACCCGTACATTCTAATACGATATCGACGCCATTTTCTTTTGCCCAGGGGATTTTGCTTGCGTCTGGTTCAGCGTACACTCGGGTCTCTTTGCCATCGACAACGATAGCATTATCCGTTGCAGTAACAGTTCCAGGGTACGTGCCGTGGGTCGAGTCAAATTGCAATAAGTGTGCTAACATGACTGGACTCGTCAAATCATTGATTGCCACAACTTCAATATCGGCAGAAACTTCTCTGATCCTACGAAAAGCTAAACGTCCAATTCGTCCAAAACCATTGATTCCAACTTTTACTGTCATTTCTTGTTTCCTCCTTTGATTGTGTACTGGTACACTTAAAAGTTTGCTACGATTTCCTGTGACTGTCAAAGAATAACCCTTAAGAATTCGCGATTTCTTACGGAAACCCATGAGAAAAGATAGACAAAAGGCGTTTCGGTCGTTACAATAAAATAGACTTTCTTATTAGAGAAATAGTAACCACTTAAAGTGAGATAACTGATAATCAAAAAGTATAGAAGGTAGTAAAAAAAGAATGGAGGACAAATAATGTCCATGTTTTTAGATCAAGTGACAATCGATGTCAAAGCAGGAAAAGGCGGCGACGGAATGGTTGCTTTTCGCCGAGAGAAATATGTCCCAGACGGCGGACCCGCAGGTGGGGACGGGGGACGTGGCGGTGATGTCATTTTAGTCGTAGACGAAGGTTTGCGTACATTAATGGATTTTCGCTTTAATCGTCATTTTAAAGCGCAACCCGGGGAAAATGGCATGAGTAAAGGAATGCACGGCCGTGGCTCAGATGATACTTACATCAAAGTACCCCAAGGCACCACCGTTCGTGATGCTGAAACAGGTGCCTTATTAGGTGATTTGATTGAGCAAGGTCAAACATTAGTAATCGCAAAAGGCGGGCGGGGCGGCCGTGGGAACATTCGGTTTGCTTCTCCAAAAAATCCAGCCCCAGAATTAGCAGAGAACGGAGAACCCGGTCAAGAAAGAAAGATCGAGCTCGAACTAAAAGTCTTAGCAGATGTTGGTTTAGTTGGTTTCCCTTCAGTTGGGAAGTCAACATTACTCTCTGTGATTTCGTCTGCTCGTCCAAAAATCGGCGCGTATCATTTTACAACACTGGTGCCAAATTTAGGCATGGTAACGACCACTGATGGTCGTAGTTTTGCAGTAGCCGATCTGCCTGGCTTGATCGAAGGTGCTTCGCAAGGTGTTGGTTTAGGGACTCAGTTTTTACGTCATATCGAACGGACGCGGGTCATTTTACATGTGATCGATATGAGCGGCATGGAAGGGCGCGATCCATATGAAGACTATTTATCCATCAACAATGAATTGTCGACCCATAACTTGCGCTTACTAGAGCGCCCACAGATCATCGTTGCCAATAAGATGGATATGCCGGATGCTGAAGAAAACCTAGCCCTTTTCAAAGAGCAGCTGGCAAAAGAAAAAACGGATGAGTTCGCGGATGAACCAATGATTTTCCCAATCTCTGGTGTCACTCGTAAGGGAATCGATGCCTTGCTGAATGCGACAGCGGATCTATTGGAAGTCACTCCTGAGTTCCTCTTGTACGATGAAGAAATCGAAGAAGATGTGGTTCATTACGGCTTCCAATCGGATGAACCGGAGTTTGCAATCGATCGCGATCCTGATGCAACTTGGATCTTGAGCGGTGAGAAAATCGAAAAACTATTCCAAATGACGAACTTTGATCACGATGAGACTGTGATGCGTTTTGCTCGTCAATTACGTGGATTGGGTGTCGATGAAGCATTGCGTGCGAGAGGTGCCAAAGACGGTGATATTGTGCGTATCGGTAATTTTGAATTTGAGTTTGTCGAATAAGCGTTTAAAAGAACATCATTTTTTTAAAAAAATCCTTCATAGTTGAATTGGTTTTGACTGCCGATCATTGATTTTCTCTAAGAAATCAATGATCAGCAGTCTTTTTGGTTTCTTTTTTCATTTAAATGATTTACTGTTAAAATAAAGAAAAGAACAAATAAACCAAAGGGAGCGATTTTTATGTCAAAACGAGTCATTGTAATGAACTTTGATGCTAGTGCCAAAGCGTATCAAGCCTTTTCTGAAGTGAAACGGATGCATATGGAACGAAAGATCAAAGGAGAGCAAATGGCGGTTCTTACCCACACCAATGAAGGCGTGCATCAATTTAAAGTCGAGGATTTTCTTGATTTTACTGGAAACAATAAGACATCAACTGGTGGTTTGATCGGGATGCTCGTTGGTGTGTTAGGTGGGCCTTTGGGAATCATGCTGGGCTGGTTTGGCGGTAGTATGATCGGTGCTACTCGTGACGCAAAAGAGATCCAAAATGCGCAAATGCTCTTCGAACACGTCGGAAACCAAATTGGTGTAGGCGATACGGGGTTATTATTGATTGCCGATGAAGAGGACAATCGTCCTTTGAACCAACTGATCATGAATGAATTAGGCGGTGACATCACTCGTTTTGACTACGATGATGTCGAGGCAGAGATCGAGACGGCCAAAAAAGTCGAAGAATCCACCAAGGCACGTGTTCAAGAGGATTGGAAAAATTCCCATAACGATGAATCCGATAGCCAATCCGAGAAATAAAAACCGCAAGCTTCAATTGCAACTTGATTTCTTTTCCGCTAAAATTGGAAAGAGATGAAAGGAAAGAAGCTTATGGAATTAGAATTTTTAGGAACAGGTGCTGGAGTGCCTGCGAAACATCGAAACGTGACCAGCACTGCGTTACGATTATTAGATGAACGCAATGCCGTTTGGCTTTTTGATTGTGGCGAAGGGACACAAATGCAGATCTTGCATTCTACGATTAGACCGAGAAAGATTGAAAAAATCTTTATTACCCATCTTCATGGTGATCATATTTATGGATTGCCAGGATTGATCAGCAGCCGCTCCTTTCAAGGCGGAGACACACCTCTAGAGATTTATGGACCCAAGGGGATCAAAACATACATTCAAACCGTTTTGCGGATTTCTCAGACGAAAGTCAGCTATCCATTGCATTTTTTTGAGATTGAAGAAGAAGGGATTCTTTTTAAAGATCAGCAATTTGAAGTATCTTGTCTGCGCCTTGATCACGGGATTGATAGTTTTGGCTATCGTATTGTCGAAGCAAGCCATCAAGGGGAGTTGCAAGTGAAAGCATTGCTTGAACTTGGGCTGAAACCTGGTCCTGTCTTCGGACGTTTGAAAAAAGGTGAAGTAGTTACCCTCGATGATGGTCGTCAAATCAATGGAGCTGATTTTTTAGGTCAAGCCAAAAAAGGACGGATCGTGACAATATTAGGTGACACCCGTAAATGTCAAAACGCCGTGCTTTTAGCGAAAGATGCGGATGTTTTGGTACATGAAAGTACCTTCAACAAAGAAGAAGCCAAGTTGGCTCGCGCTTATTTTCATTCGACGACGCGACAAGCTGCTGAAGTTGCCCAAGAAGCTCACGCCAAGCGTTTGCTATTGACCCATATCAGCGCGCGCTATGTTGGCAAAGATATTACAAATTTAGTAAATGAAGCAAAAGAAGTATTTCCGAATACGTTGATCGTCAAAGATTTTGATGTTGTCGAGATCCCTTTTGCCGGAGAGGAAGAATCAGATGAACTTGGAGAATAAAGTTGTCGTTGTAACAGGTGGTTCTGCCGGACTTGGAGAACAAATCTGTTATGAAGCCGCAAAACGTGGTGCGATCGTCGTGACTTGTGCCCGGAGGACGAATTTGATCGGAAAAGTCAAAGAACAATGTATGGAATTAAGCGGCAAAGAAGCGTATGCGTTTCAATTGGACGTAGCAAATCCTGAAAGCGTGGAGCGCTTATTAGAAAAAATCAGTGAGAAAGTCGGAAAGATCGATGTCTTTGTCAATAATGCTGGCTACGGGATCTTTCAAGAGTTTACAGAGATGGATCCTGCGGTCATCCGTAATATGTTTGAAGTCAATGTACTTGGGATGATGGTTTTGACTCAGCAAGTTGCGATTCAAATGGCTGAACAAAAGCATGGTCATATCATAAACGTTGCTTCAATTGCGGGTAAGATCGCTACGCCGAAGACCGCAGTTTACTCTGCAACGAAATTTGCTGTACTTGGTTTTTCTAACGCCTTACGTTTAGAACTAAAACCACTGGGGATCAACGTAACAACGGTCAACCCAGGGCCGATCGAAACGGCATTCTTTGACCAAGCAGATCCTAGCGGTAGTTACTTATCATCGGTGGGCAGCCTTGTCCTTGAACCAAACAAATTGGCACAAACGATCGTCAAAGCCATGATTCATCCAAAACGAGAAATCAATCGCCCACATATTTTAGGGGCGGCAGCAAAACTGTATACACTGTTTCCTGCAATCGGGGATTATATGGCAGGAACGATGTTCAACAAAAAATAGGAGTTGAAACCCATGAAAAATCAATGGCGTGTTATCGTTGGTATTTTACTGATTTTAGTGATCGTTTTATTTGCGGTTGCAAACAATATGACTGTTCCGATCAATTTTGGCTTCACAACGATTCAATCGCCACTGATCTTAGTCATTATTGGTTCTGCTTTGTTAGGCGCATTGATTTTGTTGCTGGTTTCCACAAGTGCAATGTTCCGTCAAAAAAAAGAACTAAAACAATTGAGAAAAGAGCTCTCGGATTATCGCACGAATAACGAGAAAGTTCTGCAAGATGAACGAGAAGCCTTGGAACGAGAATATATCAACAAGCAGGCGGAGTTAGCAGCTAGGCAGCAACAACTCGACGATCAAGAAGCGCAACTTTCGTCACGTGCTGCAGGCGCCTCAACGCCGCCAACGATTGATGAAGAAATGAAGTCTTTTGAATCGCAAGCCTAGAATACATGAGAGCAATTAAGAAAAGAGTTTGCCGGCGCATCGTTCGCTGCAAGCTCTTTTTTGTGACATGAAAAAATAAATTGTTTCTTTCGTTGTTTTTCCTTTTTACATAAACTTTGCTATAATAACCTAGTTAGGAGTGATTTGGTGAAACGTGCAAATTTTCATTGGGTGCTACCGCAAGATAGCGAAGCTACCCCTGTATTTAAAGAATTGATCCAAGCAAGAAAGATTCCTGAGCGCATCGGCGCGTTGCTATGGCAAAGAAATATTCGAACAGCAGAAGCGCTAGACGCTTTTTTATCAACGGATCTGCAATACCTTCATGATCCGTTTCTCTTTCATGATATGGATAAGGCCGTGGAACGGATCCATGAAGCCATTTTAAATGGTGAGCGGATCTTGATTTATGGCGACTATGACGCAGATGGGATTACGAGCACCACCGTATTAAAAGAAACACTGGAGTTGCTAGGGGCTGAAGCTGAATATTATCTGCCCAATCGCTTTTCAGATGGGTATGGTCCCAACATAACTGTCTATCAAGATAAAATTGCGGCAGGGACGCAATTGATCATCACCGTTGATAATGGGGTATCTGGACATGAGGCAATTGCTTATGCTCAAGGGCAAGGGGTCGATGTGATCGTGACGGATCACCATGAACTTCCTGCAGAACTCCCAGAAGCCTTTGCCATCGTTCATCCCCGTCACCCTGAAGGAAACTATCCGTTTGGTGATTTAGCGGGAGTCGGAGTCGCATTTAAAGTGGCTTGTGCCCTATTAGAAGAAGTGCCCGTCGAACTGCTGGACCTTGTTGCAATTGGGACGATTGCTGATATGGTTTCTTTGACAGATGAGAATCGACTACTAGTCAGCAATGGCCTGAAAATGATCCAACAAACTGATCGGCTTGGTTTGAATGAGTTGTTGACGGTCAGTGGATTGAAAAAACGAACAGTCAACGAAACCGATATTGGTTTTGCTGTTGGCCCCCGCCTCAATGCAATTGGTCGGTTGGAAGATCCTAATCCTGCTGTTCGTTTGTTAACCACATTTGATGAAGAAGAAGCAGTAACCTTAGCCAAGACATTAGATACGATCAATCAGCAGCGAAAAACTTTCGTTGAAGAAATCATGAAAGAAGCGCAAGAAAAAATCGACCCTGCCAATCATGTTCATCTGGTCGTAGGTGATAACTGGCACGAAGGGGTTTTAGGAATCGTAGCTGGACGTATCATGCAAAGTACCGGACAGCCCGTGATTGTTTTGACCAAAAAAGAAAATGGGTTAGCAAAAGGGTCAGGTAGAAGTGTCGCTGCGTTGAATCTATTTGAAATGTTGGCTACGATGAAAGACATGTTTACCAGTTTTGGTGGTCATCATGCGGCGGTTGGCTTAAGTATCCCGATTGATCATTTGGACATGCTACAAGCTCAGATGAATCGCTATGTGGAAGAAAATGGAATTGATCTTAGTCAGGGAATCCCCTTAGCGATCGATGAGGAACTGCCATTGGCGGAAGTATCGATCAACTTTATTGAGTCTTTAAACGTTTTAGCGCCTTTCGGAACGGACAATCCGTTACCGAAATTTCTGTTTTCCAATTTATCGACTCAAAATGCCCGCCAGATTGGTACCGAAAACCAGCACTTGAAGTTAGTGATGACAGATGAGTCCAATCTACAGCTAGATGTGATTGGCTTTGGTTTTGGAAAAGACTCAGTAGAGTTTGAAAATGATCGACTATCGATCGTCGGTCAGCTTTCAATCAATGAATGGAATGGCAACAAAAAACCGCAGCTGATGTTGGATGACTTTGCAGTGGAAGGGCTGCAGTTGTTTGATTATCGTTCGAAAAGGAGTCGGCAAGGTGTCTCTCTGGGAAATGAAACATTAGGGGTCATTTTCAATAAGAAACTGCCTCGAGAGCTGCAAGGATTTTGTGGACAAACGATCTTATTCGACTCGGTGGCTGCTGTGAAAGATACATTTTGTGCTGGTCCGTTCCAAGAGATCGCGTTTTTAGATTGTCCTGCTGATTCTGCTGTGATCAAAGAGGTCGTTCAAGCGCTTCATGCTTCAAGAATTGCGTTTGTGTTTTACTCGACGGAAGATGCCTATTTAGACGGGGGAGGCACCAGAGAGCAATATGGTCGGCTTTTTCAATTGATCAAGCAGCAGCCTCGTTTGGATATTCGCTACAAATTAAAGATGGTCGCTAACTATCTAAAAATTCCAGAAAAATTACTTATTTTTATGATTCAGGTGTTTTCTGAGCTGGAATTTGTTACAATACAAGATGGTGTTTTGAATAAAACGGCTGATCCTGTTTCTCGTCCGCTGACAGAGAGTCATTTGTATCAGCAACGACAAAAAATGATCAAAACAGAAGAATTTTTATTAATGAGTGATTTATCAACCCTACGTCAGTGGTTGACAGTCTAGGAGGAAAAAAAATGGATTTAAAAGAGTATATTGCTAGTATTCCGGATTATCCCCAAGAGGGAATTATTTTTCGGGACATCTCGCCGCTAATGGCTGATGGAGAAGCGTATCGTTATGCGACACAGCAGATCGTTGAGTATGCACAAGAAAAAGGCATCGATATGGTGGTAGGACCAGAAGCCCGCGGATTTATCGTTGGTTGTCCAGTTGCGTACCAGTTAGGTGTCGGCTTTGCCCCAGTACGTAAAAAAGGCAAATTGCCACGGGAAACCATTGAAGCAGAGTATGAAAAAGAGTATGGCGTGGATGTTTTGACGTTGCATGCCGATGCTATCAAACCAGGACAACGTGTCTTGATCTGTGACGATCTACTAGCAACTGGTGGAACGATCAAAGCAACGATTGAACTCGTAGAAAAACTAGGCGGTATCGTTGTGGGCTGTGCCTTTTTGATCGAACTAATGGATTTACATGGAAGAGATAAAATCCAAGGTGTTGAAATCAAGACGTTAATGGAATACTAAAAAAGAAGAAACAAAAAAAGGACTCGCAGGAGTCCTTTTTTGTTTCTTCTGCCTTATGGCGTATGTAGGGGAAGGATCATGGTTCGTAACGATAAAAATCATGATCGTGATAATAATGGCGGTTACGTTTGCGCTCTGCTTGGCGGAATTTCTTTTCATCCCATAGCATGAACCAAAGCATCATTAGAGGACAAAAAATCAGAACAGCACTTAGAACGCCAAAATAGCCAATAACAATACCCATCAATAAAACCCATAACATAAAACCAAATCGACGAACTGCTTTCATCTCATTCACTCCTTAAATAATACGAACTTATGTTTGTATACTTATTATACGAATGTTTGTTCGGTTTGTAAAGAGGAAAGAAAAAAAATCTTCGTAAAAACGAAGATTTCCTAGTCAGCTCGTTGAGCATCAAAGCAGATGTCGATACAACCCAACAACCAATCCTAAAATCGTTACGTCAGGCAAAATGATTGGTTCTAAGTAATCATTTTCCGGTTGTAAACGAATGTAATTCTTTTCTTTATAGAATCGTTTGCAAGTAGCTTCATCTTCATCTGTCATAGCGATCACAATATCACCATTTTGCGCACTTTGTTGTTTGCGAACGATCACTTGATCGCCGTCAAGGATGCCAGCATTGATCATACTTTCTCCTCGGATCGTCAACATAAACAAACTACCGGTACTATTTGCTAAATCTGGAGGAATCGGAAAGAAATCGGATGCATCTTCCACTGCTAAAATCGGTTCTCCCGCAGTTACGACACCAAGCATCGGAATGGATGCTGGCTGAACATCGATTTTTTCAAGACCGGAAGAAGTTAATTCAATGGCTCTGGGTTTTGTAGGATCTCGCAAGATCAACCCCTTTTTTTCAAGTCGGGACAAATGGCCATGAACAGTTGAGGTAGAAGATAACTGAACGGCTTCGCCAATTTCGCGAACAGTCGGCGGATAGCCTTTTTCAGTGACACGGGTATGAATGAACTTAAGAATTTCGATTTGTCGATTTTCTGTTCGTTTTGCCAAAACTGACACCTTCTTTCATTTGATAACATTAGTGTACCATAGGTATATCGAATATTCAAACAAATGTTCGCTTTTTACACTATTGTTTTTATTCGCTAGTTTGTAGTAAAATCAAGAGGGAAAAGGAGGAACGAATATGCTATCTCAAGAAAAATTAGCTCGAATCAATGAACTTGCCAACAAGAAAAAAACAGAGGGTTTGACTGAGGCAGAAACGAACGAACAAAAAGTTCTACGTGACGAGTATTTAACCGCCTTTCGTGGAGGAATGCGTCACCATATCGAAGGAATGAAGATCGTTGATCCTGAAGGTGCTGATGTGACACCAGAGAAATTAAAAGATATTCAAAAGAAAAAAGGTCTCCACGGCAGATAATTGTGAATTCCTTTTCATTGCTATTGAAATAAGCATCTGAATCACGTATAATAAAAGATGTAATAAAGGTAAAAAAAACCTAAATTAGGAGGAACTACCATTGTTTGATAAAATCGATCAATTAGGAGTGAACACCCTTCGTACATTAAGTATCGAAGCCGTACAAAAAGCCAATTCAGGACATCCAGGATTACCGATGGGGGCAGCACCCATGGCCTATGCCTTGTGGACCAAACACTTGAAAGTCAATCCAACGACTTCTCGCAAGTGGGTGGATCGTGACCGTTTTGTTTTGTCTGCTGGACACGGTTCGGCGTTATTGTACAGCTTGTTGCATGTGTCTGGTTACGATGTGACCATTGAGGATCTAAAAAACTTCCGTCAATGGGATAGCCGCACGCCAGGACATCCAGAAGTCGATCACACAGACGGCGTGGAAGCAACCACTGGACCTTTAGGACAAGGGATCGCCATGGCAGTCGGTATGGCAATGGCCGAAGCCCACTTGGCTGCAACCTACAATCGCGACAAGTATCAAGTCATCGATCACTATACCTATGCCTTATGTGGCGATGGGGATTTGATGGAAGGTGTTTCGCAAGAAGCTGCATCCATGGCGGGTCACATGAAATTAGATAAACTGATCGTCTTGTACGATTCAAATGACATTTCCCTAGATGGTCCGACTTCAAAAGCCTTTACAGAAAATGTCGGTGCGCGTTTTGAAGCGTATGGCTGGCAACACATTCTCGTTGAAGACGGCAATGATTTAGAAGCAATCTCAAAAGCGATCGACGAAGCAAAAGCTGAAAGCGACAAACCAACCTTGATCGAAATCAAGACTGTGATCGGATACGGTGCGCCAAATCAAGGCACCTCTGCCGTTCATGGTGCGCCGATCGGTGCCGAAGGCATTTCTGCAGCTAAAGCGATTTATGGTTGGGAATACCCAGAATTTACCGTACCTGAAGAAGTTGCCGCGCGCTTCAAAGAAACCATGATCGATGAAGGGCAAAAAGCTGAAGCCGCTTGGAACGAAACCTTCCGTGCCTATGAAGCAGCCTACCCAGAACTTGCGGCGCAATTCAAACAAGCCTTTGCGGGTGAATTGCCAGCAGATTGGGATGCAACATTACCAAGCTACGAAGTTGGCAGCTCACAAGCTAGTCGGGTTTCTAGCAAAGAGATGATCCAAGCCTTATCCAAAGCCGTCCCTAGTCTCTGGGGTGGATCGGCTGACCTTTCTGGCTCCAACAACACGATGGTGGCAGCAGAAAAAGACTTTGAACCTGGCCAATACGAAGGCCGCAACATTTGGTTTGGTGTCCGAGAATTTGCGATGGCGGCAGCCATGAACGGCATCCAATTGCATGGCGGTACCCGAATCTATGGCGGGACCTTCTTCGTCTTCGTTGATTACTTGCGTCCAGCGGTGCGCTTGTCTGCGATCCAGCATGCACCTGTGATCTATGTCTTGACACATGACTCCGTGGCGGTTGGGGAAGATGGACCGACCCACGAGCCAATCGAGCAATTAGCTAGCGTCCGTTGCATGCCAAATGTCCAAGTGATTCGTCCAGCAGACGGCAATGAAACCCGTGCTGCTTGGAAACTGGCTATGACAACAACGGATAAACCAACGGTCTTAGTCTTAAGCCGACAAAACCTACCAGTGATCGAAGGCACGCAAACTGGTGCGGATGAAAATGTCGCAAAAGGTGGCTATGTGATTTCAAAACAAGCCGGTGAAACACCAGCGGGGATTTTGATCGCCACAGGTTCTGAAGTGAATCTTGCGGTTCAAGCACAAGCTAAATTGGCAGAAGAAGGCATCGATGTATCGGTGGTCTCCTTACCAAGCTTTGATTTGTTTGAAGCACAAAGTTCAGAATACAAAGAAAGTGTCTTGCCAAAAGCAGTGAAGAAACGGGTAGCGATTGAAGCGGCTTCCCCATTTGGTTGGGAACGTTACACCAGTTGTCATGGAAAAGTGATCGCGATCGATCACTTCGGTGCATCAGCACCTGGCGACAAAGTATTAGCAGAATTCGGCTTTAGTGTTGAAAATGTTGTGAATACTTTTAAATCAATCGATTAATTGATCGACAATCAATCAAAGCTAGCACGTTCGAGAATCTTTTCGATTTTCGAGCGTGTTTTTTTCGAGTACTGCTCACTCTGAAAGTGCCAGAGTGACTTATTTAAGGTAGTAGTGGCTAAGATTTCTGAAAAATGGTTTCACCACAAGATATAGACTCTTTTAAATAGTAAGAGAGAAGCAATACAACCCCATTCTAATAGTTTTTTTAAAAACTTCTCAGTGATTAACAAACTGAGAGGGATGTCCAGAAAGTTTTTTAAAAGTCTTTTGTCGGGTCAAAAGTGAACATTGTTTGCACTGCTAGGCATTTTTCCGTATAATAGCTTTATTGATTTATTTGAAAAAACGTACAGTTACTGGAGGAAAAAGATGGGAAGTTATCAAACAAGAAGTGAAAGACATCATCAACCAAAGAAGACGATGAAAAGACCTAGTAAAAAGGCGGTGGTCTCTTTGATGGGTGCAGGAATGATGTTAGCGCCAATGACGGTCACTTTCGTTCCTCAACAGGTACAAGCTGCTGAGAATCAATATGCGACGCAGGACATCTCAGGGTTCATCGAACAAATTGGCTGGTCAGCACAAGATGTTGCTGCCAACAATGATCTATATGCTTCTGTGATGATCGCTCAAGCGATTTTGGAAAGCGGCTATGGTTCTTCCGCATTATCCAATGCCCCCTATTACAATTTATTTGGGGTCAAAGGCAGTTACAACGGACAAAGTGTGTATATGCCTACCCAAGAGTATTTGAATGGTCAGTGGGTAGAGATGAATGAACCGTTTCGTCAATATAACTCTTATTGGGAATCGTTTCAGGATCATGCGAACGTCTTGCGAAGTACAAGTTTCGCGACAGGGACTGCTCATTACAGTGGTGTCTGGAAAAGCCAAACAACCTCATTTTATGATGCAACGAATTACTTGACGGGACGTTATGCTACCGATCCAGGTTACGCACAAAAACTGAACTGGTTGATCGAAACCTATCAGCTTACACGGTTCGATACAGGAACGACACAAAATACAGCCTGGACAAACACAACTAGCACAACGACCAGCGAAACAACGACGACCACGTATTCAGGTAGTACATCTTCAGCACAGAGCTATCAAGTTGCTTCTGGGGATACGCTTTGGGATATCGCCAACCGATTTGGCACAACCGTTGATGCGTTGATGGCATCGAATGGATTATCCAGTGAGATCATCGTTATCGGACAAGAGTTGATCGTATAAGTAAGTTAAAAACCTTAAGATGGATTGCTACAATTGCAGCCAATCTTAAGGTTTTTTTGACGTGGCAATCAAACTCTGGTCAGTGGAAATAGAACAAAGTATAAAACTATATGAAAAAAAATTTGAAATTGCTTACTTTTTATTCGCAACTCCGAGGTATTTTAGGTAGAATGGAAGAATAAGAACGGGAGGGATTTTCAATGACAAAAATCTATCAATCGGTCAATGAATTAGTTGGTCATACGCCAATCGTCAAATTAAATCATATCGTAGAAGAAGGTTCTGCTGATGTGTATGTGAAATTAGAGTTTTTCAATCCTGGGGGTAGCGTAAAGGATAGAATTGCTTTAGCCATGATTGAAAAAGCCGAAAAAAGCGGCTTATTGAAAGCCGGCGATACGATTATCGAGCCAACCTCAGGAAATACGGGGATCGGTTTAGCCATGATCGGTACGGCAAAAGGCTATCGGGTTGTGTTGGTTATGCCAGAAACGATGAGTATCGAAAGACGGAAAATCGTACAAGCTTATGGTGCAGAGTTGATTTTGACGCCTGGGTCTGAAGGGATCACAGGATCCATTAACAAAGCAAAAGAATTAGCGGAGCAAGACGGCTACTATATGCCATTACAATTTGAAAATCCAGCTAACCCAGAAATTCATGAAAAAACGACAGGAAAAGAAATTGAGGATGCATTTGAATCAAAAGGTTTAGATGCTTTTGTCGCTGGAATCGGCACTGGTGGAACGATCACTGGAGCGGGCAAAGAACTGAAGCGCGTCTATCCTAATTTGAAAATAGTTGGTGTTGAGCCTGCTGAATCTGCGATTTTAGAAGGTGGTAAGCCAGGACCGCATAAGATTCAAGGGATCGGTACTGGATTTGTCCCTAAAGTATTAGATACCGAAATTTATGATCAAGTCATTGCAATTGCCAGTGACGATGCGATGAAAACTGCACGGCAAGTTGGGATGAAAGAAGGGATTTTAGTTGGAATCTCTTCAGGGGCTGCGATCCAAGCTGCTTTACAGGTAGCAAAAGAACTAGGCAAAGGCAAAAAAGTTTTAGCAATCGTGCCTGACAATGGCGAACGTTATTTGTCCACAGCACTGTATCAGTTTGAAGACTAACAATCGAGAGAAAGCAGGCATTGAAATGTCTGCTTTTCTTTCTCGAAAAAAGGGGACGGAAGCGGGCTGAAAAAAGCGTTTTGCCTTTGAAAAAATAAGGAAAGCTGTTTGAATTTTTAGGTTTTACATAGTATGATAGGTGAGATAAGAGAAATGGAGGAACTCCTGTGAGTACGATCTACGATGAAGCGATCAAACGATTAAAACATGAAAATATTCGTATTACACCGCAGCGAGTAGCGATATTAGAGTTTTTAGCCAGTCACGATGCCCATCCGACCGCTGAAGAGATTTATCGAGCGATTGAAGTTCATTTTCCTGGTATTAGTGTCGCAACGGTATACAATAACTTACGTTTATTCACAGAAATTGGCTTTGTAAAAGAAATGAATTATGGAGATGCCTCCAGTCGTTTTGATTTTACAACGGAGCCTCATTATCATGCTATCTGCCAAAAGTGTGGAAAGATCGCTGATTTTTACTATCCAGGATTGGAAGATGTCGAAATGGCGGCTTCGAAATTAACTGGGTATCAAATAAATAACCATCGACTAGAAGTTTATGGTCTATGTCCCGAATGCCAAGTGAAAGAGGAGGAAACAAAATGAAGATAATTTCTACAGATCAAGCACCACAAGCAATCGGTCCTTATGTTCAAGCAAAAATCGCAAACGGATTTTTGTTTGCTTCTGGTCAAGTGCCATTAGATCCTGTTTCGGGGGAAGTTGTCGGTACGACGATTGAAGTACAGACTCAGCAAGTATTGAAAAATATCAACGCGATTCTTGAAGCGGCGGAACTTACGCCAGATGACATCGTTAAGACGACATGTTTTTTAAAAAATATGAATGATTTCGTTCCTTTCAATAATACCTATAGCACATTGTTCAATGAAGAGTTACCTGCACGTTCTGCTGTAGAAGTTGCCCGCTTGCCAAAAGATGTTTTGGTTGAAGTTGAGATCATCGCAGCAGTCAAAGAAAAAGCGTAACCAAGAATGAATCGTGGGACGTCCGCCTTTGCGTCGTCCCCTTTTTATTGGATCGATCTTGGACCAAAGGATCATAGAGTTTCAGGTGAATCAAGGAGAAGAGGATACAGTATGGTTTCGTTAAAGGACTATTTAGCAAAAGGGCAAACAACGATATCAAATTTGCTTTTAGAAAATTACCATCATCTTGGATTGACAAATGACGAATTTTTGTTATGGCTGCAGTTGTATCGCAGTCATGAGCAAGGAAATGATTTCCCCGATTTACGTGAGATTGCCTCTGTGATGGGGAGTGATCAAAAAGAAATTTATCATTGGTTAAATCAATTACTTAAAAAAGATGTACTGCGAATGGAATCAAAAAAAGATGCTGCCGGAAAAATGGTTGATTATTATGATTTCACAGGAATCTATGACCGTTTAGAATTTCTCTTGACACAGCAATCGAAAAATGAGGCAGTAGAATCAAATGAAGAAAAAATCCGTGGGTTATATCGCTTGTTTGAAGGCGAGTTTGGTCGGCCATTGTCAGCAATCGAATACCAACGGATCGGGCAGTGGTTGGATGAGGACCATTACGATCCGGAACTGATTCAGTTTGCTTTGCGAGAAGCGGTTTTGAATCAGGCTTATAGCTTAAATTACATCGATCGTATCTTACTTTCTTGGGAACGTAAGAATATCACGTCGAAAGCGCAAGTTGAGGAAGAACAAAAAAGAAGAAAAAAACAATTTCTTCAAAATGAGAATATTTCACAGGAAGAAGGGCCAATGCCCAAAATCCCTATGCATAATTGGTTAGAAGGAGAGTAACAGACAAGGAGTTCAAATAGTCCTATGATCAGCAAAGAAAAAACAATGATCGCCATCGAAACAATGTACGAGATGTTTCCCGAAGCGCATGGTGAATTGGTATCCAAAAATGCGTTTGAATTATTGATCGCAGTCATTTTAAGTGCGCAAGCAACAGATGTCTCGGTAAATAAAGTCACCCCGGCACTTTTTGAGGCTTATCCTACACCGCAAGCTTTGAGCGAAGCACCTTTAGAAGATGTGATTGCAAAAATCAAGTCGATCGGTCTGTTTCGAAACAAGGCAAAAAATATCAAAGCTTGTGCTTCGGAACTATTGCTACGTTTTGGTGGTGAAGTGCCGAAAACAAGAGAAGATTTGGTTTCTTTGCCAGGTGTCGGCAGAAAAACTGCGAATGTGGTACTTGGTGATGCCTATGGGATACCGGCAATCGCTGTCGATACCCACGTCGAACGGGTGTCAAAAAGATTGCGCATTTGTAAATTAGATGCCAATGTACTAGAAGTTGAACAAACGTTGATGAAAAAGATTCCCGAACCATTATGGGTCAAAACCCACCATACGATGATTTTCTTTGGCCGTTATCATTGTACCGCGAGGGCGCCAAAGTGTGAGATTTGCCCGTTGTTGGCGATGTGCCAAGAAGGAAAGCTTCGCATGAAGGGGAAGAAAACCATTTAATGGTGAACATAGACCAAAAGTATCTAGGATCAAGACGCTAAGCGAAATCGCTTAGCGTTTTTTTTTGCACAAATTGATAAAAAAACAGGTAATTAACGTAATACCCTTTATTAAAGCCCTTTCAAGTAACTGGAAAAACATAAGCTTACTGAATTTTTTTGATTACACCACTCAAAATCAGGTGTTTTTTCACAAATAGATCGTGTGAGGGGTGATGCTCGATGCGAAATGAACCTTCCAATACGCCTTTTTTTTGAAACTATTTGTAAGCTTAGTATGATGGGCTTCTTTCGCAAAATTTTTACCCTTTCTTTTTATAAAAATGCTTATTTTTGGTCAATAAAAAGGAATATTAATAAGAAAATTCACCCATTGGTGAAAAATAATATTTCAAATCTGTGAAAATCATCAGTATAGTGAACTTTGTCAAAAGTTATAAGTCTTTCTCTGCTATTTTACGAATGACAGAAAAAGCGTTGCACAGTTCAAATGATTCTAAAACGATCTCAAAATCATTTTTGTTAACGGGTCTTAGGCAAACGCTGTTTTGAAAAGATCACTTATAAGACGTGGCAAGTATAGAGGAGGAGGGAGAATGAAAGGAGAAAAGGTATGGAAATTAGTTCGTATGGTTCTGTTTTGCACTCTTTTTTATGGGATAACTATTTCTACGGCAGCGGTGAATGCTCAGGAAGTGCAGTCGGTTGAAACAGAAAGCTCTGTGCTCTTTACCGGTGTTTATGAGCCTATTGGGCAACCCGAACCAGCACCGCCAGCAGGCCCTACAGAGAATATATCGCCACCAAACAAGGTAGCAAAACCAGGTGGTATTTTACCAAAGACCAACGAGACAAGAACTTACGGCGTAATCTATCTTGGATTACTGCTTGTACTGGTTGTATTGTATGTGCAATATACCAAACATCGATCAAAATTTGTGATGGTTAAAAAGAAAAGACAAATAATTTGAAAGCAGGGATGAATTTGAAATTCGTACGATTTGCATCGGCAGCTGTTTTAGCTGCAACTTTATTTACTATTAGCGCGGAAGCCTTCGCTACTGAGAGTGTAACAAACCATGATACAGAAGGGAAAGTTCTCTTTGTACCAAACGATAGCGAAGCGACAGTAGTTCAACCACCAAATCCTGGTCCTAATGGTCCAGATGTAGAGATCAATCCAGTCGGCCCGGAAGGACAAACGGGACCATTGACCATTGCTTACGCACCTACGCTTAATTTCGGTGAGCAAGTGATTTCTAATACCGATCAAGAATATAAGCTAGTGGCTGAATTACACAAGCTAAAAGACGCGGAAGATAGTGAAGAAAGAGTTCCTTATGTTTCATTTGCCCAAGTCCAAGATACGCGTGGGACAAATGCTGGTTGGGATTTAAAAGTTTCCTTAAGTGCTTTTGAATCAGGAACACAGAATAATGAACTGACTGGAGCAAGAATTCGTTTTAATTCGCCAAAATTGGAATATAACGGAAGCAACCAAGAAAATGAGCCACAAATTCATGCGGATGGATTGATTTTAGATGCTACAAATAGTGAACGTTCGGTTCTGACCGCTGCTCAAACAAAAGGTGCTGGCGTATCGTCAGTCGTTTGGGGCGATCAGGAAGAAATCAATCGACAAGTAGAAGCAGGTGCAGAGGTTGTTGAAAATGCTGGAATTGAGTTACTTGTTCCTGGATCAACAGCAAAAGACGCTGCTCTTTATGAAGCAACTCTTACTTGGACTTTGGCTGCAACAGCTGGACCGGACGGAGAAACGGTTCAGTAACTTGGTTTTGTACTGAATAAAAAAAGAAAGAAGGAACTAGAAATGAAAAAGATTCGTTTAGCTACGGTCGCTGTATTATCCACCACTTTACTAGCAGGAGGCGTTCAAGCCTTTGCCCAATCTTCATTAGAAACGATTACCGATAACGTTGTAGGGTTTACCTCAGACGGAAGCGATCTAACAGTGGTACAACCGCCAGTCGTGCACCCAGAAGTAGAAACAATCGAACCAACACCGCCAGGACAAACGGGCCCATTTACCATTGCTTATGCACCACAAACATTCGATTTTGGTCAGAATGCTATTTCTACCAGTGATCGTTGGTATTCAATCGTTGCTGATGAGCGTAATTTGGCTGATCAATCAGGGACGACACCGTACGTATCGTTTGCCCAAGTGCAAGATACCCGAGGAACGCATGCTGGTTGGACATTAAATGTTAGTCTAACTGATTTTACTTCTGAATCAGGAGATGTCTTGACTGGGGCAAAAATCAAGTTGGCAAACCCTGAAATCGTGTTCAACAAAGGCGAGGGTGATCGAGACTTACAGCCAAGTGCCGTTATCAATAATGAAGAACAAAATGCGTTGATCCTAGATGTCAACGATCAAGACATTCCTGTCATGCGTGCTTCGGTCGGTCAAGGCGCGGGCGCTTCATCGATTTACTGGGGAGATCAGGAAAAATTGACGGAACAAAATCTTAATAAACAAGAAGGCGAAATTATCAGAAATGATGATATTCAACTATTTGTACCAGGCTCTACCACGCAGCTAGCAACTAACTATACTGCTGAAATGACATGGACGCTAACTGCTTCTGTTGATAGTGGCGGCGAAACAGTAAATCCGTAAGAAGGATCATAGCTTGCAACAAGAAACAACTGGCAGGAATAGTAAATTATTCCTGCCTTTTTTGGAAGGAGAACCACTTTTGACTGAACAACGTATGAGAATGAAATGGATAAAAACGGTTACCTGTGCGGTCATCCTACTATCATTCTTTTTTTCACCAAGAATGAGCTATGCTCAGACAGAATCAGAATTAAACTTTTATGTGACGCCTATCTTACCGGAAAGTCAGCTGGAAGGAGGGGCGTTGGGGTATTTCGATTTAAATCTTGGGGCAGGAGAACGTGATGAATTGGCTTTAGAGATCGAAAATGGTTCTGATCAAGCGATCGAAATAGAAATTTCTGCCCATACGGCATTTACGAATGTGAATGGTGTTGTGGAATATGGCAGGGATGCAGAATCCCCTGATCCGACTTTACCTGCATCAATTGATGAACTGGTAGAGGTGCCTGAAACCGTATTGTTCGATCCATTAGAAAAACGAATCATTTCTTTACCGATTACGATGCCAGAAGAGGAATTCAAAGGGGTTTTGGCAGGTGGCATTCGAATCAAAGAGGTTATTTCGGAAGAGGAGCAAACACAATCTGCTGAAGAAGGATTAGGCATTCGGAATGCATTTTCCTATGTCATTGGTGTGGTAGTAAGCAACAATCGGTCCGCAACGGATCCGGGATTGGAACTGCTTGATGTTTTTGCCGATCAAGTAAACTACCGAAACGTATTTAGTGCTGTTATCCAAAATTATACAGCAACATTTGTCAATCAATTGGAAGTAACAGCTGAAATTCGTTCTGTTGGTGGTGAGACGATCTTATATGAAACAAGTCAATCATCTATGCAAATGGCTCCTAATTCACATATGCATTTCCCAATTCCCTTGGATGGCGATCGTTTTCGTAATGGGGAGTATGTATTGAATCTTACTGCGCGGTCAGGAGAGGAAGAGTGGTCTTGGGAACAGATATTTAGCGTAGAGGCAGAAGATGCTCGCCGCTTAAATGAACTCGATGTCACTGTAGATACGTCACTCAATTGGTGGATGATCGCCACGGCTGGTCTAATCAGCTTGCTTCTAATTATTGCGATCATCCTAATTGTTCATAAGAAAAAAAATGCAAAGGAAGGTGGGAAAAGTTGAAATGAAGAATACCCCGCACAAGGTAATAATTGCGATCATTATTGGATTACTAAGTGTGCAAACTTTTTTTCCAAGTCTGAGCAGTATCCTATTGCCGGAAATCCACGCCATCGATCACACGATTGAACCGTTGGACGAAACGCAGAATATGTCCTTGCTTGATAAAGCAACACAACCGATCCAAACAAAAGAATTTGACATCCATCAACCTTTTTTTCAGTTTCCAGTTAGTGTGATTGAAGGTGTCGTGGATCAACCGATCGACGTTTTCGTCGTATCAAGCCAACCTTTAAATGAGATTACGCTAGTTGTAGCGAAAGAAGCAGCGATCGTGGAAGAAGAATTTGCTGCAGAAGTGAAGAATAAGAAGCTGTCTGAAGAAGAACAGGAATGGACGCTCACCTTTGATGAAGAGCTAATGGAGTTCGAGATTCCTATCGTCTTTAATAAAATAGGCGATTATCGACTTTTTATAGGTGAAGCGGAACTAACGATCGAAGTACAGGCAGAAGATGACGTGGAAGAGGACTTGGATGATGATGCAGATAATGAAACGATCGAGACAGAGGTCTCACCATCAGACACGCCGCAGGAAGGGAAACGAACCACGCAACCTTCTAATGACGCGAAACTAAATGAGAATCAGCAAGACACAGAAGCTGACCAAGCAGAAGCAATTGCCCAATTGACAGAACCGGTCACACCGTTAGACGAAATCAGTCATCGGGATGTTTCCAACTGGCAAGAGTTTATGGCGGCAATCGTGAATAGAGAAGTAAATTATATCAATATCGTAAATGACTTTGAATCATCAAACAATCCTACTCAAGGAGTTTCCGGAGTGGCTGCGGGAAGTGCAACTTCCAACCCGTCGAATGGGGTAGCCTATATTTGGACCAATGCTTCTGGAATTTCGAGAACGCTTGTGATCGAAGGCAATGGGTATCAAATCGACTTTAGAGCTGTTGCTGTCGGATTTTATGATAGTACCGTCAATAGTGCATCGCCGTGGGATATCACGTACCAAAATATCGATATCGTTCATGGCAACTATTATGGCTTCATGAATTTTACAAATATGAGTATTCCGCAACAAAATCTATCCAGAATGCGTTACCACAATTTAACCAACGCGGGCAATCAGTTGATCCACTCGTTAGCGACACCTGTTATTATGTCTGGCGAAGTAATATCGCATCAAACTCCGACATATACTTCCAGATCTGGACGTGTGCAAACGATCAATGCAACCAACCAAGCAAATATGGAAGTAACACAATTGGAAATTCTTGATAACGCAACAGTTGACATGTCGACAATAAATTCCGGCAATATCTATTTATATTATGCAACGGGGCGTATGACTATTGGCAATGATGCAAAGATGTCTCTGCGTGCAGCTGGAACAGCCGGTGAGGCTTTTGGAGCAAATATTTATATTGCGAATGGACGGATCAATATCGGTAATCGATCAGAGCTTCATTTGACTGCCCGAGCCAACTCCCCCGCAATCAGTATGTATGCTAGCGGCGCCCACTTTGAAATGTCTGAGGATAGCAAAGTGGTAATCAAAGCTGACGGACGTACCACAAGCCTCAATGGATGGGGCTATAACATTATCTACATGGGTGCTGGAAGCACGATGCTTATTGGAAATAAAAGCAGTGTCGAAATTGATGCAGTGAATCAAGGGACCACCACCTCCGGAGTGATCCATGTAGCCGGTGCCGCCACATTTATTGTTGCTAAAGAAGGAGTCTTGGATATTAAGTCGGACGGAACCAATCCCTCTCATTCCTTGATGACATTTTTGAGCTCGGCCTCAACCTTCACTTTTGCGGATGCACAACGCATCAATTTAGAGAAAACAAGGGCGGTTACCGGAAATGCAGCAAATAGTAGCCTTATTTCGATTTCCGGCAGCGGCGGGCTATTAGATGTGGATATTCAAGCTGCGAAGCAATGGCGGCATGGAAACTTGACGGAGGAACCAGACTTCAGTTGGAGTCCAATCTTCAATTTAAAAGTGAATTTTGCCTCTACCTTGTCATCGATTTCGAATGTTTCTTCCATCTCACAAGAGATCGTTGATCATTTTCGCGCGAATTTTACCACAAGAGCACAACGTATTCTATTTGAATATATTCCAGATGTCGAGGTTCATTTAGAACCATTAACGGAAGATCCGGCACTGGAAGGCTCAAGAATCATTAGGGGAAAAGCCACACCATATAGTGTGATTCGTTTTGACGGAGATCCAGCGATTCCCGCACCGCAACTGCAATCACCCTCTTTTGATGATAACAGCTTGTTTCATCTTCAAGCAGATGCCAATGGTGATTTCAGCTTGACCTTAGCCGAGGGGGATCGGTTTACAAAACATAATACGGTGACGGCTTACGCTTTCTTAAATGGAAAATTTGATACAACTGAAACAGTTGTTCAAGAGATTGCCACAATGAATCCACGAGATCCGATCGCGCCAGATATTGAAGTGAATCCAGAAAATAAACCGGATATACCAGAACATTTAGGGTTTATCAGTATCGATTTCATCTCCCAGTATAGCTTTGGAGATGTATCAATAAGTGCAGATACCAAACAGTACAAGGCATTGCCACAACGTCTTAGCAGTGCTGATGGCTCAGTAACTGAGGAACGGCCAAATTACGTGCAGATTTCTGACCGGCGCGCTCAATTTACCGGCTGGGAATTAAACGCGACATTATCCGCTGCAGGATTTCGTAATGATCGAGGAGAAGAACTTCGGGGTGCACGAATTATTTTAGAAAATGCAGTTATGCTGACGAATGCCGCCAATTCAGCAATTCCTCCCACTTATAGTGAATCAATGATCCTTGATCCTGGGGTACCCGCTTTGATCGCTGAAGCGGATGCAAATGAAGGAAGCGGTACCTGGATTCAGCGCTACGGGGATATGGGGACGATGGGGGATAGTGTCAAACTTGAAGTACCCATTGGATCAAATCCGCGTAACATGACCTATCAAGCAACGATTGAATGGGAGTTAAGTTTTGTCCCATCTACCGAATGATCGATGCTCAATCTTATCAAATGGAAGCTGTTGACGCCTATGACAGCTTCCATTCTTGATAGGAAGACAGTGAATAAATCGGTTGAAAAGCAGTGGATTTTAACGCTTTTTTATGGTAGATCACGCTGCTGAGCAAAATCTGCTTAAGCTGGCTAAATCAATCGTTTGCTTCAAAAATAATCGCGAAGATACAGAGTTCACCTAAACTCGTGCAAAAACTATTCAAGCAACTTTGAATCAGTTCGTCAGGTTTTGATCAAAACCAATGATGCCGGCTGAAACAAGAGAAAGGAAACTGTATGAAGAGTAGAAAAAAGAAGTCATATTTAACATTATTCAGTGCTGGGATTTTAGCAAGCCAACTTTTTGTTTCTCCCGTATTACTGGCGAAAGAAAGCCCTCAGCCTGATAACTATTCAGAAAATACAAATGTCGAACAGCAACTTGATGACCAAGATTCATCGGCAGCAGAAGCCCAAGAGAGTCAAGAAGACGTCAGCAAAGAGCAAACGGAGGGCTCGACCGAGTTATCCTCCGAATCAAATGAGCCGCTTATGGATTCAGAAACAGCAGATACCGTTGTAGAATCTCTTGATTCGTCTGAAGAAGCAGACTCAACGCAAACGACCGAGTCATCGGAAACGACCGAACTAGAGGAATCAGAGTCCGCGGAACCTTCCGAGGAAGAGGAAAAAATAGATGCTGAAACGGACGATCTAGAAGTAGAAACAGAGAACAAGCCAAAAGAGACCGACTTGATTGATGAGTCATTGGCACCAAAAGAAAATGAAATTTCAACTGAGAGCAACGAAAATACTGAAAATGCAAAAAAAGAGGAGCCGAAAACACCTCCGATTATTGCACCTGAGCAAGTAATAAACCCTGTCGTTCAATCACCAGATGCTACTTCTCACTGGAAAAATTCTTTTTATGATGGACGTACCATTGATTTACCAGAGAGTTTTCGGGCAGCAAAGATCGCAGATTCGAATCTGTTAGATTTCACCTTGCCGATATTAGCTGATTATGATGCGCAATGGCAAGCGGCATTCGTCTACGAGATCATCGGGCAAATTGGTGAACTAGAAGAACCATTGACGATGGACGAATGGATCAATGAACGGATCAAAGCGGTTATAAAAGGAGAAGCTAGCTGGATAGAAAAAGAACAGCAGGTTGAACAATTACAACCGGGGGATCTTTTATATGACGCAAATAAGTTAATCGGTATCTACCTCGCAGATGGTTACCAAGCAAGTTTAGTGACAAATCAAGAAGAGCCAACGAAAACTGCCATCGAAGTTCAGCGGGTTTCTATCGAAGAGCTGCTATCGATCAGACGGCTATCAAATCCTGAATTGGCTACATATGGCGAAAAGCTAGTTACTGAATATCCAGCCCCTTACGAATTTACAGTGAATCAAAAGACCCAGACGTTTATTGAAACATTGGCACAAGAAGCCCAAAGCTTAGGGCAAGAATACGATGTCTTTGCTTCTGTATTGATCGCGCAAGCGATCCTTGAAAGCGGCAGTGGCGACAGCGGGCTTTCCAGCAGTCCCCATTATAACCTTTTTGGGATCAAAGGCAGTTATCAAGGAAACAGCGTGACTTTACCAACAATGGAAGATAAAGGCAACGGAGAACTATTCCAAATTCAAGCCGCCTTTCGTTCCTATTCAAGTTATCGAGATTCCATGGCTGATTATGTCAAATTGATTCGCGGAGGAATCACTGGAAATCCAACCTTTTATCAAGACGTGTGGCGCTCTGAATCAAAAAACTATCTTCGGGCAGCAGATGCTTTGACGGGCACTTATGCGACCGATGTTAATTATAGTAAAAAAATCAATTCGCTGATTGCGGTCTATGGATTGACGCAATATGACCAAGTGATCGCAACAGAAACAGGCTTGTTTATCCAAGGAAAAGAACAAATTCCAGAAGAGTATCGCTCCCTCATGACATTTCGAGAATACAACGGTCGTGACTACAATCTTTCTGGTTCGTATCCTGTTGGACAATGTACTTGGTATGTGTTCAATCGCGTGAGTCAATTAGGCGGTCAAGTAGATGACTACATGGGAAATGGTGGTCAATGGGGCAATACCGGACGACGTTTAGGTTACAACGTCAGTCAAACACCTAAAGCAGGCAGTATGATCTCTTTTGCACCTGGAACAGCTGGATCTGATCCTCGTTATGGTCATGTCGCTTTTGTTGAAGCCGTTGGTCCAAATGGTATTTTGGTTTCAGAAGGAAATGTCTATGGTGGAACCACAATCTCTTATCGCGTGATCAGCAATGAATTGGCGCACTCATCAAGTGTTTCATATATTATGCCAAAATAAGGATGGAGGGCTGGCAATATGAGTAAAAGGCATAGACAAATAGGTCTTCCTATCAGCGGTATCTTTTTGATGGTCCTTTTGCTTATTGCGTTTCTTCAGCCGTATCGACTGGCGTTAGTCAGAGGAGCGTCCATGCTGCCGACGATCGAGGATCGACAAGTTGTGCTGATCCATAAAAAGCGCCAGCCAAATCGCTATCAGCTGATCGCTTTCGAACAGGAAGGGAAATTTTTGATCAAGAGAGTGATTGGTGTGCCGGGAGATTCCTTCGTTCGTACACAGGAGCGTTTATTGATTGGGGCGGAGGATACTGACTTTGATTTTTCATTTATGATCACTGTGAAGGATGAAGCCTTTGAGGCGTTGCCGATTCGGGGGTACCTCAAAGAAGATGAGTACTTTGTCGTTGGCGATGCACTGCTCACTTCAAGTGATAGTAGAGAATTTGGAATCATTTCAAGTAAAACCTTTTATGGTGTGGTAATCACGTTCTTCTGACACATCAGCTTCTTGAAAGGAAGCTTGCGATGATTCATTTCTTGCAACATATCAACGAGACTAAGTTTGTATCAAAAGGGATGAATAAAACGAATTTTAGTTTTGATGGAAGGAAGAGACTGTGATTTTTATTTATATTGGGATGATACTGCTTGCCATTGGAGCAGGTAGTATCATCGGTTGGCGATTGTATCGAGAATATTTATTAAGAAAAGTTGAAAAGCAGCTGTCGTCAGATGCTTTAGCCAAAAGGAAACTTCGTTTATTTAAGCACAACCTGCGTAGTGGGCACTTGCTAATTGTATTGGGCTGCAGTAGTGCCATAATCGTAAGTGTCTTGCTATTAACAGTTTTTCAACTGACAGGCGGCATTCATTTGCAAAGGCTGCAAGAAGAAACTAGTCAATTGAAAGAGGAAGTCTTCGCGCTAAGAACTGAGCAAACGGAATGGATGCGTATGCCGATTTTTGCTTATCCTGAGAACGGCTTTGCTTTTGAAGCGATTGATTGGGAGCATTTACTCGTATCCAATGATCGTGAAGCACAGTTTGCAGCTGAATATGAGTTGGCCAATCAGTTATCACCATATCTAGGTCGCACCGTAGCGATGATTTTTGTTGATCAGCCCTTGCAAGAAATCTCGATTGTTCTATCTAGCAAATTACCATCAATTGATGACTTAAACGGATGGGAAGAAAATTTTTCTCGTCTACTACATGATATGCAGAACGTTCCCTTGATCACCCAAGGAACCTTCTCTGTTCAATTTTCCAAGGATTCTGATCAGTCCTTTGAGCAGACGATCATTCGTGATGAGAATGGAGTTTGGACCCTTTTAGAACGCAGCTTTCCAAACACTGACGCTCAAGAAGTAGCTAATAACGAGGGGAGCGAAAGCATATCCTCTACTCCTCAAACGGATCAAAGTGAAACGATCAATACAAATGAACAAAAAGGCAGTGTGAAAAATTAATGATGAAAAAGAAAAACAAAGGTTTGTTTTCTGTCCAAAAGCTAATGGATGAAGTAAATCAATTATCCATAGGAGAGCTGAATGAATTTGAGGAGACAAATCAAGAAGAGGGAATCATTGAGGATCAAGGGTCCGCAAAGGCTAAGCCTGAAAAAAAAGAGAAAGGAACCAATCGACAAGCGGACAATGAACCCCCTAAAACCCAGAAAGAAACAGCGAAACCTGTCGCACAGACTTTAGCAAAACCGATTTCTCACCAAAGAGTGTCTGTTGATCAACAGACAGATCAAAGTGTCAAAAAGATAGCAGTGCAGCAAAAATCCTCTGGGAACCGTGATAACCACGCCAAAGATAGTCAACTCGTTGAAGACAAAGGAGAACGTATGGAGAAAGAATTGAGTATAAACCAGACACATAAGCAAGAGTCAGAAGAACAAGAAAAGGATCATATGATTGAAAATTTATCTTTTGAAATTAAAGAATTGATTTTAGAAAATGAGCAACTACAGGAAGAAAAAAAACAGTTAAAAAAACAGCAGAAGGTAGTGGCTCAACAAGAAGCAGAGGCAAAAGAATTAAAAGCTTCGCTAGTAGAAGCGAATAAGAAAGTCAAAGACCTAGAAGAACAGCTTACAAAAGTAGATACAGAAAAACTTGAAGCAAAGATCCAGCAATTAGAAGCTAAGTTAGCTGTTCAGCAAGAAAAAGAGCAAAAAGAGAAACAAAATTACGAAAAGGAACGCGCTGAATGGACGTTGAAGCGGCAAGAAATCCAGCAGTTGCAAGAAGTAATTGCTGATTTGAAACAGCAATTGGCAGAAAAAGAAGAGCTTGCAGCAAAAGTTTCAGCTAGCGAATCAAATGAAGAAGTCGCAGAGCTTCAGGCGAAGATCGAAGCACTAAGGGAAGAAAATGCAACCCTACAAATCGAAAACGAGCAGTTCCAAACAGAAATCAGTGAGGTTTTAGTCTTTGCTAGAAGAAAAGCAAATCGCACGATTCAAGAAGCGAAGATCGAATCTGAACGAATGATCCGTACGACAGAAATGCGAATCGATGGCATTCATGATCGTGCCAAGGAGATTCTTTTTGAAGTGAACGAGACAAAAGAAAATGTGATTCATTTGTTTGACGATCTGCATAATCAAGTTTATCAGCTTTCAGATAAAAAATTGCTTTTTGAAGAGCTTGAAAAGTAAGCTTCTACATTTATATGGTCGTTAGTAAAAAAAACAGTAGATCAAAATCTGATCTACTGTTTTTCACTATTCTCAGTTATTCGGAGTTACCATCATTTGGTTCTGGTGGATCCGGCGGTGAGGAAGGATTTTCTTCACTGCTGGAAGGCGTTGTTGAGCCAGGATCCTGACTAGAAGCAGGAGGTGTAACGACCGAAGATGAATCATCCTCATCAGGTGTTGTCACTGGGGGTGTCACTTCGCTTGATGATTCTGTTGTACTTGATGGTGTTGCTTCACTACTTTCTGTAGAAGGTGTCGTCGGTTCAACGTACGAACTACTGCTGGACGAACTTGGTGCTGAATAGCTTGGCTGCGTGTATGTCCCTTCAAGATAAAGCTCTCTTCCGATCCGTGTCAGTCCATCTGGCATTGTCCAGTCCGTGTTTTCTACAGAAGCAGAAACATAGCGCATCAATTCACGATAGACATCTGAAGCCACATGGGTACTGCTATCAGTGATCGGTGTCATTTTGTCGTTGTATCCGGTCCATACCGCCAATGAATAGGAGGGAGTATAGCCGGCAAAAGTAATATCCGGATAAGCACCGTTTGATGTATCCAGTTGTGCTAGCTGGTCATCGGTGTAATTGGAAGTTCCCGTTTTCCCTGCTTGGTATAACCCATCGATTTGCGCATTGGTTCCAGTACCGACAGAAATAACATCTTTCAAAATATCGGTCACCATATAAGCCGTCGTATCATCCATTGCTTCTTGACCATCAACTTTAAAGGATTCTTCATCTTCGGTCCCATCTTGCATGACGATTTTGTTGACGTACTGAGGTTCATAATAGGTTCCACCGTTTGAAAACGCAGCATAAGCAGCGGCCATTTTCAGGCTGGAGATCCCATATTTTGTGCCATCTAATTTATCCGTATTGCTAGAAATCGCATTAGATTGAGTAATCGTGTGGTATTCGATACCCAACCCGCTAAGAAAGTCGGCGATATTATCCGCTCCAACTTCATCAAACAATTTCACTGCTGGTACATTTCTGGATTCTGCTAAAGCAGTTCGAAGCGTGATATTGCCCATATATTGGCGATCCCAGTTGTACACAGGAATATCGGTTCCTTTATAAGTATAAGGTTCATCTAAAATCATTCTACCGGTAGAGTCTTGTAGAAATTGGAAGGCAGGGCCGTAGTCTGTGATCGGTTTAACGGTCGATCCAAAGTCCCGAGCGACGTTGACAGCCAGGTTGTTTGCTAGAACGTCATCAACGTTGCGGGCACCAATTTGAGCCGTGACTTTGCCCGTATTGACATCAACTAAAGTAGCGGCAACCTGCATCTTATCGTCTGGATAATTAACATAATCATCGCTGTTGACGATGTCATATAACCGTTTTTGCGCATCGATATCGACATTGGTGTAAATATCTAAGCCATCGGTATAAACATCTTTGCCGGTTTTTTCTTTAACTTCTGCGATCACTTCGTTGAAGTAATTATCAAAGTATTTCCACTCTTGGTTTTCTCGCGGGTTTTCTTGCAATCCTTCTTGAATATCTTCGGCAACGGCCGCATCATATTCCGCTTGCGTGATTTTCTCGTTTTCAAGCATTGCGCCTAAAACCACATCTCGACGACTTTTCGCATTATCAGGATGAGCGAAAGGATCAAACGCAGAAGGGGCATTTGGTAAACCAGCAATCAAAGCGGTTTGCGCTAGGTCTAGTTCAGCCAAAGGTTTGCCGTAAAACTTCATAGCAGCTGTTTGCATTCCATAAACCCCGTTGGACATATATACCTTATTAATATAGTAAGTCAAAATTTCCTGCTTTGATTTGGTTTGTTCAAGCCGAACCGCCATCCAAGCTTCTTGTGCTTTTCTTCGTAACGTTTGATCTTCGGCGCTGGTAGAAAAGAAGGACAGCTTGATCAATTGCTGAGTCAACGTACTTCCGCCTTGCATACCGCCGGTTGTGGCATTGGATAATGCAGAACCAACGATTCGGATCGGATCGACCCCGATATGCTGATAGAACCGACGATCTTCGACAGAGACGATCGCATCTTCCAGCAGTTGGGGAATCTCACTTGCGGTGATTTTTTCTCTCGTTTCACTTCCGAATTCAGTGATCAATTCACCGTTGGAGGCATAAAAGCGCGAAGAAACAGTCGAATCCAAACGTGTTTCATCAAGTGCTGGTGCATCTTTGGCGTACCACCAAAACAGTCCCATTCCTGATAAAATCCCGATACAGCCTAAGAAAAATAGGCCCATAAACACTTTTAAAATAATACTCCCAATACTTCGTTTGCCTTTGGCTTTAGGGGGCTTTGGTGCTTTTTTAGCAGTGCCTTTCTTAGAATCATGCCGAGAGGTCCTCGATTGTGATTCATTTGCCATACTCATCATTCTCCTTCATCGTTAAAAATTGATCAACTGCTTTTAAATAGGGAATACGCGGCGCAATTGAAGGGATAATTTCAATCCCATTCGTTTCAATATAGGCCAGTGTCATTGATTTTTTTCCCGTTTCCTTTTGCAGGTGCCACTGAGAAACTAAGCACTTGCTATCTAGAAAAAAGCAGCGTTGTAGACTAGAAAACCATAAAAGAACAAAACATAATCCCGCTTGTTCCAAACAGTCTTCCATATGCTTGATTTGGTGTGGATGAAAATTTTTAAAGGGAAATGACGTTTTGTTTTGAGTCTCTTTCGCTTCAAAGTCGATATATTGCCCTTGATAAACCCCATTGTAATCGGTGGTAGAGGCCTCTCGAAAGTAGGCTTCTTTAATTACTGCGGCGCTTCTTCTCGGATAATCTACCTTGACGATTTGAACTGGTGTCGGTTTCTTATGAATGACCGCAAGTTTGCGATTTAAATAATAAAGGTTGCTTTCATTGATCGCTTCTTCAAAACGCATCCCACGATTGGCATACGTTTTTGGCTTTATTAGTTTTTCTTGCATTTTTTGTTTTTTGCCGTCATCATAGGTAGTAGATTGTCCATTCGGGTAACGAATAACCATGTTGTTCACACTCCTAGGCAACATTATACCAAAAAGTCGTTTGGAAAGAAAAGAGATGACCAGAGAAACAATGAAAACCTTATACTTTACTGGCTATCGTAATTATGAATTAGGTGTCTTTCAAGCAAAAGATCCCAAGATTGCAGTTATTAAGAAAGTAATAATGTCGGCATTGACCAATTATGTCGAAGAAGGGCTAGAATGGCTCTTGATCAGCGGGAATCTTGGAGCAGAGCTGTGGTGTGCCGAAGTCATTGAACAATTAAAACAAACATACCCGGAACTGAAACTAGGAATTATTTTTCCTTTTGAAGGGTTTGGTGAAAATTGGAACGAAACAAATCAGCAGGCACTGCAAACAGCGAAGTCATTTGCCGATTATGTCAATGCCACCAGCCATAAGCCTTACCAAGACCCCAGTCAATTAAGAAATCATACAGCGTTTTTACTGGAGCATACTGAAGGCGCACTTGTGTTATATGATGACGAATTTCCAGGAAAACCTAATTATTTCTTAAGAGATGCGAAAGCCTATAGTGAGCAAAATCCCTACTTTATTCATCAAATAACAATGGATGATTTACAAAACGCAACATTTGATAGTAATTTACTTTGATTTTCGTATATTTTTTGATAGAATGGTCTAGAAAGTGAAAACCATTTGGAATAAACAATGAGGTGTAAATAATGGCAAATTTAATTTATAGTCCAAAAGATATTCTGCAACAAGAATTCAAAACAAAAATGCGTGGATATGATCCAGTGGAAGTGGACGAGTTTTTAGATAATATCATTAAAGACTACGAAAGCTACAATAAAGAGATCTTAGCCCTGCAAGAAGAAAACGATCGTCTGACAGCGAAAATCGATCAATTGTCGAAAAACCAAGCAATCGCTTCTCGTGTTCAACAAGAAGCACCGAAAAGCCAAACAGTCACAAATTTTGATATTTTAAAACGTTTGTCTAATCTTGAAAAAGAAGTTTTTGGCAAAAAGCTTGATCGTGAATCAGAACCTGTCACTCGTTCTTCTTCATACAACAGCAACTATACAAATGCTGATTTTGAAGATGACAATGAAAAAACCCGTCAATTCTAATGTAGAAAAGATAGTTGTGGTTTTCGGGTAATTGCGGCATAACTCGATTATGCTGAGGAAAGTCCATGCTCGCACAAGCTGAGACGCTTGTAGTGTTCGTGCCTAGCGAAACCATAAGCTAGGGTACTTGAGAAAGTAACGGCAGGAAAAATGGCTAAGGTGCAAGCTATGCTAAAGTATCCTTGAAAGTGCCACAGTGACGAAGCAAGCCGGGAAACCGTCTTGGTGGAACGCGGTAAACCCCTCGAGCGAGCAACCCAAACAATGGTAGGGGCACTTTTTGCACGGAAATGAACGGAGCAAGAAGGCAAGTAATTGCAGATAGATAATTACCCAGTGTTTTCTTCTCCCTGAGGAAAATACGGACAAAACATGGCTTATAGAAAATCACAACCTATCAGGGAATCCTTCCAGCAACGGAAGGTTTTTTTATACCAAGAAGGAGAGCGTTATGACTGAAAAAACATTTAATTGTATTGCCACCGCTGCGAGCGGTTTAGAAGCACTAGTGGGCAAAGAATTACGGGATTTAGGGATCGAGTGTGAGGTTGAAAACGGCCGAGCGCGCTTTAAAGGGACAATGGAGACCATTGCTACCGCGAACTTGTGGCTCCGTACAGCCGACCGTATCAAAATCGTCGTTGGGGAATTTGACGTATTGACTTTCGATCAGCTGTTTGAAGAAGTTAAAGCGTTACCGTGGGAAGACTTTTTACCGTTAGACGCTGAATTTCCAGTAGCCGGAAAATCAATCAAATCAAAATTGTATAGTGTACCTGACTGCCAAGCGATTACCAAAAAAGCAATCGTCAATCGCTTAAGAGAAGTATATCATCGTCCGGCAAGTGTGCCGCTGACTGAAACTGGCGCTTTTTTCCAATTAGAAGTCGCTTTATTGAAAGACCATGCGATGATCACATTGGATACGACTGGCCCTAGTTTGTTTAAACGCGGCTATCGTTTAGAAAAAGGGGGCGCACCTCTGAAAGAAAACATGGCTGCGGCTTTAGTGATGCTGACAAATTGGTACAAAGACAAGCCTTTTGTCGATCCCGTTTGTGGATCAGGCACATTGTGTATTGAAGCAGCTTTGATCGGCCATAATATCGCCCCTGGATTTAATCGGGAATTTGTTTGCGAAACGTGGGATTGGTTCCCAGCAGAAGTATTTGAAAAAGTACGGAAAGAAGCAGATGAAGCAGCAGATTATGATGTCGAATTAGATATTACCGGTTCGGATATCAATGGTCGAATGATTGAGATCGCCCGCCGGAATGCGGAAGAAATAGGTCTTGGAGACTCGATCACCTTCAAACAACAAGCTGTTAAAGACTTTAAAACAGAAAAAGAGTATGGTGTCGTTGTGGCTAACCCTCCTTATGGCGAACGCTTAGGAGAAGAAGAGTCTGTTCAGCGACTGTATCAAGAAATGGGCCAAGTGTTTCGACCGCTTAAAACCTGGAGTAAATACTTTTTGACCAGTGACTTGACTTTTGAGACCCATTACGGCGAAAAAGCGACAAAAAAACGCAAATTATACAACGGTGCGATTCGTACCGATCTCTTCCAATACTGGGGACAACGTCCGCCACGCAAAAAGGAGTTTGCTGAATGAAAGAACAAGAATTTCTGAAAGAATTAAAAGAAATCGATCTATTACAACAAGCAATGGGGATCTTAGGCTGGGACAATCAAACGGGGATGCCAGAAAAAGCCAGTGATTACCGGGCGGAAGTTGACAGCTATTTATATGGCCTCTATTTTGACAAAAAGATTGGAGAGCCGATCCAAGAAGCAATCAGCTATTTTGGGAAACACCCAGAAGAATTATCAGAGGTTGGGAAAGCGGCTTATCAGCTAGTCAAAGAAGAGTATGAATTGCAAAAAGATGTACCAAATGAGTTGGCGATGGCGGCTTCCGCAGCAACGTCAAAAGCACATACTGCTTGGCTCAAAGCCCGTAAAGAAAAAGATTTTTCTTTATTTAAAGACGCACTTTCTGAAAATATTCGCTTGACGAAAGAATTGATTCCTTATTGGAAGAAGAATGAGCTGACAAACTATGATGTGTTGTTAAACCAATACGAACCAAATATGACGGTTGAGATCTTGGATAATGTTTTCTCACAAGTGAGAGATGGTATCATGGATATTCGTCGTCAATTGGCTGAAAAAGGAACAGCACCAGATACTTCGATCCTGTCACGTAAGATGACCGAAGCGCAGCAACGTAAATTTATCTCAAAAGTGATTGCCGACTTAGGCTATGACTTTTCTCGCGGCCGCTTGGATAATACGGTCCACCCATTTGCTACGGGGATCAATCACAACGATGTGCGTTTGACTACTCGTTGGAGCGAAAACGATTTTTCAATGGGACTATTCGGTGTAATTCATGAAGCCGGACATGGAATGTACGAGCAAAATATTGACGAAAAATACGAAGGAACACCGGTTCATGAAGGAGCGTCTATGGGGATCCACGAATCTCAATCGCTGTTTAATGAGATCATTATCGGCAGTAATCGCAATTTCTGGGCCAAGCAATACCCATTTTTCCAAGAATGTGCGGAAGGCTCATTTGATGATGTGTCTTTTGACACCTTCTATGATTCTTTGAAGCATTCTAAAGCCAGCTTGATCCGTATTGAAGCTGACAGTTTGACTTACGTAATCCATATCATTATTCGTTACGAGATCGAAAAAATGATCTTTAACGAAACCGTATCGATCGATGAACTGCCGAAAATCTGGAATGACAAATACGAGGAATATTTAGGGATCCGTCCAGAGAATGACCTTGAAGGAATCTTACAAGATGTTCATTGGTCAGGTTCCAGCTTTGGTTACTTCCCATCCTATGCGTTAGGGTATATGTATGCCGCGCAATTACTGCATGCGATGGAAAAAGAAATCAATGTCGATGAAGTGTTGGCTTCAGATGATTATTCACCGATTCGTAAATGGCTGACTGAAAATATCCATCAATATGGCGCATCAAAGAAACCAAATGAATTGATTTTAGATGCAACGGATGAATTATTGAATCCTCAATATCTATTAGACTATTTACGCAAGATCTATTTTAGTGTCTATAAAATCAGCGAGACGCAAGATTTCGCTTAAAAATAACGAGTGGAAAGAAGCTTCGCAAGACGTTGCCGCCCTAACTGTTTCGTGGGATGCTCGTTTTGTTGAACTTCTTTTCCTTTTGTATCGATAACCACTGAAAAAAGGAAGGCTTGCTACTTTCGTATCGAAAGAAGGAAAAAAATGAAGGAAGAAAACAATGTTACCGATCTTAGCAAAGTAATTGCCTATGCCGAAAGTATTTTGGGGAATGATTACACAGGACATGGGTTTGATCATGTCAAACGGGTGGCGGGCTTAAGTCAAGCTATCATCGATGCCGACGAATTGGCGGTTGATCGTTTTGTCGTACAGGCGGCAGCTTACTTGCATGATACGGTGGATGACAAAGTTGTGGCGGATGTCACAGCGGCTTATGCCGAAGTGCGAGTTTGTTTGACCGCAGCAGGGGCAAGTGAAGCACAAACGAAAGAAATTTTTTCTATTATCGAAAATCTGTCTTTTTCAAAAGAACTTTTGCAAGGCGCACAAGTTGTCTCAGTAGAAGGCCGCGTCGTTCGTGATGCAGATCGTCTCGATGCTTTAGGTGCGATCGGTATTTTACGGACGAGCTATTTTGGTGGCAGTCATCAACACCCGATCCATGTCAGTGACTTAGCCCCAAAGACGTTTCAAAATCATGAGGATTACCGAAAAGGGACGACGGTGATCAATCATTTTTATGAAAAACTATTTTTGCTTCCTGAAAAGATGACCACGGATTATGGCAAAAAAGAAGCTCAGCGACGTGTGGTTTTCATGAAGGATTTTTTAGAAGAATTCTATGCAGAATGGGATGTCTAACTTTGTTTAGAGTTTTTTAAACTGAAATTCGATTATTTCCTTTTTCCTTTATTGTTCTTTATAATAGTAAGTACAAAGGAGGGATGGAAATGTACTACCAACAGGCATTACAACCGAGTGAACTATTGCCAGCGATTTCCAATTCAGGGGAATGCTTTTTTGTCATTCGGGCTGAGCTACCCATCCGGCAATATCAAATCGCAGTCTATCTTTACGACGATCAATTCTTTTTGTTGCAAGATGATCGCTTGTTTGATCAAATCGAACAAATCTCTAGTGAGACATTAGGGGACGAGGAAGAGATTTTACCATTTATCGAAGAAGCGTTGGAAGAAAACCATTATTTATTAGTGGAAAAAGCGTTTATTCGTTTAGATCTATCTACTTTACAAAAGATGACCGATCTTACTAGTTTCGATATCTTGTTTTATGAATTTTTTGATTCATGGGGGGAAGAAGAATGAAACGGACTGAATACGTAACACTCCAAGACAAAACATTGATTGACCTTTTCCAGCAGTTAGGAGAGGATGTTTCGAATCTCGAGCTGATCGATGAAGAAAAGAATATCGATGTGGTGGTTGTGTCGAATAGTGACTGGCAATATTTATTGGAACAAGTCAATGATGATGTAAAAGAATCTTTTGCTGATACGTCAGAGACAGACCTGGATGAAGAACTAGCCGACGAATAAACGCTTTTTGTGGTTGATAAACTGTTTTACTACGGGAGTGGTGGTTGGATCTTTTGAAGGGGTTTAGCAATCTAGGCAGCTTACCAAAAAAAATACGAAGCGATCTCATTTCCCATTAAGAGGAACAGGATCATTTCGTATTTCTAGGTAGGTTGCTTTTATTTTGTCCGCAGACGAACGTTTTTGACTTTTAGATAGCCGCGAATCAAGTTGAGAATAAGTAAAAGAATGCCCACAATCAATGGAATCGCTAATAAGTAGGGCGAGTAAAGGTGGGTTTCTTGCACGTGTTCAAGAGAAGTTTTCTCCACTTCATTGATGGCTTGTTGAATGACTTGTAAACTAAATCCAGTCAGAAAACCAGCAATGATGAATAGGGCAAATCCTAAGTAGGGTATATCGGAAGACCGACGAAAAAGAGCAAAAGCTACATATAAAACCAAAAGGAATGCCGGTACGCCAAAGGCAAAATAGGGATTTAACATGGTTTTTTAACCTCCTTTTCTTTTATGATACTCCAAAATTTACGTTTTGGGAAATAGCGTGTAAGATAAAAAGAAAACGTGAAGGAGTTCTTTATGTCCGCTTATATTACCCCAATAAAGGTTGCTCTGCTAGTTTTTCCATTTCTAGCATTGGCGATATCAATGATTTTTTTTGTTATCCAATATCGAAAATACGGTCGTTTTATCTTTTCTCGTGCACTGGTTCTTTATTCGTTTGTCTTCTATTTATTATGCGCCTATTTTTTAGTTATTTTGCCATTGCCCTCGATTGAAGAGGTAGCTCATATGACTGGTCCTAAGATGGAATTGCAGCTAGGAGCATCCTGGCACCATTTTGTCCAACAGACGGTCTTAAATATCCACGACCCGCAAACCTATCTTCCTGCCATGAAGCAGGGGGTCTTTCTCGAACCACTCTTTAATTTATTGTTGACCTTGCCTTTCGGCGTTTACTTACGTTATTACTTCAAATGTTCTTTTCTGAAAACGCTGGCGATTACGTTTTGTCTGACATTGTTTTTTGAATTGACTCAGCTGACAGGACTTTATTTTATTTATCCCCGTCCTTATCGCTTATTTGATGTTAATGATCTCTTTGTCAATACACTAGGAGGATTGTTGGGGTGGAGCATTGCCCCGCTATTTACGTTCTTATTGCCATCAAGAGAAGAGATGGATGCCGATTCATACGCCAAAGGTACTCGGGTAACCGTAACACGAAGGATATTTGCTTGGTTGATCGATTGGGGAATACTGAATGTGGTCAGTTTCATTGTGGTGATCGCTGTTCGTTTGCTTACTCAACAGACGGTAAGGGACTTTAGTGGGGACTATTGGTACTTTGCTCTTGAAGTATTACTGTACTTTGTGTTGTTTGCTTATCTTGCCAAAGGACAAACGATTGGAAAAAAACTCGTACGAATCAAAATCATGCAAGAAGCCCGTCAGAGGGTCAGCTTGGCTGCGTTATTGAAACGTTATGGTTTGTTTTATCTGATTTATGCCAGCATCAGTCGGGTCAACATCTTTTTTGCACCGTTTCTTGATTCGGATAATACGCTGCTTCTGGTCGTCAGTTTATTGATGGTGGTCATTTTTGGCTTGATCCAGTTTGGCTTTTACATGAATCTCTTTTGGGCTGCAATAAAAAAAGAAAGCCGCTTTTTCTATGAACGCCGCAGTGCAACGTATACAATTAGCACGATTGATCCAAAACCCGTGACAAAAGAAAGTTAGGAAATCAAGGCAACATATGCTATAATCCAAAGGATGCTAAAAGAAAGAAGGTGTTTGAATGTCTTTTGAGTCATTTAAATTTCAACCATTTATTTATGAAGCACTTGCTGATAAAAAGTTCTCTAATCCAACAGAAGTGCAAGAAAAATTGATACCTGTTATCCAAAAAGGCCGTAGTGTTGTTGGACAATCTCAGACTGGGAGTGGTAAGACCCATACATTTTTACTGCCATTGATGGATAAAATTGATGCCGAAAAAGATGAAGTGCAAGTCGTGATTACTGCACCGAGTCGTGAATTAGCCACACAAATTTATCAAGCCGCAAAACAGATCGGCGGGTTTCATGATCCGGAGATTCGTGTGTCAAATTTTGTTGGAGGAACGGATAAACAGCGCCAATTGAGCCGTCTGCAAAATCAACAGCCCCATGTCGTGATTGGGACACCTGGTCGTATCTTGGATATGATCAACGAACAAGCCTTAGGGGTTCACACTGCCAATGTATTTGTCGTGGATGAAGCAGACATGACCTTGGATATGGGCTTTTTGGAAGAAGTCGATCAAATTGCGGGGCGTTTGCCTGAGAAACTACAAATGCTGGTTTTCTCCGCAACGATTCCAGAGAAATTGCGCCCATTCTTGAAAAAATACATGGCCAATCCATTGATCGAAGAAATCAAATCGAAAGCAGTCATCTCTGATACGATCGAGAATTGGTTGATTTCTACCAAAGGGAAAAATACCAATAAATTGATCTATCAATTATTGACTACAGGCCATCCCTATCTTGCCATCGTTTTTGCCAACACGAAGAGCCGTGTGGATGAAATTACGGATTACTTAAAGGAACAAGGCTTAAAAGTAGCGAAGATCCACGGCGACATCAGTCCTCGTGAAAGAAAACGGATCATGCGCCAAGTGCAAAATTTGGACTACCAATATGTTGTCGCAACAGATTTAGCTGCGCGAGGAATTGATATTGAAGGGGTTTCTCATGTCATCAATGCCGAGATTCCAGCTGATTTGGATTTCTTTATCCACCGTGTTGGTCGGACCGGTCGAAATCAAATGGATGGGACCGCGATCACTTTATATGATCCAAGCGATGAAGGGGCAATCCAAGCCATCGAAGATCTAGGGGTTGTTTTCCAACCGAAGGAAATCAAAAATGGCGAGATCGTTGCGACTTACGATCGGAATCGTCGGCAAAAGCGGGAAAAATCTCGTGACGAATTAGACCCAACCTTGATTGGCTTAGTCAAGAAAAAGAAGAAAAAAATCAAGCCTGGCTACAAGAAAAAAATTCAATGGGCCGTTGATAAGAAGAACAAAGAAAAACGGAAGATCGAACGTCGTCAAACGACTCGAACCGCCCGCAAAAACAAGAAAAATTCGAATAGCTAATGCTTACCAAAACAGCAGTCAAGGAAGAGAACTACTCTTCCTTGACTGCTGTTTTTAATTGTTTGGTCATTTCTACACACAATACGCCATCTTCAGCATAGGGTTCAGATGTTTTTTGATACCCACAGGATTCATAAAACGCACAAGCGTCGATCTCTGCGGATAACACTGATTGGAGGGCACCCTCTTGGACACCACGCATTTCGAGATAATGCAATAATTTGGTGCCGTATTCTTGGTGCCGAAAGGCCTTAGCTACGCAAAAGCGATCAGGTTGCAGAGTGTTCGGTGTAGAGAATTGATAGCGAATGGTAGCGATCGGTGTGTTTCCATCAAGCCAAAGAAAGTATGGACAGGTTTGGTCTTTTTCATCAAATTCCCATTCTGCCGGAATGTGCTGTTCTTCTACAAAAACGGCTTGCCGCAAGGCGAAAACCGCTTGTAGCATCCACGGACTGCGTCCAAAATAAAGCATCAGTCGTTTTCCTCCTTTTTCGTGGTATACTCGTTATATAGTAATTGTAGCAGATGAGAGGAGAAATGACGTGGATTTTTTTGAGGCGTTACAATGGTCAAATTGGAAGACACTGTCCTTTGAAATCAAAGAACAGCTGATCCAGCAAATTTTAATGTATTTTGTCAGTCCTTTAAAGGAGATCACCGATGTCCATTTTAGTCAGTTGACGTATGCAGGATTGAAATGTGCTACCTTTGAATTAACGATCGATGGCGAAGACTTTGTCTTTATACCAGGGAATTCTGAGGCGATCTTAGGTTGGGATCTCGGTGTGCAAGGATTACCGGCTACTTGCTGGAGTAAAAATTGGCAGTCACCACCCAATGAGATCATTCGCCAACTGGAAACAATCTATGAGTTAGAAACCAGCCAGGATTGGGGGATTTTTGTCAATGAGTCGACGAGCCCTTTGCGTAAAGCTGTGATTGATCCCATGCTAGTCCAAAAAAGTTCTCTGCCTGCTGGCGCAAGGTATATCGGGCAGTTAAATACGATCACTGGGGAGTTTCACGGGTTAGTCGATCAATTCAGTGTTTTCGAAAAAGAGCTAAAGGCACAATTCACAGCACCAGCGTCCTTTGAGGAAAGCTTGCGTTGGGAATTACCCGCTTTTTATCACGAAGAGAATCGCTATTTTGCTGCACTAGAGCCGTTATCGGAAACCTATCAGTTATTTACCCACGAATCCGTCAGTCAAACAGAATTGAAACAGCAGTTAGATAAACAAGGCTTTCAGCTGCTTTCAGAGGATCAATGGGAATATGTCTGCGGTGCTGCTACTCGGCGACTTTTTCGCTGGGGCAATGAAAAGTCTTGCGACGATGGTGTCTCTTTGCCAACCGCTGAATTGCTTGAACCGAATTTATTTGGCTGCACCTATGGGCTTGCGGATGCGTGGGAGCTGACAGATGGCTTGTCTTTAAAAATGGAGAACTGGCAAATTTGTGGGCATCCCTTATTCGATGCATTGCCTTATGCCAGTTATTACCGTTCACGGAAAATGCTACAGCCAGATCAAAAGCTTTCTCCGCAGAGCTATCGTTACCGCAAAGCGATTCTGATCAATAAAGACCGGATTTGAGGATTGACTTTTTCGACACATTTCCTTATACTTTGAATGACGAAGGATATGGTCGGTTTGATGATTCATTACAGAAAGTTTTTCACTGCTGAGAGAAAAACATGAATTCAGACGGATTGCTCCCTTTGGTGCTCAACTGCAGCAGAAATGTTGCCGTCCACTCCGCGTTAACGAGTCTAAGAGGTAATGAGTCACATCATTGCAAGCAAGGTGGTACCGCGTATCGACGTCCTTGCTCTGCAATGGTGTTTTTTTATCGTCAAAACGACTCTACAGGCATAAGAGCGCCTTACCAGCAATTTTGTCAGCCCCTGTATCTTAAGCGAACACAGAAGAAAGTAGGAGAATAACGTGAAACAATTATCCAGTGCAGAAGTACGCCAAATGTTTTTGGACTTCTTTCAATCAAAAGGTCATTCAATTGAACCAAGTGCGTCCCTTGTCCCAGTCAACGATCCAACCCTATTATGGATCAATTCAGGGGTGGCAACGCTAAAAAAATATTTTGACGGCAGTGTTGTTCCTGAAAACCCAAGAATGACCAATGCGCAAAAATCAATTCGGACCAACGACATCGAAAACGTTGGGAAAACAGCAAGACACCATACGATGTTTGAAATGCTAGGAAACTTTTCGATCGGCGATTATTTCAAGAATGAAGCGATTCATTGGGCATGGGAGTTTTTGACTTCCCCAGAATGGATGGCTTTTGATCCAGAAAAGTTATATGTCACGGTTTATCCAAAAGACACAGAAGCAAAACGGATCTGGGCAGAAGAAGTCGGCTTGACACCAGAGCATATCGTTGAGATTGAAGACAACTTTTGGGACATCGGTGCAGGACCATGTGGACCGGATTCGGAGATTTTCTATGACCGTGGTCCTGAGTTTAATGACGTAGCGGAAGATGATCCCGAAAACTATCCTGGTGGCGAAAACGAGCGCTATTTGGAAATCTGGAATCTGGTCTTTTCAGAATTCAATCATCAACCAGATGGCTCCTATGAACCACTACCACATAAAAACATTGATACGGGGATGGGGCTGGAACGAATGGTTTCCATCGTTCAAAATGCACCAACCAATTTTGAAACAGACTTGTTTCTGCCGATCATCAATGCAGTGGCAGATTTAAGCGGTCGTGTGAACTACGGCGACAGCAAAACGACAGATATCTCCTTTAAAGTGATTGCAGACCATATCCGCGCGCTTTCTTTTGCGATCGGCGATGGGGCACTTCCTTCAAATGAAGGCCGTGGCTATGTTTTACGTCGTTTATTACGTCGTGCAGTCATGCATGGGAAAAAATTAGGGATCGATGCTGCCTTCTTATACAAATTAGTACCGATCGTTGGCGAGATCATGGAAAGCTACTATCCTGAAGTACTAGAGCAGCAAGAATTTATTGAAAAAGTGATCCGCAACGAGGAAGAACGTTTCCATGAAACCATCAATGAAGGGTTAGATATTTTAAATCAAGTGATCGCCCAAGTAAAAGCAGACAACCAAGATACGTTAGCTGGTCAAGATATTTTCAAATTGTATGATACTTACGGCTTCCCAGTTGAATTGACAGAAGAAGTGGCGGAAGACGAAGGGTTGAAAGTGGACCATCAAGGGTTTGAACAAGAAATGGATGCACAACGTGCCCGCGCTCGTGCGGCTCGACAAACGGAGCTTTCAATGGGCGTACAATCCGCTTTATTGACGGATATCAAAGTAGACAGCCGTTTCGTTGGCTATGATTCACTTGAAGCTAACAGTGAATTATTAGTGATCATCCAAGACGAAGCGTTACACGATTCTGTTTCGACAGGTGAAGCAAAACTGATTTTTGCTGAAACACCATTTTACGCAGAAATGGGTGGACAAGTTGCGGATACAGGCACGATCGTAGCAGAAGATGGTACGATCGTAGCGGAAGTGACGGATGTCAAAAAAGCACCGAACGGTCAGTTCTTGCATACTGCTACAGTCAAAGCGCCACTACAAGAAGGCGTGAACTATTTCTTACAAGTGGATCAGCATCGTCGCAATAAGATTATCAAAAATCATACGGCGACTCACTTATTGCATAAAGCGTTAAAAGAAGTATTAGGTAGCCATGCGAACCAAGCAGGTTCATTAGTTGCTCCAGGACATTTGCGCTTTGACTTTAGTCATTTCGGGCAAGTGACCAGCGAAGAACTGAGCCAAATGGAACAAATCGTCAACCAAAAAATTTGGGAAGCCCTCCCTGTTGTGACGATCGAAACGGATATCGATACCGCAAAAGGCATGGGAGCGATGGCACTCTTTGGTGAAAAATATGGGCATGATGTTCGCGTCGTCAATGTTGCCGATTGGTCGATCGAATTATGTGGGGGAACCCATGTGGCAAATACGGAGGATATCGGTATTTTCAAAATCGTTTCTGAATCAGGGATCGGTGCTGGTGTTCGTCGGATCGAAGCCGTGACTAGTCAAGAGGCCTATACGTTATTGCATGAAGAAGAAACGCAATTAAAAGCAATCGCAGGAATCGTTAAATCTGCCCAATTAAAAGAAGTCGTTGCCAAAACAGAACAACTGCAAGCGCAGCTACGTGAATTGCAAAAAGAAAACGAAGCTCTTGCCAGCAAGTTAGCAAATCAGCAAGCAGGGGATGTTTTCAAAGATGTCAAAGAAGTAAATGGTCTGCGTCTAATCACAGCGAAAGTGACTGTTAAGGACATGAACCAATTACGTCAACTAGCCGATCAATGGAAACAAAAAGACCATTCTGATATTTTAGTGTTAGCTACCGCGAATGATGGCAAAGTGAATCTTTTAGCTGCTATGAACAAAGTAGCCAATGAAAAAGGATTGAAAGCGGGCGATTTGATCAAAGAGATCGCACCTAAAGTTGGTGGCGGCGGTGGCGGCCGTCCTGATATGGCACAAGCCGGCGGGAAGAATCCTGAAGGAATCACAGCAGCACTTGAGACCGCAGCAGCGTGGTTAGCTGCCAAGTAAGCACACTATGGTTGAATCTGTACCCGCGAGTTCCTTTCCTTCTAAGAAGATAGGTGAAAGAGGAGCGTAGGTCTTTAACACATTCCTTTTTTGAACGAAGATGACGGAGGGGGAGACCCTTCCGTTATCTTTTTCCTTTTTTCCTACGTGTTATCTGAAAATGCGTTTGATAATTGAAGGGAATTCGCTTTTTTTTCGAAAAAACGATACGAATAGTTGTTTAATTGAATTCCTTCGGGGTAAAATAAGAAAGATGGTTTTTTGAGAGGGTGATGATTTGCTAAACTTTTTTTTAAATCGTAGCAAAAAAAATGGTGTCTACGAACGCACAGCCATTGGGAAGTTAGCAGGTAGCCTCGGGTTGCTTTCCAACCTCCTATTATTTGCCGGAAAATTTATCATTGGTTTATCTGCACAATCTGTTTCGATTATGGCCGATGCCATCAACAGTCTTTCAGATACAGCCTCGTCTATTTTAACATTGATCGGTTTTCGGATCTCGGCGAAACCAGCCGACAGTGAACATCCATATGGACATGAGCGATTTGAAGCCATCAGTGGGTTTGTGGTATCTTTGATCATCACGTTTGTTGGCGGTCAATTTCTCATCAGCTCTGTGCAACGCATCATGGAACCGACGAGTATCCGTCTTTCACCACTATTGTTTATCGTTTTGGTTTTATCGATTTTGATCAAAATCTGGCAGGGAGCGATGTACCGAAAATTGGCGAACCTGATTGGCTCTCAAACACTTAAAGCCAGTGGGCAAGACAGTCTCAACGATGTGTATACAACGGGTGCGGTTTTGTTTTCAGCGACGATCGAGTGGTTGACTGGCCTACGTATCGATGGCTTTGTCGGCTGTCTGATTGCCTTGTATATTTTGATTAGCGGAATCAAAATGATTCGTTCCTTTATCAACGAATTATTAGGGGCACGCCCAACGCAAGAAGAAGTAGCTGCCATGGAGCAGCGCTTGGATCACTATCCGACGATTCTCGGTTACCATGATTTACTGGTTCATAATTATGGACCGAAAAATCGCTTTGCCAGTGTGCATATCGAAGTGGATGAAACGTGGTCTTTACGAGAAGCGCATGAGGTGATTGATGCTATTGAACAAGATTTTCGCCAATCTTTAAAGGTCGACCTTGTCTGTCATCTTGATCCAGTACCAATTCAAGATCAGCAGTATCGGTATTTAAAAAAAGAAGTGTCAAAGATCATTCGCTTCGTTGATCCGCAGTTACGGATGCATGATTTTCAGGTCAAAGGAGATCTGTTGGCGTTTGATTTAGTGATTCCCGCAAAATCGGCGTATAGTGATCAAGAAATCGAAGAAATGCTGAAACAAAAAATCAAAGAAACACTAGGGGACTATGAATTGAAGCTTGCTTTCGATCATAGTTACCTATTATAGGGTTACAGGATATAGGAGGAAACTATGATAAAAATGGATATGAGCATGATTTCCACGGTATTATTGGCACTTTTGTTTATTAATACGATTGCTGCCTTTATTACTGTTTTTCGGAAACCACGCTCGATTGCAAGTGTCTTTGCTTGGATGATGACGTTGGTATTCATCCCCGGCATCGGGTTTTTGTTGTACTTGTTTTGTGGTCGGGGGATCGACGGAGAAATTATTTATAAATTTAGTGAGCACCACCAAAGTAGGATCAATGAGTTGAATCAAATCATCAAAGTGCACAATTATTCTTTTCCTGAACATCCTTACTCAGATGACAATCATTTATTAGAGCGCTATTTTAAGAACCTTGATGAATCGCCCTTGACTAAAGGAAACAAAGTAGAATTTTATACAGATGGAAAAGAAAAATTTGCAGCATTGTTTGAAGACATGAAGCAAGCAGAAGATAATCTGCATGTGGAATATTATTCGTTTTTTAATGATGAGATCGGTGGCCAATTTCTGTCTATCTTGATCGATAAAGCCCGTGAAGGTGTTGAAGTGCGTTTGGTCTATGATCCATGGGGGTCACCGAAAGCCAATCGGAAATTCTTTCAACCGTTGATTGATGCCGGTGGAAAAGTCGTGCCTTTCATCACTTCGAAGAACCTGATCCGTAACACACGATTGAACTATCATCTACATCGAAAAATCGTTGTGATCGATGGTCAAATTGGTTGGACTGGCGGCTTTAATGTCGGCGATCAATATTTAGGGAAAAAGGCCAAATTTGGCTATTGGCGAGACACCCATGCGAGAATCGTAGGTACTGCCAGTTTTACACTACAAGAGATTTTTATTCGTGACTGGAACGCATCTGTAAAAAAAGAAGAGGATCAACTGGAATACGAGGATCGCTACTTTATTCTACCGCCGAAAGAGCTCTCTGGAAATGTTGATTTGCAGATTGTCGCTGATGGTCCTGAAAGTGAGACCCAAATTCTCAAAGGCGGTTTTGTAAAAATGATCTTAGCTGCCAAAGAATCGATTTGGATCCAAACGCCTTATTTGATTCCTGATGACAGTATGATGAACGCATTGGAAATTGCCATCCACTCAGGTGTAGACGTCCGAATCATGATCCCATGTATGCCTGACCACCCATTCATTTACCGGGCAACACAGCATTATGCCAATTATTTGCATCGTCGTGGTGCAAAAATCTACATCTATAACAATGGTTTCCTCCATGCGAAGACGGTCATGATGGATGATACCATTAGTTCCTTTGGGACGACAAATCAAGACATTCGGAGTTATGCCTTGAATTTTGAAGTCAATGCTTTTGCCTACGATCACGATGTCACGCAAACGTTGAAAGGCTTCTTTGAAGAGGATATGGCGCAATCCACATTACTGACGGATGAAATTTTAGCTAAGCAGTCTTACTGGTTGCGCTTCAAACAAAACTTCTCTCGGTTATTGTCTCCGATCCTTTAATTTCAACGCCTTTGCTAATCCTTGGCGTGCCAAATGGTCGGCACCTTTGTTTTGGCTCTCAGGGATCCATTGGATGATCGCTAAAGGGAACTGTTTCAACAAGCATTGAATTTCCGTTAAATAATCAGAAAAAGCAGGGTTTTTGGTATAATTCTTGTCGATAGTCTGCGCAACGACTTTGCTGTCGGTATAGAGCATAATCGTCTGTTCCTGTAACCCTTTGTCAATCAGCAGCTGCAACGCGTTTACCATCACAGCGAACTCTGCTTGGTGGTTGGTTGAATCAGGTAGCGGAAACGCAATTTGCTCATGCAGATCAGTACCGACAATGACGATTCCACCGCCACTAGGGCCGGGGTTGCCTTTCGTGGAAGCATCAAGATAAACTTTTAACATTGTCTCACCCTTTTTTGATATGATAAAGATAGTATACTAGAAATTTTATGTTGTGAGGAACTTTTATGAAGCGTAAATTGTATTGGCAACCGGAAGCTGCTACAGCGATCATTTATTGGTCGTTTACTATGATGATATTATTTATCAGTTTGATTCTTTCGTTAGAAAATACCAGACCTTATTGGAAAAGCAACCTCGTTTTAGCCGTCTTTTTCTTTTTTGTATGGTTAGGTATTCATCGAAGCATACTCATCAGGAATGATTTGCTCCTTATTCGCTATGCCCGCTTATGGAAGAAACGCCTTGTTTCTTTACCTGAGATAGAAAAATGGCAAATTGAAAACCATTTAATCAGCATTACCGATCATCAAAAAACGTATACCTTCACGTTACGTAAAAAAGATGTGGTATGGTTAGAAACTTTTTTTCAAGAAAAAATCCCTGAAAAAAGGGTGCAGGTCGAAACCAACGAGTAATTCATAGAAATCTAGAAAACAGCGATCACTCCTTTTGGCGGCACAGCCTTAGGAAGGACGTTGTTTTTGTTTACATAGAGGATTCGGCAAACTTCTTGTAAAAGTGTGGAAAATCTCTCTTTCTTTCTGAATAAAATCAAGTATAATAAGAGCATAGCAAACAAAATACATTTTAAAGTGCTAAATAGTTCGTGAATTGAGGGTAAAAATGAAATCAGATATCGAAATTGCACAAGAATCAATGCCTAAACCGATTATTGAAATTGCTGAACCACTTGGTTTAACAGGGGATGACCTAGAACTTTATGGCAAATATAAAGCAAAAATCGAATGGTCAGCAATCAACGAAAAAGCAAACAATCCGCTGGGTAAACTCATTTTAGTCACAGCGATCAGCCCAACGCCAGCAGGGGAAGGTAAATCAACCGTGACCATTGGACTTGCAGATGCGTTAAATCAAATCGGCAAGCAAACCGTCATCGCCTTACGTGAGCCATCATTGGGCCCAGTAATGGGCATCAAAGGCGGCGCCACCGGCGGCGGCAAAGCACAAGTTCTACCGATGGAAGACATCAACTTACATTTCACAGGTGATATGCATGCGATCACGGCTGCCAATAACGCCTTGTCTGCGTTGATCGACAATCATATCCAACAAGGCAACGAATTAGGGATCGACGGACGTCGGGTCACATGGAAACGCGTTGTCGATTTGAATGATCGAGCGTTACGACAAGTGATTGTCGGTCTAGGGGGACCGTTACAAGGCGTTCCCCGAGAAGACGGTTTTGACATCACCGTTGCTAGTGAAATCATGGCGATTTTGTGCTTGGCAACAAGCATTGATAATTTAAAAGAGCGATTAGGAAAGATTTTAATTGGTTATTCTTTTGAGAAACAACCAATTTACGTAAAAGATTTGGCGGTCCAAGGTGCTTTAGCCTTACTTTTAAAAGATGCCCTCAAACCGAATCTCGTTCAAACGATTGAAGGAACCCCTGCGCTGATCCATGGCGGACCTTTTGCGAATATCGCCCATGGGTGTAACAGTGTCATCGCAACCGAGACGGCTTTGCACTTAGGCAAATACACGGTGACCGAAGCTGGGTTTGGTGCTGACTTAGGCGCAGAGAAATTTCTTGATATCAAAACACCGAATTTATCAAAGGCACCAGATGCGATCGTAGTGGTAGCAACGATCAGAGCACTGAAGATGCATGGTGGGGTCGCTGTCGCTGATTTAGGGACAGAAAACTTAAAAGCATTAGAGCGAGGCTTCAGTAATTTAAAGCGTCATGTTGAAAACATGCGTAAATATGGTATTCCAGTTGTCGTTGCGCTTAATGAGTTCTCACAAGACACAGAAGCGGAGCGAACATTAGTCGAAACCTTGTGCCAGCAAATCGACGTCACCATCGCACGGACAGCCGTTTGGGCAGAAGGTGGCGCCGGTGGAACGGATCTAGCAAAAGCAGTGGTTCAACTAATCGAGGAAAAACCCGCCAACTATCATCGCTTGTATACCGACGATTTGCCTTTAGCGGATAAAGCTTCTTTGATCGTGCGGGAAATCTATGGAGGAGCTGAGGTTGAGTTTGCACCAAAAGCCAAAGCGCAGTTACAAAGCTTCAAAGAGCAAGGCTGGGATCAGCTGCCGATTTGTATGGCAAAAACCCAGTATTCCTTCAGTGATGATCCAAAGCGATTGGGCGCACCAGATGACTTTACAGTAACGATTCGCGAATTCGTGCCAAAATTAGGTGCTGGCTTTATCGTTGCCTTGACTGGTGCCGTGATGACAATGCCTGGATTACCGAAGAAACCTGCGGCTATCAATATGGACGTGACTTCTGATGGCCAAGCGATCGGTCTTTTCTAAAAGAGTGATCACAAGCAAAGAAGACATTCGCTGCATTTGAAACGAAAAAACGGAAAGAGATGATTTGAAAGGACGGATGCAAGCGGCATTCGTCTTTTTCTCGTTCATTAGACGTGATGGAAGATAAAAGTAGGGATTCTTGTTATAATAATCAAGGAAGCAAGCAAAAGTCTATTTTCTTTCTTTTGATAATCAAGTATACTTAACCAATTGAGGTGATCTTTGTCAATGGAGCTACAACTAACTAGGAGGACTGGTTTTTATGGAATGGGCAGTCCCTTAGAGGTCATGCAAGGGAAAAAAAGAATCGCTGCCATCAATCATCAGCAAACGATTTTTTTAGAGTTAGCTGAGCAGACACCGATTCGTGTGCGCATGTTTTTTTTAGAAAGTCAGCCTTTTCAGCTACCACAAGGCCAATCAGCGCTCAAGCTGGAGATCGTGATGAATCCTACGCTTAAAAGATTATATATCGGCTTTTATTTAAGCCTTTTTCTCATGATGGGGGTATTGGGCTTATTCTCTATCTCCCTTTACTCGTTGCTTTTTGTCGGGGTGTATTTGGTGGCATATTTTGTCTTTGTTTTGATTTATTTGAAAAAAGCGTATCTTATCAAGGAGGTTCCTCATGGCTAGTGGTGCAGATCAATTTTTGAGTAGTTTTAATCGAATCGAAAAGCGGCTTCGTGACGAATTGGATAATCCACGGAATATGGGTTTTTCTGAAATGGTTCGTCGCTTGTCAAAAAGCAAAAATATCAATGTCAGAAGAGCAGAAGATGATCTATTACAAATGGCTCAGCTGCGCAATGCCATCGTACATGAAAAAATCGGAGAAAACTTTGTCATTGCTGAACCGAATGAATGGGTCGTCAATCGCATTCAAGAAATTGAACGCTCTTTACTGGCACCTGAAAAAGTCATGCCGCGTTTTGCGAAACGAGTGACTGGTTTTGAAAAGCACCTGCCATTACCAGAGTTATTGAAAATCGTTGCCCAAAAGCGCTATTCACAATTTCCGATCTATGATAATGGTCGATTTTTGGGCTTGATCACTTTGCGGATGCTGGGATACTGGTTAGCGAAAGAAAGCCTCCATGGTGAAATCAAGTTGACAGGCAGAACGGCAGATGAATTATTAGCAGGAGATGGGAAACGATCAAATTATTGTTTCGTGTCGGCTGAAACGACCATCGTAGAAGTGGAAGAATTGTTTCAAAAAAATGCCCTGCTTGAGGCGGTTTTGATCACCAAGGATAAAAATCCGAATGGAAATCTCTTGGGCATCATCCGTCCACGAGATATTTTTAAAGAAGAAAGAGTGGAAAATTTATGATCGCGTTGTTTTTTTTGTTAAGTGCTGTTGTCATTGGCTTGGATCAATGGCTGAAAATTTGGATCGTTGCCAATTATCAACTAGGTGAAACACATTCTCTGATCGACAATGTGTTGTCCCTGACCTATCTTCAGAATACCGGTGCAGCTTGGAGTATTCTAGAAGGAAAAATCACTTTTTTTGCGATCATCACCGTTATCGCGGTTGCCGTCGTTGTTTACCTATTGTTTCGTTACCAAAAAAGTAGTTTGTGGTTTCGCTTTGGATTGGCATTTGTTCTAGGTGGCGCTATCGGAAACTTCATCGATCGCTTGCAGCATGGCTTTGTGGTGGACATGTTCCAGCTTGATTTTATCAATTTCCCAATTTTCAATATCGCTGATATGTCATTAGTGTTTGGGGTAATCTTGATTTTTATTTATGCACTGGTAGATGACGAAGCAAAAGGGAAACAAGGAGAATCAAATGGAAAAGCAAATTGAAGTAATCATTAAAGAAGAAAAAGGGCGGGTCGACAAAGTGTTGGCTGAACGCTTGCCTGACCATAGCCGTTCACAAGTTCAACAATGGCTGAAAGAAGATGCCGTTACTTTAGAAGGTGAAACGGTTCGGGCTAATTATAAAGTAAAAGCAGGCGATCACTTGGTCATCCAAGTGCCAGAGCCGGAAGTAGTAGGTTTAGAGCCAGAAAATATTCCTTTGACGATCGTCTATCAAGATGCTGATGTGGCAGTCATCAACAAGCCGCAAGGGATGGTGGTTCATCCATCCGCTGGGCATCCAAATGGCACCTTGGTCAATGCGTTATTGTACCATATGGATGATTTATCCACGATCAATGATGTTGTTCGGCCAGGAATCGTTCATCGAATCGACAAAGATACGTCGGGTCTGTTAATGATTGCCAAAAATGATCAGGCGCATGAGTCGTTAGCGAAACAATTGAAAGACAAAACCTCGTTACGCAAGTATGTGGCATTGGTCCATGGCAATATCAGCCACGAAAAAGGCACGATCAATGCACCGATCGGCCGCTCGAAAGTCAATCGGAAAATGCAGGCGGTGATTGAGAATGGCAAACCCGCAGTGACTCATTTCACCGTGTTGGAACGCTTTGATCAATTTACCTTGGTGGAATTGCAATTGGAAACTGGAAGAACCCACCAAATTAGAGTGCATATGCAATATATCGGGTTCCCGTTAGCCGGTGACCCAATCTACGGACCAAAGCGTACCTTAAAAGGCAACGGCCAGTTTTTACACGCCAAGCTTTTAGGTTTCGCACATCCCGCTACGGGTGAGTCAATGGTCTTTGAAGCCCCATTACCAGAGCTGTTCGCGGACACGTTAAAAAAATTGCGGAAAAATGATTGATTTTTTTGTGTGAGAACTGTATAGTAATTGTAACAACTAAATAGCTCCTTTAAATGTAGTCCCGTGAGGCTAAGAAGGAATGAGTAAGCAGACGACTCCCGCGTTGGAGATTCGAACCCTTACTAGATGATAACGTGTACCCAAAATTCACAGAATGGGATTTTAGGCAACGATCGGAAAACATGACTCCTACCTCAAGCAGGTAGGAGTTTTTTTATGTTCAAAATTAGGAGGGAATAACATATGGCAGCGAAAGAAGTAGTAGATGCAGTAACAATGAAACGAGCGTTAACGCGGATCACCTATGAAATTATTGAAAGAAATCGCGGCATTGATAACTTGGTGCTGGTAGGAATCAAGACAAGAGGCATCTATATCGCTCAACGAATAGCAGAACGTTTAAAACAACTAGAAGGCGTAGAAGTACCTGTCGGTGAATTGGACATCACCTTGTACCGAGATGACAAAAAGGCAGAAGATGATCCAGAGATCCATTCATCAGACATCCCGACTGCCATTGATGGCAAAGAAGTCATCTTGATCGATGATGTCTTGTTTACAGGACGGACGATTCGGGCAGCTTTGGATGCCATCATGGATATTGGTCGACCAAAGCGAATCTCACTCGCCGTTCTAGTTGACCGCGGTCATCGTGAACTGCCGATTCGGGCAGATTTCGTTGGGAAAAATATTCCAACTGCTTTAAGTGAAGAAATTATCGTGGAGATGGAAGAATCAGATGGTTCTGACCGGATCATGATCAATAAAGAAAACGACTAGGAAGAAGAGTGACAGCAACATGCAGAAGCAAGAATTTCGTAATCCAGACGCAGTTTTAGACATCAAAGATCGGCCCAAAGCACTGCCTTGGTTAGGTCTAAGCTTACAACATCTTTTCACGATGTTTGGGGCAACAGTATTAGTTCCGATCCTCGTTGGGATCAACCCCAGCATCGCTTTAGTTAGTTCAGGTATTGGAACATTGGTTTACTTGGTCACAACGAAAGGGAAGATTCCTGCGTATCTAGGCAGCAGCTTTGCGTTTATCGCAGCGATGCAGATGCTGATGAAATCTGATGGCTACCCAGCTATCGCACAAGGCGCCATCACGACTGGGTTGGTTTACGTGATCGTTTCGATGATCATTAAACGTGCCGGTGCAGCTTGGTTGGATAAGATCTTACCACCGATCATTGTCGGTCCTGTGATTATGGTGATTGGATTAGGGTTAGCCGCTAACGCCGCCCAGAATGCAATGTACAATGACTCAGTCTACGATTTCAAGTACATTCTGGTAGCTTTGGCTACCTTAGGATTAACGATTTTCTTCAATATGTTTCTGCGTGGGTTTTTAGGATTGATCCCGATCCTTCTGGGGATCGTGGGCGGATACTTGATCGCCTTAGCAGCGGGGATCGTCGATGTGCAGCCCATCATTGACGCCAACTGGTTTGGCATGCCAAGCTTCGAGATTCCCTTCATTAACTATGAACCAAAACTGTATCTGAATGCAATCACTACGATGGCGCCGATCGCTTTTGTTACCATGACCGAACACATCGGTCATCTGATGGTCTTGAACAAATTAACGAAGCGGAACTTTTTTGAAGAGCCAGGCTTGAACCGAACACTATTGGGAGATGGGTTTGCTCAAATTGCAGCCGGTCTCGTTGGGGGCCCCCCAGTGACAAGTTACGGAGAAAACATTGGGGTTTTAGCAATTACACGGGTCCACAGTGTGTTCGTCATCGGTGGAGCAGCAGTTCTAGCCATCGTACTAGGCTTCGTTGGAAAACTAAGCGCATTGATCTTAAGTATTCCTGGTCCAGTCATCTCAGGGATCAGCTTCCTGCTCTTTGGCGTCATCGCTGCCAGCGGGTTGAAAATTTTGATCGACAACAAAATCGATTTTGATCGTAAGAAGAATTTGATCATTGCGTCAGTGATCCTTGTGGTAGGAATCGGCGGTCTTGTCTTCACGGTCGGTACCTTCACATTATCCGCAATGGCGTTAGCAACTGTCCTAGGGATCTTCTTGAATCTTATTTTACCTGACAGCTCTCGCAGCGAAGAAAAATAACTTGTGCCAACTCATCGTTTAAACAGAATCAAAGGAGGAATTCATTCATGATTATTCAATCCGAAAGAATCAGCTTAAAGCATCTTTTGACGGTAGAAGCATTGACGGACCGTGAAGTGATGGGACTCATCCGCAGAGGACAAGAATTCAAAAGAGGGGCGAAATGGATGCCCCAAAAAGAACAATATTTCGCAACAAATCTCTTTTTTGAGAACAGTACCAGAACCCACAAAAGCTTCGATGTTGCTGAGAAAAAACTAGGGATCGAAGTCATCGAATTTGAAGCCTCCACCAGTTCTGTTCAAAAAGGCGAGACCTTGTATGACACGGTCTTGACGATGTCGGCTTTAGGTGTAGACGTTGCGGTCATTCGCCACGGCGATGAAAATTACTACGACGCTTTGATCCAAAGCAAAACGATCCAGTGCAGTATCATCAATGGCGGGGACGGCAGCGGCCAACACCCAACGCAATGCTTGCTAGACCTGATGACGATCTATGAAGAGTTTGGGCATTTTGACGACTTGAAAGTCGCAATCGTAGGTGACATCACCCACTCACGGGTCGCAAAATCAAACATGCAAATGTTGAAGCGTCTCGGAGCGAAAGTCTTCTTCTCAGGTCCAAAGGAATGGTATGACGAAGAATTTGAAGTATACGGTCATTGGCTACCATTAGACGAATTGGTCGCAGAAGTCGATGTTATGATGATGCTTCGTGTCCAGCACGAGCGCCATGATGGAACGGAAAGCTTTTCAAAAGAAGAATACTTAAAAAATCACGGGTTGACCGTCGAACGCGCCGCAAGAATGAAAGAGCATGCGATCATAATGCACCCAGCGCCGGTCAATCGCGATGTGGAATTGGCTGATGCCTTAGTTGAAAGCTTACGCTCACGAATCATCACACAGATGTCCAATGGCGTCTTTGTTCGAATGGCGATTCTTGAAGCGGTGTTGAACGGTAAGGCCTAACAGGCAAAAAGGAAAGAATTAGAGGAGGAAGTTTACATGAAAACACTCATTAAAAACGGTAAAATCATCAAAAAAGACAATCACTGTGTTCCTGCAGCAATTTGGATCGAAGAAGGAATCATTCGCGGGATCGGTACAGCATTTCCCGAAACAGATTTTGACGAAGTCATCGATGCCAAAGAGCAATTGATCACGCCAGGTTTAGTGGATGTTCATGTACACTTCAGAGAACCAGGCTTTGAGTACAAAGAAACAATTGAAACGGGCAGCATCGCAGCAGCTCGCGGTGGGTTCACGACAGTTTGCGCAATGCCAAACCTTGACCCAGTTCCCGATACACCGGAAAAATTAACAGCTGTTTACGAAAAAATCAACGCAGATGCGTCAATCAATGTCTTACAATACGCCCCGATCACAGAAAACTTACGCAGTGAAACGTTGACGGATGCAGCTGGAATGAAAGCTGCTGGCGCTTTCGCCTTGACGAACGATGGCGTGGGTGTTCAGACTGCTGGCACAATGTATCTGGCCATGAAGCAAGCAGCCGAAAATGACTTGGCCTTGGTTGCCCATACAGAAGATGACTCCTTACTCTTTGGCGGCGTGATGCATGCTGGTAAAAAAGCAGAAGAACTTGGACTACCGGGGATCTTGAGTGTAACGGAAGCTTCTCAAATCGCTCGTGATGTACTTTTGGCGGAAGCAACAGGTGCTCATTACCATGTCTGCCATGTCTCGACCAAAGAAAGTGTTCGAGTGATCCGAGATGCCAAAAAAGCTGGTATCCATGTGACAGCTGAAGTTTCTCCTCATCATTTGCTTCTAATCGATGAAGATATTCCTGCCGATGAAGGCTTTTGGAAAATGAACCCACCGTTACGTGGGCAAGAAGACCGTGAAGCGTTGATCGAAGGTCTGCTGGATGGCACGATCGATTGTATCGCGACGGATCATGCCCCACATGGCTATGAAGAAAAAATGAAAAGCTTTTTAAAAGCACCATTTGGCATCGTCGGATCAGAATATGCCTTCCAATTGTTGTACACTCATTTTGTCAAAACAGGACGCTTTACCTTGCAGCAACTAGTGGATTGGATGACCGTGAAACCAGCATCAATCTTTGGTCTAAGCGCCGGAACGATGATGGTCGGAGACAAAGCCGATCTCGCGATTTTTGACTTAGAATCAGCTTATAACGTGGATCCTAAGCAATTTCTATCAAAAGGAGTCAATACGCCTTTCGGTGGATGGACGTTATATGGGGATACAAGTTATACATTTGTAAATGGAAAATTAGTATGGCAAAAAGGTGGGCAATAATATGAAACGTTGGCTTATTTTAGAAGATGGAACATACTTTGAAGGCGAAGGCTTTGGTGCCAGTATCAATGTATTTGGTGAGATTGTTTTTACCACCAGCATGACGGGCTATCAAGAAGCCATTACGGATCAAAGCTTTAACGGACAAATCATTACGTTTACGTATCCGATGGTTGGAAATTACGGCGTCAACCGAGACGACTACGAATCAATTTCACCGACTTGTAAAGGGGTCGTTGTGAAAGAACACGCGCGTCTAGCGAGCAATTGGCGGAAACAGCTGACGTTAGATGAATTTTTAAAACGCAAAAATATTCCAGGGATCGCAGGAATCGATACACGCGCGCTGACAAGAAAGATCCGTCAACATGGGACCATGAAAGCGAGTATCGTTGATGCAGGAGATGTCTTTGACCATGCCTTTGATCAATTAAAAGCGGCGGTTTTACCAACCAATCAAGTGGCACAAGTTTCTACCTCAAAACCTTATCCAAGTCCTGGAACGGGTCGCAATATCGTGGTCATCGACTTCGGCTTGAAGCACAGTATTTTACGGGAGTTGTCACGCCGCAACTGCAATTTAACGATTTTGCCATACAATACGACAGCGCAAGAAATTTTAGACCTCGCACCAGATGGTGTAATGCTGACAAATGGACCGGGTGATCCTAAAAGCTTGCCAGAAGCAATTAAAATGATACAAGGGATTCAAGGCAAGGTACCGATCTTCGGGATTTGTTTAGGCCATCAGCTCTTCTCATTAGCGAATGGGGCAGATACCTATAAAATGAAGTTCGGTCACCGCGGATTGAACCATCCGGTAAGAGAGATCGCCACTGGTCGGATCGATTTTACCTCACAAAACCATGGCTTTGCTGTGGATGAAGCATCCATCGATCCTGAAAAACTAATGGTGACACACGTCGAAGTGAACGATGGCACGATCGAAGGGGTTCGTCATCGCCGCTACCCAGCATTCAGTGTCCAATACCACCCAGATGCGGCACCGGGCCCGCATGATGCGGTCCACTTATTTGACGAATTTTTAGAGATGATCGATGCATGGAAGGAGCAGAACTAATATGCCAAAACGTACAGATATCAAGAAAATCATGGTAATCGGTTCTGGACCGATTATTATAGGACAAGCGGCAGAATTTGATTATGCCGGTACACAAGCTTGTTTAGCTTTACGAGAAGAAGGCTACGAAGTGGTGTTAGTCAATTCGAATCCCGCAACGATCATGACGGACAAAGAAATTGCTGACAAAGTCTACATTGAACCAATCACATTTGAGTTTGTCTCACGGATTTTACGTAAAGAACAGCCTGATGCAATTTTACCGACATTAGGCGGACAAACGGGCTTGAATATGGCGATGGAATTAGCCAACTCAGGTATTTTGGATGAATTAGGAATTGAGTTGCTAGGAACCAAATTAGCGGCAATCGATCAGGCAGAAGATCGAGATTTATTCAAACAATTAATGGAAGAATTGGATCAACCGATCCCAGAATCCGAAATCGTATCAACGGTGGAAGCAGCAGTTGAATTTGCGAAAAAAATCGGCTTTCCAATCATTGTTCGTCCAGCATTTACGCTAGGAGGAACGGGCGGTGGCATGTGTAACAATGAAGAAGAATTACGCCAAATCGCTGAAAACGGCTTGAAGCTCTCGCCCGTGACCCAATGCTTGATTGAACGTAGTATTGCTGGGTTTAAAGAGATCGAATATGAAGTGATGCGGGATTCTGCAGACAACGCGATCGTTGTTTGTAATATGGAAAACTTCGATCCAGTCGGCATCCACACCGGCGATTCCATCGTCTTTGCCCCTAGTCAAACACTGTCAGACCATGAATACCAAATGTTGCGAGATGCGTCATTAAAAATTATTCGCGCATTAAAAATAGAAGGTGGTTGTAACGTTCAGTTGGCACTTGATCCACATAGCTTTAATTACTATGTGATTGAAGTAAATCCAAGGGTTTCTCGTTCGTCTGCACTAGCAAGTAAAGCAACAGGTTATCCAATTGCCAAATTGGCAGCGAAAATTGCCGTCGGTTTAACATTGGATGAAATGAAAAATCCAGTCACAGAAACCACCTATGCAGAATTTGAACCCGCCCTTGACTATGTTGTGGCAAAAATTCCTCGCTGGCCGTTTGACAAGTTTGAAACGGGGGAACGTCGATTAGGAACACAAATGAAAGCAACTGGAGAAGTGATGGCCATTGGTCGTAATATTGAAGAGTCATTACTGAAAGCTGTTCGTTCATTGGAAATCGGCACACATCATATCGAAATGAAAGAACTAGAAGCTCTTTCTGACAATGATCTGATGGAGAAGGTCATCAAGGCCCAAGATGATCGCCTGTTCTACGTCATGGAAGCCATCCGAAGAGGGTATACTATCGAAGATTTGAATGAAATGACGAAAATCGATTTATTCTTCTTAGATAAAATGCTTCACATCTTTGAGATCGAACAAGCATTAGCAAACGAACCACATTCCCTTGATGTGTTGAAAAAAGCCAAGCAAAACGGCTTTACGGATAAAAAGATCGCTGAGCTGTGGGAAACCACGGAAGCTGAGATCCGCACGCTGCGTCATGAGCAAAAGATTTTGCCTGTCTACAAAATGGTAGATACATGTGCCGCAGAATTTGAATCAGCAACACCTTATTTCTACAGCACCTATGAGTTTGAGAATGAAAGCAAGCGCAGTGAAAAAGAATCTGTTCTTGTTCTAGGTTCTGGACCGATCCGAATCGGACAAGGGGTGGAGTTCGACTATGCAACAGTGCACTCGGTGAAAGCGATCCAAGCTGCTGGCTATGAAGCGATCATCATGAACAGTAATCCTGAAACGGTTTCGACTGATTTTTCTATCTCCGACAAGCTGTATTTTGAACCGTTGACCTTAGAAGATGTCTTGCATGTGATCGATTTGGAACAGCCAATTGGGGTCATCGTCCAATTTGGCGGGCAAACGGCGATCAATTTAGCCGAACCTTTGGTGAAAGCCGGAGTAAAAATCCTAGGCACCAGCATTGAAGATCTTGATCGTGCCGAAAACCGCGATCTCTTTGAGCAAGCATTACAAGCACTAGATATTCCGCAACCACCAGGCGACACGGCGACGAACGAACAAGAAGCGATCGCCATCGCACAAAAAATCGGCTATCCTGTTTTAGTCCGCCCAAGTTATGTCTTAGGGGGACGTGCGATGGAAATCGTGGAAAACCAAGCCGATTTAGAAGATTATATGCGTCATGCAGTGAAAGCATCACCAGAACATCCTGTCTTGGTCGATCGTTACTTGGTTGGTAAAGAATGTGAAGTCGATGCTATCTGTGACGGCAAAACTGTTTTGATTCCTGGAATCATGGAACATATCGAGCGTGCAGGGGTCCATTCAGGAGATTCAATGGCAGTCTATCCACCGCAAAATCTTTCGGATGAACTAATTGCTACGATCGAAGAATATACCAAACGCTTGGCATTAGGTTTAAATTGTATCGGTATGATGAATATCCAATTTGTCATCCATGAGAACAAAGTGTATGTCATTGAAGTAAATCCTCGTGCTAGCCGAACCGTGCCATTTTTAAGCAAGGTAACAGAGATCCCAATGGCCCAAATTGCCACGAAGGCGATTCTCGGGGAAGAGATCACAGCGTTAGGTTATCAAGACGGACTTGCTCCAACACCAAATGAAGTACACATCAAAGCACCTGTCTTCTCCTTTACAAAACTTTTAAAAGTCGATACTTACTTAGGCCCTGAAATGAAATCAACGGGTGAAGTAATGGGATCAGATAAAGATTTGGCAAAAGCACTTTATAAAGCTTTTGAGGCATCAGGCCTGCATATTCCTGAATTTGGAAAAGCACTTTTCACCGTTGCAGACGAAAGCAAAGAAGAGGCAGCAGCACTGGCGGCGCGTTTCGTAGAGGTCGGCTTCACCTTAATGGCTACCAATGGAACCGCTGATTACTTTGAAGAAAAAGGCCTGCAAGTGACACGAGTTGCTAAAATCTCTGATCAACAAGCAGAAGAAACGGTTGTTGATTTGATCCGTAAAGGAACGACCCAAGTAGTAGTCAATACCATGGACAAAGATCGCCAAAATGCAACGGAAGACGGATTTATCATTCGCCGAGAAGCAGTGGAGCATGGTGTACCGACCTTTACTTCTCTTGATACAGCGGATGCAATTCTAAAAGTGATGGAATCCCGCAGTTTTTCAACAAAAGCAATTTAACGCAGATAAAGGAGTTTTTTGATGAAGCAAGAAATCATGACCATCAGCAAACAGCGTCAACTGGCACCACGGATTTTTGAAATGACATTGACTGGTGAATTAGTCAATGAGATGAGGACCCCAGGGCAGTTTCTGCACCTGCGGGTTCCTCAAAATGCCTTTCTTCTTCGCCGACCGATCAGTATCAATCATATCGATGCTGAGAAAAAAGAATGCCGAATCATTTACCGGGTCGAAGGAGATGGCACACGAATTTTTTCAGAAATGACCGTTGGGGATCCAATCGATGTGATGGGGCCTTTAGGAAATGGGTTTCGCTATCATCATTTAAACCAAGGGGACACTGCATTTATCGTAGGTGGCGGTATCGGTGTACCGCCGCTCTACGAACTATCGAAACGTCTGACGCAACAAGGGATCCACGTCATTCACTTTTTGGGCTTTGCCAGCAAAGACGTCATGTATTATGAAGAGGAATTTCGCGCACTGGGAGATACGAGGATCGCTACCGATGATGGCAGCGCTGGTTTACAAGGAAATGTTGGCAACCTGTTATTAGCTGCAGAGCAAACACCTGCGGCAGTCTTTGCCTGCGGAAATAACGGTCTTTTAAAAACCACCGCCCAGCTTTTCGAAGACCTTTCAGATGTTCAATTATCCATGGAAGCGCGAATGGCTTGCGGGATGGGTGCCTGTTATGCCTGTGTTTGCCATACGAAAGATGACGAACAAGGTACAAAAAGTGTCAAAGTTTGTGACGAAGGGCCTGTATTTCAGGCGAGAAAGGTGGTCATTTAATGTCGATCAACGTCGAGCTACCCGGATTGAGTCTAAAAAATCCGATCATGCCTGCCAGCGGCTGTTTTGGGTTTGGTGCAGAATATGATAAATATTATGACATCAGTCAATTAGGTGCGGTGATGATCAAAGCGACCACACCTGAACCACGTTTTGGCAATCCAACCCCAAGGGTAGCGGAAACGCCTAGTGGTATGTTAAATGCCATCGGGTTGCAAAATCCTGGGTTAGAAACGGTCATGAATCAAATATTGCCGGACTTAGCTCAAAAACATCCAGAGTTACCGATCATTGCAAACGTTGCTGGTTCGACCGTCGAAGATTACGTTCTTGTGTGTCAGGAAATCAGTCAGGCAGAAAATGTCAAAGCGATCGAATTGAATATCTCTTGCCCTAACGTCAAACATGGCGGTATCACTTTCGGAACCGATCCTGCGGTTGCTGGTGCATTGACTGAAGCGGTCAAAAAAGTCTCGCAAGTGCCGATCTATGTCAAACTTTCGCCGAATGTGACGGATATTGTCCCAATTGCAAAAGCGATCGAAGCAGGCGGCGCCGACGGGTTTACGATGATCAATACGCTTTTGGGCATGCGGATCGATTTAAAAACACGAAAACCGATTTTAGCCAACCAAACCGGGGGCTTGTCTGGTCCATCAATCAAACCAGTGGCGATCCGCCTAATCAAACAAGTGGCGCAAGTTTCTCAATTACCAATTATTGGCATGGGGGGCGTGATGTCAGTGGATGATGTACTTGAAATGTATCTGGCAGGTGCAAGTGCAGTTGCAGTAGGAACTGCAAACTTTACCGATCCTTACATTTGCCCAAAATTGATTGAAGAATTGCCTATCCGAATGGCAGAATTAGGGATCACTTCTTTGGAACAGTTGATAAAAGAAGTGAGAGAGGAGCACGTGTGATGAGTGAACGACCAATTATTGCCTTAGATTTCCCCAACAAACAGGCTATTGAAACATTTTTAGCGCAATTTCCTGCGGGAGAAAAATTATTTGTAAAAGTTGGAATGGAGATTTTCTACCAAGAAGGACCAGCGATCGTCACTTGGTTGAAATCCTTTGGCCATGACATTTTTTTAGATTTAAAATTACATGATATCCCTAATACTGTTGGACGAGCAATGGAGCGCTTAGCTTCTTTAGGTGTTGCTTTGACGAATGTTCATGCAGCCGGCGGGATTGAAATGATGACTGCTGCTAAAAAAGGTCTGCAACAAGGAACCCCCGCTGGAGACAAAGTCCCTGATTTGATTGCAGTTACCCAATTGACCTCCACTAGTGAGGCACAAATGCATCATGATCAGCAGATCATGACGTCACTGCAAGAAAGTGTTATCCATTACGCCACCTGTGCCCAAAAAGCTGGATTAGACGGTGTTGTTTGCTCCGCACACGAAGCAAAACAGATCAAGCAAAGAACAACCGATGCCTTCATACGCTTGACGCCTGGTATCCGACCAGCTGGCAGTGAAGTTGGCGATCAAAAACGAATCATGACACCTGCACAAGCTCGCAATGCGGGGGCTACCATGATCGTTGTGGGACGTCCAATCACCCAGTCTAAGACACCGTATGAAAGTTATCTGCAAATAAAACAAGAATGGAAGGAAGCTAGCCAATGAAAGAACAATCCAATCAAATTGCCAAAGATCTTTTAGACATCGAGGCGATTTTTTTACGACCGAATGAACCATTTACTTGGGCAAGCGGCATCAAAAGCCCTATTTACTGCGACAATCGAATCACTATGAGTTATCCTCATGTACGTCGCGCCATTGCGAAAGGCTTAGCTGCAGTCATCAAAACGACTTATCCCGAAGCAGAAGTGATTGCAGGGACCGCAACAGCCGGGATTCCCCATGCTGCTTGGGTCGCTGAATTGTTAGATTTGCCAATGGTTTATATTCGCAGCAAAGCAAAAGAACATGGCAAAGGCAATCAAATTGAAGGTCGTATTCAGCCAAATCAAAAAATGGTCGTCATTGAAGATTTATTGTCAACAGGTGGCAGTGTCTTAGAAGCTTGTGAAGCAGCCAAAAGAGAAGGAGCCGACGTATTAGGCGTCGCTGCGATCTTTACTTACGAGCTGCCTCAAGTCCAAGAGAATTTTGACCAAGCAGGTCTATCCTATGTGACTTTGACAAACTATACAGCGTTGATCGAGTCGGCTTTAGAAACGGGTGCTATTCAAGAGTCTGATGTTGCCCTGTTACAAGAGTGGCGAAAAGATCCTGCTGCTTGGTTGAGTGAATAAGGAATTGAAATAAGAAACGGATATGTGAGGGAATGACCAAGCATATTCGTTTTATTTTCACCTATTTTCTGATAGCATTGGGAGAAAGTTTTTTTGATAGGAAGGGCTATTCCTTGCTGTCAACTTGAATTAGGAGGCTGTTTTTTTGAAAAGAAATATGGATGTTCCCTGGAGTTATTCCGGAGACAATGGACCTGAACATTGGCACACTTTGTGCGATTGGTATGCACAAGGCGCCGAATTTCCTTACCAATCCCCAATTGCTTTAGTTCACGATGAAACCGAAGAACCTATCGATCAGGACTTGGCTTTTCACTATAAACGAGAGCGGTTCACGGAAAAAGAATTCAAAAATACGATTCACTTCGTTCCATATAACAAAGAAAGTTATGTCACATTTAAAGGGATCAACTACTATTTGACGGATATTCATTTCCACATGCCGTCTGAACATATTATCGATGATGAACAGCAAGAATTAGAGTTTCATCTCGTCCATATGAATGAGGACGGAGAAAACTTGGTTGTGGGCATCTTATTCAAATTGACGGATAAGCTCAACTGGATCTGCAATCAGCAAGACGACAGCATCTGGGACTTTGAAAACCATACGCAATGGTTTGATCCGACTATGTTCTTACCAGAACGCACCCACCATTTCCATTATGTGGGTTCGTTGACGACACCGCCAACCAAAGGGCCAATCAATTGGTTCGTCTTTGACTGGATCGGGGAGATGAGCCGCCGCTTCATTTTGGAATTCCGGGAAGAAGTGTTAGAAAACAATAATCGCCCATTACAAGACCGCAAAGATCGACCTATTTATTTCTATTAATTTATAAAAATAGATCCTTTTACGTAGTGTTTATCACTGACTTCATTTGATGGTCAGTATAGAAACCACTTCGTAAGGGTAATCAATAAAAATGATGTTAGAATTTTTAGAATGTCATTGACTAGAAAAAGACGAAAACTCTTCGTCTTTTTTTATTTTTATATTCTAGGACCATGAAGGCTATGCTAAAATATTAAATAAGCTGATTCTCGGCAGTTAATGCATTGTGAAAATAAATACAAATATAGTTTTTTTTAGAAAAAGAGCAGACACGGTAAAGCTTTTTTGGCTGAGTATTTTATAGTGAAAGAAAGGAAATCCATATGCATGCATGGGAAGCAATCCAAAAATCCATCGATTTTATCGAAGACAATCTTGCTGAGTCGCTAGAGATCGAAACGTTAGCACAAGTCGCATCACTTTCTGTATTTTATTATCAACGCTTATTTACTCGCTTAGTTAAAATTTCTGTTAGGGAATATATAAAACTGCGTCGTCTGGCCAGAGCCGCTGTTTTATTAAAAGACAGAAAAAGTCGAGTCATTGAGGTCGCTTTTGAGGTTGGTTTTAGCAGCCATGCAGTATTTTCAAGAACCTTTAAGACCGTTTATGGACTTTCACCTTCTCTTTACCAAAAAGCGCCGATCGGCTTGCAAAATTTTGATAAGCCGGATCTATCTTTAGGGTATATTGTCACAGAAGAAGGCAATCCATTGATCAGCGAAGGAGTCGTTTTGGAGATTCAGAAGAAGCGAAATCAGCAACCGCTGGTTTTTTGTGGCGTTGTTGGTTACTATCCATTTAAGTATGGAAAAATGCTGGGCCAACGAACAGGGATTGATCCGATTGATGATATTTGGCATGATTTTTATCAAAAGACTGCCAATCAGCCTCGCACCGATCATTGCCTGATCGGTGTTTCATTTCCGGGAGATGCGCCTGAAGGCTATTCAAGTTATTTTGTTGGTCAAATATCTGATGGTTCGCAATTTCTCAACTGCACTGAATGGACTTTACCAGAACGTGAGTATATTGTTTGCAGTTTTGATACGGTCTCAGAGCAACTGATCATCAATATGGGAAAGGCGATGCGTTATACCCGTTTTTGGCTCAAGAAAAATGGCTGGATTGCTGAGAATTTTTTTCCTGAGCTTTATCGAAAAGGGGAAAATCATGTGGTTCATGTCGAATTATGGATTCCTTTTAAAAAAAGAATTATGATGCAAGGAGGAACAGAATAATGACCCACCAGTATGAAGAAGGAATAAAGCTGCTTGAAGAAAAATTCGGACATTTTAAAGACAATGTGATTGCCCTTGCGACGACAGCTTGTGACAAAACTGTAGAGGGACACATACAACCAGTCGTTCGAGAAGTTGATGCTTTTTATGAAGAGGGCGTTTTTTACGTGTCGACACACGAGCAATCCAATAAAATCAAGCAAATCAAAAAGAACCCAGCAGTTTCCATTGCTGTTAGCGGTGAATGGTTTACTGCGGTCGGTCAAGGGGAGAATTTACCCTAAAAATGCAGAATTAAGATGCAAAATTCGCAAAGCCTTTGTCTGGTACGACGAAGTCAACAATGAGAATGATAAAGGCTGTTGCTTTCTAGCAATCCATTTGACCAAAGGAACGTTGAATATCAATCACTGGGAAAAGCTGTATCATTTTGATTTCGAGAAGAAAGTCACTATGGAGGATGGTGGAATTTATTAGCTAGCAGAAGCTACTTTCTCACGGTGATTTTCGAATGCCATTCTATCGGATCTAGCAGATACGTCGATGGCTAAATTCTGAGAAGGCTTGCCTTTTGTGTTTCAAGCTAAGCAAAATTTTCGCTGAAAGAGCAGTAGATAGAAGGAAAAAGCATAAAAACCGATCACAAGCGCGTGTAGTTTCGCAGCGCTTTTGTGGTCGGTTCTTTTATTGATTACACTATGATTTTTTGATCCGAATAGGCTGAGGAGCAGCTAGGACTGTTTTAATCTCAAAATTCCCTCATCAGGTGTCACAAAAAGCGTTTTTTGATTCTCATAAATGACGAATCCAGGTTTGGCACCATTCGGTTTCCGAATATGTTTGACTTGCACATAGTCCACCGGTACTTGGGCAGATTGACGATATTTTGAGAAATATGCGGCAAGCTCTGCAGCTTCCATTAAGGTTGTCTCACTAGGATCATCCGAACGAATGATGACATGAGAGCCAGGAATATTTTTGGTATGCAGCCAGATATCACTCTTACGAGCTGTTTTTAAGGTCAGTTGGTCATTTTGTAAATTGTTTTTTCCAACGAAAATTTCTGTTCCGTCTGAAGAAAGAAATCGTTCTGGTTGCGAAGGAGCGGCTTTTTTACGCTGTTTCGTCCGATTTTTGACATAGCCTTGTGCAATCAGTTCTTCCCGAATAACCGCCAGATCCATTGGAGAGGCGATTTCTAATTGGGCTAACACGGATTCGAGATACGCGATTTCTTCTTTCGTTTCGGCAATCTGCTGATGGACCAATTTGACTGCATTTTTTAATTTCTGATAACGTTGAAAATATTTCTGAGCATTTTGATTGGGAGAAAGAGCGGGATCTAATTTGATCGTCAAAAGCCGATTCTCATCATAGTAATTTTCCAAATCAACTGAAGCAGCACCACGGGGGACTTGATTCATAAAGGTCGTCAAAAGCTCACCTTTTTGACGAAATTCTTCGGCGTTTTCTGAATCGATTAACGTTTGTTGGCGTTTCTTTAACTTCAATTGGTTCCGTTTCAGTTCATTCTCAATCTTCTTTAGTAATTCGCCACCTTGTTGTTTGACCCGATCTCTTTCCGCCTTGTCGTGATAAAACGCATCTAAAAGCTCGCTCAGACTCTGATAAGAGGTGACAGTGGTGGTCGCATCGATCAATGATGGATAGGGAATTGGTGTAAAATATTCCTTTTTCTCTGACTGGAGATAACTTGGTGCTAGCTCCTGGGTAAGCTCTGTAAAGAAAGCTTCCCACTGACGCAGTTTTTCATTGGGATTGGCATTGATTCGAGCGATTAATTCTTCTGCTGTATCGCGGCCTAAGCCTTGGAATCGTTGTTGAAGTTCTTTTGCCGTCAAGGGATCGATGGTCGATAATTCTTCAAAAATTTTGGTGCGAGAGGCTGTAAAAGGATTAAGTGTTGTTTGCTTTGGTGGTGCAATATAAGTAGCACCCGGTAATAAAGTACGATACGTATTTTGTGAATGACCAATGTGTTTGATTGTATCGACAATTTTTCCGCTCGTCTTATTCATTAATAAAATCGTGCTGTGACGGCCCATCAATTCGACAATCAAGACGAGGGATTGTAAATCACCTAGTTCATCTCGTCGAGTAAAATGAAAATGGATCACACGGTCATTGTCGATTTGTTCGATTGATTCTAAGATCGCCCCTTCTAAATATTTCCGCAGCATCATCAAGAAATTCGGTGGGGTTTCTGGATTGCTATAGGCGATCGTTGTGCATTGCACACGAGCATAGGTGGGATGTGCGGATAGCAAAAGTTTATGATTTTTCCCTTGGGCACGGATCACAAATACGACCTCATTTTCATAAGGTTGATGAATTTTGTTCACACGTCCACTGGTTAATTGATTTTGTAATTCTTTGACCATTAAATGGGTAAAAACACCATCAAAAGACATATTGTTTCCCTCTTTTCTTATAAGGATAGTTTGACTGAGGGATTGATCCTTCCAATGTCAAATATTCCTATCTATTATACCGAAGAATCCAAAGAAAAGCCATGGCAGCTAGCTTTCCTTTTTCTTGTTAGGTTGGTGATCGGTGGTTTGCAGTGCACGCTCAATTTCTTTGTTCAAGAAATAAGAGATGACTGTTCGAATAATAACGACTGCAGCTAGACGTACGATGTCTTCGAAAGTAGGGTGGATGATCGTCTCAATAATATCTGCTGCAATCAAGATCTCAAGACCTAATAAGACATAACTCCCTAAATAATTGCGGATAAAATTATTCTCTCTGGCTGCCACCAAACGGTCCTTTTCTGTTAATTCGTAGCGCACGAAATCAATGCCTGCGATCAACACACCCCAAACGATGACGAAAATGGAGAGAAAGTTTAAACAGACAACAATGAAATCGAAGATTGGGTTGGCTCCAGTCATCAAAGAACTAGCTAGATTATGCATAATGACTCCTTTACCGTTTTCTTTTATCTTACCGAATTATCGAAGAAATGTGAAGTTTCTTGACGTTCTAGAAGGGAATTGATAGTATGAATTAATAGTAGGATTTTTAAAAAAGGTGGGCAAATTATGGAACAAGTTAGGAACTTTGTTCATTACACGAAAGAAAAAACAGTGGAAAGCTGGCAGGCTTTGTTAGATGATCTATACCGAGATCAGAAAAAAACGATTTTCACGCTGATCGGAGGCATTCTTTTCGCGCTGGTTTTTGCAGGCTTGATCGTTTTTTCTCAAAATCGCATCAACGCCTCTTTAGTGGATCGAATCGCTTTCGACAAGTTACCTTCGGAAAAAGTACAGCCATTACCATATTTGACAGCTGATAAGACGATTCGCGAAACAAGAGCGATTTCTGTGATGTACAGTAAACCAAATGGCCCACAGCTGGATCAAGTGTTTGATCTGATCCAAGCACAGGAAGACGAAATGAATCGAACATTTTTTTATTATCCGATCGTCTATGACGTGGCATTTTTCTCCAATGAATATGACATTGATCCTGATAAAGTGACCTTTGTCTTCTATGAAGAAGGAGTCGAGAAAAATCGCTTTACTTTTGATTCATTTGAGCAGCCAACGACGGAATTCATCCCAGAATTGAATCGTTTACCCATGTGGACGATTCGTTCTTCTGCCAATGATTGATAAAAAAATCTGACAATTTGACAGAAAATTGTTGACGTTTTTTTATCAATAGGCTAAACTGAATTCAATCAAGAAAGAAAACAAGTTGAGAAGGAGGAACAATCATGAAACTATTTATTCCATTGCAAGTGAAATCATGGCAAAACTGGCGTAGATAGTTGTATTGATGGGACCTCATTCCATAGATACAACTTTTTAGAGAACCTTCTAAAGTGCTGTATCTATGCTGGTAGTTGAATTTATCGCCGCATAGGACAACCTTCTATGCGGCTTTTGCTTACTTGCAATTGCCGTCACATAGGCAGTTGCTTTTTTTGTTCTCAAAAACCATAAAATGAAAAACACGAAAAACGTAAGCAGAAAAAGGAGAATGAAAAATGAAAAACAAGGGATTAATTGCATCGGTTGCCGTTATTTTATTATTTTTAGGAGCGACATTTGTCTATCAGTTAGGAATGAGAAGTGGGACCAATCAAGCTAGTGAGACTTCGGAACCAGTAGAAAAAGCTGAAAAAACAGTCGGGATCCTACAATTTGTCAGTCATGAAGCACTGGATGCGATCACCGAGGGGATCAAAGAAGGCCTTAAAGAATCAGGCTATACCGAAGGGGACAACTTGACGATCGAATTCCAGAACGGTCAAGCGGATCAAAGCAAATTGGCAACGATGAGCCAGCAGCTGCTAAATAAAGATGCCGACGTTTTGGTTGGGGTAGCAACACCCGCAGCACAAGCGTTGGCGAATGTCACTCAGGATATACCGATTGTTTTAGGAGCGGTCACTGATCCAGTTGGGGCAAATCTCGTGGCAGATATGGATCAACCCGGTGGAAATATCACTGGTGTTTCAGATAAAGCACCCGTCGCTGCGCAAATCAAACTAGCAAAAGATTTGCTGCCGGAGGCAAAAACAGTCGGCATTTTGTATTCTTCGACTGAAGACAATTCGAAATACCAAGTGGCAGAAGCAGAAGCTGCTGCCGAAGAAAATGGCTTGACCAGCAAATCGTATGCCGTTCCTTCAAGTAACGAAATTGCTCAAATAGTGCAAGTGATGGCACGAGAAGTCGACTTTATCTATATTCCGTTAGATAACACGATCGCAAACGCAATGCAGACGGTAGTACAAGAAGCCAATAAATCAAAAACGCCCATCATCACGTCTGTTGATACGATGGTGGAACAAGGCGGCTTAGCAACGGTTGGGCAAGATCAATTTACGATTGGGGTCGAAACTGGGAAGATGGTGGCAGCAATTCTTGACGGGACGGCCGAACCTGCGACAACGCCGATCTATACATTCAGCGATGGCGAAACGATCATTAATGAAACACAAGCGCAGTTATTGGGAATCACTATCCCAGAAAACCTCAAAGACGAGGCAAAATTGATTACAACGACTCCGGAAAGTGAAGCAAGTGATGAGTAACAATTAGAAACAGCAATCACCTGCGATCACCGAGAGGGTCTTGAAAGAGAAAACTTGTAAGAATATGGAGGAAGAATGATGATTGTTTCAGCAATAGGGCAAGGGCTACTTTGGGGGATCCTTGGTTTAGGGATATTTATGACCTATCGTATTTTGAATTTCCCGGATATGACGACGGAAGGGTCCTTTCCGTTAGGCGGTGCTGTCTGTGTGACAGCGATCACCCATGGGGTGTCGCCCGTCTTAGCGACTTGTTTAGGAGTATTGGCTGGGATGTGTGCGGGCTGTGTGACAGGACTTCTTTATACAAAAGGCAAAATTCCCGTGATTTTAGCAGGTATTTTGGTGATGTCTTCATTGAACTCGGTCATGCTGTTTGTGATGCGCTCACCAAACCTCTCTTTATTAAACCAACCGAAAATTCAAGATTTTTTTACTAGAATGAATTTACCGAATTATTATGATACGGTGATTATCGGATTGATCATGGTCTTGTTGATTGGGGGCGTCTTGGTTTACTTTTTCCATACCAACTTGGGTCAAGCTTATATTGCTACCGGGGATAACGAACACATGGCCAAGTCAATGGGGATCAATACGGATCGAATGAAAATCATTGGACTGATCGTCTCCAATGGCGTGATCGCACTCTCAGGCGCATTGATCGCTCAAAACGACGGCTACGCCGACATAAGCAAGGGAATCGGTGTGATCGTTATCGGACTGGCGTCAATCATCATTGGTGAGGTATTATATGGTGAATTGACCTTGCTGGAACGTCTGATCGCTATCGTAATCGGCAGCATTATCTACCAATTATTGATCCTATTTGTGATCAAAGCTGGATTTGATACGACTTACTTGAAGATCTTCTCTGCAATCGTCTTGACGATCTGCCTGTTGATCCCTCAATTTAAACAAGCCTTGCATCTACGCACTGGTTTTGAAACGGAGGATGAATAATGTTAGCCTTAAAAAAAGCCTTTAAAGTTGTCGGCAACGGACCGAATGAGAAAAAAGTGCTCTTGAATAAAATCGATCTTTCTTTAAAACCAGGAGAATTTGTCACGGTCGTCGGAGGAAATGGCGCCGGCAAAAGTACGTTATTCAACTGCATCTCAGGCACCATGCCCTTGACGAGTGGGCAAGTGATGATCGATGATCAAAACGTGACCGCACTTTCGGAAGAAAAACGCGCCCGCTTTTTGGCACGTGTCTTCCAAGACCCGAAAATGGGGACGGCTCCCCGTATGACAGTGGCAGAAAATCTTCTATTAGCACAAAAAAGAGGGGAAAAACGGTCACTAGGTCTTCGACAACTCCAAGGGCAAAGAGAAACGTTCTATGCCCTTTGTAAAGAAATCGGCAATGGGTTGGAAAATCATTTGGATACGCCAACGGGCAGTTTATCCGGCGGTCAACGACAGGCACTAAGTTTATTGATGGCAACGATCCAAACACCAAAACTGTTGTTGCTAGATGAACATACGGCTGCGTTAGACCCAAAGACCTCCAAACAGCTGATGCAAATCACTGCAAAACGCGTGGAAGAACAAAATCTAACTTGTCTCATGATTACCCATCGGATGGAAGATGCATTAAAATACGGAGACCGCCTGATCCTGCTCAGAAAAGGGGAAATCGTTAAGGATCTTTCAGCAGATGAAAAAGTGCGCTTAAGTTTACCAGAACTGTTACTGTTCTTTGAAGACGACTTATAAAGCCCTTGATAGAACAGTGTTTTCAAAAAAACTAATCAAATAAATGAAAAAAATAAGAAAAAATCATTGACATCTTTCAAAGTTAAACCTATACTTAGGTCAATCTTACATCAGTTTGGAGCGAAGGACTATGCAAAAATTATTGCTAACGAACCCCACACAACTGAATAAATATTACTTTAGCTATTTTAGATAGGTTTGTATTCATGAAGGCATGGGTACAAACGCTAAGTTTGTATCTATGATGGCTAGAGCATTTCGTAATGAATTCGCAGCCACGTAGATCGTAAAATCTATAGTGGCTATTTTTTATATTCACATATCTAGCTTTGCCGATATGTAATGTTTGAAGGTGTCCACTGTAGATTCTTATATCTACGGTGGACATCTTTTTTTGTTGAAAGGAATGAACCAGATGAAACAAATGATAACCGGTCACACACGGTTGGCGGCACTATTTGCCAAACCAGCCAAACACAGCATCTCTCCAGCGATGCACAATCTTTCTTTTGAAGAACAAGGGATCGACGCCGTGTATCTGGCCTTTGATGTTGAGCCGGATGATTTAGCCGCTAGTATCCAAAGCATCCGTCAGTTGGATCTCTTAGGTGTCAATCTATCAATGCCCCATAAAATGGCAGCAGTACCGTTGATGGATGAATGCTCACCAGCAGCCGAGCTGATCGGCGCAATCAATACAATCGTCAATCGAGAGGGGCGATTGATTGGGCACAATACAGATGGTATCGGCTTTATGCGCGCACTTGAAGACATTCAAGTGTCGATCATTGGAAAAACGATGACTGTGATCGGTGCAGGTGGAGCAGCGACAGCAATCATTAGTCAAGCTGCACTAGATGGTGTCAAAACGATCCGTGTCTTTAACCGCAAGGATGAGTTTTATCCAATCATTCAGGAAAAATTGACACAGATCGCAGAAAAGACCGCCTCTGAGATCACATTAACGGATTTAGAAGATCAGACGGCTCTAAAAACAGCCATCGATCAAAGCAGTCTTTTAGTTAATGCTACTGGCGTGGGGATGAAGCCGAATGATACGGTAAGTCCTCTAAAAGACAAAACACTCTTGCGGGAATCATTAGCTGTCTATGATGTCATCTATAATCCAAGAGAAACGCAGCTTTTGAAAGATGCGAAAGAAGTCGGTGCCAAAACTGCAAACGGCTTAAGCATGTTGCTGTATCAAGGTGCAGCTGCATTTAAACTTTGGACAGGCCAAGAAATGCCTGTTGAAAAAGTAAAAGCACTTATTGAATCCATGTAAAAAATAAAAAAATTAGAAAAAACGAAAGTAGGAAGAAAAAATGATCGTAATTATGAAACCAGGCGCTACGCCAGAACAAGTTGAAGTTGTTGTAACTAGAATCAAAAAAGAAGGCTTAGATGTTCAAGTCAACCAAGGAAAAGAACAGGTCGTTATCGGGTTAAAAGGGGATACACGCCGCATCCAAGATGTTGCTTTTCGCAGCTACGAAGGTGTCGAAGATGCCATTCGGATCTCAAATACTTACAAATTGACCTCTCGTGAGTTCCATCCGCAAGATACGGTTGTGGATGTAGATGGTGTGAAAATCGGTGACGGCAACTTTGTTACGATGGCTGGTCCATGTTCGATTGAAGGCTTAGACCAAATTCGTGAATGTGCCCGAATCGCCAAAGCTGGTGGTGCACAAATCTTACGTGGTGGTGCCTTCAAACCCCGCACGTCGCCTTACGCATTCCAAGGGCTTGAAGAAGAAGGGCTAAAATACATTCGCCAAGCAGCTGATGAAACTGGCATGAAAGTCATCACAGAAGTCATGGACGAAGGGCATATCGATATGGTGGCGGAATACAGTGATATTTTACAGATTGGTGCTCGGAACATGCAAAACTTCAAATTGCTAGCTGCCGTTGGAAAAACCGGGAAACCAATTGGCCTTAAACGAGGCATCTCAGGCACGATCGACGAATGGTTGAATGCTGCGGAATACATCGCCGTTCAAGATAAAAGTGAAGTGATTTTCATTGAACGTGGGATCCGAACTTACGAAACAGCAACCCGTAATACCTTTGATCTAAGTGCAGTACCAATCATCAAAAAATTGAGCCACTTCCCAATCATCGTTGATCCTAGTCATGGAACAGGTATTTGGGATCTTGTACCACCAATGGCAAGAGCGGGTGTTGCTGCTGGCGCCGATGGGATGATCGTTGAGATCCATCCAGATCCAGCCAATGCTTGGTCTGATGGCCCTCAATCACTTAATGAAAAAACGTACATGAACATGATGAAAGAAGTCCATATCATGGAAAAAGCGATGAAAGAAATCAAAGCGTTGCAAGACTAAGCGTGAAGACAACCAATAAAAGAGGTGCAAAAATCAATGTTACACATTCACTTAGAAGAACATTCCTATGATATCCTCATCAAACGAGGGTCGTTTCAAAAAGTTGGAACTTGGGTACAACAGTTGTGGGACAAACAGCGCATTGCCGTCATTACAGACAGCAATGTCGCACCCCTGTATGGCGGACAAATCGTTGATTCCATAACCGCTGCCGGGTTTGAAGCGACACTGTTAATCGTACCAGCCGGCGAAAAAAGCAAATCACTAGAGCAAGCAGCTAGTTTATATGATGGTCTTGCCCAATTCGGAATGACCAGAAGCGATGGAATCATTGCCCTTGGTGGCGGTGTGATCGGTGATCTCGGAGGATTTGTTGCTTCTACGTATATGCGCGGCATTGATTTCTTGCAGATTCCGACGACGTTATTGGCACAGGTCGATTCAAGTATCGGCGGGAAAACAGCTGTAAATACTGGCAGTGCCAAAAATCTCGTTGGCACGTTTGCCCAACCAGCCGGGGTGATGATCGATCCAGATTTACTTGAAAGTTTGCCGCTTAAACGCGTCCAAGAAGGCATTGCTGAAATCATCAAGTCAGCCGCTATTGCAGATCCTGAACTTTGGCAAACGTTAGCAGGTTTGAAAGATGAAGCCGATTTGTTGGCCCACGCTGAAAATGTGATCACAGCTTCTTTAAAGGTTAAACAAAAAGTAGTGGAAGAAGACCCCTTTGATCATGGTAGTCGTCTGACACTGAACTTCGGTCATACGATCGGTCATGGCTTAGAAAGAACGGCTGCTTTTGAGACTAGTCACGGAGAAGGCGTTGCGATGGGGATGATTATGATTACCCGACATGCAGAAGCCACCGGATTAACACCAAAAGGTACGACCCAGCAAATTACAGAAATGGTTGAGAAGTTTCACTTGCCGATTACACCAAGGGAAATAGATAAAGAGCAATTATACCAAGCAATCACTCATGATAAAAAAGCCCGCGGGCAACAATTGAAGATTATTCTATTAGAAGCGATCGGACAGGCGAAAATCGTGACGATCCCGACTGAAAAAATCAAAGACTACCTAGTATAAGAAAGGAAGGTAACGGATCATGCGTTATATTACAGCAGGCGAATCACATGGACCAGAGTTGACCGCCATTATCGAAGGGTTACCGGCAGGATTGCCATTAACAGCAGAAGACATCAATTTTGAATTAGCGAGACGACAAACCGGCTATGGTCGTGGGGGACGGATGTTGATTGAAAAAGACCAAGTCCGTATCACTTCCGGTATCCGTCATGGAAAAACATTAGGCTCTCCTGTGACTTTAGTGGTCGAGAACAAAGATTGGAAAAATTGGACCAAGGTCATGGCAATCGAAGAGGTACCAGAAAAAGACCGCAAACTACGACGAGTGGCACGACCAAGACCTGGTCATGCTGACTTGGTCGGCGGCATGAAATACCACCATCAAGATCTACGAAACGTCCTGGAACGTTCATCTGCCCGGGAAACGACTATGCGGGTAGCCATCGGCGCAATCGCGAAGAAAATTTTGAAGGAGCTTGGCATCGATGTGGCAGGTCATGTAACGATGTTAGGCGGCATCAAAGCAGAAATTCCAGAAGGCTTGACTGTCAAAGAAATCGCACAACGCTCTGAAGCCTCGGAAGTAAGAGTCTTAGATCCATCTGTCGAGGAAGAAATTAAACAGTTGATCGATCAAACGAAGAAAAATGGTGATACGATCGGCGGCGTAGTGGAAGTGCTTGTTGGCGGCGTTCCTGCTGGTCTTGGCAGTTACGTGCAATGGGACAAAAAACTTGATGCGAAGATTGCCCAAGCCGTGGTCAGTATCAACGCCTTTAAAGGGGCTGAGTTCGGTGTTGGCTTTGAGGCAGGTGTTTTACCGGGTTCAAAAGTCATGGATGAGATTTTATGGGACGAACAACGGGGCTACACCCGTCGCAGCAACAACCTAGGTGGTTTTGAAGGCGGCATGACGAACGGGGAACCAATTGTGGTTCGCGGGGTTATGAAGCCGATCCCGACCTTGTACAAGCCGTTGCAAAGTGTTGATATCGACAGCAAAGAACCGTATAAAGCAAGCGTCGAACGCTCAGATAGCACCGCTGTACCAGCAGCTAGTGTTGTTTGTGAGAGTGTGGTGGCAACAGTGGTGGCCAATGAACTATTAGAAAAGTTTCCAAGTGATTCTTTCGAAGAATTGACCGCATCTGTTCAGGCGTATCGAGAATACTTGTTAACCTACTGATTAAAGAAACAGCAAAAAATTCCAGTAGAAATGAGGATTCTTTTCATGAGCCAAAATATCTTCGTCGCCGGTCTAGGATTGATCGGCGCTTCCTTAGCAACATGTATCAAAAAGGCACATCCGCAAGTGCATTTGATGGGGTGGGATTGTCAGGAAACCAATGAGATCGCATTAGCAACAAATTTAGTAGACGAAGTGCCCCCTTCATTTTCTGAAGGTGCTGTCCGTGCCGACGTGATTTTGTTGGCATTGCCGGTAGAGATCACCAAAAACTATCTTGCCGAACTGGGGGCACTTTCATTAAAGCCTTCGGTGCTAGTAACAGACACCGGCAGTACCAAAGCGGAAATCACGCAATTTGCCGAGTCCTTTTCCTTTGATTTTATTGGGGGCCATCCGATGGCTGGCTCTCATAAATCAGGGATCACAGCAGCCGATGAGAACCTTTTCGAGAATGCTTACTATATCTTCACACCGACGAAAAGTCAGCGGGTGGAAGAACTACAGGAGCTTTTTCGCGGCACTAGAGCCAAATATGTGGCACTTGCTCCCCAAGAGCATGATCAAATCACAGGGATGTTGAGCCATCTGCCCCATATTATTGCTTCGGGATTAGTCAATCAGGCAGATGCCTTCAACCACGAACACCCTAGAGCGCAGCAACTTGCAGCAGGCGGTTTTCGCGATATCACTCGCATTGCTTCTTCAGATCCTCGTATGTGGACCGATATCTTATTGAGTAATCGACAGGAGCTGCTGCAGCTGATCGATGAGTGGCAAAAACAAATGACGACCATGGCTCACTGGTTGCAGAAAAAAGACGAAAGGGCGATCTTTCGGTTTTTTGAATCCGCGAAGGAAACACGGGATCAATTGCCGGTTCATCAAAATGGGGCGATCCCAGCATTCTATGATCTATTCATCGATGTACCGGATCATCCCGGCGTTGTCGCTGAAGTGACGGGGCTATTGAGCGAACATCAGCTCTCTTTGATCAACTTGAAAATTCTTGAAACTCGAGAAGATATTATTGGTGTTTTACAGATTTCATTTAAAACGCAAAATGATTTGCTGCAAGCAGAGCAGCTGATTCAAAAAAAAACGACCTATTCATGTCGAAAAAAATAGGAGGCCGTTATGAAACTAAAAAAAGCAACACATCTAAAAGGGACGATAGCAGTCCCTGCTGACAAATCAATCTCGCATCGTAGTATCATGTTCGGGGCGTTAGCCGAAGGGACAACGATTGTCCGTAATTTCTTGCGTGGAGAAGACTGCTATAGCACCCTTCATGCATTTCAATCATTAGGCGTTCCAATCCATGATGACGGTCAGACGATCACGATTGAAGGACAGGGCTTTAATGGCGTTAAGCCTGCCCAAGCCCCAATTGATATCGGCAATTCTGGTACAACGATTCGCTTAATGATGGGGATTTTGGCTGGACAGCCATTTACAACCACCTTATTCGGCGATAACTCTTTGAATAAACGTCCGATGAACCGAGTGATGCTGCCATTAAGAGAAATGGGTGCCAATGTGAGAGGGCATGAGCAGACGGAGTTCCCACCGATCACCGTTAATGGTACTGCTTCTTTACAGCCCATCAATTATCAGATGCCCGTAGCAAGTGCCCAAGTAAAATCGGCGCTGATTTTTGCGGCATTGCAAGCACAAGGTACCTCGACGATCATTGAAAAAGAGGCGAGCCGTAACCATACTGAAGAAATGATCCGTCAATTCGGTGGCGTCATCACAACACAAGGCAAAACGATCACTGTGACGGGACCTCAAACACTCCAAGGACAAGAAGTAAATGTTCCTGGTGATATTTCCTCCGCTGCTTTTTTCCTAACAGCCGGCGCGATTATGCCAGAAAGTGAGATCGTTTTAAAAAATGTCGGGATCAACCCCACTCGTACAGGAATTCTTGACGTGCTAGAGGAGATGGGTGCTTCGATTGCTTGTTCCAATCAAGACGATCAGAATCAATCAGCTGACCTTACCGTTCGAAGTTCTACCTTGCAGGCAGTAACCATCGCTGGCGATATTATCCCACGCTTGATCGATGAATTGCCGATCATTGCGTTGTTAGCCACGCAGGCTCATGGCAAAACGGTGATCAAAGATGCGGAAGAACTGAAAGTAAAAGAAACCAACCGAATTGATGCAACTGCCGAAGAGTTGACAAAACTTGGGGCGGACATCACTCCCACCGAGGACGGGTTGATCATCAACGGTCCAACCCCTTTGCATGGCGGACGTGTGTCAAGTCGGGGGGACCATCGCATCGGCATGATGCTGCAAATTGCCGCCTTATTGACAGATGAAGAGGTAGAATTAGAAAAAGCCGAAGCCGTAGCAGTTTCTTATCCTGATTTTTTTGAGGATGTCGCACGTTTGGCTAAAGGAGGAAACAGCGAGTGAAAAAAGTGATATTAATTGGATTTATGGGTGCTGGAAAAACCACGATTGGCCGTCTTTTGGCTGAAGAAACGAAACAGTCTCATGTGGATTTTGATGACTTGATCGTTGCTGAGATCGGCATGACCATTCAAGAATTTTTCGACCAACACGGTGAGGAAGCCTTTCGCAAAATCGAAACGGATATTTTAGCTAAAACTTTGGCAAAGGAACAAATTATTTCCACTGGTGGGGGCATCGTATTAAAAGAAGAAAATCGTCAACTTTTAAAAGAGATGCCGCTCGTCGTGTATTTAAAAACAGATCCCGAGGAGTTGATTCATCGCTTAAAGGCGGATAATGGCAGCATTCGTCCCTTAGTCGTCTCAAAATCACCAGAAGAAATATTGGCTGTTTACCGTCCTCGGATCCCTCTTTATGAAGAAACTGCTTCATTGATCGTTGAAACGACGAACAAAGCACCAGAAGAAATCGTACAGGAAATTTTGATCAAAGCGGGTGCATAAAATGAAGATTGGTTATTTAGGACCGAAAAGTTCCTTTACGCATTTAGCTGCGCAAGAAGCTTATCCGGAAAATACCTGTATCCCCTATGGATCGATTCCACTTTGTATTCAAGCGCTAGCTAACGGCGTGATCGATCGCGCGGTCGTTCCGAACGAGAACTCATTAGAAGGGTCCGTTCATGCCACGATTGATACGCTCTTTCGTCAAAATCAGTTGAGCATCGAACAGGAAATTATTTTACCGATCAATCATCAATTGTTAGTTTCTCAGCAATCAGCAAAAGACAACCGTCCCATCACTAAGATAATTTCTCATCCGCAAGCCTTAGCGCAATGTGCCGACTTCATCGAAGCCCGATTTGCTGGAGCTACTGTTGAGGCGGTTGCTTCCACAACGACTGCAGCAGCCTACGTAGCAAAACATCCAGAAGAAGCAGTTGCGGCGATTGCTTCCAAAGAAGCGGCATTGGCCTATCAATTAACGATCAAAGAAACCAATATTCAAGATGTTGCCTTTAATCAAACCCGTTTTTGGGTTTTGACGAAGAAAGTAGCAAACACCCAGTTACCAGAGCAGTCTGCTGAGAAAGCAACGATTTTTGTGACGCTGCCAGCAAACCGACCGGGGATCTTGCACAAAATCTTAGCAACCTTTGGCTGGCGAGAAATTGATTTAAGCAAAATTGAATCGCGGCCTTCAAAAACCACCTTAGGGGAATACTTTTTCGTGATCGATCTGGTGATGGACAAGCCGTGGCAACTGATTGTAAATGCCTTTGAAGAAATTCAGTTGTTGGGTGGTCAAGTCCATCTTCTCGGCGTGTATTCCGTAAATGTTGTTGAGGAAGTGACCAAGAATGACTCAAGTCAAAATAAAATTTAGCCAAGATGAAACCCTATTAGCAACGTTTCATAAAGAGATCCAAACACAGCACCATCAATGGTACCCAACGATTTTTAAGCCCTTTGATCAGTCAAGATTTGAACGAGCAATCACACAGCAGCTGCAAGAGCCAAGCCACCACTTTTTTATCGCTTGGTTGGCGGACCAGCCTTGTGGCTTTGTGCATCTTCAAGAGGTCTGTTTGCCACAAAATGCGATGATGCATGAACGAAAGTGGCTGGAAATTGCAGCGATCGCTGTTGACCCTCGGTACCAAGGGATGCATATTGGAAAACAATTGTTGGCATTTGCTGAAAATGTTGCGCTGGAAAAAGGCTTCGATGATCTCTCACTAAACTTTTGGTCGGCAAACCAAGTGAAATCATTTTATGAGCAAGCAGGATTTGTGAGCATACGACAAGGCGCATCAAAGCATCTAAGGTAAAATATGAAGAAATTTCCTAGAAAAAGGTTAAAATTTCAGAAAATAGCTTTCTTTCTATAAGGTCTAGGGTATCCTTATAGACAGAGAGCTATTTTTTAGTTGGAGGATCAGAAGCAATGAGCAGGATGGAAAAAAATAAAAAACTGCATGAACGGCTAGAAAAGGAATCCAGTCAGGCAGCCAAAGAAAGTATCTTTGCCCGTCGAGAAGCCAAAAGAAGAAACCAGCGCGTCAGACCGAGTGATTCTACTTTTTCTGCTGATGAGCGAGTAGGAGACATTCCTTATCAAAACACCGATCATCCTAGGGCAAGCGACTCTCGTGCGGCTCAAAGTTCTCGAGAACAGTCACAAGTAGGAGCAATAAAATCTGAGGGACGAAAAAGCGCGATCCCTCCGCTATCTGCTCAGAGGCCTGCGATGCATCAAAGCCAGGAACAAAGCAAACAAAAACCGTCAAAGCTTAAGAAGACCAAGCAACCCAAACAAAAGAAAAAGCGGAAGCACCCAGTTCTGCGTATTGTGGTTCGGGTACTATTGGTGCTTTTTGCCTATTCATTGATTGCGTTTCTTGTCGGTCAGCAAGTCGCAAGAAGTGACGCTGCTTTTGCTACGACTGATGAAGAGACCTTTAATGGTACGGCCGCTGCAAATGGTGCTCGGAATATATTGCTCATTGGTAGTGATAGTCGTGAAGGAGAAGCTGGACGAGCAGACACTATTATGGTTTTGCAATTAGATGGTCCCAGTAAGCAACCGAAGCTACTTTCCTTTATGCGGGATACTTTAGTTACGATTCCCGGTTATGGCGAAAACAAGATCAATGCGGCTTATGCCTTTGGTGGTGCTGATTTGGTTAGACAAACGTTAGCGGAGAACTTCGGGCTAGAAACCAACTATTATGCAAAAGTTGACTTTCGTTCCTTTGAAAAAGTGATCGACACATTGTTTCCCTCAGGCGTTGCTATCAACGCGGAAAAAGATATGAGTAAAAATCTTGAAGTTGCCATCAAGCAAGGGCAACAACAAATGAATGGGCTTGAGCTGTTGCAATACGCACGCTTTCGGATGGACGAAGAAGGTGACTTCGGTCGTGTAAGACGACAGCAGCAAGTAATGGATGCGATCTTTAGCGAAATGAAAAATCCTTTAGCTATTTTAAAATTGCCTTATGCAGCTGGAAAAGTCTTAGGCTATGCTTCCACCAACCTGCCAATGTCTTTCCTATTAAAAAATACCTTCTCGATTGCTCGAGGGGCGGGAGGAGTCGACAGCTTGACTGTCCCAGTCGCTGACTCTTGGCAATACGGTTCAAGTGCGAGTGCCGGAAGTGTGTTAGTCGTCAATCTTGAAACCAATCAACAAGCGATCAGGAATTTTCTTAATGAGTAAGCAGAATGAAAAGTTCTGAAAACCATTTGAAAGTAAGTAAATTTATGCTATATTATTAATGACGTTTGAAATTTGTTGAAACGAGGAAAAAGAATGAAATTAGCCGTTGTTACTGACAGTACAGCTTATCTGCCGGAACGGATCAAAAACCATGAAGATTTGTTTATCATACCGATCCCTGTTATTTTAGATGGAAAAGTCTACAATGAGGGCATCGACATTGAAGCTGATGAGTATTACGCTTTGTTGAAAAACAGCAAAGAATTCCCAACCACTTCTCAACCGGTATTAGGAGAAGTGTTAGCCTTATATGAGTCATTGAAAGATCGCGGTTACGACACGATCATTAGTATCCACTTATCAAGCGGTATCTCTGGATTTATCGGAACGCTTTATGGAATTACCGATGAAATCGAAGGCGTTCAAATCATTCCTTACGATTCGAAAATCACAAGTATGCCGATGGGGCACATGGTAGAAACCGCTCTTGATCTGTCAAGTCAAGGCAAAACCGTAGAAGAGATCATTTCCCATCTGGACACTATCAGAGACAATACCTATGCCTATTTGATCGTTGACGACTTGAATAACTTGGTTCGTGGCGGTCGCTTAACCAATGGAGCAGCCTTGATTGGCGGATTATTAAAAATCAAACCGATTTTGACCTTTGATCAAGGAAAAATTGTGCTTTACGAGCGCATTCGTTCCAGCAAAAAAGCATTCAATCGCGCGGAAGATATCATTGGTCAACGGGAGCAAGAAATCGCATTGCCTGTTAAATTTTATGTAATCCACGCCAATAATTTAGAAGTAGCGAAAGAAGAAAAAGCGAAGCTACAAGCGAAATACCCAAATGCAGAAATTGAGATTGGTCACTTCGGACCAGTTATCGGCACGCATTTAGGGGAAAAAGCCATTGGCATCGCTATTTCAGCGCAATAATTTTTATTTTTTCTATGTTTATTCACGCCATTATCTCCTCAAGACAATGTATGTAAGAATCAGTTAGACGTTCGTCTAGCTGGTTCTTTTTTCTGCTTTTTTGAGATTCGCTTGTAAAAAATCACACAAACTCGTACAATAGGATCAAAATGAAGGACTGGCAAAGGAGGAATTGCTATGAAGTGTTCCTTAAGAAGGTGGCAAATGAGCGATGCGCAAGATTTAGCCCATGCGTTAAATAATCAATCCATCCACGATTATTTACGGGAGGGGTTGCCATTCCCGTATACGGTCGCAGATGCACAAGCCTATATTCGATCTGTGGAAGAAGCAGAATTTGCCTTTGCAATCACTGTGGATGACCGAGCAGTCGGCAGTATCCGTGCTGTTCGCAAAGAAAATATCCATTATAGAACGGCTGAGATTGGCTACTCTATTGCACAAGAGTACTGGGGAAAAGGTTTGATGACACAAGCCGTTCAACAACTATGTGACTATATATTTACTACTTCAACTATCGTTCGTATTTCTGCTGAATCTTTTGCGAAGAATCATTCCTCTTGTCGTGTGTTGGAAAAGGCAGGTTTTACATTAGAAGGCGTTTTGCGAAAGCATGCGGAGAAAAACCATCAGCTGTTAGATATGAAACTCTATGCGTTGATTCGTCAAGAGGAAGACGGGCAGGATGACAACAATCAAAAAGGAGAAACCTATGAATGAACTGCAAAAGTTACCAAATGTAGGCCAAGTTTTAGCGGATCACCTGGTTCGTATCGGCATCAATACCCCTGAACAACTACGCGCAAAAACGGCCGAAGAGGTTTTTCTAGCTATCCGCCAACAATGCGATACGGGCGCTTGCTTGCATATGCTATACGGCATTGAAGGGGCGATCCAAGGCATTCCCAAAGCCCAACTTGCAAGTCAGAGAAAGCAAGAATTGCGCCTTTTTTTCAATCAATTGAGCTAGTGAAGTAATGCGTCATAAAAAAGCACTTTTTAAGAGCGTTTGTTTTTAGATACTTCTTATCAAGTGCTTTTTCTATAGACATCTGTCCCTAGCTACTAGAAAAGACCTTTTACTTGTTCCAAACCAGCTTCCTCATTATACTTACTCTATCTAGTAAATTAGTAATTTACTAAACAAGGAGTGAGAACAATGAAAATACCAGAAAACTTGAAACATAAGCCCGTCATTAAAGTGGAAGACTATGATACTGTTGACGGAAAAAATGCGTTACATACGGATGCAAAAGGCCTTTCCCTCGGATTGGCACAATGGAACGACCGGGGAAAAGTCGATATCTCAGGCAAGGTTTGGCGCCACACAGGTGAAAAATGGTCTCGTCAGTCAGAAGAACTACCGCTCACTAGAATCTTAGATCTAGCAATCTTAGTGGCGCAATCCAGTTTGTATTTTCAAGAGGCTTATCGCCATGAAAAGTTTTACGATCCTGAAAATCCGTTGATCGAGATCATTGGCTTACAAGGAAATCGTATGACCGTTGAAGTAGACACCGAAAATCCTAAGATCGATGAAGACATTTTACTTTTTTATGATTCCTTGCAAAAAGATGGCGAGCTATACGGCGAACGCTTCAAAATCCTAAAGCGGCTTTTAGATGAGCTAGGTTATTAAGAAAAGGAGCAGATTGCCATGACACAAAATCAACCGTCTTTTGTTGTAACGAAAGGACGCGCTTTTAGCAAATTAGAACAAACCATGATTTGGAAAAAACCACAAAGTCATCAGACCAGTGCTGAAGAACTACGAATCGCTTCAGAGATCGCGTTGAATTGGGCGGATCCAGAGATGAAGATCTTCAATGTGTTGCTGGAAGGCGATGCTGGTTCCGGCAAGACCCAGTTGGCAAAGGCACTTTCTGCCGACCTGCAACTGCCCTACACCAAAATCACCTGCTTTGCGGATATGGATAAGTCAGATGTGTTTGGGGCTTTATTACCAGTGATCAACACCGACCAAGAAGAGGACAAGGACTTGCTGGATGCAATTTATCAAAGTGATTGTTTTGAAGATGTCTTAGGGTTGATCCAGCGGCATTTTTCCCTGACTCGTGAGCGGGCACGGGCGAAATTTGCAGAACTGATCGAACGGATCGAAACCAGTGATCAGCAACCAACGATTCAATACAAATTTTATCCCTCGGAAATCGTACGGGCGCTGGAAAAAGGTTATTTGCTTGAGATTCAAGAGCCAACGGTCATTCGTGATGCTTCGGTACTAGTGGCACTAAACTCGGCCCTTGAACAAAATGGAATGCTGAATATCCCAACTGGCTTTGTTCGACGACACCCTGACTGTGTGGTGATCATCACAACGAATCGGAATTACCAAGGCAACCGACCATTGAACGAATCCTTGCGAGATCGGATGCAGCATGCTGAAAAAATGGATTTACCTGAGCTAGCAGTCATGGTGCAGCGAGGCATTGCCAAAACCAATTATCCGGACAAAACGACTGCGGAGAAAATGGCTGAGATCATACGCTTGCTAGACGTGACCGCCAAAGCCAATGCCATCAAAGGAGTGGCGGGCATGCGTTCCTATTTTTATTGGCTAAATGCAGTCAAGCAAGGACAAGATCCCTTTACAGCAATTGATAGCAAAGTGCTATACAAAATCACCACCGATCCGAATGAGCTTTCTCTTTTACAACAGGCGCTAGAAGCTTCAGGGTTATTGGCGCAATTGCGGCTTTTGTTTTCTGGACAACCGCTAAATGCCTTTAAAGAACAAATCAAAGGACGCCGAATCAGCAGCGAAGAGGCGGACCATCGCAATGTAGTGGAAGAAGGCACGCCCGTCCTAAAAAATGAGCAAGTCCTTGAGACCGCCAATCAAGAAACTGAGGCGGAAACGATGGAAACCACTGATTTTGACAAACAAGAAGCGAAAAGCGCAGCAACTGAGGCGACGTTTTCAGAAGAACTAGAACGCAATAGTCATGATGGCCAAGCAAAAGCTGGGAGTGAAGCACAAGAGGCAGCTCCTGCTGCTCATTCTTTGTCGATCGAAGCGTATGAAGCCCAGGAGAAAGAAAAGAAAACTACGGCATCAAAGGCAGCACGACAAGCATTGAAAGAATCAATCCATGCCAAAGAAGGGCTGATCGTTCATCGACCACCCGTCGATTTAGAAAAAGCGACTGAAGCCCAACAGCGTTTGCAGCCGTTGCTGCCGATCGTAGAGTCATTGATCAAGCAAACCCAAGAAGTATTGGAAAATGAACAAGCTTCGGCATACAGTAAAGGTAAGTACAGCGGCACACGCTTTGATGCCAGCAAGGTTGCGTATCAAGATTTCCGGACCTTTGACAAGAAGAATCCACCTCATGAACAGCCTTCCTTAGCTCTTGCTTTGCGCATCGATGAATCGGGTTCGATGATTCGAGAAGATCGGATATTGTATGCGCAACAGGCGGTCTTAGCGGTGAATGCTTTTGCCGAACGTTTATCTTTGCCATTGATGATCTATGGCGATACAGCGGACGTGACCGCTCGTGAAAAAACCTCGCTTTTTGCTTACAAAGAATTTAATGAAGGCTTTGAATTTGTGCCAGAGAAACTCATGACAATGAAGCCTCGGCAAAATAACCGTGATGGGTCTGTCTTGCGCGTGCTAGCTGAAAAGCTCGCTCATCAGCCGGCAACCACTAAATTACTCTTGAATATCAGTGATGGCCAGCCAAAAGCTCTTCCTGATTATACAGGGGTAAAAGCCAAAGAAGATATTCAGCAGGTGATCGCTGACTATGAACGACAAGGGGTGCTGTTTCTGGCAGCTGCCATTGGCCAAGACAAAGAGGTGATCAAAGCGATTTATGGGGAAGAACGCTTTATTGATCTTTCCAATCTAACAGAATTTCCGCAGCGCTTGTTGCAGCTGCTGACAAGGTATTTGTAGACGTCGATAGCTAAAGGGAAAAGAGTGTGGGCTACGTGCCGCACTCTTTTTTGATCATAATTATATTATGTAAACAAGAAGATGTTTGTCTAAATTTGAAAAGTTCTGTAAAATAGGCGCCAAAAGGAGGGATATCATGAACAAATGGCGGTACTTCTACTATCCTTGCCAATTCGGCTGGCACGCAGCACTTCGTAGGCGCAGTTTGCTGATGAGTGGTGTATTGGCGATTCTTCTACTGATCATTGCCATCTTTGCAAAGAATTGGCTAGTTTTTTTTCGTCAATGGCTGCGCTACGAAACAAATAGTGGTGAGAATCAGATGGATCTCACATATGCCAGTTGGCTTTTCTTTTTGCAATTGCTGCGCTTCGTACTTAGCAATCTAGCTATAGGATTGATCGCCGCCTTTTTATGGCACTGCAATCACATGTATCGTTTTCATTTGATGGGGGAGGAGCAGCAATCTCTGAGTATTCGGTTGTTGTTAGGACAGTCTCCGTTGGTGGTCACCTTAGAAGAGCTTTTCTTTGTAGGCATTCAAAGCATTGTTATTGGTTTGATAGGGCTTGTCAGCGGTTTGTGGTTTAGTCAAAAAGCACTGCAGGATTTTTTTCATTTCTTTCATCTTCCCGCAGGCTTTACTTTTGAATTTCCCTTTAAAGGTCTATTAATCACGCAACTTGTGTGCTCTTGCTGCTTTTTTTGTTACGATTCCGCGGCACAAAGAGGACGGTTGAAGAGATTCTCGGTAACGGATGCCCGAATGAGTGAGGGGATGATAGGTTGCTTTTATTTCCCTCTTTTAAAATGCGAACATATGTTTTATAATAGGTGAAACAAGATAAAGGTCGTGAATTTGTGAAGACATCCTTAACTTTAGAAATGGAAGAGGCACTTTATTATTATTGTCGTGAAAACAGTGATATTGTGGTAGAAGAGGTAGTCATGCCAGATGATCACGGCATCGTGGATACTTTGAGTTGTCGCTTGACGACTGAAAATACATTTGAATGGCGTTGCTACGAACTCAAAGTTAGTTTGGCAGATTTTCGCTCAAAAGCAAAACTATCCTTTATTGGGAATTATAATTATTTTGTCTTACCCAAGACATTGTATGAAAAAGTCAAAGATCAGATTGCACCTACAATTGGTGTTTTGGTCTATCATGCATTTCTTGAAAAAGAAACGGGCAGCAAAGGGTATTTCAGTGTCGAAAAGAAACCCCAACGGCAAGAGCTGCAGGTTCCAGAAAATGGCTTATTGTTTCGGTTGATTTCGGCACAAGCGAGAGAAGTCGGCAAAGCAAAACAGACTGCTCGAGGATTGCGGGTATTTTCAACAGAACGTTTGTACCAAGAACTGAAGAAACGCCAGCCTGAGTATGACTTGTTCGGTGGTGGAGTCAATTACTATGATCGATTTATTGAAGATACTCAGCTGCAAGCGATCGAAGCCTTGAAAGAAGAATTGGCCGCTACGAGAGCAGCCTATGAAGCGCTGGAAAAACGTTTTTTATCAGGCAAGTAAGAAGGAGAGAAGAAGATGTACTTCCCGTATATTCGTGGAAAACAATTTGATTTATTGGCGTTGAAAGCACTGTTGGAACAAGATCGCTTGTCAGAAGCGATCCAGCCGATCATTGAACCGGTCAAGCAATCAAAAACGTTTTGGACGACCATTGACCTGTTTCAAAGGAAGCAGCATCCTTTTTATCTTGTTCGCAATCCACAGGCTGGGGCTTTTCTGACTGCAGAGGGGTTAGCAGAGTTGCAAAATGTTGCTGCCCCTAAAGCAATGATCGTAGATCGACCCATTGAAACAGTGGAAGAAACGCCTGATCTTTGGATCGTTCATCAAGCGGACCCAGCACTCGCTAGTGATTGGCGGGAAAATACACTGCCGGTGCTGGTAGGCAAAGAGTTTCGTTTGTTAAATAAAATCAACGGCCCGAAACTACTGATGGAAGATCCGTTTACACGTTTACCTAAAAATAGTTTTTATACAGAATGTCCGGACGAAGGGTTTTCAAAAACCCATCATCTTTATCAAAAATTGGGTTATGCTGGGTTTAGTGATTTTTCTGTCGATAGCAAAATTTATTATGAGCACAGTTATCCCTCAAAGCGGTTGGTTTTGCATTGGATCTATCCGACAACTGAGCAAGATTTGCGAATCGTTCACTTATTTTCTGAGGAAGAATTACCAAATCAGAAAGAAAAATTTTTCGAAGTCATGGAAGCTTTGTTACAGCATGAAGAAGAGTATCCTACACAAACAGCTGGGCTGCAGCTATTAATTGCTGCCTATCAGCAAAGGTCGTTTCCAGGTATGGGCGTTATTCGGAAAGCTGCGGTTATGAATCACTTGGAACTCGTCAGTCGTCTTATTTAGTCGCTATACGCATACGATGGTAAGCTCTAACAAAATACTGCCATTTATTGTACAAAACACCTTGATTGCACCCATTGTTTTCAGGATAGTGATAAAATCAGGGAAAAGGAGTTGGCGCTCGTGGGAACAAAAGATAGAGAATATTATCGAAATGAAGGAAAAGAATTTGAAAAAAATAAGAAAAACCTGCTTATTCGACGTTTAAATCAACTAATCATTGTTTTGGTCGTTTTGATCATTGTCTTTTCGGCGATCCTGTATTACATAGTTTGAAACTTTCCGTAGCTGTCATTGCTTTATTAGCAGCAACAAAAAGAAAACTGTACTTAGATGACTGTGATCCCTTGATTAGGACTCGCTATGGGAATCGGATCCGTTTAGGTGAAAACTGAACGCAACTCAACTTTTGTTGTTTATCGTTGCTGGTTTGCCTGTGATCAAGATTCCCATTAGGCTATTTAGTTAGCACAAATTTGGCTGGGTTATGTACGAATCATTACTGATAAAATCGTGAACAGCGATTCATTAAGCACTGAGTGATTCATTGAGATTGGCCAGCAGTTGCAAGCAATGTTTGAATTCAAAGATTCAAGGATCAACAAGATCAAATACAGACAAAGGTACAGATATAATTTGTCAATTGATTTTCTTGTCAGTCGTAAAATAAACAAAAATCTTAAACTATCGCTTAAATAACCGTTTTTTTTGGATTATGCTGGTATTTAGGTTAATTTGAAGGAAATAATCATGAATAAGAGAGAGGAGAGTCGCACAATTACTAGCTAAATACGGTGTTCAAAAAATTTTTTATTTTAGTTTACATAATATATATTATACAAAGTTACATTCAAAAAAGGGTTCGTGCCATTCTAAATAGTTCAAAACAATTTTGTATCATTTTACCTCCCTCCGAATGACTTTTATCAGTAGATTGTCGCTAATGCACCTAAAATTCAATTAAAACTAAGAATTTCTTGTTTTACATGTTCTTCAGATTCTTTTTTTGATTTGCTGATTAACAGATTGATAACTGTCTGGTAGCAAGTACTTGCGGATTCGTCGTCCTACTTTCTTTATCTCAGCAAATACAGATTCAAGCTATCAGCCTTAGCCTTGATTTACGAACCAATCGGTTTGATTGTATGCTATAATCATTTTGAAAATCTTTGAGCTTTTTTCTCGAACTTTATTCATATATAGCCAATCCGTTTCAAAGTTCTAACACTAGTGCTTAGATGTTGCAAATGCTAACAAATACCCGTTACATGATTCTATAAAAAAGAACCCTAAAATCAGGTAGATAACTTAGGATATTTCGTTGGCAAGTAAAATCAAACCAGCAGCTATCCAGAAGCTTATTTTTCCATTTCGTTGACTGGTGAACGGACTTTGCTTCAAATTGCCACTAGTCAGGATGAAATACATAATCATGCTGAATGATATGAGCAAAATAATTTCTACCCCTAAGCCTAACCATAATCGCTCATTGTTTATTATTGTCATTTTATCACCTCAACTCATTTTAGGCAGACTACTGATTTGCCTAGTCTGCAGCTTGTTTTTCCATTTGTGTAATTAATACCCGATAAAAGCAATTTCATAAGTATGGCTGACAATTCCTAAAAAGGAGAATAAAAATGAAAACGAATAATCAATTAAAGCTAGCCTTTTTACCAAAGCTATGGGCGTCACTCCTCTACTTACTTTTCGTGTTCACAGCCCTTTTCCTCTATTTATCAAAGTACTTGGACATTTCTTTCTTTACTTCGAGGTATGCTGACTTTTATCTTCATATCTCCAATTTTTCGATTAGTTTGATTATTGGCTTACTGGGGTACTTTTGGCTTCTCGTAGGTGCGCCATTTAAAGCCGTCACGCTATTGACCCTGCTCTTACTCATTGCCAATCTATTGAGCGAGACTGTCTTTGGCTTTATGAACACCCCTGATCGAATCGATTTACTTTTTGGTATTGCAGGAACGCTCATCGCATATTTTACTTTGGCAATGATCAAAAGACACGGTTTAGTCAAGAATCAATCGTTTTGATTTAAACAGTCATGACTTCTCCTTATATGATCCCCTCGTTACTTAGGTCTAACCTATTTTTTTGGGAAAAGAAACACCTTGCTGCAGTTATTTAGCCGCAAAAAAGCACTCAATAAAGGGAGTGCTTTTTTGCGTTTCCATTGGCGATACTTTCGTATGGCTAGTCACTTGGCAGCCAATACAATGGACTTAGCTGTAGATTTTCCCAATACGGGTTGTGAAAACCTATCAAATAGTGCAAAGCTAAATACCCGAAAATCATAAAGCCAAATGACAAAGTCACGATCCGTCCCCAACGTGGTATTTCTTTGATAAATAAACCTAGCATACATATCAATAAGGGAAACGAATAATTAAACAGTAAATTACTTCTAATATTTTGGTTCAGAGGATCCTTCATTATTTTGTCATTTAAGCCCCAACTTATGCCGACGATCACAAACATAAGCGCCAGAATAGTCAATCGTTTGCGATCAAAAAGCCACTGTTCTTTATCTTTCCTACTTGCAAAGTAGATCGTAAGCAGGACCACGATTAATCCAGACATACTATTCTCCTTTTTCGCCAGCTATTTTCCAAATCGTTCATCGTCGCTTCAGGATAAATTATAACAGATATAGTGCAAAAAAACGATACCCACCACTAGCCCCTTGTTTGATGCCCTTTTTAGATGTTTCATAGAAGAATCAGAAATTTAAAAATCTGTTCGCTTTACAAAAGAGAACGTATGTTTGTATTATATAGATAAGAGGTGATTGCTATGGGTATGCTACAACCATATGAAGATCGAAAAAAGCTAAAGTGGCAAGGATTCTTTTTATCTGAGCATACAACTGAAATTGAAGAGGAACCGACACGTAAGTTTGATTGTCCACCTAAGCCGTCACTCACAACGGAAGAAATCAATCAGTGTTTATTTGAAGCCATGAAAAAGAACCTAACTGTGGCGATCCAACGAGAAGAAGTTAATGAAGAAGGCGGCTATCCTCCAGATATTATCGGGAAAATCAGCGGTTATGACCCATTAGGTATTTATTTGACGGGAGAAACAACGGAAAAAATCCATTATGATGAGATTCGTCACGTTGCTTTTTATGAAGAGAAAAAATGGTTTGATCTCAACGAATGATCCGCTTTTTACTACTTACTAAAGGAGGAATACCTGATGGAAACACAAAAAGGATCTGTCTCAAAAATAAGAATCGTCTCCTTTGCCCCCTCCCCTTTGGTCCGCTTTACACTAGGTACCACCAACTGTTTGATTGCGAAACACAGTTTGAATTTTTTAGGGGATGTTGATGACGGTATGTTTCTAACCGTGGGCGGCTATTGGAATAAGCGCCGTCAATTCGTGGTGCAAAAGTATACGGTGTACGGCAAAACGAAAATCATGTTGGATATCGATGCCTATCGACAAAAAACAGTAAAGGCGGGTTCATTATGAGAGCAAGAGACCTCTTGACAGCACTGACAACGTCGTCGAGTGCAGCAGATTACCAAGGAATTTATTTAACTTACAAAGAAAACCTGATTCCTTTTACGACGATCGCCCAAGATAGCCATAACCAATTGATTTTATTTTTTGAACCAAAAAAACCCGCTCTGACGCTGAAAGAATTATATACACAGCTAATGCTGCATAAGAATTTGGACTTACTCTATTGGGATGGCGAGTCACGTCAAAAAGTTCTAGGGTTTCGTGAACAAGAAGAAAAGATCATTCTTTAGTCCCCTCGCCTATTTTTGGCACACAACAAGTGTCGAAAATCTCGGCAAAACGAAGAAAATAAAGTATACTTTGTGTAAAGACTAAAGGAGTATATCATGAAAAATCAAAAGATCACCCAAATGAGTTTCGCGAAAGTCTATCCCCTATATATTGCCAAAGCAGAGCGGAAAAATCGAACAAAAGAAGAAGTGGATCAGATTATTACCTGGCTGACCGGTTATGACCAAGAAACGCTGCAACAGATGAATGAAGAGCTTTCTTTTGAACGTTTTTTTAGTCAAGCCCCTCAGCTCAATCCCGCACGAAAGCAGATCACTGGTGTCATTTGCGGCATTCGGGTAGAAGAGATCGAAGAGCCAATGGTCCAAGAAATTCGTTATCTAGATAAACTGATCGATGAACTGGCGAAAGGAAAAGCCATGACGAAAATTCTGCGCTCTGCTGAATGAGGCGATTTTTTTCGAGTTGCTATTTAAGAATCAACGCTTTATACTTGAAATACCTTGGCAGGGGCAAATCATTGCTCAAAACACAGTGGGAAAACACCCCACTGTGTTTTTTTATACTGACTTTCTTGACGGTAGCTTTCAACCAGACAGGCGTTCTTAGCTTAGTTCAACCATTTAGCATGTAGTGCCCAGTGGAATTGGCCGACTTTTCGTGAAAACACAAGGACATTGTCTACGTCCCTCTTCTTTACTCAACAAGACTCTCTTAACACGTACAAAAAAGCACTCCTCTTAAAGAAAGGAGTGCTAACTTTTACTTTTTCAATTCTTTGATCTGTTCTTTTCGCTTCAAATACGCCAGTTCTTTTTCCATTTTACGATAGCGGGCGAAAGCTTCTTCTGAAAGTTCACCGGCAGCAATGGCCGCTTTGACCGCGCATTTCGGTTCTGTTTCATGACGACAGTCTCTGAAAAAACAACCTTCAGCATACTGGCTGATCGCTTCAAAGGATTGGTCGATCGAAGCTGACCGGACGGTACTGATGCCAACTTCCCGCATGCCAGGAGTATCAATGATCATTGCGCCAGAGGACAGAGTGAACAACTGGCGACTCGTCGTCGTGTGTCGTCCTCGACTATCCTCTCGTATGTCATTGGTTTTTTGAACGTCTTGCGCCATAAGCTGATTTAATAAGCTGGACTTTCCGACCCCAGATGAACCGATAAATTCGCTGATCTGTCCGTCAGAAAAATACGTTTCCATCAGCAATTCGTTTGGTTCAAAAATGGACGTAGCAAATGTTTTCACACCAAATGCATCGTTTAATGCTTGCAGCAGCTCTGCTTTTTTATCAGCAGTAACTTGATCGGCTTTGGTCAAGAGAATCACCGGATTAGCCCCACTGTCCCAAGCGATCGTTACAAAGCGCTCTAACCGAGCCAAATTGAATTCTTCATTGGCACTAGTTGCAATAAAAACTGTGTCGATGTTCGCCGCAATGCCTTGCTCGTCCGTGCGATTTCCAGCTACTTTTCGTTGTAAAAAACTTTTTCGTGGCAGCAAAGCATCAATCAAGAAATGATCTTGATCGTACACCTGTCCTTGTACAAAATCACCAACGATCGGATAATCCTTTGGCGCTAGTGCCTGTTGGCGAAATTTTCCTGAAACCGTTGCTAAACATTCTTCTCCTGTGGTCAAGCGGACTTTTGCAATATCTTTGGCCTGAAAGACCACAATTCCTTGTTTTTCCATGATTTCCCTCCAGTTAGTTAGGAGGCCGCACTTAAAAAGAGAAACCTCCGAGTTGATGTTGCTTCATTTGATTTGTCATAAGACATTTCCCCTTTCTATGTTGTGCTCATCATGTGATGTCGCTTTATTATACCACCGGAACGGACAGTATGCTAAAGCAAATGACCCAAAAGAACATTTACTGAAACGAAGTAGATAAACAAGCCGGCGATATCTTTGATCGATGTGATGATCGGTGCCGAACCGGCTGCTTGGTCGATGTTTAGTTTAATCAGTACAAACGGGACTAAGAAGCCAAGTGCTGCGGCTAAGGTCATGGCAAAAACTAACGAAATACCAACAGCCACACCTAACATCGGGATTCCTTGCCAAAGTGATGCAGCAGCCCCAGAGATGACCCCTACGATCAAACCTAGACTTAAGCCGATCCAAACTTCTTTAAAGAAATGGCGAGTGAAGGTCGAAAGATCAATATGCCCTAATGACATCCCGCGAACAAAAACAGTTGAGGACTGTGTACCAACGTTTCCACCCATATCCATGATCAAAGGGATAAAAATCGCAACGGCTGCCACCGATTCCAATGTTTGTTCAAATTCATCAATGACTACCCCAGCTAAAAGACCGGCAACCAAAGTGATCACTAGGAACGGCAATCGGACTTTCCAAATTTGCCAAAGGGTGCCGTTGATCAGAACGTTACTACGGTCTGCTTCATTAGAAGCAACATCGACTAAACCAGCGGCATTAAACATGTCTTCTGTCGTTTCTTGCTCGATGACATCGATGGCGTCATCGACAGTGATGATCCCAACGATTCGCGATTCCTTGTCTACGACTGGTAGCGCAATGATATCTAGTTCATTTAGCAAACGTGCCGCTTCTTCCTGGTCCGTGTCCGTGGTAACATAAATAACTTTTTGGGACATGATTTCACTGATGAGTTGATCCCCTTGCGCCATTAAGAGATCTTTCAGCGACAAAACACCTTCTAATGTTTTCGTTTGATCAGTAACATAAAGCGTATAAATCGTTTCTTTTTCTTTGGCTTGCATTCGCACTTTTTCTAACGCTTGATTGACCGTCATATTTTTTTTCAATGTGATGAATTCCGGTGTCATCAAACGTCCAGCAGTCTCAGCCTCATACCCTAATAAGAGGTTTGTTGCAGCACGTTCATCCGGTGCCATTGATTGTAAAAGTTTTTGTGTTACGGTCGCTGGCAACTCATCCAAGAGTCTTACTCGGACATCTGGTGCCATTTCGTTCACAAACTCGGTTGCCCGTTCATCGGTGAAAGAGCGTAATAAGTGTTGTTGTGTAGCTGGTGTCAAATCTTCAAACAGGATAAGTGCTTTATCTTTTGGTAATAGTCGGAAAACGATCACTTTTTCATCCGCGGATAAATTGCTGAACAATTGTAACAGCGGCAGCTCTTCCATTCCTGATACGAGTTCTTTTAATTTTTCAGAGTCTTTCTGATTTAAATAATGTAAGATGGTTTCTTGCTGGTTCATGGGATACACTCCTTCTCCTGTAATTTTGCTCAAAGAAAGAAAGGAAATCGTTCAGAAAATTGTCCAGATTTCTTTCGTTTGAAGGTTGCGTGCTATACAGCTGAAATTTCGTTCCGCAGCTGGAGATGCCTGTTATTAAAACAAGCATCAAAGGGAAATAGCAACAACTTTATTCATTATATCACATAGTTTTTTTAAAACATGAAAAATTTGACTTGCAAATAAAAAAAACCATTCAGGCATGTTCCCTTGGTAAAGAAAGTGGGTTAAGAACATTTGAGATCAAAAAGCAAAAGAAACCTGAAAGTTCTGTAAAACGCTCCATGCAAATGGTATGATGAATGGGTTGCAGTTTTTTTACTCCCCGTTTATGCTAACTATACATCAATGAAAAGAGAGGCAAAAAAAGATGGCAAAGAAAAAAACATTTATCGGATCGGTCACTGCGCTTCTCGCACTCGCAGCAGTCGGATTTAGTCTCCTACACAGTAATGATCTATTCCCAAATCACAAAACACCATCATCAGAAGTGGCAATCACTTCTGCTAAGGATATTCGTGCAGATGAGCTGGCACAGTTAACTTACCAAGGCACCCAAACGATTGAAGTCAATCAGAACATTCCTGAGTTTTCAGAAGATGATCTTTCCCTTGAAAATGGCGCCTGGGAAGCATACGGCGACCTCGATCACCTCAATCGTGCGACCTCTGCTGAAGCAATGTTGAATCAATCCTTGATGCCCACGGAAAAGCGTGGCGATATTTCCAGTGTAAAACCGACAGGTTGGCGTAATAAACAGCTCCCTAATGGGAAATATTTATATAATCGAACCCACTTGATTGGCTTTGCTTTAGCTGGCGAAAATGCAAACTGGAAGAATCTGATCACAGGGACAAGTCAGTTGAACAATCCCGAGATGTTGCGCTTAGAAATGGATATCAACTATTATCTCAAGCAAGATAAAAATCATTATGTCCGATATTCCGTCACCCCGATCTATCGCGATGACGAGCTGGTTGCCCGTGGGGTACAGATGCAAGCCCAATCTATTGGCGAGGATACGATCCAATTCAACTATTATATCTTCAACATCCAAGATGGTGTCACAATCAACTATGCGGATGGTAGCAGCGAGATTTCCAACGAAGATATGACGCAGCCGGAGAATGCTACAAGTAGTGAAAACAACACGACAACAGCCACTTCTCAAAGCAGTGAAACAGAGGAAAAACAGAAAGAATATGTCGATCAACAAGGAAACGGTTTGATCAAAGGATCAAGAAGCGGCATCTATCATTTGCCCGGATCTAAATACTACGAGGATACTACCAACCCGAAAGAATGGTTCAAAACCATCGCTGAAGCGGAAGCTGCCGGCTACCGTGCACCAAAATAAAAAAGCCTTAGGCTTTTTTATTTTGGTTTTATTTATTCTTCGTTGGCTTGTGCTTGTCGCAACACTTTGACATAGGCCTTCCCTTCGTCTGTAAAACGAACCGAACGTGACTTAAAGCGATAAGCTCGGTAAATCAGGCCTCTTTTTTCAAGACGCAATAAATGACGATAAACCAAAGAAGTTGTTTTTATCTCTTCATTGGCACAGATTTCTCGTATGGTAGGTGCGCAACCTTGAGCTTGCATATATTCGTCAATAAAAAGTAAGATTCGATCTTTTCTCGGCATAATTCCTCCTTTCCGCAAAACAGTCTTCACTGCTGCAAATTCGTAAAAACCGATAAGCTACTGCCTCGTCAGCTTTTTGTCCAATTAATACACTGAAAATCTATTGTTCCTCTCTCTTTTCCCATTCTTCCAACGAGTTAAAGTTCCTTTTAAACGCTGGAATTTTCCCCTTAACGAGAAAAACATCGGCAAGCAGCGCTCTTTGTTATTGATTTTATCAAATTTAACAGCAAAAAATAGTAAATTTGAAAATTATTTTCCTTTTTATTGACATAAAAATAAATAAAGGTATTATTTTTTCTTGGAATTTGTTATTCTAAATTTAAGTAAAGGAGGATTTTATGTTAGGGATCGGCTTATTTTTTGTTATTCTAAATTTAAGTAAAGGAGGATTTTATGTTAGGGATCGGCTTATTTTTTGTAGGAATTACTTTGATAATCAACGGCTGGGGAAGTTTACTTCACATTGACTATCGTTCACTTGCTTTAATTAATCTTTTTACAGGTTCGTTATCTTTCATTATCAATCTAATCTATATGCTCCAAGGTGCTTATTATGAAGCAGGCACAGGCTTTCTCTTTGCCTTCACGTATTTACTAGTAGGAATTATTTATCTCTTTGGTTTGGATCTACGGATTTATGGAATTTTTGCGCTATTCGTAGCCATCAATACCTTGCCTTTTGCCTGGGTCTCTTGGCAATGGGAGCAAGATCCCCTTTTTGCACTGATTTGGTTAACATGGGGAGCATTATGGTTTTGCGGCTTTTTGGATACGATCGTGAAGGTAAACTTTGGTCGTAAGATTCATTATTTTGCGATCGCTTGCGGTATCTTCACTACGTGGGTCCCAGGTTTGCTGATGCTATTAGATCTCTATTAAACAATAGTGATTATCTCAATGATAATCACTATTGTTTATTTCTAAAAAGTGCTCAATCTCCTGCATCGCCTTCTGAGGACCATTTGTCGGGAAATGATTCTTTAGCTGGCAGGCTTGTTGGCAAATCTTCAGATCTCCAACCTCTGTCAGAGCAGTTTCCAGCTTTTTCTCAGTTACTGGTTTTGTCAGTGCAATTGCATTGCCATACGCCACGCAGTACTGAATATTGCAGCTTTGCTCATAGTGCATCCCGATTCCGATAAACGGCTTCCCAGAGGCACAAGCTGTTTGAACAGTCCCTTCCCCACCATGGATAAAAGAAAAATCGATATGCTCATGCAATAGATGACTTGGCAGATATTCGGTCAGGAACAAATTCTTTGAGACGTTGTGTTTCCCCTTGAGTAGATGAGTAACCGGAGCAATGATCGCTAGTTCCGAACGGTTTTGTAAGAAAGCTAAGATTTTTCGCACCATGCGCGGATTCCCCGAACTGCCCATTGCAAAATAAACGATTCGTTTTCTTTCCCGCCGCTTTTGTTCAATAAAAGTCAACACTTCTTCTGGCAAGGACGCCCCCATCTTGGCAAAAATCGGCCCCACGATTCGATAATTATCTGGCAGCAGCTCTTTTGTTATAAAGCGTTCAGGAGTGGTGATGAGATTTAAATCAGCGTCCATCATTCGTAAGCTCGTTTCAGGCATAGAAAGTTTTTCTGTTTGGGCAGCGTGTTTGAATGCTCGGGGCATCCAGCGGGATTTTACCAATTGTTTTCTTGTCCAATACCAAAGTGGTTTCCTTAACGGTCCGAAGAAACGCAAACTAGAAGGGATAAACGCGCTATCTGATCGAAAAAAGGGATCACTCATCGCATAGGGTTTTACGTAGACTAAGGGAATCTGTTTGCTGCGAGCAGATAGAAAGATCGTGACATTCGATCCAGTTACAATCACCTGAGGAGCAAGCTTGTCGACCAGTTTTTTTTCGCTCAGGATACGCGCAGCAACCATCTCTTTGGTGAAGGGATTTTTGAATGAGCGCAGTTGATCTAATTTTATGATCTGTTCCTCTTGTTTTTCTGTCAGAGTCGGCGTCAATAAATGGTACGTAAAACCACTTTCAATGATAAGTGAAGCAAAGGTCTTTGAAAAACCAAAGAACTCACAGTGGTGATTTCCTTGCATTTGTTTAGCGACTTCGATCATCCGTGTCGTTTCAGCCAAGTTGAATACCGCAGGTGCAAAAAGAATCATTGGCATGCAATCCTCCTCATGTATCGAGTCCATCCACTCGTTTCTTTCAAGTATACTAAAAGAGCGCATACTTAGGAGAAGTTTTTTGCAGACCTTCTCGTTCATCTTTTTACATTGTTTAACTAAAAATTTGCTATAATAAAGAAAACCTTTCAAGGAGTAAACCAATGCGAAAAAAAATATCTTCCTTGCGGCTTAGTATATTCTCACGCGGGCTCATTCTCTTTGCTTTCTTTTTCTTGATTCAACAATTGAGGGAAATGGTTGTTTCTGACTTTGCACTTTTTCCTTCTCTGGCATTCATCCAAATTCTCTTGATGATCCTTTCAACCTTTCTCATTAGCAAGTTTGTTAAAAAACGCTCGTGGCGGCAAGTGCTTTTTGGCAGCTACCTATTCATCATCGGCTCGCTGTTTTCTTTCCGGCTAGCAAATAATCCATTGGAGCTGCAAGCAGCCACTCTTTATATGATAGGCGCTTTTTTTGGTGGCATTCTTTGGGAGTATTTGGCACAGCGCTTAGCAACAGATCTTATGGCCAAAGAACATGAACCTCGTTAACAGAGGTTTTTTTCTTTTTCTGATAGAAAAGACAAAAATTCTTCGTATATAGTGTGAAGGGGTGAAAAAGGTGCAGGATGAAGAAATCATTAAACGAATCAAAAAGAAAGACTATGCCGGCTTAGAAGAACTGTTAGCTGTTTATGGTGATAGCATGCTGAGGACGATTCATAGTGTCCTCTCCCAACCGCATGAAGTGAGCGAGCGCCAAGATGTAGCGAACGAAGTTTTTTACGAGGTTTGGCAAAAGATTGCTGCGTATCAACCTGACAGAAGCCGCTTGATTACTTGGCTGCTTTTGATCAGTCGTAGTCGTGCGATTGACCACAAGCGAAAGTTGAACAAGCGCTCATTGGAAGAAAAACCTGTTGATGAGCAGGAACTAGCTATTGAAGAATCACCTTTAACAAAGGAAAACTTTTTGGGCTTTATTGAAGACCTTGAAGCCCTTGATCAAAGGATCTTTCTGCTCTACTATTTTTATCAGGAATCACCCGAAACCATCGCAGAGCAGACGGACTTAAATGTCTCAGCAATCTACAATCGTCTTTCCCGTGGCCGCAAACGCTTAAAAGAAAGGATGACTATCGATGGATTTTAAACAGTTAGTCTTAAATGAAAATAAATCACTGATAAAAGTAACTGAACAAGAAAAAGCAACAACCTTCGAGCTGTCCAAACAATATGTTTTCTTGCAAGATCTATTAGAGGAGCTTCGGACGCTTTTAGCAAAAGACGAAACGATTCTTGGCTATCTGCCTTTGACGCCAGATGGAAACCTCGCCTTCGCCAACCAAGGGCTTGGCGCCTATGCGTATGCAACAACTGAGAAAGCAAAAGCATACCGTGACATCTTTCATGATACCCGCGGCAATCGTTTGTTGGTTTTCACAGAAACCCGAATGCTTTTTCTGGTCATCATCGACTATTTAGAAAGTAACACCTATTTCAGTTACCCCTATGAGAACATCAAGGCGTTCACCATCAAGCCAAGAAAGCTGATGAAGCACGAATCACCAGAGGATAAAGAACAATTCCATTGGGGCTATTTCGACTTTCAAGCGGGGACGCACATTTTCTCAGAAGTGCTGACGAAAAAAGACTACGAATTATTTACGTCCTATCATGAATCGATCCCTGCACTCAAGAAAATTCCAATTCAAAACAAAATTTACAGAGCAGCCAAATATCAGTATTTCTTGAGTAATTGGCATTTCAGTTTTCGCTTGATGACCATTTTCAACCTGCTTTTTCTGCTGCTGTTTGTATTACTGATTCTCGGATTTTTCTTACACTTTGGTCCACTGAAAGGATTTTATTATAAGGATCTATTGGATATAGGTATGATCATTTCCCTTTTGTATAGTAAGAATATCTTGCCATAAAAAAAGACTGCCGTTCCTTCCTAATCATTTCTTTGATATCAATTGAATAAAGCACCAGATTTTCTACGGAAGAGCACCTCTTGCAGGATTCAAGTGAAAACGAATGCTGCAACAGGTGCTTTCTTGTCTCGGACTATTGGGACATTCCTAATTGCTCGATTTTCATTTCCTTTTGAAATTCTCAGATTTCTTGTGAACTTTTCAGAAGACTCCACTCATAATTTCATACGTGCCTAATGGGATTATTTTTTCATTCACGCTTGCTTTTTAGGAAGAAACGTTATGATGATTTTACTTGCTAGGAGGTGTGAAAAATCGAACTTATCGGACATCTGATCTTCTGGGTCCCATTTTGTCTTTTTCTAGTGATTGGATCGTTTTTCATACAATGGCGGAAACGTTTCGTTTCAACCCTTATTGCAGCGATCCCGTTTCTCTTTTTTATGATAAAAATATTCAATTATCGGCATTATGAGCCGGATTTTATTTTCATCATCTATTTGATCGGACTCTTCTTGTCATCGATCGTACTGATTGTTGCTGTCCGTCGGCTTTCAAAAAAAGCCTAAACCTAGGGTTACTAGAAAACAAAGACATTGCTTAAATGAAACCCAGCCTAACTTTAAGGTTCATTTAAGGTTGGCAGACTATAGTCAATACGGACATAATAATTTAGAGCCTGTGCTAGCGGAAACTAGCGCAGGCTTGTTTGTTTATTTATAGAAAATAGGACAAATCGCTAGCAGGTGTGGGGTAGGCAAAAATCATTTGTGCCAGTGCTTCTTTCGATAGCTGATTTTCCAACACAAAAACGAAGTGGTTGATCAACTCATCCGCCAATGCAGAAAAAATCGTGACAGCAACGATTGTATCAGATGTGTCATAAACCAATTTGATTTTTGCCTCTTGATCATTGATTCGTCGATAGGTGTACCAAGAAGAAAGATCCATCACCTCGCTATGATATTCTGAGGCATGATCGGCAATCTCTTGCTCACTGATTCCGATTCTTGCCAGTTTTTCCGCACCAAAAACCAGCGTAGGGATTAGCGGATAGCGGATGGGCGTTTTCTGGTCATCTATATGCTCGACAAGATAGGCGGCTTCAAAGCTAGCAACAGGCGTCAGTTTTGGCTGCTTTTTCGCTAGCACATCTCCGATTGCGTAGATGTGTGTTTGACTAGTCTGCAAAAACTCATTTACAACGATCCCTTGTTTTGACGTTTCTACCCCTGCCTTTTCCAGTTGCAGCTGATCGCTATTGGGTCTGCGTCCCGTGGCACCAATCACTGCTTCTACGGTGAGAGACAACGCTTGTGTCTGAATTGTATAGTGGTTTTGTTCTTTCATGATTCGCTGTGTGTTCTGGTTAAAGTGAAACGAAACACCTTGGTCCTGCATTGAACGAACCATTTCTGCGGTCAATTCAGCATCAAATCCTTTTAGTGGCTGGTCATTATGATGAATCACATGAACTTCAGCACCTGCTGCTTGAGCGATCATCGCCAATTCGAAGGTAATATATCCAGCACCTATGAAAGCAATCGTTGCTGGCATCTTTTCAAAGGAAAGAAAATCAGTACTGTTTTGTAAATGCTCCTTGCCGACGATTGGTAGTACGGCTGGACGCTGTCCTGTCGCAATGATTATTTTTTCTGCTTGAATCTCTTCGGCGTCCACGACGACCGTATGGGCATCACGAAAAGCGGCTTGTCCGTAGTAAGTAGTGATTCCTTCTGCTAGTAACCCTTGTTTGGTTGACTCCGGCACACGATCAGTATACGAGCGCTTAAACGCCATCAGTGCCGGCCAATCAATGGCTACCTGCCCTTGAACGCCATTGCCTTGCATACGTTTCGCCTCTGTTTTGACTTCTACGCCTCGCATCAGTAGTTTTTTCGGATCGCACCCGCGATTGGGGCACGTGCCACCCCATAAATCAGCTTCGACGATCGCCACTGTCTTTCCTTTGGCTTTTAACCCGTAGGCAGCAGCCGTACCAGCTGGACCCGCTCCGATAATCAGTACATCCACCTTTTTCATCTGTCTCCTCCTTCTCTTAAAAAAATCCTGCTCTTTCTCTTCCCTTCAAGTATAGCGAATCACGGTCAGCCCACAAAACAATTCGCCTTTAACGGCTCCTGCGAATGATCACAATCATCCCTTAAAATTGCGTTTGATATGGTATACTTTTCTTGTCAGTTTAACGACAAAGGAGAATGAATGACTGTGAGTTTTAAACGTTTTTTTCAGCTCTTTCTTTTTTATTTCCTCTCGATTCTGGTGGCCTATGGCCTGATTGCGTTTCTAGCAGTAGATAACTTTTGGCTGGTCGTCTGTTTGATGACAATTGTCGGCTATCTCACCTTGGGTATCCCACTAACCTTATTGAGTTTAAAGAAGAAAAAATAAGACAACAGACAAAGACACCAGCAACTTCTCTAAGAAGCTGGTGTCTTTCCACATTGATGCGATTATCCTAATACAATCTGGGCATCTGCCAATGCTTTTTCCACTACTTCCATCACCAGCTTGCTATGTGCAAGGCGTTCCTTGACAAAGGCATGATCATTTTCGTGAATGGCTTGTGCAAAACGGGCAAATTCTTCAAACATACGATGTCCGTGAACGCTTTGATCCTGATGGCTTTTTGCCCCATTGACCGGTTCAACGTCATAGCTGGCAAGCATATTCGTCGGTCCATTGACGATGATCGATCCTTTCGTCCCTTGGATCGTTGAGCGAATCGTCGCTGTCGAATCTTTGGCGCCAATACAAACGACTTTTGTTTGTTCATAGTCTAAAAACAGCATGCCAGAAGTATCGATCCCCTCTTCGACATTAGCAAAATAGCGGACACTTTTAGGTTTTCCTAAAAGCCCGACCACAAAATGAATATTATAGATATTGATATCCATCAATGCCCCACCACCCATTTTTGGGTTAAATGCAGGTAAAACGGTTCCCTCTTTGAATGAATCATAACGAGAAGAATATTGCGAATAGTTGCATTCAATCACTTTCAGCTCTCCCAATGTTTCAAGCTGCGCTTTTATTCCTTGGTAGTTGGCTAAGTACTGATTCGTGATGGCTTCCATCAAAAGCACCCCATGGGCAGCAGCCAATTCTGTTAATTCTACTAATTCTCGTGCCTGCAACGTAAATGGCTTTTCACAAATGACGTGTTTGCCAGCGAGGATCGCTTCTTTGGCAAAGGAATAATGCAAATGATTGGGCAATGCGACATACACGGTGTCAACGGAGGGATCCGCCAAACATGCCCCTAACTCTGTATAGACGGTTTGAATCCCGTATTGCTGTTTTAAGTGATTCATTTTCTCTAAATCATTTTCTGTCCCAAAAATAGCGGACAGTTCAAGCTGTGGGACATCCCCTGCCACCGTCAAAAAATCATGGACGATCATGCCTGCCCCTAAAATCGCTAAGTTCATCTTGCTTCCCCTTTTCTATCTTCTTAGATCATTTGTTTCAATACCTCGGTGATCACTTTATGATCCTCTAAATGAGCCAAACCTGACACACAGATAGCACCCGTTACATTTCTGTCTTCGATAATTGGAAAACCACCACCACAAATTGCATAATGTTCGTCTTGTGCCCATTTAGCAAATTGTATATCTCTATTTTTTTGCGCATAGACGTATAGTGAACTATGCCCGCTTTCTAGTACCGTTCGTTCTTTTCTTTCAAGCCAAGGGCTTTCTTTTCGCCCTGCCATTAAAAATCGAATGATCGGCAAGCCATGATGAACAACTTTGATTCCTACCGGCTTCGGGTAGTTCCTTTTAACGTACTGATCGATGGCAATAACCAACCGCAATGCGAGGTCATTGTCAAAATGAGCAAACTGCAGCTGCTGTTCTTCTTGCAGGATTTCTGAAGGTTCGATTCGTATCTACTCCTTTTCGTTGAGTCAGTTGATGCCTCCAGGCGCTTTGTTTGTCAAAAGCCCCATAATCACCCTGCCTTATGACTCAGTGATCATTTGATTGATGCCTGTTTCTAGCATTTCGATTTGTAAAATCGTTTCTTCGTCTTTCACGATTTTCTCTTTACCATTGATGATCGTTTCATAGACGCCCTCGTACACACGGCTATAATCACCAATTTCAGAGATGACTTTTTCTTCATGGTAGTCACCGTTAGCATCCATATAAGTTAGTGTGCCATAGTGTTCCGGTAAATCGATCCCAAAATCGGCATGATCCGGGAGATAAAACTGTTTTAGATGCTCTTCTTGTCGATCCTTCGTTTGTTTAACAAAAACGCCGTTTTCACCATAAACGACGAAACTAGGCCGTTCTTTTAATCGGAAGTAACTAGATTTGACTGAGACTTTCATTCGACCATAAAACAGATCCAAATCGAAGTAATCATTCATGCGATTTTTTCCAAGCAATTGCCGAACCTCATAATGGACATCGTCTGGTTGCCCAAAATAGGAGATCACTTGATCCAGTGTATGACAAGCGTGTCCATACAAGTAGCTAGTATTCAGTGAAAATTCGGTCACTGACCGTGGAATCTCTGGGCGAAAATAATCATAATGCATCTCTACTTCTAAGAGATCTCCGAGCACGCCGCTTTCGATCACTTTTTGCGTGGTCAAAAAATCGGAATCAAAGCGGCGATTTTGATAGCATTGCACAAACAAGCCTTTCTCCTGCGCCAGTGCGAACAATTCCTTTGCTTGTGCCGAAGTTTCCGTAAAAGGTTTTTCGATCAAGACATTTTTCCCATGGAGCAAGACATCCTTGCCTAATTTATAATGCAAATGACTAGGGGTCGTGACCACAACTAATTGAATTTCAGGATCACGGTAGATATCCTCTAAGTCAGAGGTGTAATGAACGCCTTCTAGTGTTGGCCAGGTCAGCTTGCCGCTTGGTGAATAGATCGTCTTTACTTTGATCTTATCCTGCAGCTTGGTTGAAAAAGGCAGATGGTAGCGATTGGTGCTTTTTCCGTTTCCGAGATATGCGATAGTTAACATTGTGACGCCTCCTATGAATTGATAGCTTGATTATTGCTGATATCCTTCGAAATGAGAAGTCTTTTGCCAAAAACAGGTTCTTTTGACCAGACTTTTTCGCAAACTGCTGAGTGGTTCTGAACATTTTTACCAAATTGCCAAAAAGGTACAGTTTTTGCTTTTGGTTTTCTTTGTCCTAGGCTATGATTAGAAAGAGGTGGTTTGATGTTATTAGGAGATAAATTACGGCTTCAAGAAGGATTGACCAATACGGAGAAGCGGCTTGCCGATTATATTTTGCAAAATATCAATGATGTGCCTTCGTTGACGATTGAAGTCATCGCTAAGCATACATACACATCCCACTCTTCCGTCATTCGTCTAGCCAAAAAGATGGGGTATGAAGGATTTAAAAGTTTTCGCTTAGGTCTGGCTGAAATTGCCCATAATCAGATGTTCAACCCAACCTTTGTTGACGCGAATTTTCCCTTTTCGCCCAAGGATCAAACACCTGATATTATGAAAAAAATGGCCGATCTAACGATCAACTCGATCCACAAAACCCACGCTCAGGTCGCTCCAGAAACGATGGAAGCAGTGGTGCAATCGTTGGAAGCTGCGCAGCGGATTTTCTTATTTGCTCGCGGTGATTCTCAGATCCGGGCAAGAAGTTTTCAAAATAAGTTGGTCAAAATCAATAAGTATCTGATCATTGCGGATGAATATGGGGATGATGCGTGGAATGCATCGAACGTCACGCAAAATGATTGTGCCGTGTTTATTACCTATCGTGGGAAAAATACACAATACGAAAAAATCATGCAACACTTTCGTGATGTTGGGGTACCAGTGATCGTAATCTCTGGCAACGCCCATGCGAAAATCATCCCATTAGCGACCCATGCGATCATCGCTTCTCATGATGAACGTGATTTTCTCAAAGTCGGTACCTTTTCTTCACAGGTCGCCTTTGAGTATATTTTAGATTCACTGTTTGCCTTGCTGTATGCCAAAGAATATCAAAAAAATATTGTCGAGTTAAGAAAAAAACAATCTGTTTTGGAATCAGGGATTCTCTCAGAATACCCGTCAACTGAAGAAAAGAGGGAAATGAAATGATCAATTGGGGAATTATTGGTGCCGGAAATATCGCCAATCGCTTTGCTGCAAGTTTAGAAAATTTTCAAGATGCCCAGCTTTATGGGGTTGCTTGTCGTACGATGGAAAAAGCGCAAGCGTTTCAAGCAAAATTTCCGTGTGATGCCGTCTTTGATAACTACCAAAACCTATTAGATGATCCAGCTATCGATATCGTTTATATTGCTTTGCCGCATTTGTATCACTATGAATGGATCATCAAAGCCTTTCAAGCAAAAAAAGCTGTTTTATGTGAAAAACCAGCAACCTTGACTGCACAAGAAATGCGCGATGTACAAAAACAAGCCCAAGCACACGAAGTCTTCTTTATGGAAGCCATGAAGCCACGCTTCACCCCAGCGTATCGCAAACTAAAAGAACTTGTGGATGGTGGTCATATCGGTGAGCTAACAAGTGTCACGACTACTTTTCGCCGCCATTTACCAGTCGAAGGCAGTTCTTACCATTATCTGCCAAAACAAGGGGGTGCTTTACTGGATATGGGGATCTATAACTTAGCCTTTATCCAAGATTTTTCACCAGAAAATTTAACTGCCGAAATGATCGATTACAGCCTTTATGAAACTGGGGTTGATACCTATGTTGAAGCACGCTTTGTCAGTGAAGACTTTGTTGCAGTGATTGAGACTGGATTTGACCAAACAAAAGAGACGGTGGCGGAATTACAAGGAACAAAAGGGAAAATCACGATCCCCAACTTCCATCGCCCCGCTTCTTTTACCGTGACGATTGACCAAGAAGACACGGTCTATGATATTGGGTACGAGATCGATGATTTCCATTCAGAGATTCAAGCAGTTCACACCGCTCTTGCACAAGGACAACTCGAAAATTCCCTGATGTCCTTAACGGATAGTATTGCCTGTATCGCTTTAGCAGATGAACTAAGAAGCTTGCTAGATGCGGAAAAAAAAGACAATTAAGATCATGCCCCATCGTTTTTGAATAGAACTGACCAGTGGCTACCACTCGGTCAGTTTTTTGTATCAAAAATTGAGCGCTTTCTTTGACGGTATCGAAATGGTTATATTATATTTATTGAGTATATTTTTATACAAATAGAAAAAGAAAGGAAAACGCCCATGACACCAGAAATTATTACGTATCTTATTTGTTTATTGACCTTCGCTTATCTAGCTGTGACGATTTTTACTTTTGTAAAAAATCGCCGGACAGGTGACGGTTATCGCCTCCGAATTTTTTACGTGCTGGCAGCAGCCCTCGTCTTTTTGCTTTCCGTTTATGCAATCGCTACCGGTCAAACCTATGACGACTTGGTTACATCGATAAATGATCTTTTTCAATAAAACACCGTTGGCACGAAGCCCTGCGGATCTCTTCGTTTTTGAACCTCTGGTTGAGGGAAGGATCAAAACGGAAACGAGCCAATGAAAGACTGCTCTTCGATGGCTTTTTCATCAGGACCTTCTATACCGAATCAATGTCTTTCAACAAATGATGTCTGACTTTTTATGGAGTGTGCATGCTCATTCAGCTTAAAGAAGCGAAGCTTTCCGATTTACTTTCTATCTACTTGATATAAAAAGCTGCCTTCAAATCTCTCTTTCTCCGTTATCAAGATGGAGAAACTTCTCCCTATTTACAAAGTTTTGAGAAGCTAAACGCAAAGTTTTCTGCGTCGAATACCACTTATTATTTAATCATGACCGCTCAGAAAACCGTGGGCTTCCTAAAACTGACGGTTGAGCAGGAGCATACGACGAAGCTATCTTCCATCGCCCTTCTTCCCTCCTACGAGAACCGCGGGATCGGTAGACAAGCAATGACCTTGATTGAAAGGAACGTACAAACAGATACGATACATTTGAATACGATCCTGCAAGAACCCAAGCTGGTTCACTTTTATCATTCTTTGGGGTATTCCCCAACAGGCAGGTTTCAAAGCACCTCTTCAGCAATCTGCTTTGTCTCCTTTACGAAAAAAATTGCTGCGAAATAAAAAAGCCATCTCGCCTTTCATCGGCAGAGATGGTTTTTCTATCAATTGCCATCCTTTACAGCAATCATTTTATTGGTCCTGCAAGGTGTCATCGGTTTTTTTACGCAATCGCGGAATCTCTTTCACATTCATTAAATCTAAAAAGAAAGTAAACAATGGGATCCCAATGATCAAGCCCCACAAACCAAAGAGATGTTCGCTAAGATACAGGAGAATAAACGTGTAAAACATCGGAATCTCTGTTTTATTGGCCATCAAGCGGGGATTTAAGATATAGGATTCCAACGCATGAACAAATACTATGATCAAAAGAATATAGATCACGTCATTAAATCCGCCGATAGAATAGGCAATAAACGTCAATGGAATACACGAGATGATCACACCAGCAACAGGAATCAAGCTGAGAAAGAAAATCATCAACGCCAAACTCAACAGCTGCGGAAAGCCCATCACCGCTAAGGCGAAGACAGTGATTGCTGTATTAACTAAGGCGATCACCAACTGCGTCTCAATCACATTTCCGAAAGCACGCGTAAACTTAGCTCCTAAATAGTAAACATCTTCAAAGAACCACGCCCCTCGCCCTTGCAAAAATAGCCGAGAAAACGCAACGGTCTTTTTGTTATCGATCATAAAGAAGAAACTAAGCAGAAATGAGATCAGCACCGTCAATGCCAACTCACCGAAATTATACAGATAATTGATCACGACTAGAACGCCGCTTTGTAATTTCTGAATATATTCACTGGTTTGCAATAAATTCAAGACATATTCGATCAATTCATTGTTGGAGTCTGTCCGTTGGTAGAAATCAGCAACGGAATTGACTAATTGGACGGATTGTTTGATGATGATTGGTACATAATTTGTTGCTACTAAATAAAGAATAAAAACAATCAAGCTGTAAGTCAGGATGCTCGTAAGCTTAATGGGCAGATGACTTTTTCGATGGAGCAAAAGAACCAGCCGATAAATCAGATACGTAAAGATAAAGGTCAGCAAAAGAATGGTCATCATACTGCGAAACAAAAAAAGAATGCCCGCAAGCATAAACAGGACCGTCCAGCGCCGCAACACAAGATTTTGAAGAAAAGCATTATAGTATTTCATCTGTAACTCCTTTATTCGTTGCAATGGAGCAACGAAGCATTTCAGTAGTGCCTAAGAATTATCTAATCATTAAACTATGCAAATAGCAAGAGATTTTATTTTTCTTAATCGAGCGAAAAAATGAAACAAAAAATCCTTAGAAGAATCGTTGGCTTTCTTCTAAGGAAAAGAGTTATTGGTAAACGGTCTTTCCTTCGTTTACGGGTAAAACCGAGTTGATGGACAATAAAAAGAAGCTGGCAGCCAACAGATCAGCACTGCCGCCTGGAGACACATTTTCTGACTGGCAGAAGGCTGCTAGTGCATGAAATGCTGGGTTCGGCAACGCTTGCTGATTGGCTTTTTGTGCGAGTTGCTGAACCAGTGCCAGTACCTCTTGATTGCTGCGGTATAAAATACACGTATCGTCCAGTGTAGCGATGATCGCCAACAGCATGTGGAGCCTTTTTTCAGTCTCATTGGAACAATCCCGAGAAAAATAATCCGCTAGAGCGATTTGAACATGGGGGAACCCAGCAGCAGCTTCCCCATACGCACCGAGATGTCCATATTTGGCTTGAACAGTTTTGCCATGACTTTCCGTTTGTTGAGTCAGCGCATGATCAGGAAATGCAGTGAGAAGCTGGATGTCAGAAAAGACTTCTGGCAAAAAAATCCGCTGTTTGCGACTAAGTTGGCTACTGACGGCGCTGATGAGCAAGCCTAATGCCCAAATGGCTCCTTTATGAGTGTTGATGCCACCAGTGGCTGCCAACATCGCCTGTTCTGCCTTCCGACCGATTGCAGCGATTGCTTCCCGCAACTCTTGAGACATGCTGCTTCCCCAAGACACCAAGGCCATTTCTTCAAAGTATGGCGTCAATGCTCGAGCTGATCGCAGAAAGAGTGCTTGATCCATATCGTGATGGGCACCTGAATCAATGGCATCCACTAACCCAGGTTTTGGGGACAATGTCACTTCTGCAATCAAGGCTTCTTCTACCAATTGGGCGAGTCGTCGACAATTTTCTTCTACAGCAAATGCAAACATCCAACTCCTCCTCTATTTTTTGATTTGACCTTTGATCGTTACCCATAAAACATGCAAAACATAGCTTGTTAAAAAACCACAGCTGGCAGTTGCCAAATAAGCGACGATGATCATGATGCCCATTGGCAGTTGCAGCAACAAATCTTTGAAGCATAGCAACAAAACTTGAAAGACAAAAACATTGGCAAGATAGGTTCGATACGCATAAGTAGATAGCCACTTAAATGTCCCTAACTGAGGGGCATTGTTCTTGATCATAGTTGACCCAAACATAAAGACTGCAAAAATCAATACTAAGCTATATAAGCTTTGCAATGTATTTAAATACGGTGCATGAGCGAAACTTAGATCACCTGCATAATGTAGCAGATGATTGGCAGATAATAGCCCCAATGCTAAACCCACTGGCAAGAAAGCATAGCGAATCTTGTATAGGAAGCGATAGACAGTTTCGTGATAAATCAAAGCGGCTTCGCCATAGATCCCATAGATCGCAAAGCTAAAGACAAACCGATCCAATAAATACCAGTTTTCATGATGCGGTCCTTCAAAAACTTGGCGATCATAAAACACATACCAAGCGGCATACAAAGCAGTTGCGACGATCAATACTGGCCAAACAGCTTTTTTCTTCGTCAACACTTTGTAACCTAACCAGACAAAAAACGGCATCAACAATTGGATCTGCAGCATCATGATCGTATACCACAAGTGTGGCGCCGCATCCCCCGTCACATATTTCAGTAAAAACGTTGCTGTATCAGTATAAGGTTTTCCTTGTTGGACAGCGGGAAAGAGCCATAAATAAGCCGTCGTCCAAAGCACATATGGCACGACAAGTTCAAAAAACTTTTCTTTCAAAAATTCTAGATAAGACAGATGTTGACTTGTCTTAACCATGTTATAAACAATAGCAAAAATAAACAGGGGTGCGGTAAATTTCACCAAGACATAAAAGGTACCGATGAATGCTGCAGTCTTTTCATCTTGGGTATTGGATAAGGCAAAAGTCAAAATCGTTTGCATCATTACTGCTGTCACGGCAAATACTTTTTGGAAATCACTGATGTTGATTTTTAAATCGTTGTTCTCAAACATGTTTTTCGCTCACTTTTCTAATAATTACCAAATCTCAGTGGTGAGTTTTGGCCCTTCGTCTGTTTTTACTAAGATTTTTTTTGATGGATGTTCCAAATACTCCTTTAAGGCAAACCCGCCTTGTTTTGTGATAACTTGAACATCGATCTGTTGAAAAAAGGCTGCCTGCTTTTCCAATAGTTCCAATGGCAGCTTTTCTTTCGTGTCGGCATAAAGCAACAGATCTAAATCACTTGTCGGCTTGATTGCTGCCTGTTTTGCAGCCAATTCAAAACCCAAGCTGCCACCGATTCCCCAAGAATAGTGCTTCAATAAAAGCCGTGCTTGTTGATAGTTGCGGTAAACTGGATAATTGGCTACTTCATTGAATCGAAAGCTCTCACGAGTGATCAATTCCCAAGGATGGATCGTTCGTTTGATCATGTTGCAAGGTGCCTCAAAGGCAAACCGTTCTTGCCGCTTTTCCCCGCGCAACCCCACGGGTAAATAGCTGGGGTTACGGGGTTTCCCACGACGGACGGTCGCAAAAAGCTGTTCTTTTTCAGAAAACCATTTGGGAATATCAATCATATCAAGAACTTCTTTATCTAATTGAACGATATCGTGGGCACGGTTCATTCGTTACTCATTCCATTCTGCATTCATTTTTTCAAATACGTTATTCGTTTCCAGCCGGCCGCTCTTTTTAGCGATCGGATTGGTGTAGCGACTGGTCAACATCGTGTCATTCGTTTTACGCACATCATCAATCGCCTCATTGATCGCTTCAATTACAGTCGCTTTGCTTTCAGAGGTGACAGACTGATCCGTAATGGAGGATAAGAAAGTGAAGATTGCCCCAAGTTTCGTATAATTTTTGATATCATAAGCAATACTTGGTACTTTTTCCGCCGCGGCTTCAATCGCTGCAATCGACCGTTTGGTGACCCGACTTGCACTTTCTTTTGACATTGCTTGAACAGTGATCTTTTCACTATTTAATGCGATCAGACGACTTGATTGCAAGCCATGCGCTAAGAAAGCCCCAGAGATCGCATTACCAGCGATAAAACCGATCACTGGATGACCCGCTTGGCGTAGTTTGGCATAAGCTGCCGCACTGTTTGCTAAAGCTGCATGAATACCAATCAATTCTTCATTGTAGCCATACGCTTGGCTAGGGACATCGATGACCGCAATGATTGGTCGTTTGACTGCTTTCTCTTTGTCTTCTTGATAAACAGTTTCTAACAGGTGGCCCATCTCGTACCCTTCGACTAAACCAACTTCTCCATTGCGTACCCGATACATCGGATTAGTTGGGTTTGGCACGATCGCTGTAACAACGACTTCTTCAGTAAAAAGGTCAGATGCAGCTGCATAGACTGTTGCACTAGTTGAGGTTGGGAACTGCAGATTCGTCAATGCTGAAAACCAATGATAACCGATACTGTCAGCAGCAGCTTCTTGGCCTTCTGTTACAGTAATAGGTGCCACTTCAGTTGCTTTGTGCGTTGCAAGAGCCTTATTGTATGCCTCGATAGTCAGCGGCTTTGATAGATCAAGTTCGTTTAAAAGAGAAAGATAAAAACCACTTTTTTCGCTGCGATGACTGTCTTTCTTTTCAACCATCGCCGCAATCACAGCTTCTTGGATCGATTCGACACTGTCAGTCACTAGTTCATCGATCATTTGTGCTGCCAAACGTTGTTTGGCGCCAATGGTATTCCAAATCAAATCTTTATCACTGGAATCAAATTCTCTCACGCCAGCTTCTTGTTCGATGACTTCAGGACCGTTCAAACCGATACGGGCTTTCTTCGTCGCTATCAAGTAGCTCATAAGTGCTGAGGTAATCGACATACCGCCAAAAGAACCCACCCGACCTGGCACTAAGCCAATCACTGGCACATACGATTTTATTGCAACGATCAAATTGCCGATTTCTGCAATCGACAATAAGCCGTAATTCGCTTCTTGGAGGCGTACGCCACCAGTATCGAGGATGATGATCGGTGTGATCGGATTGCCCTTTTGGTTTTCTTCCAACACATGAGTCAATGCCGCGATGATTTTAGCACCAGAAACTTCACCGATCCCGCCACCTTGGAATTTTCCTTCCATAGCGATCACGACCACGTTTTCTCCAGAAATCGTTCCACGGCAAACAACGATCCCATCATCGCTTTGTGGCACGATGTCTTGAGCCACCAGATTGGGTGCGATCATTTGGTCGAATGGATCGATCAATTCACGACCGCTCTTGGCATCCAATAATGCGTGCACCCGTTCTCGGGCATTTAATTCTACAAAACTATTCTTCATCTGCTAGTTCCTCCATTGCTTGGGTTAATCGTAGGTAAACCACACCGGGAGTAGCGCCAAAGTCGTTGATCACTATTTGCGCACTGATTGGATAGCGCTCAAAAAAACGTGTCAAGACATTTTGCCACACATCGCCAAAGCCATCACTTCCTGTACAAACTGAAACGGTGGTTTCTTGTTTGTCTGTTGGAAAAAGCAGAATTTCCAAGTCACCAGAACCAACCACGCCAACATGGACTTTTTTGGTGACTGGTTTCGTTGTTTGATACGTATAAGCTAATTTTTCCATCTCTTCTTCTCTCCTCTTGCTCTTATTAAGACCACGTTCTGAATTTCATTGGCGGTTCATACAACCCATCGGACCATTCGATCAAATCATCAACGGTTTGAGCTGCTAGCAATGATCGTTTGGCATCACTGCGTTTGATCCCTAAGTCTTCTGGTAATTTCACGATTCCCGCTTTGCGCAAGGCATTCAGAGAAGCTTTTGTGCTGGTCATTCCTAGTGGGGTTACACCACCGATGGCTGCGATTGCTGCTTGTTTTTCCTCTTTTGAGTTTGCTTTATAAAGATAAGCGATGCCTTCTTCTGTCACGATATGCGTCGTATCTTCGCTATAGATCATAATTGGGGCATTGGCTAAACCAGCTTGCTTTTGGACAGCCAACGCATCTAACGTTTCTACAAAAACAGGTTTTTTATTGGAACCATACGTTTCAACCATTTGAACGACTAATTTTTGTCCTTTTGCTAAAGGATCTGTTTCATCCCGCAAGGATTGCCAAGCTGGAGTCGAATGCCGACGGCCCCCCGGATTATGCCCCATATTTGGTGCACCACCAAATCCAGATAAGCGGCCTTTCGTCACTGTAGAAGAATTTCCTTGATAATCCAGTTGTAAGGTTGAACCGATAAACATATCGATGGCATATTGACCTGCAGTTTGGGATAATGCTCGATTGCTGCGCATCGTGCCGTCTTTTCCGACAAAGAATACATCTGGACGAGCGGCAATGTATTTTTCCATACCAACTTCCCCACCAAAACTGTGGATGCTTTCGACCCAACCAGATTCGATAGCTGGAATCATCGTTGGATGAGGATTCAAGACCCAGTTTTTCGCTACTTTTCCTTTGATTCCAAGCGTTTCTCCATAGGTTGGTAAAAGTAACTCGATCGCAGCGGTATTAAAACCGATCCCATGATTCAACGATTGTACTTCATGTTCTGCATAGATTCCTTTTAATGCCATCATCGCCATCAAAATTTGTAATTCCGTAATGTTTTGCGGATCTCTCGTAAAGAGCGCTTCTAATTGATACGGTTGGTCTGCTACCACGACGACATCGATCCAATCGCTGGGAATGTCGACCCGCGGCAAACGATCGACCACTTCATTAACTTGAACGATCACAATCCCATCTTTGAAGGCTGCTGCTTCGACGATCGTTGGTGTTTCTTCCGTATTGTAACCTGTATAAAGATTTCCTTGGCGATCGGCTTTGTCCGCCGCCACAAGGACCACATTCGGAATCAAGTCGATAAATAAGCGACCATATAATTCCAAATACGTATGAATGTCCCCTAATTTCATGGTTTTGTCTTCAATCATTTGGGCAACGCGCGTACTTTGTGCGCCTGCATAAGAAAAATCGATTTTCGCTGCAATGCCTTTTTCAAATATCGTCAAATGTTCTGGACGGGAGATACTCGACATGATCATATGCAAATTGTTGACTTTTTGAGCATCGACTTGTTCTAAGCTTTTTGATAGAAAGCTTGCTTGTTTTTGATTGTCGCCTTCAAGGACCACTTTGTCTCCCGGACGGATCAACTGTTCTAAGACTTCAATGATTGCTTCCGTTGGGACATATTTCCCATCGAGAAGATGCTCGATTTTTTTCATGGTTTGGGCTTTCTTTTCACGTTTACTTGCCCAGTTTCTTGCAGGTTTTTTCATTGTATTCATCTCCATTTTTGATATAGGAATAAAGCATCATCCATGCCATGTTGATCCAAATTGATCACACGGATCGCTTTGTTTTCACCAAATTTTGCTTGGATCAGTTTTGTTAGGGTATTGCCAGGAGGAAATTCAAGAGCCAAATCAAGTCCTGCTTCGTAGGCAACATCCATGATCTTGTTCCACTGCACCGGATAAGCAATATTTTGCAGCAAATCTCGACGGATCTCTTCAGGGTTCATGGTCATCCGACCATCCGTATTTTTGAGGTAGGGACAGATAGGCACATCAAGGAATACCGTGTTCATAAATGGCGCAAATCGTTTCACGGGTTCTGCCATCAACACACAATGGGACGGGACAGGCACTGCTAAAAGTTTGGCGGTTTGCGCATGATAATCTTTCGCTTGAGCTAGCGTCTTGCGCAAGCCTTTGAGATGACCAGAGATCGTATGCTGCATGGGGCAATTTTCATTTGACAAATAGACGGGAGCAGCAGGATCAAATGTTTTTGCCACGAGCGCTTCTGCTTCACTTCTCGTTACACCAACAAGTACCCCCATGGCATAATCAGTCGGATAGGCTTCTTTCATCAATGTCGCCCGATGATAGACCAAGCTAGCGGCATTTTCGAAACTTAAGCTTTCACAAGCTAACGCAGCGGAAAAAGCGCCAATCGAATGCCCCGCCACAAGCTGAGGTTGCACACCAGAGGTTTTCATCTGGTCCGTGTAAAAAGCCGCTTTTACTAAAAGCGCCAACTGAATAGAGACGGTATCTTGTTCGAGATCCCCCGATACAGGGTGTAAATCAAAGCCTGTCGCCTGTTCTAGCCGATGGAAATAACTGGCAGGTACGTCTTCAAGCATCTTGCTGGTCTGACTGCCTTGTCCTGGGTATACGAAACCTGTACTCATGAAACACCTCCTAAGCAATTTCTCTTTCCTGTGTCATAATAACGGAAGTTTGTTATAATAAAAAATACCAGTTTCGTGAATATCCATAACCAAAAGGTATGGAAAGAGGAGTATCTGATGAACCTTGATCATTTACGCTACTTTAAAAAAGTAGCCGAATCGAAAAATATTACCCAATCTGCACAAGAATTATACATCTCGCAACCTGCCTTGAGCCGTGCCATGAAACACTTAGAAAGTGAACTAGGCGTTCCTTTGTTCTATCATGCCGGTCGGCATATCGAGTTGACGATGTATGCTGAAGAATTTTATCCCTATGTCGTTGAGACGTTAGCACGTTTCGACGAAGGAATGAGTGCGATCCAAGCCTTAAATGGAGAAATGGTCCCGGCAGTGACGATCTACTCTGAAGTCGCTTCTGTTTCCTTGCCCAACTTGGTGGCGACATTCGTTGAAAAGCACCCTGAGATCCAACTTTCGATCAAGCAGCACGGCAGTAAGGAGACCAACAAAGAACAAGCCTTCTACATTACCTCTGAGCCAAAGAACGGCTTGACTAATCTGCCGATATTCACGGAACCCATCTTATTGGCGATCCCCCAAAAGCACCCCATGGCAGAAAAAAAAGACTTGCAAGTTGCCGATATCCAACACGTGCCTCTGCTGATGCTGGTTGAAAACAGCCCGCTGCGTAGAACCATCGACGAAGCTTTTGAAGCAAAAAAAATCAGTTTGACTATCGGCTCAACGACGGACGATCCAGCGACGCTGCGCTCCCTTATCAATCAAGGACTAGGAATCACCTTCTTTCCTAAAATTACTTGGGGTTATGAAGATGAGGCACCTTTCGTTTTACGTGAACTAGCAGATTTCCCCTTATCAAGGACGATTTATTTGGCATCAAGCTTTACGAAAGGTCATCCCATGACAAAATTGATTGCAAAAACCTTGATTGAATTTTATCTTGGTTAAACAAAAAGAAGCGTCCACTCGCACGTTAATTGTGCAAGTGGACACTTCTTTTTGTTTCCTATTTACCCCGGTTGAATCATCGAATCGACCGTACATTCATTCACATTGATCTCTTCAATCTCTTTTGACTAGCCACAGTATTGGCTGCAGTCAAGTGAGACCCCATAAGATTTGTTACACGCCTTCCAGTACGGCTGCCTTATCATCGCTTATGCATCGGGCAATTGATCGTATTCTTCATCACTGACTGCTTCTAACCATTCTGAAGCACCAGCAGTAATCGCTACATGGGCAAACCAACTATTTTTTGCTGCACCATGCCAATGTTTGACCCCTTCCTTGATGACTACGACATCACCAACAGTAAGTTTTTGCGGTTTCTTTCCTGCTTCTTGGTACCAGCCTTCTCCTGAAGCCACCAACAACAATTGATACCCACCATCAATATGCCGATGCCAATTGTTGCGGCAACCCGGTTCAAAGGTCACATTGCCAACGTTGACTGGAATCGCTGAATCAGCTACTAAAGGATTCAAGTAACTCTGACCGCTAAAATATTGCGCATAGGCATCATTTTTATTGCCTAATGAAAAAATACCTGCTTCATTTGCTGCATCGAGTTCGGACATTTATTTTTCCTCCAATTCAGCTAGCTCTTCTTGATAAACCGTTTTGGCGATGTTAAAAGCAGACCAAGCTTTAGGCCAGCCAACATAGAAAGCCAGATGAGTGATTACTTCTGCAATTTCTTCTGCAGTGATCCCGTTTTCCTTGCCAATCGTCAGATGGGCAGTCAATTGTTCGAAATTGCCACCGGAAATCAAGGCCGATATCGTCAATAAACTTCTCGTATGAGGAGCCAATTCTGCCTCACGTGACCAAACTTCACCAAATAACACATCATCATTCAGTTGCGCGAATTTCGGCGCAAAGTTGCCTAAGTTATCTCTTCCTGCTGTTTGTTTCTTGACCATATCGATCGACTCCTTCATCTATTTTAATGAAATGCTGATTTAACCAATTTTGAATAGCTATATCCGCTTTAGCTACTCTTGAACCACGAACAGCTAATCCAGGATAAACAGTTGCTTCAGGACAAATCTTTTTAAAGTCTTCAATGCTATTGCCGAATCCTGAGCCTTCATGAGTACAAAACGGAAATATACTCTTCCCTATCAATCGGTGATCTTTTAAAAAACTCGCTAGGATCATCGGGTATGTGCCCCACCAATTGGGAAAACCGATAAACAAGACCCGTTCTTTAAAAAACGCTGCCGATATCTCTTGATAGAAGGGGAATTCATTGGCCGCTTTTTCTTTTTTTGCTAGCTCGACCATTGCTTGATAGCTTTCAGGGTAAGGATAAGCCGGTTCAAGAGAATAAAGCGGGCATTGTAATTTCTCTGCTATTTTCTCTGCTAGAACCCGCGTATTTCCCACTATCAGCTTTTTTCGTTGCCCTTCAATAAGATTCTCCCCTGCTCGTGAATAAACAAGTATTGCCGGCATTTTGTCACCTCCTTGTTTTCTCTTCTTTGTATATTCAATAGTAAGGCAAAGCGGAGCCGTTGAATAATGCTTTTTATAAAAAGTCCCTATGCTTACGAAGCATAGGGAGAGGTGGAAGCCAAAAGAAGCGGATCACTCCACTTCTTTTGGCTTTTAGGATGCAATTATTCAAAAGCGTCACGAAAGCGGGCAATGAACGCCGTCACAACCGGCGACATTACACGATTTCTTTTCCACACCAAGACACAGCTGGTTTCGATTTGAGGGACTAAAGGCAAAAATTTGATCGTTTCATCCCTCCGTTCTCCGACTGCTCCGCTGATGGTCAACGCCGAACCAACATGGTTTTCTACTAAGGAAAAGACATTGAAAATCAAGTTATATGTTCCAACGATCGGTAATTCTTCTATTGGTATTTTTGACCATTGACTAAACATTTGCTGCACTTCCGGACGCCTTGACACTAGCAAAGGCACCCCTTTAATATCTTCTGGTGTGATCTCCTCTTTATGGGCGAGAAAAGAATCAGCTGATGTCAGCATGCCCCAAGTTTCTTTTCTTGGTAGAACGACTTTTTCGTATTTCTCGATTTTGATGGGTTCGATCAAAATCGCCAAATCCAATAAGCCTTTCTCCAAACGCTCGTTGATATCATCTCCTGTGCCGCTGTGAATATGAAAGCGGACATCTGGATAGTCACTGATAAATTCTTCCAACATCAAGGAAAGCGTGTCGGAATTATCTGCTTCCACACAGCCAATTGTGAAATGACCACTAAACAACTGTCTCTTACGATCTTCAAACTCTTGCATGGTTTGATCCGTTAGACTCAATATCTCCTCGGCACGGCTTTTTAAAAAACGACCTGCTTCGGTTAAGAGCATTGTACGATTATCACGAATGAAAAGAGCCGTCCCTAATTCATCTTCTAATTCTTTTAATTGGCGGCTCAATGTCGGTTGGGTGATGTGGAGCACTTCTGCAGCTTGAGAAATTGTCCCTTCCTCTGCAATCGTGAAGAAATATTTTAATAAACGAAATTCCACTAAATCGCCTCCTCTTTTTTTCTTGTGCATTCAAGGTGTTCGAAACAAAAGAGAAGCTCCCTCTCCAGTCTCCTTATCAATTCTTATGATAACAAAGAATCACTGTTCCAGCGAATCTAGCTAAAAAAGCGTAGGAAATTACAGAATTGTAAAAAGATTCTTCAACGACATGTAAAAACTATTCGCTTAAACGAACAGTTTTGTCAGCTGCTTGCTTTTTACGGCTTTTGGCGTAGGATATATGAGTATCTTGGTATGAGTCCTCATACAATGATTTGGAGGAATATGATGTTAAATTTATCAATTCTTTTATTTTGTGTAGCGATCGCTTTACTAGGACTTGCAGGATTCATCTTTAGAGTGCGTGCGTTGCTGAACAACTGTCCGTCGAATGGTCCTGTATTGCCATTGTCGGTCATTGGTGTGATTCTTTCCTTCGTCTCTTTGGTCATGATCTACCTTTCTTATCCGAAATAACAGAATTGTAGTCAACCTAGAACGAATAAATCGGAAAAACTGACTATTCTCAGGAATAAGTATAAGCTCTTGCTTTTAATCCATCAGCTCATCCCAAATGATTCATAAATCAACTGCATTAGTTTACCATAATTATATTATGATTATTTCGGTTTGTGGTACATCATGAACATGTAGCCAATTGAGAAACGGCTACTAAACTTGAATTTTGCTAATATCCTAGTTCATCGAGCCAATTCAACAGATTCGGTTCAGCCTCTTCAACACTTCCCGCTCTTGCTGCAAAGCCTTCCAGAAAGTCATACGCTGGATACAACGTTTGAAGTTCGTTTTGACTATTAGTCAGTCCACTTCCCCCATGGGTTGCAAAAGGAATGATTTGTTTATCCGTAAGATCATAGGCTTCAAGAAATGTTAAAACGGCTCTTGGGGCACGGTTCCACCAAACGGGAAAGCCGATAAAGAGAACATCCACTTCAGTCATTTGGTCAACGTCAGTCATCAACGTTGGTCGGGCATCTTCTTCCACCTCTCTAGTGGCAAAAGCTGTATGTTCATCGTAAACGTTAGGGTAACCTACTTCTGTTTGAATCGAGAACAACGCACCTCCGGTCTGTTCAGCGATCATCTCTGCTATGACTTGGACATCTCCTACTAAAGTGTTATCGATCACATTAAAACTACTTCCAGAAACTGCTTCGACTGCTGGTTCATGCTCTAAATTTTCTGGTCTTGTGAAGTAGGCGATCAAAATATCGGCCTCTCCATCAATCCCTGCTTCTCTCATTTGTTGCGTAACGGTGTCACTAGTACTTGTTTCCGTTGTACTAATGTCTGGCTCGTCATTCATTGAATCACTGCTGCATCCTGCTAGAAAAAGCATTGTCAGAAAAAGTCCTTTTGTCCATTTGTTCATTGAATTGCTCCTTTCTTTTCCCATCAAAAATGGTAGTTCCAGTATAATTCTTGAAGTGGACTTTAAGGCAAGGCTCTTGAGCAAACCTTCCCCTATTTTTTACATCTTTCTCACAACTTCCTCACAAAAGTCTTCCTTCCCAGCATACTGAAAAAAGCCGTAAACAAAGCTTTGTTTTACGACTTTTTCGTTTAGTTATCGATTTTTCTCAAACTAGCAGCGACAAAATGATTTGTTCCTACCTGAACCCAATCCGGGTCCGCTGTTTCTTCTGTTTTAAATGTGGTGAAATCAAAGACATTGTTTTCCTTACTGTAAAAGTCATCAGGCGCTGTTTTCTTGTTTCGAATGTCGGTTCTTAAAAACGCAGCAAGTAAGCGCCTTGTGTACGGATGGTAAGCATTTTTGAATATCTCATTGATTGGGGCACTCTCGACGATTTTTCCCCCATGCATCACGATCACATCATCGGCCATTTTACTAATGACACCCAAATCATGGGTAATAAACAAAATACTTGTATCCAGCTTGTCTTTTAACTCATTCATTAACTTAAGGATTTCTGCTTGGATGATCACATCGAGTGCGGTAGTCGGTTCATCGGCAATCAATAGCTTCGGATTGCAAGCTAATGCCATTGCGATCATTACCCGCTGACTCATTCCTCCAGATAACTGATGAGGAAATTGCTTGGCTACTCGTTTAGGATCTGTGATCTTGACAGCTTCTAACAGCTCATATGCCCGTAAAGTCGCCGTCTTATTGTCGACGTGCTGATGAAGTTTCAAGGCTTCTGTCAGTTGTGCTTTGATTGTAAATACCGGATTCAAACTTGTCATAGGCTCTTGAAAGATCATTGAAATATCATTTCCGCGAATTTTCAAAAGCTCTTTTTTGCTTAATTCGAGGATATTTTTTCCATCAAAACGGATCTGCCCTTCCGCTATATATTGATTTCTCTGAAAAAGTTGAAGGATCGACATGGCTGTTTGACTTTTGCCACTCCCACTTTCTCCAACGATTCCTAATGTCTTCCCTCTTTTTAATGAAAAAGTAACGCCTTTGACAGCTTTGACAGTGCCCCGTTTCGTATCAAAATACGTATGCAGATTATCAACTTCTAGTAAATCCATCTGGACCTCCTTTTGATTTTTCCCATTAAACCAATCGTATCATGCTTATGGTTCGATTGATTGACTCATCAACCATGTTTCAATTTCTATGTTCTAAAAAAACTATTTTCGCGTACACTTCACAAAATGATTCGGCTCGACTTCTACCCAATCTGGATCAGCATCCGTTTCTTTTGAATAGTTGAATGCCAAATCAGGATGGGTTTCATCAAGAGCCCATGGGCGATACTCTTCGTCTAGCGTTGGAATGGCATTTAATAATTGCCGTGTGTACGGATGGATCGGGTTAGAAAAAATCGTCTCAGCTGAAGCTAATTCTACAAGATGCCCAAAATACATCACACCGATCCGATCAGAAATAAATTTTACGACTCCAAGATCATGGGTGATAAACAAGTAAGTCAAATTGAGTTCTTCCCGCAAATCATGAAGCAAATTGATGATCTGTGACTGAATCGAAACATCTAACGCTGAAACAGCTTCATCGCAAACAATGAATTTGGGCTTTAAAGCTAAGGCACGAGCAATCCCGATTCGTTGTCGTTGTCCACCAGAAAATTGATGCGGATAGCGATGAATAAATTCTTTCTTTAACCCGCATTTTTCCATGATATCAAGAATATAGGTTTCATAGTTTGGGTCCTTTTTACTAGCAAAAAATTTGTGTATCAACAAACCTTCTCCAATAATATCACCCACTGTTAACCGTGGATCTAGTGAGGAGTAAGGGTCCTGAAAGATAATTTGCAGGTCTTTTCGTAAAACTCTTGATTCCTTTTGAGTCAAAGCAGCTAGATCGATGCCAGAATCAAGCTGCTCTTCATAGTATGAAAAATCTTTTTTGTTCATAACTTCTTTTTTTAGTTGTGCGACTTGCTTATCAATAGCTGCTAAGTCATTTTGTTGTTCAGCGATCGTTTTTTCCAAGTTCATGAGCCCTGTTTGATCTACTGCCCCATTCATCGCTTGTTTTTGCTGATTAAATGTTAACGCTCGCTTGCTAGCGGCAACTTTTGCTGCAGCTTCGTAACGAGACGAAAGAAGCTTACTGACCTTTTGTAGATCATCATGCAAAATCAAGCCTCCGACTAATCGCAGGGTATTGCCATATTCATTTTCAAAAGCGATTTTCTTTAGACGCAACCGTTCCGTTGTTGCTTCTACATCAGCAGCTGAATCAGTAGCGAGTTTTGATTCGATCGACTGGAGCTCATTGACAGAATCAGTAAACTGTTTCATCTTTTGTGGCAGTTGTTGATAGACTTTTTTTACGTAACGAGGCATGAAATCTTCGATCGTCTCTCCATAGTAAAGGGTCGAGCCTCCGGTTTGTCGCTGGAGCTGAATAATCGTGCGTCCAAAGGTCGATTTTCCACAGCCACTTTCACCGACGATGCCTAATGTTTCTCCTTCATATATATCGATCGTAAGATCTTTATTTGCTTTCACATAGTCTTTTCCCACCCCAAAAAAGTTTTTCTTCTTCACAGGAAAATACTTTTGTAGATTCTTGACGCGCATGATCGTGTCCATAACTGCTTACCTCTCTCTCATCTTCGGATCGATGGCATCTCGGATTCCGTCACCGATCAAATTGAAGGATAAAATGGTCAACATGATCGCGATCCCTGGATAAATCGTCAGGTAGGGATGTGTTCGGATATAGCCTCGTCCAAAATTTAACATCGTTCCCCATTCCGCAACGGAAGCCTCCATACCTAAGCCAATAAATCCTAAGCCAACAGCAGATAAAATTGCTGTGGCAACGCCCATTGATGAATGCACGATGACTGGTGAAAGGATATTTGGCAAGATGTGTTTAAAAATCAGCAATCCATTATTTGCGCCCAGCGCTTTTCCAGCTTCAATAAATTGCTTCTCTTTGACCGCCATCACACTTGCCCGAATAATACGAGCAAAAATGGGGATATTCGCCAACCCGATCGCCAAGATCATGTTCGGCAGACTGGATCCCAAAGAAGCCACGATGGCGATTGCCAACAAAATGGAAGGGATGGATAGTAAAATGTCACAAAAACGCATAATCAGCGTATCGATCCACCCTCTGAAATAACCGGATAAGACACCTAAGATGCCACCAAAAAAGAGTGCCAGTAACACCGCACAAACGCCTACAGTCAGCGATATTCTCGTGCCGTAAATCAAACGAGACAATACGTCACGTCCCAAGTCATCTGTCCCAAACCAATGAGAACGACTTGGAAATTGCAATGCATTGTCTAGATTTTGCTCCCTCATACCATAGGGAGCTATAAAGTCTGCAAAAATCGCAGTAATCGTCAGTAACGTGATAAATAGTAACCCAAACATTGCTCGGCGATTTGCTTTTAAGGAAAGCCAAATCTCTTGTTTCGATCCTTCTGGTACGCCTGCAAGTGCTTGCGTTTTCGCTATGGCCTTTTTTCTAGAAAACATGAGTTCCTCCCTTAATCATATGAGGTTTTAATTCGCGGATCGATATATGCATAGAGAATATCGACACATAGATTAACCATCGTAAAAATAAATGCAATAAATAAAACGCCGCCTTGGACGATCATTGTGTCTCTTGTACGGATCGCATTCACCATCAATGTCCCGATCCCATTGATACTAAAAACAGTCTCGGTCAATACAGCCCCACCTAATAAAGCCCCAAACTGCAAACCAATGACTGTCACTACGGGAATCAAGGCATTTCTTAAAGCATGATGGAACGTCACCTTTGAACCATTTACTCCTTTGGCTTTTGCCGTACGAATATAATCTTGGTCTAAAACGTCCATCATACTCGACCTTGTGATTCGGGCGATCGTGCCAATTGACGAGGAAGCCAATGCAAATACTGGCATGATCATTTGCTGCCAAGTATCAAAACCAGATGCTGGCAACCAGCCCAGGGTAGAAGTAAAAAGAATAATTAAAAGGAGTGCCTGCCAAAAGGTTGGCATAGAAACCCCCACTAGTGAAAGAAACATCAAGAAATTATCAACCTTGGAATAAGGTCTCGAAGCAGAGATCACTCCCAGTGGAATCCCAATCAGCGAGGCAAATAACACACTCCATACTGATAATTTGATTGTGTTGGGCAAACGGACTAGGATTTCATCCATGACCACCCGGCCAGAAACATACGATCTCCCAAGATCAAATTCGACAACAACATTTTTTATATAATGAAAAAATTGTTCGATAAAACTACGGTCAAGCCCCATTTGCACACGCATGGCCTCATATTGTTCAGGAGTCGCTCCTTCCCCCAACACCATCGTTACAGGGTCTCCAGGTGATAGATACATAATCGCAAATACAATAAAAGAGACGCCTAGCAGGATAGGAAACAACCACAGAATTCGTTTTACAATATATTGGAACATCTATTCATCTCCTCAAAATAAAGAGCCATTGCGGCTCTTTATTTTATACTCTCAATCCAATTTAGTTTTTTGACACCGTATCTAAGAAGTAACTTCCAGTTGGATGATGTTCGAACCCTTGCACCCAGTTGCGGATACCTGAAACATTTTCTCTGGTTTGTAAGTAAACCCATGGCATCTCATCATTGATAATCTCTTGCGCCTCATGATAATAGGCCAAGCGTTCCTCTTGGTCAGAAGTGCTACGAGCTGCATCAAGTAATTCATCTACCCGTTGATTATGATAGAACGTACGATTTCCAGCTTCGCCAAAGCTACTTGAATGGAACAGTGGATACAATCCATAGTCAGCATCTGTTGTGATCGTTGTCCAACCTAGTAAGAACATATCTGGTTCACCAGCTGCTGCAGCATCTAAAAATGCTCCCCACTCCATTTGGTTGACCTCAACAGTGATACCTAATTCTTCTAAAGCAGCGGAAACAACCTGCGAGACACGGATTCGTTCTTGATTGTTATCACCGACGTACAACGAAAGGGAAAACCCGCCATCTGGATAACCAGCTTCTGCTAATAGTTCTTTTGCTAATTCAACGTCATAAGGAGTAGCTTCCAAGTTTTCATTAAATCCAAAAACCAATTCGTTGATCGGTCCACTCATTTGAGTCCCGATCCCCATATGAACCGTTCGGATAATCGATTCGACATCGATAGCATGGGCAATCGCGCGACGTACCCCTACTTCTTGCAATGGTGTATCATTTCGAACGTTGAAACCTAAGTATTCCGTTCCTAAATTTTCTGTCGCTAATAAGGTCAACTCATCGTTTTCTTCAACCTTTTCATTATCAGAAGGAGCGATATCATAAACAATATCGACGGTTCCTGACTCTAGTTCAATCAAACGAACACTTGAATCTGTAATTGTCCGGAACTCGATTCTTTCCATTCCCGCTGGCTCATCCCAGTGATCGTCAAATCGATCCAATGTCACGTGACTACCGGTTGCCCATTCAACAAATTCAAAGGGACCCGTTCCTACAACGCTGCTGATACCATAATCTTCACCAGCTTCTTCCACAGCTTTCTCACTCAAAATTCCAACCGCAGGATGTGCTAAATGAGTCAAGAAAGGCCCGAAGGCACCATTTGTCCCGATAAGGATCGTATGATCATCGATCACTTCGATCGTATCAGGATCGATCGAACCAATGATATGACTGATCGAAGGTGAGGCAACCGCCCGTCGAAGGGTGTAGGCAACATCAGAAGCTGTCATCGCTTCCCCATTATGAAAGACAACATCTTCTCGCAACTTGAACTCATAAAGGTTCTCTTCAATTTCTTCCCACTCTGTTGCTAACCCTGGCACTAACTCAAGATCGTTGGTCTGTTTGATCAGTGTTTCGTAAATCTGTCTTGCTACCCTGGTAGTTGCTTGGTCGTTCGTTTGATGGATATCTAATGTCACTGGATCCGCACCTGATGCGACCACTAATACATTAGGATCAGAACTAGCTCCCCCTGACACATTCCCTCCCGAACTATCTGTTGGGTCTTGGCCTCCACTACCACAAGCACCTAATACCATCAGACTTGTTAACAATACGAGAGCCCAGCTTGTTTTCCTTTTTTTCATGTTATCCTCCATTTCGTCCCCTGTAACTTAAGGATTTTTTTTTGCGCTCTTCTTCATACCAGCAAATATAGAAATTAGACGCATTGGCGTGTAACTTGGATCGAAAACACATACGCTCGTCCTGTTTTCTATCAACTAACTATAAAAAATTTGCTCATAATGAAGAAGCTTTTATCTGAATGATGAAAATTTTCAGATAATAACAAACTTTAGCTTGGAAATGTGATAGATTTGTGATGAATACCTAAGAAAATTGTCATTTTGTTAGAATAAAATGAAGAATTGCGGATTATTATCATTAATTTGACTTTTTCTTATAAGAACCCATTCAGTTAACAATTACTAATTCTTATTTTTGTTTCATTTGATTGAAAGTGTGACAACGATTCTGTATTAGGAATTTTAAGTCTCTAAATTTTTATCGTTATCAAATATAAACGTTATATATCATTATGTGATAAACTATTTTTGAATAAAGATGGGAGTGATTGAATGAACATTTTCTTCAGACCACCAAAAGAAGATGATATCGATCAAATCATGCAGATTGAAAATGCAGGATTTACAGCTGATGAAGCAGCATCCAAATCTGCGATGATGGATCGTATACTTACAATAAGTGACAGTTTTATTGTTGCAGTAAATGAAAAGGATTGTCCGATCGGCTACGTTGTAGGGCCCATTATTTTTAAACGTTATCTTTCTGACGATCTCTTTGAAAGTACTTGTCCTAATCAGCCTTTTGGTGGCTACCAAAGTATTCTGAGCTTAGCTGTCGCTCCTGATTATAGAAACTGCCAAATTGGTAACAAACTACTGTCAGCCCTTGAAGAAAAATGTCGTCTTCAAAACAGAAAAGGAATCACCTTAACTTGTTTAGAATCATTGGTTCCATATTACAAAAAGCATGGCTATCAACTAGAAGGACTGTCAGAATCACAACATGCAGGTGTTGCTTGGTATAATATGGTGCTAGAATTGGCCAACACGCCTAATGAATTCTAATAAAAAACTGCATACTAGATGAAACGCCATTCAAAAGTAAGATATTAAGTCTAACTTTTGAATGGCGTTTCATCTCAAATTAATATTATTTACGAACTTTTCTAAAACTTACTCTGATTTTTCTTGCTAACTTTTCATCCGTCAACGCTTTTTTAGTATTTGAAAGCAACATAACTCTTGATTCAATGGAGTCCATAATATATTTTCTCTCCCACTGGTCTTGATCTGGACCATCGCCAATGATACGAATGTAAGACAACAGACTTTTAATCATCTCTTTTGTCAATGTTAGGTTGGTATAGCCATCGTTTTCATAAAAATCATACCATGTATCACTTGGATTTTCTTTCAGTATTTGAATTAGTTGATGGATTTCTTCTAACGCATCGAAAACTTTTACAAATACAAAAACCATTTCTTCCCGATCAATCATCTGATAAGCGTCTAACAAACGGAGCAGTGCTTTTAATGTTTTGCATTGAACGGCTACTGAGAGGTAAATATCATTAAAAAAGCGAGCATTTTCCGGATTTTTATCCTGAAGGGATAATGTAATCTGCTGGCATCTCAGCAATAGATTCTCCCAGGCTACTATCTTTTCTCCTACCATAGAGAAAATTTCTGTGACTTGCTCCTTGATTTTCCGATCACCCGTCAACCATTCTAACCTCGGAATTTTTGTTTCTTGCTTGAGCCAGGATTGAATAATTTTTCGAATCAAATAACAGGCAAACTCATCCCCAGCGGTTTGATCCTCATATGTTCCATAGCGGATAACCGCTTCAAAGCAAGCTTCATAGACAGCTTGGATCTCTTCTTGCTGATTTTGATAGTATTGTGTTACATGCTCTAAAATTATCTCTTGATTGGTTCGTAACTGATAATCTGCTCGCCAGAAATTCGCTATTTCTTGTAAGAACAAAATATGCGGTTTTATGTTACCTGTATTAACTAAGACAAACTTATCCATCTTGACTTCTCTAACCGCCATTAACTCTCTAGAAACAAATTCTGGGCTATTAGGCAAGATCGTCAAGAAATTAGATGCTTGTAAATCATGAAAGGCAACGTGATAATAGATTCCTCTTGATTGATTTGGTTTTGGTGTGTTTGTTAACACCTCATCTCGTGGATCGTGATTCCCTTGTCTACGAGAAACCATTTTGCCATAACCATTATCCGCCCAAATCTCAATCACATCATCTGGAAGCTCAAGTAAGCCAAGATTAAATAATTCCGTCATCTCCCCATAAATGTTCATCGAGCATACTGCATGAGGATCGACTTCTTTAACCATATGATATTGTAGATGGACGATTTCATTGATCACTGCTGCTTTTTCCGCTGCAGACCACTGTCGATCAAGATCTTCTGACCAAAAAGGACAATCCCCTTGTCCACGAAAACCGAGTGTGTAAATAACCTTGGTACCTTTTTGCTCGTGTAAGGCTTTTTTCCATAATTCCTGAAACAACACAAAATGTTCCTCGTATGAAGCCTTCAAACTGGGATACCTTCTAGCAAACATCTCAGCGCCTAGTGGCTCGGCATGATGATGTGTATAGATCAACCCCATCGCTTGCGCACTTTCTCGATGTCTATGACTGTTCTTATCTGTTCCAGGGATGATGACATTTCCGCCTAAACGTAACAATGTTTCATAAATACGTTCCCATACATATTCATTTGAACCATTATCTTCCCATTGATCCAGCAGCAACTCATCATTAACGAACCAGCCCCGATAGTCCGTTGCAAAATCAGGCAATGTTAAGTCAAAACCTGTCCATTCAATAAATGGCTTTTTTATTGGGGGAATCTCCATGAAATACCAAAAGGGTTGAACACCTAAAATTTTATGAGAGATTTCAAGAACCCCATACATTAATCCTAACGGTGTTTCAGCACACACTTTTACTTTATCTGGCGATACGAAAAGTATATGAAAAGCATCCGTTTCATTTTTTTCATCAAGTAAAACCAATTCAATTTTATTTGCCTTCCTCGTGTCTGTCACAACGGTTAAAATGTCACGTTGCAAGATCTCGCAAGCATGTCCAATCACTTCATTTTCCAACTGTTTTGACGTAACAGAAGTATTTTTAGAAATGAAAAATGTTGTTTCCATGTAATCACCCGTTTCATCCATATAGTTTATTATTTTATCTTCAATAAAGAACTTTCTACTATGTTGTAAAAGGCAATCGAATTGCATATCAGCCATAAATCTCTCGTCACTATTTTCTGCAAAGGTATTTTCAAATGGTCTAAACGTTTTGTTAACTTTTTACTTTGATACCGCTCATAAATTTAGAATAAGCGAAAAGCTTGTCTAAAAAAATGGAGAAAGTCGATGAAAAAAACGAAAAAACAGACTTTCTTTGTTTTTTTTGATTTTTCCCCGTCTCCCTTTAACTAAGGTTTTATCTTGTCGTTGTAGAACATGATCTTTTATGCCTATTCAGCTTGTCGTGTTTAATCATATGTACAGCAAACAAGCCCACACTCATAAGAGCATGGGCTTAGTGAGATCATCGTCCATTCTAAATCTTCAATTAGAATCTGGCTTTTATCAATTCAGATTTCAATTGCTGAATAATGAAGACAATTTCTTATTTTTCTTCAATTACATATACTTCTCAACTTCATCAATTTCTTTTTGTAGTGCTTTTTCATCGTACTTTTCATACTTACCGGCTTCGTGTGCGATCTTTTTGATTTCGTGAATCGCTTTTTTCTCAACGATCCATTTCTTCATACTATGTTTTTTTGCGTCAGCATCTAGTGTGTCTAATTCAGCTAAATTCTCATCTAACTTATCAAGAACCTCGGCAATCTTTACCAATGCTTTTGCTTCCTTTTCTTCATAGTTTGTCATAGATATCACTCCTTAAGTATTTGATATATTTATCTTACTGCTGTAATTAAATATTTTCAAATTAAATGTACTGCTTATCACAAAGTTTTATCTGATTCTCACTGAAGAAACAGAAAACATTAGATTCTTGCAATATTCTACTCATTTTATACTTATTTTTATCCTTAATGATTTATCATAAGAAAAGTATCGATTATATAAAAAGATAATTTAGTGAATTAGCAAACATTCGGTGTATCTTTTATGATAAAGTCATTTAGCTTTTTTACTTTCTTATGGTTGCAGCAAAATTTTCCCGACACTTTTTCCAGATTCTAAATAATCATGGGCAGCTTTTCCGTCAGCTAAGGAAAAAATGGTTGGTTGACTGATTTTCATTTGATCCTTGCTAAAGTAAGTAAACAGTCGGGTGCTTCTTCTCTCCCGCTCTTGAAAACTTGTCAAGTAATCCCACAGATCCCCTGTTAAAATACTTTTTGATTTTGATAACAAGGGAATAAAGTCGATCGCTGGCGGATTTCCGCCGGCCATGCCAAAAAAGATAACCTTCCCTCTATTTTTGAGCAAGTCGACACTTTCGGCTAATGTATGCCCAATGCCATCATAAACGGTATCAAAGAAAGAAGTATAGGTTTCTTGCCATTCTGTATTTCTTAAAAAGACTTGTTTTGCTCCTTGGTCTAAAGCCAGTTGTCGCTTTTCTTCCGTGGAAGTGACGCCATAAACTTCTAGACCATCTGCGGTTAATAGTTGCGATAAAATTTGTCCAACACCACCACTTATCCCATGGACGAAGACCTTACTATTATTCACATTATTGCCAAGATCATGGGCTAAAAAATCAGCTGTCAACCCTTGCAGACCAATACTGGCTGCTAATTTAGATGGTATACCTGATGGAATATGGATGGCATTTTCCTCAGGAACAGCCACCAATTCTGCATTAGCAAAAGGAACATCCACAAAAAGAATCGTTTCCCCTAGCTGAAACTTAGAGACTGATCTTCCTTTTTGAACAATCTTCCCTACTCCTTCATAGCCATTGATAAAAGGGTCTCGGGATTCAATATGATAGCTGCCCTTTCTTCGATAAATATCTGCATAATTCAACCCAATATACATCATTTCTATCATTAGCTCATTTTCTTGAATGACGGGATCAGGCAATTCACCATAAGTTAACACATCTGAATCGCCAAATTCTTTAAAGTACAATGCGTTCATGCACAAAACATCTCCTATCTTTTGCCAATCAAAATCGTGTGATTTTCTTTATGAAACCAAAGCTCTATCACTTAGCCAACTATCATTAGATTGAAATCATAAAAAAATAGATTAAGTTCTTTTGGTCATTTCTTTACTATAAAAAAAACACCTTCTCACGAAGGTACTTTCATTCTATTCTTCTAGATGAGATTCGTCAAAGTAGATTATTCGTTCAGATCCTCCTTATCAATTCCAGTTATGTCTAACCCACCTTATTCCTAGATAAATCAACTACTTTTGTGTAAAACAGGATTATAACAAAGCTGACTATTACTAAGAGAAAGAAGTGAGGATTTGAAGCCATCATCTTTTAAGTCTGACAAATCCTCAGAAGTAGCTCATTACAACGGAACCAAACTGACTATCCATGGTTTTTAGAGGATATCAGGAAAGCGATGGCAAAAGTCGCCGGCGATCAATCAATTGTATCATATAAATAATTATCCCCACTCGAAAAAATTAAGCCACATCGCTTCTACTTGTTAAAGGCCTCTTTGCCTTAATTCGTCGTTCAACCACTTAAATCATTCATGGATGATTTGCGCATGATCAAAAGCAAAAAGAGATTCCCAGTTCTCCGTAGAGGATCGTTCTTTTGACGTAACATATTGATAGAGTACTTTATCCTTATCAACCCTATACCAAAAAGCCTCAGAAGCATCATCTCCTGCATAAAGAGTCTTCATCTGCTGTAGAACAGTTATATAGACAGCAGAAATAGTCCATCCACGGGGATCCCGATTTTTATCTCCATATACACCTAATAAAGAAACTTCCTGCACTTCCACGCCCGTTTCTTCCTTTAACTCTCTGATGGCGGCTTTAATGATATTTTCTCCTTCGTTAACGAAGCCACCTGGCAAAGCGAACCTTCCTTTGAAAGGATGATTTTTTCTTTTGACAAGTAAAATGTATACTGCGTCCGACGTGACATTGAATATCAAATTGTCAACAGTAAATGCTGGTTTTAGATATTGTGGTAATTCCTGCTTCTTATACCAGCTTAACCACTCTTCTTCGTTCATTTCCTCTTCTGATACTTTATTTGCCATGTGATTGTCTCCTTTTGCTTTGAGTTATCCGAAAGATTTAACGTTTTGATAGATAGGCTTTTTGCTTAAATCAAAGATTGACATAACGCCTTTATAAATTTCAAAGACTCGTAAAACATTTCGGTCTTCTACAGAGGGGTATATTTTTGCCATGTAAGGATTTTTCTCGAAAATTTCATCTAAATAGGTAGAGCCTATTTCATTTACTCTCCCTTGTAAGGTAATAGAAAACGATTCCATTGATGTTTCTCCTTCTATACCTGTGATGGAAACGACCGGGTTCATTTTGAGCTGTTTATAAAACGGCTTGGATATTGCAGTCAAAAAATACAGCTTCGTTTCTTTCACCAACATAATATCGATTACCCTGGTGACCGGATTTCCGTTTTCGTCTACTGTGGCGAACACAGTAGAATGAATCTCATTTTTTAAATAATTCAAATAATCTTCTGTCTTCATTTTTGAATGGTCCATGAATGCGCTCCTATCTAAAATGATCGATTTCTCTGATCGTTTCAACTATATTTCCTTGCAGAATAATCGTTTTATCCATGAGTTCATCTGGTATGCGTTGTGCTTGTTGGTTACAGACGATATAGGTCGACTGATTCGTCGCCCTCGTCATTTCTTGGAATGGATATTTTATAATGGAAGGCGTGTTGTTACCAATGCCGATCTCCCAAAAAACGATTTTAGTACCTAAATAATTTTCTAGAAATTCTTTGTATCGGTTAGCTGCGCTTTCCCAACCATCATCTTGTACAAAAAATTGATCTATCCGTAAATTGACCCGCATCGGTTGTCCACATTTGGGGCAATATGGTATGAGGTGCTTGGGAATTTTGAACTGACTCTGCTGATCGACCATTTGCATAATCAATGATTCATTCTCGTACGTCTTGTTATGGCAGGCACGTGAACATTGAAATAACCCATAATCACCTTGTGTATAAAATAATCGTCTCTTATCAAAGCCCGTCTTTTGGAACTGATGATCTACATTAGTAGTAATGACAAAGTAATTTTTTTCTTCTACCAAAGATAGAAGCTCTTTATATAGCGGCAAAGCCTCAGGCTGATATCGATTATGAAAAACATGTTTACTCCAATAACCCCAATACGTCTCTAATGAATCGAAGGGATAAAATCCGGCAGAATACATATCGGTTAAATGATAATAATCAATATAGTCTCTGAAATATTTTTTGAACCGTTCACCAGAATAGGTTAACCCGGCAGCAGCAGAAAGGCCTGATCCAGCACCGATAACGATTGCCTCTGCTTCAGTTATCTTTTGATAAACTTCCTGATAATTGTTGTAGTTTTTCATGGTACAACTCCTTATCAATGTCTTTAAACACATTGAAAATAATTTTTATAGGTGAATGAACACGCGTTACATATTCTTGCGTTGTTTTGATAGCGATCTCTGCAGCTAACTCATTGGGAAAACGAAATTCTCCTGTTGAGATACAACAAAAAGCGACGCTCTTCAATTGATACTCTTCGCAAAGCAACAAGACGCGACGATAACAGTCAGCCAATAAGGATACGTGTTCTTTAGTTACGGTATCTTTTATGATTGGCCCAACAGTATGTATCACTTTTTTTGCAGACAAGTTATAGCCGTCGGTGATTTTTGCATAGCCGGTTTCTTCCAAATGCCCTTGTGCGTCCATGATTTCTTTGCATGCTAGTCTTAATTGAATACCTGCTGCAGAGTGGATCGCATTGTCGATGCACCTGTGTAATGGAACAAAACATCCTAGTAGCTGTGCGTTTGCAGCGTTTACGATGGCGTCCACTTCCAACCTCGTGATATCTCCTTGCCAGAGATAAAGGTTTTTTGTATACTGTTGCGCATCGTTTAGTGAAAAAATCTGATTTTCAGCTCTTTCTTCTAAAAGAAATTGATTTTGAATGTCAATAAAGTCCTTATGAATAGGTCGCGCTTCTCTTATATTTAATAAGCATCGCAATAAATCATTTTGTTCTTTCGGATCATCCGAGCTAGCATCTACTATTTTACTTAAGTGACTGTTTTCCTCTAATAAATAGTTAATCAGCCATTTCCTCTTTTCGCTATGGTTCATCGTCAACACCTTCTTTATAAAAATTTCCCGATTATTTTCGATAATCGGGAAATAGCAAGACTAATTTAACAACTCTTTGATTGCTTCTACGCGACTCGTCAAAGGTTTACCCAAAGCTTGTTCAAAGTCACTAGATGTCACATCTAATTGATTATTTTTAATATCATGTTGGAAAGACAAGAACATTTCTGCAACAGGTTGTGGTAAACCGCCTGCTGTCAAACTATCTACAAAGGTTTGATCATCAGATGAAACTACTTCGATTTCCTTCCCTGTTGCTTCTTTTAAAGCTGCTGCTAATTCAGCATAAGTAATAGGGCTGCCCGATAATTCAAGGATTTCAGGGTATTCTGTTCCTGCTAGTGCTTTTGCAGCAACCTCAGCATATTCGCGCTTCAAAGCCCAGCCGGTTTTGCCTTCTTTAGCTGCGTAAACGAATTTCCCACTAGCTAAAGCACCGCCAATAATCGGCATTTCATTTTCTAAATACCAGTTATTACGTAAAAATGTATGCGCAATTCCCGCTTCTTTGATTTGTTTTTCAGTAAAGATGTGATCAGCAGCTAATGCACTTGTTGAGTGATCTGCATCAGCAAAACTTGTATAAGCAATATACTGAACACCAGCGTCTTTGGCTGCCTTAACCACATTAGCATGTTCTTCTTGACGATTGCCTGGTGCGCCAGACACAAAAAGCAAGCGGTCAATGCCGTCAAAAGCGTTACTCAACGAATTGATGTCAGAATAATCCCCTACTCTTACATTGTAGCCTTTCTCTTTTAGTGTAGCTGCTTTTTCTTCAGATCGTACCAAAGCATAGATCTGATCTTTAGAAACTAAATCTTTCAAGAATTCAAGTGCATATCCTCCAAAACCACCAGTAGCTCCTGTTACTAAATATGTCATATAAAACACTCCTTTTTAGTTCGTACATTCAGCTGTACAATTATAAGATACACCTATATAATAAATAGTATGTTAAGATAAGTCAAGAAGAAAATCTAAAAAGGACTGAATTCACTTGAAATATTCTATTCAACTCAGTGATGCAATTCATATTATGTGTTATATCGTCATCTATAAAGATACTAATATGCTCTCAAGTGAGATGATTGCTCAAAGTGTAGAAACTAATGCTGCAAATGTCAGAAAAATAATGGCAAACTTAAAAAAATCTGGACTGATTCGAACAACTACTGGGAAACCAAAGCCCTATTTAGCAAAGGACCCCAAAGATATTAGTCTACTTGATATATATAAAAGTATTCATGGAAACACAAATCTCATTCAAGTCGATCCTAAAACGAATCCAGACTGCATTGTTGGTGCAAATATACAAGAAGTACTGGATGGTGCGTATAATGAATTGCAAGTAACTGTCGAAGAAAAAATGGCGAAAATCAATCTGTTCTCTCTATTAACAAGTATTGCAAGTTTAGAGGAAAGCAAACGACCTGAAAACAAATCTTTTCTTGAGCCATTTTTATAAAACCAAAAAACCCATTGAGATACTGACATCTCAGTGGGCTTTTTCGTTACAAATGAAATTGATTTACGTCTTCACATCTTTCGACACCACTCATAAGAAATAGCGTTGTCATTCACTTGCTTTTTCTGCAGCTCTGACTATTGCTCATAGAGACAGTGTATGCACAAGAGCAAATATTTCTTTCTTATCGACCAAACGACTAAATTCTTTCACTACTCGACTGCCTAAATTCACTGTGGCACCAGTAACTGCCTACTTCATTTCCGTTCCTCTTTTCTTTTACTCGTGGATGTAAAACAGCTTGATCTATCGGCCTGCTACTTAGATCAACTACAGAAACATTTCATTCTTAAAGTTCAAATACCCGTAAAACATGTTTGTTTCCCTCTGATGATCGATGTCATTTCAATACGGATTTTGCATCCAAAAATTTAGTTACTCTCTGAATTTTCCATTGACGATATTTGAGTGAGCTGGCGTCGATTGCTCACCCTTCATTTAATTATCGAATCATACGGAGGGCTATCAATTTGATAGTAGAACGGTTTGGTGATCGCCGTCAAGAAATAAAGCTTCTTCTCTTTTTCTAGCGTGCTTTCTTGATGATCATTTAAAAGTGGCATCTCAATTTAGTTTTTTGATAGTGTTTCAGGAGAGAAGTAATTAATACGCTGCTATTTCTTTATCTCTGTTAATAGCCGAGACTTTTTTTTGAGCTACTTCTCTTATACATTTGTATCATACTCAAAACTTTATCACACTGCTAAGATAGGTCACTCAACCCATTTTCTTTTTTCAATAGCAGCTTGAAAAGAATTTTCTTCATCGCTAAATATTCCAGAGTTGAACGATTGGATAATCTGCTTTTCTTTAAATGCTTTCCTCTATGGATTCATTCATTTTTATGTAATGGTATGAAAAAAGCACCTCCTTATGAGATGCTCTTTCATACGCTGACAACTAAAAATTCTCAAGCAAGAGATTTTTTTCTTGTCCTTTTATTCAACAGTGACAATCCGTATAACTGTTTAAATTTTATAAACGGTTAAATCACTTTTTTCTAACACAAGAAAAGATTGCTTTATTAGACTTTTCAAATTGAAACGAGTTACTTCTTCGGTTCATCCTCATCCATCTTAAGAACTGCCATGAAGGCTTCTTGCGGTACTTCGACAGAGCCGATTTGTTTCATCCGCTTCTTCCCTTCTTTTTGTTTCTCTAGGAGTTTGCGTTTTCGAGAAACGTCACCGCCGTAACACTTCGCCAATACGTTTTTACGCAAGGCTTTGATGTCTGAACGCGCAACGATTTTTTGTCCGATGGCTGCTTGGATCGGTACTTCAAATTGTTGTCGTGGGATCAGTTTTTTCAGTTTTTCAACGATGGCTTTGCCTCGTTCATAAGCAAAGTCACGGTGAACGATAAAGCTCAACGCATCGACTTTTTCAGTGTTCAGCAAGATGTCCATCTTCACTAGCTTGCTAGTTCGGTAACCAGACATTTCATAATCCAGTGATGCGTACCCTTTGGTGCTGGATTTCAATTTATCAAAGAAATCAAAGACGATTTCCGATAGTGGGATCTCATAAACGACGTTTACACGATAATCATCCAAGTAATCCATCGTGACAAAGTCTCCCCGTTTGCGTTGGGACAATTCCATTACAGCACCGACGTAATCATTAGGCACCATGATTTGTGCTTTGACGTAAGGTTCTTGTACGTTGTCGATCGTGACTGGTTCAGGAAATTCTGCTGGGTTATCAACGACGACCATTGAGCCATCTGTCTTGTTGACATGATAGATTACGGATGGTGCAGTCGTAATCAACTCAAGGTTAAATTCACGTTCTAGCCGTTCTTGCACGACATCCATGTGTAATAGGCCTAAGAAGCCGCAGCGGAACCCAAATCCTAACGCTTGAGAGGTTTCTGGTTCAAATTGCAGTGCTGCATCATTCAGTTGTAATTTTTCCAATGCTTCTCGAAGGTCGTTGTAGCGTGAGGTATCGATTGGGTACAATCCGCAATAAACCATCGGATTCATTTGGCGGTAGCCTTCCAATGCTTCGGCTGCTGGATTGTTGGCTAAAGTCACCGTATCTCCGACTTGCGTATCTTTAACAGTCTTGATGGCAGCAGTGATATAGCCAACATCGCCCACCATCAACGCATCTCGTTGAATGGCTTTGGGTGAAAAGACGCCGACTTCCGTGACATCAAAGGTCTTGCCATTGCTCATCATTTTGATTTTATCTCCAGGTTTGACCATCCCGTCCATAATGCGGACGTTTAAGACCACCCCACGATAGGAATCGTACACGGAGTCAAAGATCAACGCTTTTAACGGTGCTTCAATATCACCTGCTGGAGCTGGGACATACTCAACGATTTGTTCCAAAATGTCTTCGATCCCAATACCTGCTTTGGCACTCGCTAAAACAGCTTCACTGGCATCGATTCCGATAACATCTTCGATCTCTGTTCGTACCCGCTCAGGATCGGCAGCTGGCAAGTCTATTTTATTAATGACTGGTAGGATCTCTAAATCATTGTCTAACGCCAAGTAGACGTTTGCCAATGTCTGTGCTTCGATCCCTTGAGCCGCATCAACGACGAGTACGGCGCCTTCACAAGCGGCCAAACTGCGGGAAACTTCATAGGTGAAATCGACGTGCCCTGGGGTGTCGATCAAATGGAAGATGTAGGTTTCTCCATCTTTGGCGGTATAGTTAAGTTCCACAGCATTTAATTTGATCGTGATTCCTCGTTCACGTTCAAGATCCATGGAGTCTAATAATTGGTTTTGCATTTCCCGAGACGTCACCGTATGGGTTTGTTCCAAAATACGGTCCGCCAGTGTTGATTTCCCATGGTCGATATGGGCGATAATGGAGAAATTACGAATCTTCTCCTGTCGTTTTTTCATTTCTTCTATGTTCATGGATACGTTCCTCATTTCTTTTAGTCAGCTTTTCTATTATACCAACGAAACGCCAATAGTTAAAGTATTTTTCTTAACCGTTATTTAGACATATTCATTCAGGTTTTGCTATACTAGAGCTAGCAAATAAATTGGAGTTGAAAGAATGGACAATAATTTTCATCAAAATCTACATATTCGAGCGGTGGATGAAAAAGACGTTGATCAGTTCAATGAACTGTTAAGCTACGTTTTTCAGATCACTGAATCGGATATTGAAGAAAGTGGCTATGAGAGCAAACGGGAAATGATTAAATCTAAGCGCCCGATCTTAGAGCTTTCCAAGGTCTTTGGCTGGTTCAATGAAGACAAGTTGATCTCGCAAATCGCCGTTTATCCTTGTGAAGTCAATATACACGGCAAATTGATCAAAATGGGCGGAGTGACCGGTGTTGGGACCTACCCTGAATATGCCGGACATGGCCTGATGAAAGACTTGATCAAGCTTGCCTTAGAAACCATGCGGGAAGATCAGCAATGGATCTCCTACCTTTATCCATACAATGTGCCCTACTATCGTCGCAAAGGCTGGGAGATCATGTCCGACAAGCTGACCTTCAAAATTCGTGATACCCAGCTTCCGAAAACCAAAGAAGTCCCTGGGATCGTAGAGCGCAAAGAAGTAGATGACCCTGATGTCTTTACTGTCTATAACCAATTCTCCCAGGAAAACCATGGCGCCTTGCAGCGGACCTCTTTTCACTGGGAAGAGTATTGGCGCTATGAAAATGAAGAAGAGCGCACCGCGGCTGTCTATTACAATGCCAGTGGTCATCCGACTGCTGTACTTTTTTATTGGGTAGCCGAAGAAGTCTTCCATGTAAAGGAAATGTTCTACTTAAATCAAGAAGCCCGCAATGGTCTTTGGAATTTTATCTCTGCTCATTTCTCAATGGTCTATTGGGTCAAAGGAGACATTTATTCAAATGAACCCCTGTCCTTCTACCTGGATGATAGCCAAATCAAAGAAACCATTGAGCCTTATTACATGGCGCGGATCGTCGACGTTGAACAGTTTTTGAAAAACTTCCCATTTGAAACCTTTCAAACACCCTTTCACTTTGTTGTTTCTGACCCAGTTGCCGATTGGAACAACGGAATCTTCGGTGTCCAATACAATCACGGGGAGATCGTGGTTTCAAGAGAAGCCATCGGAAAAGCTGTCCAGCTGGATATTCAGACATTGTCTTGTCTGTTGATGAATTACCGCCGTCCAGCTTACTTAGAGCGTGTGGAACGGCTAAATACCGATTCAGAAACACTGGCATTACTAGAATCGATCATCCCTGATATGGAAGCCTATTTCAGTGATTATTTCTAAACAACGAATCAACAAAACGTACAACTATGAATGATTAAGGAGTGTTTTTGAATGAAACTATATTTTGCTGCTCCCCTGTTTGCTGCTAGTGACCTTCGCTACAACGCCGAACTTGTTGCGTCGATTCGCCAGCAGTATCCGCAGCTGGAGATTTATTTACCTCAAGAAAATGCCGCGATCAATGATAAGTCCGCCTACGCGGATAGCAAAATGATTGCGTTGGCAGATACCGAAAAAGTACTGGAAAGCGATTTGATGATCGCTTTGCTGGATGGTTTGACCATCGATGCTGGGGTTGCCTCTGAGATTGGCGTCGCCTATGCAAAAGGCATTCCTGTTTTAGGGCTTTATACGGATAGTCGCCAACAAGGTGCCGATAATCAGCAAAAGCTGGCAGCATTACAAACCGTTGCGGAAAATCAGTTCCACTATGTCAATCTTTATACGGTGGGTTTGATCAAGCTAAACGGTGAGATTTATTCCTCTGAAGCAGCCCTTTTAGCTGGCTTAGCAGACTATCTTTCGGAGGACAACTAAATGGGGCAAAATTATCAGCGACTGCAAAAGGTATTCACTATTTTCGGTATTCTCGTGTTTTGTTTTTCTTTGTGGGAATTTTTCCGTGGCGTCTATCCGCAAACACAAGGACTGATTTTCTTGGGTCAAGCATTACTTGGGATTTTATTGATCTTTGTCCCAGAAATGAGTAAAAAGTTCTTAAAAATCCAGCTACCAAATGCCACCGTCTACTTTTATTGGTTTTTCTTGCTGATCTCCGTATTCATGGGGACGATCTTACATTTGATCGAAACCATTGCTTTCTGGGATAAAATTCTGCATGCGGTAAGCCCAATGGTCTTGACGGCTGTAGGCTATGGATTGATCTGTCTCTTACTAAAAGAAGTGCCCGTTTCAAAAGTTTCGCCTTGGTTATTTTTACTGATGGGCTTTGCTTTTGCTGGCTTGTGTGGTGTTTTCTGGGAGTTTTGGGAATTCATCTGCGACTCTGTTGGTGGAATGAATCTCCAACGTTATGCAACCTTAGATGGCACCCCGTTTATTGGTCGTGAAGCATTGATGGATACGATGGGCGATTTACTAACCAACACGATTGGTGCTGCTTTGATGGGCGTGATCGCGTATGTTCAAGGACGAGGCAAACCTGATTACTTTGAAAGTTATCGGATTAAAAAATTATCATAACCAACCTTTAAAAGCTTGTTGAAACCATCGTTTTTCAACAAGCTTTTTTCTTTTGTTCTTTTATTGATAAAGAAAAATTTATAAAAATACTTAAATAACACGGCTTATTTTTATAATTTCGCTGTCTAACAAGGTTCGACCTTTCTTACACTTCCCTATAAAACGGTTACAACTACAAGAAAATTCCCTCGTTTAATCATTTTTATTTCCCCAAAAAACCATGGTCTGTTATAATTACATTATTCATTTGACATTGCGTCAGTAAAGGAGAGGCTTATGGTTCTAACAGTGTTTTTTATTTTATGCTGCTTGATTTTTTCATCGATCACCTATGCGTTCTCTAAAGATGCCCGAAAATTTGTCCAACCTTTATCAATCAAAATTATTTTTATCGCATCAGCTATTATTGCGGTTTGGACAATGTTCTTTTCAATGGTTGCATTTGTCGCTTGGGTCATCTAAAAAAACATTCTTGCCAGTTGCGGCGTTTTCGCTGCATTGGCAAGAATGTTTTTTTGTGGTTAGAAAAGTTTGATTTGATTCAAAGGCCAAAAACGCAGCAGCACTTTCCCTTCCATTTGATCTTCTGTTACGACCCCGAAACTACGACTGTCCCGAGAGATCAAACGATTGTCTCCCATCACAAAATAGCTGCCTTCAGGAACCGTTACCGTGAAATCATCGGTAAAGTGTTCGGCACCAGCGGCGATTTGCTGAAACATTTCGCGATAAGAATATTCGTCTTGTAATTGATCGTCCGCAAATTTCTCTTTAAACTCATCTAAATAGGGTTCTTCGTATACTTCTCCATTGATTGTTAGGACATCATCTTTCATCTCAATCGTATCACCGGGTAAACCAATCAGCCGCTTGACAGCAATTTTGCTTGGATCATCTGGTTCAACACATATCACGATGTCTTGGCGGTCATATGAAGAAATTTTTGATGCAATCAAACGCTGCTTATCGGCCAAAGTTGGATCCATAGAATGGCCACTGACTTGAACTGGCGTCAGGACAAACAAACGGATGAGAACCACGGTGACGATAAAGAAAAGCAGTAACCAATTCTCTTTTAGGATTTTTACCATAGCTGCTCTTTCGCTCCTTTACTGCATCTTTTGTCATTATCAAAGCTCGTTTCTGGCATTCTGACAAAAGATATCTTCCTCAATCTTACGTGGAATTTTTACATTGAGCAAGAGAAATCATCGATTTTTAAAAAAATATGACATTTCTAGTGGCCATAAAGAACCTTTTACGTTCGATCACGACTCAAGAAAGCAAACACATCTTTTCGACTTAGACTCCCTACGAGTTTCTGCTCTTCTTCAATCACTACCGTGTCATGAGTTGCAAATAAGGTATACAACTCATTTAAAGTAGTAGATGCAGCGATTTGAGGAGCCACTGGGTTGACTTCATCGCTGAAAAAGTTCATCCGCATCAAATCCCCTGCAGTGACCAGTTTTGCTTCGTCTTCACCGGTCTCTTCAAAAAAACTTTTCACAAAAGCAGTTTTTGGTTGCGAGACAATCACTTCCGGTGTATCACATTGGACGATCTTCCCTTGATTCATGACAGCAATGCGCGTACCTAGTTTTACCGCTTCTTTCATGTTATGCGTGACAAAAATAATCGTCGTCCCAAGCTCTTGGTGCAAATCGAGGACTAACTCCTGTAAGGAATTTCGAGAAATTGGATCAAGAGCACTAAAGGGCTCGTCCATCAGAATAATTTCTGGGTTAGCAGCTAACGCTCTTAAAATCCCGATCCGCTGCTGTTCTCCTCCTGACAACTCTTTAGGCATTCGATGGCGGTATTGCTCTGGGTCAAGTTTGACCTGTGTCAGCAAACGATCCACGGCTTCTGAGCGATCTTTTTTCGACCACCCTAACATCTCTGGGATTACTTCAATATTTTGCTTCACATCCATTGTCGGAAACAGGGCGATTTGTTGGAGAACATACCCCATTTGCCAACGCATTTTTTGGATATTGTATTCTTTGATTCGTTTTTCTTTGAAGTAAATATCGCCATCCGTTGGTTCTGACAACGCGTTGATCATCTTCAAAGTCGTCGTTTTCCCACTCCCAGAAGGACCGACCAAAACAAAGATTTCCCCTTTATTGATGCTCAGATCTAATTGATCGATCACTATTTTTTGATCAAACTTTTTACTGACGTTTTTAAATTCAATAATTGGTGTCATTCTTGTCCCTCCTTAATTAATCCTTCATCTATCAGGAAGGTACGCGCGACTTCTGCTGGATTTTTTCCTTCGACATTGACCTGATAATTCATTTCACTCATTTGTTCTTCGGTGATTTTACCTGCCAGCTTTTCCAATGCACGGACGACTTCTGGATGTTCCTTGGCAAAGGCTTCTTTCATCAAAGGCGCTCCTTGATAAGGTGGAAATAGTTCTTGATCGTCTTCTAGAATAACTAAGCCATATTGACGCAATTCACTGTCCGTGGAATAGGCATCCAGTAGATTGATGTCGCCATTATTGATGGCTTGATAACGCAATGCTGGTTCCATACTTTGGACACTTGGAAAATCTAGCCCATAGAGTTCTTGGATGCCCGCATAACCGTCCGTCCGATCAATGAATTCGAGGGTAAAGCCGGCTTTGATTTGATTTTCGATTTTCTTCAAATCAGAGATCGTGGTTAGTCCATTTTCCTCAGCAAATTCTTTTTTCACAGCCAACGCATAGGTATTTTGATACGCCATCGGCTGAAGCAAGGTCATCTCAAACTGATCCTGTAACAGATTGACTGCTTCGGTATAGGTTTCGTCAGAGTCAAGTTTTTGACTAGCGGTTTTTTCCGGTACATCCACTAAACTCTCCAACACAGTTCCAGTAAACTCTGGATAAATGTCGACTTGGTCATTGTCTAAAGCACTGAATAAGAAAGAAGTTTTCCCAAAGTTAGGTTCCAATTCAACCTGTGCATCAGGATCTTCTTGTTCAATTAATTCTTTGTACATGTTGATCAAGATATCAGGCTCAGACCCTAACTTCCCAGCGATGGTAATGGTTTTCGGCGCGAAAAATCCGCTCTGTGAAAAAGAAACGCCGCCAATCAGCAAGATGATCGCTGCCAGCGTAATCAAGGTATAGCGCGGTTTCAGGTGTTGTAGATAACGGATCAACGTACTGAAAATAATAGCAAGTAAAGCAGACCCGATCGCGCCGATCAAGGTTAATTCAGGGGCATTCCGATCGATCCCCAACAAAATAAAGGAACCTAGCCCACCAGCGCCAATCAGAGCGGCTAAAGTCGCTGTTCCGATGATCAAGACCAACGCCGTGCGAATCCCAGAAATTATGACAGGCAAGGCAATCGGCAATTCGACTTTGATCAATCGGCGCATCCGAGACATACCAAATGCCGCCGCAGCTTCTTCGATTGATGGATCGATCTCCGAAAGGCCAATATAGGTATTTTGAAAGATCGGCAATAACGCATAAATAACTAGTGCGATCAACGCAGGCGGCGTTCCGATCCCCACAAATGGAATCAATAAACCTAACAGTGCCAGTGATGGAATCGTTTGTAGCACACTCGTTATTTGTAGGCCGACTTCCGCTGCCCGTTTATGATTAACCAGCCAAATGGCTAACGGGACAGCAATAACGATCGCCACCAGCAGCGCAATGATCGACAATGACAAATGCTCAAAGACAGCTGTCAGCAATTCCCCTTTTCGCTCATTTAACGTTTCAAAAAAAGTATTCATCTTTTCATTCCTCTCCTACTCCATAAGAACAGTATAATCGAAGTGCGAATTTCCTCCAAACAACAAGCAAGGGGATTTTTTTGTCTTATGTTGAGCGACAAAAAAACGATGGCTACCAATGAAACGGCAACCATCGTTTTGCATTTATCCTTTTTTTATCTTTTTATTCCTCGGTAATTGGCGTATTTTCAAAAACCAGCTGATCGTTCAATAATTCGATCGTAACTTGGGTCTTTGGTAAGACTCTGCCGGCAACGATTTCTTTTGCCAATGGGGTTTCGACTTCTCTCGTAATAAACCGACGGAGAGGTCGCGCACCATATGCTGGCTCATAAGCATTTTCAGCAATCCAACGTTTGGCTTCTTCAGTGATCGTCAGCAGAATATCTTGGACTTCCAGTCGTTGTGAAAGCTGTGCGATGATCTTGTCGACGATGCCTGTCACATCGTTTAGACTAAGCGGTGTGAACAAAATCGTGTCGTCGATCCGATTTAAGAATTCTGGTTTAAAATGCCCTCTCAAGAGATTACGGACATTTTCAGCAACGTTTTCTGGGATCGTCCCTTCTGCGGTCACGCCATCTAGCAAGACTTGAGAGCCGATATTGCTAGTCATGATCAAGACTGTATTTTTGAAATCAACGACTCGCCCTTTTGAATCTGTCAAACGGCCATCATCAAGCACTTGTAATAAGATATTGAAAACATCAGGATGGGCTTTTTCGATCTCATCCAATAAGACGATCGTGTATGGATTGCGTCGAACAGCTTCAGTCAATTGGCCACCTTCTTCAAACCCTACATAGCCTGGAGGGGCACCGACTAAGCGAGACACCGAATGTTTTTCCATGTATTCGCTCATATCGATCCGAACCATATGCTCTTCTGAATCAAAGAGATTGACCGCCAACGCTTTCGCTAATTCGGTCTTACCGACGCCGGTCGGACCTAAGAATAAGAAGGAACCTAATGGTCGATTTGGATCTTGCAGGCCAGCTCGTGAACGAATGACGGCATCACTGACGGCATCGACGGCTTCGTCTTGTCCGATCACTCGTTGATGCAAGGTCTCATTTAATTTCAACAGTTTTTCCCGTTCGCCTTCCACTAATTTCGCAACAGGAATCCCTGTCAAACGTCCAACGACTAGGGCAATCTCATTTTCGGTCACTGATTCTTGGACCATCCGAATGCCTTCGTCTTGGTTTTTTTCTTCCAATTCAGCTAGTTCTTTTTCCAGTTGTGGAATCGTCCCATGACGAAGAACAGCTGCCCGTTCCAAATCATAGTTATTTTCAGCATCTTCCAACTCATGCTTGGCTTTATCGATCTCTGCCCGTTTGTTGGAAACTGCATTGACTTCTTCTTTTTCCGTTTCCCACTGCATTTTCATGGTATTGACTTCTTCACGCAATTCCGCCAATTCTTCTTGTAAAATGCCTAAGCGTTTTTTCGATGCATCATCGGATTCTTTTTTCAGTGCGGCTTCTTCGATCTCTAGTTGCATCAAACGACGGGTAACTTGGTCGAGCTCAGTAGGCATCGAATTCATTTCCACCCGAATCGTGGCACTTGCTTCATCGATCAAATCGATGGCTTTGTCTGGTAAAAAGCGGTCCGTGATATAACGGTCAGATAAGGTAGCCGCTGCAACAAGCGCGTTGTCATGGATGTTGACGCCATGATGGATCTCGAACCGTTCTTTCAACCCACGTAAAATTGAGATCGTATCTTGAACGGTTGGTTCCTGTACCAGCACTTTTTGGAAACGACGTTCCAAAGCTTTATCCTTTTCCATGTATTGACGGTATTCATCAAGGGTGGTTGCGCCAATCGTATGCAATTCTCCCCGTGCCAGCATTGGTTTCAGTAAGTTTCCAGCATCCATGCTGCCTTCCGTCTTACCAGCACCTACAATATTGTGGATCTCATCAATAAAGAGAATGATGCGTCCATCGGCTTTTTTCACTTCTTGTAAGACAGCTTTCAAACGCTCTTCAAATTCACCTCTGAATTTAGCACCTGCGATCAAGGCACCCATATCCAGAGAAAAGATCGTTTTGTCTTTTAGGTTTTCTGGGACGTCTTTTCGCACGATCCTTTGTGCCAATCCTTCAACGATGGCTGTTTTACCAACTCCTGGTTCACCAATCAAAACGGGATTGTTTTTTGTCTTCCGAGAAAGGATGCGAATCACATCGCGAATTTCTTCGTCTCGTCCGATAATTGGGTCCATTTTTCCGCTGCGGACTTGTTGCACCAGGTCAACGCCGTATTTTTCTAAAGCTTTGTATTGTTCTTCTTGATTTTGTGAGGTCACACGATCCCCTCCTCTTAATGTTTCGATCGTTTGCTTGATTTCTTTCGCGCTGATTCCTTGTTTCTTTAAATACACCGTCAATGGATGATTTTTCAATTTCATCAACGCATAAAGGACGATTTCTGTGGAAAGATACTCGTCTTGAAATTCATTTTTTAATTGATCTGCCTCAGACAAAAGATGAAACAGATTTTGACTCATGGATTGACCATAACGAACATTTCCTCCTTCAACCGAAGGCAGTTCATCTAATAGTCGGTCGACTTCCTTTTCAAAAGCATCGACATCGAGACCTGTGTCCGTGTAAAAATTGCGGCCGAATTGATTGGCTTGCAATAAAATCTTCCATAAATGCGGAATATCAATTTCTTGATGGTGACGGGTCATGGCAATCTGCTGGGCTTCAGCGATAGCACTTTGTAATGTAGTCGTCATTTTTTCTGGGTTCATACTTTTCCCTCCCAAAATGGTAGTCAGAAAAAAGTACGCTGCAAGCAGTATCCTTTTTTCTACTCTTCTATTATACAACATTGGTCAGTAATGGTCAAAAGTTTTCCCTCGAACATCAAGATTTTTTTCAGTATTCTTTCATGAAAATTGACAGATGGGAAGCAGCAATGGTATGCTAGGTCCTGATTGGTCAGGAACAATCGATTTTCCTGATCGTTTTGATCGCTTTTTGGCGATTTTTATTCAGTAAGATTATCTACTTAGCTGTAACGTCTACTGTTTACAGCTTTTTTATATGGAGGAAATGATGTTAACATTAACGAATATTAGCCAACAATTTGGCGACAAATTGCTTTACGAAGACGTTTCCGTTCAAATCAACCGTGGTGAAAAAGTCGGTTTGATTGGACGGAACGGCGCTGGCAAAAGTACTTTAATCAAAATCATTACAGGAGAAATTCTCCCCGATGATGGCTTCGTCCAATTTCCGAAAAATTTGAAAATGGGCTATTTGGATCAATACGTCAATGTTGATGAAACGCAATCGATCCGTGATTTTTTGCGCTCTGCCTTTGCAGAAGACTTCGAAAAAGAGCAACAGATTGCCGATCTTTATACTTCTTATGGCGAAAGCCTCGACGATAAGCTTTTAGAAAAAGCGGGCGAATTGCAAAATCAATTGGATCAAGGAAATTTCTACCAAATGGATACATTGATCGATGATCTAACAGAAGGGTTAGGTATTTCGGTTCTCGGAATGGATACCCCCCTCGCTTCTTTAAGTGGTGGTCAACGCTCAAAACTGATCTTGGCAAAAATGCTGCTAGAAAAACCCGACATGCTGATTTTAGATGAACCGACCAACCACTTAGATGATGAGCACATCAAATGGCTAGTTGAGTTTTTACAGGACTTTACTGGTACCTATTTAGTCGTTTCTCATGATCGTCAATTCCTTAACGAAATCACGACCCATATCATTGATATCGAATTTGGCAAGCTTTCTAAGTATACGGGGAATTTAGACAAAGCATTAAAACTAAAAACGCTGCAAAATGAAAGCTATATGAAGCAATACGAAGCACAACAAGAGCATATCAAGAAAACCGAAAGCTATATTCGTAAATACAAAGCTGGTTCTCGTTCAACGATGGCAAAGAGTCGTGAAAAGCAGTTGGCAAAAATTGATCGTTTGACCCCACCGCAAGATGTCCCTAAACCCCATTTAGGATTTGATTTGGCACCAATCGTTACCACCTTGGCCTTGGAAACCACCAATCTAGTCATTGGATACGACCAAAAGCCCTTACTCTCCCCGATCAACCTAACGATCCGCTATGGCGAAAAAATTGCTATACGGGGATTTAATGGGATCGGTAAATCAACATTGATCAAAACGATTCTTGGTGTGATCCCAGCAATTGAAGGGGCCGTTTCTTACCCACAGCATACAAAATTCAATTACTTTTCTCAAGACCTTGACTGGGAATATCCATTGCAGACCCCTCTTCAATACCTTGAGGATCTTTTTCCGAAGGCCACCAACAAAGAATTGCGACGGCAACTTTCTCGGGCAGGTTTACCTAGCCAATTAGCCCAGGAAGAATTGAAGCTATTAAGTGGTGGTGAACAGACAAAAGTCAAACTAGCCGAAATGATGTTGATCAAAAGTAACTTCTTGATTCTTGATGAACCGACCAACCATATCGATCAAGATACGAAAAACAATTTGGAAGAAACCCTAGCGGCCTTTCCTGGAACAGTTTTGATCGTTTCCCATGAAGGCGAGTTTTATGAATCCTTTGTTGATCGGATCATTGATTTGAAAGACTAAAAAAACACGCTTATCCTCTATTCGAAGATAAGCGTGTTTTTAACTTTCCACTTTTTCTTTTCTTAATTCAGTCAACTCTTGGCTAATATCTTTGCGTTTTTCTTTCATTACATAAGCAAAACCAATTATGAAGGGCCAAATGAATGTTGCTAAACGGTACAGTAGCATGGAAGACGCAGCATCGACCGTGCCAACTAATGGACCAAAAAGCAGCATATAAATAAATTCAAATGATCCGATCCCTGCCGGTGTTGGAATCACCCCGGACAAGACGACGGCAAAACTGATGAAGGATAACGTCAACAAGAAATCGATCTCTGGATGCTGCACAACAAGAATCACATAAGGAATCACATACCAAGGCAGCATCTTCAAAAGATTCCACAAATAGATACGCAAGAAAGCGGTGCGGTCGGTAATGATCGCATTGACTGTTTCTCGTAAAGAATAAATTTGGGTGTTGCATTTGTCAACGATTCCTCTTAATGTCGCACTTTTGAACAGCTTATTGCTGACGATCACGAAAAAGACTTGAATGTTGATGCTGACCGAAAGTGCTAACAAAGCGGCAATGATCAAAAAAACGAGTACGATCCCCGCTAAAATTACCCAAATCATATTGGGTGCATTGTCATAGAATAGCGAAAATTGAATGATCAACCCAGCGATTGCATAAGTCAATATGGCGAACTTATACATCACCATGTGTAAGGTGGTGACCCCAACGCCCTGTGACAACTGCAAGCCATTTTTACGGTAAAAATTCACCTCTGAGATTAAGGTGCCTGCCCCAAACGTCACAATCCGATAAAAACCACTGTAACAGACGGTCAGAAACCCCGCCTTGGTTGTGAATTCCGGTTGGAAAGTCACGGCAATCTCTTTGACTGTTCGTCCTTCAATCACTAGGTACAATGTGCCAAGCCCCATAACCAGTAAGACGACGAGAAAGCTGGTCTCTCTTAGCCCCGCCAAAATATCCATCATCGAGTTACGGACAAAAAAATACATCACACCCAGAATCCCTACTAGTAAAAGTAAATTAAGGGCGAACTTCACTTTAGTTTTCATATTAACTCCTTGCTTGTTATACCGAATTTATGCAAAAAAGACCATCAGCAGGATAGCAAAAACGGTGCCAAAAGCAAAAAAGAGGTGAAACTTCTTCTTTCTTGTTTTGTGGCGAAATACGCGTTGCGCAATTAAACCGCCTAATCCTCCGCCAATCGCCCCCATAAAAAGGAGATTTGCTTCGGGAACCCGCCAACCTTGTTTCACTGCCTGATATTTATCATACCCCATCAGACAGAAAAGATAAAGATTGACTGCAATTAAATAAAACCACAATGGATTGTAAATCAGTGCATTCATCCATTTCCTCCATATGATTGATCGTAGGGATCATTATTTTGATTCTTGTGCTTCTTCAGGTACCAGCATCGTCAAACCATGTTTGATAACTTTCATCTCAATCGGTAGATCATCCGTTGGGTCGCCATCGGTTCGAGTATGAACCGTTTTTTCTTTGGCCTTTATTGAGACCTTTGCGGCAGTGAAATATTCAACACTTGGTACTTTGGCAATTCTACCACGAATAATTCTTGGTAAATACAAAATAAATCGTAAAATATTCAGTTTTGGCAAAAGAATGATATGAAACAATCCGTCATCAGGCTTTGCTTCTTCATCGAAGTTCTTAAACCCACCTGCTGAATTCGACATGACGATCGTCAGTAATTGAGTTTTCCCCTGCCATTTCCGTTCGTCAGCAATGACTTCTAATTTGTATTGTTTCTTTTTGATTAACAGATGAATGAACCGTTTCATAAACGCTAACGGCCCATATTGCTGTTTTTCTTCTTGGGAAGTGGCTGCGGCGGTATCTGCCAGAAGACCAATGGTCATGGTCGAGATCATGACTTGATCATTGACCGTCCCGTAGTCGATCGATCGCTCAACCCCCGTTAAGATCGTCTCGAAGGCCTCTTCGGGCTTCACCGGTATCCCCAACATTCTGGCAAAATTATTTACGGTTCCACCAGGAATGATGCCGACCTTCAACTCATCTAACTTTTCTTTAAAGGTTTGCAATCCATGATGGATCGTCCCATCTCCACCAATGATCACAATCGTATCGACTGCGTGTTTTTCGGCAGCCTCTCGAACGTCTTTGGGATCCACGTCTGGATTTGAGGCCTGCAAGAACGCTTGATGCTCTTCGCCTTGTTCTTTCACATAGGCTTGGAATTTTTCTGCTGTTTCTTTTGCTTCACTTTTCCCCGCTGTATCATTGTATAAAACGAGAATTTTCATCCTATTCACATCCTAAAAAGGCCGGGTCTTACGCAAGACCTGCGTGAAGAGTTCCCAGCCCAAGAGTTTTTCATTTATTCCAACAAATCAAAAATCAACGTTTATGCTTGAGCATTCAGTTCGGCGATTTTCACAATCACATCGGTCGCTTTCATCATTGATTGTAGTGAGACGAACTCATAACGTCCGTGCATATTTTCTCCACCAGCAAAGATATTCGGTGTTGGAATCCCTAAATAGGAGATTTTCGAGCCATCGGTTCCACCACGAACAGGTTCTGTGATCGGAGTGATTCCCACTGCTTCCATCGCATCTTTTGCTAGATCAATGATACTCATATCTTTTTCGATGATTTCTTTCATGTTGTAGTATTGATCATATAGATGAACGTGTACTCTCGGTTCATCAAAGCGGGCATTCAAGCTTTCTTGAACCGCTAGTAATTGTGCTTTTCTTTCTTCAAAACGGGTCCGGTCATGGTCTCGAATAATGTATGCCATTTTCGCTTCTTCTACTGAGCCGCTGAGACTCATCAAATGGAAGAATCCTTCTGTCCCTTCGGTTTTCTCAGGAACTTCATCAGCCGGTAGCGCATTTTGAAAATCGACTGCTAGTTGCAAAGCGTTGATCATGGTGTCTTTAGCAGTTCCTGGGTGGACATTTTTTCCTTGGATCGTAATTTCAGCTTGCGCCGCATTAAAGGTCTCGTATTGCAATTCTCCTACTGGACCGCCATCCATTGTATACGCAAAATCAACATTGAAATCTTCAACATCGAATTTATCTGCACCAACCCCAATTTCTTCATCAGGGCCAAATGCGACTTTGATTTCCCCATGTTTGATCGTTGGGTTTTTAAGTAAAATTTCCATGGCTGTCATGATTTCTGCAATACCTGACTTATCATCAGAACCTAATAAAGTAGTACCATCAGTAGTGATCAAGGTTTCCCCAGCATAATTTTTTAAATTCGGAAAATCTTTTGTGTTTAATGTGTATTTTCCTTCTTTATCTAATTTAATGGTTGATTCGCCATCGTAATTTTCGATGATCTGCGGATCAACATTCTCTGCATTAAAATCGGCGGTATCCATATGGGCGATAAAACCGATGGAGCGTACGTCATGATCCACGTTACTTGGTAATGTTGCGATCACAAAACCATTTGATTCATTGTAATGAACATCGCTTAATCCTAATTCTTCAAGTTCTTTTTGCAGTTCTTTGGCAAACGCGACCTGGGTTTGGGTAGAAGGTGTTGTCGTGCTTGTCGCATCAGAGCGAGTTTCTGTTTTTACATAATTCAAAAAGCGAGGCAATAAATTTTCGTACATAAAAGATTCTCCTATCTATAGTCAAATGGATTTGTTGAAGTGGTGGAAGGAACAAAGGTCACAGCCCAGTTCTCTTCTGCTTTCCACTGGTTGAATTTCTCAATAAAACGAGGAATACATTCCTTTTCGATGTTGTGCCCTGGATCGATCCCAATCAACCCATTGGCTTGCATGTCATGGGCGAAATGGTAACTGATATCGCCAGTGATGTACACATCCGCTTGATGGCGTAAGGCATCCGAATAAAACGATTGGCCACTGCCGCCGCAAATGGCGATTCGCTGAATTTTTTCAGGTGCACCAGGAAAGCTGACGAGGCGTAAAGCAGTCAAACCAAAGCGCTCTTTGACACGTTCGACAAACTCATCAAGGGAAAGAGGCTCAGCGAGGTTGCCAACCCGTCCGATTCCATAGGTTTTCGGCAAATTGTCTAAGGCATACAGATCATAAGCTGGCTCTTCGTAAGGATGAGCAGCGATCATTGCCGAAAGCACCTTTTTCTCGATCGTTTCTGGAAAAATGACTTCGGTCTTCGCTTCTTGCACCTGTTCTTCTTTTCCGATCTCACCAATGGCAGGATGTGCCGCTTGCTGTGGCGTAAAGCGACCGGTGCCAATCAAGGAATAGCTGGTATTTTGGTAATTGCCTTGCTGACCAGCACCTGCTTTACCTAATGCCTTTCGTAACGCTGGTGCCGATTCAACAGGGGTAAAAACAGCTAGCTTCTTCATTTTTACTTGATGGGTTTGCTTCAAATACGTGTCGGGTTCAACTTCTAATAGTTCACAAAACCAATCGTTCAAACCATCTTCAATAATATCCATATTGGTGTGGGCGGCGTAAACGGCAATATCATGCTTGACGAGATCCATTAGCATCTTTTGTTGTGGATCATCTGTCAGTAAGCGGTTCAAAGGCCGAAAGATCGGTGGGTGTTTGGCAATGATCAAGTCGATCTTTTTCTCGATGGCTTCTGCAACCACTTCTGGACGTACATCAAGAGTCATCATGACTCGCTCGAGCGGTTTGTTTAATGTGCCAACATGTAGACCAACAGGATCGCCTTCTTCTGCCAACCATAAAGGGCAGTATGCTTCAAAGCGTTTGATAAATTCTTGACCAGAAATCATGCCAACACCTCCTTGATCCATTCGATCTGATCCTTTAATTCATTGATTTTTTCAGCAGGTGGTTCTTTGGCTTTCTCTAACTCTTTAATGACGCGTTGTCGTTGCTTTAATTCATGTTGCCATTTTTTAAGGAAAACTGGATTTTTTTCTTTTAATAAAAAAGGACCAAAAAATAATTGCTGGGACGTATACGTCGTTTTTCCAGTTTCCGCAACGATAATTTCATAGTTTTTGTCGTTTTCTTCTAAAAGTACTTCATGAATGATTATAAAGTTGTTGCTAACGAGCCATTCTCGCAAAGTCCGTTCCCCAACATTCGGTTGTAAGACCAAGCGTTTGACTCCCGCTAAGCGATTTTTCCGGCTACCTTCTTCTAAAATCGAACGTATCAGTGTGCCGCCCATTCCAGCAATGACAACGGTGTCGATGTTGTCTTCAGGTTGAATCGCGTCCAGTCCATCTGCCAAGCGAACCACGATTTTATCAGCTAACCCGTTCTTACGCACTTGTTTGCTGGCAGAATCATAAGGTCCTTGAACAACTTCTCCAGCTACAGCATAAGAGATTTTGTTCTGCAGCATCAATGCAACAGGCAAGTAAGCATGGTCGGAACCGATGTCGGCGAAACGTGCTTGGTCGGGAATTTGTGCGCCCACACAAGCCAAACGATCCGATAATGCATGTTCGTTCATATTGTCACTCCTTCTCTCGTAGTATATCACGCTTTCCAAAAATAGAAAAAAATGTGCGTCTTGACTGTGGTGCCATTGCCAAGGCGCACATTGCATTAATCTTCCACTAATTCAACCTTTTGGATCGAGTTGCCCGGAATTTGCGGCGGGATCGACATCGTCATGATCGGTATGCCTTGCAACGTCACCTGGACGGTAGCACCTTCCGTCAATTCCTCCAGATCTCCTGAATAAGCCTCGACTGGGACATGTAGGATGACCCCATCATTTTGAAAACTTTGGACGACTTGATCGTCATCTTCCACTGCCGCCACCTCTTTCAAAAAGAGTGAAAAGGTATCATCCGATCCTGCTATCGCATCTTCTTGGATAACACCAGTAAAAATTGCGGCTGTTTCCGTTTCTGATGTACTATTTGATACGGAACTGGTCTGCTCGCTAGTTTCAGAAGTTCCAGTCTCCCCATTTGCAGCGCTGTTTCCCTGATTGCCGCAAGCTGTTAAAAGCAGCATTGCTGCAAAGGATAATCCTATTATTACCTGTTTTGTCATCATCTTCTTCCTCCAGTAATAGTCAGTTATTGGCCATCATTTCGTCGGTTTTTACCAGTCATTTGAATTTCTTGTGTCAAATAACGGATACGTTCCATAATGCGCTTGGCTTTTAATGGTTCGGATTCACCTCGTTGCGTCACCGAAAGATGCTGTTCCAACTCATGCATAGTAAAATTCGAAGTAAAAAAGGTCGGCAGTTGTTCTTGCATGCGGTATTGCAATATGACACCGAAGACTTCGTCGCGAATCCAGCTGCTCATCGCATCAGCACCGATATCATCCATCATCAAAATTGGGGCTTTTTTCACTGCATTCAGCTTGTCCCCCACTTGATCTTTGCCGATTGCTTGTTTCATCTCTACCGCAAATGTTGGAAAGTGGACAAGTGTCGTTGTATACCCCGCCTCTGCTAAATCTCTGGCGATTGCTCCAAGCAGGTAAGTCTTGCCAATCCCAAAACTTCCTACAAAGTAAAGGCCTTTATGAAATTCTTGCGGATTCGCTGTCAACTCACTAATAAAATCAACGGCGGCTGCGATAGCCTCCATTCGTCCAGGCGTTTGCTGATAATCTGCAAAGCTCGCTTCTTGAATATCTTTAGGCATATCCATCGCTTTGATGCGACTGCGGATCTCTTCTTGTTTCTGGTAAGCCAGTAACTCTTTGGTTGGCACATAGGTGACATCAATAAAATGAAAATTTAACGCTAAGCGTGGTTCATAGCCCGGTGCGATCATGGATGGATCATTGATGCGGAATTTCCGCTTTTCTTGAACGAACTCATACAGTTTCGCATAGCTTTTTTGAATATCCGCTTCGGTCAATGCTTCTTCATTTTCGGCAATAAACGCTTTGACATCAGGATCTTGCAAAACTTCTGCCATCATTGATGAAAACTGATCACGGTAATTGCGTTTATCCAATAATTTCCCTAAGTTTTTTCCAACATCTTCCATTACTTGTCACCAGCTTTCTTATGCAAGTAGTTTTGCAGTTTTTTATCTAATTCTGCTTGTCGCTCTGGCGTTAATGCTGTCTCTTCCACTGGTTTTTCAGCCCAAGAAGGCAGCTTTTCTTCGCGAATGATTTTTTTGCCGCTTGTTTGTGGTCGGCTGCGTTTTTCCTTGGCACTTCGAACAAGGCTCCGAACATGCTTGATCGCATCTTCTGCCGTACCGATTTTTAATTCTGACCACTGGGCGGCAATATTATTTACATAATTTCCGGATAAAGCGGCATTGTTTTGGACTACTAAAACGTAATGAACCAGAACATTGATCACACTATTCGGCAATGGTGATCGTTCGACAAGGCTTTTGATCAACCATTGTTCTGAATCGGTCATAAAACTGTTTTTCTCCGCTTTGATCGCTTTTAGAAAGGCGATCGGCGCATTATTTTCACTTTCTTGAATCAATAATACATCATTTTCTGAAAAACCATTCTGCTTCAATGTATTGAAGCGCCGCAACTGGCTTTCTGCTTGAGGATCTTCTCTTTTCGATGTTTTCGTGAAGGTCTGCCGCGATTTTTTCATGATCGCTTGTTCCAGCTTCTTCTGATCGACCTCTCCTGTTGTCAAAGAAACATTGTCCGCCATCAAATCCAACAATTCCAACACATCATAGCCATATAAGGAATGATATAGAACTAACTTTTGTCGAAAACTCGGCGTGAAATTAGCGGCACGGATATACCGACGTTGCGCTTCATATAAAAGAAAGTCCCAATCCAATTGCTTTTCGTCAAGCACCAAGTTTGCATTGGATTCTTGAAAAGAATTACTGACTGCCTGTAACGTTTCTTCATGAGAGGCGAAACGAGCAGTATTTAACCCATAGGCAACTGAGAAGGATTGGGTCACTTCCTGATAATCGGTTAAAGAACATTTCTTTGGTTGATACAGCTTGACCAGCTGATTAAATTTACGCTCCCCGACTCTTTCCAACAAAAGATAGGTATACAATTCATCTTGAAAAAACGCTGCCGGATGAACCGGTTCTTGCAGCCAATACAGATAGGAGGATCCGTTTTGCAAATCTGCTTTTTCATATGATTTCAGCAAGCCGATACCTTCTAGGTTTTGCTTGGCTTTTATGAAGCGAGACATTCCGACATTCATGGCATTCAAGATATCTAGATGCACGGTCGTCATCGACTCCTCGCCAGAAATGCTTTGGGCTTGGACATCGCTTGCTAGTGTCAAATACAACGCTAAAGCATCACTTTCAATAATTGGTTGATACAAATAAATGAGGGCGTCTTTCCCTTCCGTTGTAAGTGGACGGCTTTTGAACACTTTGTACGATTGATTCGGTAAACTATTGCCCACTTGTTGTCCCCCTCTATTCTTGTGGTTCTTTCGCTTTTTCGACGATGTCTTGTAGTTCTTTTAAGAAAACTGACATGTCTTTAAACTGGCGGTATACACTGGCAAAACGGATATAAGCGATCTCGTCTAAATCAACTAGATCTTCCATCACATACTCACCAATTTGTGTCGTAGATATTTCATTTTCACCAAGAGCACGGACACGACTTTCCACATGATCGACGATTGTTTCCATCTGATCCATTGTCACTGGTCGTTTTTCAGCAGAACGAATCAAGCCCCGTAAAATTTTTTCTCGGTTGAATTCTTCACGGGCACCATTTTTCTTGATCACAAGCAAGGGTGCCTCTTCAATACGTTCAAATGTTGTAAAGCGATAGCCGCAATTTTCGCACTCACGACGACGGCGAATCACACGTCCATCATCGGCTTGTCGACTATCAACTACCCTCGAATTGTTATGATGACATTTTGGACATTGCATAGTTCCACCTCATTTTCTCTCTTATGCACTTACGTTTTCACGTAAAGTCATCGGTTTCTATGATTAATTATAACATGAAATCCATTGGTACAATAGCCAAAGTGGTTTATTCTGTTCATTTAATACAAAATTTAAATAATGCTATAACTGTTGTTTTTTTCAATGAGAAAAAACGGCAGAAAGATTTCTGCCGTTTCATTTCGTTATTTATCTTTCATTTGCAGCAAAGAAACAAAATCATGCAAATTTGCTGGCTGTTCCAACTGCTGATTGCACCTTTGGCTATCACGGCAAATATAATTCCCGCGTTTCGTATATGTTCCATCGCCGTTGCTCTTGGTCAAAGAAAGAAACATCGACACATTTCCTTCATGCTGGCACAAGGGACAGATCCCTTTTTTGACCTCGGTTGACACATGACCGTGAAGTCCTGTAAATCCCTGCTCAGTGGCTATGATCATAAACTTGCTTTGACTACCGATATCATCCCAAGCAAGATAAGTGGTCTCTTTTAAATCAACGGAAGCAAAATCAGGTATTTTCAGTTTTTTTACTTTCCGAAACATTTTTTCAATTTGTTTTGTTGTCGGCAGCTGAAAGGGTCGGACGTACTCTTTGAGTTCTGATAACAGCTCATTGCTGCGACTGATCGTCATCCCCTGTTGAAAGAAAGCAGCTAAAATTTCACGTGGTGCTGTTTCTTCTTCAGGAAAAAAATGTTCTATGGCGTCTTTGGTCATCGTTTCAACCGTTTTGATCGTTCGAGGATCATTCACCGATTGATAGGTTCGAACTAATTGGTATACTTGATATTTAATTGAATGAAATTGGTAAGGTTCGATCATAAAAAAGCCTTCTTTCTAATTTTCCGTTTCCTATTGCGGCTGTTCTACTTTCTTGACAGTCGTACACAATGCATAAATAAGCATTTGATGACCACCTCCCAATTTCTTTGCTTCTCTCTATGCGATCTTAATGGATTATAATGAGATGTTGAGCAATTGTCAACTGAGCAGTAGTCTCTTGACTCTTCATCCACTCTGGTTAACAAAAAAATGCCTCGTCTAGAAGACGAAGGCATCCGTGTTCAGTTATAATTTATCTTCAATTCCAGTATAATGCTTCAGCTGGTCTGCATCTCGACGATCGGCAGAAGAAATTTTATTGGCATCAGGATTTTCAGCTCGCAACAATTCTTCACTGCTGACATTTTCTGGGGTAGTTCGATCATTGCGGGCATCGCGCTCGTCATTTTGATCTTCTAATTCATTGACTCTTTTTTGATCGTGCTCTTTCTTGATCTGACCTTCGTGTGCTTGTTCTTTCCCAGAATGGGCAAGTTCTTCATTATTGGTCCACTCACCGATTTTTTCTTTAGCCTTGCCAACGATCACATCTTTTTCGTCTTTAAAAGTACCCATAGTTATCATCCCTCCTGTATAGTTTCATCATAACAAGCATTCTGAATTCTGACAAAAGATATGAATGCGATACCAAACAGTCAGCAAAATGTTTTTCTTTATGCTATAATATGAGCGATTATTTTCTGAATATTCTTACAACTGGAGGTGAAGAACCTGTTTAAGGTTCGACAATAGATGACAATCCTCGATTTCCAACAGGTTTCATTCGTTCGCGACAAGAACTATTTATTAAAAGCGATCAATTGGCAAGTGAAAAAAAATGAGCATTGGGTGATTTTAGGTCTGAATGGTGCTGGCAAAAGTTTATTACTCCAAATGATCACGGGAAGTTTATGGCCTTCTTCTGGTCAACGAACGGTCTTAGGTGAGCGTTACGGAAAAACGTCTGTGCCCGATCTTCAACGGCGCATTGGTTGGGTCAGTTCAGCGCTGCAAAGCAAGTTTTATGGTCGCGATCTTGCCGAAGAGATCGTTCTTTCGGGGCTTTATTCCAGTATTGGTCTTTATGAGTCCTATGAAGAAGAGCAGCTGATCCAAGCAAAAGCGCTTTTGACTGACTTAGGTTTGTCGCATTTGATCAATCGTTCCTATCACGTCCTTTCTCAAGGGGAAAAACAATTTGTCATGATCGCACGGGCCATGATGGCACAACCAGAGATCCTGATTTTGGACGAACCTTGTACGGGCCTTGATCTATTTGCGCGAGAAGAACTGCTAACCCGTCTGGAGGCTTTTTCACATCTGCCGAATACGCCGACTCTTCTTTACGTTACCCATCATACGGAAGAGCTACTACCGATTTTCACTCATTTGCTGATGTTAAAAAACGGCAAAGTCCACGCCGCTGGTCAACGAGAGACGATTTTTACTGAGGAGGTTCTCACCTCTTTTTATGATCAGCCGATCATTCTTCACCCCTTTTCCAGCAATCGCGTGATCGTGACCCCAAAATAAATCAGGGCTGGTACTTTGATATTTAACCATTCATACACGATCGTCTTACTTTCCAAACCAAACAGTTTCCGACATGTTTCAGCGCCAGTTGTTTTTGGAAATGATAGGGCTAGGTTTGCTATTGAAAGATAAAATAGCAGGTTCCCTTTTACTGAAGGGAACCTGCTGTCTTATCTATTTGTTTAAGGATGCTAACCAATCATCGATCTGCTGATTGAGTTGGGCGATCGTTCCTTGATTATCAAAGACAATATCTGCCCGTTGTTTCTTTTTCTCAATGGAAAGCTGACTGTCGATTCGTTGTTGCGCTTCTTGCTCACTCAGTTGATTACGTGCCTTCAACCGCTCTTTTTGAAGCGCTTCTGGCACATAAACGACTGCGGTTTGATCCATGTATTGGTCGTAGTCGGCTTCATAAAGCAAAGGAATGTCAACGATCAACAAGGGCACTTCCTGTTTTTTTTCTTCGATCTGAGACAAAATCTCTTGTCGAATAAAAGGAGATAACGTCTGATTCAGCATGCGGCGTTTTTCTGGATCGTTAAAAATCAAAGCACCGAGGGTTTGTCGATCTAGGTGCCCATCATCTGTCAAAATCTGCGGACCAAAGGCTTGCGTCACCGCCTGCAAGCCCTCCGTATTCGGTTCAACGACTTCTCTTGCGATGATATCGGCATCAATAATCGGTAAACCCAGTGATCGAAAATGCGCGACTGCAGTACTTTTTCCAGTGGCGATTCCCCCAGTGACGCCTAAAACAAAACTCATTTGTTGGACCTCACATGCAGTTTTTGACACTGAGGACAAAAATGCGTCCCCCGTTGGGCAACTTTGATCTTGACGATTGGTGTGCCACATCGGCCACAAGGATTGCCTGTCTGGCCATAGACATTTAATGACATTTGGAATTTCCCGGCTTCTCCTAGTGCATTGAGATAGGTCCGAATGGTAGTTCCGCCTGCTTCAACAGCTCGTTCTAAGACATCGATGATTGCTTTATGCAGCACATCTACTTCAGTTGGCATTAATGAATCCGCTGGTTGCTCTGGATGGATTTTTGCTTGCCACAGCGCCTCATCTACATAAATATTGCCCAAACCAGTAACGAGCTTTTGGTCAAGCAATAACGGTTTGATGGCTTTTTTCGAACGCTTCAATCCTTGTTCAAATGCCTCTAATAAAAACAATTCAGGCTTAGGCTCAGGACCTAATTGCATGATGCCTTTATAGGCTGCGCTTTGGTCTTTATCCACTAAGGTCATACGTCCAAATTTTCTTACATCATGGTAATTTAACTGACTGCCATCCGTAAAATGGAAAATGACATGTGTATGTTTATCGACAATCGGGTCTGACTCAAAATACTCGTACTTGCCTTCCATTCGTAGATGAGAGATCAGATCATAATCTGTCAATTTAAAAATCAAAAATTTTCCACGTCGTTCAAATTTTTCAAAACGTTGCCCTTTCAAAAGCGCCGAAAAGATCGGTACTTCAGGACTTTCAATGATTCGCGGCCACAGGATCTCGACCGATTCGATCGTTTTATTCAAAACAAGTTTTTCAAGTCCTTTACGGACCGTTTCAACTTCTGGTAATTCCGGCACCTCTGTTCACCTCATTTATTTTGCATCGTACCATGTTTTGCCCCAATTGCTGTCTGTCAGTAAAGGGACATGCAATGCAACGGCTTGCTCCATCACTTCTTTCACTAAAGCGTCAAGACGAGGCAATTCAGATTCAGGTACTTCAAAGACTAGTTCATCGTGTACTTGCAGCAGCATCGTTGCTGCTAATTTTTCTTCTTTCAAACGTTTCGCCAAATCGATCATGGCAATTTTTAAGATATCCGCCGCACTGCCTTGAATCGGTGTATTGATGGCGGTTCTTTCGGCAAAAGTTCGAATATTGAAATTGCGAGAATTGATATCAGGTAGGTAACGACGGCGATGATACAAGGTTTCAACGTACCCTTTGTCCTTCGCCTCACGAACCACATCCTCCATATACGTTTTCACACCAGGATATTTTTCAAAATACGTATCGATGTATTGTTGGGCGGCTTTTCTGGTGATTCCTAGATTCTGTGATAATCCATAATCAGAAATCCCATAAACGATACCGAAGTTGACCGCTTTGGCTTGACGACGCATATTTGGTGTCACATCTTCTGCTTTTTCGATACCAAAGACTCGCATCGCTGTGCTTGAATGGATATCTTGACCTTCGATAAAGGCTTCTTTCAAATGGGTATCATCTGAAATATGTGCCAACACCCGCAATTCGATTTGAGAGTAGTCAGAAGAATAGATAACCCAATCAGCTTCTCGTGGCACAAAGGCTTCGCGGATCTTTCGACCTTCTTCTAAACGAATCGGAATGTTTTGTAAGTTTGGATCGACAGAACTTAAACGACCAGTTTGGGTCAAGGTTTGTACATATCGCGTATGGACTTTGCCATCTCCTTGGATCACTTTTAATAAGCCTTCTACATAGGTTGATTGGATCTTAGCGATTTGACGATAAGTCAAAATGTCTTCAACGATTGGTGCTTGCTCTTTTAGTTGTTCTAACACATCGACTGCGGTCGAATAGCCAGTTTTGGTTTTTTTGATAACTGGTAAGCCCATTTTTTCAAATAAAATCACACCCAGTTGTTTCGGCGAGTTTAAGTTGAAGGTTTCTCCAGCTTCGGCGTAGATTTTTTCTTCAATTTCATGCAACCGTTGTGCAAATTCGCCCTTCATCTGATGCAAGCGAGACGCATCAACTTTGATGCCGGTAATCTCCATCTCAGCTAAAATCATTGATAAAGGCAGTTCCATTTCTTCAAAGAGCGCTGTTTGATTTTTCGCTGCCAATTCTTCCGTAAGTTTTGGTGTTAGGTTTGTAATCGCCGCTACTTTACGGGCTAAATGAGCAAAGAAGTCTTCCTCATCCGCCGGCAGCCCTTTTTTCGCTCCTTTTCCATAAATCGCTTCATCCGATTGGATCGCATCATAGCCATAGTGAGCGGCAACACCTGCGATGTCATTATTCGTATCATTCGTGTCTAAAAGATAAGCTGCCAATAAAACATCAAAAGCGATTCCCTTTGGTGCTGTCGTGTACCGGTTTAACGCCACGTACGTGCGTTTGGCATCATAGACGAATTTTTTACGTTTCTCGTCTTTTAACCAATCGGTAAAGGCCGGACTTTCAAACAATTCTTCACGATTGCTGACATAAATTTTTTCTTGATTGCCCCAAGCAACACCGACAATGTCTTCCAAATGATAGTTATCCCCCATCATCTCGACATACAATGCTGTGTCTCCCTGGAACATATCTTCCGTTACTTCTTCAACGACCGAAAACAAAATGTCTTCCATCTCAACTGGTTCAGCTGTAATCTGCAGCTTATCTAAGAAGCTATTAAAGTTCATTTCTTGGTAGAATGGCACCAATTTCTCTAAATCTTTGCCTTCATATTTCAGTTTGTCGACATCGACCTCAATGGGCGCATCCACATCGATGGTTGCTAATTGTTTTGAAAGAAAGGCGATCTCACGGTCATTGATCAAGTTTTCTTTCATCTTGCTTTTTTTCATTTCATCGATGTGTTCATAGATTCCCTCAACGGAGCCATATTCCTTTAAAAGCTTAATGGCTGTCTTCTCACCAATTTTGGTGACGCCGGGAATATTATCGGAAGCATCGCCAGCTAGTCCTTTCATGTCGATGATTTGTAAGGGCGTTAGGCCGTCATATTTTTCAGCCACATGAGCGGGCGTATAACTTTCAATTTCGCTAACGCCTTTGACCGTAATGTCAACTTTCACGTGCTCCGTTGCCAGCTGGGTCAAATCGCGATCGCCAGATAAAACGACGACATCAAATAGCTCTTTATCGACTTTATTTGCCAATGTGCCAATGATATCATCGGCTTCATAGTTATCTAATTCGTAGTATTGAACACCTAACGCGTTGATCAATTCGCGAATGTAAGGCATTTGTTCTTTAAATTCCCCAGGGGTTTTTGAACGTCCACCTTTATAATCTTCATACATCGCTGTCCTGAAGGTGGTTTTTCCAGCATCAAAAGCCACTAAAACATGTGTTGGCTGTTCTTTTGCCATCACATTTTCAAACATAGTATGAAACGCATAGATGGCATTTGTGTGCAGCCCATTGGCATTTTTAAACCGTTCTAATGAATTATGCAACGCAAAAAACGCGCGAAAAGCCACACTATTCCCATCAACGAGTAGTAATTTATTTTTTGGCATTTGATTACTCCTTTTCTCAAAAAGTTCTTCTTTATTCTATCAAAGAACGGGCACAAAAGCGATGAATTGCTTTGTTTTCTCTCTCATTTTATACAAAAAAAAAGGCGAGTTTCCTCGCACTTTTTTTAGTTGTTTTTTCCAAAGATACGCAATAACGCAAGGAATAAGTTGATAAAATCTAAATACAGTTGTAGTGCCATGAAAACGGCCACTCCAGTATTTGCGCCACCATTCGTTGCGAAGTATACATTGCGGATTTGCTGATTGTCATAAGCGGTGATTCCCATAAAGACAAAGACGGTCACGATCGATAAGAAAAAGTCAACCGGTTGACTGCGTAAAATAAATACATTCAAGAGCGTTGAGATGATGATCCCGATCAACAGACCATAGCCGATACGACCAACCACACTTAGATCACGTTTGGTCATGATCCCAAATGCTGACATGACACCAAAAGTGACGGCTGCTGAAACAAATGCTCCCACGATCGATCCAAAGTCATAGATCATCAATGTCACAGACAAGGTCAATCCATTCAAGAGCGAATAGACTAAAAAGCCAGCAACGGTCAAGGATGGATTTTTCTGCGCCTTCACACCTAATACAATGACTAAAATGATCTGTAAGATCCAAAGACCGGTAAATCCTAGCGGAAAATTGTTGATAAATTGCAGGGTTTGCGCTTGGAAGACTTCCCCAAAAATATAGGCTGAAATCGCACTGATCGCAAGCCCAACGCCGAAGAATAAATACACTTTTGAATAAAAGCGATTTAAGCCTTGGGCTTGGACGGTTTCATTGTTTAAATTATTCATCTTGTTGTTCCTCCTCATTTACTACTACTGCTTTTGGCGGCTGGACCATGACCACAGCATCTAAAATACGATGATCTTCTGTGTTGATCGCTTCAACCGAAATAGTTACCACGTCTTTCATTTTATCCACTTTGATCACTTCGAATTCAAAGGTCAATGTTTCATAATGATATACAGGTTCAATAAAGTTCACCGAAAAATTGACTACATGAGAGCCAGGACCAGGCAAATGTTTCGATACGGCACTGGTGATGATCCCCATCAACATGATGGATGGGACGATTGGACGCTGATACTCAGTATTTTGCGTGTAGTCATGTTGAATATACAAAGGGTTTGCATCATTAGTAAGCCCTAAATATAACAACAGTTGATTGTCTTCGATCGATTCTGTTAAGGATAACGAATCGCCTTCCTCGATATCTTCAATACTTTTCCCTATTTTTCGCGGTTTTCCTATATTCAAAATTTAATTCCTCCAAAAAGAATAGTTTCATCTGAGTATATTCTATCAGATGCCGACAAAAGTGCAAGTTCGCGGTGCTGCTTTTGCAAAAAATTCAGATGTAAAAAACTCTTGCAGCAAACACGCCACAAGAGTCTTTGATTACAATACGTTACGAGTTGTATTGCTTAGTAGTTTTTCATAGGCTGTTTCAAATTTTTGCACATCTCCTGCTCCCATGAAAATCACGACAGCATTTTGATGATCTAGTAGCGGAGAAACGTTCTCTTCTTTGATCACAGTTCCGCCTCTTTGAATTTTATTGCCCAGATCTTCAATCTTAACATCCCCTCGAGATTCACGGGCAGATCCAAAAATGTCACATAGATACACATGGTCTGCAAGATCTAACGCTTCCGCAAATTCATCCATTAAAGCGATCGTACGGGTAAAGGTATGAGGTTGGAAGACAGCAATAATCTCTTTATCCGGATATTTTTGACGAGCGCCATCAATCGTTGCTTTGATTTCTGCAGGATGATGGGCGTAATCGTCTACGATCGTCATATCCGCTACGATTTTTTCGCTGAAGCGACGTTTCACTCCAGGGAATGAGAGCATCTCAGCGGCAACTTCTTTCATGTCCAATCCTTCTTTGTAAGCCACAGCGATCACACTGAGTGCGTTGTTGATGTTGTGTTGACCAAACGCTGGCAAGACAAAATGGCCAATATTTTCACCATGGATAAAGACGTCGAACTCTGAACCTTGGGTGGTGCGTTCAATGTTTTTTGCTTGAACATCGTCGTTATCGTTGACGCCGTAATAGTAGATCGGGACATCTGCTTCAAGTTTACGCAGGTACTCGTCATCACCAAAAGCAAAAATGCCTTTTTTTACTTGACTTGCCATCGATTGAAAGGCTGAGAAGACATCGTCAATCGAGTGGAAATAGTCCGGATGATCAAAATCGATGTTGGTCATAATTGCATAGTCCGGTGAATAAGCTAAGAAATGACGGCGGTATTCACAAGCTTCAAACGAGAAGAATTCCGCATCGGGCTCTCCATGACCGGTACCATCGCCAATCAAGAAACTTGTTGGCCGGATGCCGCTTAAAACATGAGAAAGCAATCCTGTCGTACTGGTTTTTCCGTGAGAACCAGTCACAGCAATACTCGTATAGGGCTGAATGAATTGGCCAATAAAGTCATGATAACGAGTGACTTCTAAACCAAGTTCTTTGGCCCGTATGATTTCTTCGTGGGTGTCAGGGAAAGCATTCCCTTGGATAATGACCATTTCTGGTTGAATGTTTGCTTTATCGAAAGGCAACAATTTGATTGCTGCTTTTTCTAGATCACGTTGAGTGAAGAAATATTCTTCCACATCAGAGCCTTGTACTTGGTAGCCTTTTTCGTGCAGAATCAAAGCCAATGAACTCATACCGGAACCTTTGATTCCAACAAAATGATGTATTTTGTTTTGATTTTCCATTATTATAATCCTCTTTTCTCAAATCCGCGTCGTAAAAAAACGCGTGTATTGACAAATATCAGGTTGTCACACGACCTACATTATCATACAAAATGAAAAAAATAGCAACGAGTTTTATTTTTCGACTTGACTTTTCTCATCATTTCCTATTTCTAGCAAACGTCCGCGACATTTTCCACAAACAAATTTTTTGATATCCACACGCCGCTGCCGCCGAATCTCGCAGCCACAATTTTGACATCGATAGCAATGCTTAGCTGTTCTTATGGCAGGAGGTGCATACCGTAGGCCTCCCGTTTTTGCCAGCAATGCTTTAAAAGCAGGATCTTGGTGACGATGACCAAGACCTGCTAAATGCAAATGATAGTGACATAATTCATGCTTGATAATGCCGATAAAAACCTCCATCCCGTGTTCAGTAAGCATCACTGGATTGAAATCCAAGTGGTGATCACTTAGATGGTAACGGCCACCGGTTGTTTTTAAGCGAGAATTAAATACCGCTCGATGCGTAAATGGTTTATTGAAAACAGACAGCGAAAGCTCTTCCACCAAACGCTGCAATTCTTGTTGGGTCATTTAGCATTTCCTGGATCGACCATTGTTAAACTGATACGGCCTTTTTTGACATCTACTTGCTCGATCCAAACGGTTACGACGTCACCAACGGAAACAACGTCTTTCGGATGTTTTACAAACGAACGGCTCAGCTTCGACAAATGAACCAGTCCATCTTGTTTGACACCGATATCGACGAAAGCACCAAAGTCGATCACATTTCGAACAGTTCCTTTCAATTCCATTCCCGGTTTTAGATCCTCCATACTCAACACATCTTTGCGCAATAATGGGGCTGGCATTTCATCCCGCATATCACGTCCTGGCTGCATTAACGCTTTTAAGATATCTGTGATGGTTTCTTTCCCGACAGACAATTTAGCAGAAAGTTCTGCTGGACGCATTTGCGCCAACTTCACTTTATTTTCTTCCGATTGTTCTTTCCCAAGCCCCGCTAGAGAAATATCCGCGAGCGCCAAAATTTCTTTGGCAGTGTCATAACTTTCTGGATGAATCCCGGTATTGTCCAAAATGACTTTTCCGCCAGGAATCCGCATAAAACCGATCGCCTGTTCATAGGCCTTTGGCCCTAAGCGAGGGACTTTTTTCAGTTGATTGCGCTGCGTAAATACCCCCTTTTCTTCTCGATAAGTCACAATATTTTGAGCGGTCGTTTTATTTAGACCAGCCACGTGCTGTAAGAGTGCCGCACTTGCGGTATTGACATCAACGCCTACTTGGTTGACGACTGTTTCAACGACAAAATCCAATTGTTCGGCTAAGCGTTTTTGTGAGACGTCATGCTGATATTGCCCGACGCCCACCGATTGTGGATCAATTTTGACTAATTCTGCCAGCGGATCTTGCAGACGGCGACCAATACTGATGGCACTGCGTTCTTCCACTTGCAGATCAGGGAATTCTTGCCGGGCGATCGGACTGGCCGAATAAACAGAAGCGCCTGCCTCATTCACGATCACATAATATACCTCTTGATCGATCAATTTTAATTGTTCAGCGACGAATTGCTCTGACTCTCGACTCGCCGTCCCATTACCGATTGCGACCATTTCAACTTTATAGGTTTGCAATAAGCGACGAAACGCTGGTCCAGCCGCTTCTCGTTTATTCATCGGCGCCGGTTTATGGGGATAGATCACTTCGATCGCTAATACTTTTCCTGTCTCATCAACGACGGCCAATTTACAGCCCGTTCGATACGCTGGATCAAACCCTAAAACGACTTTCCCCTTCAACGGAGGCTGCAGCAGCAGATTGCGAAGATTTTCTCCAAAAATCGCAATTGCTTGTTCGTCGGCTTTTTCTGTCAACTCATTGCGGATCTCTCGTTCGATCGCTGGTAAGATAAAACGTTTCAAGGCGTCAGCAGCAGCAGTTTGGACAAAACTGGCTGCGGGTGAATCACTATTTGTGATCAATTTCCGACGTAGGTACTCCATGATTTTTTCTTCATCTGCCACAAGCGTTACCTTCAAAATGTCTTCTTTTTCTCCACGATTGGTGGCTAAAACCCGGTGGGAAACCATCTTATTGATAGGATGTTGGAAATCGTAATACATTTCATAAACGCCTTTTTCATCTTTTTCAGCATTTTTGACCGTGCTCTTATACAGTCCTTTGTTAGAATAATAGCTCCGAATCCAACTTCGAAATTCTGCAGTATCACCAACGCCTTCTGCAATGATCTCATGGGCGCCAGCCAAGACATCTTCTACAGTAGGAACAGCATCACTCATAAATTCGGTCGCTTTTTCTTGTACGTCACCTATTTTTGAGACGCTTAACAGCCACTGAGCAAATGGTTCCAAGCCATTTTCTTTGGCGATCGTCGCTTTGGTGCGTCGTTTTTGTTTATACGGACGATACAGGTCTTCGACGGCCTGCATTTTTGTCGCAGCTAAAATCGCCTGTGATAGTTCAGGCGTTAGCTTTTCTTGTTCTTCTATCAAGCGCAAAACTTCTTGCTTGCGTTTCTCTAGGTTTTCTAAGTACTGATACCGCTCTTCGATTTCTCGAATCTGAACTTCGTCAAGTCCATTCGTCATTTCTTTACGATAGCGGGCAATAAACGGAACGGTATTTCCTTCTTGCAACAACTGTAACACCGTACTGATTTGTTTTTGGGTAAAAGAGGTTAGTTCTTGTTTCACTAAATCAAGTACCTCTTGATTCATTTCTGCCATTCGTTCTCACCTTTCCTTTGTTGCTTTTGCTATTTTAACATAAAAAAGTCAGCCATTGAGGAAACAAGAAGGCACGAAAGGAACATTGCTTCGGGGCTCTTGTAATGGCTGCTTTTCTCTTTTTAGAAAAGACTTTTAAAAGTCTGGTTGCCAAGGTCCTGCTAAATTTTGATATTCGATATCTTGAAGGACCCCTTTGTCATCAAAAATCACGCCATGCACCGATCCACCAAATACTGCCCCGCCATCGATGCCGATCTTGTCGTCTTGTTGCCAAAGATCTGTTGTCTGCATATCTCCATGCAGCATTGGCGTGATGGTATGGCCAAAAACGATCGTTTTTCCTGTACGGTTTTTCCCTTTATGAAAAGGTTCGCGAATCCAGATAAAATCGTGGTCGGTGGTCTTCCGCCAATCTTTTTTACTTAAATCCACGCCCGCATGGACAAAGAGGTACTTTCCCCACTCGTAATAAAGTGGTCGCTCCATTAAAAACTCTATTAAGTCTCCATACCTACTTCGAATCATTAAGGCGATTTCCGTCGGCGAATACTCCTCAGTGGCGCCTATATGCAAAAGACTTTCAATCGTTTCTTTGCCACCATTGCGTACGTAGGCGGCGAACCAATCCTCAGGGGCATTTAGAAATTGCAGAAAATACTCTTCGTGATTGCCACGTAAATAAATCGCTTGATGTTCTTCGACTAATTTCTTTCCAAGCAATAAACACTCTTTGGACATTGGCCCTCGGTCATTTAAATCACCAATCAAAAGCAACTGATGGATTTTCGGATCATATTCCGCAAGAAGACTTTTAAAAAGATCGGCCATTCCATGAATATCACTGATTGCATAAAGATAGTTTTGCATAGTCATTCCCTCCTTAAAGGCAATTGAGTCTCTTATTATCAATTTTAGCCCTTTGGCTGCAAAATGTCTTGCATTAAAATCAAAAAACAATCATTCGTCTTGAACGGTTCGACAGCATAGAGTCGGGTTCATAAAGACGAATGATTGATTACGATCGGTAAAACCTATTTTCCTGAAACAGCAAAATAATTGCCATCCGGATCGGCAAAATTGAAAACCAGCTGTTCTTCCATCTGAATCAATTCGCCGACTTCTGCTTCCATCTCTAAAAGTTTTTTATAGAGAGCTGTAATATCCTCAGCAAAAAACATGATCGATGGGGAATTTAATGCGACTTCAGGTGAGTGCGTTTCGATGAACTCACGGTCATATAAGACAAAATGAGCCTCTGCCTCTTTTGATGGCGCGATTTCGACAACGGATGTTCCATCAACGGTTTGTTGTTCAATGATCGCAAACCCTAGTTCTTGCCAAAACTCAACTGCTTTCGTCACATCATCAACGTAGAGCATCACTTGCATTTGATTGGAAAACAATGGGCATCCCTCCTATTTCTGGTTATTTGTCTTCTTCCTTCGCTTCTTGCGCAGCGTTCGAATTGGTATTAAAGTTCAATTGTAAACCTGGTTTGTCGGTCACGATCTCTGTCACTTCATAAGTCAAGCGTTTGACTATATCAAACAAGGGCTCAACCAAGCGGTCAGTTTCGGCTTTCGTCAAATCCTCTCCAGAATTGACTTTGCGATTCAAAATATGATTGACTTGTCCGACACGTCCTGACAAAACATAATCAGGGAACACTAATTGAAATTCTAGCCGGGCGCCAATAATACTGTTTTTTTCCATATATTCTTCATCTTTGACTTTTAACGGCGCAAAGCCGACATTCAATTTAGTTTCCATTTCTTTGTCTTTCGGTTTCATATCGAAATGATATGCTTCAACGATCGGTTGTTGTCTTTTTAATTCCACTAGATTCACACTCCTTATCTAAAAGTATAGCATAACCTTTTCTTTGAGCCTACTGTATTCTTTAGACAATAAAAAAAACGGCGAGCGCCGTTTTAATTTGCTTCTTTTAGTGTTGCTAGATAATCCAAGGCATCTTGGACATTGGCGATCGGAACGATTTTCATATCCGTGTCTAACTTCTTCGCTGCTGCCACTGCCTCTTCATAATTTGTTTTGATGGAAGGATCTATTTCACGCTCTTCGTCAGTGATTTCATCATCTGGGGCAAAGAAGATTTCTGCACCACTTTCACTGGCACTCGCTACTTTTTTATCGATCCCACCGATTCGACCAACGGTTCCGTCAGCTGAGATCGTTCCTGTCCCAGCTATGTTGTGACCTTTACGTAGGTTATCTCCGGTCAACTGTTCATAGATTTCAAGGGTGAACATCAAACCAGCGGAAGGTCCTCCGATATTGCCAGAATCGATCACGATCTCTTCATCAGAAGTGATCTCTGTATGATCGACGAGGGAGATGCCGATACCGGCTTTTTGATTGCTCTCCAGTTCAATTAGTTTGCCCGTTGCTTCTTTTTCTTCGCCATCTTGCAAGTAAGTCACGGTGATTTCATCACCAATGGTTTGACTTTGGACGTAGTCGATAAAATCTTGACTGCTTTTAAATTCTTTACCATTGACTGCGGTGACGGTATCTCCAACGGATATTTTCCCAGCAAAGCTGGAATTTGGATCGATCCCCATGACATAGACCCCTTTATAGGTCATTTCATAAGGTAAGTCTGCCAGCTTTAACGCTTGCTCAATCGCACTATTTTGCGAGGATTCCATATAGTAGCGTTGAATGCGGTTGTACTCCTCATCTGTCGCACCGCCTAAAAGTTCTTCCTCACTGATCAAGTCTTGGAATTCATTGAATTTCGTTCCAATCGCTGTGAACACGGTAGCTTGTCGAATCCCAACACTGGTCAAAGAAAAGGATCCGGCTGATGTGTCTTCTTTTTGATTGACGGTAATCAGCTCTTTTAAATCGATCGTTGCTCCTGGTTGCTCGATATAATAGGGAATCGGCAAAAAGGCACAAGCGGCGATGATCAGCGCTAAAACAAACAAGAGAACATATTTGATCGTTGATTTAAGATTCATTGGTATCACGCTTCTTTACTATAGCATCGTAGATATTTTGAGGTAAATATTCGGCAACATCGCCGTCAAAGGTCAAGATTTCTTTCAACAAACTGGAACTGATGAAACTGTGCTTTGCGTCTGCTAAAAGAAAAACGGTCTCTAATGAGGGTTCTAGGTGATGGTTCATTTCCATAATGTCCCGCTCATATTCATAGTCTTTCACACTGCGAATGCCTCTAAGCAGAAACTGGGCACCTAATTTTTTCGCAATCGTGACTGTTAGCTCTGTTTCTTGTGCCAGAATTTTGACGTTAGGAATATGGGCGAGGGCTTCTTCGATCAAATGAACTTTTTCTTCACTAGTAAAAAAACTTTTTTTATTGGTGTTTGTAAAAACGCCGACGATCAATTCATCGAAAAGCGTGGCTCCTCGCTCGATCAGATCAACATGACCGGATGTCAATGGGTCAAAACTCCCTGGAAATAAAGCAATCTTTTTCACGTTATCCCTCATTTCTATAGATCGTCACTGCCGATATGCCATAGGTTTGGGCACGGACCAAATGCAACGAGCCGATTTGTTCTGGTAAGTCGATGGACTTGTCTGTTTCGCAAACTACGTATGCAGACGGGCGAATCAATTCATCCTTCAGCATAGCTTCTAACTGATGCAGAATCTCTTGCTTTGCGTATGGCGGGTCTAAAAACAAATAGTCAAAACTTTGTCCCTCAGCTGCAAACTGCCGTAAAGCTTGATTCGCATCCATTTTTAACACCGTGAACTTTTCGGGTTCTTTGGTTATAGCAATATTTTCGCGGATCACTTTGGTTGCTGGAAAACTACGGTCGACACAAACCGCATGATTGGCACCACGAGAGACCGCTTCGATAGCCAAGCCCCCGCTTCCGCTGAATAAATCCAGTACAACTCCTCCATCTAAATATTGCCCTAACATGTTAAAAATCGCCCCTTTTACTTTGTCTGTCGTGGGGCGAGTGTTGTCTCCAGCGAGACTTTTTAATCTGCGGCCACCATATTCTCCGGCTACTACACGCATACGTTTTTCCCTCCAAGATCTTCGTAAATACAAATATAGCACTGTTTCTATAAATAGCAATAAAAAAATGGCGGTGACTCAAGGCACCCCCACTTTTTTATTACACGTTTTCTGCCAATCGAATCATCGTATTTTTTTCTTCGATATCAAACCCTTCGTCTTTCACTGGATAGGCTGCTGACGTACCAATTTTTTCAGCAAAATCCATTTCGACATCTGGTCGATAGGAAGCTTCAACTTGTCGAACAAAGTGAAACTGCTCGATTTTTGTTTTTTTGCTTTCGTATTCTTCTTCGTTCAAATAAATGACCACGTATTTCATCTTGCGTGACACATAATGAACAAAACCAAAACGGCGCAAATTCTTTAGTTGACGTAGGCTGTAAACCCATACGATCAATCCTCGACGCTTTTGCATCGTAAAAGGCTCTTTATCCTCGTGCATGACAATTTCCTCCACAACTTGATTTTGATTGAAAAAAGGGACTCCCAGCGTCCACTTTGACAGAGGGAGAAAAACAAGTAGAGATCGCCACAGTCAGTTCATCCAGCAAACGCTGCAGTTGTGTTTCACTCCAGCGATACTCACTTACTTGTTCATTAAGATCCAACTGCCGCTTGGCTGTGCGCAACGCCCGTTTTTTTTCTTTGAAATCAGGCGCATACTCACCGTAAGCTTCAATTCTTTCAAAATCTAGTTTTTTTTCTAAAAACGATTGCATCAATGTCTGAACATCAGGGTCTTGATGCATGACCTGTTTCGCTTTTTGATAGGTTTTACACGTTTCACTTGCTTTGATTGCCTTCACAAGTGCTTCGATTTGATCTTCAATCTCAAAAAAGGCTTCATCGTAAATCATCTGACGTACTATCCTCGGTCCCTTCCACATCTTCTTGCACTAAGACTACCATATTTGCTTCAGAAAAAGCAATTCCTATCTTTTCTGATTGTTCATGGGTCAGGCGCTCAGTAAATCTTGGATTACTGAACCAAGATAAAATCGTAAAAGTTGGATCATAAACAGGCGCTTCAAAGATCGAAGCAGATGCTTCCAATTCCTTTTCCGCTAACAACTCTCGCCATTCGTCATTCGATAAGACAAAATTACTTGTCTTTTCCGAAGAAAGTGCTCGCTGATAAGAATGGATTCGTTGAGAAGTCAAATGATCTGATAGATTATTGATCAAATCAGATAAAAGACCAGCTGCCTCTTGATGTGTTTGAGTATCCTGTGAGAAGCTGTCTAAGCCGATTTGCTGGCGAATTTTATCGATGATAACAAACGCCAGGGTCTCTTTTTCAAGGTTGGCTTGGGCTTGGTCAATTGTTTGCGAAACTTGAAACAGCGGTCGCTGCCCTTCCGTCAAGGGATAAGGTGCCAGTTTAAGTAATGTGGTCTGATCCAAGTAAGTGACGGCTTGCAGTTGGGCAGTCTCCTGATCAAAGAACAAAACAGCAAATGTCCCGTTGTCAAAAGCCACTAATGGACGGTAGTTCATATCTTCTTCCATCAATTCGAAACTGATCGCACGATCATTTTGTGTCAAGGTAAAGTTAGGATAGATCATGGTCAACTCCGTCAAGTCAGTCAAGGTCATGCCCATCGTAAAAGGTGCCAGGGAAGAGCCCCCGGCGCCGATTACTTTGATTGCTTGCACACTTTCACCATCGGTATTGATCTCAACATACTGTTGGTCGTCTAATTGATTGTAGACCCGAATTTCAAACTCGTAACCTGATCGATATGTTTGAACTGGAAGACCATAGACTTCTTCGAAATCCGAAACAGGTTCCCCGATCAATTCAGCTAATCCTTGAGCTGCGATTGGTTCGTAATTCATGTTTGTTGGTGCTTTGATTGGGTTTTCGATCGTCACTCTTGAATCTGAAGCGTTTTGCATGAAAACTGGCTGCAAATACACGATTATTAGGGCTAGGACAAATAAGCCGCAAAACAATAATCCTCTTCGCTTCATCTGTGGATCGACTCCTTACTTCTCTTTGACTTCAATCAAAAGATCTCCTGACTGAATTGGTTCCCCATCGGTTACATACACATGTTCAACTACGCCTGAGAAGCGGGCTTCAACCGAAGTTTCCATTTTCATCGCTTCCGTGACCATCAAGGTTTGTCCACGTGCCACCCGGTCGCCTTTTTTGACTAATACTTCTAAAACTGAGCCACTCATCGAAGCACCGATCTGTTCTTTGTTCGTTGGCTCTGCTTTACGTTTCGTTTGAACAGAGCTGATGATTGAGTTGTCCTTAACGACGATTTCTCGGCGTTGTCCGTTCAAGTTAAAGAAGAGTGTTCGGTTGCCTTCAATATCTGGCTCACCGATCTCATCTAGACGAATGATCAAGATTTTGCCTTTTTCTAATTCAACATTGATCGTTTCACCTAAGCGCATGCCGTTAAAGAAAGTTGGAGTATCAAGAACTTTCACATCTGCAAACTGTTCATAAGCTTTTCGATAATCAAGGAAGACTTGCGGATACATCAAGTAGCTCAAGACTTCTTCATGTTTTGGTTCATAGCCGATTTTCTCCGCTAGTTCTTGCTTCACATCAGCAAAATCAACTGGCTTCGCGAATGTTCCAGGACGTTCGGTAAAGGCTGGGCGTCCTTTCAAGATAATGCGCTGTAATTCTTTCGGGAAGCCACCAACTGGCTGACCTAACTCACCTTGGAAGAATGTGATTACTGACTCAGGGAAGCTTAATGTATCGCCTTTTTCAAAAACATCTTTCTCAGACAAGCCATTTTGAACCATAAAGAGTGCCATGTCCCCAACGACTTTCGAAGAAGGCGTCACTTTCACGATGTCTCCAAACATCATATTGACTTCATGATACATTTCTTTGATTTCATCCCATTTTTCGCCTAAACCAACGGCTTTGGCTTGCTGCTGGAGATTGGTATATTGTCCCCCCGGCATTTCATGCTTGTACACTTCCGTTTGAGGTGCGTTCAAGCCATTTTCAAAGGAATGGTAGTACATGCGGACATCTTCCCAGTAGTGGTTCAACTGTTGGATATTGTCTACATTGATTTCTGGGCAGCGTTCGCCGTTCAATAGTGCATAATACAAACTACTCATACTTGGTTGACTCGTTGCGCCACTGACCGCTGACATAGCGACATCCACGATGTCAACACCGGCTTTAGTAGCTGCTGAGTAAGTAATGATCCCATTTCCACTCGTATCATGGGTATGCAGATGAATCGGCACATCGATCGTATCCTTTAGCTCACTGATCAAACGATAAGCCGCTTGCGGTTTTAATAATCCAGCCATATCCTTGATAGCAATGATATGGGCACCAAGGTTTTGCAATTCTTTCGCCATATCTTTGTAGTATTGTACTGAATATTTTTGACGGGTCGGATCATTGATATCCCCGGTATAACAAATCGTTGCTTCTGCAATTTTTCCTGTATCGCGAACGGCTTGAATACTTTTCTCCATTTGTGGAACCCAGTTTAAACTATCAAAGATTCGGAACACATCAATTCCTTGCGCTGCAGATTCTTTGATGAATTCTTCCAATACATTGTCTGGATAATTGGAATATCCCACAGCATTGGAGCCTCTAAACAACATTTGCAACAAGGTATTCGGCATTTTTTTCCGGAACATCCGCAATCTTTCCCATGGATCTTCTGTTAAGAAACGGTAGGCAACGTCGAACGTTGCTCCACCCCACATTTCACTTGAGAACAATTGTGGCAGGCCAGCTTCCGTCATCGCGGCAATTTTCTTAAAGTCATGGGTTCTTACACGAGTTGCCAACAAACTTTGATGGGCATCTCGGAAGGTTGTATCCGTCAGTAAGACATTGTTTTGTTGACCGATCCATTCAACGACACCCTCGGCACCTTTCGTATCTAAAATATTTTTGGCGCTGACAAAATCAGGCGTTGCTTGGATGTGTTGTGGCATCCGTGGCTCATTATAAAATGGTTTCTTTTGTTTTTCGATCCCCGGAAATCCATTGATGGTAATTTCCCCGATATACTTCATGGTTTTGTTTCCACGATCACGAATCCGAGGGAAATTGAATAGTTCCGGCGTATTGTCGATAAAGGTGGTTTTGGCTTCACCCGAACGAAAGGCTGGATGAGAAACGACATTTCGCATGAAGAGAATGTTTGTTTTTACCCCACGTACACGAAATTCTTTCAAACAGCGCATCATTTTCTGAATCGCTTGATCAAAGGTTGCCGCATGTGTACAGACTTTTACAAGCAGTGAGTCAAAATACGGGGTTACCACCGCACCTGCGTAAGCATTTCCGACATCCAAACGAACCCCAAATCCACCTGGAGAACGGTAGGTATCAATCTTACCAGTATCTGGCATAAAATTATTCGCTGGATCTTCCGTTGTCACGCGACATTGAATCGCAACCCCTTCGAAGCGAATATCTTTTTGTTCAGGAATCCCAATTTCTTTATGCAGATCCTTGCCTTGTGCAATTAGTATTTGTGTCGTCACGATATCTAAATTGGTGATCATTTCAGTGATTGTATGTTCCACTTGGACCCGAGGGTTTACTTCGATGAAGTAAAATTTATCGCCTTCAACTAAAAATTCCACTGTTCCGGCATTGATATAGCCAACATGCTTCATCAATTGAACGGCAGCTTGACAAATTTTTTCCCGTTGTTCAGTCGTCATTGACACACAAGGTGCCACTTCGACTACTTTTTGGTGACGGCGCTGAACAGAGCAGTCACGTTCAAATAGATGGACGACATTTCCGTGCGTATCCCCTAGAATTTGGACTTCAATATGTTTTGGATTACTAATATATTTTTCAACGTAAACTTCGTCACTACCAAATGCCGCTTTCGCTTCACTTTTGGCACGTTCGTAGCCATCACGTGCTTCTTTTTCATCATGAGCGACACGCATGCCTCGACCACCGCCGCCAAGAGCTGCTTTGATCATGATTGGATAGTCATGTTCGTCAGCGAATGCTAAAACGTCGTCAATCGATGCCACTGGACCGTCAGATCCGGGAATGGATTGAATCCCCGCCTCGATCGCTGCTGCTTTTGCTTTGATCTTGTCGCCAAAAATATCTAAGTGGTGAGTGGATGGTCCGATGAAAATCAAACCTTCTTCTTCACAGCGCTGAGCAAAGCCCAGGTTTTCTGATAAAAAGCCGTACCCTGGATGAATCCCTTCGGCCCCGGCTTTTTTCGCTGTGCGAATAATATCTTCAATGTCTAAATACGCATCGATCGGTCGTTTGCCTTTCCCCACTAAATACGCTTCGTCTGCTTTAAAGCGATGGACAGAGTATTCATCCTCTGCAGCATAAATACCGACTGTTTTGATTCCTAACTCCGCACATGCGCGGAAGACACGGATCGCGATTTCTCCACGATTGGCAACAAGAATTTTCTTCATCTAATCCACTCCATTCAATTGATCAATAATTCAAATAATATTGTTTCCTCTTTTCTTCGGCACTGATATTTAATACAAAACCAATACAAATCGACAGCATCAGCAAACTTGACCCACCCTGACTTAAAAACGGAAAAGTGATTCCCGTCAATGGGATCAAACCAGTGATCCCCCCTAAGTTGATGAAAATCTGAGACATAAATAATGTCCCTATGCCGATACACATCATGGAATTAAAGGGATCTCTTGAACGGATACCGACAAGAAAGATCCGTCCCACCATATAGAACAAAACACCTAAGATAATGATCGATGGGATCAAGCCTAATTCTTCCATAACGATCGAAAATATATAATCGGTGTGCGCTTCGTTTAAGAAGCCACGTTTTTGGATACTATTTCCAAGTCCGCGTCCGAAAAGCCCACCGTTGAACATTGCGTAATACCCATTAACCATTTGATGACCTGTATTGTATTCATCCGCAAATGGGTTTAAAAATGATGAGAAGCGACTATAGACATAATCAGGTAAAAGCTTTCCACCAGTTAAATTTACCAAGAAGACGATCAATGTACTGCCTACGATTCCTGCCACACCTAATATCAGGGTATACAGGTAATTCAGACCACTAGATAATAAAACGACAAAAGCCAGTAGCATGACGATCACAGCATTCCCGAAGTCGGGATAAAAGGCCATGATCCCGGTGTAGACGAAGACGATTCCGATTGGACGCCAAACCGTTTTCCAAAACTCTTGTTGGATACCTTTTTGACGATAGGAAAGAGTCACAGATAAAAACCAGATGACAATAAATTTCAAGTACTCAGCTGGTTGAATGGAAAAGCCCGCAATCGTTAACCAACCATGTGCCCCGTTTCTTCTTGGGAAAAAGAAGGCAGCGATCAATAAAAACAAAATGACGATCATGGCGATCTGGACAAATTTTTTGTTCCGAAAAACATCCGTTTTCATTTTATACATGACAGTGATTGCTACTAGACTCAACAACCAGAATATTGCTTGATTGATGACGTAAGAAGCAGCTGTGGTCGGTTGTGTGGCGGTCATCGCAACATAGGATGTGGAGCTGTAGACCATCATCAAACCCGTAACACACATCACTATATAAGGCAGTAAAATACTATAATCTAATAAATGTCTTTTCTTTACTTTTTCTGGCAAGTTTATGCCTCCTTGCCGATTTCAGGTGTCCGCTGGTCTTCATAGACCTCGCTGTACAATTGGTTCAGATCTTTTTCGAGATCCGCCATCAATTGTTGTCCTGTTTGATTATCGACGATCCCCAAGCGGATCGCAAATGCCACTTGCCGTGATAGACCATACATTTGGGTATCAACCACTTCTTCAAATGCTTTGCATTGTGCGATACATAAACTATTTTCTTGGTTTCGGATCAGCTTTTTGATTCGTTCTGCGTCATCTCTAAGCAGATCTAGCGCTTTTGTAGAATCGATGTGCTCCATTCCGGTCCCCCCATTTCTTCGTTTCACCATTATAGCATATTCTCTCTGGCTTTTGCATCATTAGATTGCATAGAAATACGTAAATAACGAACTTTAACGAGTATATTTTCAAAAAGTTCGTTTTTTAGCGAAGATCGTTCGTTTTTCCAATTTTTCATTCGTTTTATCTTCATGAATCACGCTAATATCCGTGAAACAAACGTCCGATGTGGAACATAACGCAAAAAACGTCCTTTACTAAAATTTAAGAAAAGCTGTTCTATCAACTTTTCTTAAAAATATTCCTGTTACTTTTTCCACAATTTATTTTTTAAAAAAAGAACAGGTCCAAAAGTCCCTGTTCTTTCACTTTGCATGAAAAGAAAAATCGTTTACCTTGTTTCGTCGCCGATCTTGCCATCTCCATTGATGTCCTCATCGGAAAGACGTTCGACTTCTTTAATAAAACCTTCGCTCATCTCTTGATAGTTCTGCTCACCAACGACCGCATCATCAGGAATTTGATCGACATTCGCAAAAAACTCAATATGATTGTGTAGATTTTCAAAGCGCATAGGAGCATCTCCGCCGTATTCACCATCAAGGTTGATCATTAATCGATTGACCTGCTCTGGCGCGTCTACTTCAAGAAAAGATGTTTTCGTATAAATCAGACGACGATCGTTGATGTGCTTGCCACCATTCATCATTAAAGCAACTAAGTGGACAATCTCAAAAATATTGGCCGTTTTGACAATGATCAACGAAAATTTCCCATCGTCAAGCTTTGCATCAGGCGCAATCTGTTCAAAGCCTCCCACTGAATTCGTCAGCCCTAAAAAGAACATCGACGCTCCGCCAATGTATTCTCCGTCTTCATACTTTAGATGCATTTTGATCGGTTTGACACGAGGGAGTAATTCCGCTCCTTTTGCTAGATAAGCTAAGTAGCCAAAAACACTTTTCAACTCAGAAGGAACATCATAGGTCAGTTCTGTTAAGTGTCCGCCAGCAGCGATGTTGATAAAATACGTGTTAGGTGTTTTTCCAACATCCATCTTCACCGTTTGCTGCTTCAAAATCACTTCCGCAGCTGCTTTGATATCGGTCCGAGGAATCTTTAGTGCACGTGCGTAGTCATTGGTGGTTCCTCCAGGAATGATCGCCATTTTTGGTCGCTTTTCTAAAGGAGCGATCCCATTGACGACTTCATTGATCGTGCCATCACCACCGGCAGCTACCACCAAATCAAAACCAGCTTCGCCAGCTCTTCTTGCTTCATCACGGGCGGAAAATGGTGCAGCGGTCGTGGCAAACGCACTCGCCTCATAACCGCCTCTTTCCAAAACATCTAAAATATCTGCTAAATTTTTTCGAATCAATTCTTTCCCAGATGTCGGGTTATAGATTACTCTTGCTCTTTTCATCGCTTGCCTCTTATCGCTTTGCTAGTTCTTCTTGCAACAGCTTGTTCACAACGCCTGGATTCGCTTGTCCTTTGGTTGCTTTCATGATTTGACCAACTAAGAAACCAACTGCGCGGTCTTTTCCGTTTTTGAAGTCATCGACGGATTGTTGGTTGTTATCTAATACTTCATTGATCATTGGTAGTAATTGCGCAGGATCTGATAATTGGATCAATCCTTTGGCTTTTACGACTTCTTCAGCGTCGCCGCCGTTTGTGATCAATTCTTTGAAGACTTTTTTCGCAATCTTCGAACTGATGGTGCCATCGGCGATCAAACGAATCATTCCCGCTAAATTGTCTGGGGTTAATTTTGTTTCTGGCAGTTCCAATTTTTCACTGTTCAGATACGCTGAAACTTCCCCCATCAACCAGTTAGAAGCTTGTTTGGGATCAGCACCGGCATCAATGGTTTTTTCAAAGAAATCGGACATTTCTTTTGATAAAGTCAAGACCATTGCATCGTATTCTGGTAAGCCCAATTCAGAGATGTAACGGGCACGACGTTTTTGCGGCATTTCTGGCAAGCTTTGACGTACCCGTTCGATCCATTCATCATCGATCACAAATCGTGGGATATCTGGTTCTGGGAAGTAACGATAATCAGAAGAACCTTCTTTGACACGCATCAATAAAGTTTTGCTGGTTGCTTCATCAAAACGACGAGTTTCTTGTTGGATCTCGCCTCCAGAAAGCAATACTTTGGCTTGGCGTTTTTCTTCAAATGCTAAACCTTTTTTCACGAAGGACATAGAGTTTAAGTTTTTCAATTCTGTTTTTGTTCCGAATTGTTCTTGGCCGTAAGGTCGCAACGAAATATTGGCGTCGCAACGCATGGAACCTTCTTCCATCTTCACATCAGATACTTCTGTAAACAAGATGATTGAGCGCAATGCTTCTAGATACGCATATGCTTCTTCTGGTGAACGCATATCTGCTTCGGAAACGATCTCGATCAAAGGGGTTCCTTGACGATTTAGATCAACATAAGAATAACCGCCTTTGCCGTGCATGTTTTTCCCGGCATCTTCTTCCAAATGAACTCGCTCAATGCGGATTTTTTTCTTTTTACCTTCCACTTCGATTTCAATCCACCCATCATGACCTATCGGTTGATCGAATTGTGAAATTTGATAGGCTTTTGGATTATCAGGATAGAAATAGTTTTTGCGGTCGAAATGTGTTTCTTTTGAGATTTCACAATTCAACGCAAGCGCAGCTTTCATCCCAAATTCGATAGCCGCTTTGTTCATTACTGGTAAAACACCTGGATAGCCCCAGTCGATCACATTCGTGTTGCTATTTGGTTCAGCGCCAAAGTGAGCAGGTGCTGGAGAAAAAATCTTTGATTCTGTTTTTAATTCTACGTGGACTTCAAGCCCAATGACTGTTTCGAAGTTCATGCCTTATCCCCTCCTAAAATCACTGGTTTTTTCGTGTGGAAATCAGTTGCTTGTTCAAAGGCATAAGCCGCTTTATACATGGTTGCTTCATCAAAATGTTTCCCAATGATCTGCAAGCCGACAGGCAGTCCTTCAGAAAAACCTGCTGGAATCGACATCCCTGGCAGTCCTGCTAAGTTCACAGGAATGGTTAAAATATCATTCAAGTACATAGTGATCGGATCATTGATATTTTCTCCAATACCAAATGCTACCGTTGGGGAAGCTGGGCCAATGATCAAGTCGTATTGGCTGAAGACCTTATCGAAATCTTGTTTGATCAACGTTCGTACTTGACCGGCTTTTTTGAAGTAGGCATCGTAGTAGCCAGCACTTAGTGAAAACGTACCTAACATGATCCGACGTTTTACTTCTTCCCCGAATCCTTCACTGCGCGAATTAACATAGACATCTTCTAAATTGCTGACATTTTCTGAACGGAAACCGTAACGGATGCCGTCAAAACGTTGCAAATTAGAACTTGCTTCTGAAGAAGCGATGATATAGTAAACAGCTACCCCATACTTTGAATGTGGCAAGCTGACTTCTTCCACGGTCGCTCCTAACGCACGGAAAGTGTCTGCAGCTTTTAAGATCGCTTCTCGGACGCCCGCTTGAATTCCTTCGCCTAAGTATTCTTTTGGCAAAGCAACTTTCATGCCTTTGATATCACCAGTCAGACCTGCTGTAAAATCAGGAACAGCTGCCCCGGCTGACGTACTATCTTTTGCATCAAACCCACTGATGGCATTTAATGCGATGGCATTGTCTTTCACACCACGGGTCATTGGACCAATTTGATCTAACGAAGATGCAAACGCGATCAAACCAAAACGAGAAACCCGTCCGTATGTTGGCTTCAACCCGACGATTCCATTGAAAGCTGCTGGTTGGCGAATCGAACCACCCGTATCGCTACCTAATGATAAGGGGATTTGTCCCGCTGCAACGGCAGCCGCCGAGCCACCTGATGAACCACCAGGTACTTTTGTCTCGTCCCAAGCGTTTTTTGTTTTCTTAAAGAACGACGTTTCCGTACTCGCCCCCATCGCAAATTCATCCATGTTTAACTTACCTACTGGAATCATGTCTGCTTGGTAAACTTTGTCCATGACGGTTGCATCGTAGATTGGGTCAAAGTTGCCTAAAATTTTAGAAGCAGCTGTTGTGCGTAGATCTTTGGTAACAATGTTATCTTTGATCCCAATGGGAATCCCTGCCAACACATTGCTTTCAGTGATACCTTTTTGATCGATAGCTTGCGCTAACGCATGGGCTTTTTCTTCGTTCAATGCAAGAAACGCATCAACTTTTGGCTCTGTTTCTTTAATGCGAGCAAAGGTTTCGCTCGTTAGATCTGTCGCAGTGATTTCTTTTGATACTAATAAGCTATGCAATTCTTCTAAGCTTTTATTATATAGTTCAGTCATTAGGCACCCGCCTCCCCATTGTCAATGATTGCAGGCACTTTAATAAAGCCTTCTTCAGATTCTGGAACATTTTTCATTAATTCATCACGGTCCCAGCCACCGGTCGTTACATCTTCACGCATCACATTGATCGTTTCTGCGACATTCGATGTGAATGGTACTCCTGTGGTGTCCACTTCTTCAAGTGTTTCAACCATATCAATAATTTTTCCTAGCTGAGAGGTAAACTCATGTAATTCATCGTCTGAGAATGAAAGTTTTGCTAGTTTGGCAACGTGTTTGACTTGTTCTTCGCTGATCGCCATAAAATCCTCCTCTTTCTCGTATCCGTAATCTACGTTTACGTTTTTCCAATGTATTGTATCATTTTTTTAACAAATCATGAAATAGAATTTGAAAATTATCAAATATAATTGCAAATAAAAGCAGAAATCATTTCTTTCCTCGTATTGCAGGGAAGAAATGATTTCAATTAGACAAGAAGAAACAACTGCTTCTCGTCTGTGACAATACTTAACAGTTATTGTTCTGCCGAATGACTGCCTTCGATCGCAGCCACCATTTGAGCTTCATCCCAAACGGTAACGCCTAGGGACTGGGCTTTGGTCAGTTTACTGCCAGCCTCTTCCCCGGCAACAACGATATCAGTCTTTTTCGACACACTTCCGGTGACTTTTCCACCAAGGTTTTCGATTCTTTCTTTGGCTTCTTCGCGGGTGAAATGACTCAATTTCCCTGTCAAAACGACTGTTTTCTCTTTAAATGGCGACTCCACTTCTTCCAATTGATCCGTTCTCAGCCCTAGATAAGCAAAGTTAACACCCGCTTTTTCAAGTTCATCTAAAAGGTCGTGAACTTCTTGATTGTCAAAATACGTAACGACACTTTCTGCAATTGTAGCACCAATGGTTTCCAACGAAATGATCTCTTCTTCTTTGGCTTTGCTAAGGGTCCGAAGGTCACCAAAATGTTCCGCTAAAATCCGAGCCGCTTTGGCACCAACATGACGGATGCCTAGCCCGAAAATCAAGCGCTCAACTGAATTTTCTTTGCTTTGATGGATGGCACGCAAAAGGTTATTAGCTGATTTCTCTTTGATTTTATCGAGGGTCAGCAATTGTTCTTCTGTTAAAAAGTACAAGTCGGCCACATCTTTGACTAAGGATTTATCGAACATTTGCTCTAAAACACGTGGCCCTAAACCATCAATATTCATAGCATTTCGGGAAACAAAGTGGCTTAAGCCCTCTTTAATCTGCGCTGGACACTTCGGATTGATACAACGCAAGGCAACTTCTTCATCTAAATGGATCAGCTCACTCCCACATTCGGGACAATGTGTAGGCGCTTCAAAGGGTTCACTTGTTTCCGTGCGTTTTTCTTCCAAGACTTTCGCAACCTCTGGAATAATGTCCCCCGCCTTATAGATGATGACCGAATCGCCAATGCGAATGTCTTTCATTTTAATGAAATCTACATTATGGAGACTAGCACGGCTGACCGTCGTTCCAGCAACACGAACAGGAGTCATAACAGCGGTCGGTGTCACAACACCCGTCCGTCCCACGGTCCATTCGATCGTTTCGATCACTGTTTCCGCTTCTTCCGGTGGAAACTTATATGCCGCCGCCCATCGGGGTGCTTTTACGGTAAAGCCTAACGCATCTTGATCTTTAAAATTATTGACTTTGATGACTACGCCGTCAATCTCATACGGGAGCTCACTGCGCTTGTCATGAAACTCTTCGATATATGCCCACACTTCATCGATGGTGTGACACACTCTGCGTTCGTGATTTGTACGAAAGCCTAATTGATCCAGTTCATTCAATGCTGAAAATTGATCATTAGCTTCAATTGGACCAAAGTCAGCTAGTGTGTATAAAAAGGTGCTCAAGTTTCTTTGGGCTGCGATCCGAGTGTCTAATTGACGTAAGCTTCCAGCAGCTGCGTTTCTCGGATTGGCAAAAACCTCCACCCCTTCTTCTTCTCGCTGTTGATTCAATTTCAAAAACGAAGCCTTTGGCATATAGCATTCGCCACGAACTTCCAACGAGATCGGTTCTTTTAATTTCAGTGGGATCGATTTGACAGTCTTTAGGTTTTCTGTAATGTTTTCACCTACCGTACCATCTCCTCGAGTCGCTCCCCGAACAAAGCGCCCTTCTTCATATTTCAAGGAAATTGACAATCCATCGATCTTTAACTCGCAGACATAATCTACCGCTTTCCCCAATGCTTTTTGAACACGAGCATCAAAAGCCACGATTCCTTCTTTGTCAAAGACATCGTTCAGGCTATAAAGTGGGATATCATGGGTGACTTTTTCAAAGCCAGGTAAAATGATGCCGCCTACTCGTTGGGTGGGCGAGTCTTCGGTTATTAGCTGCGGATAATTGGTTTCAATTTCAACCAGTTCTGCATACAGCTGATCATAGAGATAATCTTCAACAGAAGGTTGATCTTTTACATAGTATTCGTACGCGTACTGATTTAATTGCGTACGCAGCTCTTCTGCTCGTGATTGGATTTCTTTTGAAGGGACATCCATCCTAATATCCTCCTTATTTTTCAACTTTTTCAATCGGCGCAAAGGCCGCCAACAATCGTTTGACGCCTTGTTGTGGGAACGCCACATCTAATTCGATGTCTTGCGCGCTGCCAGTCGTCCGAACGACCGTACCGATTCCCCATTTTTTATGTTGAACTTTCTCGCCTACTTGCCATGTATTACCAGCTGCAGAGGTCTGTTGCTTAGAAGCGACGGTCGTTTGACGCGGCTGTGTATAGCTCGGTTTAAAGACTTTTGGTTGAAACGGTGCAGCAGCTTTCGGTTGTGAACGCTCGCCTAATGATTGCAGCAGATCTTGTTCAATCTCCTCGATAAACCGTGACGGACGATTGTATTGGGTACGACCGTATAATGTTCTGGAAAAAGCGTTGGTCATAAAGAGCTCTTCCTCAGCACGAGTGATTCCCACATAAGCAAGGCGCCGTTCTTCTTCGAGTTCGCTTTCTTCCATTAAAGCCCGAGAAAGCGGGAAGATATTTTCTTCCAAACCAATCAAGAATACCACTGGAAACTCCAGTCCTTTTGCAGCATGCAAGGTCATCAACGTCACTTGACTACTTTCTTCTTCATAACTATCGACGTCTGACAATAAAGCTAAGTCATTTAAGAAAACACTCAACTTCTCATCTGGTGCATCTGCATCGTCTTCGTTTTGCGCCTCAAATCGTTTATCGAATTCTTGGGTAACCGATAAAAATTCTTCCAGGTTTTCAAGTCTAGCTTGTGCTTCTAAATTATTCTGGTTGACTAACTCTTGACGATAACCCGTCTTTTCTAATATTTCTTTCGTCAGTTCAGTTACTGAGAGGTAAGGAACCATTTGGGCGAAGCCATCCATCATCATCCCAAAGCTTCCTAATTCTTTGCCGGCCTTTCCAGAAATATTCGCCAACTCGACGTTCATGGCTGCTTCTAGCAATGACCACTCATGAAGATTCGCAAAATCTCGTAGTTTTTCGACGGATGTCGCACCGATCCCACGTTTTGGTACATTGATGATTCGTTCCAAGCTGATGGAATCACGAGGATTGGCGATCGCCGATAAATAAGCCAAAATATCACGGATTTCTTTGCGGTCATAGAACTTTCTGCCGCCGACCATCGTATAAGGAACGTTGGCTTTTAAAAGCATTTCTTCAATGATCCGTGACTGGGCGTTGGTCCGATACAAAATCGCAAAATCACCGAATTTACGGTTCTTTTCTGCAATTTGTTTCTGCATTTCACTGACGATAAATCGCGCCTCATCTCGTTCACTATCCCCGCGATAATAAGTGATTTTTTCCCCATCACGATTTTCTGTCCACAGATTTTTGTCTGGGCGGTTGCGGTTATTTTTGATTACTTGGTTTGCCGCATTTAAAATCGTTTGCGTTGAACGATAGTTTTGCTCTAACAAAATCGTCGCGGCATCCGGATAGTCTTTTTCAAAGTCTAAAATATTTTGCATGTTGGCACCACGCCAACCGTAAATACTTTGGTCCGCATCCCCAACAACACAAAGATTTCGAAAACGAGCGGCCATTAAATTGACCAGCGTGTATTGGGCGTGGTTGGTATCTTGGTATTCATCGACATGGATATAGTGGAATTTCCGTTGGTAAAATTGCAGCGCATCTTCATTGTCTTGGAAGAGGCGGATCGTATTCATGATTAAATCATCGAAGTCCATGCATTGATTATTACGCAGCTCTTTTTGATATTTTTCATAACAACGACCTACGATTTGCTCAAAGAGACTACCTTCCATGGCTTGGTAAGCTTCAGGTGTCAACAGCTCATTCTTTGCATGAGAGATCGTTCCCAAAATAGAACGAGGATCATATTTTTTGGGATCGATATTCAATTCTTTTAATACTCGTTTCATCAGCGTATTTTGCTCAGAAGAATCAATGATAGTAAAATTCTTCGAATACCCGATTCGATCAACATCCCTGCGCAAAATTCTGACACACATCGAGTGGAAGGTTGAAACCCAAACGTCTTCACCACCCGATCCTAATAGTTGACTGACCCGTTCTTTCATTTCACGTGCCGCTTTATTCGTAAATGTGATGGCTAAAATATTCCATGGATTTACATTTTTTTCTTCTATTAAATAGGCGATTCGGTGGGTTAGGACACGGGTCTTCCCGCTTCCTGCACCTGCCATCAGCAGCAACGGTCCTTCCGTATGCATAACGGCTTCTTTTTGCCGTGGGTTCATGCGTTCAAGTAATTCACTTTTGGATGACATGATTTTAAACATCCTTTCTTTCTCAATCTTCTCAATTATAGCATTATCCGGGAAAGGGGAAAACCGAACGCTTTGAAAACTTTTAATTAAAAGCGCTTTGATTTTTCCCCTTACGATTCATGCGATTTTTCAAGAGAAAGCAGGCTTGGTTTGTTTACATAATAAAAAGGCTGTAAACCTACCAGCCTTTTTATTCGTTTAAAGATTTTGGTTAACTAAAGTACTTCTCTACTAGTTTTTCATTTACATAAATCGAGACTTGCCCATCATTGACCGGGAAAACACCTTTTCCGGTATCATCTAAAACAACTTTCGCTTCATTATTTCTCAATATATCCACGAATGTCTCTCCACCATGGATCGCACTGATAGTCATTTCTTTTTCCGCTCCTTGGGCATTGGTCATCACGACCGCTAATCCAGAAAGCTCATGTTCATAATCGCCAGTTAATACCCAGCCAATGCAATTAGGATCATCGAAATAATCGACTTGATTCCCGAATGCAAGCTTCTCCCGAAGTTTCAGCATATGGACCAGCGCATCCCCGACAGGGGCGATTTCTTGCGCGGGAATCCCAAATAAATCCCCCCAGAAAACTACTGGTACGCCAGCTTTACGTAAAAGGATCAATGAATAGGCATGGACTTTGAACCATCCGTCTATCCAAGATTGTAAACTTTGTCCGACTTGCGTATCATGATTGTCTACAAAAGTCACGGCATAATCTTCGCGCGCGGCAGTCAGTGTACCGGCAAAAATTTGACTCATATCATATTCGCCATTCGAGTGAGATGCTTCATATAAATTATAGTGCAAAGGCACATCGAATAAATAAATCAGATTTCCTGAAGAATCTAAATACTCTTCTAATTTTGGCAGATCCCCTGACCAATATTCTCCGACAACAAATAGTGGTTTGCCTTTTTCTTCCCGACGACTCAAGATCCAATCTGCGTAATAGTTGAACTCAATGTGTTTCACCGCATCTAAGCGATAGCCATCAACACCGGTCAACTCTTGGTACCATTGCCCCCATTTATTGAGCTGTTCCACCGTTTCAGGATTTTCCATGTCCAGATCACAACCCATTAAATAGTCGTAATTACCCATTTCATCATCCACTTGGTTTTCCCAGCCCTTATCAGCGAAGTTAAAAATCCCGTGGTCTTTATTGCGATCATCATAATCGACACCAGAAAAATTATGCCAGGTCCAGACATAGTCATTGTAAGTTCCTTTACGTCCTGGGAAAGTGAATTTAGTCCAAGCTTCGATCTCTTCTTCATCACTGATCGGTTCATTGCGGTTTTCGGTATTGTATTTAACCGCCGGAACGACTTCTTTTTCATCGGCGCCGATCAAGTGATTAAAGACGATATCGGCATAAACCTCAACTCCTTGTTCTTGCAGTGCTTTGATGGCTTCTAAGTATTCATCCTTTGTCCCATATTTTGTTGGCACCGACCCCTTTTGATCGAATTCGCCTAGATCATAATAATCATAGACACCATACCCAACGTCTTCGGACCCAGCTGTCCCTTTATAGGCAGGCGGCAGCCAAATTGCGGTAAATCCATACTCTTTGATTTCTTTACTCATTTCTTTCAATTTGTTCCAGTGTTGGCTATCTGCCGGCAGGTCCCATTCGAACCCTTGTAAAATGACTTTGTTATTCATTTATTTATCCCCCCTTAATTCAATTAAGCCAAATAATAGTAAAAATTGTCAAATATAAGGACAGCAATCTCAGGAAAATGAAGGTTAGCATGACCGTTTGTGATCGATTTCTATTATTCGCGCTTTCATTTTGAATGTTTTTTACTGTTTATGATTGATTTTGAATGAATCATATGTTACTATGGCAGGTGAAGAGGTGATGTAAATGCTTACAGAGGAGCGGCATCAAGCGATTTTGGCACGATTAGAGCAAGAGGAGATCGTCAAAGTCAGTGAACTGATCCAACTGCTGGATGCTTCAGAGTCAACAATCCGCAGAGATCTCCAAGAACTGGAAGATAAAGGGTTTCTAGTTAGAATTCACGGCGGGGCCAAAAAAAGCCAGCAATTAGGTTTTGAACCCAACATGTCTGAAAAAAAAGCGAAATTTCAAACAGAAAAACAAAAAATTGCTCGCGCAGCCGCACAAACGATCAAAAATGGTGAAGTCATTTATCTAGACGCAGGAACAACGACCCTTGAAATGATTCCTTTCTTATCGACCATCACAGCGCTGAAAGTTGTCACGAACTCCGTCAAGCACGCTTCCCTACTGATTGATCACGGGATCGACACCATGATTTTAGGGGGACCCATTAAGATAGCTACGAACGCTGTGTTAGGGATCAATGCCGGTGAACAGTTGCGTAAATTGCGCTTTAACCGCTGTTTTATGGGCATGAACGGTGCTCATTCGGAAGCTGGTTTCACCACACCCGATCCTGAAGAAGCCCTGATCAAGCAGATTGCACTAGAGCACAGTCAACAAGCCTATGTCTTGCTAGACCATTCCAAGTTTCAGCAAACAACTTTTGCTCAAGTTGCTTTTATTGAAGGTGCAACGATCATCACCGATTATTGCCCAAAAAACTATTTAGCGAAATTCAGAGCAAAAACAACCATTATGGAGGTAATACAATGATTTACACAGTAACACTCAATCCATCGATCGACTTTATCGTCCACGTCGATCATTTGGAGATCGGTGCCCTTAATCGAATGAAACAAGACTTTAAACTACCTGGTGGCAAAGGAATCAATGTCTCACGTATTTTGAAGCGAATTGGCATCTCCTCGACTGCCCTTGGTTTTGTTGGCGGATTTACTGGTCGTTTTATTGAAGAGTGGCTGACCAAAGAGGAAATCAACAGCAATTTTACGCAAGTCGCTGCCGATACCCGGATCAATATCAAATTAAAATCCGGCGAAGAAACAGAAATCAACGGCCTTGGTCCAGTCATTCAAGAGCAAGAAATCGCTGAATTGAAACACCAATTAGCCGCTCTTTCTGCCGAAGACATCGTCATCCTATCAGGAAGTAAACCAGCTGGTCTTCCAGCCGACTTTTATAAAGAATTGATCAAAATCGTTAAAGAAGCTGGTGCAGAATTTGTCATTGATACGACTGGTGCGGAACTATTTGATGCCTTATCCGATCAGCCTTTGCTGATCAAACCAAATAATCATGAATTAGCGGAACTTTATGAAACTTCTTTTTCAACAATCGAAGATATTTTGCCTTATGGCCAAAGAATGCTAAAGGATGGCGCTAAAAATGTCATCGTCTCTCTAGGTGGTGATGGTGCCCTGCTCTTTACTGGCAATGAGATCTATCGCTCCAATGTGTTGAAACGACCTTTGAAAAATTCAGTTGGCGCTGGAGATTCCATGATTGCTGGATTCATTGGGCGTTACGCAAAGACCAAAGATGTGGTTGAAGCATTCAAATGGGGGGTCGCTTGTGGCAGTGCCACTGCGTTCTCAGATGATTTAGCTGAGGCGTCATTTATCGAAGAATTACTACCGGAAGTCATTATTGAACAAGTGAATCTATAGGAGGATGGAAAAAATGAAAATCAATGAGTTGATGCTGAAAGATGCCATGATCATGGACTTGCAAGCAACAGACAAAAAAGGTGCCATTGATGAAATGGTAGCAAAATTATATGCTGTCGGACGGATTTCAGATGTCGAAATCTACAAAGAAGGAATTCTTGCCCGAGAAGCCCAAACCTCAACAGGGTTAGGTGACGGCATCGCAATGCCCCATGCCAAAAACAGTGCAGTCAAAGAAGCGACGGTTTTATTCGCAAAGAGTAATGCGGGTGTCGACTATGAGGCGTTAGATGGACAACCAACGTACCTCTTCTTTATGATCGCAGCACCAGAAGGAGCAAATGATACTCATTTACAAGCGTTAGCAGCTCTATCTCGCTTATTGATCGATCCAGATTTCGTTGCTAAACTAAAAACAGCGACAACTGCTGATCAAGTACAACAACTTTTCTCAGAAGCTGAGGCACAGCAAGAAGCCGATGCTTTAGCAGAAGAAGCGGCAAACCAAGAAGCAGCACCTGCTAGCGAACGTCCCTATATCGTCGCAGTTACAGCTTGCCCGACAGGGATCGCCCACACCTACATGGCAGAAGATGCTTTGAAAAAGAAAGCCAAAGAACTTGGTGTTGACATCAAAGTCGAAACAAATGGTTCAGAAGGAATCAAAAATCGTTTAACAGAAGCTGATATCGCCCGAGCTGCTGGTGTGATCGTAGCTGCCGATAAAAAAGTTGAAATGGATCGCTTTGACGGCAAACATTTAGTAAACCGTCCTGTGAGCGATGGTATCCGTAAAACCGAGCAATTAATCAATGAAGCATTGAGCGGAACTGCTCCTGTTTTTCACGGTAGTGGCCAAGCTTCTGATAAAGAGGACGCTTCTGCTGATGGTTCAGTCGGTCAACGAATCTATAAAGATTTGATGAATGGTGTTTCTCACATGTTACCATTTGTTATTGCCGGTGGAATCATGATCGCTATTTCCTTCATGGTGGACCAGTTCATGGGTGTCCCTCAAGATGCCTTGAGTCAATTAGGAAACTACAACCAAGCCGCTTCTTGGTTCAACCAAATCGGTAGCGCGGCATTTGGTTTTATGCTACCTGTCTTAGCTGGTTTCATCGCTTCAAGTATCAGTGACCGACCTGGATTGATCGTCGGTTTCGCAGCAGGTGCCCTAGCAAATACGGGTGGTGCTGGATTCTTAGGAGCATTGATTGGCGGTTTCTTAGCTGGTTATGTCATCAAGTTCTTGCGTTCATTATTCAAAGGTTTACCAAAATCATTAGAAGGAATCAAAACGATCCTCTTCTACCCTGTTTTCGGCCTATTGATCACTGGCTTCTTGATGTTACTGATCAACGTGCCAATGAAAGCCATCAATGACGGTTTGAATAGCTTCTTGACTGGCTTAAGTGGTACCAACGCCGCTTTACTTGGTGCTTTGTTAGCAGCAATGATGGCAGCCGATCTAGGTGGCCCAATCAACAAAGCCGCTTATGTTTTCGGTACTGCAACATTGGCAACGACCGTTGCTGAAGGTGGTAGCGTCGTGATGGCATCTGTAATGGCGGGCGGAATGGTTCCTCCATTGGCAATCTTTGTCGCAACGTTATTGTTTAAAAATAAATTCACCAAAGACCAAAAAGAAGCTGGTTTAACAAACATCGTCATGGGGCTATCCTTCGTCACAGAAGGTGCGATCCCATTTGCAGCAGCAGATCCATTGCGGGCGATCCCAAGCTTTATCGTTGGTTCTGCACTGACTGGTGCGCTTGTCGGTGCCTTTGATATCCAATTAATGGCACCACATGGTGGGATCTTTGTTGTTCTATTATTATCTAAACCAATTTTGTTCTTGCTATTCATCTTAATCGGTGCGATCGTTTCTGGCGTTGTATTCGGTTTGTTGAAAAAAGCGCCTGAACAAGCTGCCTAATTGAAAAGACCCGCAAGATCCTCGTGATCTTGCGGGTCTTTTTCATTCTTGATTGGTAAAGAGCTGCTGTTCGACTAGCTTTTGGGTATTCATAAAATACACTCGTAGTTTTTTCCCATCCTTCTTTAGGTTAACCCACGTATATTTGCGCGTGCGGTGCAAATACCCAAAATGAACATCCGGCATCGCTGCTTTCAATCCGTCTATCGGCAGCTCCTTCAAGGCTGTTTCTGGTAAATAAAATTGTAAGCAAGCTGTGTAGTCTTTAAAGCGATCCTCTGAGTAATCAATTTCGAGGTGATTCCGAATATAAAAGGCATATGCCTCGACCCCATCATCTACAGTCAATTCCGGTTTTAATACAATATAATCCATCATGCGCAACCGATCTTGGTCGATCCAAGGAAAATACGCTTGTGCATTCAAGTAACCTTTCACCCGTCGCTCCTGGTACTCTTCGTTCACCAAATCGAAGCTTCGAGTGACGAAATGTGTCGCGTTACGCTTAGTCGTCGGCTGCAGCCGATCATTTTGGTACTGGATGGTTTGGATCAATTGGTCGCCAAAGGCGTACTCAATATATGGTTCCCTCAAAATACCGACGCCATTATCCCATGTCAATTGATCGATCCCAGTTTGATCGCGAAACAAACGCTGGTATGAAAGATTCAACTCGTGATCCCACTGAAACGGATCGCGATACAATTCCACCATCACGATTCCCTGATCTCTAACTTGGACCTGCTCGACTTGTTGCGCATCCGTAATGATCACCTGAGGAATAATACGGGCATAGAATACCGAAAAGTACATTCGCCAACAAGAGGTCAGTGTGTAGCCATTGTAAAAAACATCGTACCCAGCAAATTGATTGCAATCAATAACGATCTCTTGTTCAAAATTTTTCCGCTTCGGTAACGCGTTGATTTCAGCAATCGATTGAAAATTTTGTCTTTTCTCGATTCGCTCGACGTTATGCATCAGGTACTCATCATATGAACGCAAATAGCCAAACATTCCATCTCTTTGCATCGTTTCATCGAAGTAACTTAAAATCACTGTTTTCTGTGTGGAGAATACGTCTTTCGTAAACAGGTGCCGTTGTAAAACAGCCTCTTGAATGATATGGATACTGGACTCATTTTGGCCGTCCGTCACAATCAATTCAGTATTGATTTCTTCAGGGGCGCTATGCAGCAGTTGACTGACCTCATCAAAATCATAAGGTTTCTTTTCTTGCTGATTGTAATAGTATTCCGTCGGCTGATAGCTAAGACGAACCAAAGCGAACCAATTTTCAATCAACAAACGCAACTGTGATGCTTCCATTTGTGTCGATTGTAGAAAGCCGTAAATTTTTTCAGTTTTGATCATCGCTATCCCTCTTTTCTATCCCCTTTCTTTAATTATAGTAAAGGGAGAAACGATTGAACACTATTTCGCTTTTTTTTGGTGAAATCTACGACCGTTCGTGGTAAACTAAAGGCGCTTGGAGGTGAACCTTATGGGCTTAAAATTCCAACGAGAAGACTCGCTAGATAAAATGTTTGATGATTTTGCCTTTCTTCCCGATAACGACAAAGACAATAAAAAGCAGGAAAAGGACATTGAGCGTTTCTTAAAAAACGAACCTGATGATGAAAAAGAGCAAAAAAAAGCAAATAATATAAAAAAAGCAGACTAACAAAAAAGGCACAGGACTGTGAGGTCCTTGCCTTTTTTACCTTTTTAGCTAAGAAATGAGCGACCAAATCAACTTATCTGGGAGAATCAGAATCTGATCCTCCTTCTCACATTACAACTCTTCATATAAAACACTTTGCCGTAAGCGAATCAAGCCGATAATCACCAGACAAAGAATGAAAACGACGCCTGCTAGGATCGTGACCACAAAGCCAGCTACCACGATTGGGGATTGAGTAAAGCGAATCATTGGTTCAAAAAAAGTGGTTTTGATCAAATCCGGGATGTCTGTCGCTAGCAGTTGCTGAATCGCATGATTGAAATCCTTTGCCGTTGCACTCGATGGCAAAACAGCCATAAAACTCCCTACACCATAATTTGCAACTCCAATCCATGCAACAGCAACATTTCCTAATGCAAGTAATCCGATACCAACATTTCCAACAACAACCGATCCAACGGCGATATTTCCTATACCAACGAGCAAGGCAAAACAGAAATGACCAAAAGCGAACGCGCCGATGCTGATGGTCCCGATTGCCAACGCGCCAAAGGACATAACACCGATCGATAGCAGTCCCAAACTGATAAGCCCCATAGCAATGACCCCTTTGGCTTTAACGCCAAGACAGAACCAGCCAGACGCAGTGGGTACCTCTTTCATCAGAACAAAAAACTCTCGAACGCTCGTCACTTGATTCAGTAATAAGAATAAATTGGGAATCAAAATGTGCATTAACGGAAGCCGTAGAACCCTCCGTTCACTTTTGTATTCATAATAGTAGGTTTCTTTCTTTTCTTTTAATAGCTCTTCCACTGGAGTGCCTAATAAATCGGCGAGACGAACCAATGTCTCGATGTCTGGCAACCCATTTCCTCGTTCCCATTTTGAAATGGCCTTATCAGAAACAAATAACCTCGCAGCTAATTCCTTCTGGGTTAAGTTATGTCTTGATCGATACTTTTTTAATTTTTTACTTAATGTTTCATGCATTCGACCACACCTCCTTGTTACAAGTTTAACAAATATTAAGGAGATTTTCGCTAAAATTGGGCAAATTTGGCACTCTACGCTCCGTAGAATAGCCTAAATCCCCAATTTTTACTTTTAAAAAGCAAAAAAACGAAGGGAGCGACTTGCTCGCTTCGTTTCTTTATTCAAAATTATTTGATTGCTGCTTCGATGGCTTTCCATGCTTCTTCTTTTCCTTGTTTGGTAATGGAAGAAAAAAGAATGAACGTATCAGCTGGATCAAAGGACAACGCTTTTTTGATCATACTTTCATGCTTATTCCATTTCCCACGAGGGATTTTGTCTGCTTTGGTGGCAACAACGATCACAGGGATCTCATAATACTTTAAAAATTCATACATTTGAACATCTTCTTGGGAAGGTGCATGGCGCAAATCTACCAAAGATACTACTGCTCGCAGCTGCTCTCTTTGTTCGAGGTACGTTTCAATCATTTTTCCCCATTTTGCTCGCTCGGTTTTTGATACTTTTGCATAGCCATAGCCAGGGACATCGACAAAATGCAGCGTATTTTCAATCAAATAAAAATTCAATGTTTGGGTTTTCCCCGGTTTTGACGAGGTTCGGGCTAAGTTTTTACGGTTAATCAATGTATTGATAAAGGAAGATTTACCGACATTGGAGCGCCCTGCTAAGGCAATCTCCGGTAAGGGTGTATCTGGGTATTGTGCTGGTGAAACAGCACTAATGACGATCTCAGCTTCATGTACTTTCATTGGATCGCTCCTTTTCATTTTTTTCAAAAAGAAAGCCGGATAGCAATGAAACTATCCGACTTGGTCTCGATTAGACTGCTTTTTTTGTCTCTTCATTGTAAATGATTTTTGGTTCGCCAAGTCCTTTCGCAGCTTCTTCCGTAATAGTGACTTTTTGAATCGACTCATCAGAAGGAACATTGAACATGACTTCCATCATGATATTTTCGATGATCGAACGTAATCCACGAGCACCGGTGTTTCGCTCAATTGCTTGCGCAGCAATCGCACGTAAAGCCTCTGGCTCAAATTCGAGTTCTGTGTCATCTAATGCCATCAATTTTTGATATTGTTTGACAAGGGCATTTTTTGGTTCAGTCAAAATATGCACTAAATCATCTACCGTCAATTTCTCTAAAGCAGCCATCACTGGCAAACGGCCGATAAATTCAGGGATCAAACCGAATTTAAGCAAATCTTCAGGAATGATCTGTTGCATCACGCTCTCGCCTTCTTCAAGACGTTTGTTGTTTGTACCAAACCCAATGGTTTTTTCACCTAAGCGGTTTTTAACAATTGTTTCGATCCCGTCAAACGCCCCACCAACGATAAAGAGAATATTGGTCGTATCGATTTGGATCATCTCTTGATGCGGATGTTTCCGTCCCCCTTGAGGCGGCACACTAGCAGTGGTTCCTTCTAGGATTTTCAGCAAAGCTTGCTGAACACCTTCACCGGAGACATCACGAGTAATCGATACATTTTCACTCTTACGGGCGATTTTATCGATCTCATCAATATAGATAATCCCTTTTTCAGCCATTTCTACATTATAATCAGCAGCTTGTAAAAGCTTCAAAAGAATATTTTCCACATCTTCACCGACATAGCCGGCTTCTGTTAAACTGGTTGCATCAGCGATTGCAAAAGGCACATTCAGTGAACGTGCTAGCGTTTGTGCCAAAAATGTTTTACCTGAACCTGTTGGCCCGATCAAGCAAATATTGCTTTTCTGTAACTCCACATCTTCAGCTGTCGTTTCTACATTGACGCGTTTATAGTGATTATAAACCGCTACAGCCAATGTTCGTTTGGCACGATCTTGTCCAATCACATATTCATTGAGGACATTCAATAGTTCTTGCGGTTTCGGCACTTCGGTAAACTCCCGAACTGCTTCTTCGTAAAACTCTTCATCAATGATTTCTTTGCACAAATCAATGCACTCATTACAGATATAGACCCCAGGCCCTGCAACGATCTTTTTCACCTCTTCTTGCGTTTTTCCGCAAAAAGAACAACGAACAGCTTCATTACCGTTTGTATTATCGTACATACTGTTCACCCCTTGAAAATTTTCCAACCTATTTAAAGGAGTGGAATTTGGTTTACTAACTTTGCAGTCTTAAACAATCATATCATAACTTTTTTGAAAGAAAAAGTCATTTTTACTTTGCCTAACGTTTTCTTATCATTTGTTAGTAATTCCGAAATATCCCCTATTTACTCCCATGAAAAAACGGCCAACACCACTAGATGTTCGCCGTTTTTAAGAGTTTTGACTACGCTTCTTTTGCAGTGCCTGTTACAAGTTCAACTGCTTTTTTCATTGTAATATCGTGTTTCAACATGTCTTCTGTTAAGACGCGTTTGATTTGATCCACTGGCATATTGTAAGCTTCAGAAAGTTCTTTGATTTCTTTTTCGATATCTTCTTCTGTTGCTTCCAAACCTTCTTCTTTAGCGATTGCTTCAATGACAAGGTTTGTTTTCACGCGTGTTTCTGCTTCGCCTTCAAATTGTGTGTGAAGGTCTGCTTCAGTTGAACCAGTTAATTGATAATACATTTCAGGTGAGATTCCTTGACGTTGCATATTGTTCAAGAACTCATCCATTGAACGGTGTACTTCATCATGTACCATTGAATGTGGTAATTCAACGATTTCTGCGTTTTCAACTGCTTGACGGATCGCAGCTTCATCTTTTGCATCTTCTGCTGCTTTTTCTTTTGTTTCAGTCAATTCAGCACGATATTTTTCTTTTAATTCCGCTAATGATTCAACGCTGTCATCAACGTCTTTTGCGAATTCATCATCTAATTCAGGAAGTTCTTTTGCTTTTACTTCGTGAACCGTTACTTTGAAGACTGCTTCTTTACCAGCTAAATCTTCTGCTTGATAATCTTCTGGGAAAGTCACGGTAACGTCTTTGCTATCGCCAGCTTTTGTTCCTACTAATTGTTCTTCAAAACCAGGGATGAATGAGTTTGAGCCAAGTTCAAGTGAGTAGTTTTCACCTTTGCCGCCTTCAAATGTTTCTTCTCCTAAGAAGCCTTCAAAGTCGATAACGACTGTGTCGCCATTTTCAGCTGCTTCGTCTTCTTTGATAACTAATTCAGCTTGTGCTTCTTGTTCGCGTTTGATGCGTGCATCAACGTCTTCTTCTGTTACTTCACGGTCTTGTTTTTCAACAGTTAAATCTTTGTAATCACCAAGTTTTACTTCAGGTTTTACAGTAACTTCTGCTTTGATTACCCAGTCTTGACCTTTTTCCATGCTGTCAACGTCGATTTTTGGTTGCGAAACAGGATCGATCCCTGCTTCTTTTACAGCAGCTTCATAAGCTTCTGGAAGAACAGCGTTCAATGCATCTTCATACAACGCTTCTTCGCCGTACATACGGTTAAATACTTGGCGTGAAACTTTCCCTTTACGGAAGCCAGGTACGTTAAGATTGCCTTTCACTTTATTGAATGCAGTCGTCAAGCCTTTTTGGATTTCCGCTTGAGCGATCGTAAATGTCAAAACACCATCATTGGTGCCTGTTTTTTCCCATTTTGCAGTCATTTATTTCCCTCCGAATATTAATTGATTTACATATGAAATAGCTTCATGCATACCTTTAAATAGTACACTAACGTTGTTTAATTGTAAACATTTTACCATGAAAGTTGCGAATTTTTCTTTCAGCGAATGCTCAAACGTAGGATATTGCGCAAGTGTCGTTTGCGTTCTTCTATTTCATTGTCTGCTTTTGGCTGTTCTTTTTCTTCAAATAACCCGCGATAATCTTCAATGTAGCTTGCCACCCATGCGTTTGCCTCTTCTTTTGCCGGTAAAAACGGGTAACTTATCGCTAAATGATCATCGATTTCTGCTGAGACACTTTCCGCTAAAATCGGGTCCTCTTGGGCGATCGTTTCTTCGATCGCTTTATGGATCGCTTTAACAGCGTCATCCTCCTGTAAAAGTTTCAATTCTTTCGGAACGATTTGCTGCATATTCCCAAGGTAATCGATTAGGTCAAAAGGTTCGTCCACTTCAAGACGCACGAGCTCATCCACTAATTTAGGTAGCAAATACGGATTTTTGATGGAAGCCAACGTGTCATGCATCAGCGAGATAAATTGTGATTTGGTAATTGCTTGGGTAAAAACGTGCCACTCTGTTGCACTCACCGGTTGATTGGCTTCATCTAATGCGCGTAAATGCTTGCGTTTCCCATGAAAATCTTCCAATCCTAAAATTTGTTGTACTTCTTCTACTTTAGCTAGTTCACTAGCCAACTGTTCCTGATAGCGTTTTGGAATTTTTGTTTTCTGACCTAATGTAAGCCAGCGCCGAGTTTTTAAGTATTGACCATCCAAGATCAGCAGATGACCAATTTGTAAAAAACCATCAGTTTGTTTCAAATAATCATCTAGATAGTCTTCCGCAAGATCTAACGCTTTGGCAAAATCATTCAGCTGTTGCAAGCATTCCACGAGCCATTGATTGATCTCAAAACTGGCGTTTTTTTGATAAAGTTCATTGTACAAACGAAAAGCCTGCAAAAACTCTTTTGACTGGTAGGCTTTTTCTGCCGCCAGACGAAGCCGCTCATTTGGTCCCGGGAAATCAATCGTCTCACCCATTCACGACCCCTCCTTTACTAATTGCTTGATCTGCTAGTTAGTTTTGTGCACCAATCATTACGTGATTGGCATCCACCTGTTTATTAAAGGCCTTGATCAAATTGATGGTTACCACACTTGTTTCTGCAAAATAATCCGCAGCCTGCTGCTTATTTTTATTAAAGACGATTGGTAAATAACCGAGATAAAAGAAAACATTGAATTGCAGCACATAGCGCCCGCAAAGTTCGCGGATCAAGACCGTTTGCCAACTGAGTTCTTCTTCTACAAAAGAAATAACGCGGATGCCAAAGAGCATTTTCCCAATTGTTTGGCCATGATTCAGCTTCGTCATCAGAACAAAATAGCCCAGATAGATCGCTAAGGCACAGACGTTGTAAAGTCCAAACCGCTGGTTAGTTGCCGTTAGATTCGCTAGATTATAGATACTGCCGATCGTTATTTGCGTGATTGCCCGGATCACTAGAAGATCCACTAAAAAAGCAAACAGACGTATCCAAAAACCGGCAAAAAAGTAGCTAGGAAAGTCATTAAAGAACCGTTTGTCTTCGGTCTGTTTTTCAGGTTCTTCAAAATGTTGCCACGCTTTTTGTCTTTCTTCGATTTCACTTTGGTTATACTCTTCTTCTTGAAAAGACGTCAAGACTTGTTGATAAAAATCATCGGGATGGTTTACTTGTGCGTTCTTCATCGCTTTGCTGGCGTTTACTGGTTCGGCTGTTTCTGAAACCTGCGCTTCAGTTCGTACATCCGTATGACCGGTTGACGGTGTGGAGGTTTCGCGCTGTTCCCTTTGATCGATTGATGTACTTGTGTGATTGTCATCTGTTGACGATGCGGCAGCGGAATACTTGTTTTTATCTGTCATAGTTATTCACCTCCATAGTAATAAAGAGGTTTAGGGGCATCGCTTGTTCCTAGGCTTTCCATCAATTGGATCACTCGTTCTGTATTTGATTCTTTTAGTCCTTGCAGTTCGGCTAAACTTGAACCTAACCAAGTAGAAGCAAATCCAGTAGATGAAACGTCATAGCTGAAAATCTCTGCATCTTCCAAGCCTAGATCTGCTTGCATTGCTGCTAATGTATCTTCAGGAAAACCGATTTCATCCACTAAGCCAACAGACACTGCTTGCTGACCATCATAGATGCGGCCATCAGCGATCTTTCTAACGGCTTCTTCTGTCATGCCGCGTCCTTCAGCCACAATTTTAACGAACCGACCATAAGCATTGTCGACATAGGTCTGCAAGACTTCTTTATCGGCTTCTGTTGGCTCTCTCGTTGCTGAACCTACATCTTTTAGTGCACCACTTTTATACGTATTGTCTTCGATCCCTAGCTTTTCGAATAAGCCGGCATAGTTGAGCCCCGACATGATCACTCCGATCGAACCGGTAATCGTTTCATCCGTTGCGAAAATTTTATCAGCACCTGCCGAAATATAATAACCGCCACTGGCTGCCATGTTTTTCATACTGACATACATCGGAATCCCTAACTCTTTGATTTTTGCTAATTCACGAGCAATCTCGGCACTTTCATAGACGCCGCCTCCTGGGGTATTGACTTCCATCAAGATGCCCCCAATAGTTGGATCTTCTTGGATCATCCGTAGTTCTTCTAAAAATCGCTGATGATCATAAGATTCTGTTGTGAATAAGCCGCCACTGGAGCTGCTGGCGATCGTTCCTTCTAAAGATAAGCGAACAATGCGATTGTCTTGATCTCCGGCAACTAACGTTGTCTCTTCGATCGCATTACTTCCGTAGAACAAAGCATTTAAACCTTGCAGCGTTTGAGTTTCCTCTTGCTCTGGACGATTTGTGATTACTGAAAAAACCCCCGAGCAGATAAATAACCCTGCTGCGATCGCCGCTGCGATCCATCTTCTTTTATTCATTTTCCCACCTAACTTTTCGCCTTTCCCATAATTTAGTATAGATTTTTGATGACGATCACTGCTTCTTCGTCACCAACCGCATCAAATTTCTCGCTTTTTTCAGCTAAGACGTAGCCGCCAAAAAATTCCTTTGTTAGTTCATCCTGGACTTTGAATGTTTGCGCGGTTTCCACGGTGACTGATCCGGGTAAAATTTCTTGCAAGCTGTCCCAGCCCGTATCCAACATGACCTTTGTTTCATCTGTGACATTAGGATCTTTTTCTATCGCAGCTACTATTTTCTTTAGCTCTGAAAAAGTCATACAATTTACAAATTCTGGCATTTCATTCCCTCACTTTCTTACTTTTTTATTGTAGCGAACTTAAAAAAAAAAGCATAGCTTTATGAGGAAATTTCTTGGGAATCTTATTCGACAAAGCTATGTCAGCTATTTTGATTCCCTTTAGACTGGTTCAAATCAACCTTACCAATAACTATACCAATTATTTTCATATAACTTACAGTTGACAGAAACAGGAATAAATATTATGATATTGCTTGTATTTCTATAAAATATTTCACAAGGAGGATAGATAGACCAATATGGATAGCGCCTGATCTGGAAACAGATGACGAGGAAAGAGTTTATCGAAACATTCGGCGGATGACTCTAGGGACTGCACTCTACAGGCAAGAACAAATCTCATCGTAAGATGATGACAAAGACTTGCTGCGCAGATAGAAATACATAATGCCAAACTAAATTTTTTGAAAGTAGGATTATCATTATGTGTGGAATTGTAGGAATCGTAGGAAAATCAAATGCAGAACGAATTATTTTAAACGGATTGGAACGCTTAGAGTATCGGGGCTATGACTCAGCAGGCCTTTATGTCGCTGATCGGACTTCGGATCATTTAGTGAAAGCCCAAGGAAGAATCAAAAACTTGGAAGAAAAAGTGACTTCTGAAGTAACAGGAACGATCGGTATCGGACATACCCGTTGGGCGACCCATGGCAAGCCATCAGAAATGAATGCTCATCCTCACACTTCGGCAAACCAAGCACTCGTTTTGGTTCATAATGGTGTGATCGAAAACTTTGAAGAGCTTCATCAAGAATATTTAAGCAACCACCAGTTTGAAGGTCAAACAGATACCGAAATCGTTGTTCATTTGATTGAAGTGTTGAAAGAGCAAGACAACAGCACGACCAAAGCGGCCTTTAAAAAAGCTTTGTCCTTGATTCGCGGCTCTTATGCCTTTGCTTTAGTAGAAAAAAAAGATCCAGAAACCATTTATGTTGCTAAAAATAAAAGTCCCTTATTGATCGGTTTGGGAGATGGATTTAATGTCATTTGCAGCGATGCCTTAGCAATGCTCGATCAAACGACTCATTTTGTTGAGATCGAAGATGGCGAAATGGTGACCGTAACAGCCGATGCGATCGAACTCGAAGATCCAAAAGGAAACCTTGTGTACCGTGAATCTTATGAAGCACAACTAGATCTGACTGACATCGAAAAAGGAACGTACCCTTACTACATGTTAAAAGAAATCGATGATCAACCAACCGTGATGCGCCGCTTGATCCAAGAATATCAAGGAGAATCCGGTGAAGTAGTAATCGATCCAGCGTTAAAAAACGAACTTTTAGCTAGCGATCGAATCTACATCATCGCATGTGGTACCAGTAATCATGCTGGTTGGGCAGCAAAATCCATTTTAGAAAAGCTAACACAGATCCCTGTTGAGGTTCACTTATCTAGTGAGTTTGGCTACAACATGCCATTGTTGTCAGCAAAACCCTTCTTCTTGTTCTTATCACAAAGTGGTGAAACGGCAGATAGCCGTCAAGTATTAGTGACGATCAACCAGTTAGGTCTTCCTAGTCTCACGATTACCAATGTTGCTGGTTCTACTCTTTCTCGAGAAGCGAACCATACCTTATTGCTTCATGCTGGTCCAGAAATCGCCGTTGCCTCTACAAAAGCATATACCGGACAGATCGCTGTCATGACCTTATTAGCAAAAGCCATTGGTGATGAAAAAGCCGTCCCTGAAGCATTGGACTTTGATGTCTTCCATGAACTAAGCATCGTTGCTTCTGCAATGGAGGCTTTAGTGGATGAAAAAGCCGTTATCAGTCAATTTGCTGAAGATTTTCTTTCCGAAACCCGCAATGCGTTTTACATTGGTCGCGGGAATGATTACTATGTATCGATGGAAGCGGCATTGAAATTAAAAGAAATTTCTTATATCCAAGCGGAAGGCTTTGCGGCTGGTGAATTAAAACACGGCACCATCGCGTTGATCGAAGAAGGTACACCAGTGATTGGTGTGATCACGGAAGAAGTGACTGGCTCTCATACGCGAGGCAATTTGAAAGAAGTCGAATCTCGTGGGGCTCATACCCTTGTGATCGTTAACCAAGAGTTAGCAAAAGCGACCGATCAAATCATCTTGCCAAACGTCCACCCATTGGTAACCAGCTTAGTGGCAGTCGTTCCAACGCAACTGCTAGCATACTTTGCTACTTTACAACGTGGATTCGATGTTGATAAACCAAGAAACTTAGCAAAATCCGTTACCGTTGAATAGTTTTTTAAAAAACTGAAACCGAATTGGTTATCTTCTGTTTAATAAAAAGAACTCCTCGTTCGATGACTCGATCGTTCATAGGGGTTCTTTTTTCTTGTTTTCTGCCCAACAAATCCGAAAAGACTTTTAAAAGCAACTATACTTCGCAAGGCTTGCCCACGGCGTGTTCCCTTTTAAGCGTTGTCGACAAATTCGTTGACAAGTTTCTCTAGTTCGCAAGTTGGCTTCTTGCTGGTAAGTAGACAAAAAAGACGACCAAAGAATATCTTTGATCGTCTTACTTCTTCATTTATTCCGCACCGATTTCTTCTCGAACGACCGCTGCGATTTTTTCAACATAGTAATCGACTTTTTCAATGGTTGGTGCTTCTGCCATCACCCGAAGCAATGGTTCTGTTCCTGAAGGACGAACCAAGATCCGGCCTTCACCGTTCATTTCTGCTTCTGTCTCTTCCACGATTTTACGGATAGCTGGAACATCCATCGCACCATTTTTATCTGTCACTCGAATGTTGACAAGTTTTTGTGGATAGATCGTTACCTCTCCTGCTAATTCCGACAGTTTCTTGCCCGTTTGTTTCATGATATTCAATAGTTGAATTCCTGATAGTAAACCGTCACCTGTCGTATTGAAATCCAAGAAAATCATATGCCCTGATTGCTCGCCACCGAAATTATAATCGTTTTTACGCATTTCTTCTACGACATAACGGTCACCGACTTGTGTGATCACATCTTTCAGACCAATTGCTTCCACTGCTTTGTGGAACCCTAAATTGCTCATGACTGTTGTAACGATCGTTCCTTGGTTCAAGCGTTTTTGTTCTGCTAAATATTTTGCACAGATATACATGATCTTATCGCCATCAACGATATTTCCTAGTTCATCAACTGCGATGACCCGATCGCCATCTCCATCAAATGCAAGACCAGCATCGGCCCCTTTTTCAACGACGAATTCGGCTAATGTTTCGGGGTGAGTCGAACCAACACCATCATTGATGTTCAACCCATCTGGGGAAGTTCCCATTGTGAAGAATTCTGTTTCTAGATCGGCAAACAAACGATTGACGCTTGTAGCTGTTGCGCCATTTGCTGCATCGACACAAACCGTGATCCCTTCTAAATCGTCAGGAATCGTTTGACGTAGAAATTGAGAGTATTTCAATAACCCTTCTGGGAACTCATCCACCGTTCCTAAGCCATCGGCAGAAGGTCGAGGAAGTGTATCTTCCGGCGCATCAAGCAATGCTTCAATTTCAGCTTCTTGTTCATCGACTAATTTAAAGCCATCATTTCCGAAGAACTTGATCCCATTGTCTTGTGCAGGATTGTGAGAGGCAGAGATCATCACACCTGCGCTTGCTTTTTGTACTTTCGTCAAGTATGCCACTCCTGGTGTGGAAATAACGCCTAATTGAAATACCTCGATCCCAACGGATAACAAACCAGCAATCAATGCGCTTTCTAGCATTTGTCCAGAAATTCGTGTGTCTCGCCCAACCAATACGCGAGGACGACGGTCCCCGGTTTCATGTTGACTTAGTACATAGCCGCCGTAACGCCCCAATTTAAATGCTAACTCAGGTGTCAATTCCTTGTTAGCTTCTCCTCTAACACCATCAGTACCAAAATATTTTCCCATTTTAATAACCTCTCTTATTCATTCTCTACAGTCAAACGACTAAGAACTACTTGTCGTCGTGCTGCTTGCGGAATTCTCTGTTTGTTCGTTCGTCGTGTCGACTGTTGAAGAGTTGTCTTGAGAATTCTCACTATTCACTGCTTCATTGCTATCATTGTTTGATTGATTCTCCGTAGTAGCTTCTGCAACCGGTGTGATTTGGATCGTCACGACCGTTGGATTGATTGTTGTCCCTTCAGGCACTGGAATGGTTACTGTCCGTTCCGTCGTTGTCGTGATCTCACTAACGTCCACCGGCACACCGATCTGTTGGGTTTCATCCAAGATACTTTGTGGTCCTGTCAGAACGGCACTGATACTGCTCATGCGATAAATGTAATGGGAGATCCCGTCTGGAGTTGTCCCTTGTTGTGTAACAAACAATTCAATTTCTTTGCTTGGAGCCTCCATCACCAATGCAACATCTACCGAATCAGGATCCGCGATGATCGCTAATGGATTGTTGTCGCTATCCCAGGCTTCGATGGTTCCATTGACAGTGATCGAATCCCCAGTGATATCATCTGGATTTACGATCGCTACCACTCGGTCGATTTCAGCTAATGTTTGATCGCCAGTTGTGATTTCTACTTTCTGCGGATCGACACTCATTGAATCGACGCCGTAACCACTCGTTGCTCCGTCAGTGGAGATGACGGGTTCAACGGTAAACGTTTGGGTCACTTTTTTCTCGATCGTCACAGTGACTGTTTTTGGTTCGATTTCAGCTGTGACGCTTGAACTAAGATTTTTTACTTCTAAAGGGACCTCATGGGTTCCTTCATCGAGCCCAGTCAAATCAGCTACGACTCGAAAGCTCCGTGTTTCCTCACTACGTTCTGCATTCAATTGTACACGGTTTCGACTAGATAAAGTCACATCCACTGTTGTTTCAAATCCTTGGATGAAGTATTCATCCGTGTCGTAGGTGGTCTGAATCGGTACATTTTCGATCTCTTCCTCATAAGGATTTGATGTTCCCGCAAGATTGACTTGCAGGCTTGATCCGCTGGCGATGAAAAACAAAACCAGACTAAAGAACAGCGCTAGTATACCATAAAATACGTTTTGACGACGCTCTTTCTTGATCATTTTCTTCCTCCTTTGTTGACCCCTTCAAAGAAAGATTGCAGCAAGTTGCGTTTGCCAGGTTTTTCTTCCGGAACTAATTCGCGATTCAACACGTCGAGATACTCTTGGCGAGAAAGTTCAGTCAGCATGCGATTATTTAGCGTAATACTAACGTCGCCGGTTTCTTCTGAGACGATAATGGTCAATGCGTCACTGACTTCTGATATCCCAACAGCTGCTCTATGACGTGTCCCGAATTCTTTCGGAATCAGTGGACTTTCTGACAATGGCAAGTAGGCACTAGCAACAGCGATCTTATCATCTCTTAAAATGACTGCACCATCATGCAGCGGTGTATTAGGAATAAAAATATTGATCAGTAGTTCGCCCGTCACATCCGCATCTAAGGGAATCCCAGTTTCGATGTATTCTTCTAAACCAGTCGTCCGCTCGATCGTGATCAATGCACCGATCTTTCGTTTTGCCATATATTGAACAGCTTTGTCCAGTGCTTGGACCAAAACTTCATCCCGCCGTTTTTCGTTTTTAGAAGTCTTGAAGAAAGAGCTGCGTCCAAGATGCTCTAGCCCCCGTCGAATTTCTGGTTGGAAAATAACAATTGCGGCGATCACCCCATAAGTAATGACTTGATCCATCAACCAAGATAGCGTCTTTAATCCTACGATACCAGCCAAAAACCTTAGAACAATGAACAGTCCGACTCCTTTGAACAACTGGATCGCTTTTGTCCCTCGCACAAGCTGGATAAGCTTATAAACCAAGTACCAAACAACGATCACATCTAAAACATTTACTAAAAAAGACCAAGAAAATATATCAAATGAGAGCAATTCTCTCCAATAATCTAAATTAAAAAAATCCCTGAAATTTATCAACATAAACAGCCTTCCTTTATTCTTAAGACTTCAGATAATAGTATAACATAGGACCTCTTCAAAGATTTGAAAAAAAACAAATTTATGAAAAAGTTTTGAAAAAATAAACAGCTCTTTTATTTAGTTTACCATTATCATGAAATCATTGTTTGTTAAAGGTCTTAGAAGATTTCATCTAAAAGAGCTTCTTGCACGCATTTCATAGGAAAAACAACAAACGACCCTGAAAAAACGTGATAAAGCGTTTTTCCAGGGTCGTTCCTCAGCTAGCGATTATTCTTGCTGACGACGTTTTGCGCGCGCTGCACGCCGTGCTGCTCTTTCAGCGAGCTGTTCTTCGCTTAACGGCTGTTTTTCTCTTCGCACACGCTCCGTTTTTACTGCCATTGGTTCTTCTGTATCAGTACTTACATTTTTTTCAAGCTTTGCTCGAATTTTTTCTTCTTGACCTGCTAAGCGGGCATAGTTATAGAAACGAGTTTTCGCATCTGAAACGGTTTTTTCAAACAAGGCTTGCGCCGCATTGGGATTGGCAGACTGCAAGGAAGCAAATCGGACTTGGGTCTGCATAAAGGCAGGCATTTGATCAAATGCTGGCTTTTTGAAATCGAGCGTCATTGGCTGTTTCCCATTTTCTGCCAACAGCGGGTTATAGCGGTAGAGACTCCAATACCCTGATGCAACTGCTTCTTGCGCTTCTTTCAAGGATTGACGCATTCCGCCAGCAAGACCGTGAGTGATACATGGCGTATAGGCAATGATGATTGACGGTCCCGGGAACTGCTCGGCTTCTTCAAAGGCTTTGATCGTTTGCATTTGATTAGCACCAGATGCGATTTGTGCGACGTAGACATGTCCGTAGGTCATCGCCATCATTCCTAAATCTTTTTTGGAAACAAACTTGCCACTAGCAGCGAATTTAGCAATAGCCGAAGTTGGTGTCGCTTTGGAGACTTGCCCCCCCGTATTGGAATAAACTTCATTATCTAACACAAGAATATTGACATCTGCACCAGAAGCGAGAACATGATCGATACCGCCAAACCCAATATCATACGCCCAGCCATCGCCACCTATCATCCATTGGCTTGGCTTAACAAACAAATCTTTTTCCTGCAGGATTTTGTTCAGCTGAGGTGTCGTGGAAGCCTCAGCTTCTAAGGCGGCGATCAATTTTGCTGCTCGCTGCTGTGTCCCAGCACTTTCTTCTCGATGAAGGTCCCAATCATCAATCAAAGCCTGCAATTCTTCTGATACAGCGGCTTTCAATGACTGCAACTGGGCTGCTAATTTCTCCCGTCGGGTTTGGTTGGCTAAGAACATGCCATAGCCATATTCGGCATTGTCTTCAAACAGCGAGTTTGACCAAGCTGGACCCCGTCCTAAGTGATTGGTTGTATAAGGGGATACTGGTGAGGTTCCACCCCAAATCGAAGAGCAACCGGTCGCATTGGCGATCATCATGCGATCACCAAACATTTGGGTCAGAAGTTTGACATAAGGGGTTTCCCCACAGCCCGCACAAGCACCAGAGAACTCCAATAAGGGCTTATTGAATTGGGAGCCCAAAACAGTTCCTGGTTTTGCTGGATTTTCCTTTTGGCGTAAAGTCATCGCAAAAGCCCAATTTAAAGCTTGCTCTTTTTGTTCTTCGTAAGGACGCATCGTCAAGGCTTTCCCTTTGGCGGGACATGCCTCCACACAAAGGCCGCAACCTGTACAATCTTCAACGGAAACTTGAATTCGATATTTTTGGCCGTTCGCTCCTCGCATCTCTCTGACGATAAAGCCTTCCGGTGCTTCGGTTAATTCATCTTCATCTGCCAAAAACGGGCGGATCGCCGCATGAGGACAGACGAAGGCACACTCATTGCACATGGTACAGCGATCTGATAGCCACTCGGGCACTTCAACAGCGATGCCCCGCTTCTCAACCGCTGTTGTCCCGACAGGGATCACCCCTTCAGTCATTTGGTTCCTTACGAGGGTGCCGACGGATAGTTGATTGCCTTCTTGACGGTTGATGGGTTCCACAATTTCCCGCACAAATTGTGTCATAGCAGTGGATGTCCTTTCCGGCACTTCGATTGTTGCCCACTCGCTTGGAACAGGGATTTCTTGTAATAATTCGATGGTGCGATCAATGGCTGCTTGGTTCTTTTCAACGATCGCCATCGATTTGTGCCGATAACTTTTCAGCGCCTCTTCTTTTAAAATCGGCAAGATTTCCTCGGTCGGAATGATGTTTGCCAAGTAAAAGAAGGCTGTTTCCATCGCGGTATTGATCCGCCCACCTAAGCCAACTTCCATTGCCAACTGCATGGCGTTGATGGTATAAAAACGGATCTCGTTTTCAGCAAGATAACGTTTCATCTTCTTCGGTAGATTATTTAAAATTTGCTCTTGTGACCAGGTCGTATTTAATAAAAAGGTTCCGCCTTTTTTGAGTCCTTTCAGCAAATCATACGTATGCAAATACGCAGGCGTATGACATGCAACGAAATCCGCGTGTTCGATCAGATAGGTAGAACGAATGGGGGTATCCCCAAATCGCAGATGGGAAACCGTTAGACCACCAGATTTTTTCGAATCATAGTGGAAATAGCCTTGCACATATTTTTCGGTATGATCACCGATGATTTTGATTGCTGACTTATTCGCCCCAACGGTCCCATCAGAGCCGAATCCCCAGAATTTCGCTTGGAAGGTGGATGGATCAGTTAGATCTAGCGTGCCTTTTGAGCGCAACGACAATTGCGTCACATCATCCGTGATCCCAATGGTGAAGCGTTTCTTTTGGCTCGCTTTTGGCTTAATCAATTCGTCATAAACGGCAACGATTTGATCAGGCGTTACATCTTTTGACCCAAGACCATAGCGTCCACCAATGATCGTCGGCCGAATCGCTGCATCATACATGGCACTTTGCACATCCAAAAGCAAAGACTCTCCGTTGGCACCAGGTTCTTTGCTGCGATCCAATACAGCGATACTTTTGACGGTAGCAGGCATTTTTTCTAAGAAGACTTCTAATGGGAATGGTCGATACAGATGGATCGACAAGACTCCCACCTTGCGTCCAGAAGCGCACAAATGATCCACCGTTTGCTGGATCGTTTGCGTCGAGGACCCCATCGAAACGATAACTTCTTCGGCGTCCGCAGCACCATAATAATCCACTAAATCATAGTTGGTTCCTCTTAAAGCATTGATTTTCTTCATGTAAAAACGAACGATCTCAGGCAATGTTTGATAGTGCTGATTGATCGTTTCCCGCTGTTGAAAATGGATATCAGGATTTTGATTCGTCCCACTCGTTGTTGGGTGATTCGGATTCATCGCTTTTTGACGAAAAGCAGCCAACTTTTCATGATTAACCAGTTGTGCGAGTTCTTCATAGTCCAGCACCTCGATTTTTTGAATCTCGTGACTGGTTCGGAAACCATCAAAAAAGTTTAAAAATGGAATGTTGGCTTCAATTGCTGCTAAATGAGCGACTGGCGCTAAATCCATTACTTCTTGAACACTGCTTTCCGCTAGCATAGCAAAGCCTGTTTGTCGAGTGGCCATTACGTCGGTATGATCTCCGAAAATATTCAAGGCATTGGTTGTTACTGCTCGGCTGGCGACATGAAAGACGCCTGGCAGCATTTCCCCAGCAATCTTGTACATATTTGGTACCATTAACAAAAGTCCCTGAGATGCCGTATAGGTCGTCGTTAAGGCACCGGTTTTTAATGAGCCGTGAACCACACCCGCCGCCCCTGCTTCAGATTGCATTTCAACCACTTTCACCGGCTGCCCAAAAAGATTATGCTTTCCCTGAGCAGACCACTGATCCACTAATTCAGCCATGGTTGAACTAGGGGTTATCGGATAGATCGCCGCAAGTTCCGTAAAGGCATAGGAAATATAGGCAGCTGCCGTATTGCCATCCATTGTTTTTCTTTTTCTCATCTATATAACTTCCTTTAATCATCATTTTGCACAATAAAACACAATTCATTATAGCTGAAAATCAAGGAATATAAAAGCACCGGCTGGGTAATTTTCTTTATTTCGTGAAACGAAATACATAGTATTTAGCTAATTTCCCTCCTCATTTCACAGACTCGGATCAAAAGACCTGAGGCTTTTCTTTCAGTAGAAACTTCGGTAAACTAAAAGAAAAAGGAGGAATCTTAATGGATATTTCAATCATCAAAGCACAAGAAACAAATGCGGTAACAGGGATACATATCGGAGACCCTTCCGCTAAACCGATCGTCGAATTTATGAATTTGCGTTGTCCTTATTGTCGGCAATGGTTTGAGGAATCGTTACCGATCTTAAGTGAAGCTGTCACAGCTGGGAAACTACGCCGTGTCATCAAATTATTCGACAAAGAAAAAGAATCATTGCAACGAGGCAATGTGATGCATCGGTTTGTTTCCAGTACAGATCCTCAGGCAACGATCGCTGAGATTACAAAAATTTATCAAACACAAGACGAATGGGGTCATTTATCTTTAAATGAAGTGGCAGAATATGCGAAAAATACCTTAGGGCTATCTGAACAAAATCATCCTGCGATCGCCGGAGAAATTGTGGAAGAAGCGAAAAACGCCAACATTCAATTTGTGCCAACGATTATCTTAGATGGGCACATTTTTGATGAATCGATCACTGCTGAGGAATTAACTGCATTGATCAATGAGTAACCACAAATAAAAGAGCAGGAGCAGATTTGACGCGAACATCCACGTCAAATCTGCTCCTGCTCTTTTGATTCATTTTTATTCCATTCGACTAGCTGACTTGTTCACGAAGATGATCGGCAAATTCGTTGATTTTTCGAATGCGATGATTGATCCCTGATTTCGAGATCGCTCCTGATGGAATCATTTCTCCTAGCTCTTTCAAGCTGACCTCGGGATGTTCCAAACGTAATTCGGCGATTTCTTGCAGCTTTTCAGGTAGAGCTTGCAAGCCAACTCGATCTTGAATAAACTCGATATTGTCGATCTGCTTCGAAGCAGCGTCGATCGTTTTGTTCATATTGGCGGTTTCACAATTCACCAAACGGTTGACTGAGTTACGCATGTCTCGCACGATCCGCACGTCCTCGAATTTCAACATGGAATTGGTGGCACCGATCAGTGTCAAAAAATCAGCGATTTTCTCAGCGCCTTTCAAGTAAGAAATATACCCATTTCTACGTTCTAATGCACGGGCATTCAAACCATATGCGTTTAGCATATCGCAAATATCTTGGTTATGCTCCTCGTAGATTGAATAAATCTCTAAGTGATAGCGGCTGGTTTCTGGATTGTTGATCGATCCTGATGCCATGAAAGCCCCTCGTAAATAGGAACGCATTTTTTGAGTATTGCCCATGATCTCATCAGAAACATGGCTTTGAAACATCAGCCCATCCATGATATCTAAGTCCAAAAGCACGCGCTTTGTCTCTTGCTTCAAACGAACGATGTAGACGTTGTTCTTTTTTAATTTCATTTTGCGACGGACCAGCAACTCGCTGCGCACGTCGTAATGATCTTTTAGTAAAGAGTAAATACGTCTGGCAATCGCCGCGTTTTCTGTTTGAACGTTTAAAACAAATTGCTGGTTGTTGATACTTAATGACCCATTCATCCGAATCAAAGCTGCCAGTTCTGCCTTGGCATGTTCGCGATGAACTTCTAATGCAGTCAATTCTTTTTTTACTTCTGCTGCAAAGGACATAAAAAAATCCCTCCTTTCTTAGATTTTGGCCCCGTAAACGATACGTAGAAGTTCTTCAATCACTTTATCTCCGTCATGAAAAACTCCGCCATCTCTAAGCTCCAGAAAGTCAGCTGAAATGACACGGCTGGCTTCTTCTCGCAGTCCTTGGAAATCGTGTTTCACTTGTACAAGATATTCATCATAAATCTCTGGGTCCATATATCCTTCTGGAACTTTCTCGGTGTTGACTAACACCGTATCAATAAAGGGTTTGCCTAAATGCTGATGCAAGACTCTCACATGGTCGGCATCACTAAAGTGTTCAGTTTCACCTTTTTGGGTCATGATATTACAAATATAAACCGTTTCAGCTTGTGTTTCTAACATTGCTTGGCCGATCTCGCTGATCATGAGATTGGGCAAAATACTAGTAAAGAGACTACCAGGACCCAAGACGATTATATCTGCCTCCATAATTGATGAAACAACTTTACGAGCTGCTTTCGGCTCATCATTATTTTCTTGATTACGAACAAAGACCCGTTCGATCGTTTTGCGATCAACCGCGATTTTGGACTCGCCTACCGCTTCGGTGCCGTCTTTAAAAACAGCGTGCAACACCAATGGCAGATCTGAGGAAGGATATACTCGTCCATCGATATGCATGATTTTCGACAAAATTTGAATGGCTTCATAGGTACTGCTACGCATTTCAGCAATCGCCGCAATAATCAAGTTCCCAAGGGCATGATTGGCTAAAAATTTGTCTTCCGCTTTAAAACGGTATTGAAAAATATCATTATACAATTGCGGCATATCAGATAGAGCCGCCAGAACATTGCGCAGATCCCCCGGTGGTGAAATAGAGGAAACCAAATTGCGGATCTCGCCGCTGCTACCGCCATCATCAGCGACCGTAACGATCGCTGTGATGTCGACACCTTGATTCCGCAAGCTCTTCAGGATGACTGGTAACCCAGTTCCGCCACCTACCACAACGATCTTCGGCTTTCTGATCCGGTACGTTTTCATTTTCATGAACGATTCACCGTCTCTTTGCGCTTATCTTTGTCGCGATGAGTAATATTGACGCGATAGTCTTCTGCCAAAACCGCACCGATGCGCTCCGATAATGCAACCGAACGGTGTTGACCCCCAGTACAGCCGATAGCCACCGTCAAGCTGCTTTTGCCTTCCTTGACATAGCCTGGCATGATCGTTTGCAACAGTGTACTAAATTGCTGATAGAATTCTTCCGTTTCTGGAAAAGACATGACGTAATCATACACGGGTTCATCTTTACCCGTTAAAGGACGCAACTCTGGAATGTAATGGGGATTCGGTAAGAAACGAACATCCATCACGATATCAGCATCGATCGGCAAGCCATACTTGAAGCCAAACGAAAGTATTTCAATACGAAACCCTGTCTCATGAGAAGCACGAAATTCTTGATTGATTTTTTCTCTCAGTTGCCGTGGGGTCAACGACGTTGTGTCGATAACAATACTGGCACGCGTCTTCAAATCGTTTAAGATCGCTCGCTCTTTGCGAATGCCTTCCGTAACTAAGCCATCCATCGCCAAAGGATGTGCTCTTCTCGTTTCTTTGTATCTTGACACCAATTCATTGTCCGATGCATCTAAAAAGAGCATCCGTGTGTCGATAAAATTCGTGTTTTCAATATCGATCAGCATACTTTGGATTTCTTCAAAAAACGATCTTGAACGCAGATCGACAACTAAGGCAATTTTTGTCACTTTTCCTGATTCTTTGATCAGTTCCCAAAATTTAGGGATCAAGCTTGGGGGCATATTGTCGATACAAAAGTACCCCATATCTTCAAAACTCTGGATAGCGACCGTTTTGCCGGCTCCGCTCATCCCAGTAATAATGACCAATTCTAAATGATCCACTTCAGTCATAGGTAAAACTCCTTTCTGAAACAACTCTATTATATCATGCCGGGCGTATCATTGGAACACCGGCATAAAAAAAGACGTTAGCTCAAAAAATGCCGCTAACGTCGCTATCAGCTTTAGATTGCTTGGCGATTTGCCAATGCTTTTTCGATCGTCCGATCAACTAAAATCGATTGGGCATCGACGACTGGATACGGATTATCAGTCACAAATTCATCCATCAAGGACAACTCGGTACATCCAAGCACTACGCTTTCACAGCCGATACGTTCGGTGACTTCTTCCAGTATCTCAAAGTAAAGTTCTTGATCCAAATGATCATTTTCTTTGATTCGATCATAGATCAATGTATTGACCTTTTTTTGGATCGTCGGCTCTGGAAGATAGACGTCAAGTCCCAACTGGCGCAATTCTTTCTCATAGATGCCGGCTTTGACACTGCCTTCTGTCCCTAGAAAGGCCACTTTCCCAGTGACGCCTTTTTCTAAAACGACTTTCGCTGCCTCACGAGGCATATGCAAAATCTCGATCTCAGTAGCAGCTTGCAACTCATCAAAAAAATAATGCGCTGTGTTACAAGTCAACACAATAAAATTAGGCTTTAACAAATTTTGTTTTTCGATGTCGTCCATTAAATATGGAACAGGGTTTTCTAACGTGTTGTCTAAAATATATGCCGTCCGATCTGGGACTGTGGCATGATTGAATAAAACATAGTTCAAGTAATCTTGGTCTTTATGGGTCTGTGTCCGTCGGTTTAAAATACGGACAAAACTTTCCGTCGCTAACGTTCCCATGCCACCTAAAATACTAAAAAAATTCTCCATCTTCTAGCCTTCTTTCGTATGGAAATACGTTTTGAATCGTTTGTTGTATAGATGGAACATTCTCTTTAATAGAATCCAACGCTTCAGCGATAAGTCTTCTTTATAAAAGACGGTCGTTCCCCAGCGATTGTCTGCTAATAATTTTTTTGCTCGTTCTTTCGCAGGATTTTCTTTTGCGTAAGTCAAGAAGATGTTTTTTGGTACACCTAGCCATAATTTCGCCTCCGGCGCGTCAGCTTTGCCATAAACCGTTTCTGTGTAAGGTTTTTCGAAGACTAAATCTTCAGTGATAAACTTTGCCAAATTCAATCCGCTTAAGGTAATAAAGAAACTGCTTCTTCCTTGACGCAAGTTGATTTCAAATAATTTATATTGCCCGTCGCGCGCATCATATTTCAAGTCAAAATTGGCAAATCCAACATACTCGATCTCTTTTAAAAACTTACGAATCATTTGATAGATTTGATCATTTTCATCTGGAATGATCACGACATAATTCCCAACAGCGCCAGGGGTTGGGTCTTCTAGTAAAGGATGACCTAAGCCCATCACACGAACTTCGTGATTCTCATCAACATAGGCATTTAAAACCCGCATGTTGCTGTCGTCGCCAGGAATAAAATCTTGGACGATCATTTCATATTGATAACCCGCTTGATAAATGCGAGAAACGATTTCTTCAAATTCTGTTCGATTATCAATAATAAAGGCTTTTTTGCGTCCTTCAAAATCAACTGACAGCCACGCGACACTATTTGCTGGTTTCAAAGCCACAGGAAAATCAAAAGGCAGCTCTCCTTTGAACGTTCCTTCCGTCAACAGTTCAGGCGTTAAAATGAAGGTCTTAGGATAAGGCAAGCCATATTCCTCGCAGACTTCGTAAAAGCTTACTTTGTTGATCAACCGTTTTAGTAAAGAATAATCGTTAGCGATAAAGGTATAATAGGGCTTCAATTCTTCTTTATGCTTCGCTAACAGTTCCGCATAACCATCGCCGCAAGGAATCAACAAATATTTCATCGCAGGATCGTTGTAAGTATTTTTTCCTAACTTGATCAACGTTTCAGTGAATCCGGGATCATGGTCAAAACCTTCCACTTGATTGATTTTTACAATTTTACTAAAGCGGGTTGGCGCAAGTTCGGCGCCTGCATAGGCAACTGATTGAATACCATATGCTTCGTGGAACGCTCTGGCCATACCATAAACATTCATATCGCTTCCTAATAATATGGGAAGAAAATTTTCCTGACTCATCAAAAATCACTCTCTCTTTTGAATACGAAAAACGACCTCTCTCGTTTCGTTTAATTACAATAGCATTATAATACCACAAAGAAAAAAGCAATCAAAGTATCTATCTTTGATTGCTTTCTCCCACTTTGAACGGATAGAACTTATAGGCAGTTTATTCAATGCGAATATACGTATACCTATTGCTATTCTAACAAATAAAATTTTGATTTCAAGCCCTTATCATGAAATTTGCAGATATTTCACGCTTCCTTAAACTTTAGCGAAACCTATTGACAGACAAGTGAAAAAGTGAGTGCTTTTTCATCTGCTTAAAGGACTTTTTTCAAATAATGACCGGTGTAGCTGTCTGAAACCGCAGCAATTTCTTCTGGTGTACCAGTTGCAATGATCGTGCCACCGCCTTCGCCACCTTCTGGACCTAGGTCAATCACATGGTCCGCTGATTTGATGACATCCAAGTTGTGTTCGATCACTAAAACGGTGTTGCCAGCGTCGACAAATCGTTCCAAAACTTTCAACAAACGGGCAATATCATCCGTATGCAGACCAGTCGTCGGTTCATCTAAGATATAAAAACTCTTGCCATTGGAATTTTTGTGCAGTTCACTGGCAAGCTTCATCCGTTGCGCTTCCCCACCAGACAAAGTAGTCGCTGGTTGTCCCATAGTGACATAACCTAAACCGACATCGACGATCGTTTGCAATTTTCGATGGATTTTGGGAATATGTTGGAAAAATTCCACTGCATCTTCCACGGTCATATCTAAGATTTCCGAAATGTTTTTTCCTTTGTAATGAACTTCTAACGTTTCTGAGTTATAACGTTTGCCATGACAAACCTCACAAGGTACGTAGACATCAGGTAAGAAGTGCATCTCGATCTTGATGATTCCGTCCCCTTTACATGCTTCACAGCGTCCACCTTTTACATTAAAACTAAAGCGTCCTTTTTTATAACCACGGACTTTCGCCTCATTGGTTTTAGCAAATAAATCACGAATGTCATCAAAGACACTGGTATATGTTGCCGGATTGCTTCGAGGTGTCCGACCAATCGGGCTCTGATCGATATCGATCAATTTCTCAATAGCTTCATAACCAGTAATGGTTTTAAAGCGGCCAGGTTTGTTCGAATTCCGATTGATTTTTTGCGCCAAGGCTTTTTTCAAAATTTCATTGACTAATGTTGATTTACCAGAGCCAGAGACCCCTGTAACTGCGACGAACTTTCCTAATGGAAAATCGACCGAAATGTTTTTCAAGTTATTCTCGGAGGCACCGGTCACACGAATCTTTTCACCATTGCCTTTGCGGCGTTCCGTCGGTGTTGGGATTTCTCGTTTTCCAGATAAGTATTGACCTGTTAAAGAAGACTCATTGGCAGCGACTTCATCGGGAGTGCCTGCAGCGACGATCTCGCCACCTGCATGTCCTGCACCCGGACCGACATCGATCAAGTAGTCTGCTGCCCGCATCGTGTCTTCGTCATGCTCAACGACAATCAGGGTATTCCCGAGATCACGCATTTTCCGCAATGAATCTAGCAAGCGATCATTGTCTCGTTGGTGAAGACCGATCGATGGCTCATCAAGAATGTAAAGCACCCCAGACAGATTGGAGCCGATTTGTGTTGCCAAGCGAATTCGTTGCGCTTCCCCACCAGAGAGTGTGCCTGACGCACGACTCAAGGTCAAATAGTCCAATCCGACATTTTTTAAGAAGCTTAAACGATCATCGACTTCTTTCACGATCGGACGTGCAATCATTTGCTCTTGTTCCGTTAGTTTCAATTCTTCGACAAAGTTCAAGGCATTGTTGATCGCCATCTCACTCATTTCACCAATATGCTTCCCATTGACTTGCACGCACAGCGCTTGAGGGTTCAAGCGATAGCCATGACAGGTTTTACAAGTCAACTCTGTCATGTACAAACGCATTTGATCACGGGTAAAATCAGAGTTGGTTTCATGATAACGGCGTTTGATATTTGGTAAGATCCCTTCAAAAGCGACCTCAACATCACGCACCCCACCAAAATCATTCTCATAATGGAAATGGAACATCTCCCCATTCGAACCATTCAAGATAATATCTCTGTGTTCTTCTGGCAATTCTTCAAATGGTGTGTCCATATCGATATTGAATTCTTGACAGGCTTGTTCCAGCATTTGCGGATAATATTGTGAACTGATTGGATTCCATGGCAATAGTGCGCCTTCACGCAACGTTTTGCTTTGATCGGGAATCACTAAGTCGACATCGACTTCTAGCTTCACGCCAAGACCATCACAGTCTGGACAAGCACCAAAAGGCGCGTTGAATGAAAAGAGGCGTGGTTCTAATTCTCCAACCGTAAAACCGCAATAAGGACAAGAATAATGTTCACTGAAGAGCATTTCTTTTTGGCCGATCACATCGACTACCGCATAGCCGTCCGCTAACCGTAATGCCGCTTCAAAAGAATCAAACAGGCGTGAACGTATGCCTTCCTTCACAACAATCCGGTCGATGATGATGGCAATATCGTGCTTTTTATTTTTTTCTAATTCAGGCGCTTCAGAAACATCATAGACTTCACCGTCTACGCGCATCCTTACATAGCCTTCTCTTTGGATACGTTCGAAGACTTTTTTGTGCTGCCCTTTCTTTTGGTAAACGATCGGTGCCAACAATTGGATCTTGGTGCGTTCTGGTAATGCCAAAACTTCATCCACCATCTGCTCAACCGACTGACTAGTGATCTCGATGTGATCATTTGGACAAATCGGGTGACCGATTCTAGCGTAAAGAAGCCGCAGATAATCATTGATTTCAGTAACCGTCCCTACTGTTGATCGCGGGTTCTTGCTGGTGGTTTTTTGATCGATAGAAATCGCTGGACTAAGTCCATCAATGCTATCTACGTCTGGTTTATCCATTTGACCTAAAAACTGACGGGCATACGCCGATAGACTTTCTACATATCGGCGTTGTCCTTCGGCATACAACGTATCAAAAGCTAAGGAACTTTTCCCTGAACCCGAAAGACCAGTAACAACAACGAGTTGGTCTCTGGGAATCGTCACATCGATATTTTTTAAATTATGGGCCCGTGCCCCATGGATCACGATTTTATCATTTGCCATAGTGTTTCTCCTTCTAATCAGCAGCTTTTAGCTCAAGAATAGTATCTCTTAAGGTAGCAGCCGTTTCAAAATCCAATGCTTTCGCAGCATCTTTCATCTCTTTTTCTAGCTTCAACAACAAGGTTGCTTTTTCCTCACGACTCAGTTCTTCATAAGATGTCGTGGTGTATTCACCGGTCTCTTCTGCCACTTTTGTGATCGCGATCAGATCGCGAATTTCTTTAATAATGGTTTTCGGTACGATCCCATGTTCTTCGTTGTAGGCTTCTTGGATACTTCGGCGTCGCGCCGTTTCATCGATCGCTCGCTGCATCGAATCAGTCATTTTATCAGCGTACATGATTACTTTTCCTTCAGAGTTTCGAGCTGCCCGTCCAATGGTTTGGACTAATGAGCGTTCGCTGCGCAGGAAGCCTTCCTTATCGGCATCAAGAATCGCAACCAGAGAAACTTCCGGCACGTCTAACCCTTCTCGCAGTAAGTTGATTCCGACCAGTACATCAAATTCACCGAGGCGCAGGTCTCGAATGATCTCTGTTCGTTCCAATGTTTTGATGTCACTGTGCAAGTATTTGACTTTGATCCCTAATTCTTTGAAGTAATCCGTCAAATCTTCAGACATTTTTTTCGTCAAGGTCGTCACAAAGACCCGTTCATTTCGCTCGACGCGCTCATTGATTTCTCCCACGAGGTCGTCAATTTGACCCATGATCGGTCGTACTTCGATCACCGGATCTAACAGACCAGTTGGTCGAATGATTTGTTGAACGACGGTATCGGTTTGATCGTATTCATAGGGGCCAGGTGTTGCTGACACATAGACGATTTGATTGACATGTTTCTCAAATTCTTCCAAGCGTAACGGACGGTTGTCCAGTGCAGAAGGCAAACGGAAGCCATAATCCACTAACATTTGTTTTCTAGCACGGTCACCATTATACATCCCACGAACTTGGGGCATCGTTACGTGTGATTCGTCGATTACTAATAGAAAATCATCTGGGAAGAAATCCAATAACGTATAAGGCGGTTCGCCTTCTTTTCGTCCATCCATGTGGCGAGAGTAGTTTTCGATTCCTGAGGTATACCCCATTTCTCGCATCATCTCAATATCATAGTTGGTTCGCTGCTCTAAACGCTGTGCTTCCAGCAGCTTATTTTCTGCTCGCAAAACTTTCAGTCGTTCATCGAGTTCACTTTGGATTGAAGCGATCGCATGTTCCATATGGTCTTCATTGGTCACAAAGTGGGTTGCCGGAAAGATCGACACATGTTCGGTGTCACTCATGATCTCGCCCGTCAAGGCATCAACTTCACGAATCCGATCGATTTCATCGCCAAAAAACTCAATGCGCAACGCTCGCTCATCACGAGAAGCTGGGAAAATCTCCACAACATCGCCGCGCACGCGAAAACGCCCCCGTTGAAAATCGATGTCGTTTCGTTCAAATTGGATCTCGATCAATTCTTTTAATAGTTGATCCCGAGACTTTTCCATCCCTACTCGTAAAGAAACAACTTGTCTTGCATACTCGATCGGCGAACCCAAACCGAAAATACAAGAGACAGAAGCTACAACAATCACATCGTTTCTCTCTAATAAAGAACTTGTCGCCGAGTGACGGAGCTTATCGATTTCATCGTTGACACTGGAGTCTTTTTCGATGTATGTATCACTGGAAGGAACATACGCTTCTGGTTGATAGTAATCATAGTAACTGACAAAATACTCGACTGCATTATTTGGAAAGAAATCCTTAAACTCGCCATATAATTGTCCAGCCAATGTTTTATTATGGGCAATGATCAATGTCGGTTTATTGACTTCCTTGATTAGATTAGAAATCGTATAAGTCTTACCGGTCCCAGTGGCTCCCAACAAAATCTGTGCTTTTTTTCCACCGACCACCCCGTCAACCAATTGATGGATCGCTTCTGGTTGATCCCCAGCTGGTTGATATTTTGATACTAAGTCAAATTCATGGGAAGTTGTTCTTTCGATCATCTTCATTCCCCCTCGATTATTCTAAACGACAACAAAAAAAGAAAAACTCGCTGCCGCTTTTCCATAAATAAGTATATCATAGCGAACATACTTTCGCCATCATTTGCTATGAAAGTTTCATGCGATTAAGCATAACTTAACATGTTTGATTTTCTAACATCTAATGTGAGGTTTAAACGATTTTGTCATATTTTTAAAGAGAAAGACTTGTGTGTTGAAGAAAAAATCCATATAATCTATAAATACGTTATATCTAAAGGGGGAATTTTCTTGAAAAGAAAACACATGTCCTTCGCTTTAATCGCGCTGATTATCAGCATTTTTACGCTCTCAGTAAAGTCAGCAAGTGCGGAGGAAACTACGTATAAGATAGGAACAGATTTAACATTTGCTCCTTTCGAATTCCAAAATGAAAATAATGAATACGTTGGGATCGATATAGATTTATTAAATGCGATCGCAGAAGATCAAGGTTTTGCAGTTGATTTACGTCCTTTAGGTTTTGACGCCTCCATTCAAGGCGTGCAATCAAATCAGTTAGATGGCATGATCGCTGGGATGAGTATCACAGAGGAACGTAAAGAAACCTTTGATTTCTCAGATCCTTATTTCGATAGTGGGATTCAAATGGCGGTAGCTGCTGACAATGACAGTATTACTAGCTACGAGGATCTTGAAGGCGAAACGGTCGGTGCAAAGGTTGGTACCGAAAGTGCCCGCTTTCTAGAAAGCAATAAAGACCAATATGGCTACAACATCAAATTATATGATGACGCTACTGGACTATATGGCGCTGTACGCAATGGTACTGTGGCAGCCGCTTTTGATGATTATCCAGTGCTTGGCTATGCTATCAACAATGGCGAACCAATGAAGCTTGTCGGCGAACCTGAAAAAGGCGCTTCTTACGGATTTGCCGTCAGAAAAGGCCAAAATCAAGAACTCCTTGAAAAATTCAACGCTGGTTTAGCCAATATGAAAGCTTCCGGCAAATACGACGAAATCGTCAATACTTACATCACAACGTCTGATACAGATGCAGGCACTAGTGAAATGGTGAAAGTCGAACCAAAGAAAGATGTTTACCGAATTGCCAGTGACTCAGCCTTCGCTCCATTTGAATTCCAAAATGAAGACAATGAGTATGTAGGGATCGATGTTGATTTAATGAACCGGGCGGCAGAATTGCAAGGGTTCAATATCGAATTCAATTTCATCGGCTTTTCCGGAGCTTTACAAGCGTTAGATGGTAACCAAGCAGATGGGATGATCGCTGGGATGACGATCACTGATGAGCGTCGTCAATCCTACGACTTCTCTGACTCTTACTTTGAAAGCGGCATTCAGATCGCTGTAAAAGAAGGCAATGATTCCATCAAATCCTATGAAGATCTCGATGGAAAAACCGTCGGTGCAAAAGTTGGGACAGAAAGTGCAGACTTCTTGATCGCCAACGAAGAGAAATATGGCTATTCGATCAAATATTATGATGCTGCCGATCAATTATATGCGGCTGTTAACGGCGGACAAATTGATGCCATGATGGATGATTATCCAGTGATTGGTTATGCCATCAGCCAAGGTCAAAAACTAGTGACACCGATTGAAAAAGAATCTGGTGGTCAGTACGGTTTTGCGGTGAAAAAAGGCCAAAATCCTGAACTGATCCAAATGTTCAATGAAGCATTGAAAGAAATGAAACGGACTGGAGAGTACGATCAAATCATCAATAAATACATTGAAGATGGATCTGCCACAGAAAAACGAGTGGATGAATCAACGATCACTGGTTTGATCAGCAACAACTATAACGTCTTATTAAAAGGATTATGGAATACCCTTTTACTAGCATTGATTTCTTTTGCCTTAGCATTAGTGATCGGAATCATTTTTGGACTATTTAGTGTTGCTCCAATCAAAGCATTGCGGGTTTTAGCAGGGATCTATGTTGACATCATTCGTGGTATTCCTATGATGGTATTGGCTTTCTTCATCTTCTTCGGCCTCTCCGATGCGATTGGTATCACGATTCCGGACTTTGCTGCTGGGGTCATTACATTGACCTTAAATGCCAGTGCCTACATCGCTGAGATCGTCCGTGGTGGGATCAACGCGGTGCCAAAAGGTCAGATGGAAGCCTCTCGTAGTTTGGGGATGACCTACACTCGGACAATGCAGAAAATCATTTTACCGCAAGCGATCAAAATCATGATTCCATCTTTCGTTAACCAATTCGTTATCTCGTTGAAAGATACAACGATCATCTCGGTTATCGGAGTCGTGGAATTATTGCAAACTGGGAAAATCATCGTTGCACGAACCACACAAAGTACCTATGTCTACTTGATCATCGCGATTATTTACTTAGTCGTGATCACAGCTTTAACGAAACTTGCAAAAGTTTTAGAAAAGAAGGTGAAATAGCATGAAAGAAAAAATCTTAGTTGAAAATCTTGTAAAAAAATACGGCGACAATACCGTATTGAACAATATCAATGTTTCAATCGCTGAAGGAGAAGTCGTTTGTGTGATCGGTCCTTCAGGATCTGGGAAATCGACGTTCTTACGCTGTTTGAACCGCTTAGAAGAACCAACCAGCGGCGATATTATCGTTGACGGCGCACATCTGATGGATAAAAACACCAATATCAATGCTGTTCGTCAACATATCGGCATGGTGTTTCAGCATTTCAATCTCTTCCCTCACTTGTCAGTTTTAGAAAACATCATTCTAGCCCCGATGGATCTAAAAAATGCTTCTCGGCAAGAAGCGGAACAAAACGCGATTCGTTTATTAGAGACGGTAGGTCTGGCTGATAAAAAAGACATGTACCCTGACAATCTATCTGGAGGACAAAAACAACGGGTGGCGATTGCTAGAGCCTTAGCCATGAATCCCGATGTGATGCTGTTCGATGAACCAACCTCCGCACTCGATCCCGAAATGGTTGGGGATGTACTCAATGTTATGAAGGATTTGGCAAAACAAGGAATGACCATGGTAATCGTTACTCATGAGATGGGCTTTGCCAAAGAAGTAGCAAACCGTGTGATGTTTATTGATGGCGGTAATTTCTTGGAAGACGGTACACCTGAGCAAATCTTTTCCAACCCTAAGCACGATCGTACGAAAGATTTCTTAGACAAAGTATTGAATATCTAAAAAAATCCTCTGCAACAGCTCTTTTCTCGGACTTTTGCAGAGGTCTTTTTTTTATTGATTTTTTCGTTTGGTTTCTTCTGAAATCCGCTTTTGATTTTCACCTAAAAATACTTTTGTATCGATAGGGTTGGCTTTGTTCGCCCCTCCGACGCCAGTATCAACCATCTTTCCCCAACCCTTCAATGGCTCTTTCCCTGCTGCACGAAGTTGCGCATTTTTTAAACGTAACGCTTGTTTTTTTGCTTCTTTTTTCGCTTGACGTTTTGCTTGCCACTGCTTTAAGATGCTCATCTTCATTCCCTCCTCTCCTTGTTATGAATCCTTACATAAATTCTTAGCAAACGGTATGCTGGTTCCTGTTGACCTGGTAAGAGTAAACAGGGTTCACCTTTAAAATAGCAAATTTTTATTGAGTAGTTAAATCTATTATAACATTTCCTTTTCACCATCGTAAGCTGCAGATACTAATTTTACTAAAACCATGAAAGGACATTTGAAATCAAGCAGCCAGATCAGAAGCAACATGTTACACTTATTAAACAACACTTCCTCCAAACCAAAATAGGTATACAAACGTTTTTCTTTTTTATTTTATAGCAAATGACGGGGTTTTACTAATAAAAAACCAACATTAAAATAACAAAGGAAGGCCAAGAAAATCATTTTGGAGGAACCTATCTTATGAAAACCATCATTTTATTTTTCCCACTAGTGATACTCTCCCTCTTTCTCACTGGCTGTACCTTGATTGACGAAATCATGGATGACAACACCAATAGTAGTTTTTCACCAGAAGCAACGTCGTCTTCTCAATCTTTGTCAACTGATTCAGAAACCAGAGCTTCTTCTTCCAGAACTGAGAACCATGCATCAGAAACAACTCATTCTCCTGATGACGTTGCACAAGCTCAGAGCAGTACCGAAACAGCTGCCCCTCAATTTTCGTATTGTGAACAATTGCAGATCGGGCTGCCGCGACGGTGGAATCGAACAGTCAACAAAGACTTGCTCCATCAACTGCAAATAGGAATGTCTTGCGATCAAGTTCTTGAAACCATGGGTGGCCTTCCCTCTTGGCGACTAGCAGTCGTAGGTGTGGAATCCAATGCCTGGATCAATTCCGATGGTGAAGCAATCATTGTCACTCTTACTACCCGAACCGTTTCTGATGTGGCCTGGCATGATCAGTTTTCTGAATCAGAAATTGAGTAATCCATTAAGCGATCTCACGTGACTGATATTGGTAAAACGCATGATGAAATTCAATCACCACTTTTATCAGAAGTCATCTAAAAAATTTGGGAGTTGAAGGATCAAATGAAACTGAGTCGACTTAGAAAAAAAATCCGGGAGCATAGCAGAAGAAGCCTTTTGCTTTCTTTGGGTATCAGTTGTTTTTTGCTTGGTGCTGCCCTCTTCTACAGCGAAAACCAGCCGGCAGCTGCCTACGAGCAGTTTTTAGAGATCGATTACTTAACTGCTTTACTGGAAGAAAGAGCTTCCCCTGAGTCCATCAGCGATCTTGGCCTCGATCTCATCAAACGTAGTGATCGGGTAAACCAAGAGCGCAGTGCCATCAACCGAAAGCGGCGCCGCGAAAATGTGATCGTCACAGAAGAGACTAGAAAAGTTTTTTCTCCCGATCAAGGAGCAATGGTTGATGAAGTAAGAAAAGTAACCACTCGCTTACCTGATTCAGCCATTGATTTGTTATCAATGATGGTTGATAGCAGCGCTCTCGAGACAAAAAGAGTGCCTTTAGGTTCACGGGACAAACTGTCCAAAATCAGCTTTGATTTTGACTTTGATGATTCTGGTAATGAAAGATTAGCGAAAATCACATTGGTTGATGTCCCAGAATTTTTCGGTATTGATTTCTCACAATTCGAGAAAGAGGCTGATGTTGAGGAGATCAAAGAGACATTGATCGTACAGTATGGTTTAGATGCTCACATCAGGGACGTTAGCGCCATTCGGAGACTTTTCTTTGTTCATGAAGGATTTGAGTTTTACATTAGTCATACCTACAATCCGAATGGAGTCGGCATCACCGTCCAAGCGGTAGAACCATAAACGAAAAATAGTTAATCCCCCTCTCTTTGCGGGATTAACAAAAAAAGCGTCCGCGAATACAAACGCAGGCACCTTTTTTCTACTTCTATTTTGTTTAGGCAAAAACGGTCGACCAATTGTCACGTTCATCAAGAAATTCTTGCGCTAATTTTTGCGCACCTTCTAAGGTATGGTTCGCCGCCCAACCGCATTGCACTTCATTGCTGGCAGGTACTTCAGTTGCTTGCAAAACATCCTTCATGGTTTTTTCTAGGACTGTCAAAATCTCTTCATAATCGTCATGATTCAAGACAGTCAGATAGAAGCCGGTTTGGCATCCCATGGGTGACCAATCCACGATATAATCTGCATGATTACGAATCAACTCTGCCGTCAAATGTTCTAAAGAATGCAGACTTGCCATATCCATATGTGCTTGGTTCGGCTGCTTCAAACGAACATCATATTTGATGATGGTATCATTTGTTCCTTGTTTTTTATCGGCAACCCGTACATAAGGTGCTTTGACTTTCGTATGATCCAAATTAAAGCTTTCAACATTCATTTTCATTGTACTTCTCTCCTACTCTTTTTGTGCTTCCACAAGCCAAACATACTCATTGATTTGCTTAAAACGACTGGTAAACCCATGTTGGCGAAAATATCGTTCGATATCCGCAGTAACTGGATAGTACTCCCGTTGCAGATCAGCGGCTAGTCGCTGGTGTCCAGCTTGCCGCGCTTCATCGATTAGCTCCATTTTTCGGGCTAGGGAAAGAAACATCGTATCCCCGAAAAGCACTTTCCCGCCTTTTGGCAGCATCGCCGCATATTTGCCGATTGCCCGTTGTTTTTCGTCCTCCGTAAGATGATGAAAAACATAGGTAGAAACGATCGTATCGATTACATCCGTGATTTCAGGAAAAACCTCCATATCACCATCTACAAAAGTCACTTTAGAAAGACTGGGTTTTGACTTGGCGATCCGCCGCATCTCTGGCGATGGCTCGATTGCCAGCACGTTTTTTCCTTGAGTAAGTAGAGCTTGTGTTAGATTTCCAGTTCCACTACCAAATTCTACCACAGACCGCCCTGCCTTTTCAGCAATTTCAGCTAGTAACTGTTCATATTTGAAAAAAACCGCTCGATATTCTTCATCCTTACCTGCAACTGTTTCATCGTACTCAGCTGCCCAGTCAGAAAAAATTGGAATAAACTCTCTGCCCATCACTAGCTACCTGCCTTTTCAAACGCTTGTTCTAAATCCGCCAGAAGATCCTCACTGTCTTCGATGCCAACCGACAACCGAATCAGGCCATCTTTGATCCCTGATTGCTGGCGGATTTCTTTAGGGATCGAGGCATGGGTCATCACGGCTGGCACTTCTACCAAGCTTTCCACGCCACCTAAGCTTTCTGCTAAAGTAAAAATCTTTAATGATTCAACAAATTCTGCTGTTTTCGATTCATCGTTTAGTTCAAAAGATATCATACCGCTATACCCAGACATCTGTGATTTGGCGATCTCATGACCTTCATGGTCAATCAATCCTGGATAATAGACCTTTGCAACAGCTTGATGTGCTTGTAAGTAGTGGGCAATTTTCATCGCATTGTTTTGATGTGCTTTCATCCGCAAAGCAAGTGTTTTGATGCTTCGTTGGATCAACCAGCTATCATGAGGCCCCAATACACCGCCAATAGCGTTTTGTAAAAAGGCAATTCTTTCGGCGATTAGCGGCTCTTTGGCAACCGCTAATCCAGCTACTACATCACTGTGTCCACCGAGATACTTGGTAGCACTGTGAATCACAATATCTGCGCCTAATTGTAGCGGCTTTTGAAAATATGGCGTCGCAAAGGTATTATCCACGATCGTCAAGAGATCGTGCTGGGCAGCTAGTCTCGCAACCGATTTGATATCCGTGATTTTTAACAGCGGATTCGTCGGTGTTTCCAGAAAAATCGCTTTGGTCTCCGGAAGAATTGCTGTTTCAATAGCAACTAAATCATCGGTTTTGACAAGTGAATAAGTCAACCCGCTTTTTTCTAATACTTGATGAAGCAAACGAAATGTCCCACCATAAACGTCATCTCCTAAAATGACATGATCTCCTGTCTGAAAAAGCGTGAAGATCGCATGGGTGGCTGCTAATCCAGAGGCAAAAGCAAACCCTTGAGCGCCTTCTTCAAGATCCGCAATCAATTCTTCTAAGGCAAAACGAGTTGGGTTGCCTGAACGACTGTATTCATATTGCTTTGGCTGACCAAGAGCATTTTGCCGATAGGTAGATGTTTGGTAGATTGGCACACTGACTGCACCGGTGAGTTCGTCTTCGCTGATACCGCCGTGAATTACTTTTGTATTAAAATGCATTGTTTGTTCCTCCTATGAATGGTGTGATTGCTGATTGGCCAGCATAAATCTTTTTTGATAGATAGCGGTCGCCACCATCGGGAAAGACTGTGGCGATCGAGCTTCCGGTTGGTAATTCGAGGCTTTCTTTTACTGCTGCTGCCATCACGGCTCCACTTGAACTTCCAACAAGCAGACCATAGTTTCTTGCCAAGTAACGAGTAAAGGCAAAGCCTTCGGCATCACTTATCGTATAAATGTTATCAATAAGCAAATCGTCAAAAAATTGTGGAATGAACTCAACACCGATCCCTTCAATCTCGTGGCCATGGGCAGGACCGCCGTTCAAGATTGATCCTTCCGGTTCAACAACAGCAAGACGAGTGCTTGATTTTTGCTTCTTTAAGTACGTCGCGACACCCGCAAAAGTACCACCACTGCCAGCGCCTGCAACAAAGCTGTCAATTTTTCCATGTAATTCCTGATAGATCTCAGGCCCCAATGTTGCTTGATAGGCTGCAGGATTGTTCTGATTATGAAACTGCAATGGCATAAAACTATTCGGCTGTCCTTTTGCTAATTCCTTTGCTTTTTCGATTGCCCCTTGAATGCCAGCTTCCGTTGGTGTATGAACGATAGTTGCGCCTAATGCCTCAATCAATTGCTGCTTTTCAATGCTGAATTTCTCTGGAATAACAAAAATCATTTTTAGTCCATGCTCGATCCCGGCAATAGCTAAGCCAATCCCGGTATTTCCGGCTGTCGGTTCAATTACTGTTGTCTCATGATTGATTGTACGCTCACGAAATGCCTCATCGATCAAGTACTTTCCTAAGCGGTCCTTAATGCTGCCACCAGGATTTAAATATTCAAGTTTCGCATAGATTTTACTTCCCTTTTTTCCGCCTAAAGCTGCGGCATCAAATTCAAAGAGCGGGGTATGCCCTATCAATTCTTTTACATTTTTAACGATCATCGTTTGACTCCTTATTCAGATTTTTAGGCAAAACTTGTAAGCTTCATATACCTATTTTGGCTTGCAATCATCAGCCGTCGCCATTGAAAGCGGTAAAAAAAAGCAAACAAAAAGGGGTACTGACTATTACATCAGTACCCCAAAAAAATGTCGTCTTATCCGGATAGAAGCGAATCACTAAAAAATCAGCGATCTGCTGCGACAAAGGAACTAATAATAGGCATGACAAATGGGTATGCTGCTTTTTGCACCATACAACAACAACAGGTAGTTTGTGTGTTGAAGTTCGTCATGTCTTGTTCCCTCCTTTAATTTGCTTGTTATCAAAATAGCACGACTCTTTTTTTTTGTCAAATATTTTTTTAATCAACAAGTATCGATCAATGAACGATTATAAAATAACATTAAAGAGGATAATAAGCAGTCACATAGGCATCCACGGCTTTGATCGCGGCTACAACATCTTCTGCGGATACCGTGAACGGCATATTGTGAATCGTCTCCCCTTCGATGGTTGCTTGTTTACCGACTTTCATAAGCTCTGCATCGCTAACATCAGAAAGATGCATTTCAGCTAATGTCGTTGGTAATTCCAACGCCTGATACAACTCAATATATTGGTCAATTTCATCAGGATCCGCGTTTTCCAGCATCAATTGTGTAAGTGTCCCGTAAGCAACTTTCTCCCCATGAGTCAAATCATGGACGTCTCCTTCAAGGGCTGTCAAGCCATTATGGATCGCATGAGCTGCTGCCAAACCAGCACTTTCAAAGCCTAAACCACTTAACAGAGTGTTGGCTTCCACGATTTGTTCAAAAGCTTCGGTAACGACTTGTTTTTTATTTGCTTGATAGGCTTTCAGTGCATTCTCAAAAAGAATCTCTTCGCATTTTTCAGCGATTGCCATGCCGGCAATTGGTTGAATACCACCCACCATATTCTTACTATGGCTTCGGGCAACGGCGCGTGCTTCGACATAGGTTGCTAGTGCATCCGCAATACCCGCTGCAAGTAATTTGGCAGGCGCTTTCGCAATAACGGCTGTATCCACTAAGACAAGTTCAGGGTTTTTGTTGTAAAAACGATATTTTTCAAAGCGACCTTCATCTGTATAAATAACAGAAAGTGCCGAAGTTGGTGCATCAGTAGAAGCGATCGTTGGCAAAACAGCAATCGGTATGTTTAATTCATCCGCAACAGCTTTCCCAGTATCGATGGCTTTCCCGCCACCTAATGCAGCAATTACTTCAATGGATTCGCTTTTGGCTTTAGAGACGATACGATCGATTTCATTTGCAGAAGCTTCTCCACCAAAAATTTCTTTTACCGGACCTAAATCAGCCGCTTTGAGATTTTCAAATAAATCTTCCCCGGCAATTTTCCAAACTGTTTCATCGGTCAAAAGCAGCACTTTCTTTCCTAGATCTTTAATGTGAGATAAACCATCCTTCAATACTCCTTTTCCTTGAACGTATCGTGACGGACTCGCAAATATTCTTTCCATTGTATCTCCTCCTTCAATTGGTCTACTTTTATTGTGACACACTAAGCAAGCGATTTCAAAGGAAAAGAAAAAAAGATGGCCAAGAAGATTCGATTCTCGCACATACTGCACATTTATAGCCATACAAACACTCATGCCCTTATAAAACTGATGGTTTTATAAGGGCATGAATTGGATTATTTACTTGTTATTTCTTTTTCCCACCAAAAGCATCTTTCATTTTATCAAAAAACCCTTCTGGTTGTTGTTCGGTGGTTTCATGACCACTAGCTTTTGCATAAGCCCGCAATGCTTCTTTTTGTTCCTCATTTAAGTTCTTAGGTGTGATCAGCTTCACTTTGACTTGTTGATCGCCATTGCCGCCTCCCCGTAAGCGAGGTGCTCCTTTACCGCGTAAGCGGAAGTTCGTACCTGTTTGGGTCCCAGCTGGGATTTTTAACTTCACATTCCCGTGAACGGTTGGCACATTGACCTCATCTCCTAAAGCTGCTTGGACAAAATTCAACGGCAACTCGTAATAAATCTCTGAACCGTCACGATCAAAAATATCACTTTCTTCCACACGGAAAACAACGTATAGGTCCCCATAAGGACCACCATTGGTTCCAGCTTCCCCTTGGCCAGATAAACGCATTTGTTGTCCATCTTCGACACCTGCAGGCACGTTGACTTTTACATTATGTTTTTTCTTTTCATGGCCAGTACCATGACAGGTTGTACATGGTTCTTTGATTTCTTTCCCAGTTCCATGACAAACATCACAGGTTTGACGGCTCATTACACGACCAAGCGGTGTTTGACGTTCAACATTGATAGTACCTGCACCATGACATTTATGACAGGTTTCTGGTGAAGTACCTGGTTTTGCCCCGTTCCCGCCGCAGGTATGACAGGTTTCTTCACGATTGTATTGAACAGTTTTTTCCACTCCGAAAATCGCTTCTTCAAAGGAAAGATCAACCGCATATTGCAAGTCTGCTCCTTGTCGAGGTGCATTAGGATTGGCTGCTCTGCCGCCTCCGCCACCAAAAAACGATTCGAAAATGTCTTCAAATCCACCAAAACCGCCACCGGAGAATCCGCCACTGTTAAAGCCGCCGAATCCACCGCCATAACCGCCTCCGTAGTTCGGATCGGTACCAGCATGACCATACTGGTCATAAGCAGCTCTTTTTTGGGAATCACTTAATATTTCATAGGCCTCAGAAATCTCTTTAAACTTTGCTTCTGCATCAGGTTCTTTATTGATGTCTGGATGATATTGTTTTGAAAGCTTACGATAAGCTTTTTTGATTTCGTCATCCGAAGCCCCTTTTTGTAGACCTAAGACCTCATAATAATCTCTTTTGTCTGCCATTGGCTTCCCTCCACTCTATTCTTGCGTCTCTCGTATTTTAGCATATAATTCGCTCTAGAAAAATACGTTTCGCAAATTCATAAGAAAAAGCCAAAGCGGTGACTTTGGCTTTTTCACAAACAGCGATTATTTATCGTCACCGTCTACTTCTTCAAAGTCGGCGTCAACCACATCGTCTGCGCCGCCTTGTGCAGCTTCTGGATTTTCTTGTGCTTGTTGTTGTGCTGCTTGTTCGTATAATTTAACGGTTAAGTTTTGTACGATTTCATTCAAAGCATCACGTTTCGTTTTCATTTCTTCTAAGTTGTTTGCTTCAACCGCAGCTTTCAACTCATCACGAGCTTCTTCCGCTTTTTTGACTTCGTCTGCATCCACTTTGCCTTCAAGCTCTTTCAATGTTTTATCAACAGTGAACAACAATGCATCGACGTCATTGCGTAGATCAACTTCTTCTTTACGTTGTTTGTCAGCTTCAGCGTTTGCTTCAGCATCTTTTACCATGCGTTCGATTTCTTCATCTGATAAACCTGAAGATGATTTGATCGTGATTTTTTGTTCTTTTTGTGTACCTAAATCTTTTGCAGAAACATTAACGATCCCATTTTTATCGATATCAAATGTTACTTCGATTTGAGGGATGCCACGAGGTGCTGGTGGAATATCCGTCAATTGGAATCTTCCTAATGTTTTGTTATCAGCAGCCATTGGACGTTCCCCTTGCAAGACATGGATATCAACGGCTGGTTGATTGTCTGCTGCAGTTGAGAAGACTTGTGATTTACTTGTAGGGATAGTTGTGTTACGATCGATCAGTTTTGTGAAGACAGCACCCATCGTTTCGATACCTAATGATAATGGTGTAACATCTAGTAAGACAACATCTTTCACATCCCCAGTGATCACGCCACCTTGGATCGCAGCCCCCATCGCTACCACTTCATCTGGGTTTACTGATTTGTTTGGTTCTTTATTGGTTTCTTTACGTACAGCATCAACTACTGCCGGAATACGAGTTGAACCACCAACTAAGATCACTTCGTCGATTTCTGATTGTGATAGACCAGCATCTTTCAAAGCTTGACGTACTGGAATTTTTGTACGTTCTACTAAGTCTGCTGTTAATTCATCAAATTTCGCACGAGTCAAGGTCATTTCCAAGTGCAATGGACCAGCATCGCCAGCTGTAATAAACGGTAAGCTGATTTGTGTACTTGTTACACCTGACAAGTCTTTTTTCGCTTTTTCAGCAGCATCTTTCAAACGTTGCAAAGCCATTTTGTCTTTTCCAAGATCAATGCCGTTTTCTTTTTTGAATTCTGCTACCATGTGATCGATGATTTTGTTATCAAAGTCATCCCCACCTAGGTTGTTGTCCCCAGCAGTTGATAATACGTCAAAGACGCCATCACCTAATTCAAGGATCGATACGTCGAAAGTACCGCCACCTAAGTCAAAGACCAAGATTTTTTCATCTTTATCTGTTTTATCTAACCCATAAGCTAAAGCTGCGGCAGTTGGTTCATTGACGATCCGTTCTACTTCAAGACCGGCAATTTTACCAGCATCTTTGGTTGCTTGACGTTGTGCATCGTTGAAGTATGCAGGAACAGTGATGACTGCTTTTTCAACTTTTTCCCCTAAATAGTCTTCAGCAAATCCTTTGATGTATTGAAGAACCATTGCGGAAACTTCTTGTGGTGTATACGATTTGCCTTCAACTTCTACTTTGTATCCAGCTTCACCCATATGGCGTTTAATAGAAGAAATCGTATTAGGATTTGTCACTGCTTGGCGTTTTGCAACTTCCCCTACTTGGATCTCACCATTTTTGAATGAGACAACAGAAGGTGTGGTACGGTTTCCTTCTGGATTCGTAATGATTTTTGCTTCGCCGCCTTCAAGGACAGCAACAGCTGAGTTTGTTGTTCCTAAGTCGATACCGATAATTTTACTCATAAGTAATACACTCCCTTTTTTAATTTAAACATCTACTTATAGATAGAAAGAACTATTGTGCAACGATGACCATGCTTGCACGCAAGACACGATCATGCAATTTATACCCTTTTTGCAAGACAGAAACGATTGTGTCTGCCGGTGTTTCATCAGAGGCAGGTACAGTCTGCACCGCTTGATGCAAGTTCGGATCGAACATTGCACCTTCAGCAGGAATCTCTTCGATTCCCTCTTCTTTTAAGGCTTGACGCAGACTTTCAAGAACCATTTCAACGCCTTTTTTCAAATTCGCCGCTTGGTCTTGATCGACATCTGCTGCCATCGCTCGTTCCAAATTGTCGATTGCTGGCAACAGTTTTTTGCCAAGATCTTGCGAGCGGTATTTTTGTAAAAGTTCCCGCTCGTTGCGGTTACGTGAAGTGATATTTGCGATCTCTGCACGAGCACGCAGGAATTGATCTTCCAATTCATTATTCTTTTCTTGCAAAAGTTCCAATTCGCTTTTTTCCACTGCTTCTTCCTCTGGTTGAGGAGTCTGTGCTTCAGTTTCAGTTGATTCATTTGAAGATTCAGTTGTTTCTGCGGTTTCTTCAGCAGATTTATCTAATTCTTCATCTAAACGCTCTTCTTTTTCCGTCACGTTTCAACCATCCCTTCTACGATTTGTTTCATTGCCGCTTATTCATTGGCAGCGTCTAATGCGCGATAATAATCGGCCAATTTTTTTGCTAACTCGCCTCGAAAAACTTCCATCAAACCAAACATCCGTGAATACGGCATACTTGATGGACCTAATAAAGCGATCGTTCCTTGTCCATGACCTTCGATTTCATAGCTAGCTTGGATCAAACTCATATTTTGTAACAAGTCATTGCCAAGCTCAGAGCCGATTCTGATTTGAATCGCAGAATCTCTTGGCGCCAGCAGCTGTGTCAGCTGATCTGCATTTTTCATAAATGAATACATCGATTTGAACTGACTAACATCTTGCGTCGGTTCAAAATCCAGAAGATTCATTCGCCCGCCGACGAAGATTTTTTCTTCAAAAATGTGGCTCAGCATCGTATCAAAGAGATCAACGATTCCGTCAGTCGTTTGAAAATACTTATGCAGAATCATAGGAATCTCTGTTCTTAAACGATGGTAGACCGTCATTAGAGGCTCACCGATCAATTTGTCGTTGATGATCCTTACCATTTTTTCCAAATCTTCGCTGCTCATCGATTCAGGAAGAGTAAAGACTTGATTTTCGACATTCCCTTTATCCGTCACGATGATCGCGATGATCTGTCGTGCATTCAATGGGACGATTCGAAAACCGGTCAATTTCCTTTCCTTCATATCTGGCCCGAGAGACAACGCTGTATAGCTAGTCAAGTTGGACAAGATCGTGGCAGACTGCTGGATGATTTCATTGATTTCATGAAAATCTTTTCCAAAAGAATGACGAATGGTTTGAATTTCGTTTTGGTCAACTTCCGATGGCTTCAATAAGTGATCAACGTAATAGCGATACCCTTTTATTGACGGCACACGCCCTGAAGATGAATGTGTCTTTAACAGAAGTCCAGCTTCTTCCAGCGCCTTCATCTCATTACGAATGGTGGCAGAGCTAGCTTCAACCCCATCTTCCATCAATCGCTTCGAGCCCGTGGGCTGACCAGTATTCGTATAATTTTGGATGATGAGGTGTAAAATCATTTGTTGTCTAGGTGTCAACATTTTATCCACTCCTCCGTTAGCACTCATTCCTATTAAGTGCTAACACGATTATAAATATACCATATTTGCTATGAATGTCAAGTATTTGCATCACTTTTTTAGCACTCTTTCTAAGAGAGTGCTAAAAAAGAAATCAAAAAAAGAAGCAGCACGAAATGGCTACTTCTCTTACTCGTTCTTTCTTATTTTTCTCCATCCAAGAGAAATGCTTCAAACACTTCGTTGCCAATAAACATCCCAGCTTTCGTTAAAAAGACACGGTCACCTTGACTAGCCAACCAGCCTTTTTGAATCAACTGTTCGCTCGTTGAACCATAGATTTCCTGAAAAGACTTCCCGAATTTTTCTGCAAACTGTATTTTTGAAATGCCGACCTTTTTACGAAGGCCTAAAAACAGTTCCTCTTCCATTTGATTGCTGGTTGTCAATTCTTCGATTTCGTGGATTGGCAACTGATTTTCCTGTAATGGTTTCAAATAATGCTGGATTGGACCTTTGTTCTTGTAGCGAGTCTGTCCAAGATACCCGCTGGCGCCTGCCCCAAAGCCAAAATAATGTTCATTGTTCCAATACACTAGATTATGTAAGGACTCATACCCTGGTCGTGCAAAATTACTGATTTCATATTGGTTCAATCCAGCTTTTGTCATCGCGGCGATCGCCTCATCAAACATCTGCGTTTCAGCTTCTTGAGAAGGCAGTGCCATTCTCCCTTGGCGAACCCAGTTCATAAACATGGTTTTGTTTTCTAAAATCAAAGAATACATCGCATAGTGAGGCAACCCGAGATCAATCGCTCGCGTCAGTGTATCACGGAAGCTTTCTATGCTTTGTCCCGGAAGTGCATAAATCAAATCGATCGTCACATTCTGAAAATCATGTTTTTCCAGCAGCTGAATAGTTGAATAAACATCTTCAGCGGTATGCTTGCGGCCAATTTTTTTAAGCAAGCGATTATCAAAGGTCTGGACCCCCATCGACAAGCGATTGACTTGATGATTTTTCAAAACCAGCATTTTTTCTTCACTCAAATCACCAGGATTTGCTTCCACTGTAAACTCTTTGGTTGTGTGTGTTGGCAGCAATTCATGCACACCTGACAGCAATCGATCCAGTTGGTTCGCCGAAAGCGACGTTGGCGTCCCGCCGCCGATATAAATCGTTTTCGCCTCATTGAGAGGCTGACGCAAGAGGGTCAGCTCAATTTCTTTTAGTAACGCTTCGATGTACTCATCCACTGGCTGCCCTTCTAAAAACACTTTGTTGAAGTCACAGTAGTAGCAGATATGTTCACAGAAAGGTATATGTATATACGCAGAAATATTTTGCGCGCTTTTTGTAGATGGATCGTTTATTGTTTGACCTTCAGGCATTCCTAAGTAATTCTCCTCTACCTTCTTTTTTGCTCCCACCGCTGAGAGCACCGGCACTCATTGTAGCATAGTTCTTAGAATTCTCCTATCACTTGGACTATTTTTAAGCAAGAAAAAACACCACTTCCAAGAAGTGATGTCTTCAAATATTCATAGAAAAAATAAAGAGCACTACTCTTATTAAGTACGGTAAAATACCGCTTTTGTTCTTATCCCGCCCAGAAAAAAATCTGTTTGTTACAAGAACTAACACTTCCCCCAAACTGTTAGCGCCACAATAGATAAGCTGTTGTTGACGGCTTACTTAACAAGAGCAGGACTCTTATTCATGAAAGACAATTGCTTGTCTTATCTGACTTAAGTATACCTTTTTAAAAAAATTAAGTCCTATCATCTTTTTCACCAGTCTATGAAAACGATGAGAATCTTCACCTTGGTAACAGTTATAAAATGTGCAGCAAAATATCGATCAGATAGCGGATCAACCGATACGCAATAAATAAGAAGAAAATATTTCCCAGCAAGAATTGAAAGACATTGCCAATCGATCCCTTAAAGGAGCGAAAACTGAAATAACGCGACCAACGATTGAACCCGTTTTGGCGGTTTCGTTTCAAACGATACGCTTCATCATACTTCATCTCCAAGAGGTCATAATAAAAAATCATCAAGGGTTGTTGCACAAAGAAAACTTTTTTATAGCCTGCCATCAACGTGTACTGCTTATTATTGGAAGGAAAGTTGCGATTGCCGTTTTTCTTCACGCGCATCGTTGTTCCATCATTCATTTGGAACGCATAATGATCCTCAAATTCTGTCAGTTGATGAATTTGCGGCACCTGATTTTCTTCTTCGAAAGCAAGTACGACCTCACTCGCTCGCTGATAAAGTGAAACCAACCACGCCATTATGCCTAGCAATATAACTAGTAAAATGATATTTAAAAGCAAACTTTCTTGTAACAAAAGTAAATAACCTAAGATAATCAAAATCGCCACACCAAGGGCAATCATTCTTCTACGGAAATAACTGCGATACATCAATTCAAAAGAGCGCCGATAATAGGCAAAATCTTCTTTAACAAAATCCATTTTTTCCACATCTTTCTGTGTTTAGGTTGCTGATAATGTATCAAAGATCCTTTTGAAAGTCAATTTCCCTCAAAAGTTTCAGCGTCTGATTTGTTTCAAACAAGAAAACGTTTTATAATGGAAGATGTAACAAAAAAAGCGATGAAAGTAGGTTGAGATACGTGATATCACAAGAAACATTTACCTTGCAGAACAAACTGGCAATTCCTAAGATTGGCCTTGGAACCTGGCAATCTTCTCCAGAAGATGCTTACAACGCAACAAAATTTGCCATTCAAAATGGTTATCGACATGTCGATACAGCGGCAGCTTACAAAAACGAAGAAGCGGTTGGGAAAGCTGTGCGCGATTCAGGCGTTGCCCGCGATGAAATTTTTGTTACCACGAAAGTACCTGCTGAGTTAAAGACCTACCAAGAAGCGGTTGATAGCATTGATGCCTCTCTAAAAAAACTTGACTTAGGGTATATCGATTTGATTTTGATCCATGCCCCTCGTCCTTGGAAAATCATGGGAAACAATCCAGAAAACAAAGATTTTTATCTTGAAAACATCGATGTTTGGAAAGCATTAGAAGAAGCCTACTTAAGTGGAAAAGTAAAATCGATTGGTGTTTCCAACTTCGATCAAAAAGATTTGCAAAATATTTTTGATCATTGCGATGTGAAACCGATGGTCAACCAGTTTATTTACCATATTGGCCGCACAAATGAAGAACTATTGACATTTTGCAAAGCGCACGAAATTTTAGTGGAAGGCTATTCACCAATCGCTACTGGTCGTTTACTCGATAACGATGCAGTGAAGACGATTGCTGAAACCTATGGAAAATCTATTCCACAACTTTCAATTCGTTACTTGCTACAAAAAGACATTCTGCCATTGCCAAAATCCGTTCATGAAGAATACATTGCTGACAATGCCAAAGTTGACTTTGAAATTTCTGAAGAAGACATGAAGAAATTGGATGAGTTGCAAGCTTAAGAATACTTGCGTTTAATTGAAAAAAGCAGTCCGATCAAGTCCAGTAAATGCTGGTCATGGATCGGGCTGCTTATTTTCTTCTACAACTCTGTTTAGAAAAACAACCGTTTCTTAGTCTGTTAAAACTGAATTCTTCTTATGTTAGTTGTTCAAAGGTACCCCACACTTTTACTTCTTGTTCTTCTACCATTGTTCTGCCTTTTGCTAGAACCGTTTCTACTGCTAATGAGTCTTTGTTCAGCAAGCAAATATCAGCATCCATCCCTGCTGCAAGACGTCCCTTTTGATCAAGCTTCAATACTTTCGCTGGATTGGAAGTGATTGCTCGAATGGCGATCTCCAATGGAATCTGCTCTTTTTGGACTGCTTCTTTAATGCCTACCATCAGCGCTCGCGAACTGCCGACACCCAGACCTATGAATTGATTGTTTTCATCAAAGTACGGGAGGCTGCCTTGCCCATCAGAGGTCATGGTAAATTGATCCAGGCCGATCCCTTCTGCTAACAAACGTTTCAATCCTTTACTGAAGCGAACCTCATCGTCTTCTTTTTCCCAGAAATCAGGATCTTCACTCGCCGTAAAATCAATCGTTCCACCCATTTTTGCAAAAGCAATACTTGCTTCGAAAAGCTCGCTGGTCCGATTGGCATGTGTCGGTAAAAATTGGCTGATTGGAATCTCTGTCTCTTCGATGGTTCGTAAAAGCAGCTCATATTTTTTCTTTCCTCCACCTAAGTGGACGTTTACGATACCTGCTTTTCCAGAAAGCATCCCACCAACACGAGCATCCGCAACCGCGCGGGTAAATTCTTCGAAACTTGGTTGTGAAGAACGATGGTCAGAAACGGCAATTTCACCGATACCAATAATTTTATCGATAGTCAAAAAATCTTGGATGATGGAATCCGTGACGGGCGCCAAAGGCAATCGATACGAACCGTCATAAAGATAAGTCGTGATGCCTTCCGCCTCTAGTCCACGCGCCTTACTGATCAAGGCAGTCATATCTCTGCCTACTCCGTCAGTACCTAAACAGCCAACCACTGTCGTTACTCCTGCAGAGGTCAATTGACTCAATTTCACTTCTGGTGTCCGGTTTTGAAAGCCGCCTTCCCCGCCACCTCCTAAGATATGAAAGTGGCAGTCAATAAAGCCGGGCACAGCGAGTAACCCTGTGCCATCGATTTCTTCAAGAGGAACACCTGAGAATCCTCCTTCAATCGAATCTTGAATAGCAATGATCTTGTCTTCATTTAATAAAATATCTTTTTTTCCTAAATAGTCAGGAGCGTAAACCTCTGCTTGTCGTATCACCTTCATAAGTGCTTCCTCCTTGTGGCTGATTACTTCTTATTGCAAGCCGATTGCGACCGCAATAAAGATAAAAATCGTTCCTAATACAAATAAGAAACCTTGCATTTTGATCTGGAATTTCGCCCATTTCACCCATTCGATTCTTGCGACACCTAAGACACCGATCAGACTTGCCGATACTGGAGTGAAGGCATCCATAAAGCCCGAGCCTAATTGATAAGCCAAGACAGCGATCTGTCTAGAGACACCTAAAAGATCGGCTAATGGCGCCATGATCGGCATGGTTAATGCAGCTTGACCTGAATTTGAAGTCACGATCAAATTGAAGAAGCTTTGGAAAATGTACATGAACCAGGCACCAATAAAAGCTGGAACATTGCTTAACAATCCGCCGATGCTGTGCAAAATCGTATTCAACGCTGACGGCACATTGGCATCAGAACCGCCGAGAACCAGAAGAATCCCTTTGGCCATCCCTACAACGATTGCAGTTCCTGCCAATTCTGAGGCACCAGATTGAAAGGCACTCGCCACATCATTCAAGCCCATATTTTCTAATTTGAAAAGAACCGCTATGATTCCTGCCCCTAAGCCCATAACAAAGAATTGAGAAGCAATCTCGGGAATATAGTAGCCTTTCTGCGTCACACCCCATACGATCCAGATCAAAACCGCCAGCATTTCAACCAAGATCAATTTATGACCTAATAAAAATGGTTTTTGCTCACTGGAGGTTTTTTCAAGATGATTTCTAAAATACGCATCCGATTGATACGTTAGCGATTTCTCAGGATTCTTGCGAATTCTTTCGGCATAGATCATGAGGTACCCTGCGGATAGTGCGGTAACCACGACCCACATGATGATTCGGAACGTTGCGCCTGAAAGAACGGGAATACCTGCGATCCCTTGAGCTACTGCCACACTAAACGGACTCATCCACGAGGTGGCATTTCCAATCTGGGAGGCGACATAGGTGACGGTGACCGCCACGATCGAATCATACCCCAATGCGATCACGAAAGGCACCATGACCATCGAAAACGGAATGACTTCTTCTGCCATCCCAAAGGTAGCGCCCCCAAATGAAAAAGCAAAGAACAACAGCGGCAATGCCAAGCGTTCTAATCCACGAGTTTTGCTGATAAATGCAAAGATCCCCGCATCAATCGCTCCGGTTTGCATGATAATACCAAACGCACCACCGACCACTAGGATCAGTGCTGCGATCCCAACTGCTGAGCCGTATTTATCACCAGAAACCAATCCTTCAAAAACAAAATTTAAGAAGCCGAAACCGTTAAAGTCATCAGTTCCCCAAACCTTGGCTGTTTTGTGCAGTTTTTCAGAAGTATCATAAATTTTTTCGCCGTAAAGACTGTAAAGCGTGTCATCGGTCAGTCCCACCTCATCTAATTGACTCTGGGACAACTCTTTAGGCCCTTCAGCTAGAACAGCTGCTAAAGCCTCAGGATCGACATCTAATTCTTCCAACTCTTGTGGATCGTCTTCCAATTGATTCAACTGTTGATAGACGTATTCGTTATCTAACGGGTAGGCATAACGAAACGAATCTTGCATCAAGACCGTTCTGGTACTTATTTCCCCATTTGCATCGGTATACTCGATTTCTTGTGTACTGAATTTTCCAGCGGGAACTAAGAAAGTCAGCAACCACGCCAACAATACGACCCCAAAGATGATGACATACGTATGAGGCGTTTTCATTCTAGTTAAATCTTTCTTTTCTTTCCCCTTTTTCGCTTTTTTTCCAATTGTCACTTTTTCTCTCCCTTTCCCTTTGCAGCGTTCTGCATAAATTATCATTTTTGCCTATTTTTTAGTATATCGAAAAAACGTTTTTTCCTCATGGGGAAAGCATTAGAATTCAAATAAACTACGTTATAAAAAGAAAAAGAAAAAGTGAAAAGAAGCCAGAAACGCTTCTTTTCACTACGAATGCTTAGTTTTCTTCAGAAAGCCCATCAAAATAAGTTTCAGTGTCTCGTTCATCTTGCTTTAATTGTTCGATCAACGCTTGTGCGCCATTGAAAGCGACTTGATCACGTAAGAAATGATGCCAGCGGATCGCCACGGTTTCACCATAGATATCTTGGTGAAAATCGAGAATATAGATTTCAACTGTTAACTGGCGCCCCTGACCAAACGTATCATTGTGACCAATCGATCCCATCGATGGATACCACTTGTCACCGACTTTGATTTCCGTCACATAGACGCCTTCTTTTGGCAACCGAACGGTGCTCTTTACTTTGATATTCGCGGTTGGAAACCCAAGTTCTCGTCCTCTAGCATCACCGTGAACGACGGTTCCTTCAAATTCATAAATATACCCTAACAAGCGATTGACTTGTGCCATATCGCCATTTTGTAGGGCAGAGCGAATGCGTGTGGAGCTAACCTTTTCTTCATCAAACGATTCTTGCGCGACAGTCACAACTTCAAAACGATTTTCTGCATATGTTGGTAACAGCGCCATGTTGGCTATCTCTTTCTTGCCGTAGGTATAGTCGAATCCAGCAACAACAACTTTTGCATGCAGACCGATCATGTATTCATCCACAAACACCTGTGGTGCCAGATTTGCAAAAGCAGAAGTAAACTCAATGATATAAAGAATATCTACTCCAAGCTTTTCCATATGCGCTTCCTTTTGAGCCAAGCTGGTCAGGTATTGCATTTTTTCAGGATCGACTTTTTGAAAAACGATCGAGGGATGTTGATTAAAGGTCATTAATGCCAATTTTAACCCTTTTTCTTCTGCGATCTTTCGTCCTGTTTCAATGACTTTCTGATGACCTAGATGTACGCCATCGAAAAAGCCTAACACTAAGACGATCTCCTCATCAGGAATCGTTTCGTGATCATAAGGGTGTCTCATTTCAATGATTTCCATGTTCATTCTCCTATTTCTGTACGGATGACTTTTACCGGTTTCATCATATCTTGGTATTTGTCATGAGCTTTATAGATACTGATCAATTGTTCTCGATAAAAAATCGCCACTAATTCCTCTGGGCGCTCTTGTAATCCAAACACGCTGAAAGGCAAGCGCATGCCATTTTTTACTTTCTGCCAGAGGTCCGCATCGATCGTCACTTGAACAAACTCCGATACCCCATATTCCACCGGTAGCAGTAGTTCCGAAACACGTTGTTCATCGACTGCCTTTTGCACCTCTGCAATCGTGTAAGATTGTTCTTTAGAAAAACCACCGCTTTTTAAGCGAGTCAAATCAGACATATGCGCGGGTACACCCAGCAATTTTCCTGTGTCGACCGCTAACGTGCGAACATAAGTCCCTTTTCCACAAGAAACTTCAAAACGCCAGCTTTGCGTATTGTCCTCATGAAAAACCGGCTCTGAAATTCGTTTGAAGGAATAAATTTCTGCTTTGCGCTGTGGTCGCTCGACAGTTTCATTGTTGCGAGCATATTCGTAAAGTCGTTTGCCATTGACTTTGACCGCCGAATACATCGGCGGGATCTGGGTAATCGTCCCCGTCAACTGTTTCATTGCCTGATCGATTTCTGTCTTCGTAAACGGACGAGTTAGTGCTTGTTGTTCAACGATATCCCCCGACCGATCTTCTGTAGTGGTACTGAAGCCCAAGGTGATTTCCCCGGTATAGACTTTTCCAGAATCAACCAAGTATTCGACGATCTTCGTTCCTTTTCCGATACAAATGGGCAAGACACCATCCACGTCAGGATCTAGTGTGCCGCTGTGTCCGATTTTTTTTGTCTTTAATATTTTTCGTAATTTAAACACGCAGTCGTGACTTGTTTGTCCACGCTCTTTCCATAATGGTAAAATCCCGTCCATCGTATTCCTCCATTTCACTTCAACTTGCTTATTATAACATATAAAAAAAATTCATTGCACGACAAAATCCTTTTCGCTCCTTCTCATTACATGATAAACTAAGCATATAAGGAGGTCCTAAAATGGTTGTTTTAACGATAGGGTCATTTATTGGATTTGCCATCTTTTTGATCATGATTCAGCTCGGCACGATGCAGCGTTGGGAAGAAGCGTTTGCTTTGCAGATCATCCAAAGCCGTACGCCTTCTTTGACGCGCATGATGCACTTTTTTACCAATTTAGGAAAAGCCTTTCCGACAGTTGCGATCGCTTTACTATTGTTTGTCTTTCCATCATCGCGGGCGGATCTTGCACCAAAAACAGCAGTCAGTATCTTCATAGTATCAGCAGCTGCTTACCTGATCAAACGGATCGTCCGACGAGATCGTCCGATCGATCATCGTTTAGTTGAAGAAAAAGATCACAGCTTTCCTAGTGCCCATGCTGCCACATCCGCTGCCATGTACGGAACGATCGCCTTGAATCTTGGACAATTGGTTCCCTCAGCAGTCCTTCCGATGACTCTGCTGGCAGTTTTGTTAAGCTTTATGATCGGCTTTAGCAGAGTCTACTTAGGGATCCATTTTTTAACAGATGTGATCGGAGGCTGGCTCTTGGGGACAGGTGTTGCTGGACTGGTAACTTTACTGATGAATACCTGATGCTCTTTTCAAATAAAAAAGAACAGCTTCGATTGGAAGCTGCTCTTTTTTTTATTCTTCTGAGTGCAATGCGCGAATCATTTCATCAATTTTATTCCCGTATTGTACTGATTCATCCAATTCGAATTGGATTTCTGGAACTTTATAGAGCGTTAACGCTTGACCTAATTCACGACGAACCAAGCCAGTTGCTTTTTCCAGTCCTGCTTGGGCTTTTTGCTTATCTGAAGCTAAGTCCGTTAGGGTGCTGTAAAAGATCGTTGCTTGCTGTAAATCTCCAGTTACTCGTACATCTGTGATCGTCACATCTTGCACGCGAGGATCACGAACTTTTTTACGAAGAATTTGATTGACTTCTTTTAAGATTTCTTGTGCCACTCGGCGATCTCGATAGTTAGCCATTCAAAAAGCCTCCTTGTATAGTTGTCATTCCGTTATTTTGTCGGTACTTCTTCCATGACATAGCCTTCGATCACGTCATCAACTTTAAGATCGTTGAATTTCTCGATCATCGCGCCACATTCAAACCCTAGCTTCACTTCTTTGACATCATCTTTGAAGCGTTTCAAGCTGGCAAGTTTGCCTTCATAGATAACGATGCCGTCACGGATCACGCGGACGCCACTGTCACGGCGAATACTGCCTTCCGTTACGTAGCAACCTGCGATCGTGCCCACTTTAGATACTTTGTATGTTTCACGAACGATCATTTGACCAGTGATTTTTTCTTCGAATTCAGGATCAAGCATCCCTTTCATCGCAGTTTCGATTTCTTCGATCGCTTTGTAGATGATGCGATGCAAACGAATATCGACTTTTTCCGCTTCCGCTTGCTGTTTGGCTTGCGGTGTTGGACGGACGTTGAATCCGATGATGATGGCATTACTTGCTGCTGCTAGCGTTACATCACTTTCATTGATTGCACCAACGGCTGAATGGACGATGTTCACTCGCACACCTTCAACATCGATTTTCTTCAATGAAGCAGCTAATGCTTCAGCTGAACCTTGTACGTCTGCTTTGATGATGACATTTACTTCTTTCAGTTCGCCTTCTTTTAGACTTTCAAACAAGTTATCCAATGTCACACGACTGCTTGATGCGCGTTGCTCCATCAAAGCACGTTTTGCACGTTCTTCACCCGCTGCTCGAGCTGTTTTCTCGTCTTCAAAAGTAACAAAACGATCACCTGCTTGAGGCACATCATTCAATCCTGTGATTTCGACTGGTGTAGCAGGTCCAGCTGCTTTATCACGACGACCTAAATCATTCGTCATTACGCGAACACGACCGAAAGTATTCCCTACAACAATTGGATCACCTACATGAAGAGTCCCTTGTTGAACCAATAGTGTTGCTACAGGACCTTTTCCTTTATCAAGGCGCGCTTCAATGACTGTACCGATCGCCCGTTGGGTAGGATCAGCTTTCAAATCTTCGACTTCTGCTACTAAGAGGATCATTTCAAGCAATTCTTCAATGTTTTGCCCAAATTTCGCTGAGATTTCAACGAAGATCGTATCGCCACCCCAAGCTTCTGGGATCAACTCATGTTCACTTAATTCTTGCATCACATGTTGTGGGTTAGCACCTGGTTTATCGATTTTGTTTACTGCAACGATGATTGGCACTTTTGCTGCTTTCGCATGGTTGATCGCTTCCACTGTTTGTGGCATCACTCCATCATCAGCTGCGACAACAAGAATCGTGATATCGGTGATACTTGCTCCCCGTGCACGCATACTAGTGAAGGCCGCGTGTCCAGGAGTATCTAAGAAAGTAATTGGTTTGCCATTGATGTCGATTTGGTAAGCGCCAATATGCTGCGTAATTCCCCCAGCTTCACCACTTGTTACGCGTGAATGACGTAAAGTATCAAGCAATGTTGTTTTCCCATGGTCAACGTGACCCATGATCGTCACAACAGGTGGTCGTGATACTAAATTCTCTTCAATTTGTTCTTCTGCTTCGAAGAATTTATCGATGTCTGCGATATCCACTTGAACTTTTTCTTGTGGTTCGATTCCGTAATCGGTAGCAAGCAGTTCAATCGTATCTTTATCTAAAGGTTGGTTTTGATTGACCATAACCCCCATCATAAAGAGTTTCTTGATGATCTCTGCTGGTTCACGGTAGATTTTTTTCGCGATATCCGCTACGTTCATGCCTTCTGAATATTCCAATACTTCTGGTAGCTCACGGAATTTACGTGCTGGAACTGGCGGTTTCTTTTCCGTCTGCTGACGGCCTTTTTTGCCTTTTTTATTGAATTTGTTGCGATTGTTATTGTTGAAATTATTGTTGCGTCCACCGTAGTTTGACTTGCCGCGGTTTTGATTTCCTCCACGAGAATCATTCGATCCTTGCGGACGGTTATTGTTACGGTCTGCCCCTTGCGTATTTCCTGCAGATTGAGCGGCCGGACGGTTTTGTTGCCCTTGGTTTGTTGGACGGTTTTGCTGTCCTTGGTTATTCGGACGGTTTTGTTGTCCTTGGTTTGTTGGGCGATTCTGTTGTCCTTGATTGTTCGGACGATTTTGTTGTCCTTGGTTGTTTGGACGGTTTTGCTGTCCTTGATTGTTCGGACGATTTTGTTGCCCTTGGTTGTTTGGACGGTTTTGTTGCCCTTGGTTGTTTGGACGGTTTTGCTGTCCTTGGTTTGTTGGACGATTTTGTTGCCCTTGATTATTCGGACGGTTTTGTTGTCCTTGGTTTGTTGGGCGGTTTTGTTGCCCTTGATTGTTACGATTCTCTTGGTTATTCACTCGATTATGACTTCCTTGGTTATTTGGTCTGTTACTTCCTTGACTGTTCGTGCGATCTACTTGTCCTTGACCAGCAGGACGGTTATTGCTTTGCGTAGTTCGCTGTTGACTTTGATTGTTATGACGGTTTTGGAAGTTAGGATTATTTCTTTGCGTTTTAAATTTCTTTTGTTCTTGTTTTTCCGGCTGGTTGGCTGGTTTCTGATTTGCGGGATTTGAGTTTGCAGATGTTTTACCATTTGGATTGCCGCCTAATGACTGCTGCAGTTTTTGCGCCTCTCCATCTGAGATCGCGCCCATATGATTTTTGACATCAAAGCCTAAAGATTGTGCTTTTTCAACAACCTCTTTGCTCGACTTATTCCATTCTTTTGCAAGTTCATAAATTCTTTTTTTTCCCATGCAATCACCTTCCTAACCTAATATTAATTCCTGCACCTTCCTTGCAAATCCTTGATCTAAGATGCCAATGACCATTCTTGGTTTCCCAATGGCCGCACTGATTTCATCAGCAGAAAATGCATCTAGGAGCGGAATTTCGTAATAAGAACTTTTGTCCTTAATTTTCTTTTGTGTATTTTTACCAGCATCACTGGCGATAATGACTAAAGCAGCTTTCTCATTGCGAATCTCTTTTAAAGTCATTTCTTCACCAGTTACTAATTTCCCAGCACGCATGGCTAGTCCTAACATATTTAATGCTTTGGTTTTATTCATTTGCAAATAACTCTTTTCGCGCTTTTTGGTGCGTTACATAGTCCAATAGTTCTTGGTAAAATTCATCTGTCAATTTCGTTTCCAGCACTCGATCCAAGATACGCTTATCCCATGCTTTCTGGGCTTCAGCCGGTTCGATCGCTATATAAGCTCCCCGACCTGGCATTTTTCCTGTCGGATCGATGGAAACAACGCCTTCTTTTGAACGAGTGATACGAAGCATTTCTTTCTTAGGTAGCATTTCGCCTGAAATCACTGATTTTCGTAAAGGAATTTTTCGTTTTTTCATCACGATCTCACCTCAACTATTTTTCGTCAAACTCAACATTTTCATAATCATCCGCAGTCATGTCTGATGGAAGGATCGCTTCATCAACTGTTTCTGCAGATTCTGTTGCTTCTGTACTGATTTCTTCAGCAGCTTCTGAAGCATTGGCATCATACTCATCGATATAGTCGCCTTCATCCAGCTTCGCATAAAATTCTTCCATGTCTGTTTCTGATTTGATATCGATTTTGAAGCCAGTCAATTTGGCTGCTAGGCGAGCATTTTGTCCGCGTTTACCGATCGCTAATGATAGTTGGTAATCAGGCACGACAACAGTACAAGCCTTCGGATTATCAACATCAAAAATAACGTCGCTGACTTCTGCTGGATTCAACGCATTGGCGATGAAGATCGCTGGATCTTCATTCCATTCCACGATGTCCATGTTTTCGCCTTTTAGTTCATTGACGATCGCTTGAACCCGTTGACCTTTAGGGCCAACACAAGTGCCGACTGGATCGACGTTGACATCAAAGGAACGAACAGCAACTTTGGCACGATCCCCTGCTTCACGAGCAATACTTACGATCTCTACAGTACCATCATATACTTCTGGCACTTCTTGTTCAAATAATCGGCGCAGCAAATCTGGATGGCTGCGGCTAACGAATACTTGAGGTCCTTTTGAAGTATTTTCAACACGAGAAACGAATACTTTGATCCGATCATGGGGTTGATAAAACTCATTTGGCATTTGGTCTTGTTTTGAAAGCACGGCTTCAATTTTGCCTAAGTTTACATAGATATAACGATTGTCTTGGCGTTCAACGATTCCTTGCAAAATGTCTTTTTCGTACGCACTAAATTCGTTATAGATAATGTTTCTTTCCGCTTCACGGACCCGTTGCAAAATGACTTGTTTTGCCGTTTGCGCCGCAATACGACCAAAGTCTTTAGGCGTTACTTCAAAGCGGATTTTGTCGCCGATTTCATAAGCGGGGTTGATTGTCATCGCTTCTTTTAATGAAACCTCTAGTTGCGAGTCCATGACTTCTTCTGTCACTTCTTTGACTGCATAGACGTGGATATTGCCTTTTTTCTGATCAAATTCTACTTCCACATTTTGTGCTTGCCCGTAATGACGTTTGTACGCTGAAACCAATGCCGCTTCCAAGGCATCGATGACAATCTCTTTTGAAATGCCTTTCTCTGCTTCTAATGCATCCAATGCATTCAACATTTCTTTACTCATGATTCTTTCATTCCTCCGTGTTTAAAATTGAATGGCTAAACGAGCTTTGGCAATATTTTTCCGGTCGATCGTTCGTTCTTTTTCTCTGGTTTTGATTCGGGTCTTCATAACTAGCTGATTTTCATCGAATGACTGTAAAAAGCCTTCGAACTGTTTTTCTCCATCAATCGGTTGATATAAAGAAACATGAATGTACTCGCCGACTGCCCGTTGATAATCTGCTTCTTTCTTCAATGGACGCTCGGCGCCAGGGGAAGAAACTTCCAAGAAATAGGCCTGTGGAATAGGATCAGGCTCGCATTGGTCTAATTGTTCACTAAGTTGTTCACTGACAAAGGCACATTCCTCGATATCGATTCCGCCTTCTTTATCAATGAACACACGAAGAAACCAATTTTTCCCTTCCTTCACGAATTCTACTTCAACTAATTCAAATTTTTGCGCATCCAGAATAGGGGTCACTATATCTGTAACAGTTTCCACTACCGTACTCACAACATCGCCTCCTTTATTTCTCAACGAAACGAACTTCATTCCATTAAAAAGAGTGAGCGAAAAAACCGCTCACTCACTCTAAGTATCATTACATTGTAAATATAACACAATTTTCATAAAGATTCAACTACTGTCGCATGTTCCCTTCGCTTTCAGAAAAAAACAAAGCATTTTCTTAAATATTTTTAATGCTTGGGTGAATGGCTGTTAGTGAATCACTTGACCAATCCGACGTAGTAGTTGTGGGAAAATGCTCTCTGGATCAAAGTCCATTGGCGCGTCATGTGGGAAATGAAGCCAGAGCCGACCACCATAAACCACTAGTACCAAAAGTGTCAATGTCACCCACAGGTTGTGACTGTAGTAAAGTTTGCTGATTTTCGGATTTTTTTTGAATAAAACGATTCCGAATACGATCGGCACTAACCAAAACAAGGGATGAAAATGCAGCGCACCTTCAAGATCACCCTGAAATAAGTGCAAGTAGGCGCGCGTCATGCCACAACCTGGACAAGGAAACCCCGTTAACCATTTAAACGGACAAATCAATAATCTACCCAATCATCTGAATCAGACGAATCGTTTGTATTGTTAGATGAGGTCATGGCATTTTGATCAGCCGCTTCCCACATTTGGTTCATATCACCTTGTAAAATCGCCATGTTGATGAAATCAAAAGCAAACAGGCTCAAGACGACAAAAAGAATTTTGTTGTCACTCAGACGAGGCATATTCGCTCGTTGTTGTGCACTCATAAAGATATCCGCAATTCGGTACCACCAATAAATTTGATACAATCCACAAGTAAGGATCGTGAGTAAAATCGACGTCTCTGGCGAAAGACGATTATCCCCGCTGTATTCTGCCAGCTCTTTGGTTGTTTGGTACATCCAAAAGAATGTATAAATGCCACAAGTAATAAATGTTAATAAAATGACCGATACAACCGATTTCTTTCTAACTCCGTAATTATAATTCATCACAAACTCCTTCTAGTTTATTCCTTTTTATCACATACTAATTATACACGATTTTATTCACAAAAACAAAAAAAATCTAATTATTTTATTTTATATAGATTAAAAAAGGTAAATGGCACCTGCTGAAAGCAGGTGCCTATACTATAAAATCATTCGTTTTCTTTGAACCAAAAGCTATGCTCGACTATAATTTTTCACTTCAGCAGCCATTGCATCAACAAACAGATTCAATTCTTCGACTTGGGTCTCCTTGCTGCCGTAGCGACGGATATTGACTGTCGCATCATTGACTTCTTGATCCCCAACAACAATTTGATAAGGAATTTTTTGGGTTTGTGATGCGCGGATCTTATACCCCATTTTTTCGTTGCGGTCATCCACTTCTACCCGCAGTCCTTGTGCCTGCAAGCGTTCTTTGATTTCGTAAGCATAGTCACTGTGAGCTTCGACTGAAACTGGAATGATCGATGCTTGGATCGGCGCCAACCACGTTGGGAATGCGCCTTTATAGACTTCCGTCAGGTAAGCCACAAAACGTTCCATCGTTGAAACGATGCCGCGGTGGATCACCACTGGACGGTGGTTGTTTTCGCCATCTTCACCAACATATGTTAGATCAAACCGTTCAGGCAATAAGAAATCCAATTGGATCGTTGACAAGGTTTCTTCCATACCTAAAGCTGTTTTCACTTGGACATCTAGTTTAGGTCCGTAGAAAGCTGCTTCACCGTCAGCTTCAAAATAATCCAATTCTAATTCATCCATGGCCGCTTTTAGCATTGTTTGCGCATTTTCCCACATCGCATCGTCATCAAAATATTTGTCTTTGTTTTGTGGATCGCGATAACTTAAACGGAAACGATAGTCAGTAATATTAAAGTCTTCGTAAACGCCCACCATAAGATCCAGTGTCCGTTTGAATTCTTCTTTGATTTGATCAGGACGAACAAATGTATGACCATCATTTAAGGTCATTTCCCGAACCCGTTGCAACCCTGATAGTGCCCCTGATTTTTCATAGCGGTGCATCATTCCTAATTCAGCGATCCGAATTGGTAGTTCACGATACGAATGGATGTCATTTTTGTAAACCATCATGTGATGTGGGCAATTCATTGGTCGTAGAACCAGCATTTCGCCATCCCCCATATCCATTGGTGGGAACATGTCCTCGTGGTAATGATCCCAGTGCCCTGATGTTTTGTATAAATCCACGTTTGCCATGATTGGTGTGTATACGTGTTGGTACCCAAGGCTAACTTCTTTATCCACGATATAACGCTCGATCGTACGACGGATCGTTGCTCCTTTTGGCAACCAGAAAGGCAAACCCGCGCCGACTTCAGGGGACAACATAAACAATTCTAATTCTTTCCCTAATTTACGATGATCGCGTTCTTTTGCTTCTTCTCGTAAACGAATAAATTCCTTCAAGTCTTTCTTATCGAAAAAGGCTGTTCCATATACCCTTTGCATCATTTGATTATCAGAACTTCCACGCCAATAGGCTCCGGCTACTGATAACAATTTGTACACTTGGATACGACCTGTCGATGGGACATGAGGGCCGCGGCATAAGTCAACAAATTCTCCTTGCTGATAGGCAGTAATCGTTTCGTCATCTGGTAATTCTGTGATCAACTCAACTTTGTATGGATCTTCAGCAAAAAGAGCCAAAGCTTCCTCTTTTGTTAATACACGTCGTTCAATTGGCAGATTTTCTTTAATGATTTTCATCATTTCTGCTTCGATTGCTGGTAGATCTTCCGCAGTTACTGGGTTTTCCCCATTGTCTGTGTCATAGTAAAAACCAGAATCAATTGCAGGTCCTACTCCAAAATGGATCGATGGATAGAGTCTGCGCATGGCTTGAGCCATTAAATGAGCTGTCGAATGACGAAGTAAACCTAAGGCGTCTTCATGATCGGGTGTCACGATCTCAATCGTTGCATCTTCTTCGATCGGACGTGAAAGATCGATCAGTTGTCCATTGACTTTTCCAGCTAAGGCTTTTTTTGCAAGACTTTTCGAGATACTTTCAGCAATCTCTTTAGTTGTTACCCCAACAGCAAATTCTTTTTTTGCGCCATCAGGAAATGTAATAAATAATGACATATGAATGTCCTCCTTTGAATGATTTCAATCAATAAAAAAGTCCTAGTATCGGTTACGATACTAGGACGATCACTCGTGGTTCCACCTATTGTTCGAAAACAGAAAAAGTCTGTTTTCCTCTTCATGAGATAACGGTTCAACCGCCTCCGTTTCGACAGAGGTCTAAAAAAAGTGGTCATCCTTTGGTTTTCTTCCAGGAAATTTTCAGCCAAGATTTCCCTCTCTTATCGAAGACTCTCAAACTCAGGTGTCTTTTTTATTGATCGATTATGGCTCAATTAAACCACTACCTACAAGAAAAAGCAAGAGAATTATTTCCAATCGCCATTCACAGCATAGGTTCCTCGCTTCATTTCATTGATGATGACATGGATATGCTCCTTAGGGGCACCCGTATTTTTATGGACCGCCTCAGTGATTTCTTTCATCATATTCGTCAGTTGTTCTTGCGAACGCCCTTCAACTAGTTCGACATGAATAAATGGCATACGATTTCCTCCTTTGTTTGCTTTTGATTATACACCTTTTTCAAAAAGACAAAAGCTATTCCCATGATTTCCAAAGAAAAACGTGTCTTTATTCCTCCTGATACACGACAGAAAACTTTTCACAAACGCATAGCATTTGATCGTGAAAAGACAACCCCGCTGAGGCATAAGCTCGTCGAAAAAAAGCTTCATGAACACGGCGCCAATAAGCCAAAGTGCGATCTCCTTCCCCTTCTAAAAAGGCAAACGCTGCTGTCACTTCATCAAATGGCACGATCGACACTGACTCTAAATAAAGAACAGCTCTTGGTACATCCGAACCATCTAAAAGGACACTATACGTTTCTGATTGTGGCAATGCTTCTTGCTCGATTTCATAGAGCGCAGCGGCGGAGGTCGTCGCTGTCTTTTTGCCAGCTAAAACAAGTGCTGCCAGTTCATCCGCCATTTCTGAAGTATCACCAAAGGACCAAGCATCTTCATAGGTCAGAGAAGATTGATTTCTTGGATTTGCTTTTAAAAACCGCTGCCAAAACGCTTGAATCTGACTGTCTTTTATTTTTGGTTCTCTGGTCTCATCTGCCAATTTTTTTCACTCCAATACTTCGTATATGTTTGGACATTCTCAGCTTCTTGCCAATCATAGGCCAACCCTAATTTCTCGCTGATTTTCTTTGCTTGCTTATCAAATCGTTTTTGCATCTTCAAAAGGGACTGACCGCAAGCAGTGATCGTGGAAAAATCAAGCAATGAGGTCAATTCCCGCCACTCCTTTTCCGTTAGAAACGACTGCAGGTATTTATGATTTTTCCCAGTACTCACCTGAAATTGCTGAGCATGGGCAACAAACAAATCTTCTATCCATAACAATTCTTGCCAACAAATGGTGTATAAATGATCCGTAGCATAAATTAGTTGCTTTCGAAGCAGCCCTTTCACGACATACGTGCTTACCCACCAAAATTCGTTGCAGTGTTCTTGAAAAGCGGCTTGGGTCGGGCGCTTGATCCAGTAATGCGAATGATTTGCTTGATTAGCAAAACTTAGTAATTGGTCTGGATCAAGCAGCGGCTGCAAGCCTGGTTCTTTAGCAAGACGATCGACCAGTGCAAGTGGACATAGCATGAGATCGATTCTTACTCCGTCTAAAAAATGCATCAAGTACGTAAAACACCCGCCCAAACTCGGCGGATAAATCGTGCTAGCTTCCGGTGTTTGCCTGATCATGATTGATCCAAAGGCTTCTAACCATGAAGAATCATCGACCAAAGGCTGAATATCCTCCATCACGAAGACCACGTCAAAATCCTGCAAAATATCTTTTGGCGCCTGTGGATCGGTCCGTGAACCAGATAAACCGATGGCACGTGCCCCAACACGTTTCCCAACAGAAATGATCAATTGGCGCAATTCTGCTTCTTCTCTCACCTTTTCCACCTCTATTTCGTTTCGTTTTTGAACACCTAAGCTCTTTTTATAAATATTAGCATAGTTTCTTTTTTTCCACGACATTCACAGGGAAAATATGCTATAATTTTATGTCGCAATTTTTTTAAGGAGGATCCTTCGTGAACGAACGTCAAAAAGAACAACAACATGTCAATGAAACCATTGCTCTGATCCACAGAGAACAAGCGATCCTTTCGCAGCAAAAACAAGAATTAGCCGCTAAAATGGATGATCAATTAAAAGAAATCGCCGATAAGAAAATTCGCGGAGGCGACAGTGAAGCCTTTTATGAATCAGTTATCGAGTACCAGCAGCATGAACAAGAACTGCTGATCAAGTATCAAACCGCAGAATCACAAGAAAAACGCGTCAAAACCCTAACAACGATGGCAGGCAATCCCTACTTTGCTCGAATCGATTTCAAAGAAGAGCAAGAAACCGAGACCCTCTATTTAGGGATCGCTTCTTTACGAGACAAAGAGGAAGAAACGATCGTCATTGACTGGCGCGCACCGATCGCTAATCTTTACTATGAAGGAGAACTTGGTGAAACCTTCTACGAAACAGACACCGACCGTTTTACGGTAGAGCTACTCTTAAAACGCCAGTTTAAAATTCAAAATGGTGAGATCTTATCGATGGTCGATACTTCGGAGATCATCAATGACGAATTTTTATTGGAAATCTTGGATGAGGCCTCTTCTTCTCAAATGCGTAACATCGTTTCAACGATCCAAAAAGCACAGAACCAAATTATTCGTGATACCACCAATAAATTTTTACTGATCGAAGGGATTGCTGGAAGTGGGAAAACCTCTGCTTTATTGCAGCGGGTCGCCTTTTTACTTTACCGGAATCGCAAATGGCTGGACGAAAAACAAGTCTTGCTGTTTTCACCCAATCATTTGTTTTCTGACTATATATCCATGGTCCTGCCTTCATTAGGGGAAAGTGAAGTGCCCACAAGAACCTTCCACCACTTTATCCAATTGATTCTGACTGGCTATGAAGTAACAAAAGAAACCCAACAAGAAGAGAACTTTTTAAGCGGCGACGATGATGCCATTGAAAAAATCAAAAGTAGTCTTTTCTTGGTGGAAAAAATCAACCGTTATGTCCGTTCGATTGCACCGATCGGCCCCTTGTTCCGTGATCTAAAAATCCAAGGGCAAACCTATTTGACAAAAGAACAGATTCGCCGCTGGTACCAAGAAACCAATCATGAATTGCCGATTTACCAAAGAACCCAACTGCTTCAAACAAAATTATTAAAAAAAATCGGCGGCTTGGAAAAAGATGAAGCCAAAAAAGACTGGGTCAAAGAAGCGACCGAAGAGCAATTGCAACAAGTATTTACCAACGATCCTCATCAAGAATACAGCGAAGAAAACGAACGCCGTTTGCGGAAGAAACTCAGACAGCAGATCGTCCGTAAGAAGTTCCGTTCCTTGACGCGGGGAGTGAAAAACTTTCAGTTTATCAACCAAGCCAAGCAATACTTACACTTTTTACAATCGGTTGAGTCTGCTGCAGTCAAAGAAACTGGCATCGAGGCTGCGGCTTGGCAGCAAAGTATTGCCAACATTCGCCAAGGAATGCGCCAAAGACAAATCAAACAAGAAGACGCCGTTTTGTTTTTCTTACTGATCAAACAGCTTTATCCTGTTCACGTCGAAGAAAAAGCTCGGTTTATCTTTATCGATGAAATGCAGGATTTTCCACCAGCACAAGTGGCTCTGCTGCGTCAGCTTTATCCAAAGGCTGGTATCACCCTGTGCGGCGATTTGAACCAAAAAGTTTATGGCAATGAAACGATCGTCGGAGCATTAGCAGAATTATTCCCCCACGAAAGCGTGAAACGTTATCAATTGAAAACCAGCTATCGTTCGACTAAGGAAATCACAGATTTCGCCAATCAATTTTTAGTTGGCAGTGATCAAGTGGAATTGACGGCTCGTAAAGGTGCGGTACCAACAATTGTTAAAGGAACTGAATCTGAAAATCTGGCTTTCTTAGAAACCAGAATTCGAAAGGCAGCTGAGAATCAGCGTTGGCGCACCGCGATCATTTGTAAAACCGCAAAGGATTGCCAGCAGTTATATGCCCAGCTGGCAGAAACAATGCAGGAACAAGTGCAGCTGATCACCTCTGAAGAAGACTTCATGAAACGCAATGTCATGATCTTCCCGGCCTTTTTAGCAAAAGGGCTAGAGTTTGACCAAGTATTTGTCTGGACACCAGGTACCACTTTCGCGACTGAACAAGACCAATTGATTTTTTATACAATGGCGACACGGGCGATGCATCAGTTGACCGTCCTTACCCAAGAAGAATTGTCGCTTCTAGTGAAAGCTGATCCTGCCACTTATCAGTTTCAAGAAGCATCACGGATTGACGAATAACCTAACAAAAAAACATCACAATCGACTGATTCTCAAATGAAACCAGCCGATTGTGATGTTTTTTAGCCTTTTAATTCGCCAATAAATAAGCGGGTTTCTGGATAACGCATCCCAACGATTGTCAAAATCATCTGCAGCTCAGAAACGTGTTCCGGATCTTCTGGAACAAATAATTTTGTATGACGTCCGATACTGCCATTATCGATCAAACGATGGGTACGATTCCATTGACTAAATTCCTCGATCGTTGTAAAGCGACTAAGAGGAAAACCAGCACCGTCGAGAATTTCCGTCAATCGAAAAAGCACATAAGAACTATCGATCACCAATTCTTTTCTGTGAGGTAAAGCACGCGTTCGCTTATAATCAATAATTGCTTTTTCTGGTCGGTGTTCCAAAAGCCAATCCAACAGCAAGAAGAACCCTTCCATTCGATAATCATCGATAAAGAGCCGTTCAGAGTATTCCGACATGCGAAAGACCAAAGGAATCAAGAATCGCTCTTTATAAATTAACAAGGGTGCGCGATCAACGACGACATTTAAATAACGATTCAAATAAGAAGAACCACGATAATCGCCTAGACGATACCCTTCCACCCCATACTTTTGATATTTCCGACAAAGAGCCGAGCAGTCAGAAATCGATACAGACACTTCTGCTAGCTTTTCAAAACCACTTAAGATTCGATTAAATGGCTCTAAAACGATTTTTTCTTCCATGTCTGCCCCCCTAACGAGTTGTTTGCTTATGTAGTAAATCATAACATATAAAATGTCTGGAAACCAACTGAAAAGACGATGAATATTGAAGAATTTTCAAGAGAAGTGCTTCTCGCTCTCTTGTTTTTTTCACTTGACTAAACAACGGAAGGTTGATGAAAAAAACACCAAAAACTGGCAGCCAGATCACCTCTAGGCTGCCAGTATGTCTTATTCTTCAGCGTCTGCCACATTGTGATAGACATTTTGAACATCTTCAAGATCTTCTAATACATCGATCATTTTTTCGAATTTTTCTAGATCATCGCCAGTCAAGGTTACTTCATTTTGAGGAATCATTTGCATTTCAGCAATTGAAAATTCGGTGATTCCTTTTTCTTTCAAGGCTTCCTGAATGGCATGGAAGTCACTTGGTTCACCGTGAACGATAATTTGTCCATCTTCTTCAACAACATCACGAACATCGATCTCCTTGTCCATCAAGTATTCTAAGATCTCATCGGCATCGTCACCAGCAAAGCCAAATAATGCTGTGTTATCAAACATATAAGCAACTGCCCCAGAAACACCCATATTCCCGCCGTTTTTACCAAAAGCGGCCCGAACATCGGCTGCGGTACGGTTGACGTTGTTTGTCAAAGTATCGACGATCACCATTGATCCATTTGGTCCAAATCCTTCATATCGAAGTTCTGAGTATTGTTCATCGCCAGAACCTTTGGCTTTTTCAATCGCACGGTCAATAATGTGTTTTGGCACATTGTAGGTTTTCGCACGTTCGATAACAAAGCGTAATTTTTGGTTCGCGTGAGGATCAGGATCACCCGATTTTGCTGCTGCGTAGATTTCGATTCCAAATTTTGCATAAACTCGGCTATTGTTTGCATCTTTAGCAGTTTTTTTCGCTACGATATTTGCCCATTTACGACCCATGATTTCACTTCGCTTTCTTGTTTTTAAAAATCCTTATTCATTATACTTGTCAAATGGCGTTCTGTGAAGCGATTTTCACTTATTTATCAATAAAAAGCGGAATTCTTCGAAAATTTTGTTCTGAGATTTGAGCATTCCCTTGCTGATAAATCTGGTCGATCCGCAATGACAAGCCGTAGCGCTGTGCTTCTTTCTTACCGAATTTAGCGATCAGCGGCAGGGTCAGCTCTTTTTTGACTTCTTTTAAATAGTGCTGCCCTTGCTTTGTATAGCCTAAGACTCGAATAAAGGGATGTGCTTGTGCTTCCTTCATTTCAGCTTTTGTCACTTGGAACAATACATAACAAGCAAGACGCTGCAGTCTCGTTTGGGTATAGCGTTTTGTCTTTAACAACTTGATAAAATCTGCAAACGAATCCGCCGCAGTCACATATTGTTTTAGTCGATATTCTAGTCCTTCTTCCATCTGGTAAATAGCAGCTAATTTTTCGAGGGGGGCAGAAATGATCTGGTATTGAAGATACGGCCAAAAGGCTTCCCAGTCGACTGTTGTTTGCGAAAGAAATTTTTGTGTTGCTTCAGGAACAAAATCCACAACAGCTTCACCTTGTTTAAGTCCTTGACGAATGGCTGTGGCACTAGCGATCGTTGGATGCTTAAATTGTTCTGAATGATAAGAGGCCGCAATTCGTTGAATGGGAACAAGCCTCATTGGTTTTTCATAACACAACACTTCCCGTGCATACCCCATACCCAACAGATGATTCGGCTGGTCTTTTTCTGCATGGTACTCAGGATAAAGCTCACTGAGGACCATACTCATTTTTTGACTATAGGTAGCATTTTGCCTAGCTATGCGTTGAAATGCGTCATCGATCATCCGCTGATTTTCTTTTTCAAACTGAGCGAACTTTGCATAGTCAAAGGGTTGTTTCGCATCTGTACCAAAACACAAAGAATCACATTGCAGATTTTGTAAGATCCTAATCGCTCCCGCTGCAAAAAAATCAGCAGACTGGACGGCCCAAGCGGATGGCAGTTCAACGACCAAATCGACGCCATTTTGCAATGCCGCTTGGGCTCGTTGCCATTTATCGATGATCGCCGGTTCACCACGCTGTAAAAAATTTCCACTCATCACGGCTACAATGACATCGGCGTTGGTTTCTTGCCTGGCTTTGTCCACGTGGTATTGGTGGCCATGGTGAAAAGGATTATATTCTACGACTAGTCCGCAAACCTTCATCGACATCCCTCCTGTTTTACATAACGGTTACTTATGGCAGACAAAAAACCAGCGACGGCTTTTTTCATTTGGTTTTGTATCGATAAAATCAGCGTAGCATTCAACATTAGCAAAACCAGCATTTTCTAACATTCTTAAATAGCTTTCGAGAGGATAGGTTCTTTCTTGATGAAGCTCATCTAAGCGTTCAAACAACCCACTCTCTTGTGCAACAAAAAAGGTCAAGAAATGTTCAATGCTATGGTCTTTTTCTCCTTGATAGCTTTCCCAAAGAAAGGCAAACTCATCCGTCTGGTAATGGTAGCTATAATCAGGAAACACTTCATTGATTTGATATAAGGAATGCACATCAAATAAAAAGACGCCATCTTCTTCTAAACAACTGTAAACACCATCAAACACTTGCTGCACACTCTGCTCGTCTTCCATGTAGCAAAGGGAGTCAGAATAGCAAGTAATAGCTTGATAGGTGCCAATATCTACGAGATCCAGCATGTCACCCGCAACAAATTGCACAGCCGCCTCTTCTTTTTCAGCCCGTTGACTAGCGATCATCAGCATCTCTTCTGAAAGATCTAACCCAGTCACATCAAAACCAGCCTTGGCTAATTCAACGGCTAACGCACCGGTTCCACAAGCCAATTCTAACAGCTGTTTTCTTTTTCCTAAATGACGACAAGAAAAATCCAGCCACTTTTTATAGAGACTGGAATCCATTACTTCGTCATAGACAAATGCGAAGGTTTCGTAAGCCATTACGCCACGACCCATTCATTAAGATCCACAAGCGGCGCATCAGACCATAATTTTTCTAGGTTGTAAAAAGCACGTTCTGAGGCACTGAATACGTGAACGATTACGTCACCTAAGTCGATCAAGACCCATTTTCCACCATCTTTTCCTTCGACACGGCGAACAGATACTTGACTTTCTTCTTCTTTATCGATGACTTCATCAATGATCGCATTGATTTGACGTTCACTATTTCCTGAACAGATCACAAAGTAATCTGCTAGCAAAGAGATTTCCCGCACATCTAATGCCATAATATCTTCGGCATGTTTTGAATCGGCGGCTTTTACAGCAATTTCTAATATTTTCTGACTATCTATGGTAATTCCCTCCTATATTTGGCCACCCAAAAATTGTAGGTTTCGATCGTTTTTGGGTAGATAACTGCTTCTGTTTCGATCAAATGAAGCAAGGTATGTTTCGTTTCGTAAGCAACAGCGGCATCTAAGTCGATCATTGCGATTTCCCTAGCCTCAACGACTCCAGGAAACGTACGCCCGGGTTCGATATAATCTGCTACATAGATGATTTTATCTAGTAGGCTCATCTTGGCAGCTCCGGTTGTGTGCAAACGGATCGCTTGTAAGATTTCTTCGTCATCGATTTCTAATTCTCGTTGAACGAAATCAGCACCGACGAGTCCATGCCAGATAGCATTGTTCCAGTTCAAGAGATCCAATTCAAATCCGTCTCTACGAATGACTAATTGAAATTCTTCATCGCTGCGTTCCTTCGCATAATCATGCGTCAAAGCAGCGATGCTGGCTTTGACCGGTGAAGCACCATATTTTTCCGCAAGGGCAACGGCCGTTTTTTCGACACCCAACACATGCTCAAAGCGCTTTTGACTCATCTGCATTTGGACCTTTTGCATCAAAAGTTCCCGTTCTGCTTGTGTGTAGTGTTCACTCTTCATCCAAGTACAACCCCTTTTCTTGAATATAGTGTAACACATTATCTGGCAATAAGTAGCGAACCGAACAACCTTGTTGCACTTTTTTACGAATTGTTGTTGAGCTGACATCCATTAGAGGAATATCGATCCAAATAATCGGGTATGGGCTATCGATCGGCACTTCCGGGCGGCGAACCCCCACAAAAGTTACCAATTCCATCAGCTCATCGATTTGATGCCATTTTGGTAAATAGTTCACCATATCCCCGCCAATGATAAAATAATAATTAGTATCTGGATTCTTAGCTGTCAATTCCCGCATCGTATCAACCGTATAACTCTTACCTTTTCGTTCCAACTCAATGGTCTCTACAGCAAATCGCGGATTATCGGCGATCGCCAACTTCAACATCGCTAAACGATGCTCAGCGAGGATTGTCTTTTTCTCATCAACATGAGGCGGTAAATACTCAGGCATGAAATAAACTTTATCCAGCCCTAATGCTTGCCCTACTTGCTCACCCATGACCAGATGTGCGTAGTGTACTGGATTAAAATTTCCACCAAGAATGCCCACTTGCTTTTTCGGTACAAGTTCTTGTGTTTGTGTCTCTAAAACCGTTTGTACCTTTCCAAATGTTTGTCCTTGCATGCCTTCTCCCTCCTAAATTGAACGAACTTTGCTTGAAATCGTTTGGTATTTTTCTTTACTAGACGGTTTGAATAAAACGATCACTCGTCCGATGATCTGAACTACTTCACAGCCGACTTTCTCCCGGATCGTTTCAGCTGCTTCGTCAGCAACCTCATCGGTATTTTGGAGCAATGAGACTTTGATTAATTCTCGTTTTTCTAGTGCTTCTTCAATTTGCGCCATCATCGCGTCATTCAAGCCGCCTTTGCCGATTTGAAAAATCGGGTTTAGATGGTGCGCTTCACTTCGTAAAAATCTTTTTTGTTTTCCTCGTAAGTCCATAATCTTCCTTCTTCCTTATACTAATGCTTTGCGTCTAAGCACATCGACACCTTTTGGCGCCCACCCGGCGATGACACATGGTTTGGTGATCGTGATCCAGCCAAGTCCAGCAAAAACGATATCAGTTTTTTCTTTGATTGAAAATTCGAAACGGACGAGTTCAGGAAAATCCGCCACTTCATCTGCTCGTGGCGGCTGCAGCAGCCCACCAACATGTTTCTCATAAAATTCATCGGCTTTACTTAATTTGGTCCGATGGATCGCTACATCATTCGCTACATAGGCAACAAACGAACTTCGTTCTCCTTGTATGAAATCAAAACGGGCAAGTCCCCCTAAGAACAAGGTTTGTTCAGGGTTCAATTGATACACTTTCGGTTTAATTTCTTTGGCTGGTGCCACGATTTTCAGATCTTTTTTACCTAAATAGTGTGCCATTTGATGACGATGAATGATTCCTGGTGTGTCGATCAAAAAGTGCCCGTCGTCCAATGGAATCTCAATTTTATCCAATGTAGTTCCAGGAAATCGCGAAGTGGTGATCAGCTCGTTGATCCCTGCTGTTTGTTTGATGATTTGATTGATCAATGTTGATTTTCCAACATTCGTCACACCAACCACATACACATCACGACCTTCACGATACGTTTCGATCGCTTGTAGCAACGCTTGGGTTTCACCCGGTTTCTTGGCACTCGTCAACAATACATCGACGGGTCTTAAACCGACTTCGTGAGCCCGTTCCTTCATCCATTGGGTCATTTTCGATTTTTTCAAAGATTTCGGTAAAATATCCACCTTGTTGCCCACTAATAAAACAGGATTATCACCAACAAAGCGGTGCAGTCCTGGGATCAATGAACCATTAAAGTCAAAAATATCTACGACATTAACGATCAAGGCGTCTTTTTCCCCGATTTCATTCAGCAAACGTAGGAAATCATCGTCTGTCAGCGCGACATCTTGGATCTCATTGTAATGGCGCAAGCGGAAGCAGCGTTGACAATAGACTTCTCCTGATTCAAGTCCTTTTTCTAATGCAGATTGCGGGGTGTACCCCAATTCGTTAGGATTTGTTGTTTGAATCAATGCCCCGCAGCCGATACAGTGAATTTCTTCGATTCCTTCTGTCATATTAAATTCCTCCACGCCATTTTAACTCTGGGTTGTGTTTCAATAAATAGTTCATGATTTTTCTTTCTGCTGCTCGATTAAACTGGGTTTTCCAAGAATCCGTTGGGATCACTGGTTTCACTAGAATGCTGCGAACACCAGCACGATTGGCACCTCGTACATCCGTCATAATCTGATCGCCGATCATGACAACCTCTTCTTTTTTCAAGCCTAATTGCTGATACCCTTGTTTGATCCCTCTTGAAAAAGGTTTTAATGCGCGGTGTACGTACTTTAAACCAAAAGGCGCAACAGCCCGTGCCACGCGTTCACTATTGTTGTTTGAAACGACAATCACCGGTATGCCAGCGTTTTTCATTTCCAATAACCAGTTTTTTAATTCTTCGGTTCCATCAGGATTATTCCAAGCAATCAAGGTATTATCAAGATCGGTCAAAATCCCTTTGATCCCCTGTGCCTTTAGTTGGCTAGGGGTGATTTTATAAATCGCATCGACCATCCAAGTCGGTTTATAATTTGAAAACATAGAATCTCCTTTACTATCTGATTTCTTCGCATGTTAAAAGTCGGCGACTAGTCATCGATCCACATAGTCGATCTTTAAAAAGAAACCGTACTAGCTGTTGACAAGCAAGCAGGCAGTTTCTAAAAGGATCAGACCTCTTCAACCTGTAATTATACAATAGAATCTTTTTGAATACTAGCAAGTGCGCTAGTTTCTGCAGGTTTCTTGTAAAAGAACTGAAAAACGAAGGTGTCGAAACAACAGTTTGTTCCATCACTTCTTTAAAGTAGTCTTTTTTTTCGTCAAAAAAGCATCCTTTTACTGAAAGGATGCTTAGAAAAAGTCCAAAATTGTCATTTGCAACTGCGAGCTTCTCGCATTTTACAATACTTTACTTAAAAAATCAATGGTTCTCGGGTTTTTCGGATGATCAAAGAGCTGTTCTGGCGTTCCTTCCTCCATAATGATTCCCTGATCCATAAATAAAATCCGATCCGCGACTTCCTTCGCAAAACCCATTTCATGAGTGACGATGACCATCGTCATTCCTTGCTGAGCCAAACGCTGCATGACAGACAATACTTCGCCAACCATTTCAGGGTCTAACGCAGAAGTCGGTTCATCAAAGAGCATCACGTCCGGTTCCATCGCCAAGGCACGTGCGATAGCGATCCGTTGCATTTGTCCACCAGATAGACTTTGTGGATAGGAGTTTGCCTTATCAGGCAGACCTACATCATTCAATAGTTGCTTTGCTAGTGTTTCAGCAGCTGGTTTTGCTACCTTTTTGACTTTCGTCGGGGACAAAGTAATGTTTTCTAAAACCGTCATATTCGGAAAAAGATTGAAATTTTGAAAAACCATGCCCATTTTTTCCCGCATCTTATACAAATCATTCTTTGGATCGGTAATATCGGTTCCTTCAAAAAAGATTTTTCCGCTTGTCGGTACTTCTAATAGGTTCAAACAGCGTAAAAACGTGCTTTTTCCTGACCCAGATGGCCCAATCACCACTACGACTTCTCCTTGCTCGATCGTCGTTGTGATCCCTTTTAGCACTTGATTGCTGCCAAAGGTTTTGTGTAACTCTTGAATATCTAACATCATAGCTTGTCTTCTCCTTTTAACGACGATAGCCTTTTCCTAGTTTCTTTTCCCATAAACTCAATAGTCGCGAAGTCGTAAACGTCAAGATGAAATAAATGACCGCCGCCACATAGAAAGGCGTTAATGGTTGGAAAGAACTGGTGACAACGATCTGCGCACTGTTCATCAGCTCGTAGATGCCGATCGTTGAAAGCAAAGAGGAATCCTTGATCAAAACGATAAATTCATTGCCTAGTGGCGGCAAGATGTTGCGTAGTGCTTGTGGCAATACGACATAACGCATCGTTTGAAAAGGCCGCAGCCCTAAAGAACCAGCCGCTTCTGTTTGACCGTAATCAACGGCATTGATTCCCCCTCGGACGATCTCAGCAACATATGCCCCAGAATTAAGCGAGAGCGCAATGATCCCAGGAAATAACCGCCCAAAATCAAGACTCAACACACCGATCGAGACTGTCGGCAAGGCAAACATGCCTTGCAAAAGACCAAAAGCGATCAATATCTGCACCAACATTGGTGTGCCGCGGATGACTTCAATATACGCATTAGCAAACCAGCGCAAAGGCGTCACTTTTGATAATTTCATTAGGGCAAAAATCACCCCTAGAATCGTTCCAAAGATCACGGTGATGATAGAGATCACGATGGTGATCACCACACCAGAAAGAAAATAAGGGTAATATATCGCTAAAAAGGATAAATCCATAATTGTGTCTACTCCGTTCTATCTATTGCGCCGCATTTTCGTTGGCTAGATCTGTGTTCTTTTGTACATACTCATCGATTGTACCATCTTCAATCAATTCTTTCAAAATACTGTTTAGCTCTTCTTGTAGTTCGGTACTCCCTTTAGGTAAAGCAATTGCATAAGAATCGCCTTCAGACGCTTCTAATGCTACATCAGTGATCACGAGGTCATCATTTTGTGCAACATACGATTCAGCCACCGCACTTTCAAGCACCAAACCATCGATCGATCCTTGTTTCAATTCATTGACTAGATTCGGAACTTTGGCGATGGAAACCAATTGCGAATCCGCTAATTGGTCTTGAACGATCATTTCTTGGATCGAGCCTTTTTGAGCGCCCACCTTTTTGCCAGACAAGCTTTCGATTGAATCAAATGCCGACTCATTGTTTTTATTAACAACTACTTTTTGTTCTGGTGTAAAATAGTTATCGGTGAAATCAAAAGTCTGTTTACGTTCGTCAGTTGCTGAGATGCCTGAAACAGCGATATCGGCTTTTCCTTGTTGCAAAGCAGTCAAGACAGCATTGAAATCAAGGTCCAAAATATTCACTTCGACACCAAGACGATCAGCGATCTCATTGACCATATCGATATCTGCGCCCACGATCGTATCTTTGCCATCAATCAAGGCATGAAATTCAAAGGGGGCAAAGTCAGCAGAAGTTGCCACATTCAACACACCGGCTGCTTTGATGGCTTCCAATTGGTTATCCGCCGAACCGCTGGCACTAGAACTGCCAGTACTCGATGAGCCGCCATTTCCACAAGCTCCTAAAACCATAATCCCCGTCAATACAACAAGTGCTCCAAATAATTTTTTCATTAAAAACGCTCCTCTTCAAAACAAATATTTATGCAATATAATCTTCTTATATTCAGAATATATACATAATAGCACAGAATAATTAAATTTTAAACTAAAAACTTCGTCATTTGCACGATTTATTCAATAACACTTTTAATAAAAAAATACTAGGATACCCTCTCTCTAATCAGAGTGGATATCCTAGTTGTTAAAATCGGCGAAAACGCTGATACCTTGCCTCAAGCAATTCTTCTGTTTGCAACGTAGAAAGTTCAGCGAGTTTCGTTGAAATTGCCGCTTTCATCTGTTCCATCAATTGCTCTTTCGGTAAAAAGGCCTCTTCATGGGTTTCAGCAATCACTTTTTCAATAACGCCTAATTCAAATAGTTCTTGGGCAGTGATCTTCATTAAACCAGCAGCTTCTTTGGCCCGGCTACCATCTTTCCATAGGATCGAAGCAAAGCCTTCGGGAGATAAAATGGCATAGATCGAGTGTTCCATCATCCACACTTCATCCCCTAAAGCCAGTGCTAAAGCACCGCCGCTGCCGCCTTCACCAATGATGATTGCCAAGATCGGCACCGTTAAATCGGACATTTCCATCAAGTTACGGGCAATCGCTTCACCTTCTCCCCGTTCTTCCGCGCCAATACCACAAAACGCCCCTGCTGTATTGATCAATGTGACCACAGGTCGCTGAAATTTTTCTGCTTGCTTCATTAAGCGTAACGCTTTTCGATAGCCTTCAGGATGTGGTGAGCCAAAGTTTCTGCGTAAATTTTCAGGTAGATTACGGCCTTTTTGAATACCGATCACGGTCACTGGCTTACCATCTAAACAAGCTATCCCGCCAACAACGGCTTCATCTTCGCCAAACAGACGGTCTCCATGAAACTCTTCAAACTCAGAAAAAATGCCTTCAAAGTAATCCAGTGCCGTCAAGCGGTCTTTGCTGCGAGCGAGTTCAACGATTTCGTGGGCTGCTCTAGTCATTGCGATTCCATCCTTTCCGCGTATGCAAAGAAATCAAATGGTAGATTTTCTCCCGCAAGTTCGTCCGTGGAACGATTTGATCGACAAAGCCATGATCTAACAGGAACTCTGCCTTTTGAAAATCTTCAGGTAGTTCCTGACGAATGGTTTGTTCAATCACACGTCGTCCAGCAAAACCGATCAATGCTTGCGGTTCTGCCAGGATGATATCCCCTTCCATCGCAAAACTAGCGGTAACGCCACCGGTGGTCGGGTCCGTTAAAACCGTTAGATAAAACAAGCCAGCTTTACTGTGGCGTTTTACCGCCGCAGAGATTTTTGCCATTTGCATCAGTGACAAAATCCCTTCTTGCATCCGAGCCCCACCCGAAGCGGTAAAAAGAACAACTGGTAGCTGTTTTTCGATCGCACGTTCAAACAAACGGGTGATTTTCTCCCCCACGACCGTTCCCATACTGCCCATGATGAAATTCGCATCCATGACACCGATTGCTAACGGCAATCCTCGAACTTTGGCTTCTCCCGTTAGAACAGCCTCATGCAAACCAGTTTTTTCTTGCATTTGTGCGACTTTATCCAGGTACCCTGGGAAATCAAGGGGATCTTTTGTGGTAACATCTGTGTCCCATTCTTCAAAACTTTTTTCATCAATCGTGATAGCGATCCGTTCCCAGGCGCTGATCCGGAAATTATACCCGCAGTGGGGACAGACTTTTTCTGCCCCCATCTCCTTCGTATAAAGCGTTCGTTTGCAACTAGGACATTTCGCCCAAAGATTATCTGGGACGACTGGTTCGTTCGTTGGCAGCTGACCTCGATTAGGATTGATGCGAATGTAGTTTTTTTTCTTAAATAAAGCCACTCAACTTCCCTCCTATTGTTCAGGTGTCCAATTTGGCAAAAATTCCTCTTGTAAAAAGGCGGTTGTATAGTCTCCCGCAATCACTTTCGGGTGACTGATCAAGTCCATTTGGAATTCTGCATTCGTAATGACACCATCGGTCACTAATTCAGCTAATGCCCGCTGCATTTTCATCAATGCTTCAAAACGGTTCTCGCCGTGAACGATCACTTTAGCGATCATGGAATCATAATAAGGCGGGATCGTATAGCCGGAATACATGGCACTGTCTACCCGTACACCCAAGCCTCCACCAGGCAGAAATAAATTGTTGATCTTTCCTGGTGACGGTGCAAAATTGAAGGCTGGATTTTCTGCATTGATCCGACATTCGATTGCCGCACCTGTCATCTTGATGTCTGTTTGTGTCAAGCCTAGCGGTTCACCACTAGCAACTTCGAGTTGTTTTTTGACTAGATCAATGTTCGTCACCATTTCAGTGATGGGGTGTTCCACTTGGATTCGAGTGTTCATTTCCATGAAATAAAACGCCCCAGTGTCTGCCATTAAAAACTCGATCGTGCCGGCATTGCGATACCCTACCGCTTGTGCGGCACGTACCGCTGCTTCTCCTAGCTCTGCTCGTTTGCTTTCAGAAATCACCACAGAAGGAGATTCTTCCAACACTTTTTGGTTGTTGCGTTGCAGCGAGCAATCGCGTTCACCAAGGTGGATAATATTACCAAAAGAATCACCTAACACTTGCACTTCTATGTGTCGAGCAGGGTAAATGATTTTTTCAATGTACATTTCATCGTTGCCAAATGCCGCTTTCGCCTCTTGCTGTGCCGAAGCAAAATGATGTGGTAACGCTTCTTTATCGGCGACTTTCCGTATCCCTTTACCGCCACCGCCGGCTGCTGCTTTGAGCATGACCGGGTAACCAATCTCTTCAGCGATCGTTAAAGCTTCTTCCACATCAGAAATCGCGCCTTTGCTTCCGGGAATGACCGGTACTTCTGCTTCGATCATCAAGCGTCTTGCATTGATTTTGTTTCCCATTGCATCGATAGTCTCACTCTTTGGCCCAATAAAGACGATATTGCATTCCTCGCACATCGCAGCAAAGCGGCTATTCTCTGAAAGAAAGCCAAAGCCGGGATGGATCGCCTCAGCCTTTGTGACGATCGCAGCGCTTAGGATCTGCTGTACATTCAAATAAGAGTCAGCTGCTTTGGCAGGTCCGATACAAATCGCTTCATCGGCAAGCTCTGTGTGCAACGCTTCTTTATCTGCTTCTGAATAAACGGCGACCGTTTGAATACCTAATTCGCGACAAGCGCGAATGATACGTACGGCGATTTCGCCACGGTTTGCGATCAATACTTTAGAAAACATGTCTCACCTATCCAATCATGAAAGTCAATTCTGCTTCCGCCACTTTTTTTCCATCAACATAGGCAATTCCTTTGCCGATGCCGGCTGCAGATTTTACTTTGATTATTTCTACTTCTAAGATCAAGGTATCGCCTGGTGTTACTTTTTTTCTGAATTTTGCTTTGTCTAAACCGCCAAAGTAGGCAGTTTTCCCACGAAAGTCTTCCAATGACAATAATGCCACAGCACCTGCTTGCGCCATTGCTTCCACGATCAATACTCCAGGCATCACTGGTTCATGGGGAAAATGGCCTTGGAAAAACGGCTCATTAATGGTAACGTTTTTCTTCGCAACGACCCGTTTGCCTTCTTCTAACTCCTCAACGCGATCCACTAAAAGCATCGGATAACGATGAGGGATGATTTCTTTGATTTCTTGAATCGTTAATGCGCTCATTGCTTTACCCTTCTTTCACACGGAATAATGGTTGATTGAATTCAACGATTTGTTCGCTTTCAACCAAGACTTCAACCAATTCGCCATCGACGTCGCTGACGATTTCATTCATGACTTTCATCGCTTCAACGATACAAAGAATATCGCCTTTTTTCACGTGATCGCCGATTTGCTTAAAGTTATCTTTGTCAGGACTTGGTTTCAAATAAACGACACCCACTAACGGCGAGACAACTTCTTTGCCCTCTAAGACAGGTTTCGCCGCTTCTACTGTGTCAGGTGTCGCTGAGACAGCAGGCGTTGGTACAACAGGAGTTGGCGCAGCATTCGCTGCAGGAGCAGGCGCAGGTGTAGATTGTGCATTTTGTAGCCCACTTGTCGTATTTTTATTAAAATAAAGTTCAAACGTCTCTTTTTTTAATTGAAGCTCAGTTAACGTCGATTGATCGAATTGGCTGAGCAGCTCTTTTATCTCATGTGTTTCCAATTACGCTTCCTCCCAACGTTTCAGCAAGATCACTGCATTATGACCGCCAAACCCAAGTGAATTACTCATGGCATAGGTCAATTCTGCTGGTTGGCTTTGATTGATAACAACGTTCAAGTCGATCTCAGGATCTTGTTCTATCACGTTGATGGTTGGTGGAATAAATTGATGTTGTAATGCTAATAGTGAAGCAATGGCTTCGATTCCACCAGCCGCCCCAAGCAAATGACCAGTCATTGACTTTGTACTGCTGACATATGGTTTTTTATAGTCTTCGCCCAATCCGTATTGGATCGATGTCGCTTCTGCACTGTCATTGGCGGGCGTGCTTGTACCGTGGGCATTGATGTAACCAACTTCAGCTGGGGTAATCGCCGCTTCTTGCATCGCTAATTTCATTGCTTTTCCAGCACCTGATCCATCAGGGTTTGGCGCAGTCATATGGTAGGCATCACAGTTCGCACCGTACCCTACGACTTCACCTAAAATCGTTGCCCCACGTTTTTGTGCATGCGCCAATGATTCTAAAATAAAGACGCCAGCGCCTTCACCCATGACAAATCCACTACGATTTTTATCAAACGGAACGGAAGCTTTGTCAGGGTCTGATTCAGTGGTTAACGCCGTCAGAGAAGCAAAACCAGCAATACCGATTTCACAGATCGTCGCTTCTGAACCACCAGCGATCATGACATCTGCATAGCCATGCTTGATGTTTCGGAAAGCTTCACCGATTGAATGGGTACCAGAAGCACAGGCGGAAACAGTCGTCGTACAAATGCCTTTCGCACCTACCCGTAACGCAATGTTGCCGGCAACCATATTTACGATCGACATCGGTACGAACATTGGTGATACCCGATTTGCTCCTTTGTCATGCATTCGAATCACTTGGTCTTGAATCGTTGGCAAGCCGCCGATCCCCGAACCAACCATCACGCCAAAACGATCCACATCAATGGTTTCTGTATCTAACTTCGCCATTTCCATCGCTTCTAAGGCCGCATAAATTCCATAAATGGAAAAAAGATCCATCCGCTTCGTATCTTTTTTAACGAAGTACTTTTCTAACGGAAAATCTTTGACTTCAGCGGCAACTGAGATCCCTGTTGCTTCTGCGTCAAATTTTGTAATCGGGCCGATGCCGTTGGTCCCGTTTTGTAAACTTGCTAAAAAAGTTTCTGGGTCATTTCCGATTGGAGAAGTGACGCCGTATCCTGTAACTACTACTCGATTCATCTTTTCTTCCTCCTACCCTTGCATTGCCATCCCGCCGTCTACACTGATCACCTGACCAGTGATGTAGGGGCTTTTTGCTAAAAAGACTGCTGTTTGCGCAACATCCTGTGTGGAACCAAAACGCTGTAATGGAATAGTTGCCAATGATTGTTCTTTGACTTTATCCGACAGCACTTCAGTCATCTCTGTTTCGATAAATCCTGGGGCGATCGCATTGCAGGTGATCCCCCGAGCGGCACCTTCACGAGCGGCAGATTTCGTAAAACCGATCACGCCAGCTTTACTTGCCGCATAGTTGGCTTGCCCGATATTTCCCGTCAAGCCGACCACACTCGTCAAATTGATGATGCGGCCTTCTCGCAACTTCATCATTTTTTTCAGCGCGTGCTGCGTCATATTGAAGGTACCAGTCAAATTGATTTTGATCACTGAATCAAAATCTTCGGGTTTCATTCTCAACAATAATTTGTCATTCGTGATTCCGGCATTATTGACTAAAATGTGGATCGGTCCGACTGCCGCTTCTGCTTCCAAAAGCATGGCTGCCGCTTGATCAAAATCAGAAATGTCCCCATTGATCGCTACACATTTCACGCCGTAGCTGGTGATGCGATCGATCAGTGACTGGGGAATTTCTTTTCGTCCATTTAAAACGATATTCGCTCCTTCTTTGGCAAAGGCTTCCGCGATGGTTAAACCGATCCCTCGCGAGCTACCAGTTACAAAGACGTTTCTATTTTGCAGATCCATAAATTCCTCCTAGTTGAATCGGGCTAGTGTATCTGCCAACGTTTGGCTATCTTCTACACGCGCAGTCTGGATTTCTTTGTCTATTTTCTTCATAAAACCGCTCAATACTTTTCCTGGTCCGATCTCGATGACTTGTTGGATGCCAAGCTGCTTCAGTGTCGCAATGCTTTCGTAAAAACGCACTGGCGATTTCACTTGCAGCGTCAACAGTTCCTTGATTTGGTCTTGCTGCATTGGCTGCGCGGTCGTATTGCTGATGACAGGTACTTGCAACTCATCAAAGGTGATTTGAGCTAATTCCTGTGCTAATTGCTGCGATGCGGGTTCCAACAAAGCGGTATGGAAAGGACCGCTGACATTTAAAGGAATCACCCGTTTGGTTCCAGCAGCTTGTAACAATTCCACCGCTTTATCCACTGCCGGCGCTTCACCGCCAATGACGATCTGCTGCGGCGTATTGTAATTCGCTGGTGTCACGATCCCCACTTGACTTGCTTCTTTACAGATTTCTTCAATCGTTTCAGCGGGTGTGTTCATCACAGCGACCATTTTCCCAACACCTGCAGGCGCCGCACTTGCCATATACCGACCGCGCTTTTGCACCAATGCGACTGCGGTCTGGAAATCAAGCGCGCCACTAGCGACTAAGGCTGTATATTCACCTAAACTTAAGCCAGCAACAGCATCTGCTTCGATTCCTTGCGCATCCAAAAGTCGCCAAAAAGCCGTGCTTACTGTTAAAATGGCAGGCTGTGTATATTCCGTCTGGTTTAAACGTTCGTTTTCAGTAAAGCATAACTCGGCCATATCATATCCTAGAATAGTGCTGGATTGTTCAAACGTCTCACGAACGATTGCTTCTTGGTGATAGAGCTCTTCCCCCATTTTGGGGTACTGTGCACCTTGACCGCTAAATAAAAAGGCTGTCTTCATCTTGCACTCCTTCATTACTTTGTTCGTTGTTGTTGGAGAACATGGATTCTTGCAGTTCGTCTATGAAACAGCAAAAACACGTTCTTAAAAAGGAAAGGCTAGGCTGTCTGCCTAGCCTTTGTTTTATGCTTGTTGTTTTTCTACATATTTAACTAGATCTTCAACGGTTGTGATACCATCTTCTGTTTCGATCTTCACATCGAATTCATCTTCGATCTCGTTAATGATTTGGAAAAGATCCAAGCTGTCTGCTTCTAAATCTTCTTGGATGTTCGTGTTCAATTTAATTTCTTCTTTTTCTTTTCCTAATTCTTCTGCTACGATTTCTTGAATTTTTTCGAATACCATGTGTATATTCCTCCAATGTGTTTTTCAATAGTAATTTTGTTTCGTGAACAAGTTATAAGGTGGCTAACATAGTTCCCCATGTCAATCCGCCGCCAAAACCTGAGAACACCACTTTTTGACCACTGCCAAGGGACAGTGTACCTCGTTTGATTTCTTCATCTAGCAATAACGGAATCGAGGCTGCCGAAGTATTGCCATAATCTTGCATATTTTGCAAAAATTTCTCACGGGGTTGCTTCAGCTTGCGAGCAACTTTGTCTAAAATGCGTGAATTTGCTTGGTGAAGCAAAAAATAATCAATTGCTTCATCTTGTATCAGATCATTGATCGAGGCGACCACATCACGCGTCGCAAAATCAAAGATTTCTCGTCCAATCATTTGCATACAAGCACTATACGCCGGAACGTTTTGTGAAAAAGGATTCTCATTCGTCCGAAAACCAGATGTTAAGGACATGCCTCGCGTCCCATCTGCTTTTAAAGACTCTTTGAGCAAATGCTGCTCTGAAGATGCTTCCAGCAATAGACCACCGGCACCATCTCCGAATAAAACAGCCGTCGAACGGTCGTTCCAATCCAAGACCTTTGAAAGTACTTCTCCACCGATGACCAATCCTTTTTTAGCGCCTGTTCGAATCAGTTTTTCAGCCATAGACAATGCATAAACGAAACCAGCACATGCTGCACTGATATCAAAAGCAAAGGCATTGACTGCCCCAATCGCCCCTTGGACTTGGCAAGCAACCGCCGGTGTATTGAAATCCGGTGTGATCGTCGCTACCAAGATAAAATCCAGACTTTCTGCTGAAAGCTGAGCATCTTGCAAGAGCGTTTGAGCGACGCGAATACAAAGGTCAGAAGTGTTTTCGCCAACAGCGACTCTTCTTTTTTTGATTCCCGTGCGAGAATGAATCCATTCATCTGAAGTATCCATCAAATTTGATAGATCATCATTTGTTACGATTTTTTCTGGAACATAACTTGCAGTAGCGGTAATTTTTCCAAACATATTCATCCATTATTCTCACTTATAATCTTGTAAAAAGTCATGCAGATTTTTCAGTGCTTTCAACAGTGCCTGTTCCTCTTCAGGAGACATCTGACTCAAGACACCTTTCACCATCTCACGATGAAAATGCTGATGAACACGATAAAGGAGTTTTCCTTTTTTCGTCAAACCTAGTTTGACGACTCGCCGATCATCTTCACTGCGAATCCGTTCTACATATTCTTTTTTCACCAAACGATTGATCGCGATGGTCAAAGTCCCAACAGTGATCGAAAGCTCTTTGGCAACTTCAGTCGTGGTCTTTTTTTTGTACATCCCGATGGCTTCGATGGTATGCATTTCGGTAATTGAAAGGTCTTTGAATTGAGATTTTTTCAATTCAGATTCTTCAATCACTAAGATGTCATTAAAGACGCTGACTAAGTAGTCATTAACTGTTTCTAAATTGGGTTCCATAACCTTCACCATCCGAATACTTTGATAATCAAATCATTTGATAGTCAAACTATATCGGAAGTTATTGAGAAATGCAAGAATTTTTTCGAACTTTTTTTATTTTTAAGCACATTTTTATTTGAGAACTGATTTTCTAAGATTCTAAAAGCTGCGAGTTGACAAAATAATCCGTTTCCGTTATAAAGAAATTTCCTTTGAATGTCAAAGTTTATCATTGCGTTGTCTCCACTCTATTCCTATTTTTTTCTTGTCAACGGCCAGCAAACGTTGCTCTCTTACGCTTCATCTGCTACTCTTTGGAGGAAGGAGAGGAACGATCGATGAATCCGAACAAAGAGTTTCTAAAAAACAAAGCAAATGCACTGCCTGAAAATCCTGGTGTTTATCTAATGAAAGATCATCACAACGAAGTCTTGTATGTGGGAAAAGCCAAATCATTGAAGCAGCGTGTCGTTTCCTACTTCCGAAAAAACCAGCAGCATGCCAATAAGGTGCTTCGACTTGTTTATAATGTCGTTGATTTTGAAACGATCGAAACAGATACAGAATTGGATGCACTATTACTTGAATGTCGTTTGATCCAAGCTTTTCATCCTATCTACAACCGACAAATGAACCATTCAGCCAACTATTGCTTTGTTGACTTGACGAATCGTACCTTCACGATCACTCAAACACCACAAATTGGCAGTTATGGCCCCTTTCGGCAAACAAAAAAATTGCCAGCATTGTTTCAATTATTGTCAGAAACCTTTCAATTGCCGACTGTCAACGAACTGACGCTATTGACTTTACGTAAGCAACTCCCTCAAATGGATGCCTATCCCTTGGAAGAGAAGTGGCGGGAGATCGGCTGTTTTTTTGCAGGAAAGAAGACCGACTGTTTTTCACACCTTAAAAAACGCTTAGCATACCTGATTGATCACTTATTATTTGAGCAAGCTAGTGTACTGCAGCGCGAGATCCATTTAGCACAAAGCTTTTACCAAGAAATCGTGAGGGTCAATCAGTTTATTCAAGAACCAGAAGTGATTTTTTCTATTCCCCTTGACTTAGAGGAGCCAGGATCACAGACGACTCAACTCAAATACTATCAAGTTAGCTTTGGCAAGTTGATCCAAACAAACATTCTTTCTCCCGAGGAAACATTCCAGCCACTCCCGCCAGCAAGCGCTGCGCTTCCTTTAGCCCCGAAAGATCTCGATCCATTAGGGATCATCCTTAATCACCTGTATCGCCAAGAAAAAGCAGCAGATAAATAAAAAACAGCAAGCCCAAGTAGGCTTGCTGTATAGAAATGAGAAAGCAACGACGAACGTCCCACTCATTCTTATTGGATCAAATCATAGATTTCCATGGCTACAATATCAACATTATCAAATTGATAAGATTGACTTGATTCTGCTTCCGTTAATTCAAACGTTTCTGTCGAATTGTCATAAGTAACGGTACATTTTTCGACGCCTTCTTTTTCAAAACGACGTACTTGAACTTCATTGTCTTGCGCTTCGACCATCGCTTCTAAACGTTTGATGATAGCGACTAATTGCGAACTTTTCATTCGTAAGCCTCCTTTTTCTGTCCGTTATATTGTATCAAAACATCCTCTATCTTGCATTGATTTTTCGTATTTTTTTTGTCATTTTAAGATTTTTTTCCATCTTGCCACCAAAGTTTAATCAGCGCCTGCGTTCCGTCATTTTCATAGCCTTTTTCAGCCAACTGATCATACAATTTTTTAGCTAAAGTGGTGCTTGGCAAATCCAATCCCATCTTCTTGGCTTCATCCAGAGCGATCCCCAGATCTTTGATGAAATGTTTGACAAAAAAACCTGGTGAATAATCCTCTTTTAGGATACGTGGACTGTAATTCGTCATGGACCAATTGGCTGCCCCACCGCCAGAAAGCGTGTCAATCACTCGTGGTAAATCTAGACCCGCTTGGTTCGCATAGACCAGCATTTCTGTCATCCCCGTCATGGTTCCGGCAATCATGATCTGATTGGCCATTTTCGTATGCTGACCCTTTCCTGCCCCTCCTTGAAGTTGAAACGTCTTTCCTAATACTTCAAAAAGTGGTTTTACTTGTTGGTAAGCTTCTTCATCGCCACCAACCATAATCGTTAGCGTGGCATTTTTGGCACCAAGGTCACCACCAGAAACTGGCGCATCGATACTCGCAGCACCTTTTTCCTTCGCTGTCTGATAGATTCGTTCTGCCAAATCAGGTGTACTGGTGGTAAAATCCACCAATGTTTTGCCCGTCACAGCCGTTTGAAAAATCCCTTGAGGCCCATAGTAAACCTCTTCAACGTCGGATGGATACCCAACCATTGTAAAGATGATTTCACTTTCTGATGCAATTTCTGTTGGGGTGTCACACCAAATTGCTCCATTCGCAACGAGTTCATCTGTTTTTGCTTTCGTCCGATTGTAAACATTCACTGTATGTCCTGCAGCTAAGAGATGACCAACCATCGCTTGACCCATGACACCAGTACCGATAAATCCTAATTTCATGCAGATCCCTCCAAAATAAAAAAGTTCATGTCTTTAGTATACGCTAAAAACATGAACTTGCGAAAATTTTCTGTTTAATCGATCGTTCGGCGAAATGCCTTTAATTTTACTTTGAATTTTTCTAACGTCTGCTCGGTTTCTTTCTCGATGCGTTCGGTTTCATAATAGGCAACCATATCATGGTAGAAAGACAGCATCGACTCACCAAAGCGTAATGCCGAGATCTCGTACATCTTCCTAGAAAGAACTTCGGGATCAGCAGGAATCTTTTGTTCATAATAATCAATAAATGCTTTTGCGAAATCCCGATCACTCTCAAAGGTGACGCCTAACGATGGATCATCGATCAAGGTGTTTAAGTAATCATTGCCTTCAACGACTAATGGGGTCCCAGCAGCCATTGCTTCCGTGTATGTCAGTCCTTGTGTTTCTGAAGTGGAGGCACTGACGAAGTAATCGGCAGCGTGGTAATAGATCGCCACTTTATCATTCGCCACTTCGCCGACAAATTGAACATGGTCAGTTAGCGCCATATCCACCACTTTTTCTTCTAATTTTTCTTTATGCGGACCTTTCCCAACGATCACTAATTGCGCATCAGGAATCTTGGTTAGAATTTCCGGCATCCCATCGATGATCGCTTGGATATTCTTTTCATAAGAAATACGACTGAGGGAAAGCAGCATGGGTTGATCCTCAGTGATGCCTAATTTCTCCCGCAATTCTTTTTTCATTTCAGATGTAATGTCCGGTCGACGAAACTTCTCGACTTCGATCCCTGTGGGGATGATCCGCATCGGTGAAACCACACCATACCCCCTCAGCGTATCGATGACTCGTTCACTTGGACAAACAACACCTGTCGAGTGGTTGGCAAATAGCCGCGAAAGATATTTCACGTGAGACGGCCGTAAGACCTTCCCATTGGCGATGTAGTGCAAGTAGTCTTCATACATCGTATGGTAGGTATGGATCACAGGAATTTGCAATTTGCGCCCCACCATTTTCCCTAACATCCCAGAGCCAAACTCGGTATGGGTATGGATCAATTCCAACTCTAACTCTTTGGCGATCAAATAGGCATACAACATGCCGCGCACTACGATTCGCCGATCTTTGAAGGACACAAACGGGACACTTGGCATGCGAATGATATCTTCTTCGTCCAGATCAGCATTGGGATCGGTCGTAGTAAAGATATACACTTTATGGCCTTTTTTCTCAAGCTCTTCTTTCAATGTCTTGATCGATGTCGCCACACCACTTACCTGGGGGAAGTAGGTGTCTGTAAAAAATCCGATTTTCAAAACGGTACCTCCAAACTTTACATTAGTTTCTTTATTCCGTATTCATCACTTTTGTATAAACTTCTTTTAGCTCATATCCGATTTCATCAATACTCTTTTGCTTGGCCGTTTCATAACCCGCTTCACTTAACTGTGGCAACGTGCCATCTACGATTCCTTTGATTTTCTCGATAAACCCTTGATTGGTTTTCTCCATGTATGCATTGTGCCCATTGCTTAGCCACCCTTTATATACTGGAATATCCCGAACAAGCACATTTTGGTGGCTGGCTAACGCCTCAAGGACCACGATCCCTTCTGTTTCTTCATAGGAAGGAAAGAAGAACAGATCAGCCGCTGAATATGCCCCTTCGATGATGTCTCCTTTGATATAGCCGGGAAACAGCACATTTTCTGGATGGTCTTCATTGACAAGGTCGCGGATCTGCTTAGGAATCGTCATCATTGGTGTATGACCAAACCAGATAAACGTATATTCAGGCAATTGTCTAGCTATCTCTACAAAATCAAGAATGCCTTTTCGTTCAAAAAACAAACCGACCGATATAATGACTTTTTGATCAGGTAAAAGCTGAAAATACTCACGAAAGGCTTTTTCTTTCTCATGATCCGGCTGATATTTGTCAAGATCGATCCCGTTTGAGATCGCTTCGATCGGCACTTGGATACCATACCCTTCCAAAAGTTCTTTCGAATAAGGGGTCGGGGTGATCAATTGATCGGCTCTGGAATAAAGATTGATCAAATATTTTTTATATAATGGCGAAAGCTGATTTGAACCGATAAATGAATTTCGAAAATCCTCTTCTGTAGAATGGGCATGGTAAATCACTTTTTTTCCTTGTCTTTTGGCTTTATTGACCATATGCATACTATTGATTCCATACGTGTTGATGTGAAGAATGTCATAATCCTCATCATTTTTATCAAGAGTAAAAGGAATCCCGACAGATGTCAGCGCTCGTTGCTGATGGGCCAATGCGCGACCGATACCTGATTTAGCTAATAATTTTTCTCCTTCAAAATAAAGAAGTACTTTCAAAGATGATTCCTCCTTGGAAATGCTTATATCTGATATTAGTATACCATAGGCGATCGCAGAGATACTCCTACCATGGTCCTAGATTTTGTTCCCCATTTAACCATGATACGGGAAAAGCTCAGGGAATCATAGCTTAAGTCCAAGATATGACAAAACTGTTCGTTTTCTGAAAAAAGTAGTAAGTTGTTGCAAGTCAAATCAAACAAAATGTCTTCTTAAAACAAAAAAAGGCAACAAGCAAAAATTGCTTGTTGCCTAGAAATGATTATTTTACATACTGTTCGATTAACTCTACAACTTCTTCCATTGTATCGCAATCTTCTAAAGCACGTTTTGCTAATTCTTGCATGTCAGTGGTTGACAAACGTTTCATTAAGCTACGTGTTTTCAGAACAGATGTTGCACTCATTGAGAACTCATCTAAGCCCATACCTACAAGAAGTGGCACAGCAGTTTGATCGCCGGCCATTTCTCCACACATACCAGCCCATTTGCCTTCAGCATGCGCTGAATCGATCACGTTTTTGATCAAGCGTAAGATGGATGGGTTGTATGGTTGGTACAAGTAAGACACGCGTTCATTCATGCGGTCTGCAGCCATTGTGTATTGGATCAAGTCATTGGTACCAATACTGAAGAAGTCAACTTCCTTCGCAAACTTGTCTGCTAAGACAGCTGCTGCTGGAATTTCGATCATGATTCCGACTTGGATCTCGTTAGAAATCTCAACGCCTTCGTCAATCAATTTTTGACGCTCTTCTTCATACATTTTCTTCGCTGTACGGAACTCTTTCAATGTTGCCACCATTGGGAACATAATACGTAAGTTACCATGAGCAGAAGCACGTAACAACGCACGAAGTTGGGTACGGAACATGTCGTCCCCAAGTTCAGACAAGCTGATACGCAATGCACGATAGCCTAAGAAAGGATTCATTTCATGAGGCAATTTTAAGTAAGGAAGTTCTTTATCGCCACCGATATCCATTGTGCGGACAACCACTGGTTTTCCAGCCATTCCTTCTAGAACTGCTTTATACGCTTTATATTGGTCTTCTTCTGTTGGGAAATCAGGAGAATCCATGTACAAGAATTCAGTCCGGTATAAACCGACTGCTTCTGCACCATTGTTGTGGACACCTTCTAAATCTTTTGGTGTACCAATGTTCGCAGCTAATTCAAAGTGCTTACCATCAGCCGTAACTGTTTCAGCATCTTTTAATTTTTCCCACTCTGCTTTTTGATCTGCGTAGGCTTTCCCAGCTTCAACAAATTCAGCCGCTTGGTCATCTGTCGGGTTGACGATAACGTCACCGATAATGCCGTTAACAGCTAAGATGTCGCCCGCTTTCACTTTTGCAGTGATCTCCATCGTTCCAACGATTGCTGGGATTTCAAGAGAACGTGCCATGATTGCGGAATGAGAAGTACGTCCACCGATATCTGTTACAAAAGCTTTAACAAAGTTGCGGTCTAATTGTGCGGTATCACTTGGTGTCAAGTCATGCGCAACAACGACTACTTCTTCGTTGATCATTGAAGGATTAGGCAAAGTCACATTCAACAAATGCGCCAAGATACGTTTAGCAACATCTTTGATGTCAGCTGCCCGTTCTTGCATGTAAGCATTGTCATCCATTGCTTCAAACATACCAATATACATGTCAGTAACTTCTTTCAATGCAGCTTCTGCATTGACTTTGTTATCTGTCACGTTTTGTTTGATTTGACCGATCATCTCAGGATCTGAAAGAACCATTAAATGAGCATCAAATACTTGTGCTTCTGCTTCACCTAAAGTTTGCGCTGCTTTGTCGCGGATTTGTTGTAATTCCGCTGTTGACTTCGCTAACGCATCATCTAAGCGTGCTTCCTCTGCTGCAGTATCTTCAACTGATACTTTTGAAAAAGATAAATCAGGTTGTACTAACAGGTAGGCTTTCGCAACGGCTACACCATCACTAGCAGCAATTCCTTTTAGCATCTCAACCATTATTCAGACAAACCTTCTTTTTTCATTGTTTCTACGATTGCAGCGATTGCATCTGCTTCGTCAGCACCTTCAGCAGTGATAGTTACATCAGAACCTTGGCCAACACCTAATGACATTACGCCCATGATTGATTTAAGGTTTACTGATTTACCTTTGTACTCTAAGTTGATATCAGAGTTGAATTTGCTTGCTGTTTGAACCAATAATGTAGCTGGACGTGCGTGAATCCCTGTCTCAGCAACTACGTGAAAATCTTTCTTTTCCATATTGATCAATCTCCTTTATGATACGTTTTTTTGTGTGAAGGCAAAATTTCCATGCATGCAATGATACCCGAAAAAAATCGCCCTTTCAACTGTTAAGATTACCATTTTTTTCCTCGATAGACAACCGTTTTCTCTTAAATAAACGATTGAAATAAATGTCCTATTTATTTTCTTGCACGTAACGGTAGATGATCTTCCCATTTAACCCCGCTTCTCCGACAAAAGAAGACCGGTCTTCCAACTGGAGCCAGACATCTCTAAACGCCAGAAATTCCGGCTGTTGGACAATCAATTCTTGGATCTCTCCATTGCGTAAACGTACTACTTCTGCAGCAAAATCTCTGTTCTCCAACGTCTATTCTCACCTCTTTCTTTCTATTATATAGGAATTACTTTTTATTTAAAAGACCGCTTCTATAAGTGAAATCGAAGGGAAAATTTTTAAAGGTAAAATTCTTGCAGTCTGACAAAAAGTTAGTATAATAGAATTATGGTCAGTAAAGGTCAATAACACATTACCTTGAAGGTGACCGTTACTTTGCCCACAGCCCCTTTTCTTTTACAAGCAATCAAATGCGCCGTAAAATAGGGTTGTTGGAACAAATATGAAAGGTCGTGAATCTATGCTTTGTCAAAATTGCGGCAAAAATGAAGCTTCAATTCATTTATATGCCAATGTCAACGGTCAAAGAAAACAACTCGATTATTGTCAAAGTTGTTACCAAAAATTAAAAGCACAATCTGGGAATGCTGCAGCTGCAATGGCGCAAGATCCTTTTGGATTTGGCAATCTTGATGATTTATTCCGTCAAATGTCTCGTCAAATGCAGCAAGGAAATACCCCTTATGAACAAACCCCACCGACACAAACTGGCGGTAACGGTTTTGTTGGCGGGCAACCACCACGCAATAACCAAGCACCTGCGGGTCTGCTGGGAGAATATGGCATCAATATCACTCAAATGGCTCGTGATGGTGAAGTCGATCCAGTGGTCGGTCGTGATTCAGAAATCAAACGCGTGATCGAGATCCTTAATCGCCGAACCAAAAATAATCCTGTATTGATTGGTGAACCTGGGGTTGGGAAAACTGCCGTCGTTGAAGGGTTAGCCCAAAAAATTGTTGATGGTGATGTGCCACAAAAATTGATGGAAAAAGAAGTTATTCGTTTGGACGTTGCGTCGCTTGTTCAAGGCACAGGTATTCGTGGCCAATTTGAAGAACGCATCCAAAAATTGATCGAAGAAATCAAGCAAGCGGAAAATGTGATCTTGTTTATCGATGAAGTCCATGAAATCGTTGGCGCTGGTGCAGCCGGCGACGGAAATATGGATGCTGGAAACATCTTAAAACCAGCTCTTGCCCGTGGAGAACTACAAATGGTCGGAGCAACGACGTTAAATGAATACCGCATTATCGAAAAAGACGCCGCTTTAGAACGGCGTTTGCAACCAGTACGTGTGGATGAACCTTCTGTGGAAGAAACCATTCGTATTTTAAAAGGCCTACAACCGCGTTATGAAGATTACCATCATGTGAAATATACGGATGAAGCGATCGCAGCTGCCGCTACCCTTTCTAACCGTTACATTCAAGATCGATTCTTGCCTGATAAAGCGATCGATCTGCTAGATGAAACAGGTTCGAAGAAAAACTTGACGATCCAAATCGTTGATCCAAAAACGATCGAAAAGAAATTACAAGAAGCGGAAGAACAAAAACAAGCTGCCTCTCGAGAAGAAGATTTTGAAAAAGCTGCTTACTATCGCGATCAAATCAACAAGCTTCAAAAAATGAAAGAACGTCAAATCAGCGAAGAAGAAACGCCTGTCATCACCGAAAAAGACATGGAACAAATCGTTGAAGAACGGACAAATATCCCTGTTGGGGAATTAAAAGAAAAAGAACAAACCCAGTTGAGGAATCTTGCGGATGACTTGAAAGCTAAAGTTATTGGTCAAGACGAAGCAATCGACAAAGTTGCAAAAGCGATCCGCAGAAATCGGGTCGGTTTAGGCAAACAAAACCGTCCGATCGGCTCTTTCCTATTCGTCGGTCCAACCGGTGTCGGGAAAACCGAATTAGCAAAACAATTAGCTTATGAAATGTTTGGTTCTGAAGAATCAATGATTCGTTTCGACATGTCAGAATACATGGAGAAACACAGTGTATCCAAATTGATTGGTTCTCCTCCAGGCTATGTTGGCTATGAAGAAGCAGGTCAATTGACTGAAAAAGTTCGTCGGAATCCTTACAGCTTGATTCTATTAGATGAAGTAGAAAAAGCCCATCCTGATGTATTGCATATGTTCTTGCAAATTCTCGATGATGGTCGTTTGACCGATGCTCAAGGACGTACCGTCAGCTTTAAGGACACCTTGATCATCATGACAAGTAATGCCGGAACCGGCAAAGTTGAAGCTAACGTTGGCTTCGGTGCGGCGCGTGAAGGTATCACTCGTTCCGTTTTGAATCAATTGAATAATTACTTTACACCAGAGTTTCTCAACCGCTTTGACGGCATCATCGAATTTAAAGCTTTAAGCAAGGAAAACTTGTTATCGATCGTGTCTCTCATGCTGCATGAAGTCAATCAAACCCTTAGCCAACAAAAACTGCATATCGACGTTCCACAAGACGTGCAAGAAAAATTGGTGGATCTTGGTTACAGTGCAACGATGGGGGCTCGCCCATTGCGTAGAACCATCCAAGATCAAATCGAAGACGGCATTGCAGAATTTTATCTTGAGCATCCACAAGTACATCAACTAAAAGCACAATTAGAAGATGCAGATAAAATCATTGTGACCTCCGCTGAGTCCCCTGCACCTCTTGAAGAAGCCAATCCGGCTTCTGAAGAAGAAGCATCGGAAACTAACGAGTAACAAGCTGCCAAAACGTGTAACGAAACGTTTCCTTTGCCAGACAACCATGTTTTGCCAAAAAATTGGGTAATTCCGAGTTGTCTGGCTTTTCTTTTGAAAAAAAACGCCCTATAATGTTATTAATAAATACATAGAATGTGAGGTGAGTCTGGTGAAATTAATCAATGTTACGAACAGCCATTCTCGACTAGTATTGAATCAACTTGAAAATACCGACGCGGAACTTGTAAAGGTTTACACAGCCGGAGATACAACCGTGATCTTTACCTCAGCGCCGAACCACAATGAAATTTTGCTGATCAATAAAAAAAGAACTATTCGCCCGACGGAAGTTGAAGAAATCAAAAATTACTTCTTGAAAAAATTACCTGATGGCTCTTATGATCCTGCAACGATCTCTGTGATCCAAATGCCCGAAGTGGTGGAAATCTCCATCAAAAAAACGTTATCCTCATCACGTTAACTTTGCCTGATCACGGGTTTAAAAAATATCTATAAAAGGTGACTGTCGCAGCCCTCTTTTATAGATATCTTTTTTTGTCTTCTCTCTTCCTTCTATTGGTTAGTACTTCGACCAACGATACCTGATGTTCAAGTAAAAAAAGAGAGCCATACGCTCTCTTTTCAAGTATATTTATTAGAAATCATCGACTGGATCATCACATTTAGATTGTGCCAATCCTTGGTACTATGAACATTGCCAAAAAATGTGAATTTCTGCGACTCATTATGGATTAGCACGCCATCAGAAACCAATATATCTGAGTCTCCTAAATTCGAACTAAAGTGAATCACATTTTCATTGTAAATTTTCAACAGTTTGTTTTTAATGACCGGAATATATTCTGGATGGTTCAAAAGAGAAATACCAATGCGAATCGGTTCCTCTTCCTGGATAGGTAAATAAGACGCTGTGATCTGAGCGATTTTCCTTAAGAAGAGGGCTTCTTTTTCTATTACAAACGAATGGCGCTGCAAGGCAGCTGCAATCAGCTCTTCCACCTCTAATACTCGTTCGTTCGTAGAGGACAAATCTTCAGTAGACACAAAACTATCCAAAAAGAGATGAAGACAGCCCCATGTATTCATCACTAATTCATAGGTAATGAATTCTTCGATCTCTTTAGAAAGATTATACTTTTGCGACAAGACAGCTACAACATCGGCAGAAATTTCGACCAGCGGATTTCCTAAAAGATTTCTCAGCTTTTGGCCCAAAAGTAGTTTTTCTTGATCCGAGATCGTTTCAGGTATGAAAAGAAAAACCCAGAAATGATAAAAAATCTGTTCTTTCTCAATATCTTGCTGACTTCTGATCGGCAGCAGCTTGATCACTTGCTTTTCCCCATCTAGTTGCTTGATTTGCTCATAAATAGTGATGGAAGCATCGTCTAACTCATTGACAATATAGCCTCTCAACACCGCATTTTCAATGATTGAAAACATAATGTCGTGCTTCACTTTTGTGGTTTTTAACGGCTCATATTCTTTAGCTGCTAATTCAACGCTGGCACGGGTTCGCTGATTGATGTATACATTACAAGCCATGATCTCAACTAAATAATGGTACATCCTCACACACGGCTCTGCCCCTGTCAAATCAATGGAATCTGTATTGTTATTGATAGTAATCGGAACATTTTGGATAACCAGCATTTTCTTAAGATAGCTGATCAATTTATAACAATAAGAAATACTAAAAATCAATTCTTCCGAGATGTCCACCATACGGGTCTTTCTTTTTCTTAACAAATAGGATAATAGACGATAATAAGGAGATTCTAAGAAATATTTTTTCTTTAGATTCACAAAAATATGCAGACTTTGTTCTTCATTTAATTCTCGTGACAAATAAACAGTTCTCTTTTTCAGCAAAAAAATTGACTCGTCAAAAGTCGTAAACTCTCTCATATCTTCGGCGATTTCATTGATCAATATTTTCACCTGATACAAAGATTTGTTTGTCGTTTCACATATTTTATCTAGAGACAGCTGCTTCTCCAAAATGATATTTCTAACAACAGTTAATTTATCTACCTGTTTTTTGGTTAAATAAAACCTATACAATTTTTCTATATACTCCAAAATTTTTTACCCGCCTTATTTAAAAAGTATCCCAGTATCCAATTATAGTAAAATAAACTTAAATTTAAGCCTCTTTTTTCATTAAACGGACAATTTTAATAAAAAATTCAGAAAAATCCCCTCTTCTTTAAAACAGTACGGGTGAGAAAAACTTGTGAAACGATTCTTATTTTTTGTAACAAAAAGTGTTGGAAACCCTGAAAAAGAACCTGTGAATTAGCTGTTTCCATAAACTTAGAAAAAATTCGTATTCTTTCATTGATTGGTAAGTGACTTGGAGAGTAAAATCATTTTCTAGCTGGACAAACTTCTTTGAGGAATCAAGTTCATTTCAAAGAGCTTGTAATAAAATATCTTCTCTTTTTAGCCAGCAATCTTTGTATTCATAAATGTTGATGATCGACAATTCATCACTCACTTGATTGATTGACCGCATGATTTCTTCATCATCCGAATCAACATTGCCAATGACATGCAAATCATAATGAACACCAGATTTATCCACGCACTCAACGATATAGCTGATCACATCTCCCCAAAAATGTTCCAATCGATGAGTGCCGCCTGCTTTTTCTAACCTTGAACGTTCAGCGATACACAAAACGTTTTTCGAAGAGTATTGCAAGATGTTGATTTCCCCTAGTGATTGTGCTAAATAGTCAAGAACCGATTGGCGATCATCTTCTTGATCCACAATTAAATTTCTCTCTAAAATCGTATTCGTCTTGTTGCTGAAAAAGCGCACAGTCAACATGGTAGCATTCTTTTGTCGACTGAAATTTATTCTGGTTTGCAGCATTTTGATTCACTCCTTAAAAGAACTTTGATCCTCTGCTATTAAGGATATAGTAAGAACCAGCCGATTTTTATCGTCTTTTTTTCAAAAAAACTACAAATAAAATAATCATTGTTCCTCATTTTTCTTTCTACTGACTTAAAGACCTGTTAATTAGAAACGAGTAGCAACTTCATAAAAATAAAAGAGACAAAAAAACTCTAAGGTTTCTTCAAAGAGTCTTATTGTATATTCTCCTAATATTATGAATCCTACTAAAATCTAGTATTAATGAGATAGTGATTCTAAACAGCTAATTTTTTTGAGATATTTTTAAAATGAAACAAGTACGGATTTATAATTTTAAGCTTGAAGCAACCTTTAATATCTCTGTCCCGTTAAGGTAGAAGATTTGTAGGTACAGATTACAAATTGAATAAAAACATTAATTGATAATTTTCAAATCTATGACTTTGATTACCTATTCAATAGAAATGCATAAATAGAACAATACGTTCAATCCCCACCTATGCAATAGTTCATACTCGTAAAACCACTTCTATAAATAGTATCTTAAAAATGATAGCAGATTGTATTCTACTGAATTGCAGATGTTCACGAAAGAAATAACAGATAAGAATCTTCAGAACTGATTCCCCTGACAGCGACTGATTCAGAGCAAATTCTCAGAGACTACGAATAACAATATAATTACTTTGCTAGGTCGAATCCTAGTTGGAACGACAATTCTTTCAACTCTGAGAAGATCTTGACTTAAAATATTAGCCAAATTGTAACATTGCAACAAAATTATTTTCATATAAATCATTACCGCACGGACAATTGCTACACAGAAAGATATGTTGACTTGATAATCAACATCACTGGACTACTAGAAAATTTGATTAAATTATTTTATAAAAAATCAGATTAATAAAATACTTTCTACTTTTTCATTAAAAATAGCGCAAAAACGGATAATAACTTAATACATCATCATTGTATACTTTATTTAAGCAGTAAATCATCTGCAAAAATTAAAGTGAGGTTTTATTATGAAAAAAGTTATTTTGGGTACTACATTGGCAACATCTTTACTACTAGTAGGAGGAATCACTGCGACAGCAGATGTTGCTATGCCAGAGGTTCCCTCTGTTCCATTTGCTGTTACTATAACAGAAGGAACATCTAGTTTTGCATTTAATGATATGAATTTAAACGAAACGTTCGAAATAAGTCCAGCATTATTTGTCAACGGAACAATGACAGGAACTATTGAAAACGTTGGCGGAACATTAACAAACTTAACTCGTTCAGTTAATAAAGTTACAATTACAGTTTCTTCTGATTCTGAAGGAATCGTTATCACCGAAAATGGTGATGTTGCCGTTGAAGCAGAAGCTATTTCCCAATCAGTAGCTACCAGCGTAGATACAACTTTCACATTCAATCGTCAAACTGCTTTACTAGATGGCACACCCACTATCACAGTTACTGCATCAGATACTACTGACTCAGACAATGGCCAAGACCTTTAATTCTTAAAAAGGATAACATATGGATAAAATATCAAAACACAGATACTCCTTTCTAAGAGTTTCTGTGTTCTTCCTCATATTGACAATAATCGCAAATATAAATATAAGTATTGCAACAGCGAATGAGACAACGAATACTTTAAAACTATCGCTTAGCGATACCGAATATGAAACATCAAGAAATACTATTACTCTTCCTTCTGATGTTGATAAAAAGTATACATTTGACATTAAATTGGAAAACATCGGAGCTGGTGATTCATCAATAGTGGTCACTCCCTTTGCTTCAACTGCTATTTCAAGAGAATCCTCTATTTTGTACACTTCGAATACAGAGAACCTTCTCGATGATAAATACGACTTTTCAAATTATGTTACTATCGCTTCAGATGCTATAGACAAAGAGAATCAAATAGAAATTGCCCCTAATGAATCTGTTGGTGTCAGCATTACCATAAATGTTCCAGACGACATAGAGCTTGAAGGTACTGTAATGGGTGGAATTAATTTCAAGCAAATATTAGGTGTTCAAACAGCTGAAGATTCTATTAGTATTGCGTCTGCCTACGAGTCTATCATTTTTATCAACTTAATTTTTAGCAAATATGAGGATATTCAAGATATTATTTATCAAGATTTCTCATTTGTTGCTCTTCAGGACACGGTAAACCTACAATTTTATGCCCTCAACTATAATCCTATTTTAGGCAACTTAAACAATGCGCTCTACGAACTAATAAACCCAAATGGAGAAACAATTGCCTCTGGAGAGTTAGCAGATTCCGTTCTTTTAACGCCGTTAACCAAATCAAGAATGCAGATTCCTTTAATAGACGATAGTGAGCTTATTGAAGGCGAATACCGTTTAACAATAGAAACAACTAGAAAAGCGATCACCACTACTTTTTCTTATGAGAAAGAGGACTTGGATAACTTCAAAAAAGAGAACCGTCCAACGAACGCCGCCAACGTTCAGACAAATAATCAAATCCTTATCTGGATCATCTTTGTTCTCATTGCAGCGCTGGCAGCTGCAGTCATCTACATTTTAAAATCAAAAAGAAAAAGAGAGGGCTAGTTCCTCTCTTTTGTTCTGCTTCTACTTATTCCATTGGTCATCAATTATTGAGAGATTCCTTTTTAAAGAAATGTTGCGTATCTTCTCTCCATGGTTTCCTCTTTAGGAAGAAATAGAAGAAGTGAGACAAGAAAAACCGCTCATATCAAATAAGCGGTTTTTCCTAATATAAATCTAAACATATTTTTTTCAATGATCACTTCTTTTGAAAAAAATGTTGCTGTCTCACATTGGCTTTTCTTCCCTAAAAAAAACTCAGTACCAGCCTCATCCTCAACATCACTGATTGAATCTTCTAGTTTGGTAGAATCCTTATCAAGCGAGTCTTCTTCCAAGTTTGCTTGCTCGTCGTAAATAGATTCTGCTTCTTCCTTTTGGCTCTCAGAATCATCTTCGATGCCATTGTCTTCTTGCTTTTCATCGTCTTGGTCTTCAGTCATTAAGTTCTCATCCGATATCTCTTCTTTTTCCTCATCCGTCTGATTCATTTTTATATCTTTCGTAAAGGTCTCTGAATCATCAATTGCTGTAAAAGTGACTGATAGGTAGTACTCAGAGTTGGAATCAAGATATTCCTTTATGTTCAATGTTGCAGCTACGTTAAGAATCATTGATGCTTCATCAGTATCCTCAATCTGAATGATTTTCTCTTCCGAACCGTTCACGCTGTTTAGTTCTGCTGAAAATGCCTTCCCGACAGCTGTGATCTCTACGCCAAAAGCACCTTCACTGCCGTTGCTATCGACGGTCAACTGAAGATCTTGTGTGGTTTTCAACAAATAATAGTGTTCGTCATTAAAGTCAATCGTGTTCAAATCAAAAATCAACGTTTCGGAAACCTCATCAGCCGCAGCCTCTACTGTTGGAAAGAAAAATATCGCCGAAAATATGAATAACAAACTTTTTAGCACTACATGGTCCCCTTTCTTCTTTCAGAAATCACTTTTATTTAACAAATAATCATTCGCTTTAGCAAAATCGATCTATAGATAACTAGTAGACTAGCAATGAGACTAATTCATTTTGGATTTATGAAGCCATGGTTCACCAACGGAAAACTTAAGCCATCTGTTAGCAGTGCTTCAAATGAAGTTTTAAGGGCTATAACCGAATCATGCTCAGATAAAGAAAGTTTAGTCTTCACTAGTAGCATCTGACAAAAAGAACTTGTCCCTCGATCAAATGATTAAATGACCTCTATCACTGGCAATCTATTCTCTGCTTTCCCTCTACTTTCAAACAAGTGAAAATTTCCTGAATCACCAAATGTGCCTATGATATTTTTCTATTCATTTCAAGTGCACTTCCTTGCGGTCATCTTTAATACTACGCTCTTTTTCCAACTCTTTTTATCTTCTTTTAAAAGAATGTTTATAAATTAGGATAATTGTCTGATCATTGGACCATTGCCCCAATCACACAGCCTTCTTTCTGTATCAAAAGCACGTTTTCAGCAAAAAAAGCCCCTTCTTATCCATTTTGATAAGAAAGGACTTTCTACGATCGTTCAATTCAAAAAGATCAGCCTTACGTACAGAGTTGCGCATACCTAGACAGGCTCGCGGGAAACGGCTCTTACATCAAGCTCTTCAATTCGACATCTGGGTACTTATCTGCGAACCAACGCATCGCAAATTGATTCTCAAACAAGAACAATGGCTGGTCGAAACGGTCTTTCGCTAAAATGTTACGACTGGAGCTCATACGCTCATCCAAGTCTTTCGGATCGATCCAACGGGCGATCTTGTGGCCCATTGGGGTCATGATGACTTCCGCATTGTACTCATTCATCATGCGATATTGGAAAACTTCAAATTGCAGTTGCCCGACAGCACCGATGATATACTCATCACTAAGATACGTCTTGTACAACTGGATAGCCCCTTCTTGGACCAACTGATAGATTCCTTTATGGAAAGATTTTTGCTTCATCACATTTTTCGCAGTAACTTTCATAAAGAGTTCCGGAGTAAACGATGGCAGCTCTTCGTAAGCAACTTTTAGTTTTCCTTCATAAATCGTGTCACCGATTTGATAATTCCCCGTGTCATAGACACCAATGATATCTCCGGCGACAGCTTCTTCAATATTTTCACGGGTATCAGCCATAAATTGAGTCACATTACTGAGTTTCATTTTTTTGCCAGTACGTTCTAAAGTAACGTCCATGCCTCGTTCAAAGGTTCCTGAACAAATGCGGACAAAGGCGATCCGGTCACGATGGGCAGGATTCATGTTTGCTTGGATCTTGAATACAAACCCAGACATTTCTGGTTCATAAGGACTGACTTCCTCACCAGCTAGTGTTTTATGTCCGTAAGGTGCTGGTGCAAAAGTCAAGAAGGTTTCTAAAAAGGTCTGTACGCCAAAATTTGTGAGAGCAGAACCAAAGAATACAGGGGTTTGATCGCCCCGAGCGATTTTTTCTGTATCAAAGGCGTCGCCAGCTTCTTGCAGCAATTCCACTTCTTCTAAAACTTGTTGGAACAGCCCATCTTCGGCAAATGGATGATCTGCTGGGAATTGACCATTTTCATCTAGGGCAACTAAACGTTCCCCACCGTGATTGTCAGGACGGTAAAATTCGACCCGTTGGTTGTGGATATCATACAGTCCTTCCAAGCCTTTCCCCATGCCGATCGGCCAATTCATTGGAAATGATTCGATCTCTAAAAGATCTTCTAGTTCTTCTAATAATTCTAATGGTTCGCGGCCATCACGGTCGAGTTTATTGATAAAAGTAAAAATCGGAATACCACGTTTTTTAACGACCTGGAAGAGTTTTTTCGTTTGTGCTTCGATCCCTTTTGCGCTATCGATCACCATGACAGCACTATCCACCGCCATCAAGGTACGGTAGGTATCTTCAGAAAAGTCCTCATGTCCAGGGGTATCTAAAATATTGACCCGTTTGCCTTGGTAATCAAACTGCATAACGGAACTGGTAACGGAGATCCCCCGTTGTTTTTCGATTTCCATCCAGTCGGACTTTGCGAAATTACCAGTCTTTTTCCCTTTGACCGTACCAGCTTGGCGAATCGCGCCACCGAATAATAATAATTGTTCTGTAATGGTTGTTTTCCCCGCATCCGGATGGGAAATAATCGCAAAGGTACGGCGACTATCGACTTGTTGTTTTAATTTTGGATTATCCATTGATTCTATTGCTCCATTTCTTGTATTTACAATGCGAACAGTGTCTATTTTAGACTGTCGCTAGTTTTCTGACCAAATCAGTATATCATGGATAAGGGTGATAAAAAAGCAAAAAAAGACAAGAAACCCCTTTGACTACTCTCTTTTAGAGAGTTAGGCAAAGGGCGCTCCTTCCATTTTGATAGAAATAAATTAAAATGCTGGCAATAAGGTATCGCTATGCTCGTTTTCTAAAAACTCACGAACTTTATCGCTAGTCATGGCACGGCGCAATACAGCGATTTTTTCAGAATCTTGATTGTCTTCTCGAGCAACCAATGAGATAGCAAAGCGATCATCGATGGTCTTTTCTAAGAAAAGGGCATCTGCTGGTTTCAAACCGATTTTCGCGATATAGGTTGGGTAATTGTATACCAAAGATACGTTTGGTTCATCATAGGCTTCCGCAAGATTCAGTAAATCGACAGATAACCACTCAAAATTTTTCGGATTTTCGGTAACGTCTTTAAGTGTTCCATTGACACCAACGCCTTCTTTAAGGGTGATCAATCCTTCTTCTGCTAAAATCGCTAACGCTCGACCTTCATTGGACACATCATTTGGCAATGCGACTTTCGTTCCTTCTGGAATATCATTGATATTCGTATACTCTTTGGAATAAAAACCGACTTTTGCGTTGTAGATTTTATCTAGTGCCACTAGGTTTGCATCTTTTTCTTCATTATACATTTGCATATATGGTTCATGTTGCGCAAAGTTAGCATCGACCTCGTCATTATTCAGCAACTCATTATACTGGATATTGTCATTGACTTGGACCAATTGGATTTCCCAGCCATCTTCCACTGCTTCAGCTGCAACCTTTACGACATCGGTCATTGGCGTCGTTTGCGAAGCGACCTTGATGATTTTCTCTTCGCTCGCTTCATCAGAACCTGTACCGCAAGCCCCCAATACACCTAATGCCAATACACTCAATCCTAAAACAAATCCTTTTTTCACTTTCATTCCTCCTATTTTCGTTTATCAAGTTTTCTTGCTGCTTGATTGCCAATCCCTTGCAGGATAAAGACCAAAAGAATCATGATGATAATTGCAAAATACATCACGCCATACTCATAACGCTGGTACCCATAACGGATCGCAAAATCGCCGATACCGCCGCCACCAACGATCCCCATCACCGTCGAATAAGAAACCATGCTGACTGCTGTCGTCGTTAAAGATAAAATCAAGCCGCTTCTAGCTTCCACTAGTAAAAACGACCAAACATACTGCCATTGACTGACACCAAGAGATTTCGCCAAATAAGAAACTTCTTCTGGAACATCCAACAGCACTTGCTCCGTCAAACGAGCAAAAATACTCATAGCAACGATGCTCAAAGGAAAACTGGCGGGAATCGGTCCAAATGAGCTGCCTAAAAGCATCCGCGTCAACGGGATCAACGCTACAACAAATAATAAAAAAGGAAACGAGCGGATGATCGTCACAATGAGATTCAAACACTCATAAAGAAATGAGATTTTTTTCCCTCGGCTGCGACTGAGAAAAAGCCAGACACCTAACGGTAGACCTAAGACAATGGCTGCGAGCATCGAAATGCCCATCATGATCGCTGTTTCTTTCAAAGATTGCAGCAATTCAGGCAGATAATACAAAATACTCTCACTGATCGTCATGCAGCAGACTCCTCTCCACTTTGTTCACATAAGAGCTTTCAATGCGGACGATTGGTTGTGGCTGATTGGCAAACTCCGCCTCAAAGACGGCGTCCTCCAATACAAACACACGTTGACAAATTTGTCGGACGGCCGATAGCTCATGACTGACAAAGACGACAGCTGGTTGAAACGTCTGTTGAACTTTTTGCAGCAAAGCAAGAACATCGGCTTTCGTATCTTCGTCCAGCGCACTAGTGGGCTCGTCACACAGCAAGATTTTTGGCTCACGGATCAAAGCCCGTGCAATAGCCACTCGTTGTTTCTCTCCGCCGCTTAACTTGGCCGGATAGATGTGGGCCTTATCTTCCATGCCAACAAACGAAAGCATCTCAAGTACCATATCTGCTGACTTTCCCATTAACTTCAAGGGCAAATAGACATTTTCGAAAACGGTTCGATTGTGTAACAGATTGTAATTTTGAAAAATCATGCCGATTTCTTGTTGTGCACGTAGCAGATGCTTTTTATTCGATGTATCGATTTTTTTGCCATCAAAAAGTAATTCCCCGCTGTCTGGGGTTTCAATCAAGTTTAAAAGCCGCAACAACGTCGATTTTCCTGAGCCGCTTTTGCCGACGACCCCAACGATTTCTCCTGCCTGAACAGAAAAAGACAAACCATCGAGAACCTTTCGATCGTAACGCTTTGTGAGATTGATCGCTTCTAACATCTTTTTCCTCCTAATCAAACAGCAATGCTAAAAATTCAGAAGCGGTCATCTGATGGATAAACTGATCGATGGCGATTCCCTCTAGCAAGCGGCTAATGGTGCTTTTTTCAAAATCAATACCTTGCAACATCGCTTCAAGTTCACTGATCTCTTTTTGTCCAAAAAAATCACCGGTAATTTGAATCGCTGCAATCTTGCCTTTGTTGACAGTAAAATCGACTTCAACAATCCCAACCTGCTCAAACCGCTTTCTTTTTTGCCATTCGAAAGCAGGCGCTTCATTAAAAATCCACTCATTATTGGCATATCGTTCTTCAAACAGTGTTTGGATCGCTTGTCGATCGGTTTCCGTTAAGACGATCTCTTGCTCACTGATTTCATCAATCGATTCTACTTCATAGATTCGGCAAAGGAGTGTATCTCGAAATTCCTTGGTATCCATTGATTGGTATTGCTCTGCCAAAAAGGGCTTGATATTCGTCACACTTTTCCGAACTGATTTCGTGGCTTTAGAAGCAATTTTTTCTTGGGCAACATGTAGAACTTTCGTCAATTCTTCTAAATCCACATCATACATCAATGTGCCGTGGGAATACGTCCGGCCTTTTTTTGTATACATCGCATTGCCAGAAAACTTTTTCCCATCAATGAACAGATCATTACGGCCATGTACTTCAACATCCTTGGCTCCCATTGCCGCTAAGCCTTTCATGATAGGTTGTGTTGCACTTTGATAGTCACCAAAGCTCGTGGCATCTTTTTTGGTGACAAAACTAAAACTCATATTGCCTAGATCGTCATAAACCGCTCCACCACCAGACGTTCTGCGAGTCAAAACGATCTTACGGCTTCTTAGATAGTCAAAATCAATCTCTTGATACGCATTTTGATTTCTGCCGATTATAACACATGGTTTTTGTATGTATAACAGAAGACAAGGCTCCGAAACATCTACGTTATTCATCAAATACTCTTCAGTCGCCAAATTGTAACGGATATCTTCACTAAGCATACGGTAAAATTTCATTTCAAGCCCCTCATTCTCATTATATTTCTATGGATATTCTCGCTTTTCTTACGGAAAATTGCAATCAAACTGCTTAACGATAAGATACACGTGTTTTTTTATCTGTTTTTAAACTGTATTATTCAATAAATTTATCGTAACCGTTTCTTCCATACAAATCAAGGGGAATACGTAAAAAAACGGACAAAAAAGACCAAAGCAACTGCCTTGGTCTTTCTCATTTCATTTATACGGAACTTTAACGGCGAGGCTCATCTTCCTCAAAATCTTTACGGAAATAGCGCCGCTCTTCCTCTGGTTCCACTTCCCCTTCTTCTGGGTCGTGGAAAATCACCCGGATCTTCAAGACGCGTGATCCTTCCATTTCTTCAGAGATCAGCTTCACATTGTCCACTTCGAAGGATAGTTTTTCTCCTTCATCAGGGATTAATCCTAAAGCAGTGATCAAATATCCTGCCATCGTATCCACATCACTCATATGCAAGCTCATGTTGAAGGCTTCATTAAAATCATCGATCAACATGCGTCCTTGGATGACATATTCTTTATCAGAGATTTTTTCATAAAGCTCTTCGACTTCATCTGATTCATCATCGATCTCGCCGACGATTTCTTCTAGCAAGTCTTCTAGTGTAACCAACCCAACGACGCCGCCATATTCATCAAGCAAAATCGCCATTTGGTTTTGGGTTTTCTTTAATTCATAAAGCAAATCATCGATAAAGACCGTTTCTGGCACAAACAATGGTTCCTGCAGGATTTGTTTGATGTCCATCGTATCAAAGCCGTATTTGTACGCACATTTCAAAAGATTTTTGGTATGTAGAATCCCTACGACTTTGTCTTTATCTTCATTATATACAGGAATACGAGAATAATTTTCTGCTAAAATTTCAGTCAAAATTTCTTCTACTGAGTCATTGATGTCCACCATAAAGGCTGAGGTTCTAGGAACCATGACTTCCCGGGCGACTTTCGTGTCTAATGAAAAGATCCCTTGCAGCATCTCTAATTCATCTTCTTCAAAGACCCCTTCTGTTTCCAACATATACCGCATTTCATCACGGGTCATCTTCGTGTCTTCATCGTCAAATTCCATTGGAGTGATGCGCGCCAATAAACTTGTCGAAGCAGATAAGAACCAGACGAAAGGTTTTGCAATAATCCCGATCGTTCGAATGACACCAGAAGTGAACTGGGCAACTTCTTCTGATTTGTTCATGGCGATCCGTTTTGGATACAACTCACCAAAAACGATCGACACATACGTCAAGATCGCTAAAACAATAATGTTCGCTAAGCTTTTAGCCGCCGTCCCTCCACCTAATAAAGGTGCCAAACGGGTCGACAAGGTATCTGCCAGAGATGCCCCAGATAAAATATTCACCAAGGTAATCCCAACTTGGATCGTTGACAAGAAATTTGTTGGATTATCAATGATTTTCAATAATTTTTGTGATTTGACATTTCCTTCTTCCGCTTTTTGCTCCACACGGTTTTTGTTAACTGAGACAACTGCGATCTCAGAGGCCGCTAGAAAAGCGTTGATCAATGTCAAAACGATCAATAATAAAATTTGCGCTAGAAGCGACTGACTCTCGGGGTCAGCATTCATAATAGCATTCTCTCCTTATTTTTTCATTTTCTAAAAAAAATCGTGGGCTTAGCCCACGATAAAATCCTATCACAAAGTTTTTTTCTTTGCAATAAAAAACACCAGTCATTGATTATTCGATCAACCGTTCCTGATTTTTCTTGATTTTGTCGTCTTTGATCAGGCGAACAATAAAGACGACGATCGTTCGGCAAATCGCATAAAATGGCACACCTAGGAAAATCCCCAGCAAGCCAGCTAGATTTCCAGCAACTAATAAGACCAAAATGATCGTTAACGGATGGATCGCCAATGATTTTCCGATTACATTCGGGTAAATAACATTTCCGTCTAATTGTTGGACGACCAGAACCACGATACAGCATAATAATGCGCGAAATGGTTCATCAAAGACCGTCACTAACACCGCCGGAATCAAACCAAGATATGGGCCTAAATAAGGGATCAAGTTTGTGACGCCTGCAATTACCCCAAAAAGAAAGGCATAGTTAACGCCGATCATCCAGTAACCAATAAACGTGAAGGTAGCGACAAAAATACATTCGATCGCTTGCCCACTAATGTAATTGGATAATGTCTTGTTTAAGTCACCTAGCAACCCAACAATCTGATCTCGTCTTCTTTCTGGAAAGACAGTTTTCAGATTAGGAACTAGCTTTTCTCCATCCTTCAACATGTAAAAAAGGATGAATGGTACTGTAACGATGATCATCGTCGCGGAAGCAATCGTACTGACGATCGATCCTAAGCTAGTGGATAACCCACTAAGAAACTGCTGCAGCAAAGAACCATAAGAAAGATTTAGGTTTTCTAACTGCTGCGCGATATCGATTTGTTTGAAAAATGGATCATCTGCGATTCTTGAGATCCAACTTTCCATATTTTTGGCAAATGTTGGAATATTTTCCGCCAATGAAGTAATCTGACTCACTAGATTAGGAATAACGCTGACGAAAATCAAGATGATTGCTGCTACTAATAACAACAGAACCAATATGACAGCAAACAGTCGTTTTATTTTTGTGGTTTTCATCAAAAATAAGACGATTGGATTTAGCAGGTAATACAGAAAGCCAGCAATCAATACTGGTGCAAATAAAGTAGAAAAAAACGTGCCAATCGGTGCAAATAGAAAATTGACTTTACTTAACACAAACACGAGTGTCACTAAAACCAATGCTTCCAATGACCAAAAGAACAGTTTTGATTGTTTGAATTTGTCGAACAAAAGATTCCCTCCCTTTTTTATAACATTATAGATGATTTTGAAAAAAAAAGCTTGCGACTTTAGCCGCAAACAAAAAAAAATTGTAAAAAAAGTGGTATACTATTAAAAATAACGGAGAAATCTTAGCTGAGGTGAATTTTTTTATGCATATTGCACAAACAAAAGATACGCTGAGTGACATTTATTTGGCGTCATTGAAAATACGAAATCAAGTATTCGTGAAAGAGCAAGGTGTTCCATTAGCATTGGAAGTAGATGAAAATGAAGCATTGGCAGTCCACTTTGTCTTATATGACGACGATAATGAAGCAGTCGCAACCTTGCGTTTCTTACCTATCTCTGATCATGAAGTGAAGTTGCAGCGAATGGCGGTCCCCGCTGCTCATCGAGGTTCAGGTTATGGCAGACAACTGATCGAAGGTGCGGAAGCCTTCATTCAAAAACAAGGAATCAAAAAAGTCACTTTAGGGGCACAAATAACCGCCAAAGAGTTTTACTTGAAGTTAGGCTATCAGCCTGAAGGCGATGTCTTTTTAGACGCAGATATGCCCCATATCAAAATGAGCAAAATCTTTAACGAGAAGTGATTCCTTAAAACAGCGACCACAAAACAGATCCTTCCTCTGATTTGTAGTCGCCGTTTTTTATTCCTCTGCTTCAACGATCTCTTCAATCGCTGTCAGCAACGCTTGCGCCACCCTTTGATCATACCCTTCCCTTGTAATCATTGCCAAATCATTGTCACTGTTCAAATAGCCTAACTCCAATAATACTGCTGGAAGATATTGTTCTCGCAACACATAATAGTTACCAAAACGAGTGCCGTTGGAACTCAATGCCACTGAAGAACTCAAATTGGCAGTGATCGTTTCTGCCATCTCTTTTGCCCCAGTATAGTAATAGTAAGTTGTCAGTCCTTGATTGCTGTTTGGTATTTCTGAATTATCGTAATGAATACTGATAAATAAATCTGGTTCTTCTGAAAGCGAAGCAGCGGTGATATCAGACAGCGAGAGATAACGATCTTCAGTGCGTGTATAACTGACTTGAATACCTGCTTCTGTCAACACTTCGCCGATCGTTTGGACCGTTGCTAGCGTCAAGTCTTTTTCCAAGATCGTTTGATCCGTTGACAGTGCCCCAGAATCTTCGCCGCCGTGACCTGCATCAAGGACGACTTTAAAGTTCGATAGATCTTTTGGGATTGCCGAAAGCGCGACTTCTTGAATCGATGCTGATTGCTTTTCAATATAACCAGTTACCCCATCGTCTGTTTGAATTTCAACCATGTCTTCTGTTTGACTGATGAAGGTTGCCCAACTTCCCCGATGGATTTTCCCAATGACTGTCTCTTGACTTGTTGACTGATAAATCGGTACATAATCGTTCTCACTTTCAATCGCTGCATCGTATTCTGAGGGATCTACATAAATTTGAACCATACTGGCAGTCTGAGCGGTCTCTTCAGTTTGAGCGTTAAGCTCAGTTTGAGAAGTACTTTCTTGACTCTCCTCACGAGCGGATTGGTCGTTTCTCAACACAGCAAACCCCGCTGCAAAAAGCAGAATCATGGTGGTCCCGATAACAAGCTTCCCTTTTTTCTTCATGTGCTTCCCCCACTAATTTTCTTGGTCTCTCTATCATGGGACTGTCAGCTTAAACAGAACTTAAAACCTGCTGATTGAAGCAATCCAATAGAAACACAAAAAAACTCCAACCAACTTGGTTGAAGTTTCTTAGGGAAAATGAGCGATTCGACCCATTTTACTTATTTTTGAGACAACTGCTTGTAGCGATCATACCAAATGTCCACATACCCTTGCGAAAAGGGTCCTTTGCCATTATTGATCCAATCTACTAAAATTTTGACATTTTCTTTCAAGATAAAATCAATGTCTTGCGGATATTGCATAATCTTACTGTGCAATTCATACTCATCCACATCTAGTAAACGTTTCTCGCCATCAGGAAATACTTTGATATCAAGGTCATAATCGATATATTTCAATGCCTCTTCATCAAGTAAATACGGTGAAGCAAGATTACAATAATAGGAAACCCCCTTTTCTCGAATCATTGCAATAACATTAAACCAGTATTTTTTATGAAAATATACAATTGCTGGTTCACGGGTAACCCAGCGTCTTCCATCTGATTCGGTCACTAATGTATGATCGTTGACCCCTATCACTGAGAATTCACTGGTCTTTAAGACCATCGTATCCCGCCACGTTCGATGCAAATTGCCGTCATGTTTGTAGCTTTGAATGCTGACAAACTCTCCTTCTTTTGGAACTCGCATAGCAACCCTTCCCTCAGCAAGAAAACTTGCGTTTTGTTTGGGTGTTCATTACACCGACATCGTTAATATTATAGCAATAAAAGAAAGCTTTGCCTAGAAATCTTTATCGAGTTTCTGATATTTCTTTAATTGATCTACCAATTTCTGCTGGGGTTTTGGGAAAACATAGTTTTGAAAGGATTCTTTTGCTGCCCATTCGCTGTCTTGTAACGTGAGCTCTCCACGTTTTCTGCCGTAAAATAAAAGGACGTGCCATTTCAAATGACTAAAGATATGAGTGATCTCGCCAAAATGTCGTTTTTGCCAAACGACAGGCAGATCAGGAAAAATTTCGAGCGCATCATCTTCGGCAATCAAATCCAACTGCAGCTGTTCCTCTTTTACCCATGTTCGCTGCAAAGCATCATATTGTTCTTTCGTTACTTCAACCAACGGAAAATGCCACATAGAGGCCAATAAGCCTGTTTCAGGTCGCTGCACGAGTAGAAACGAACCTTGATCTTCGATGGCGCCAGCGATGTAATAGACATCTTTCGGCTTTGCTTTTTTCGATTTCACTGGAAAGTCTGTTTGTCGATTCTCCGCATATGCAAGACAATACTGACTGATGGGACACTCTTCACATTTCGGTGTAGTGGGTGTACAGATTCGTGAGCCAAGATCCATCAAGGCTTGATTAAACTCACCAGGTTCATCGGGGGAAATGATTGTTCTCATCGCCTCGTCAAATGGTCTTCGGCTGCTGGCTTTCGCAATATCTGCTTCGATACAAAATAACCGACTGACGACCCGCATCACATTTCCATCGATTGCCGGTTCTGGCAAGCCAAAAGCAATACTGCCAATGGCTCCAGCTGTGTAGGGACCAATTCCTTTTAATGAGCGAATCTCTTCAATTGATTGGGGCATTTCTCCGTCGAATTCGGCAACGATTTGCTGGGCGGCAGCCTTAAGGTTACGGGCACGAGAGTAATAACCTAAACCTTCCCAAACCTTTAAAAGCTTTTGTTCTTCGGCTGCCGCCAAGTCTTGGATCGTCGGGAATTGTTCCATAAAACGATAGAAATAGCCAATCACTGTTTCCACTCGTGTTTGTTGAAGCATGATCTCTGAGATCCAGATTGCATACGGATCGTTGGTCGCCCGCCAAGGCAGATTGCGTTTTTCTTTATGATACCAAGTTAAAAATGTTTCTTGGAACGTCTTGATTTTTTCTTCATCCCAAGTTTCCCATTGCTTACTCATCCATTACTTCCTCATCTAAGAATCGTTGTATATCATCGATGGCAAACCCTTTTTGATAAAGGCCTTGCTTGATTTTCATTTTTCGTTTCATCAATGGTAACCGCTGATGCCGCCGCATAAGTCGGGCCCCTTCTCTTTGGAGCGCTTCATTTTCTTGGTCCTCATCTTTTTCCATCGGTAATTCATCCAAAATCATCTGAATGACTCCTTGATGAAAACCTTTTTGCATCAAATGCATTTTTATCTTTTGGATCATTTCTTTATGGCTTTTGTTGTGAAAACGACGCATCGCTTTTTCAGCCGTATGATACCCGACTTCAAACTGCATTTCCTCGGTATACAAAGGCAATACTTCCTGAATCACGGGATCTTTTAATCCTTTTTTTCTCAATTGCTGACTGATGACCACGGGTCCTTTATCACTCATGCGGACTTGGGTGCGAATGTAGCTTTCTCCGTAGTTTTTGTCATCGATCAAATTCAACTCTTTCAGACGTTCAACGACTAAGTCTCGGTCTTGTTTTTCGATTTCTTTGTCTTTCAAATAGGTACGGACTTCCATTTCAGAACGCAGCTGATAGCTGATATAGTTCATGGCTTGCTGCAATCCTAAATCAAACCCCGCACTTTTTTTGATTTCTTTTAATTCTTCTTCACTCAGTTCCTTGCCTTTTAATAGCCGAAAACGGACCAAAAGATCTTCTGAGACCCGCAGCGTTTCACCTTCTGATGTCGCCACTTCATAAAATGGTCCTTTTCCTTTATTGATACGAATAATTGTATTCATCTTCTTCACCTCGCGAACGTACATTCTATTTTACCACAACTACGATGAAATTCCTTCTAATCAAGCTGAAAAAATGTGGTAAAATGAACTGACTATTTTATTTAAGGAGTTCACATGGCAAATACACAAGTCCAGCTTGGACAAAAACTACAACTAACGATCAAACGCTTGGGGATCAACGGAGAAGGCATCGGGTATTACAAAAAGCTGATCATCTTTGTTCCCCGTGTTCTACCGGGGGAACAGGTCATTGCCGAAGTCACCAAAGCCTCTCCCCGCTTTGCTGAAGCTAAGATGACCAAAATCATCAAGCCAAGCAGCGATCGCATCCAACCACCCTGCAAGTTTTACGACCGGTGCGGCGGCTGCCAATTGCAGCACTTAGTCTACGACAAACAATTAGACTTCAAAAAAGACCTATTGAAACAAGCACTTGAAAAATTTAAGCCAAAAGGTTACCAACAGTTTGAACTAAGGGATACTTTAGGCATGGATGTTCCTTGGCATTACCGCAACAAAGCACAATTTCAATTGCGTTACAACAGTCAAACCAAACGAATCGAAGCGGGTTTATACGAAATGGAGTCTCATCGCTTAGTCGCCATTGATGATTGCCTCGTACAAGAACAAGATACGCAAAAAGTGATCAACGGCATCGTCCAATTGTTGAACAAATACCAGATCCCGATTTACGATGAACGAAAAAATAGCGGGATTTTACGAACATTGATGGTTCGCATCGGGATCGCCACTGGCGAAGTCCAAGTTGTTTTCATTACCAATTCTGTCAAACTGCCGCAAAAAAATGCGCTGATTCGCGAGATCAATCAGCGCTTGCCGCAAGTCGTTTCCATCATGCAAAATGTGCAAAACAAAAAAACGTCCGTCGTCATGGGAGAGGAAACGATTCATCTTTGGGGCAAAGAAGCGATCGAAGAACGGTTGAATGAACTGACCTTCGACTTGTCCGCCCGCGCATTCTTCCAGCTGAATCCGCAGCAAACCAGCGTCTTGTATCAAGAAGGGTTAAAAGCCCTTGACTTAAGCAAAAATGAAACAGTTGTTGATGCTTACTGTGGTGTGGGGACGATTGGGTTGAGTGTGGCACCTTATGCCAAAGAAGTCCGCGGCATGGACATTATTCCTCAAGCGATCGAAAATGCCCAAGAAAATGCACGCCGTATTGGTGCCCAAAATACCCGTTATGAAACGGGTACTGCTGAGGAGCTCTTACCAAAATGGTTCAATGAAGGCTTCAAACCTGATAGCATCATTGTTGATCCGCCAAGGACAGGCTTGGATGAACGATTATTGCAAGCGTTGTTGAAACAACCACCAAAGAAGATGGTCTATATATCTTGTAATGTTTCTACTTTAGCAAGAGACTTAGTCCAATTAGCCAAAGTGTTTCACGTAGAATATCTGCAATCAGTAGATATGTTCCCACAAACCGCACGCTGCGAAGTGGTGGTAAAATTGACCCGCAAATAAACATTCGCCTGACAAATCATTTTGTGATCTGTCAGGCTATTTTATTGCACCTATCGTTTCAGCGTATTTTCAATGGAAAAATGAATCGGTCTGTATGATGAGAATCTTTGTATCATTATAAGCATCATCAAATCCCCAATCATTAAAGCCGAAGAATCGTTCGATCCCTTGAAAAGTAATGGGTCAAAATGTTTTTTATTATATAATATTTAACACTGCAAGAAAGCAATTCTAAGTACAAAAAAAATCGAGAAACATAGAAAAAAAGCCAGAACTGATTCTTTCAGTTCCAGCTTTTTTATTCAGAAATGTGCAACTGCAAGCTTCTTTTATTTCGTAATCAAAGCATCTAAACTAGCCACTGCCAGACTCATCTTCGCGATTTTATCCAACAAGGCAAAACGGTTGCGGCGAATCTGTTCATCTTCCACCATGACCATTGTTTGATCAAAATAAGCTTCGATCAATGGGCGCAGTGCCACTAAGCTTTGGTAGTTTTCTTCCATCGTTTGATGTGGGAACTTGTTCTCTACTGTTAAGACCGCTTCATACAAGGCAGTTTCAGAGTCGTTTTCAAACAAGGCAGGATCAATTGCTACTTGTTCCAATTCGGCTTTTTTCGCTAAATTGATTACTCGGGTCAAGGCTTCCATCGATGGTTTGAAGTCGGTGTCTTGCAAATGTTCTCTTAACATCTGAGCCGTTTCAAATAGCGTACTGATATCTGCTTGGCGTGCGCCTAAAACAGCTTCAATGACATCATGACGCGTATTTTTGCTGAGTAAGAATTGACGCAGACGGCCTTTCACAAAATCGGTCACTTGTTCTTGACCTGCGGCAAGTTGAATACCAAAAATTTCCGGTTGGGCATTAATAGCTTCACGAATCTCTTCTTGTAACTGAGCAAATGGGAAATACCAGCGTTTTTCAGCTAGGATGCGGATAATTCCGTACGTTTGCCGGCGGAGTGCGTAAGGATCGTTTGAACCACTTGGAACCATATCGACAGCGAAGAACGCAAGCAAGCTGTCCAATTTATCCGCAATGGCTAAAACAGCCCCGATTTTCGATTGCGGCAGTTCACCTTCTGCTGAGATCGGCATGTAGTGTTCACGAATCGCTTGGGCAACTGTTGGTTTTTCTCCTTGGATCAAGGCATACTTTTCCCCCATGATTCCTTGCAATTCAGGGAATTCTCCCACCATATTTGTCACTAAATCAAATTTATAGATTTGAGCTGCCCGTTGGAGATCAGTCAGTTCTTCTTGTGTTAAACCAACAGTATTCCCGATGATTTGTGCAGCTAATCCAACACGCTGCATTTTTTCATACAAACTGCCAATTTTTTCGTGGAAGTTGACTTGCTTAAGCTTTTCCACGCAATGGTCGATGGTCAATTTTTTGTCCTCATTATAGAAAAACTCAGCATCTTCTAGACGGGCGGTCAGTACTTTTTGGTTTCCTTTGATGACATTATCAATTTTCACGGCATCCCCGTTGCGGGCAGAGATGAAATGCGGCAGCAATTCTCCATCAAGGGTGCGGACATCGAAGTAGCGTTGATGTTCTTTCATAGAAGTAACTAACACTTCTTCAGGTACAGAAAGATATTTTTCTTCAAAGTCCCCTACAAAAGCTGTTGGGTATTCAACCAGATTTGTCACTTCTTCGAGTAGGTCTTCATCTAAATCGATCCGCCAGTTGTTTTCTTGAGCGATCGCATTGATTTGTGAGGTGATCATTTGTTGACGTTCGCTTGGATCAGCAATGACAAACTGATGCTTCATTTTCTCCAAATAGTCGTCCGCATGATCAAACGTGACTGCCTCACCTAAGAAACGATGACCTTTTGACTCGCGTCCGGTAACAATATCAAGGATTTGGAAAGGAATGACTTGCTCACCAAAGAGTGCGACGATCCAATGAATTGGTCGGATATATTCAAAATCGTAGTCTGCCCAGTGCATCGTTACTGGGAAAGTCAAACTCGTGATTACTTCCTGCAATCCTTTCAATACCTCAACGGTTGGTTGACCTTGGGTATGTTTCGTTACATAGACATACTCAACACCTTTTAATTCACGGAAGGTGATGTCATCGGTTGTCAATCCTTGCCCCCGAACAAATCCTTGAGCTGCTTTCGACCAATTGCCTGCTTCGTCTAAGGCGATTTTTTTCGCTGGCCCTTTGACGTCTTCTTGTGTATCGGCTTGTTTTTCAGGAAGACCGGTGACATAGACTGCCAAACGACGAGGTGTCGAATAAGCTTCAATCGCTGTATAAGGTAATGCATGAGCATCTAAGAAAGCTGCCGTTTTTTTTTGTAATTGTTTCATACTTGGGGTTACGACATGCGCAGGTAATTCCTCTAAGCCGATTTCTAATAATAGGTTTTGTGCCATCTTATTTTCCCTCCTCAATCAGTTTTTGCGCCACTTCTGGATCAAGCAATGGATAACCGAGGTTTTCCCGTTCTGCTACAAATAGTTTTGCTACTTGACGGGCCATATTACGGATACGTGCGAGGTACCCAGCACGTTCAGTGACGGAGACTGCGCCACGAGCATCCAACAGGTTGAAGGTATGGCTGCATTTTAAGATATAGTCGTAAGCTGGATGAACTAAGCGTTCATCGATACAGCGTTTTGCTTCTTTTTCAAAACGATCGAAGTTCCCTAAAAGCAAGTCTTGGTCACTGACTTCAAAGGAGTATTTTGAATGTTCATACTCAGGTTGGCGGAAAATCTCACCATATTTGACACCTGCAGACCATTCAAGATCGTAGACACTTTCAACTTCTTGAATATAAGATGCTAGACGTTCTAAGCCGTAAGTGATCTCTGATGTCACTGGCTTACACGCTAAGCCACCAACTTGTTGGAAGTAAGTAAACTGGGTGATCTCCATCCCATCTAACCAAACTTCCCAACCAAGACCTGCACAACCCATTGAGGGGTTTTCCCAGTTATCTTCGACGAAACGAATATCATGTTCTAATGGATCGATCCCTAAAAGACGCAAGCTTTCTAAATAAAGCTCTTGGATATTTTCAGGAGAGGGCTTCATCACGACTTGGAACTGGTGGTGCTGATACAAACGATTTGGGTTTTCCCCGTAGCGGCCATCAGCTGGACGGCGAGAAGGTTCTACGTAAGCGGCGTTCCATGGTTCTGGACCGATTGCACGTAAAAATGTGTATGGGCTCATGGTTCCAGCCCCTTTTTCTGTATCATAGGCCTGCATCAGCATACAGCCGTTTTCAGACCAGAATTTTTGCAAAGTCAAAATCATCTCTTGCACAGTTAGTTTACTCATCTTTTTCTTCCTTTCTTATAACGCATTGACGACAGGATAAAACTCGACAACTGATCCGGGGATCAATTTTACTTCGACCACGGCATCTGCTTCTAAAATATCAGATAAGTCGTAAAGCATTTGGTCTGGACTCGTTGTAAATTCATGTAAAAGCTGTTCATCCTTTAAAAGGCGAACCTGAAGTGGAATACTTGCTAATACTTTGAGCTTTTTTTCGGTAAACGCACTTGCTGGAATCGTCATATCAAATAACATAAAAAAACCTCCTTTGTTTTTGGCTATTCTTGGTGTGAAACATAAAAAAGTCCCTATATCTATACAAAGTGTATAGATATAGGGACGATACATTCGCGGTTCCACCCTACTTCCGACAAGTCGGCAGCTTCATTGATCATGCTCACGGACGCCTGCGAAATAAGGTTCCAACTTGGCTTTCACTCTCCCAAGTTCGCTTCATGGAATGGTCTTCTTTCTTTCTTCCGGTCATAGCACGGATTCGATTACCCTTATGATAGTAGTTGAAGCTAGGGTTTGTCAATGATTAATTTGAACTTTTATCCTTCTGGACCTAAATCCGCCTGATCATGAAAGACGATCTCATCAGCGATTTTCCCATCACTTTCAAAAACAATGATCTCATTCATTCCAGTTTTTAAAAACGGCGCCGGGACGTACAAGCGCTGCTGCGGTCCTTTTTCCCAGAAACGGCCGATCATATGACCATTGACTTGGACAAACCCTTTGCCCCAGCCCGGCAATTCGATAAAGGTATCTGCACATTCATCAAAAACACATTCAAAGCGTGAGAAACTTGGTTGGCCTTTTTGCCATTTCCCTTGGAAATCAATGGCATGCAAATTATCCATCGGCAAGGGATAGATTTCCCAGTTGCTTTGTAATGCGCCATTAATGATCACACCGTCTTTAATGCCTTTGTGCTGATGGTTCATTTTAACGGAATAATTGACCCGCCCCATATTCTCCACCAAGATCCCCAACTCGTTTTCTGATTCTGATAGATCGAAACTGTAGGATTGACCGATTTCTCGATCGTAATCGATGCGCAAAAGTTCCTGGTTGATAAACGTATGGGCACGATCCATCGTATTGATCAGACGGTAGTCGGCAATCTTCCGTGCAGGCCCAATCAGTGAGCGATAGTAGATATAACCTGTCGCTTGATTGCAGGCTTCCATCGATAAAGGGTAATTCCTTATGATCGGTTGACTGATCGTGTCGATCGTCGAAAACAAGGAGACTCGTTCTTTCACTGAGAATGTTCCATAAGCTTTTCGCTCAAGTTTCATACTCAAGGGAAACTCAGGAATTTCCGCATAGTCAGCGATCACTTTTTTGAAGGCTTGGTATTTGGCAGTAGGTTCTCCCCATTCTGTCAACAAGGCATCATAATCATAGCTAGTGACATCCGGCGCTAAGCGCTCGTAATAGTTTGACCCGTTCATAAAGCCAAAATTGGTCCCGCCATGGAACATATAAATATTGACAGAACCTTCTGCCAAGCAATCCTGAAGTTCCTTTACTGCATCAGCCGTTGATGTTGTATGATGATGGTCATCACCCCAAGCATCAAACCAGCCGATCCAAAATTCCATGACCATCAGTGGCCGTTTTTCTCCGTGAAATCTTCGAAGTTTTTCAAAGTTTTCCTTGATGTTGGAGCCGCAGTTGATCGTAGGCAATGCCAAGTCTTTGATAGTGCCGTTTTCTAACATATCGTGCCAAGGTCCGTCAGAGGTCACTAACGGCGTTTCTACACCCTGTTGCCGCATCGCAGCCACCATTTTCCGCAAATACTCTTTATCATTGGCGTAGCTGCCGTATTCATTTTCTACTTGCATCACTAAAATCGGACCGCCTTGGGTGATCTGCAGATCCCGCACTTGTGGAAACAAATGGGCGAAATAACGAGTGATTTTTTCCATAAATGGTGGATAATCAAACCGAAGCTTCATCATGGGATCTTGCAAAAGCCAATAAGGCAGTCCCCCAAATTCCCATTCTGCACAAATATAAGGTGCTGGTCGCAAAATGACATAAAGCCCTACTTCTTGTGCCGTTTGGATAAATCGCCGCAAATCAAGGATCCCCTCAAATTGATAGACGCCTTCCTGTGCTTCATGGAGATTCCACGGAACATAGGTTTCCACAGTATTACAACCCATCAAGCGTAGTTTCTCTAATCGATCTTGCCAATATTCAGGAACGACCCGAAAATAATGGATCGCTCCAGAGATCACTTTGAACGGCTTTTTGTCTAGATAAAAGTCATCTTCGATAGCAAAAGTTCGCATCAGTTACGCTCCTCTTTGACGATATAGGTGGTGTATTGTGTCAGCATCATTTCTGAAGAAAGAACCTCACCCGTCAGAAGATCCGTCTTTCCAACAAACATTGCTGGCAACGGTTGTGCTTCTTCGTGGAAATTGATGATAACGAAGAATTTCGCCTCTGCATTTTCACGACAGGCAACTTCTAGTTTTGTTGCTTCCTCGATCACTGGGGTGATATCGTTTTCTTCGACAATCGTTTTGAAAAGCTGATCTTGCAGCTGATCTTCCAACTGTCCACCAAAGTAATAGACGGTGCCATCGCCAAACATATTTTTCGTCACTGCCGGCATTCCTGCATAGAAATTGCTTGTGTAATGCGCTAGCGCTTCGGCGGTTTCTAAATGGATCAAATCGCTGACTAAATTACTGGTTCCTGTCAGTTCTTCATTGACTAAGGAAACGCCGTTTGATTGTTCTGGGGCTAATGCATCGATTTCTTCCACCCAGATGCCAGCTAACTCCCGCAATGGCCCAGGATAGCCCCCTAAGTGAACGTTGTCAGATTGATCAACGATACCGCTCATATACGTGGTAAGTAAAGAACCACCTTGTTTGACGAAATCAGTGAGCCGCTCTTGCATTCCTTCTTTGATCATGTAGAGAACAGGTGCTGCGACTAATTTGTATTTTGATAAGTCAGCATCCACGGGAACCAAGTCGACGGCAATATTTTGTTCATGAAAATAACGATAGTAGCGATGGATCTGTTCTACATACTTCAGATCAACGGTCGGACCACTCGTATATTCTAATGCCCAATAATTGTCCCAATCGAAAATCACGGCAACCTGTGATTGAGTTTGCGTCCCAATAATGTCTGAAAGCTGCGCTAATTCAGCACCAAGAGCTGCCGTTTCTCGGAAAACTCGCGTGTCTTCATGACCGACATGTTCGATAACAGCTCCATGGAATTTCTCACAAGCACCGATGGAACGTCGCAATTGGAAATATTGGATCGTGTCCGCCCCATGAGCGATCGTTTGGTAGCTTTGCGCCCGCATTTGTCCCGGTTTTTTTAATGAGTTATAGGGTTGCCAGTTTTGTTGAGAGGGTGTTTGTTCCATCAGCATAAAGGGCTGTTGTTTCAAGCCGCGCATTAGATCATGTGTCATGGCTACTAAACTCCATGGCGTATTATACGCTGGATAATTATCCCACGAAATAAGGTCCATTTCCTTCGCCCACTTGAAATAATCCAGTCCTTTAAAGGTTCCCATCAAATTCGTTGTAATCGGTGTCGTGGGATCGATTTTCCGAATAGCGTCCCGCTCCATCATATAGTTTTTTAAAAGGCTATCCGAGTTGAAGCGTCGGTAGTCAATAGAAATTCCTGCAAATGCCGTCTTGTCATAGCCGATTCCTTCTGACAGCGCATTTGGCAGAACGATTTCATCCCATTCATATACAGTATGACCCCAAAATTCCATATTCCAGGCTTTATTCAGTGCTTCGATCGTTTGATATTTATCCTTTAGCCAAACACGAAACGCTTTTTCACAGTTGTCGCAATAACATTCGCCGCCGTATTCATTATTGATGTGCCAACAAGTCACTTGTGGATTTTCGCCGTAACGTTCGGCTAATTTCGTTGCCAGACGTTCTGCGTATTTTTGATAAACCAAACTATTGGGACAGGCATTATGCCGTTGCCCAAACTTATGATGGCGTCCATCATAATCGGTGCGAGCGACTTCCGGATACTTCTTAAACATCCAAGCTGGCAAAGCGGCTGTGGAAGTGGCTAAGACGATGTCGAAGCCCTCCGTACTTAATTTTTCGATGATTTGATCCAATTCCTCAAAATCATAACAATTTTCAGAGGGTTGGATCTTTGCCCATGAAAAAACATTGACGGTCGCGCTATTGATACTTGCTTTTTTAAAGATCCGAATGTCTTCTTCCCAAATCTCTTTCGGCCACTGATTTGGATTATAATCGCCGCCGAATAGAATTCGATCAAAAAATTTTGTCATATAAGTGAACGCTCCTTTAAAATAAAATGATTTCTACTCTCTTATTGTAAGGCTTTTCATTTTGTTGTAGTATAATACATGAAACACTATTTTATAACTTTTCGAAACATGGAGGTTGAACATGCCTATTTATTTTTATCAAACAAACCAGCAGTTGCCTTTGTCGCTTGAAAGTATCGGAAACGATTGGCCACAAGATGACGTTGTTCGTCTCGATGGCTACCCTTACTTTCATTGGCTGCAGACAGAACAAGGAGAAGGTCGCGTCACCTTTGGTCAAGAATCCTTTATTTTACGTCCCAGTGAAGGCATCTTGATTTTCCCTTTCACTCCTCATCGCTACTATCCCTTATCAGATTGGAAAACCTCCTTCGCTACCTTTCAAGGACCTTTGGCAGCTGAGATATTAAAACAATTTACAAGTCAACCTTATCTTTTAGTTGAAGAGTCTAAAACTTTTTCCTATATGACTTGGATCAAACAACGCATTAAAGAAGACCCAAAAATCAGCTGGGATCCGTTACGGGCTTCTAGTGAGTGTTATCGTTTTTTGCTGGCGATCATGCAAGAGCGCTCTGGGAATCCAACCGAAAAACACCCCTTGTTTCAACAATATCTGGTCCCTGTTATACAAGAAATCGAAACCAATTATGATCAGGCGATCACGATCAAAAACTTGGCTGGTTTAGTCTATGTTTCGCCTCAATATCTCTCTCGGTTGTTCCAGCGTTTTTTAGGACAATCCACCGCCCAATACTTATTAAACTATCGCATGACCCGTGCCAAAGAGCTTTTGGTGGCACAGCCGGATCTGCCCATTCAGCAAGCCGCTTTTGCTGTAGGGTTTCAGGATGCGAGTCACTTTACCGCATTATTCAAAAAAAGAGTCGGCTTAACTCCATTGAAGTTTCGCCAACTCTATCATTGATTTTTCGGTTTTAAGACGTCTTGCCATTGCCCCATCTGATCGATAAACTTCTTACTTTTTAAATGAATGCCCACATATTCATCATACAATAGATCGATCACTTGTCGAATCGCTGCTTTCGTTTCTGGCTTTAATTTGATCGAAGCAATCTGCTCGTAGGATATTTGCGAAAATAAGCGAATAAAATGGATCGCACGAGAATCCGCATGATAGCGACGTTCGTCCATCCCCCAGTGTTGTTCGCATAAAATACCGCTATACTTTGAGGAATAGTCAAACCGACCGTCGGTTTTTCCGCAGATGGCACAATGGGTCCAATTCGGAGTGATCCCGAAACGGTGCAAAATCTGGATCTCAAAGATATTGGTGATGATCTCTGCGTCGTTCCCTTGATCCATTAAGTGCAATGCCTCATGTAAAAATTGGTATAGATGTGGGTCATAGACCCGATCATCGATAGCAGAATCAGCCAAATTCAACAAGTAGGTCGCATAACCAGCAATAAAAATATCACTTTGGATCGTACGAAAAGGATGGATGTCTTTGGCATTGTTTAAAAAGGACAAGCCTTCCGTTTTGATGGTTCCCATGTAGGTGGCTTCAGTATAGGAGAGCAACGCTGGTGCCAAGGGGTTATTTTTCCGATGAGCACCCTTGACATAAAACATTTGCTTCCCGGCAGATTCCGTAAAGATTTTGACTAGCTTGTCTTTTTCTTTATGGTCCTTTGAAAAAAGCAAAATTCCTTTTGTTTCAACAAGATTCATCGTCGCACCTCATTTCTTGAAAAAAACTGATCCAGTTCGCTAACTGCATCAGTTTTTCCTCTTTAAAGCAGACCGTGATGGATCTGCCTTTCCTTAATACTCATCTTTACGATAGCCGTAATCCGTTAAGAAGGTTTGCTTGTCGCGCCAATCTTTTTGAACTTTCACCCATAATTCCAAGAAGACTTTGTCATCTAGTAAGTGTTCAATATCTAGACGGGCTTTCGTCCCGATCTGCTTCAGCATTTTACCGCCTTTACCGATGATAATGCCTTTTTGGCTGTCACGTTCGACAATGATCGTCGCTTGAATATGCACCTTATCATTATGATCTCGTTTCATGGAGTCAACGACGACCGCTACCGAGTGAGGCACTTCATCTCTGGTCAGCAGCAAGACTTTTTCCCGTACCAGCTCGGAAACGATAAAGTATTCCGGATGGTCAGTGATTTGATCTTCTGGGAAATACTGAGGACCTTCAGGCATTTCATCGACCAATAGTTTCATTAGCGTTTCGAAATTATTGCCTTCCGTTGCAGAAATCGGTACGATCTCGGCAAAGTCCATTTGTGAGGAGTAATCTTCAATGATTGCCAATAAAGCATCCGGATGGACTTTATCAATTTTATTGATCACTAGGAAAACCGGCGTCTGGCTTTGACGCAACCGTTCGATGATAAAATCATCACCCTTGCCGCGCTTTTGATCGGCACTGATCATAAATAGTGTCACGTCAACTTCACGAAGTGCGCTATAGGCGGTTTCCACCATAAAATCGCCCAGACGGTGTTTGGGTTTATGGATCCCTGGTGTATCGATAAAGATGAGCTGTGCGTCATCTGTCGTATAGACCCCTTGGATTTTATTACGAGTCGTTTGCGCCTTGTCACTCATGATCGCGATTTTTTGTCCTACAACTCGATTTAGTAGTGTAGATTTCCCAACATTTGGCCGTCCGACGATCGCAACGAAGCCTGATTTGTGTGTTGTCATTGTTGTTCCCCTTTATCTTGTGGTTTTAGTGCGTATCAGAAGAGCTGCAGTAATTTTGGCAAGAAGATGATCGCTGCGACCACTAATGCAAAAACTGCGGTCATCAGCACAGCACCAGCTGCCATATCTTTGATTTTTTTCCCGATTGGATGGAAATGAAAGTCCGTAAACATGTCAACGACATTCTCAAAGACTGTATTGATGATCTCCACGATCCAGACCAAGAAAACGGCTAACAGCAGCCAAAGCCATTCCATTTGATTCAAACGGAAAATAAAACCTGCAATGATCGCAACGATGCCTAACCCAACATGTTTACGCATATTACGTTCCTCTTTAAAGACAGTTTTTATACCGGTGAAAGCAAATTCGATTGACGAGATAAACTGTTTATTTTTCCCAATATTCTTATCTTTTGAGTCCATAGGCATCCAGTATTTCCTTTTGCAATCCAAACATTTCCTTTTCATCTTCTGGTGTCATATGATCATAGCCGTTGATATGCAAGAAACCATGCAGCGCCAAGAAACCAAGTTCCCGATTATAGGTATGCCCATATTCAGCAGCTTGTTCCTTTGCCCGTTCAATGGAGATCATAATGTCTCCTAGATCACGAGGCATCTCTTCAAGGGCTTCGTCAAAAATAATCGGCATCTCCTCCGCCGTTTCTTCTTCGAAGGCAAAACTGATGACATCTGTCGGCATATCTTTGCCGCGATACTCCCGATTGATTTCTTGGATGGCTGCATTGTCCATAAACGTGACGGACATTTCCGTATCCTCTGGAAGGTCTAAATGTCCTGCAGCAAATTGCAGAAGTCCTTCGATCTCTTTGATCTTCGTTTCCCCCACTGAATTTGTCTCATCTAAAAAGGTAATCTCCATTAGCGCTCTCTTCTTTCTTGTTCTTCTTTCATTTTCTCTGCTTCCGATTTCATTTTTGGGTATTTGATCCGTGAATGGAAGGTACTGCATAGTCCGTTGACCAGTGATTTTTCAATCATCCGGATTTCTTTCAACGTTAGTCCCGTTTCATCTAATTGACCGTCTAAGATCCGATCATTGATGAGATTCGCAACAAATTCTTGAATTTTTTGATTGGTCGGATTTTCCATCGCTCGAACAGCTGCTTCACAACTGTCAGCGATACTCACGACACCCGCTTCTCGTGTCTGCGGTTTTGGCCCAGGATAACGGAAATCTTCTTCTGTCACCTCGGGATTACGCTCTTGAGCTTTTACATAGAAATAACGCATCAGAGTTGTGCCATGGTGTTGACGGCAAATATCGATCACCATCCGCGGCATTTTGGCTTCTTCGAGAATTTCCGCTCCGTCGATCACGTGACCGAAGATGATTTGTTTGCTGTCTTCCGGCAGCAAAAAATTATGCGGGTTTTCGGCACCAGCAGGTAAATTTTCTACGAAGAAATTGGCATGTTTGACTTTGCCAATATCATGGTAATAACAAGCCACGCGGGTCAGTAAGCTTTGCCCACCGATCTCGGCGACGGCATTGGCGCTAAGATTAGCAACCATCATACTGTGATGATAGGTCCCTGGTGCTTCTTCCAGCAACTGCTTCAATAACGGGTGGTTCGGGTTACTCAATTCATTCAACACGATCATACTTTCATCCGTTACCAATAATTCGATATATGGATGCAACCCCATCGTCAGCAAATAGCTAAGAAGCGAGCCGGCCAATCCACAGACGAGTGTTGTCCACGTATTGCCGCGGGCCAAATCCATTCCTTGGAAAATGACCAACATGATGCTTAAGAGTAATGGGAAAACGATCACCCACATGACTGCGATTTTCCCTTGACTGGCGATACGTGCTCGTTTGATCATCGTCCCCATCAACCCAGAGAAGAGATAGGTCACTAAAACAGTCGTCAACAAGTTGGTCCCGCTGGAATCAAAGTAAATGAAGAGTGCACTGACCACTTGGAAAATCGCGGCTAATATCCCTAAACGTCTGCTGGAGAAAATGCTTAGAATCAGCGGTGTAAAGGCTGCTGGGAAAAAGAGCGGGATAAAGGTCACTAATTCTGATTGGAACAGTTGGAAAAATTTCATGATCAAGATACTGAATGCCATCGCCAAAATATAAAAAGTGACGGCGTTCATTCGCTTTTCAACATCTTTTGTCTGTCTTGTATAATAAAACAGCATGAGCATTTGTAAGCAGGTCGCTAAAACTAAGGCGATTAATGGAAAAACTGAGAAGGTCTGATTGGTCATTCCTAAAAGCTGCAGCTTTTCCAATGCGTTGGCATCGATCTGTGATCCTTCACGAACAATGATCTCCCCTTGATAGATCATTACCGGTGGAACAGCATCCATGGCGGTTTGTCTCGCTTCTTCCGTCCGCTTTTCATTGGGAATATCATTGACGACGATTCCTTGATTGACAATGAAGCGTAAAACGGACGCCATATCCGAAGTAACATCTAGAAATTGGATCTTGTCTTCCGCCTCTGAGCGGAAAGTACTGAGTTCTGTTTGACGGATCTGTTTGGCCATTTGCTCGTCTACTAGCTGCAACGCATAGGTTCGTACCGTATTCAATTCATCGGTACTTAATGAAAACAATGTCGACAAAAAATTATTCGTCAATGACTGATAGAAATCGAGTTCATCATCACTCATTTTTTCAAACTCTTTTTTTAAGGCTGCAATGTATTCATCCGTACTCGGTTTAGGGATATTTTCATCCTCATCCGCCTCAGCAACTTCTTTTGCATGTGTCTCATCCGTTGATTTTTTGACTGAATCAACTAAGTCAAAAAGGTGGTCGATGCGATCGTGCTGTGTCTGCGCTAGAGTATCCTGATAGGTGTACTCTGGCGGAACCGCTTCTGCTGCCAATTTGCGTTTTTGTTCCGTTGCAGTAGTGTTTTCGATCGTTTTATTGGCACGAATGTTTTCTTCCGCCACCTGGCCTTCGCTATAATCGACATTATTCTGTTTGACACTGGTGTACATGATACCAATCGAAAAAAGAAAGAAGAGAAACATCAAAACTGGTAAATAAAACTTCCCGAGTCTTTCTCTAAGTTTCCGTAGTGGTTGAATGATCATAGTTCTCCTCCTGAAAGACGATCAGCGCTTGTCTTTAAGATCTGCTTCTTCATAAGCTCGAATGATATCGGCCACAACTGGGTGCCGCACCACATCTCCTGCTTCAAAATTAGCAAAAGCAATTTTAGGGATTTCCTGCAACGTTCGCTCCGCATGGATCAAACCGCTTAAAGTCCCTTTTGGCAAGTCGATCTGACTCGTATCGCCATTGACGATCATTTTGGAGTTGAATCCTAAACGCGTCAGAAACATTTTCATTTGAGCGATCGTCGTATTTTGCGCTTCATCTAAAATGACAAAGGCATCTTCTAATGTACGCCCTCGCATATATGCTAATGGTGCGATCTCAATGACGCCTCGTTCCATCAGACGGTTCGTATGATCCATCCCGAAAATTTGATACAACGCATCATAAACCGGTCGCAAGTAAGGATCGACTTTTTCTTTCAAATCGCCTGGAAGAAAGCCAAGGTTCTCTCCTGCTTCAACCGCGGGCCGTGTCAAAATAATCTTTTGCACTTGACCTTTCTTTAAAGCAGCGATCGCCATTACGACGGCCAGAAAGGTTTTTCCGGTTCCGGCTGGTCCGACCCCAAAGACCACATCATGTTTACGGACAGCTTCGATATATTTCTTTTGACCGGCATTTTTTGCCCGAATCGGTTTCCCATTACGGTCCTTGATGATTTCTTCTTCATACATATCTTTGAAATAATCAAGACTGCCTTTGTTTACCATGTTCAAAGCTGTGATCACATCAGGAGTACTGATATTGATGCCTCGTTTGATCAACTCTTGCAACGCTCGGATCACGGATTGTGCTTTTTCTGTAGCTTCCGCTTCGCCGACGATTTGGATCAGCTCCCCACGAGTGTGAATGACCGTCCCCGTCGAGTCTTCAATGATTTTAATGTTCTTATCGTGAGCACCTAAGAGTAAACGAACGTCATCGTTCTCACTAAGTGTTATCTCGATCGTCATAGTTTTGTCTGTCAAATATGTTACAGCTCCTTTTTTGGCGTTCTTATTAATAATAACATAAGATAGAAAAAAGAAAAATTACTTATAAAGTCCAAGGGTAGTTTCCTTTTTGTCCTTATGCTTTTTTTAAGTTTTTGAAATCAGAAAAAAAGCCGCGAGCATGTCATCCATACTCGCGGCGTGAGCTTACATTTGATCCAATAATTCTTTAACGATCGCATTGACTTGATTGCCGTCTGCTTTGCCTTTGACTTGCGGCATTACAGCACCCATCACTTTTCCAAATTCTTTGGAAGAAGAAGCACCAGTCTTTTCAATCGCTCCAGCAACGATTTGGCGGATTTCCGCTTCATCAAGTTGTGCTGGCAAATATTTTTCAACAACTGCAATTTCAACTTTGACTTTCTCAGCTAGATCATTTCGGTCAGCTTTCTCAAACTCATGTAAAGAGTCCCGACGTTGCTTCATCTCACGAGATAAAACGGTCAACTCTTCTTCTTCATTCAAGTCAGAACCTTTTTTGATCTGCTCATTTTGAATTGATGCTTTCAACATGCGGATCACCTGCAAGGTTTCCTTGTCTTTGGCTTTCATCGCTGTCTTCATGTCATCATTCAGTGTACTTAGTAGTGTCACACTACCAGCTCCAATTCTCAAAACAGTAGAAAATTAGAATTTTTTGCGTTTTCTAGCTGCTTCAGATTTTTTCTTACGCTTTACGCTAGGTTTTTCGTAAAATTCACGTTTACGAGATTCCTGTAAAGTACCCGCTTTTGACACGGAACGTTTGAAGCGACGAAGAGCATCGTCAAGTGATTCGTTTTTGCGAACGACTGTTTTTGACATGTAAATTCCCTCCCTCCGAGCTTAAAAAGTAACCGTAGTTGTTATTGAAATAAAATCCCAAAAAACACGACTGTCCTTTAAAAATTATAGCTAACCCCTGAAAAAGTGTCAAGGCATTCTGTTAAAAAAGTCTTCGATACTGTCAAGTTTGTTTGGGTTTTCATTGACATTCTTCACAACGACCCAAAATCTCGAAGCGATGACCCTCGATCAAACAACCGGGAAGCTGTTCTTGAAAGAAGTCCATTGGGCAAATATGCAGTTCTTTTGTTTTGCCACAAACCGTGCAAATAAAGTGATGGTGATGATGGTCTTCTAATTCTGCACAACAGTTATAGCGAAACTTCATCTCACCGTTCAGTTCTGTTTCTTCTAAAATACCGATCTCAGAAAAATCGTGCAAATTCCGGTAGATCGTATCATAACTCAAGCCAGGGTACTTTTCCGACATGTATTCATGAATTTCTTTTGCCGGTAAATAGCGATTGCGTTTCACTAAATAGGTAATGATCGCTTCTCTTTTTTTCGTATTTTTAAAGCCATTTTCTTTCAACGTTGTCATGGCATGCTCTATGAGCGTTTGATTTTTCATCGTAGACCCTCCTGATAAATCAAAATCATTCCGATTCTATCAATCTTAAGTATGGTATAATGAAATCAATAAAAAAGCAAGAGAGGATTTTTCTTATGAAGCCAAATGAACCAGAACAACTAGACTTGCAAGAAAAATTGCAAACCAGTGCTGCAGTGACGATGTTCGTTTTGTCGGACTCTGCCGGTGAAACAGCATCGAAGCTTGCCCAAGCGACAATGGCACAGTACCCCAGCGTCGAATTTAACCTTTTTAGACGCACGTTTATCCACACGAAAGAGCACTTGATCAAAGCATTATCAGATGCTAAGAAACACAATGCCATTATCCTTCACACTTTGATCAAAGAAGAACTCGTGGATTTGACGAATCATTTTTGTGAAGAAGCGGATCTCTATCATTTCGACGTATTAACACCGCCTGTCAGTGAAGTGGCACGCCGCACTGGAGTAGCACCTTCACGAGAGCCAGGGGCTTTGCACCACCTGAACGAAAATTATTTCAAACGCATCAAAGCCATGGAATTTGCGGTCATGTACGATGACGGAAAAGACCCTCGTGGCTTCTTGGAAGCAGATGTCGTGTTACTAGGGGTTTCTCGAACCTCAAAAACACCGTTGAGTCTATTTTTAGCGAACAAAAACTTAAAAGTCGCTAATTTGCCTTTGGTTCCACAAGCCCACATCCCGAAACAGCTCTGGGAAATCGATCCGAAAAAAATCGTCGGGTTAACAAATGATCCGAATGTGTTAAACAGTATCCGCAAAGAACGGATGCGTTCTTATGGCCTGAACCCTGACTCTGCATATTCCGATATTGAAAAAATCAAAGCAGAGCTGACGTTTGCTAATGATCTTTACGAGAAATTAGGTTGTGTCGTGATCAATGTCGCTTCCCTTTCCATCGAAGAAACCGCCTCAATGATTTTAAATGCATTAAACTTAGAAGACCATAGCTATTACACTTCAGAGACAAAAGACTGAAAACGATAAAGCAATAAAAAAAGATGAACAGACTGCCGTCTGCTCATCTTTTTTAGGATATCTATCATTTCAAAGTTTTTTTAAAAAACTTGCAGCCCTTCACGATCGATTTGTAATTGTTCGATATACGCATTGCTCTCCAAGGCATGTAAAAGTTTTGAGATTCGTTCTGCCCGTTCCTCTGGGACGATCGCTAAGACCGTTGGTCCAGCGCCGCTTAAGAAACAGCCATAGCCGCCTTCTTCTTCGCAAATCTGGCGAATGGTCGACAAGTGTGGCACAAGCTTTTCCCGATAGGCTTCATGAAAACGATCCTGCTGCATCAATTTCCCTGCAAGAGGCAGATTGCCATTGATGACCGCTGCGATCATCACGTTGGCGATCGCACTGGCCTCAACTGCTTGCTCGTGAGAAAGTGTTTGCGGCAAGACTTGACGACTTGCTTCAGTCAAAAGTTCTTCATGAGGAATATAGGCAATGATCTCGCACTCTGGAAAATGATGCTTTACTAAATACGTATGCTTGTGCTGATGATCATAAGCAGCAACTGCAAAATCTCCATAGATCGCTGGTCCAACATTGTCAGGATGCCCTTCAATGGCAGTTGCGATCTCAAGCTTTTGTGCTGCACTCAGATTCATGTGTGCCATTCGGTTGGCTAGTTCAATACCAGCGACGATCACCGAGGAACTACTGCCTAAGCCTCGTGCCAAAGGAATATCCGAACTCATACGGATCTTCAGGGGTTTCATGTCTGGTGCTAATTTTAGTGCCACACGCAAAAGTAAGTTAGTTTCATCGTTTGGGATCTCTGAGCCTAGCTCATGGATGATCTCCCATGTATCGTTTTCTTTTAAAACTTCGATGAACAAATACTTTGACAGGGCAATCCCGCAGGAATCAAAGCCAGGCCCTAAATTCGCACTGGTTGCAGGAACGCGGATCTTCATAACTTGGCAACTCCTTCACGAAGATGCTGGCGCATTTCTTCTAAATCACTCATTTTATTGATCGTAACTTCCGTTGCTTTAATTGCTGTATCAGGATCTTTCAGCCCGTTTCCAGTAAAGACGGCAACGACAGTTTCACTTGGTTTGATTTTCCCTGCTTTCACGTGCTGGATGACACCAGCAAGCGATGCAGCAGAGCCTGGTTCAATAAACACACCATCTTGCGCAGCAATTTTACGATACGCATTCAAAATTTCCTCATCGGTTACTGCATCGATGTATCCTTTTGATTCATCACGAGCGGCTTCTGCCAACTGCCAGCTGGCTGGATTGCCGATACGAATCGCTGTAGCGATGGTTTCCGGCTGTTCAATGACTTCCCCACGAACGATGGCAGCCGCACCTTCTGCCTCAAACCCATGCATTCTTGGCAACGTGGTGCCTTTTTTCTCATGCCATTCTTTGAATCCTTTCCAATAAGCCGAGATATTCCCAGCATTACCAACTGGAATTGCAAGAACATCAGGCGCCTGTCCTAGCTGTTCGCATACTTCAAAGGCAGCTGTTTTTTGTCCTTCTAAACGATAAGGATTGACAGAGTTCACTAATGCCACAGCTTCTGTTTTCGCAATATCCCGGACTGCTTTTAACGCTTCATCAAAGTTTCCTGGAATCGAAATGATGTCCGCTCCATAAACGATTGCTTGCGCCAATTTTCCCATAGCGATCTTGCCATCTGGAATAACAACGTAAGCTTTGATCCCCGCTCTGGTCGCATAAGCGGCTGCGGCTGCACTAGTATTTCCTGTCGAGGCACAAACGATCGCTTTCGCGCCTTCTTCCACCGCTTTTGCCACCGCCATCACCATGCCGCGGTCTTTAAATGAGCCTGTCGGATTCAGGCCTTCGTATTTTCCATACAATTGGATCCCTAATTCATTTGAAAGACTTGGTAATGGAATCAGAGGTGTATTTCCTTCAGCCAGCGACAATGCTGGGGTATTTTCATTAACTGGGAGATATTCCTTGTATTGATGCAATAATCCTTGATACATGTTTATTCCTCCATCACTTTCATTATTTGCACGTTTTGCGTATTCGCGTATGCCTTGAGTGCTACTGTTAGTTCCTTTTCACTGATTGGCTTCGTGATTCCAGCTATTCGTTGGCTTGCTTCATCAAATGCTGTGTGCTTTGATTCAAACCATTCTGGGAAAGAAGCTGCATTAAGGTCTTTACTTGAAAAGGAAACATAGTGTTGCACAGGAACTTCTTGTACCGAAGCCAATGCTGTTTCTTTTTCAAAGGTTAAAAAAGGTTCAACGATCCCGAATGTTTTGTTTTTAGCCAATACCGTCAAATCGGCAACCACACTAGTGGCTGTCGGACGCGATCCAGCCCCTGGTCCATAAACCATCGACTGATCAATTCCGTCGCTTTTGATAAAAATACCATTGAACTCATTTTGGATCGTCGCCAAGGCGTGGTTTTTTGGCACTAACACCGGCCCAACCGATACAGTAAGGGAACCGTCATCAGTCTTTTGAGCTGCGCCAATCAATTTCACTTCATAGCCAAAAGCTTGTGCCTGCTTAATATCTTCTACAGCTAATCCGCGAATACCTTTTGTTGCAACATCAGCAACGTCGATTGTTTTCCCAAAAGCAAATTTGGTCAGGATCACCATTTTATAAGCCGCATCGATACCGTCAACATCATTGGAAGGATCTGATTCGGCAAAACCTTTTACTTGAGCTTGTGACAACGCATCTTCATAGGTCATGCCATCTTCCGTCATTTTCGTCAGCATATAATTGGTCGTCCCATTGACGATGCCAAAAATTCCTGTGATCGTATCAGGTAGATAGTGGGTGCTCAATGTGCGCAAAATCGGAATTCCTCCCCCCACACTGGCTTCATAATAAAGAGAAACACCGGCTTTTTCAGCAATTGCCAGCAGTTCAGGTCCATGGGTGGCAATCAGATCTTTATTTGCCGTCACAACATGCTTTTTATTTTCTAAAGCAGCTGAAATAAACGCTTTTGCCGGATCGATCTTCCCGATCAATTCCACAATTACGTCGATGGTCTCATCTTCAAACAACTCATTTGCCTCATTCGTCAAAGCAAACCCATACTTAGCTGCTAACGCAGACTTATCCTCATAAGGCGAAGCTAATGCTTTCGTGATTTGCACACTGACTCCTGTGCGTGCCAGAATGGCTTCTTTTTGCTCTGCCAACACTTGGCATACCCCGGTGCCGACAACACCCATTCCTAATAATCCAATGTTCAATTGCTTACCCATAATGCCCCCTAACTGAAAACGTTATTAAAAACCGTTCATCCAATTTTAATATTTCCACTAGCATACCAAAAACAATAAGAAAAAACTAGGACTTTTGAGAAATTCTCGCCCTAGTTTTAACGGTGATGGATATGTTCGAATGTTTTTTGCAAAATATCCACAACATGTTTGTCATCAAGACTATAAAGGATGGTTTTTCCTTGTCTTTCCGACTTTACGATCCGATTATCTTTCAATAGTTTCAACTGATGAGAGACTGCTGATTGTTCCATATGTACTTGTTCCGCGATTGAAGTGACATTGCGTTCACCCTCTTGAAGGGACAACAAAATTTTTAATCTGGTCGGATCACTAAGCATCTTAAAAATCTGCGTTACTTGCTGAATTTCCTCTAATTTAGGCGGAGTCATCGCGCCACATCCTCTCTTATTTCCTTTTGCATTTTAGCCCTTGATAGACGGCTTGTCAATCAGCGGCCGCCAAACAAGGAGAAGTAATTAGATAAAAGACAAGAATAGATCCAAGTGTCAGAAAATTCCCTTTAGAAGCTTAGGTCCCTCAACAACTGTTCGTTGGCGAAACAAATGCTTCTTTTTCTACCACTCGGATCATTCAGTCAAATTGCAATTTTTTGATTATGAAGGCAGCAGATGACTTTATTCACCTGTGATTTCTTCAATCGCTGCTTGCAGATCAGCAATTTTTTGTTCTGCTGCTTCTGCCGTTTCGCCTTTTACACCAATATAAAACTTGATTTTCGGTTCGGTCCCAGAAGGACGAACCGCAATCCAGCTTTCATCTTCCAAGGTGTATTTCAAAACATCAGAAGGCGGTGTGGTCATTTTTTGTTGGTGACCATCTAAGCCCACACGAGTCAACAGTTTAAAGTCTTCTGTTTGTACGACAGGGGTTCCTGCGAAGACAGAAGGTGCTTTTTCACGGAAAGTCTTCATCAAGGCAGCAATCTTAGTTGCCCCTTCCATGCCGCTCATCGTTACAGAAATCGTTTTTTCTGCATAATAACCGTACTCTTCAAAAATATCTTGCAGACCGTCATACAATGTTTTGTCTGATTGTTTGTAAAAAGCAGCCACTTCTGCTAATAAAACGAGCGCTTGGATCGCGTCCTTGTCCCGTACGAATGGTTTTACTAAGTAGCCATAGCTTTCTTCAAAGCCAAACATAAAGGTTTGAGAATGGTCTTTTTCAAATTGTTGGATTTTTTCGGCAATAAATTTAAAGCCGGTCAATACGTTGATCATATCCACATCGTAGGATTTAGCGATCGCTGTTGGCAATTCACTAGAAACGATCGATTTTAAGACTGCTGCATTTTCTGGCAATGTCCCAGCTGTTTTATGGGCTTCTAAAATGTAACGGATCATCAATGCGCCTAACTGGTTACCTGTCAACACTTGGTAGTTGCCATCTGGCATTCTTACTGCAGCTCCTAAGCGATCGGCATCTGGATCTGTTGCGATCAACAGGTCAGCACCTTCTTTTTCTCCTAAAGCAATCGCATATTCAAAGGCAGAGTGCTCTTCTGGATTCGGTGATTTCACTGTACTGAAATTTGGATCGGCAACCGCTTGAGAAGGTTCAATAATGAATTGTTGGAAACCAGCTTGTTTCAACGCTTTCTCCCCAAGCATCCGCCCTGTTCCGTGAAGTGGTGTATAGACAAGTTTCAAATCTTTGCCCACCGTATCGATCAATTCTTGATCGATCGTGACTTCTTTGATCTCTTTCAGATAGGCAGTATCGATTTCTTCGCCAATAATAGAGATCAAGCCGCTGTTTTTGGCTTCTTCTTCACTTAATACAGGGATCTCTAACGGATTTTCAATTTCCCGAACGAATTTTGTCAATGCATCCGCATCTGCTGGTGGCATTTGTCCACCATCTTCCCCATATACTTTGTAGCCATTGTATTCGGCTGGATTGTGAGAAGCTGTGATCATGATTCCAGTAAAGGTTTTTAAGTATCGCACAGCAAAAGATAATTCTGGCGTCGGACGTAAGCTTTCAAAGACGAAGGCTGGAATATCGTGTTTTGCCAATGTTTTTGCCGCTTCCATCGCGAACTCAGGTGAAAAATGACGGGAATCATAGGCGATCGCTACGCCACGACGTCTTGTTTCAGGATCTTGTGTATCCATAAAGCGAGCCAATCCTTCGGTTGCTTGACGAATCGTATAAATATTCATCCGATTGATACCAGGTCCTAAAATTCCTCGCATACCGGCAGTTCCAAATTCCAAAGGCATATAAAAAGCGTCTTCTAACATCGCAGGATCTGCTTCTAATGCGGTCAATTGTTCTTTTAATTGTGGATCTAAGTGTTCACTGTTTTTCCATTGATTAAATGTTTGTTCCCATGCCATAAAATAACCTCTCCTTTTTCCGTTAAAATGCTCTAAAATTAGTATAACACTACTTACAGATTTCTCAAAGAATAACCAAACGAAAAATAAAAACAGCTGCTATCAAAAGTGATTGACACTTTAAAAATAACAGCTGATTCCATTAAACTATTTCGTTAATTGAGCATCCTTTTGTGTTTCAATAAAATCAAACACTTGTTGACCAGCAATACTGCCATCGCCGACTGCCGTCGTGATTTGACGCAAGCCTTTTTCACGAACATCGCCAACCGCGTAAACACCAGGAATTGAAGTTTCCATCTGCTCATTGGTTAAAATCCAGCCAGCATCATTCGTGATACCGCTGGCTTTGAATGGTTCTGTCAACGGATCTAAACCAACATAGATAAAGACACCGCCAGCAGCTTCTTCTGTCACTTCATCCGTTTTTACGTTTCTGATTTGCACGCCAGTCACGACCATCTCATTGCCTTTGATTTCTTCAACAACAGAATCCCAAATAAAAGAGATTTTCTCGTTGGCAAATGCGCGATCTTGAATGATTTTTTGTGCTCGTAATTCGTCACGACGGTGAACGATCGTTACTTCGGAAGCAAATTGTGTTAAGTAGATAGCTTCTTCGACTGCCGAGTCGCCTCCGCCAACAACAATCAAGCGTTTGTTACGGAAAAAGGCACCGTCACAAACCGCACAGTATGAAACACCGCGTCCCGCGAATTCTTCTTCGCCTTTGACGCCTAACTTTCTATGTACGCATCCTGTGGCAATGATGATTGTTTTCCCTTGATAGGTTTTGTCTTCGGTGGCAACTTCTTTGAATTCACCTTGATCCGTGATGCTCTGAACGATCCCATAGGCATTTTCAACACCAAATTTAATGGCACCTTCATACATTTTAAATGCTAATTCAGGGCCTAAGATTGATTCGTATCCTGGGTAGTTTTCAACTTCAGCCGTATTGTTCATTTGACCGCCAGGTGCGCCTCGTTCAATCATTAGTACTGATAAATTCGATCTTGACGCATAAAGCGCTGCTGTCATCCCCGCAGGGCCTGCGCCGATGATAATTACATCATACATATATTTCCCTCCAATTTGGACTACCCATACTTTACTTTCAAAAGCAAATTCTTTCAACTCATCTGCTTACAAAAAATAATAAGATATTCCTGCTTTTACTTTTGAAAATTACATTGACTTTCTTTTCAATTTTTGTAAAATTTTCACGATACGTCTATTATATAGAAAATAAGGAGTCCTTACAATTGAATAAGAAAAAACTTTTAGGAAAATCAGACCGTGAACTGCTTTTCCTCAGCTGGCCGATTTTTGTTGAGCTATTTTTGCGGGTCGTTATTGGGAATGTCAACGTTTGGATGATTTCTCATTACTCCGAGCCAGCAGTAGCGGCCGTCAGTGCTGCCAATCAACTATTGAATTTAACGGTCTTTATTTACGGTTTCATCACCGTGGGTACTCAGATCATTATCGCACAATTGATTGGTGCGAAAAAACGCGACCAGATACCGAAAGTCATCAATACCGCTCTTTTTGGCTCATTGTTCATCGGGATTTTGATCAGCTTAATGTTCCTTTTCGGCTCAACCTATCTCCTTCGTTTCATGGGATTGGATGCTGAATTAGTTGCTTTAGGTCATGGATACTTACAAGTGTATGGGGGAAGTCTGTTCCTTTCATCGATCACGGCGGTCATAATTGCTGTCATGCGTAGCCACAGTTTCACAAAACCTGCGTTATTGGTGCCGATGTTTGCTAGTATCCTAGCCGTCATTGGGAATTACTTTGTCTTATATAGCCCCTTTGGTTTACCGAATTTTGGTGTGACCGGATTGGCATTTTCTAGCGTCTTTGGTAATTCGATTGGTTTAATAATTGCCGCAATGTTGCTGAAGAAGCATGTGAATTTTTCTGTTTTATCTGCCCGTTTCTCGAATGTCTCTTGGGGTGTGATGAAAAACATTTTGACTTACGGATTGCCTTCTTCTGGCGAGTCTCTTTCCTATCAAGGAGCGCAAGTCGTAGTGACGATGATCGTGGCTCAACTTGGTGCCAGCGTCTTGATTGCAAAATCTTACGTAACAGCTATCACCCAATTTGTTTATTTGATTGCCTCCGCATTGAGTCAAGGGAATCAAATCATGATTGGCCGCAATGTCGGTGCTGGAGAATACGATCGCGCGCATCAGCGAGGCATGCGCACGATGGTGATCGGGATCATTGCCTCGGTAACGATCTGTTTATTGACTTACTTGTTTATTGAGCCAATCATGGGAATCTTTACCACCAACGCGGAAGTGATCGAGATTGCCAAAGGTGTCTTTTTGGTAGAGATCGTTTTAGAAACGGCGCGTGCAGTCAATATGATCCTTGTGGGTTCCTTAAATGCAAGTGGCGATGTGAAGTTCCCATTGATCTGTAGTCTAGTTGTTCTATGGGTCATCAGCTTACCGTTTTCCTATTCACTGGCGATCGTCTTTAAATTCGGCTTGATCGGCGTTTGGATCGCTTATGCCATTGACGAAGCATTGCGCAGCGTCTTAATGATTTATCGTTGGCACTCCGGTGTATGGAAAACTAAATCTGTCGTTCATCCACAAGAAACAGAACCCGAAGTATTGCCAGAAGCATAATTAAAGTCCAGCGGTCTCGGTGACTGCTGGACTTTTTTGTTTTCCATAAAAAATAAAATGCGCCAAGAAGTTTGCTTGGTTTTTTTGAAGACTTTGCTCTATACTTGTCTCAGAAGCTATCGACTACGATTTACATTAAAAGGAGCGTTTGCTATGTCAATCTATGACTACCAAGCAACATTGGAAAATGGCGAAACTTATTCGCTAGCAAAATACGAAGGTCAACCGCTAGTGATCGTCAATACAGCTACGAAGTGTGGTTTGAGCCCGCAGTTCAAAGAACTACAAGGTCTTTATGAAACTTATAAAGACCAAGGATTGGTCGTTTTAGGGTTTCCTTCTGATCAGTTCAAACAAGAAGTCGGGTCAGCCGAAGAAGCCGCAGCCGCTTGCCGAACCACCTATGGTGTCGACTTTCCGATGCACAAGTTAACAGTGATCAATGGAAAAGACGCGGATCCCTTGTTTCGCTATTTGGAAGAAGAAGCACCTGGCACGCTAGGAAAAGCCATTAAATGGAATTTCACGAAATTCTTGGTGGATCGCCAAGGTAAAGTCGTTGAGCGTTTTGCTCCCCAGACAAATCCTCAAAAAATGATTCCAGAAATTGAAAAAGTTCTTTAAAAAACAGAGAAAGGCGATTTTGAGGACAAAACATGTCATCCTTAAGGTCACCTTTTTGTGATTGCTGCAACATAAACATTATACAACAATCAAATTGGCGCTTGTCAAAATATCTGAATGTCTATTTCTTCTTAAAGAAACCATTCGTTACAAAGATTTCAAAAAGACTTTAAAAAAACTGCAGTGGATCCCCTTTGATTTCTCAACGGGATCAACTGCAGCTTCTTTTGATTAGTTATTCGATAAATCTTCACCATTTGAAGCAATCACTTGTTTGTACCAATCAAATGATTTTTTCTTGGTTCGTTTCAAGGTGCCGTTTCCTTCATTGTCACGGTCCACATAAATGAAACCATAGCGTTTTTTCATTTCACCTGTTCCAGCTGAAACTAAATCGATACAACCCCAAGTCGTGTAACCCAATAAGTCGACACCATCTTGTTCAACCGCATCTTTCATTGCTTGGATATGCTCTGCCAAATATTGGATGCGGTAATTATCTTCCACATAGCCATCTGCATCTGGTGTATCCACAGCGCCTAGACCATTTTCAACGATAAACAATGGTTTTTGGTAACGGTCATAAATGTCATTCATTGTAATCCGCAAACCAAGTGGATCAATTTGCCAACCCCACTCACTTGCTTCCAAGTATGGGTTTTTCACAGAGGCAAAAATATTGCCAGCCGTTTGTTCTAACAATTCAGCGTCCGTTGTTGATACGCGTGAAGAATAGTAAGAGAAAGAAATAAAGTCTACGGTGTGAGCTTTCAACAGCTCAAGGTCGCCTTCTTCCATTTTGATTTCGATCCCATTGCGTTCCATTTCTTTCAGCGCATATTGTGGATATTCCCCACGTGATTGAACATCAATAAAGAAATAGTTTTCGCGATCTGCTTTGCGTGATTCCCAGACATCTTCTGGTTTGCTTGTATATGGATAGTACGCGCCAGCAGCCAGCATACAACCTACTTTGTTTTCAGGATCAACTTCGTGAGCGATTTTCGTTGCGATTGCGGATGCCAACAACTCGTGATGAGCCGCTTGATATTTCACTTGCTCAACGTTATCGCCTTCTTCAAAATAAAGTCCCGCTCCCATAAATGGCGCATGTAGAATCATGTTGATTTCGTTGAAGGTCAACCAGTATTTTACTAATCCTTTGTAGCGGTTGAAAATCACGTTACACAAGTTTTCATAGAATCCGACTAATTCACGAGAACGCCATGCTCCGTATTTTTCAACTAAATGCATTGGGCAATCAAAGTGAGTGATCGTTACTAATGGTTCGATCCCATATTTGTGGCATTCTTTGAAAAGATCTTCATAGAACTTCAAGCCGTCTTCATTTGGTTCTGTTTCATCCCCTTTAGGGAAAATCCGACTCCAAGCGATCGACAAACGGTAGGTTTTAAAGCCCATTTCGCCAAATAGCGCGATGTCTTCTTTGTAGCGATGATACATATCGATCGCTTCTTTTGCTGGGTAGAAATGTTCGTCATCAAAATCGAACATTTTCATTTGACCAGTAATGACTGGAAAACGATCTTTGCCGATCGGTACCACGTCAACGTTTGCCAAGCCGCGTCCTCCTTCTTGGTAGCCTCCTTCACATTGATTGGCAGCTGTTGCGCCGCCCCATAAAAAGTCTTTTCTAAATGCCATGTTTCTTTCCTACTTTCTCTTTATTTAACTAGTTCGCGATCAAGTTCGCGGGCTACTTCATCTTGTACTTCTACGCCTTCTTTTTCAAGACGTGCGATCGTTTCCTTAAATTTAGGCAAGTGATCTTTGTGGGCAATAAACAGTTCGTCCATGACACGTTTTGCCGTATCACCTGATGGAACCAATGGGTTGATGGTGAAGGCTTGTAATGCGATATTGTAATCCCCAGTCACAGCTGCTTCGATCGTTAATAATTCCATTGCTTTCATTACCTGTAACCAACCTTTTTCAGCTGTCGGTAACTCACCAAAGGCAACATTTCTAGCCCCTTGTCCGCCAACGTAAGCTGTTACTTCGACTACGCAATCGGCAGGAAGATCTGGAACGGCGCCTTCATTTTTTGTTGAAACAACGATTTGGGTATTTTTATTGGCATAAATGGAAGCAATCGTTTCACACGCTGCATCTGAGTAATACGCACCACCACGTTTTTGCAGCTGTTCAGGTTTATGATCCAATTCAGGGTCTTTGTACAACTCAAACAATTCGGCTTCGGTTTGTTTCACTTGCTGTGCACGGGTCCCAACAGTCTTGTATTCTTCGATCGCATGATTCAGCATTTCTTCTTGACGATAGTAGTAACGATGATAACCGCAAGGGATCATCTTCATTTGTTCTAGCTGTTCTTTGTAAAATGGAATATCAAAGATATTCTTCGGTAAGCCATTGTCTTCTTCATACATTTTATCAATAATATCCATCGTTACATCGTTGCCGTGTGAATCAGCAACTTTGTGCCAATGGAAGTGATTCAATCCTGCAAATTTGTAGATCAATTCGTCCGGTTCTTTACCGATCAAGGCTGGCTCAATCATGGTTGCCATGACTGGCACATTACACAACCCGATCACTTTGTCCCATTTTCCGTAACGCACGATTGCTTCAGTCACCATGCCGCTTGGATTCGCAAAATTGATCAACCAAGCATCCGGACATAAACGTTTCATGTCTTCAACAATTTCAAGAATGATTGGAACCGTACGGAACGCTTTGAACATTCCGCCAGGGCCGTTGGTTTCTTGACCAATCATGCCATAATAAGCAGGAATTCGTTCATCTTTAATGCGGGCATTCAGCAACCCTACTCGAAATTGGGTCGTAACGAAATCAGCATCTTTTAGCGCTTCTTCTCGATCCAATGTCATGTGGATTTTTACATCGTAGGGTGACGCATCCCACATCCGTTGTGCCATCGCACCAACGATTGCTAATTTTTCTTTTCCTGCTTCGATATCTACTAGCCAAATTTCACGAATCGGCAATTCTTCATAGCGTTTGATAAAGCCTTCCATTAACTCCGGGGTATAGCTGCTGCCGCCACCAATGGTTGCAATTTTAATTCCTTTTGTCATTGTATTGCTCCTTTGCTATTTTATTTACATTCTTATTATCATTCATAAAAACATTTGATTCAATGTAAATAGCATATTTAGAAAAAGCGTTTGCAAATCTCGCTTCTTCTTGCAGATGTTTTGTAAAAAAGATTTACAAAGAGCATCAAATAAGGAATAATTAGGATGTAAACGATTCGCTAGGTACTGAATAAAAACGAATTTTTGTAAAAACCATTTACAAATAATCATAAAAAAATGTAAAAAGGAGCATATATACCATGTTGTTACAAGAAAAAATGCGCCAAATCAAACTAGCACCAGCGGAACGATCGTTGATCGATTATTTATTAGCCAACCCGACTGCGATGGCGGATCAAACCATTAAGGAATTGTCAGAAAAGACCTACGTTCATCCTTCTACTTTTATTCGGATTGCCAAAAAATTAGGCTTCAATGGTTGGCTCGACTTAAAAACGGCCTTTGTGGAAGAGCAAACTTATATGAGCAGCCATTTTACAGATGTAGATGCGAACTTCCCTTTTTCCTCCCATGACGGCATTATGACCATCGCCAAAAAGTTGGCAAAGCTTGAACAAACAACGATTGAAGATACGCTTTCCTTGATCCATCATGATGAATTACAAAAAGCGAAACAATCGTTGCTCAACGCCAACCATATCAAGATCTTCGCCAGTAATGCCAATACCTTGATTTCTCAAGACTTTGTTTTGAAGATGCGGCGTTTAGGAAAAAACATTCACGTCTGCGACACCTTCGGCGAGAGTGCTTACGAGGCATCTAACTGTACCTCCGATACGACCGCGATCTTGATTTCTTACACCGGTGAAAACAAAATGGTCAAAGAAATCGGTAAGATCCTTGCCGAGCGGCAGGTTTCCATCATTGGCATGACGAGTATCGGGGAGAACTCCTTGGCGAAATTAAGTAATTGTGTTTTGAATATCACGACAAGAGAACGGCTCTACTCAAAGATCGCCAACTTTACGATCAATACGTCCGTTTGCTACTTGCTGGATTTGTTGTACGCAGTCGTCTTTTCGGAGCATTATGAAAAAAACTTGCAGCATTTGATCGATATTGGCATGGCTTATGACAAGCGCCCTACATCATCGACGATAATCGCTGAGCCAACCTACGATAAAAATCTTCATTATAAAGACTCACTGTTTCCCAATTAAATGACTGACAAAAAGCGATCGCTTCACATGGGCGATCGCTTTTATCCTTACGTAGAACTTGTTAGAAAGTTTTTGGCTAAACTAAAGCCGTGATCAAATCATCGGAACAGCCTACCTCACGTTTGTCTGACTCGATGATATCCAAATAATCGGCGGAGTTGGTGACTAACACTGGGGTCTCAATATTAAATCCAGCTTTGATCAATGCATCCTTATCAAAGGTGATCAATTTTTGTCCGCGAGTCACCGTGTCTCCTTGCTTCACATGGGCTTCAAAGTATTCACCGTTTAATTGAACAGTATCTAAACCAATATGGATCAAAAGCTCTAAGCCGTTCTCAGAGATCAACCCAATGGCATGTTTGGTTGGGAACAAGGTCATTACTGTTCCGTCAAAAGGAGCCACAACTTCGCCTTTTGAGGGATGGATCAAGATGCCTTTTCCTAGAATCCCTTGTGCGAAGGCTTCATCTTTTGCACTGCTTAGTGGTGCGATCGTTCCTTCAACAGGGGAAGTGATTACTTCTTTCCGAACAGTCATCGCTGGTTGTCCTTCTGCGATTTCTTCTTCCACCGCATCATCTTTCCAGAAAGCCATCGTCAAACCAAAACCAATCGCTGCAGCGATCAAGATCCCGATGACCGAGAACCACATGCCACTGGCATCGCCTTCTGGAGTGATATAGTTAAAGATTCCAAAGACGCCTAAACCACCAGAGGTATAGCTCGTTGTGCCATTGATCATTAAGAAGGCACCTGCGACCGCCCCACCAATCATTGAGAAGAAAAACGGCATTTTTTTCGGTAACGTGATCCCATAAATTGCTGGTTCTGTTACACCAAAAAGTCCTGAGATAATGGCTGGTGGACATAGAGCTTTTAGTTTTTTGTCTTTAAGTTTAAAGTACATAGCCATCACTACCGCTGTTTGGGCAAAGCTGGCACCAAATGATGCTACCAAAATTTGACTGTAGCCGAGCTGTGTCACTTGCATAATGTGTAGTGGCACAACTGACCAATGCAAGCCGAAAATAACCAAGACTTGCCAGAAGAAGCCTAATAACAAACCATAAATCGCTGGAGAGAAGTCCATCAATGCTTCAAATCCTGAGCTTAAAAGATCCGTCAACATACTGATCACAGGTCCAATCACCAAAAAGCCAATTGGCAATGCAATCAATAAAACCAAGAAAGGCACTAAAAATGTTTGGACAACAGACGGAATGATTTTCTTCGCCAATTTTTGAACTTGTGCAGCGAATGCGATGATAAAGATTACTGGAACCACACTACTAGTATATGTCGCACCAACCCACGGAATCCCTAAGAAGGTTTCATACGCTGGCAAGCCTAATAAGCTATAAGGTGCAGCAGCTCCCTCGCCAGCTCCGGCAACAAATGCCGCTTGCAAGGCTGATCCTTGAATCGTCGGATAGCAAAGCGCCGACCCGATCACGATTCCCACCATTGGATTTAAGCGGAATTTTTTTGCTGACGTATACCCTAAAATCACCGGCATAAACATGAAGATCGAATCACCGATCGCATTGAACATCACATAGGTACCAGTCGTTGTTGTATAATCGATCAAACCTGTTGTACCAATAAAAAGCAACAGTGCGTTTAGTCCTTTGATCATCCCAGCCGCACACAAAGCACCTAAGAAGGGTTGGAAGCAGCCGCTCAAAATATCGATCAAACGATCAAACAAGTTGCCACCTGAGGCTGTTTCTTCAGCATCACCACTGATTCCTGCAACATCGATAACTTCTGCATAGACATCTGGCACATGGTTTCCGATAACCACCTGGTATTGACCGCCACTCTTCATGACCGTCACGACACCTTCCATGTTCTTTAAGACTTCATCATTTGCGACGCCTTCATCCTTTAATTTAAAACGCAGGCGTGTGATACAATGCGTCAAGCTATTGATGTTCTCTTTCCCACCGACATTTGCGACGATTTTTTCTGCTAATTCACGGTATTTTCCCATTTTTGATTCCTCCAATTTTTTTGTATTGAAGGTTTAGCCAACTGAATGTCACTATCCAAAATGTTTCGTCTTTGATATGCTGCTTCTTAACTAGCGGTCCTAAAAATACGTTTTAATAAAAATCATTGCCAAAAAATTATTCTTTCTTCTATATCTTGCACTGAGTAAAACTCTTTCTCCTTTCTTCTTTATTTCAATCAACGATTTTTTTGCACAAGTCTGGCAATATGAATCGTTAAATACAAACTTTCGTCACTGGACATTTGATACTGATACTGATTTTCTAATAGTTCAGCGATTTTTTGTACGCATTGATACGCATTTCGGTACTTCACTTTGACCATAGCCAAAAGATCTTCATCGGTTTCATCCGTATGAGGGGTATGGTTTTGCATTCTTGAGACAAAAAATTTCAAATGCGTAGTGAAGCGATAAAAATAAACGGACTCTTCATCAAAGGTGGTTTTGAAAAAATATTTAACAATGTTAATAATGTCTTGCATCGTTTGGGTTAGCTCAGCAATATTGCCTTGGTCACCATTTTCGGTTTGCGCATTGACCAGATGCAGAGCAATAAAGCCAGCTTCATCATCTGGCAGCTGAATCCCGTAATGTTCTTTGATTTTTTCTACTGTTTTGCAGCCTATTTGGTACTCATCGGGGAAAAAACGCTTGATATCCCACAATAAGACATTTTTGACCGTCATTCCTTTTTTCGATCGTTCAATGGCACAGTGCATATGATCTGTCAGCGAGATGTAGATGGAATCATTGATGGGGGATGACAATTCTCGCCGAGCATACTCAATGATCTCATTGGATAATTCAAGATATTCCAGTGGTAAGTCAGCAAGCAGCTCTTGAAATTGAGATAAGATCGTCTGATTTTCTAAGCGATATACTTTATCGACCGTTTCTGAAGAAATGTCATCTCCCACTTTTTTCTTAAAGGCAATCCCCCGCCCCATAACAATAATCTCGTTTTGACTTTGATCGGTAGTGATCACAACATTATTGTTTAACACTTTACTGATTTTCATGTCCTACCCCCACTTACTTTATCATTGCGGATATGGTTCATTGCTTGTCTTTATTGTTTAGCCAACAGTCAACACAGAAAAAACCTCATGAAAGCAGCGCAAATACCGCAGCTTCATCAGGTTTAGCTTGTTAAAAATCAACAATCACTATCCATTAGAACCAGTTCTATTATCTTTATCATAGCAAAGGTAGAAAGCGCTGTCAATCGTTGTTCGTTATTTTTATTTTTCATCCCTTCCTTCTTTTTTTCGTACAAAAAAACCTTAAAAACGAGAGTCTTTAAGGTTAGCATTACTATCAAAGCTATTAAACTTCACTTGCCTGCAAACGGTACATATCGGCATACAACCCTTTTTGAGCCAAAAGTTCATCATGGGTGCCTCGTTCGACGATCGAGCCTTTATCAAGCACCAAAATCAACTCAGCATCGCGAATGGTAGACAATCGATGGGCGATCGCGATCGTGGTTCGCCCTTGACGCATATTTGCCAAGCCTTCTTGGATCAGTCCTTCTGTTTCAGTATCGATATTGGCAGTCGCCTCATCCAAGACCAGCACTTTCGGATCGGTCACCATCGTTCGGGCAAAGGAAATCAATTGCCGTTGCCCGCTTGAATAACTGGCACCCCGTTCAATCACTTTGGCGTGGTATTTACCAGGTAGTTTTTGAATAAAGGCATCTGCTTGAACAAATTTTGCTGCTGCTTCGATCTGTTCTTCACGAATGTCCTGATTCAATAAGCGGATATTGTCAGCGATGTCCCCATAAAACATGAAAGCATCTTGCAATACGAGTCCAACTTTTTTCCGAAGCTCTTCCATCGTGAAGTCGCGGATATCTTGATCATCGATCAAAATTTGCCCTTCCCCAAATTCGTAAAAACGCATCAACACATTGATGATCGAGCTCTTGCCACTTCCTGTGTGACCGACTAGAGCCACGGTCTCACCTGGATAGGCGATGAAAGAAATATGATTCAATACGTTGTTTTTTCCATCATAGGAAAAACTGACATCGCGAAATTCAATTTTTCCTTTGGTGATGGTTTGACTGGCATCGGAATTTTGCTGCGGCGTATATTCTTCGTTATCCATAATCTTCAAAATCCGGCTGCCGGCTACCATCCCATCAGTAAAGACGCTGAGAAAATCCATCATCTGTGTCATTGGATTAAAGAATCCTTGAATATAGGTCGTAAAGGCGAAAATTAACCCAACTTCAATCGGCGATTCTAAAGCATCAAACCCAAAGAGCGTCAATGACAAGGCGATCGCTAAGGCATACAACAAACTAATGATTGGTGATAGTAGCAGCGCATTCGTGCGGATCATAGCGTATCTGGTTTTCAAATAATCATCGTTGGTCGCTTCGAATTCTTCATTCAGCCGCGCCTCTTGACGGAATTGCTGAATGATCTGCATACCAGAAATCGATTCATTCAATTTCGTATTCAGCTGACTCAGTTTTTCCCGCATTTGACGATAGATACGAGAGCTGAATTTTTGATAATACCAGATGACTACCATTAGGATTGGCAGAAAAATCAAGTTTAGTAAGGCAATTTTGACGTTGATGCGGAACATGGCGGCAAAAGAAGAAACCACCGCAAAAATTCCTGTCAATACCATCAAGAAGACATACCAAAATTCATACAATGTTTCTGTGTCGTTGCTGACCCGTGAAACGATCGAACCCGCTGGCGTCTGATCGAAATAGCGCATCCCAAGACTATGCAATTTTTCAAATAATTTTGCTCGAATATATTGATAGGTTTTTAAAGAACCCATTGAATAAAGGAACCATTGGAAAAACCAAATCACGGCTTTTACCAACACCCCAAAGAAATACAACGCAGCAAAGAAATAAATGACTTGCTGGGTCGCCGTCTGATTGGTCAAATAATTATCCATAAAGGTTTGAATGATCAAAGGCAACAAGATATTGACGATCGATAGCACAAAAGCAAAAAAGATCGCTGCATAGAAGGTTTTCCGAAATGGTTTGGCAAAAAGAAACATTCGTTTGATGATGTTTTTTTGCTCTTTAAAGGGAATCGATTTGCTCCATTCTGATTCTTGCATTAGGCTTCACTCCCTTCGATTTTGGCTTCTAGTTGCTGCTTGTCCCACATTTTTTTATACCAGCCATTTGCAGCCAATAATTGTTCATGGGTCCCACGTTCACTGATTTTCCCATTGTCGATCACGAGAATTTCTTCTGCATGCTTGACACTGCTTAGGCGGTGGGCAGCAATGATCGTTGTTTTATTCTGACGGAATGTCCGTAATTGTTGTAAAATAGCTTCTTCCGTTTTGGCATCTACTGCTGAAAGGGCGTCATCTAAAATCAATAATTCTGGGTCAGTGATCAAGGCACGGGCAATGGATAAACGCTGTTTTTGTCCGCCGGAAAGAGAAACACCACGTTCCCCCACCATCGTTTCGTACCCTTCAGGAAACTGACTGATATCCTCGTGGATCACTGCTAATCTAGCAGCCGCTTCAACTTCTGCTTGAGAAGACCGTGGTTGCGCGAAGCGGATATTGTCTCGAATCGTCATGGAAAATAAGAAATGATCTTGCGGAACATAACCGATCGAACCCAAAAGAGCATTCAAAGAGTATTGCTTGCTGTCGATGCCCCCGAAGGTGATCGCCCCATCAAATGAATCATACTCTCGCAACAAGAGCTTCATCAAAGAGGTTTTTCCTGCACCAGTTTTCCCGACCACACCAAGTGTTTGCCCGGCAGGCAAAGTAAAGTGGATGTCTTGCAGGGCAAAATCATCTCCTTGATAGTGAAAATCATTGATTTGAACGTTCACCGTTCCTTGGGCTGGGGTATCGACCGCATCTTTGGCTTCAATGATATGGGTCTTTGCCGCCAATAATTCGGCAACCCGATCATAACTTGCATTGCCTCGTTCCAGCACATTGAACAGGCGTCCGATGGCAAACATTGGCCAAACTAACATACCGATATAACTGATGAAAGATACCAATTGACCGATCGAGATGGTACCGTCCATGACATAATTGCCGCCAACGATGATCGTCAGCACATAGGAGATTCCAATGATGATCGTAATAAACGGATCAAATAAGGCATCCAGAAAATTGACTTTGCGGTTTTTGATGATGGCATGGTCGATTTTGGTTTGAAAATCAGCGATGTCCTCTTTTTCCTGTCCAAAGGTTTTGATGACTTTCATCCCAGTAATACTTTCTTGGGCTTTGTCGTTGATGGAAGAAAATGCTTCTTGCGAGTCACGAAACGCATCATGCAATTTGCTACCAAGAACCCGTGCCATGACTGCTAAGAAAGGCAGCGGCAATAGAGCAATGATCGTTAACCGCCAATCGATAAAGAGAACCATCGCAATGATGGTAGCTCCACCAGAGATGAAGGAATCAGCAAAGGTCAAGATCCCCGCCCCTGCCACATTCTGGATGGCATTCAAGTCATTGGTGGCATGGGCCATCAAATCACCTGTCCGATGCTTTTGATAAAACAACTGATCCATCCTTGTAAAATGTGCAAATAACTGTCTGCGTAACGTTTTTTCTAGCCGAGCGGCACTGCCCCAGATATGCGTTCGCCAGACAAAACGAAACACATATTGAGCGATAGCTGAAGCAATCAAGATCATGACCCAAAAAAAGATCGTCTGCATCGAGATCTCTTTTTCAGCAATTTCATCGATGATGATCCCGATAACTTTGGGAGGGGCCAACTGTACCAAGGCGACTAGGACTAAAGAGCCTACGCCTAACAAATAATGTTTCTTTTCTTGTTTAAAAAACCAACCTAACTTCCTAAATATTGACATAACACTCTCCATTTCTTTGTGACCTGTTGCCTAAATTTTGCGATTTTTCCGAATATTTATTAGATTCAGATTCGATTGCTACCCCGCTATTCACAGAACGTAAATAGAAAAAGCAGCCTGGGGACATTCTTTTAGTTTCTTCATTTTGCCGCAATAAAAAGCGAGCTGATAAAATCAGCCCGCTTCTTAGAAAAAAACCTACTTTTGGTTTTTCATTTGCTGCATCATCTGACGAATCTTTTTCTCAGAAGGTTTTTGACCCATTGACATCATCATCGAGCGAAGCATATCCTCATTAACGGGAGGATTTTTCTTTAGATAATCTTGCATATATTTACGCGCCAAAAAGAAGCCGCCGACAGCGCCTAGTAATGCTGCAACAACAGCGATCACGATTACGATTCCTACACTAACCATTTGAAAACTCTCCTTTCTCTTGTACTCTCAATGAATCATTTTACTAGAAAAAAACACAAAAAGAAAGAGTGAAAGTTGGATTTATCCAAAAACTTTCACTCGTTTCCTCAACTTAATGCGACATCTCTTTTATTGAATAACCAATTTGTTAAAAGGTAGATTAAAACACTATAAACAAGGATCCCGATCGCCATTTCCCAATAGCCCAATCCCGGATCAAAGGCAGTCATCTGCATGTCAGGACTATTTAATAAACTCGGTATCTGCTCTTTGATATTCATAAAATTAAACGGGTTCCACTTCAGCCATGGGTATTTTTCTTGAGCAAAAAGCATGATCGAGTTGATGATGCTGCTTCCAAACAACATACCCAAGCCTAAGCCAACCGCCAGGCTTTGAGAGCGAATGACGGCTGAGATAAAGATGGTCAATGCAATATAAAAGACAATCAATAGCAAGTTGGTTCCCGCAAAAACAAAGGCAACGAGAATCGCCGCTAGCCCGTTGTAGCCAGTAGCAGCAAAAGGTGATTCAGCTGCTAAAAATAAATTGGCGGCTGCTAAACTACTGATTAGTAAAACAGCAGTCCCTAAAAGCGCAAATAAAAACGTGTTGATGGCTTTTGCTGCTAAGATTTGGCTTCTGGAAAAAGGCCGAATCAATAAGAACTTGATTGTTCCACGACTGAACTCTTCCGCCACTGAAGAAGCTGCCACAATCACCACAAATAAGTTTAAAAAGGAAGTCATGTCGCTCAAAGAAGCGAATAAATCATTGGCACCAATCTCGGGACTACCTAAGCGAACCACATAGGTCAACCCAAAAGTCATTAGAACCAATAAAAGCAGCATGATCCAAGTAGAACGTTTTTTGGTTAATTTGATCCATTCATTTTTAATCAATGTCAGCATGCTTACAAACCTCCTTCTTCGGTCCAAGCCAAGAATGTATCTTCTAGAGAAGATTGCTTTGTCCGTAGTTCTTTCAAGCCGATCCCAGCCGTCACGATCGCTGCAGCGATTGCCGAACGCTGATCTGTTGCTAGAGTGACTTGCAATTCATCTGCAACCTGCAAGACCTCGACCTCAAAGGAAGCTTTTAACATTGCTTCTGTTTCCGCATTATCATCAGTTTTAATAATCAGTACATTTTTCTCTGCTTTCAACTCTGCCATTGCTACTTGATGAGTGACTTTTCCTTTTTGCACCACGATCAAATGATCGGCAATTTGTTCGATATCGCTTAATTGATGACTGGAAACTAAGACAGAAACGCCTTTTTCTCTCAAAGAAAGAATCATTTCTCGAAACTCCCGCATGCCTTTAGGATCCAGGCCATTCATCGGTTCATCTAAAACTAATAAGTCTGGTTGATGGACCAATGCCTGGGCAACACCTAAACGCTGACGCATCCCTAATGAATAGGTTTTGACTTTTTGATGGATGTGTCCTTCTAAATGTACCTGACGAATAAGAGCTTCTAATTCTGCTGTCGTACTTTTTTTCTTCGCCATGCGCTGATACTGCATCAAATTTTCATAGCCTGTCATATAATTATAAAACTCAGGATTTTCAACGATCGCACCGACTGAGGCAATCGCGGTTTTAAAAGAAGAATCCAGTAAATTCCCCATAATGGCAATCGATCCTGTGTTGTGCTTCATCAACCCAACAATCATCCGAATGATCGTCGTCTTCCCAGCCCCATTAGGCCCTAATAAACCAACGACTTGTCCTTGGTCCACCACAAAGGAAACATCCTCAATGATTCGTTTGGTTCCAATCAATTTGGAAACATTTTGCAGTGCTAATACTTCTGTCAAAGTTACCCCTTCTTCCTAACACCTTTTCTGCAACGATTTTAAATAAAAAACGTTATGATAATATGTATACCATGCCATCTCTGTAAAAAAAAGTCAAGAAGCGAAAAAGGAACGACGATGTTCCTGTTTTTGCTTCTTGACACCTGTGTTTATCAAAGTCGCTTTTCACTTTCGCCTTACTGCCGAAACTTACGAAATTATAAGTTCTGTCTGCTCAGCCAACCCACGCGGCTGATTATTTACATGGTACGATCAAATCGATTGGGCAAAAACGAGCTTTTCAAAAGCTGCCTTGTTCTTGGCACTTCTGATCTGTTTGATCGTTTGTTTAAGTTGTTTCCACTCCTTTGCGCTTGGTTGACCGTTCCAATAAAAGATATAGGGCTGTTCTTCCTCAGAAAATTCTTGATGAATCGGATAATCACTGATGACCAAATCTGGTTTTTGAGTAAGTGAAAGATGCGCCATCGCTCGATGCGTTGCATTCAATAGTCGGTTCTTCATCCAAAGTTCTTGCGTTTTTCCGTATTTCGAATGGATCGAGAAAGTGACTGGCTGTTCATATTTGATAAAAATAACTCTCAATAACATACAGTATTGGAAAATCAATCGGTCATTCTTTTGCAGCAATGCACGCAAATCAGGTAAAGAAACAGTCGCTTCCTCAAAAAATCGTTTCACGGTCGGATAAAGCACTGGGAAAGCCGCTTGTAGCTCTTGCTTGTCGGTCGGTTTACCAAAACTATCACTTTTTTGTCGGGTACCAAAAAGGTTGGAAGCAGAATGGATCATTACGAAATTAACTAGTAAATAGTTTTTTTCAGCATCGGTAAACCTCAGACGAAAACACTGGGCTAGTTGTTCAACAAGTAATACTTCTGGCTGATACTTGGGTTGGGTCAACCACGAGAGTTCCGCCTCGCAAAGATCCTCTTCAAGATAGGTGTTCATTACGCCAAACATAAAATACAAGAAGCTGCATTCAGGCTCCGAGATTTCAGTTAGAGAAAGGTGATTGCCGTTGAATAATGGCTTTAAAAAGACCTCAAAAAACTGATTCCTTTCAATCAGTGGATGTTCAAAGGTACTTACTTCCTCTGGTAAAAAAGTGATTGGATGCTTTTGATGAATTCTTTGCAGGGAGATAGCGAATAGATTAAGAAACTTATCGATATCGATTTTTCTCATATAAGAAGCATGAGTTTCAAACAAAGCCATAACGCTTTCTTTATCCTTGATCGATGCCACGACCTGTGAGTGCTTCTCATCGAAAATCTGCCAATAGGTTAAATGATAAAAATAGCGGATTGCGTATTCCTCACCTGTCAAGGGATCTCCTTTCTTCAGACTATAGGACAAATGATAGTTCGCCAAAATGTGATTTAGTTCTTTCAATTTTCGTTGGACCGTTCGGAGACTGCTGAAGGTTTTGAGGCTGAGTTGTTCAAGGGAGTGATAGTCCCCATGAAAGAGTGCATCGAGTAAGATAAACCCAACGGTTCCCTGTAACAATACATTATATGCTTGACTCAATAAAAATCGTGGAGAAAAAGCAATCACCACTTCTTTTTCTTGTTCATCATAAATCAACGTAAACTGAGGATAGCGGGCACAAAACCATTCGACTTGTTGCACGATCGACTGCATTTTATTCGTTCTCCTATTGAAAACATCAGAAAGCTCTTTAATTGTATATTTTGGTTTGTTCGTTTCGTAACAATAACTTAGAAACTGAAAAATTTGTTTTTCTGTGGTATCCAAAAGTGCGTGTAACATGAAAATTCCCTCGCTTGTATGGTCAGCCAAAGCTGTTTTTTGCTTTGAATCTATCACCTTACAAAATTGTAAGCTGTGAATGTTTGGTGATCGTACCACTGTGCCCTCTTTTCTGTCAAATTACTTTTAACAAATTTTCCTTTTGTTATCTGTATATTTTCATAAAAAAAGTCTGACGCCTCAAAACGATCGTCAGACTAATTATGAATTACGGCAAAACAACACGTGATTGTGCATTCTGGGGAAGAAATTTCCAATCGTGGGTTATCAATTTTCTCATGATTTTTGGGTATGTTCGTTACAGCTTCTCATCATAAAATAACTTTCGCTTCAGCCAGTAAAGAAACACAGTCAGAACCACTACTAGACCAAAGAGTAGATAGCGAAGATTGGTAGTTTTGCTGCCGGTTTTCGGTAGTACGGCTGCATTGACCTCCTTGCCACTGCTTATCTCCGTGGGTTGAAGTTGTTCCTTTTTGTCTTGAGAAGATGTTGTCGCTTGGTGCTCTTCTGTACGGACACTAGATGAAACGCTCGCCTGACTTTTCTGGGATTGATTGGCTGGCAATCCTTTGGTTTTCTTTTGTGAATCTGAATGCTTTGACGAAGCAGATTCCTTCTCGGTAGACGTTATGGCTGTCGCTGCGTTTTCTTGACAGCTCTCTGTCTGACTTGGCTCGCTTTTAGTGACTGGTTGGGTGCTGACGGTTTCCGAATCACTGATATCGATAGTGCTTTGTGTGCTTTGGATGTCTTCACTGGTAATTTCAGCCTCAGAAGTCGTTGGACTCGTCGATTGAGACTCGCTAAATTTCGGCTCGATACTACTAGAGGAAGCGCTTGTTGCTACCGTTTCGTTTGAGCTTTTACTTGTCTCAGCTGTCGTACTCTCATTACTGCTTGGCGGCGCGGTTACTTGCCAATGACCGGGCTTCAGGTTTTCAGTTATTGTTGTTTCACCATCATATATAACAACTAAATCAACTTTATCCATACTTTTTATCTCATCAATAGCCATCTCCGCATGGATCCTTAAGTAGTTTTCAACACCTGAAAACCAATCGACTTTCGTTAAAACTGTTTCGCCGATCACTTTTTCACTGTGTCCGTTCCCATCCCAACCATAAGTTAGTAAGACACGAACCTTTTGTGAAGTCAGTGTTTTGTTCGGACGTACCGGAACCGTGATCATTTTCAAGGCTTCGTCATAAATCACTCGGTTCGTTTGTACAGAAAACGACAGATTTCCTCTGGAACGTTCTTTTGCTGAAGTATGATCGAAACCAAACACAAGAATCAATAACCCTATTAGCAGTATTGTGATTAATACACCAACCAGTTTTCTCATTTCCTCACTTCCTAAATGAATATTTCAAGATAACTTGATAAAGAAATTATAATAAAATCTCAGAGAAAACATGCGCCGAAAAAAAAAGGAAAGTGGCCATAAAATGGCATCTTTCCTTTAAATAAGTCTTTATTAATTTTTCTTCCAAGTAATAAAACTGCCTCCAAAATTTCAGTTTCTATCTACCTGATAAATTTACTCCAACCTAACTTCAATGCGCATCCTGCTAAAACCATTCCTATTGCAATCCATAAATGATTAGACACTTCATTCGTTTGAGGAAAGTGCTGTTTTTCTGATTGATTATGCAAATTATTTGTTTTGGATAACTTATTGATCCCAGAGGATGAATTTTCAGGTGACACCGCCCCAGTATTACTAGAACTACTCCTGTTAGTTGCTTCGGTGGATTCACTGGTGCTACTGTCGCTACTTGGTTCCGTACTACTACTAGTGCGGCTTTCACTACTTGGTTCCGTGTTACTACTTGTACTGCTTTCACTACTTGGTTCCGTGTTACTACTTGTACTGCTTTCACTACTTGGTTCGGTGGTACTACTTGTACTACTTTCACTACTTGGTTCGGTAGTACTACTAGTGCTGCTTTCACTACTTGGTTCTGTGCTACTGCTGGTGCTGCTTTCACTACTTGGTTCCGTGCTACTACTTGTACTACTTTCACTACTTGGTTCGGTAGTACTACTAGTGCTGCTTTCACTACTTGGTTCTGTGCTACTGCTGGTGCTGCTTTCACTACTTGGTTCCGTGCTATTACTGGTGCTGCTTTCACTACTTGGTTCTGTGCTACTGCTGGTACTGCTTCCACTACTTGGTTCGGTAGTACTACTGGTGCTGCTTTCACTACTTGGTTCCGTGCTGCTGGACTCCCCTGGTTCACCGGTTCCGCCACCACCGCCACCATAGCGTGGCGTATAGCCAGTAATACTGCTTGTTCTTGGCACATCATTGACCACGGCATCAAGGATGCCCCGATTGGTATATTGTTCCAATGAACCATCCGTTTCTGTTTTGTAGGTAATGTAGATCCGTTCCTCCGTATCCCGCAAAGGAATTTCAAAGGAGCCATCACTATTTAAAACGATCGGTACTTGCTCAACATACGTTGGGTTGGAAACGCTGGGGCCGTAAACCACTCGGGCAGTCGTACTGATGAGTGTCTGATGGGGACCTAAAATATCAATAAACGTTCCATCTTTGATCGTCACTTGATTTGTATCAAACGAGTTGATGTACACACGCCAATCAATAATCCGTTTGGGTTCTTGCGTACCTAAATACAGTCCTTGTTTGGTGAGTAAGGCTCCCTCCCCTGTATCATCCACTGCTTGAATAAAAATAGGCACCGATTGCGTTCCATTTACTGTTTCGAAGTTGATGTTGTTGATTTGGTTCTCTGTCACTTCATCGCTGAACTTTGTTCAAAAATAAAAGTCCCCGTGTACATTGGTATTTTGTTCGACAAATTCCGTGAAAACAAAGGTCAGCTGATTGCCAACTTGGGTAACATTGACCACTAAGTTGTTATTTTCATCGTATAAAGCATACGTATTATTGACGCCTTCAATCTCAACTGGCAAGGTGACAGTCGCTTTGTCACCGGCTTTTAAATCTCCTAAATCCTCCAAACTCCAGGTCATATCTATTTTGAAGGAATCATCCTTTTCAATACTTGTGATGACCTCGTTGCGGCAATTAACGATCGATACATTTGTGATCAGGTTGGCACCCACATCGGTTTCCCCATAAACAATCCGGATACCAGCAAATAAAGGAATCAGCAACAGTAAGACTGCAAATGCTTTTCCAAGTCGTGTGATCATTGGTCTCCTCCCTCAAATAAGTGCTTCCCTAAATCCATCGACCGCAGCCTTCACTGTACTCGAAATGAATTTTGCATCTGACAGTTGTCGTGTTCTAACAGTGTCTCTTCGTTTGTTTGACAAAATGAGCGTTACTTAATTTTATCTGCTTTTCAATGATTTGCACAATTAAAAGGCTTCATGGATAGAAATTTAGACAAACTAGCTAATAAAAAGCCAAATCCCAATCAGTACAAACTGAAAGAGATTTGGCTTGAAGAATAAATTACTCTGTAGGATCGGCGATCCTATCAATTTGCTGGAAGTATCGATATTGACAAATCAAGTAAAAAACGATTTGAAAAATCAAAAAGAGACTAGCGATCACACCGTAGTATTGCCAAACAGGCAATTCTACTAAGATACGCAAAGCGGTCATCGCTACCGCGAAATGGATCATTGCAACGACTGTTGGCAAGAAGTACATTACTTGCAGCTGGCGTCGCAGAACTTTGTGCCGCTCCTTCGGCGACACACCTAAAATATGCAAGGAACGATGGTACGCCCCATCTTTATCTAAATCTGCAAATAAACGGAAATAGATAATCGAAGCGGAGAAAATAAAGAAAACCGAACCCAGTAATACCGTGATCATTAAAATGATGCCATTTCCCTGACGATTTTCTTGGAAAACTTGGTATTTCGAGGTATAAGACGTACGCATCGGAATGTCTTTTGCCGCTTCTGACCACTCTTCATCCGTATAGTCACCTTTGGCTTCAAACTCCTGACTGAGCTCTTCGTATTGCTGATCGATCAAGGCATTTTCTTTATCTAAATCCCCATTGAAATCAGATACCAATTCAGGTGTTTCAGCCCATTCTGGATAGTCTAACCAAATAAAACCAGATTCCATATCGTCGGTGGATTTTTGCAAGAGGGCTTGCCACTCCTCAAAGGTTTTATCTGTCACAACTGACAGTCCAAAGTAATCCAGAGAAAGCATTGAGGGACTGTGGACAATCGTAACATCTTTTTTTATACCGGTCTCTGATCCCAATTCGATTGGATAGATACTTGTACGTTCGTTCTCAGGGACTTCTAGAAGCTGTTTTCGACGTGAATAATTAGCACTAAGTGTCATTATTTGATTATCTGCAACAGAATCAGCTTCCTCACCAATTTGTTTCATCATTTTCTGATAGTCGCTTTCTCGCATAATTGAAAAGCCATTCGTCGTATAGAATGAATCATTCGTAACTGCAGATTCATCAAGATTCGCATATGCCCATAGTAAGGAAACACTATCCGTTACAGGCGCATACCCTTTTTCTTCTATAGCAGTTTTAATTTCGTTTACTTTTCCCTCGGTATGATCGAGGTCTTCTGGCCCAGACCACGGAAATACATAGGCTACACTAATTCCTTGGATCGAAGAAAAAGAAGAACTGCCAATCGCCAGCATCACGGAAATCCCAACGAATGCCACGGAGGTACTAATAGCAATCAGACTATACATCGCCGCATTGTCTCGCATGCGAAAAATCCATTCGCTGATAGTCAGCATCCGAGTCCCTCGTAAGAAGGTCGGGCGTTTCTTTAATCGTTTCAATAGAAATACGCTGAACTGATGGAATGACAAAATCGTGCCCGCAACAGTCAACAAGACTCCTAGCATAAGCGGCAGCATCGAGTACGTTTGGTAGCTAAAATAAAAGACCGATCCATAGCCAATTAGTAACAGCACAATTCCTGAAAAAGCCAATGCCCAATGGCTTTTTGGTTCAGGACGTGGCTTTTCATTTTCCTTGATCAATGAGATGATCTGTTCTCCTTGCAAGGCGCGGGTACTGAAAAAGGAGATCAAGAGAAAAATAAAGACATAGATCCCAAAGGTCAATCCTAAACCTTCCATAGGAACCATAAATTTCAGTCCTTCTGTTAGATACATGACATTTTGCGCAATCAGCAGCAATAATTTCGTCAATAAAATCCCTAACCCAATACCGGTCACTGTGGCACAGGTTCCTAAAAGGGCATTTTCGACAAACAAAATCTTTCGCAGATCTTTTTCTTCGATCCCCAAAATCAAGTAGATTGCCAGATCACGTTTGCGTCGTTTTAAAAAGACCACAAATGTATACCATAAAAACAACAGCGACAGTAAAGCGATCACCACAAGTGCGACGGATAGACCGACCTTCGCCAATTCTGAAAGTGTACCGCTATTGGACAAATTTTCTTCCAATTGCGGATGAAAGAGCAAAAGACTAAAGATATAAAACACCATCGCCGCAAAGGCGCTACTGACGAAGTAGGCCGCATAGGTTCGAAAATTCCCCCGCAGATTACGAATGATCAACTGTCTGAAATTCATGACGGCGACCTCCTAAATGTGCTAGGACTTCAAGAATTTTTTGATAAAATTGCTGTTGATCAGCCCCGCGATAGACTTCGTTATACAGCTTTCCATCTTTGATGAAAACGACCCGATCAGAAAAGCTGGCAGAATAAGGATCATGGGTGACCATCATGGTGGTGACCTTAAGTTGCTTGTTCATCTGACTTAGTATTTCCATGACATCTCGTGCTGCCTTTGAATCAAGATTGCCCGTCGGTTCATCTGCTAAAAGCAATTCCGGTTGATGGATCAAAGCTCTAGCAATCGCAACTCTCTGCTGCTCTCCACCGGAAAGCTGATAGATGCGTTTGTCTTTTTTCTCATAGATCCCAAGCTCACGTAATAGCTGTTCCGAACGTTCTTTCATCTCAAGAACCGGCACCCGATCCAATGTCAGTGGTAAAATCACATTCTCAAGCACGCTCAATGGCGAAAGTAAATTGTAGTTTTGAAAAACAAAACCTAGTTGCCGACGACGAAACTCCGCGAGTTTTTGCTTAGATAATTCTAGGGGCTGCTCGCCCTTGATGATCACCGAACCTGAAGTCGGTTTATCCAATGTTGCCACCAAATTCAGCATGGTGGTCTTGCCACTGCCAGATGGACCCATAATGCTGATAAATTCTCCTTCTGGCACTTTGAGATCGATTTGCTGTAAAACCTCAACAGACACTTCCCCTGTATAGGTTTTCGATACATTTTTCAATTCTAGTAAAGCCATCATCTTCACTCCTTTGCTACCAGTTTAGCAGGCGGCACCGCAATCAGTTATCGATTTCATGATAGAAAGCTTACAAAATTGTAAGAAAGTCTTTACGTCCGAAACGTTAATGTAACCGTCGTGCCTAGATTCTCCTTAGAGACCAAAGCGATATCGATATCCAATTGCTTGCTGATCGTTTCGACTAAGTAAAGTCCGATTCCAGTTGCCTCGCCTGTTTGCCGACCATTCTGACCTGTATAAAAGGGGCGAAAAACCCTTGGCAGATCCGCTTCTGCAATTCCGCACCCTTCATCTGAGATCGTCAATTTTCTAGAAAAAGGATCGATCTCAAAATAGACCTTACTGTCTGGCTTTGAGTACTTGACGGCGTTGCTGATGAGCTGAAAGAGCAAAATACCTAGCCATTTTTTATCTGTTGTCACCGTGATATCTGCTTCACTCATCAGCTTCGGATAGACTTCACTGCGAATGAAATTCCGCTTCTGGTCACCGATACTGTGTTTTAACAATTCCAACAGTGAGGCTGACTCGATAACGAAGTCCTCCGTGAAATCTTCCAAGCGCACAAAATTCAGCGCAGTCGCCAAGCCACTTTTTAAGCGATCTGTTTCAGCCAAAAGATCATAGCTATCGACTTCTTCACTTTCAGCCATTAGCGCCAAAACTGAGACAGGTGTTTTCATTTGATGAACCCAGATATTCATGAAACGAATATGATTTTGATGGTGCTGATCTAATTCTGTCAGCCGCTCTTGCTCATGCTGCTCTTGTCCATCGAACTGCTTGCGCCATTGCCTGGAAAGGTAGCCATTGCTTCGGTGTGTCGCTCTTCCATGCTTGATATAATGATAAAACGTAGTATTGGAAAGGTAATCTGCCAAATAAACAAGAACAATGAACAGCCCGAATAGAAGCAGACCATAACCAATCACGAGGTAATTTCGATAGCCATCCAACCAAATCACTAAAACGAACAATGAAATGGCTAGGAAGGTAACGAGTAGTTTAGGTAAATGAACACTTACATATGCTCTCATTCTTCTGTACCTACTACCGATAAGGCGTAACCCTTTCCGCGAATCGTTTGGATCGGATCATTGATGCCCATTGCCGCCAATTTTTTTCGCAAACGGCCAACATTGACAGAAAGCGTATTGTCATCAACAAAACGCTCATCATCCCATAATAGATTTAAAATCCGTTCCCGTTTGACCATTTCTGGGTGCGCTGACATTAAAAGGGTCAATAATTCTCCTTCTCGAACAGTCAGCCATTCACTGGCTTCACGATAGACCATCTTCAACGCTTCCGGATAATAGGTCAATTCGCCAGCTTTCAAGCTTCTCGCCCGATCAGACTGTGCATAATCCCCATAGACTCTGCGAATATGGCTCTTCACTTTAGCCAGCAGCAAGTCATAAGAAAAAGGTTTGACCAGATAATCATCAGCACCGTATTCTAATGCCATCACTTGGTCCATATTGCCGTCACGTGCGGAGATGAAGAGAATTGGAACCAATGAATGTTCCCTGATTTTTTGGCACCAATAAAACCCATCATAATAAGGCAGATTGACATCTAACAAAACCAAATCAGGTTGGATCAGCAAAAATTCAGCTAAAACCGCAGCGAAATTTTCTGGAACAAAGGTTTGATACGCATAGCGGGATAATTGATTTTCCATCATTTTGACTAACGATTTGTCATCTTCGACCACGAATATTTTCATAGAACCCCTCCTGTTTTCTCTAAAGTTTACCAAAACTACGTGAAAAATACTGCAAAATTCCAGCTTTTTTAAAAAAAGTACACTTATTTATTGTAAGCAAAATTATTTTATAGTATACTACGTTTTGTGATTAAAACTTACTTAAAGTAAAGGTGGAAAAAAATGAAAAATATTTTAGTTGTTAAAGCCAATAACCGTCCTGATGGAGTATCTGCAAAAATGTTTGATACGTTCGTTGAAAATCTTGATACGAACAATGTGGACGTTGTAACCTTTGATGTGTACGCACAACCAATGCCTTATATCGGTCAAACGTTATTTGAAGCATTTGGCAAACTTTCACAAGAACAAGAATTAAACCAAGAAGAACAAGAATTGATGACTGTCCGTCAAGACGTGATGAACAAATTCGCAGCAGCAGATACCATCGTTTTCGCTTTCCCAATGTGGAACCTAACGATCCCAGCAGCTTTGCACACATTCATCGACTATATCTTCCAAGCTGGCTTTACTTTCTCTTATAACGAAGATGGTTCAATGAACCAATTGTTGAAAGACAAAGAAATCGTTCTATTGAATGCCCGTGGTGGTGTTTACTCAGGCGAAATGAGCGCAATGGAAAACGCTGTAACCTTTATGGAAAAAGTTTTCGGTGGTATGTTCGGCATGAACATCACAGAAGAAGTAATCATCGAAGGTCACAATGCAGATCCTTCTAAAACAGCAGAAATCATTGCTGAAGGTTTAGAACGCGTAGCAGCAGCTGCGAAAAAATTCTAATCATTGCTATCGATCAACTCCTCAACAAAGCACTATTGCTGGTTGAGGAGTTTTTTTATCTAAACATGTTGATCGTCCATTGGATCGATAAAACAAAGATGCCCCTTAGAACAGAGCGGTCTAAGGGGCTAAATCTCTTTTTATTTTGATGCTTTCCAATCAAAAGGCAACAGCTCTTCTATCGTCATGATTTTTCCTGCTGCGATCATGACCTGCGTGTTGTGGTTGGCAGGATCCAGCTGGCTGATGAATTCACGGCAACGACCACAAGGTGGGATCGGCTCACCTGCCGAATTGATTGCAACCATCTGTAACACCCGCTGCTGCCCATCGGTGATCATTTGCGCAGCCGCAGCCTGTTCGGCGCAAAAACCCATGGAACAGCTGGTATCGATACAGATCCCTGTATAAATCTGTCCATCTGCAGTAGTCAGAGCTGCCGCAACACTCCCTGCTTCTGCAAATTGAGAGAGCTGTCTGAATCCCAGTTTTTGTTTCGCGGCATCGATCAGCAACTGAAAGTCCATTTTTCTTCCTCCAATAATAAGCTGGCTCATGGTTAAATGAACCGTTTAAGCACCCGCCATGATTTTCGTCAATAGCTCAGGATCAAAGGTCTTTTCCCGCAGCATCGCGATTTCATAGCCATAAGGGGCTTTTTTATTCTTTTTGTCTTCGCCAACATAGGGTGTTTCCAAAATTTTCGGTAACGCTGATAATTGCTCATGATGAACGATCTTATTCAAGGCTTCAAAGCCGATCGTGCCAAAACCAATATTCGCATGTCGGTCTTTGTGGCTGCCCTGTGGATTTTTTGAATCATTGACATGGATGACCTTCAAGCGATCCAACCCGATGATTTTGTCAAACTCGTTTAACACGCCGTCAAAGTCTTCTTTGACATTGTAGCCAGCATCATTCGTGTGACAAGTATCTAGTGTAACGGATAATTTTTCATTTAAGGTAACGCCATCGATAATTGCTGCCAATTCTTCAAAGCTGCGACCAATCTCGGTGCCTTTACCTGCCATTGTTTCTAATGCGATCTGGGCGGTTTGATTTTTTTCAAGGACCTCGTTCAAGCCTTTAATGATCTGCTTGATCCCAGCTTCGGGTCCTGCACCGACATGGGCACCGGGGTGCAACGTGATTTGAGTTGCACCTAAAGCTTGGGCTCGTTGGATTTCTTCTTGTAAGAACGAAACGGCAAAGCCAAAGTTTTCTGGTTTGATGGTATTACCTAAATTAATGATGTAAGGGGCATGGACAACGATATTCGAAATTCCCTTTTCCGTCATAAAATCTTGTCCAGCTGCGATCTGCATCTCTTCGATCGGTTTGCGCCGCGTGTTTTGCGGAGCTCCGGTATAGATCATAAACGTAGTAGCTTGATAGCTAGCCGCCTCTTCTGCTGCTCCTAAAAGCATTTTTTTGCCGCTCATTGAAACGTGTGAACCAATCAACATTTTTCTTTTCCTCCTAAATCTAGTCTTCTCTATTATCGATAAAAGCACCTTGTAAAGCGATTATTTTGCTCATTGCCGTATTTTTTTATCAAGCGAGTCCAAATAACATCAGGACACCCGTCATTAGCGGCATACTTATCAAAAAGCTAATGGAAGAAACAAATCCCACCGCCTCTTCCTCCATCCCAGCAATCACGGAATTAATGACCCCAAATAAAGGGATCGGAGCAAACACTAACAAACAAAGTACTGGTTTTAATAAAACTGGGATCGGTAAAACATAGAAAGCCGCGAACAGCACGAAAGCCAGTCCGTAGCGTAAGCTTAAAATTTTGATTACCGTTGGCGTAGTGTGCTTCGGTAAGCGGAAATCCAAAAATAAGCCAATCATAAACATGGACAGAAACGTATTTGCGATCCCGATTGGCTGAACGAGCGCCAAGGCTGACTCGGGAATCCTCCAATCCGCACTGCGGATAATCAGCATCACTAGATAAATGGTAAATGTTGGCGAGCGCAGGAGATTCAAAAAGATTTTTCCTGGTTCAAACGTCGTCCGCTTTCCAATCAAGAACTCGATGAAAATCGTCGTTCCCCCTGCCAACATGATACTGTTCCCCATATCAAACAGCGAAATCAGTGGAATCCCTAAAGGATAAAAACTTTGGGCAAAAGGAATTGCAAAATTGCCGATATTAAATCCTGACCCGCAGTACATAGCAAACTGTTGCAGCGTGTTCGATTCTTTTTTGGTCAAGAAAAATGCGAAGAGGATCTGGACGATCGTAATGATCAAAGCGATCACAATCAAACTAAGCGCACTGACTTGTACTTGCATTGAAGCTAAATTCAAAATGATTGCTGCCGGTAACGTCACATTCAAAATAATTTTGGATAAGATCGAGCCATCCGCTTTTGAAAGGACATTTAGCCGTTTAAGAAAATACCCTAAGAAGATCATGGCAAATAAACCGGCGGCATTCAACACTATATTTCCCATTCCAACAAAGACCCTTCCTCTACAAAAATTTGAAAAAAAGCGAACCAACAGGTCGGTTCGCTTTTTGCGATTAAAATGTTAATAAGAAATATTTTTTCTTGCCACGACGAATCACGACGTATTTTCCACCGATCCGATCACTTGCTTGGATCTCGTACGTTAGGTCTTGGACGCGTTCCCCATTGATGTAGATGGCCCCATTTTGTACGTCTTCTCTTGCTTGACGTTTTGATGGTTCGATTTTAGCAGTCGTCAACACTTCAACGATGTTCAAAGAATCATCCGCTGTTACCTGATGACTAGGAACCCCTTTAAAGCCTTGTTCGATCTCTTCAGCGTTCAATTCTTTGATATTGCCGCTGAATAAACTTGCTGAGATGCGTACGGCTTGTTCATAAGCCTCTGCCCCATGAACCAAAGTAGTGACTTCTTTTGCCAAAGCTTTTTGTGCTGCTCGAGATTCTGGTGCAGCGTTAAATTCAGCTTCGATCGCAGCGATTTCTTCTAATGATAAGAAGGTGAAATATTTCAAGAATTTGACTGCATCACGATCATCCGTATTGATCCAGAATTGGTAGAACTCGTAAGGCGTTGTTTTCTTGGCATCTAGCCAAACCGCATTGCCTTCTGTTTTCCCAAATTTCGTTCCATCTGCTTTTGTGATCAATGGCATAGTCAAACCGAACCCTTGGACTTCACGCTCACGACGCAATAATTCGATTCCAGAAGTGATATTCCCCCATTGATCGCTACCACCTAATTGCAACAAGCAACCGTGGTTGTCGTAAAGGTTCAAAAAGTCATAGGCTTGTAAAAGCTGGTATGCAAATTCCGTGTAGGAAATTCCTGTTTCGATCCGACGTTTGACACTTTCTTTGCTCATCATGTAGTTGATGGTAAAGTTTTTCCCCGTGTCCCGTAAGAAATCAATCAGTTTCAATTCCCCTAACCATTCATAGTTATTGGCAATGATGGCAGGATTTTCTTGGTCATCAAAATCAATAAAGCGAGATAATTGGCTTTTGATACTTTGTGACCATTCCAAAACGGTATCTAATGTGTTTAATTGACGTTCTTGATCTTTAAAGGATGGGTCACCGATCATTCCTGTACCGCCACCAACTAATGCGATCGGCACATGTCCGTTTTGTTGGAAACGGCGCAACATCAAAATAGGCAATAAATGACCAATATGCAGGCTATCTGCGGTAGGATCAAAGCCGATATATAGTTTCACAGACTCTTCATTTAATTGTTTGGTCAAGGCTGCTTCGTCTGTGGTCTGATGAACTAATCCGCGTTGCTTTAGTTCTTCAAAAAAGTCTGTACTCATTCTTTCTCCTCCTAATAATTGCTTCATTGTTCATCTTAACTGAAAAAGAGGGCAATGAAAAGTCTTTCTCTCAAAGTCCTTTACCAAAAAAGAAACTTTTAGGCAAATCTGTTCGTTTTCCCTTATTATCGCTGGTTCAATACAAATACCAACTGGCATTTTCTCGCACACTTCTTTCGATAACAGATAGGGTGCTACCCAAGCGCCTTGTTTTTTGCTATAATTACACGGAATCTATTCTAATTTATTGAGGTGACTCTTTTTGTCCCAGAAAACGAAAAATCAAAAGAATACAGAAAACAAAAATAGAGGCTGGTTCTATTTCAATATCAGTCTTAGGGTTTTACATGCCTTGTTCTTAGTGGCTATTTCTTTACTGGTGCTAGGCGGTTCTTTAGCTTTAGGGATCGGTGCCGGCTACTTTGCTTTTCTTGTGGAAGATACCGCAGCTCCTTCTAAAGATGAGTTGCAGAAAGAACTGACCGACATCACAGAGACTTCTCAACTCGCATACGCTGATGGCAGTAAAATCGCAACGATTCGCTCAGATCTGATGCGAACGTCGGTTAATTCCGATCAAATTTCAGACTACTTGAAAAAAGCGATCATCGCAACAGAGGACGAATATTTTAATATTCATAATGGCGTCGTACCAAAAGCAGTCGTGCGGGCGTTATTATCCGAAGCGACAGGCTTTGGCGGCAGCGGGGGTTCCACTTTGACCCAGCAGCTGGTGAAACAACAAATCCTTTCCAGTGAAACGACCTTCAAACGCAAAGCCAATGAGATTTTATTAGCCATGGAAGTGGAGAAATTTTTCGATAAAGATGAGATCGTCACCATGTATCTAAACATCTCCCCTTTTGGCCGGAACAATAAAGGGCAAAATATCGCAGGTGTGCAAGAAGCGGCGCAAGGAATTTTTGGCGTTAACGCAGCTGACCTGTCTTTACCGCAAGCAGCCTTTATTGCGGGTCTGCCACAAAGCCCGATCGTCTACAGCCCTTATACAAATACGGGCGAGATCAAGGAAAACTTGACCGCTGGCTTAGAGCGGAAAGACTTCGTGCTCTTCAGTATGTATCGTAACCACGATATTACGAAAGAAGAATACGAAGAGGCGCTTAATTATGACTTGAAGCAAGACTTCAAAAAACAAGAAGCCATTGAACAAACGGATCAAAGCTTCCTTTATTACACTGTGTTAAATGAAGCAAAAGACATTATTGCCAAACAGCTGGCAGATGAAGATGATGTCAGTGACGAAGAATATGCCAAAGACGAAACCTACCAAAAATACTTCGAATTGGCGCAGCAAAAACTGGTTAATGGTGGCTATACCGTCACATCAACGATCGATAAAGATATTTATAATGCAATGCAAGATGCCGTCGATAAATACGGCTATATGTTAGACAACTGGGGCGACTCCACCATCGAAGTCGGCAACGTCATGATGGACAATGCCACCGGGAAAGTATTAGGCTTTATTGGTGGTCGTAACTATGCTGACAATCAATTCAACCATGCCTTTGATGCTAAACGCCAAGCAGGTTCAAGTATCAAACCAATGCTGGTTTACGGACCGGCGATCGAAAGTGGCTTGATGGGCTCTGAATCAATGGTTTCTGATTATGCCGCAAAATGGCGGACAGGAGAAAACGCCGGTGAGCCGATCGTCAATGCCACAAACCGTGGAACCAATACTTTTATGTCGATTCGCGAATCATTGGAAGTATCCAGTAATATCGCAGCGACAAATATTTTCCAAGATCTGTGGGAAAAAGAAGGCGATCATTTTTATGCCTATTCAAATTATTTGAGCAAAATGGGCTATCCTGAAGATAACAGCTGGGCATATGAATCAGCGCCATTAGGGGTTACCGATGTCACAGTGTTGAATCAAACAAATGGCTTCCAAACATTTGCCAATAACGGTGTCTATCAGCAAGGCTACATCATCGAATCAATCAAGGATAATGAAGGCGAAGTGCTTTATCAGCATGAAGCCAAACCGGTCCAAGTCTTTTCTGAAGCGACAGCTTCCATCATGACCGACATGATGCGTAGTGTTATCGATGAGCAAAAAACCAGTTCCTTTAAATCGGTTATCAGCGGATTAGATTGGAACCTCGGGAATGCCGATTGGGTCGGTAAAACTGGGTCTACCAATAATTGGTCTGACTCTTGGCTAGTCGTTTCCACCCCATCGATCACAATCAGCAGCTGGTCAGGGCGGGATGACAATAAAGCTACCGATAGTGCAGCAGGAACTCGGACAGCCAATTACATGGCTTACTTGATCAATCGTATCTATCAAACAAACCAAGAAGTCTTTGGTGTAAATCAGAAGTTTGAACTTTCTAGTGATGTCAAAAAAGCTCAAGTTTCCAAGTTTACTGGTACCCAACCAGGAGGAACAGTGCGAGTCGATAATCGAACCTATACGAATCCAAGTAGTACCGTTACTTCTTATTGGGCAACTGGCGGACCAGATACGGTCGATTTCAAATTTGGACTCGGTGGTTCAGATGCAAACTATGCTGACTATTGGAAAAAAGCATCTTCTAGCCGTTCAACAAATCGTTCGTCGAATACATCATCGAATAACGCATCCAACAATGTTACACCTACTGCAAATGATGACGACGAGGACGAGCAATAAAATAACCAACCTAATACAAATGATGATGATGACTGATCAGCCTTGTGCTGATCAGTTTTTTTATACAAAAAAAGTGTGGGTAGAAAATCCATAGATTTTCTACCCACACGAACGATCGTTGAAGCAAAAAGTGGAACAACAAAGCGTTGCTCCACTAGTCTTTTTATTAAATCGCTGCTTATTTCGTAGAGCTTTTTTCTGAAATACCGTAAGGCAAGACGATCGTTTTTTGTTCTACATCTTCTTTGTTCATCATTTTAGTTAATAGACGCATCGCAACGGCACCCATATCATACAATGGTTGCGTCACACTTGATAAGCGTGGACGAGCTGCTTCAGCCAATAATGAGTTGTTGCTGGTGATGATCTCGAAATCCTCAGGAACTTTAACGCCTTTGTCTAACAAACCATCTAAGACGCCGATGGCTAACTCATCGTCTGTAACATAAGCTGCTGTTGCACCACTGTTGATGATGCGATCAACTAATGCTAAGCCTTCTTTAAAGCTGTATGGTGATTCAAAGATCAACCCTTCAGAATAGTCAAGGTTGTTTTCTTTCAAGGCTTCTTTATAGCCTTTCAAGCGGTTTTGGCCATTGATTGGATCGATCAAAGCACCGCTGACAAAAGCGATTTTTTGATTGTTTTTCGCCAATAATGAAACAGCATCTTTGGCAGCTGCTGTGTAATCGATATTGACACTTCCTACTTGTTCATCAGGATCGATCGAACCAGCTAAAACGACTGGTGTTTTTGAGCGAGAGAATTCCCCGCGAATTTCATCCGTGATGCGATGACCCATGAAGATAACGCCGTCCACTTGTTTTGCTAACAAGTTGTTCAATACGTTGACTTCTTTCATCGTATCGCCATCAGAGTTGGCTAAGATGATATTGTATTTATACATGGTCGCTACATCATCGATCCCACGAGCAAGTGATGAGAAGAACATATTGCTGACATCAGGAATGATAACACCAACAGTTGTGGTCTTTTTACTTGCCAACCCTCGAGCAACTGCGTTTGGACGATAATCCAAGCGGTCGATCACTTCCAGCACTTTCTTACGAGTTGCTGGTTTTACATTTGGATTTCCGTTGACTACCCGCGAAACAGTTGCCATCGATACATTCGCTTCCCGTGCAACATCATAAATCGTAATTGTTTGTTTTTCCATGATATATCTCCCTTATTCTATTTTCAGAAAATCTTATTTACATTTCTTTGTTAGGATAGCAAATTTTTTCTGGATTTGCAACCGTTTTAATTTTGTTTTCATGAAAACTTAGCAATTTCCTACTTTCCCCTCCCCTATTCTCTTCGAAAGCATGATAAAATAGAAAAAGAATACTTGAAAGAAGGTTTTATCAAATGAATGATAAAAAAATCAATGAGTTAAATGCCTGGTTGAAAACCAATGGCGCCGATGTTACCTATATTTCTAATCCAGCAACGATCGCTTATTTTTCTGGTTTTAAAAGTGAACCTCATGAACGGGTCCTTGCTTTGTTCGTCGCACCTGGAAAAGATCCCTTTCTTTTCACACCAGCTCTGGAAGTAGAAGAAGCAAAAAATAGCGGCTGGCCCTTTGACATTATCGGTTATCTCGATAGTGAAGACCCTTGGGCGAAAATCTGCCAAGAATTGACCTCTCGTTACGAGGTTTCTTCCTTGGCATTAGAAAAAAATGACCTTTCCGTCGAGCGCTATGAAGCATTGAAACGGTTCTTGCCAAAAACCGATTTTTCTTTAGATGTGACCCCGGTGATTCAAAAAATGCAATTAACAAAAACCGCGTCTGAGATTGACACCTTACTAGAAGCTGGCAACTGGGCAGATGTTGCTTTTGAGGTTGGGTTTGCTGCCATCAAAGAAGGCGTTAGCGAAATGGAAATCGTGGCAGAAATTGAGTACGAGTTGAAAAAACGTGGGGTTTCCCATATGTCCTTCGATACGACCGTATTAGCTGGTGCCAATGCAGCAAGTCCTCATGGCGTACCTGGGGATCGCAAAGTGACTGCTAATGAACTCGTCTTATTTGATTTAGGAGTCATCTGGAAAGGGTATTGCAGCGATGCAACCAGAACGGTTGCCTATAAAGAACCGACTGCATTACAAAGAAAAATTTATGACATCGTTCTTGAAGCAGAACTAGCGGCTCAAGCAGCGGTCAAACCTGGGATCACCGCTGGAGAATTAGACAAGATCGCTCGTGATGTGATTACGGGTTATGGCTATGGCGACTACTTCAACCATCGTTTAGGTCATGGCATCGGGACCACGGTTCATGAGTTCCCCTCTTTGATCACTGGCAATGATTTAGTGATTGAAGAAGGCATGTGCTTCTCTATCGAACCAGGGATTTATTTGCCAGATCAAGTCGGTGTTCGTATTGAAGATTGCATCTATGTCACTGCAGATGGCTGTGTACCATTTACCAAAACAAAAAAAGAATTGTTGATTTTATCTTGATTCTTTTAATGAAACGGCGCAATATGTTGTAATTACATGAAAAGGAGTGTTCTTATGAGTAAAAAAGTGTTAGTTTTAGGCGGCACGCGTTTTTTCGGTAAATATTTGGTCCAATCTTTAGTGGATCAAGGCTGTGATGTCACGATCGCTACCAGAGGGAAGACGACTGATTCTTTTGGCGATCAAGTCAACCGACTTGTCTTTGATCGCACGGATGAAGAAAGTATCAAAACGACGTTGACACAAGAAACCTATGATGTTATTTACGACAATATTGCTTATACTTCAAATGATATTGAGATTCTGTTGCGTCATGTCACACCCAAACGCTACATTGTCACTAGTTCGATGTCTGCCTATCATGAACTGCACTTCGATTTGAAAGAAGCGGATTTTGATCCTGCCAAAGAAGCGGTCAAAATTGTTTGCTCTGAGGAAGTCAATTATGCTGAAGGCAAGCGAACCGTGGAAGAAATCCTGACCCAAAAATACAGTCAGATCCCCTCCGTTTTTGTCCGCTTTCCTTATGTGATTGGTGCAGATGATTACACAAAACGTTTTACCTTTTACATTGACCATCTGATAAAGCAAAAGCCAATGGCTGTCGATAATCTAACGCATCAAATGGGCTTTGTCGATGCTGAAGAAGCTGGCCAATTTTTAGCGTTTTTAGGTACCAGCTCTTTCACAGGACCCATCAACGGTGCGTCAAAAGGCACGATCTCTTTAGAAGAAGTGCTGCAATACGTAACGAAAAAAACCGGTCTTTCCCCTCTCTTTTCAGAAACAGGTGATCAAGGCCCTTACAATGGTACACCTGCTTATTCGATCAATGTTGCTCTCGCTGAGGGAATTGGGTTTCCATTCAGTCAACTGCGGGATTGGATCTATCAACTTTGCGATTGGGAAATCACCCAAGCATCAAACGAATAGCTACTGAAGTCACAAAAAACGTTCGCCGATTTAACTGGCGAACGTTTTTATCTTTTAAAGTAATCAAATTTTGTATCCTTGCTTATGCTTCAGGATTGTTTTTTTCTAATGTATCTTTTAATTCTTCTTTTGCATCTTCCAAGTCAGCTTTAGCTTCTTTTGTTTCTGCTTTCGCTGTTTTTTTGGCATCATCCGCTGCTTTTCCAGCTTCTTTTTTCAAATCAGCTGCGGCTGCTTGACCGTCTTTTTTGGCTTCTTCAACTACAGGTTTTGCTTCTTGTGCCCCTTCTTTGACGGTTTGTTTCATATCCGCTGCAGAAGATTTTGCATCAATGATGATATCTTGGACTGTATCATCTGCATCTTCTTTGGCATCTTTCGCTGTTTCTTTCACATCGCTTGCTGATTTTTTGAAGCGTTCTGATAGGTCACCTGCTTGTTTCTTTAACTCTTCAACGGTTTCTTCTGATGAACCAGCTGCTGTTTCTTTTAAGTCATCGACTTTCGCTGTTAAAGAACCGGTAAAGTCAGATGCTTGCTCGCTTAATTTTGCTGCTTTATCTTTAGCGATATCGACAAGATCCGTACTTCTTTCTTTGGCTAAATCACCATAATCAGATGCTTTATCTAATAAATCGTCTGCTTGTTTTGCTAATTTATTTCTTAATGTTTTACCAGATTCTGGCGCCAACAAAAGTGCTGCTGCTGCTGCCGCTGTTCCTCCGATGATTGCTCCTAATAAAAATCCGCCTTTTTTACTCATTGAAAGTCCTCCTTTTATTTTTGGTTATTTTTGTCTTTGAAAAATTTCATGGCTGTTTGACCGACTTTTCCAGCTACCGTTGCTTTGGCAGTGGTCCGGCCAAGACTACCCACGCGCGTAATTAAATTTTTTCCAGAAACATTTAGTTCTGAAACACTGGTACTTAGATCTGCAACTGCTGTGAACAAAGGATCGATGGTTGCGACTTTTCCGTTCACATCTTGTAAAAGCTCATTCGTTTTTACCAATAGACCTTCAACCTCTTTTGAAAGAATATCAACATCTTTGGTAATGACACGGATGGTTGTGTTTGCTTCTTCGACCGTTTTGTCTACTTTGGTCATTGTCTTGCTGACTTGCATCAACAAACGAACGACGAAAATGACCAATACGACAAATGCGATCGCAGCAATCAATGCAGCTAGTTCTCCTCCTGACATAGAATGGCTCCTTTCCCCATTTACTTATATTAAGAATAGCATTTCACTGCACTTTCTACAAATAAAAGACTGCATTTTCAAGAAAATTATCCGCTTTCAACAGGAAATAATAAAAAAACAAGGCAATTTCATCAGAAATTGCCTTGTTTAGGAGTTTTTGTTATTTTTTTGACTCTTTCGGTGCTTCTTTGACTTCTTTTTGAGCCGGAGCTAGTTCTTTTCCTAACTCGATCAAATACTCTTTCAGGTTGTCTTTGACTTCAGGGTGCACTAGACCATACTCAATACTTGTTTTTAAGAAACCGAATTTGTCTCCTACATCGTAACGTTTGCCGGTAAATTGATGAGCAAACACGCGTTGGGTTTTGTTTAATGTGTCGATGGCATCCGTCAATTGGATCTCGCCGCCAGCACCAGGTTCCTGATTGGCTAAAATATCAAAAATTTCAGGGGTCAGCAAGTAGCGACCAATAATTGCTAAATCACTTGGCGCATTTTCTGGCGCTGGTTTTTCAACAAAGTTTTTGACATTGAACAAGCCTTTTTCAACTTCCATACCAGGATCAATGATTCCGTATTTTGATGTATCTTCATGAGGAACATCCATGACAGCGATCGTTGATGCATGCGTTTTTTCATAATTATCGATCAGCTGTTTCGTCAATGGCACTTGATCTTCCATCAAGTCATCACCTAGCATGACTACAAACGGTTCATTTCCGACAAATGCCCGAGCCTGTAATACGGCATGGCCTAATCCTTTCGGATGAGATTGGCGAATGAAATGCAGATTTACGTCAGTTGTTTCTTCCACTAATTTCAAAAGCTCTGTCTTGCCTTTTTCTTTTAGATTCATCTCTAATTCTAAATTGGCATCGAAATGGTCTTCGATCGGACGCTTTGCTTTTCCTGTTACGATCAAAATATCTTCGATCCCTGATTGTAAAGCTTCTTCCACAATAAATTGGATCGTTGGTTTGTCAACGATCGGCAACATTTCCTTTGCCATTGCCTTTGTAGCTGGTAAAAATCGGGTACCTAGACCGGCTGCTGGGATAACTGCTTTTTTGACATTCATGTGACTCGCTCCTTTAATCATAATGATTGATCTACCGTAAATTCGTTTTCTTCTTTGCCGTCTCGCAGCATAATATCTTTAGCTGCTTGCTTGATGTCTTTGCCTTCATACAAGACCGAATAAATCGTTTCTGTGATTGGCATTTCCACTGACAAAGCTTCTGCTAATTCGCGGGCAGCTTTGGTGGTTGAAACTCCTTCAACGATCATGCCCATATTGTCTAACACTTCGTCTAAGCTATGGCCTTTTCCTAATAGGTTTCCGGCACGCCAATTCCGCGAATGGACACTGGTACACGTGACGATCAAATCGCCAACACCACTCAATCCGATAAAGGTTAATGGATTTGCACCCATTGCCACACCGAGACGACTGATTTCTGCTAACCCACGGGTCATGATCGCAGCCTTCGCATCATCCCCAAAGCCCAGTCCAGCAATCGCTCCGGCACCAATAGCGATGATGTTTTTCAGCGCGGCGCCAGTTTCGACACCGATCACATCGTTATTGGTGTAGATTCTAAAGTAATCATTCATAAATAGCTCTTGTACATATTTAGCAGCCGATTCATTTTCTGAAGCTGCCGTGATCGTGGTAATATCATGGACAGCGACTTCTTCGGCATGTGATGGTCCTGACAGGACAACGATTTCTTGCCGTTTATCGGCTGGGATCTCTTCGGCAAGTACTTCTGAGATTCGTTTATGACTGCCTTGTTCTAATCCTTTTGAGGCATGGATGATGACTGGTTTACCGGTTGTCTTCTTAGTGAATTCTTGTGCCACGGCACGAATCGCTTTGGTTGGTACTACAAACAAGACAGCATCTGCCCCTTGGATCGCCTCTTCTAGATTTTTGCAGCCTAAAATATTTTCAGGTAATTTCAAATCAGGCAAATAATGCCGATTGGTATGATACGTATTGATTTCATCGATTTGGGCGGGATTGTTGCCCCAAATAGTCACTTCATGTCCGTTTTCAGACAAGACTTGTGCCAAAGCAGTCCCCCATGATCCGGGACCTAAAACGGCGATTTTCTGTTTCACTATGGAAACCTCCTCTATCCTTTTCGCAAATTCATGCACTTTATCATTTTACCATAATTTCGATAAAATAACTGTTTAGATAATCGTTTGGTTTTTGCCAAAGCTGCGATTGTAGTCTTTTAAAGTTTGGTTTTTCCGACGCCAGATCAATAGCCCAATCGCTCCAAAGAATAATAAAGCGGAAAGTGCTTGTGACACACGGATATCCCCAAATAAGTATAAACTATCGGTGCGCATTCCTTCAATAAAGAAGCGTCCGAACCCATACCAAATTAAGTAGCTCAAGAAAACTTCGCCTTCTTTTAATAACCCAGTTTTCTTGCGCAAGAAAATCAAAACGATAAATCCGATCACATTCCAAACCGATTCATAAAGAAACGTCGGCTGCCGATACGCTTCGTCGATATACATATTATCGATAATAAATTTCGGTATATACAAACTTTCTAAGAAGGAGCGGCTGACTTCTGCTCCAAATGCTTCATGGTTCATAAAGTTGCCCCAACGCCCGATGCCTTGTGCCAATAGGACACTTGGTGCGGCGATATCTAAAAAGGTCCAGGGAGAAATAAAATTTCGTTGGCAGAAAAAGTACAGCCAAATCCCCCCGGCGATCAATGCACCATAGATAGCGATCCCACCAGACCGAATATTGAAAATTTGACTTGGGTCATCAATATAGTATTGCAAGTCAAATAGAATATAATAAAGCCGTGCACCAATGATCGATACTGGCAATCCAATCAACATAAAATCAGTCACATCATCTGGCTTGAGCCCGACACGAACCGCCTCTCTCGTGCTTAACCACATAGCAATGATCACGCCTGATACGATAATGATCGCATACCAATAAATCGGCAAACCAAATAGTTCAAATGCGACTCGATTTACTAAACCTAACATCTATCTTATCCTCTCTAGTTTCCAGAATTTTCTTCGATCAATTGCGTCAATCGATTTTCAAAGGTCTTCGTTGCATCATAACCCATCGTTTTCGCCCGGAAATTCATGGCAGCAACTTCGATAATGATCGCAACATTTCGACCAGTTTTTACGGGGATTTTGATTTGTGGTACATCAACGCCACCAATTTCAACCGTCGTATCATCGGTTCCTAGTCGATCATACTTTTTGTCTTTCGCCCAAGCTTCTAAATACACCGCTACTTGAACCTGCATATACCCTCGTACGGCACTGGCACCAAAAAGATTCATGACATCGATGATCCCGATTCCCCGGATCTCGATCAAGTGTTGCAAGATTTTCGGCGGTTCCCCCACCAAAGTCAATTCATCTTGCTTATACACATCCACACGGTCGTCAGCGATCAACCGATGCCCACGTTTGATCAACTCTAATGCTGTTTCGCTTTTACCAATTCCGCTATCGCCTTGGATCAAAACGCCCAAGCCATAGACATCCACTAATACCCCATGGACACTGGTTCTTGTTGCTAAACGCCCATCGAGAAAACTAGAAAGCTCTCCTTGCAGACGTGACGTTGAGATGGGCGAACGTAGAATCGTAATCTCATGTTCTTTGCAGGCTTGAAGCATTTCTGCTGGTACTTCCAAGCCGCGAGAAACAATAAATCCCGGTGTATCATCGGCACACATTTTGCGCATCACCATCAAGCGTTCTTCTGGCATCATTCGTTCCGCAAAGGTGATCTCTTTGCTGCCGAATAATTGCAGACGATCATGGGAATAGTAATTAAAATAACCCGTCAATTCCAAACCAGGTCGGGAAATATCGCCGGTAATGATTTCTCTTTCTAAACTGTTTTCAGTTCCTTCAACTATCTCTAAATTTAAAGCCTCCGCCAGCTCGCTGACTTTGACGGTTTCTGCCATAGGTTTTCCCTCTTTTCTCAATGATTCTTGCCGCTGCTTCTTGTAAACGACACTCTGGTTCTATTTTATCATTCTATCAGTAAAGTTACTACCTTCGCCAATAGAAGTCCTCATTCTTTTTCGTTTGTGTTATTATTTTACTAAGGAGGGATTTTTAATGAAATTTTCAGCATACACGTATCAACGCCCTGATTTTCCAGTCTATCAAGAAACATTCAAAAAAGCATTAGCAAACCTTCAGTCAGCCGATACCTTCTCGGAGGCGAAGCAAGCTCTTGATGCTTTGAACGAACTAAGAGGAACGATCGATACCGCAATGAACTTGGCTTCGATCCGTTATTCGATCGATACCAACGATGCCTTTTATGAAACAGAAGACACTTTCTGGAATGAATACCAGCCTCATTTTGAAGCTCTGGATTTTCAATTCTATCAAGCACTCTTGGCTTCACCGGTCTTAGATGAATTAAAAGCCGAATATCCAGAAACACTTTTCTTGTTTGCCGAAAGCCGCGTGAAGCTTTTTGATGATGCCTTGATCGAATTGTTTCAAAAAGAAAACCAATTGGCTTCCGATTACAGCAAATTGGTCGCTTCTGCCCAAATCGACTTCCAAGGAGAAACCTATACCCTCGCACAACTGCGACCATTTACCGAAAATAAAGATCGCAGCGTTCGTAAAGAAGCGTTTGAAAAGCAAACGGCTTTCTTCACGGAAAATGAAGACCGTTTTGATCAAATTTATGACGAGATGGTCAAGGTTCGTACCGAGATCGCCCACAAGCTCGGCTTTGAAAATTACGTCGCCTTTGCGGATACCCAAATGAATCGTTGGGACTATGATCGTTCAATGATCGAGACCTATCGTCGGGAAATTTTAGAAAAAGTCGTCCTAATTACCCAAAAGCTGTACCAAAGACAGGCGCAGCGTAATCAATTGACTCAGGCAACCTTTACCGACTTGCCACTTGTTTATCCTAGTGGTAACGCAGAGCCTAAAGGAACTCCTGAAGAACTAGTAGAAAAAGCCCGTGTGATGTATCAGGAACTATCCCCTGAAACTGGCGAATTTTTTGATTTTATGGTCGAGCATGACCTACTTGATCTACTAAGCAAAAAAGGCAAACAATCTGGCGGCTACTGTACCTTTATCCAAGACTATCAAGCGCCATTTATCTTTGCCAACTTTAACGGTACTTCGGGCGATGTCGATGTTTTGACCCACGAAGCTGGCCACGCCTTTCAAGCCTTTCGCTCTCGTTGGATCAAAGAACCGGAAATTCTCTTTCCCAATTATGAATCTTGCGAGATCCATTCAATGTCGATGGAGTTTATCGCCTGGCCATGGATGGATGCCTTTTTCGAAGAAGAAACAGAAAAATACAAATTTGCGCATCTTGCTAGCAGCCTGCAATTTCTGCCTTATGGCGTTTTAGTGGATCACTTCCAACAAGAGGTTTATGAGCATCCTGAATGGACCCCATCACAGCGCAAAGCCCGTTGGCGGGAATTAGAGCGCCAATACTGTCCAGAACGGGATTATTCAGAGTATCCAGACCTTGATCGTGGCTTGTATTGGTTCAGACAGGGGCATATTTTTGAATCACCTTTCTACTATATCGATTACACATTGGCACAAGTGTGTGCGTTCCAATTTTGGTATCGATTCATCGTGGCAAAAGACGAAACCGCTTGGCAAGATTATTTGGCCATTTGCGAAGTCGGCGGCACGAAAACATTTCTTGAGATCCTGGCTCTGGCTCATCTACGTTCACCTTTTGAAAAAGGAGCGCTTGATGAAACGTTACAGGCAGTAGATACGTATCTGTCAGCCATCAAAGAAGAACAGTTAAACTAAAAAAAGACGTTTCCGTTTCTCCACTAGCTTCGTAGCTAGTAGGAGAAAACGTGAAACGTCTTTTTAACGTGAATATTTTTCGATATGGTGTTCGGTCACGATCATATTGATCACTGACATGATCAGTGCCACTAATAAAGCAGCCCCAAACGAGGAAAAGCCGAAGTTGGCTGACCCAACAAAATACGAAGTCAAATTCAGCATGAGCGCATTGATCACAAAGGTGAAAAACCCAAGCGTCAGTAAAGTCAATGGAAATGAAATGACGATCAGAATTGGTTTAATCAAAGCATTCAGGATCGACAGTACAAAACTGGCGATCACTGCAGTCATAATACTTTGAACGTGGATCATATTTGGTAATAGAACCGCCAATGTGACAAACGTCAGTGTATTCATGATAAGCCGTTGAAAATAAGACACTAGAAGTCACTCCAGTCCTCATCCTCTACCTTTTCCGCTTCTTTACGGGGACGATTTGCTTCATTGTATTTGTTTTGTTTGTAATATCGATTGTCATGACCATATCCTGAGGTGCTCTTGCGTCCTGAAGGAATCAAGACCGCCATGATGATATATAAAGTGATTCCAGGAAACGCAGCAGTCACTAAAGATAGAAAGACATAGATCACGCGAACGATAGTTGGATCAATTCGTAAGTATTCTGCCAGACCCCCTAGAGTCCCTGTAATGACAACGTTATTGGCTGATTTTGTTAATTTTTTGTTCATTTATCTACACCTTCCTTCTTTTCTTTAATGAGTGTATACTCAACTATTCTTATTTATCTGTATCTTTGATAAAGACATTTCCTGTTGTTGTGGATAGATCGATTTGTGCGACTTTATCGGCAACCCGACGGAATTGCAATAGTTGGTTTAGGCGTTCTTTTTTCTCCCGTACAACTTCCATCTCACTTAAGCGATTGTTAATGCTACCTAAACTTGTTTTGGCGATCCCTTCAAAACCGATCCCTGCAGGTAATGCTACTTTAACATTGCCATTTACAGAGCTGGCGTTTAATTTTTGGACCGTTTCTTCTTTGTAGGTCACACGGATATTGCCGTTTACTAAAGAAATACCGGTGTTTTGTGGTGTGGCTGTCAACGTCACGTCGCCATTCACTGTTTCGATGATGGCATCTAAAATCTCACCCTCTTGAACAGTGATCGTTCCATTCACGCCTTCAATCTCTAACATCGATGCGTTTACTTTGCGGAAATCGATATTGCCATTTGTTGATTTTGTATAAACATCTTTTGCATCCAATTCATTGAATGTAACATTTCCGTTCAATAGTTTTACTGCCACATGATCATAGGTACGTTTTGGTAAATAGAAAACCAGATCGGCACGAATGCGTTTGTTTGGAATTTGGAAGGAGATGCGTTCATCATCGACATTGATTTGGCTTCTTGCTTCAAAAGCATCGAAAGGCTCCGCCGCATCCATTTTACCATATAGTTTGATTTTGGCATCTACTTTGACACCTGGTTCATCCCATAATTGGAAGGAAACATTGCCGTTGGCTAACTTCACATCGATCAATGTCGCTGCCGTTTCGTCATAGCTGAATGTGTGTTCAAATTTCGTCGCTGCAACACCGGGAACTTTCAAGTTGATATCTTTCCATTCCATGTTGTCGTTAACAGAATCCGTTACTGCTCGAACCGTTTTCTTCAAGAAGTGTCCGAAGTGGGTGCTGGCATCGACCATTTTTTCACTTACTTGATTGATAGTATCGGTCGCTTGCTCTTTCCAATCTTCTGGAATATCTAATTTTTGAGAGATTTTCTCTTTCGTTTGAGACCATTGGTCTTTGCGAATATTTTTTAGTTTTGCTTCCAATTCTGCTTTTTCTTCGGTTAAGCCATCTAACGTTTCTTCTAAGCCAGTAATGGTCGCTTCTGTTTCATGACGTGTTGCCAATTCCTCTTCTGACAATTGATCCAATTCTTCTTTGGTATTCAATTGCATCAGAGTTTCTTGCGCTTCTTTTAATTCTTCTTTGACGCCAAGAATTTCAGCATTGATTTCGTCCAACTCAGCAGATGCTTGGTTGGCTTCCGTTGCTAAGCCATCAAGAATCTTTTCAAGATTTTCTTTGTCTTGCGCTTCGTTTTGACGAAGTTTTTCTTCGCCGTCAAACGTGAACATCTCATCGTCATTTTCAGTATCATCAAATGGGCTTGTCGCATTCTTATCCGCGGTTACCTCAGCAGCAGCTTTGTTAATTTGTTTTTCGTCTTTGGCTTTTGCCATACCTTCTAGTAAATCTAAGGCTTCTTCTGTAGAAAGCACACCTTTTTTTACTAGATCCAATATACGTTCTCTTTCGTTCATGGAAATTGCCTCCTTCAGCAAATGTGTGATTGCAAGTTTAGCTTACGAACCTATTATGCCTTGTTTTTGCAAAAGTGTCATAGGTCTTAAGTACCAAGTTTTTCTCAATCTGCAGATTGGCAAGCAGAACCGGCACTTTTCTTCATTACTTTAGGCACAAAACGATCTTCCTTATCTTAACAGTACCACGAAAAACCATTGGAAACAAAAGTTTCAGCTAATAGCAGCCTTGAGGAATAGGCCTGCTAGAGTAAATGATCTATTGTTCATTTCACTGCGGGTCGGGGATGAAAAGAGCAGAAGGTTCAACTTGAAAAATTCGGGTACGATAGAATCGATTTCCATTGTCCATCTTTAGGGAAGCCATTTTATAATTTGTCTATCTTGTTCACGTCATCTATTTCAGTGATTCTTCCAAATCAAAAAGACCGCCGAGAGAAGTTACTCCTTAAAGGTCAACTTCTTTCGGCGGTCTGTCCCATCTCTTTTAAAAGAGATAAGTGATCAAGAACCTAAGCTGGTTTCTTAAATCATTTCCGTACGGTTTGTATTCAATTCACTGATTTTCCCAGTAGCAAGATACACGATCCATTCACAAATATTCGTTACGTAGTCACCGATACGTTCTAAGTACTGTGCAACAGATAAATAATCGGTTCCACTAACAACGGTTTCCGGATTTTCTTTCATACTCTCGATCGTTTTGTAATAGATGTCTTTGTAATACTCATTGACCCGATCATCCATTTGGGCAATCATACGGGCATCTTCTTGGTCAGTTTTTACATAGGCAACTAAAACATTATCGACCATTTTCTTCACATAATCCGACATATCAGAAATTTCTTTTTCGATTTCGGCGATCCGTGTTTCACCTTTGACCCGAATCGTTGACTTCGCGATCGATACTGCATGGTCTCCCATTCGTTCCAAGTCAGAGCTGGCTTTCATTACAGTAATGATCATTCGTAGATCGGTGGTTACTGGTTGTTGCAAAGCAATCATTTCAAAGCTCTTTTTCTCCAAACGAACTTCCATATTGTTGATCGCCAAATCATTTTCAATCACTTCTTGAGCAATTGCTTTATCATGTCTGACATATGCTCGTACGGATTTGTGGATCGCGCTGCTGACTAGCATCCCCATCTCATAAAATTGATTGTGTAGATTTAATAATTCTTCTTCAAACTGTGTACGCAACATCCCTTTTCCTCCTAACCAAATCTTCCTGAGATATAATCTTCTGTTTCTTTTTTGCTTGGACTTAGGAACACTTTTTTCGTGTCATTAAACTCGATCAAGTTGCCGTCCAAAAAGAACGCGGTTTTATCTGAGATTCTTGAAGCTTGTGACATGTTGTGAGTCACGATGATCATGGTATAGCGTTCTTTCAGTGCCAAAAGGGTATTCTCGATTTTCCCAGATGAAATTGGGTCTAACGCACTGGTTGGTTCATCCAGCAAAATGATTTCTGGATCGACAGCCAATACCCGAGCGATGCATACCCGCTGCTGTTGTCCACCGGATAAAGATAGCGCACTTTGGTGAAGCTTATCTTTGACATCTTCCCAGACAGACGCTGCTTTCAAGCTTTCCTCTACCGTCTTATCAAGAATCGCCTTGTCCGTGACTCCTTTTAATTTTAACCCATAAATCACATTTTCGTAAATTGAAAAGGGAAATGGATTCGGTTGCTGAAAAACCATCCCGATTTCTTTACGCAAATCAACGATGTCTTGCTTCGGACTATAAATGTCTTTCCCTTTATAGACAACACTTCCTGTAATTGTCACACCAGGGATCAAATCATTCATTCGATTAAGAGAACGCAAGTAGGTCGATTTCCCACAACCTGAAGGACCGATCATCGCAGTGATCTCGCCTTTTTTGATGGAAAGGTCGATTCCTTTTAATGCTTCTTTTTTTCCGTAGTATAAATGCAGATCTTTCGATGTAATAATTTCTTCTGCCATTGTTTTGCCTCCGTTTACTGATCGAATCGGCTCAGCCAAAATGACCGGATACGTAATCTTCTGTTGCTTTAATTTTTGGACGAGTAAATATCTTACGGGTCTCATCGTACTCGATCGCATTTCCTAAGTAGAAAAAGGCGGTATAATCGCTGATCCGAGCAGCTTGCTGCATGTTGTGGGTCACGATGATGATTGAATAGTCGTTTTTCAAGTTGATAAGAGTTTCTTCCACTGTCCCGGTTGAGATGGGGTCAAGGGCACTAGCTGGTTCATCTAGAAGCAAAATATCTGGTTTCATCGCAATTGCTCGAGCGATACACAGACGTTGCTGCTGTCCACCGGACAATGCCAAAGCACTTTTGTCTAAGCTGTCCTTTACTTGATCCCAAAGTGCGGCTTGTTTCAAGCTGGTTTCGACTGCTTCATCCAATTTCTTTTTGTTTCTTTCTCCATGACGTCGCAAAGCAAAGGCGATGTTGTCATAGATCGATTTACTGAAAGGGTTTGGTCGTTGGAAAACCATGCCGATCCGCTTACGCATTTCGAAGACATCGACTTCTTTCGTGTTCACGTCGACCCCTTTGTACATGATGTTTCCTGTGACTCTCGTATTTGCGATTCCGTCATTCATTCGATTCAAGGAACGCAGATACGTTGATTTTCCGCAACCAGAGGGACCGATCAATGCGGTGATTTTATTCTTTTCAAATTGTAGATCAATGCCTTTGATGGCTTCATTTGATCCATACCATACATGCAAGTCAGTGGTATAAAGCGCCACATCTTCTGGTTTATCGAAGGTAATGATATTTCGATCATCCCAATTGTAATCGTTCATACTGTCATTCTCCTTATGCTGACGTCATTTTCTTGTACAACCGTTTGCCAGCTGCACGGGCGCCAAAGTTAAATAGCAAGACGGCAATGATCAATACTGCCGAAGCTCCAGCTGAAACTTGTGCGCCATCAGGCATCGTGCCCTCTGTATTGATTTTCCAAATATGGACTGCCAGCGTCTCCGCTTGTCGGAAAAGACCGATCGGGCTGGAAACACTCAATGGATTCCAGTTTGTAAAATCAAGGGCCGGTGCACTTTGTCCTGCAGTATAGATCAGCGCTGCCGCTTCACCAAAAATCCGACCAGAACTTAGAATGACCCCAGTCAAAATCCCTGGTGTTGCTTCTGGAACAATGATGCGTGTGACCGTTTCCCAACGTGACAAACCAAGAGACAAGCCTGCTTCACGTTGCGTGTAATGAATTGCTTGAAGTGATTCTTCTACATTTCTCGTCAATAGTGGCAAATTGAAGAAGGTCAATGCCAAGGCACCAGAAATAATTGAAAAGCCATAACCAAACTGAATAACAAAGACTAAGAAACCAAAGAGACCGACAACCACTGAAGGCAGTGAGCTCAAAATCTCGATCGATGTCCGAATGATATCCGTTAACCAGTTTTTCTTTGCATACTCTGATAAGTAGATCCCCGCTCCTAAAGAAATCGGGAAGCTAATGATCATTGTTACTAAAAGCAAGTAAAGGGAATTGAACAATTGGATGCCGATCCCGCCGCCTTCTTGATACGCTTTTGAAGAAGAGGTCAGAAATTCCCAGCTAATGTGAGGAACCCCCCGAACCAAAATGTACAGTAATAAGGAAGCCAAAATCAAAACAATGATTCCAGCAACGGCATACAAGACGCCGGTAGCAATTTTATCTGAACGTTTTGCATTCATTATTTCAAGGCTCCTTTCTTCCCAATAAAGCGAATAACAATGTTAAATAGTAAGGACATCAATAACAAGATCAAGGCTAATGACCATAAAACATTATTTTGGACTGTCCCCATGATCGTATTTCCGATACCCATCGTTAGGATAGAAGTCAATGTTGAAGCTGGTGTCACTAAGCTAGTTGGCATCAATGCCGCATTACCAATAACCATTTGAATCGCCAATGCTTCACCAAACGCCCGCGCCATTCCAAAAACAACCGCTGTTAAAATACCAGGAACAGCTGCTCGTAAAACAACTTTGTAAATCGTTTGCCAGCGAGTCGCACCTAAAGCTAACGAAGCTTCACGATAATGCCGTGGAACTGCCCGCAAAGCGTCGACAGTCATCGTAGTCACTGTCGGTAAGATCATGATAAACAGGACAAACGTCCCTGCCAAGATCCCAAAACCAGTACCGCCAAAAACGGAGCGGACTGCTGGTACAACGACAGACAAACCGATGAATCCATAAACAACTGAAGGGATACCGACTAAAAGTTCGATGACCGGCTGCAAGATCTTCTCTCCATTACGAGGTGAGATTTCTACCATAAAGACGGCTGCACCGATGGCAAAAGGTGTTGCCACGATCGCTGATAAGAACGTTACGAAGAACGATCCTAGAATCATCGGCAAGGCACCAACTAACGGTTGTCCATCAGGTCCCACAGCACTCGGATTCCATTGGGTACCAAACAAAAAGTCAAACACATTGACTTTGTCTACAAAGAATGTCGCTAATCCTCGGCTAGCAACGAAATAAAAAATGGAGATCACAACCAAAACAATCAACGCGATACAAAGAAAACTGATTAGTTTTCCTCTTTGTTCCATTCTTGCGCGCTTAGATTTTTTTGTTAACACTTCTTTTACATTTTCCACGAGGGTTCCTCCTCAAAAATCAAACTAAACTCATAACCATTAGTTTATCGGTTCAACATCAATTTCTGTTAAAGCTTGTGTAAATTTTGTGTAAAGATTATTCAACAATATTGCCTTCCCAGTCTCTTTCCACCTGCATGATGGAAATTGGAATATAGCCTAGATCCCCAACGATATGCTCTTGGACTTCGTCAGAAAGCATATATTCTAAAAACTCAGCAGTTAATCCGGTTGGTTCTCCTTTTGTATACATATGCTCATACGCCCAAACTTTCCAATCATTCGTCGTCACATTTTCAATCGTAGGTTCAACGCCATCAATTGAAAGGACATTGACTTCATCAGTCACATAAGAAAATGCAACGTAGCTAATAGCCCCTGGTGTATCAGAAACGATCGAGCGTACCATCCCACTAGAATCTTGCTCTTGAGAAGGAATAGCGGTTTCGCCATCCATGATCCATTTTTCAAATGTGCTTCTCGTACCACTACCTGTCGCCCGGTTCAATAAAACGATTGGCAGATCATTTCCACCGACTTCGCTCCAATTGGTGATCTTTCCTAAGAAGATATTTTTTAGATCTTCTGTGGAAATGTCTGTGATACCAACTCCTTTGTTAACGATTGGTGTGATTCCCACCGTTGCCACCCGATGATCAACAAGGGCATCAGCATCGATTCCTGGCTTTTCTTCCGCAAACAAATCAGAATTTCCGATATCGACTGCACCGGCTTGGACTTGACTTAGTCCAGTTCCGCTTCCGCCTCCTTGGACATTGATGAACCGTCCTGGATTTGAGTTTTGAAATTCTTCTGCAACTGTTTCTACTAGCGGCTGCAAAGCAGAGGAACCGACTGCGGTGATCGATTCTCCTCTATCTGCCCAGCTTGCACATCCTGAGAGTAAAATAACCAATCCGATAATAGGACTTAGAAGTTTAAATTTTTTCATCATAACGCTCCTTGTACTTTCGTAAGTCATTGATCTTAAAAATCAATTATTTTCATTTTACCATTAGTTGAATTTAATGAAAATTATTATTTGCTTTTTTTTCTGGAACAGCGTCCGTTCGTTTATTTAAAACGCTTTTTTTCTTTCTCAAAATAACTGTTTCGTAAAAAAAATGACAGAATTTCTTAATTAAATTACGTGCATCCAGAAGGTATGCTATGCTATACTGTGAGAGGAAACGTATTTTAAAAGAACATAATTATTAATCTTGCTTCCCCAATCAAGTACAATATGTTGTTATGTTCAGCGTTTTCACGATTTCATCAACATTTCCCCAAAATGTCTGTTGAATCGAAACGGCAGAAAGAAGCATTTCTATGCATCTTCTGCCGTCTTTTTTTACTCTAATTCACTTAGCCACGCAGCCATCTGCTCAACGATGGCTTTTTGCTGTGCTTCATTTGATAAATCAGCAGCGGCTTCTCCTTTTTGTAACCCATAGGTACCAAAGCCAGCATGATTGCCGCCTTCGATCGTTTGGAACGTGGTAGATTCTGGAAGGAAGCTGCGGGCAGCTTGCCAATTTTCTTGATTGACCACCTGATCTTGACTCCCTGTCAACGATAGCACAGAAATCGACTGATCAGCCAAAGACCCTTTTTCATCGGGATAGCTTGCGAAGAAAAAGACCCCTTTTAAATCCTTGTCGTTTGCAGCCAATTGATTCGCTGCAAAACGGCTCGCCATTACCCCACCTAATGAATGACCACCAATGACATAGGAGTTATGGGGAATTTCTTTCAAGACCTCTTCTGCACGATTGCCTGATAAAACAGCCATGTTAAAGGGCATTTTAACGATCGCGACAGGATAGCCTTTTTCCGCTAAACCTGCTGCCCATACACTATAGCTTTCCGCATCGACAAGGGCGCCGGGATAGAAAATGACCAATGGCTTTTCTTCATCTCCAGCAAAATAAAGGACATTCCCCTCATCTTCTGCCTCTTTCGCAGCTGTGACTGCAGCATCAACTGCTGGGTAGTGTAGTTGTTGCCAACCGATCCAACCGGCAATAGTTAAAATAACAACGGTGACCAATACACCAATCAAAACTTTTGTTCTTTTTCTCATCATATCCTCCTGCAAAAAAGAAGATCAGGAAAGGATGGCAGACGAAACTTGCTGGTCCATCATCTCCTGAATCTTTCTACGAATGTTTCCCAATTTTTATCGGTGTGCAAGTGCCAATAGTTCTCGTGCATGTTCGATCGTTAAATCGGTGATTTCTGCACCTGAGAGCATACGGGCGATCTCTGCCACCCGTTCTTCTTTAGATAGTTTACGGACGTGGGTTTCTGTCCGTCCTTCTTGAATTGCTTTTTCAATAAAATATTGATTATCCGCTACAGCAGCTACTTGCGGCAAGTGAGTGATACACAAAACTTGCGAATTGGCTGCGATCTTGGCGATTTTTTCAGCAATTGCTTGGGCTACTCGGCCACTGACCCCAGTATCAACTTCGTCAAAAACAATACTGGTGATTCCTTGTTTCCGAGAGAAAATTGATTTGAGGGCCAGTAAGATCCGTGAAAGTTCTCCCCCAGAAGCAACCCGCACCAACGGCTTCATGCCTTCACCAGGATTTGTGGTCAAATAAAATTCTACGGTGTCAAATCCGCTGCTACTCAATTGTTTTGAGCCAGGTGCAAACCGTACTTCAAATTGTGCGTGCTCCATGTACAGCTCTTTTAACTCTTGAACGATTTCTTTTTCTAAACGATGAGCCAGTTCACGTCGTTTGACGTGCAAGGCTTCCGCCAGCTGCCAAACTGCTTCAGCTTTTTGGGCAAGCTCTTCTTCTAATTGCTCCAACTGACCTTCTGTATAGGCAGACTCGCTGATTTCTTTACTGATCTCATCATAGTAAGCAAGAATCACAGGAATCGACTCCCCGTATTTGCGCTTCAATTGACGAATCGTTTCCAGCCGCGAAATGACTTCTTCCAGTCGGCCTTCATCTAATTCAAGATTGTCGACTTGCCGCGAAATATCAGTGGCTGCATCTTGCAACAAGTAATACGCACTTTGGATCGCTTCACTGATTTTTTCGTAAGCCGGATCAAGATGGGCGATTGACTGGATCTCGGATAAAGCTACACTGACCCCATCTAGGCTATTGACTTCTTCGGCAGATAAGGCACCATAGCTTTGCCCTAGAGCATCCACGATTTTTTGATAATTGGTCAGTTTTTCTCGTTCATCGATCAGCAGTTCTTCTTCATTTTCCATCAATTCTGCTTGGGCGATTTCTTCTTGTTGAAAACGCAACATGTCCATTCGCTGGACATATAGCTGTTCATTTTCTTGAATGGTCCTGACGTGTTTTTCTAAAGAGCGATAGCTTTGATAGGCTTGACGGTAATCCGCAAGCTCCGCTTTAAAGCTATCATCCCCAAACCCATCCATCAAGGTCAAATGTTTTTCTGGCTGCAGCAGCTCTTGATGCTCATTTTGTCCTTGGATATCGACCAAGAATAAACCGATTTGACGCAAAACCGACAAGGTAACGGTTCGACCATTGACACGACAAATATTTTTCCCCGATTGAGAGATATCTCGTTGTACGATCAAAACTTCTTCTTCATCAATACCTAAATCTGCGGTCAAGTCTTTGAACTCCTGCTGATTCGGCCATTCGAAGATCCCTTCTAAACGGCATTTCTCTGCTCCTTGACGCAAATAGTCGCTGGAACCTCTACCGCCTGCTAGCAAACCCATCGCATCGATAATAATTGATTTCCCGGCACCTGTCTCACCTGTCAGTGCCGTCATTCCCTCATGGAAAGATAAGTGCAAGTTGGAAATAATCGCAAAATTTTGGATCGACAATTCTAAAAGCATCCCTTGCCTCCTCTTCTAAACGTAACGTTGGAAATCCCTGAATAGGTTCTCAGTATCTGCTTCTGTTCTAGTGATCATCAAGACGTTGTCATCATCGTTTAACGTGCCAAATAATTCCTTGGCATAACGTTTATCGATTAAATTCGCCAAAGCCGAGGCATTGCCGGGCAGTGTGCGCAGGATCACAAATTTGTCCATTCGATCGACAGAAACAAAAGCCGTTTTTAGGATTTTATCAAGTTTACCACTCACGTCTTCCGTTGTCTCTTGTGGGATACTGTAGCGATAGCCGCCTTTTTGGGAAGGAACTTTCACTAACTTCAATTCCTTGATATCTCTTGATATGGTTGCTTGTGTGACTGAGACGCCGCGATCTTTTAACAACTCGACAAAATCTTCTTGTTTCTGAATATCTTGTTCACTTAACAATCGTGTAATCAAGCGATGCCGTTCTTTTTTTCTCATCTCTTGTTCCTCCTGAATGAATTCCTACTAATTTTATCCTATTTTGCGCAAGAAAGAAAGAGAGCCGACAAGTAAAATGTCCACTCTCTTCCATTCTTTATTTTGGTTGATGAAAGGTCTCATGTGCTGATGCAACAACTTTCGGGATATCGATCCCTGCTGCGGTACCTTCTTGCAGGCTTTTCTTTAAATGTACGATAAACTCGATATTCCCTTCGCCACCAGTGATTGGTGAAAAACTTAGGTTTAAGACATCGAAGTTTGTTTTCTTAGCAAATGCTAGTACTTCCTCCAAAACTCGTTCATGGGTTTTGGGATCACGAACGATCCCATTTTTCCCGACTGCTTCTTTGCCCGCTTCAAATTGCGGTTTAATCAGCGCCATCACTTCGCCATCCGCTACCAAAATATCATATAGCGGGGGTAAAATCAGTTTAAGTGAAATAAAAGAAACATCGATCGTAGCGGCATCTGGAAGACCGTCTAAAAAATCAGTTGGTTTTGCATAACGGAAGTTGACCCGCTCCATTACGATCACTCGCTCATCTTGCCGCAGCTTCCAGGCTAACTGATTGTAACCGACATCCAATGCATAGCTTTTTTTGGCACCATTTTGCAATGCCGCATCAGTAAAACCACCGGTGGATGCGCCGATGTCTAACATGATTTTATCGGTTACGTCAAAATCAAAGACTTTGAGTGCTTTTTCTAACTTGAGACCACCACGAGAAACATAAGGCAGCTTTTTGCCTTTGATCTGCAGCAGTGTATCTGCGGCAATTTTTTCTCCCGGCTTATCTAGGCGCTCATTATTTTTTTCTTTGTACACCAATCCAGCCATCACTCCCCGTTTGGCTTGCTCGCGGGTCTCAAACAGGCCTTGCTGGACAGCTAAAACATCTACTCGTTCTTTCTTCATGCGTTCCCTCGAATCTCAAATCGTTCCACAAATGCCAACAAAACATCCGGCGTAAATTGACCGTATTGACTTAATTGCGCCAGAATTTCTTTGGCCTTGCCTAATTCTTCTGTCAAGGCTTGCTGCGCGCCTGCTAAGCCAAGTAAAGCAGGATAGGTACTTTTCGCCAATTCGTCATCTCGACGGACAACTTTGCCTAGCTCTTCGGTCGTACTAGTGGCATCCAGCAGATCGTCGCGAATTTGAAAGGCTAACCCAATATGCTGGGCAAAGCGATCCAATTCATGCAGAACTTCTTCCGTCTGGTCGGCTAAGACACCTCCAGCAATCACCGCAAAGCGGATCAATTCTCCAGTTTTCCGTTCATGAATGGACATCAGTTCCTCAAGACTAAGGGCTTGGTTTTCTCCTTGAATATCAGCTGCTTGGCCGGCGACCATGCCTTGTGTTCCCGCCGCTTTACTCAATTGCTGCAGCAGCAAGACTTTTTGATTGGCTTCGATCTCCGCCATAGCGACTAATTGAAATGCAGCCGTCAAAAGACCATCTCCAGCTAAAATCGCTAAAGCTTCACCAAAAACCTTATGGTTGGTAGGTTTGCCTCGACGCAGATCATCGTTGTCCATTGCTGGAAGATCATCATGGATCAGCGAATACGTATGCACCATTTCTAGGGCTGCCGCACACTGGTACACCGCGGTATTGACGGGTTTGTGAAAAGCGGCGACTGTTGCTGCCAATAAAAGCGGGCGAATACGTTTGCCGCCAGCTTGGATCGAATACTGCATGCTTTTAAACAATCGTTGATCAGAGGTGTGTTCTTTGACAAAGCGCTCCATGACTTCTTCAATCAATGGGGCGTGTTCTTTTGTGAATTCTGTTAAAGCACTCATTGGTTTTCCTCTTCAAAAGGCACTTCTTCGTTAGATTCTGTCATCATTTTTGTTAAGGACTTTTCCGCTTTACTCAAAGTGTCCTTGCATTGCTTACTCAAAACCATCCCTTTTTGAAAAGCATCTAGTGCCTCTTCTAAGGGAACATCCCCTTGTTCCAAACGGGTTACAATTTGTTCTAATTCTTGTAATGATTCTTCAAATGTTGGATTTGCCATGATTAACTCCTTCTGTACTAATAACTTCGACAAGTGCTTGGCCATCTTGGTAATGGATCGTCAGCTGGTCTTCTGGCTCGATCGTATCAATCGATTTGATCACCTGCTCATTTTTCGTGGTATAGCTGTAGCCCCGACCCATGATTTTCAGTGGGCTTAGCAAATCAAGAGATTGGACTGCATTTGCAAATTGATTTTCTTTTGCTGCATAAATATCTTTCATGGCTTTCATTAAGCGTTGGGAAAGATAACTGACCTCTTGGTTGCTAGCTTGCAATCGCGCTTTTGGTTGTTGTTGTGCTAACCGTGAAATCAATTGCTGTGCATGGCGATCCTTGTCATAAAGCAAGGTTTGCAGACCTTGCTGCATCCGCTGCTGCAACTGATCGAGTTTGATGGACTGTGCCTCATACAAGCGCTCTGGTTGTCGAAAAACATATGATCCAATCACTCGCTGATAGCGTTCTTGTTTGTACTGGATCTGGTGCATAAAAGCTTGCTCTAATCGGGCTTGTCTTTCTTCGATCCGCAAAATCTCTTCTGATAGGACGGGCACTGCTAATTCGGCAGCTGCGGTCGGAGTTGCCGCCCGCACATCCGCCACTAAATCGGCAATTGTCGTATCAGTTTCATGCCCCACTGAAGAAATAACGGGGGTTTTTGCGTCAAAAATGGCTCTTGCCACTCGTTCTTCATTGAAAGGCCAGAGGTCCTCAATCGACCCACCCCCACGTCCGATGATCATAGTATCAAAGGTACCATCGGCTTCGACTCGTTGGATATTTTTCACCACATCATCCGCGGCTTTGTTGCCTTGTACCACGGTTGGATACAAAACGATCTGAGCAATGGGATAACGCCGCTGGGTCGTCGTGATGATATCTTTGATCACCGCCCCACTAGGACTGGTCAAGACTGCGATGCGTTTCGGGTATTTCGGCAACGACTGCTTCGGTGCAGAAAATAATCCTTCCGCTGCCAATTTCTGCTTTAATTGTTCATAGGCTTGATAAAGGGCACCGACACCGTCTGGTTCCATGTGATCGATCACCATCTGGTAATTTCCGCTTGCCTCATACAAGGTGATACGTCCAACCGCCATGACTTTCATGCCCTCTTCTGGTTGAAAGCGCAGCTTGTCAAAAGCGCCCTTGAACATGACGGTCGAAATTTTTGCACCATCATCCTTTAAACTAAAGTATTGGTGATTGGGGCGACGACGAAAATTAGAGATCTCCCCCGTCAAATAAACCCGCTCTAAATACGGATCGACGTCAAACTTACGCTTGATATATTTTGTTAATGCGGTCACCGTTAAATATTCTTGCGCCATTTAGTTTTTCATTGTCTCCTTTGCTGCCTCGATCGTTTGGGCCATCAACATCGTGATCGTCATTGGTCCTACACCTCTAGGTACCGGGGTGATATAGCTAGCGATCGGTTCGACTTCATCAAATTTCACATCGCCGATCAACTTGCCATTGGCATCCCGATTCATTCCTACATCGATCACCACGGCCCCTTCTTTTACGAAGTCTTTTGTGACAAAATGACCGCGGCCGATCGCCACGACTAAAATGTCCGCTTGCTTCGCTAACTCAGGCAGATTTTTGGTTTTTGAATGAGCAATAGTCACGGTGGCATTTGCCCCTAAGAGCAAGTGCGCCATCGGTTTTCCGACAATGTTGCTGCGGCCGATAACTAAAGCATTTTTCCCTTCCAATTCGATCCCATATGCGGCAAACATTTTCATGATGCCATAAGGGGTACAAGGAATTCGGTCAGGTACACCGGCAAATAATTTTCCTAAATTGATTGGATGAAAACCGTCGACATCTTTTTCCGGTTTGATGGCTAACAGCACTTTTTCTTCATTGATATGTTTTGGCAAAGGAAGTTGAACCAAAATGCCGTGAAAGGCATCATCGTTATTGAACTGTTCGATTTCTGCTAATAATTCTGCCTCAGTAATGGATTCAGGATAGCGGGCAACACGGGAATTGATGCCGATTTTCGCCGCAGCTAGTTCTTTATTTTTCACATAAGTCTGGCTTGCTTTGTCTTCTCCAACAAGTAAAACAACTAATCCCGGTGTCACACCCTGCTCTTTTAGTGTTTCTGTCTCTGAAAGAAACGCTGCTTGCATTTTTTCAGCCAATTCTTTTCCATTGATCAATGTACCCATTCTGACAACTCCTCCAACCTGATTATACTGACTTATTTTGTAAAAAGAAACGCACCAATCGTTTGTCGATCTGCTTCTTCATGTTTTCTATCATAGCATTTTCTGAAAAGAAAAACACCGTCTAACGCTCCCTTTTTTCGGAAAAAACGAGGGCAAACCGACAAAGTGTATGCAAAAAAACCGAACGATCAAGCAGGACCGTCAAAACAAGGCGGTTGCTCACAAATCGTTCGGTTTCTGCCTCGATCGAAAAAAGGCTGTTTTCTTTTGATCGATAGTGTTAAGGCTAAAAATTACTCACTTACTTGGTTGTTTTTTGTTTCTAGCTCTTGATTGACAGTCGATAAAATACCGTTGACAAACTTTCTTGACTGATCGTCACTAAAGGTTTTCGCTAATTCGATCGCTTCATTCAAAGCCACACGATTCGGCACATTATCCACATAGATCATTTCATACAAAGCGATTCGTAAAATCGTCACGTCCATTTTTGATAAACGCTGGATTTTCCAACCGGCTTTTAGATGACTTTGAATGACTTCATCCAAGGCTTCTTTATAATGACAGACACCTGCCACTAATTGATCTAAATAAACAGGGACAAAATGCTCTTGTTCTTCATCAATCAATTCATGGTGTTCCAACTCGATGGCATGCATGATGGCATCTTGTTTCGTTAAATCTTTGTTAAAGTCTAGTGGAAATAAAGCTTGTAACGCCATTTTCCGTATTTCATGCCGTGATAATTCTTTACTCATTTTCTTCCTCGTCGTTTCCAAATAATTCTTCGATGTCTGGTAAATCTACTTTTTCTGGCACGACTGCCACAACATGAACATTTACTTCAGCCAGTTGCACATCTGTCATAAATAAGACTTGCTGTTTGACCCGTTCTTGGATCTCCATTGCCACTTTAGGCACTGACATCCCATAAGTGATATAGCAGTAGATATCCACTTTGATCCCTGTTTCATCGATCGTTAAGTAGACTCCTTTGCCATGAGCTGCGCGGCCTAGTAATTCAGTGACACTGTTTGCCAGTGTTCCTCGCATTCCATAGACACCTTCCACTTTAGAAGCAGCGATCCCAATAATGATCTCGATCACTTCTGGCGCGATGACGATTTCGCCTAATTCAGGACTTGCATTTAATACAAGGTTTTTATCTTCATTCATACGTTTTTGCCTCCATTCTAAACAGCTGTACCGTATTGTTTGTAAAAAAATCGCTCGTTTTTTCCGTTTGAAGCAAGCCAGCGCTTGATTCAATCAATAACATCCATGGCACAGTGTTTCTTCTCGCTCTAAGTTTATCATTTTCTGCACTGAGAATCTATAATAACCCACTATTCTCAATGAATTTTCTGAAAAACAAGGTCGATGAATCAGAGAATGATCAATTCTTTCGGTGAATGTGTCAACACTTTATTACCAGTTTCAGTGATCAAAAGATCATCCTCGATACGAACGCCGCCAATTCCTGGAAGATAGATGCCTGGTTCATCTGTAATGACGTTTCCGACAACAAATGCTTTATCAGCACGGAAGGAGACATTTGGTCCTTCGTGGATTTCTAAACCAATCCCATGGCCTGTTGAATGACCAAAAGCATCCCCGTAGCCAAAGGAAGCTATGTGATCCCGGGCGATCGCATCTAGTTCAATTCCGGTCATTCCAGGTTTTGCTGCTGCCAAGACTTTTTCTTGTGCTTCTAGCACGATTTGATAGATTTCTTTCAATTTATCGCCAGGATCCCCCACAGCAAAAGTTCTGGTCATATCAGACACATAGCCTTGATAGTAACAGCCAAAGTCTAACGTGATCAGATCGCCTTGTTCAATCACTTTTTCACTGGCAACCCCATGGGGCATTGCTGAACGAAGACCACTGGCCACGATCGTTTCAAAAGATACGCTTGTGGCACCTAATGAACGCATAAAGAAATCTAACTGATTCGCCACTTCGATTTCGGTCATCCCTGGGCGGATCATTTTCAAAATATGTTCGAACCCTTGATCGGCGATATGGCAGGCTTGTTGGATCAATGCGATCTCTTCCTCATCTTTGACTTCCCGCAATGCCTCGATCATACCAGATACAGGAGCTAATGAGGATTCCTCAATCAAGTCTTCTAAGACGGAGTATTCAGCAAAGCTGACGAAACTTTCTTCAAATGCTAAGACATTGATTTCTTCCTTTTGGCAGATAGTTGCAACTTCTTCAAAAATCGGTCCACTATTTTTTACGATCTCAAATCCTTGGGCTTGGGCAGCTGCTTGCTCTGTATATCGGAAATCTGTTACAAAAAAAGCTTTGTCCAACGTAATGACTGCTAAACCAGTTGTACCAGTAAAGTTTGTCAAGTAACGCAAATTGTATGGGCTGGTGATCAAGAACCCATCAATCGAATCTTTTCTCATTGCTTCACGTAATTTTTCAACTCTTAACATGTATCGTTCCCTACTTTCTTGTTCTATACGATAGTATTATAACAAACTTCCAGAAAAAGCGGAAAGTAAGCGAAAAGTTTTCTAAAAAATCAAACAATACGAACCTAAAGAATGGTGTTTTAAAAAGACTCTAGTTGGCTCTCTCGTTGTTCTTTTCTAGATAACTTTAATCCACAAAAAAAGCAACCCAATCAACGGATTGCTTCTTTGATAATTATCTTTTACGTCCCAAAAAGAATGATACGACAGCCACGAAAATGACTGCCCCAATGATTGCTGGCACGATTGCCATTCCTGCCACTTGCGGTCCCCAAGTGCCGAATAAACCTTGTCCGATTGATGCGCCCACAAGTCCTGCCACGATATCAAAAATGCAACCGCGTTTTTCTCCTGCGATGGCGCCACCGATTGAACCGATGACCGCTCCCACGATCAATGTCCATAAAAAGTGCATAATAACCCCTCCTAAACTTTCTTATAAAAAGGGTAACATATTGAGAATCAATTGGAAAAACATATGCTCTCTTGTTATTTTCTACGGGTAATTGCCCGTTTCAAGATATCGAAAAAGCCAAGAGAATGGACCATATGATCTGGGTCAACGTATTCGCGAATTGCCCGCAGAACTTTTTTTGGTTCTTTTGATGAGAAGGTATATGTCCCATTCTTTTTGGTCCGAATCGCATACCGTGGGATCCAGCGTCCTTTGAACAAGACCGAAGCGATCACATAGTCGACATCTTCCCAAGGAATTTGAATAAACTTGCGTTTGTCACGATCATTATAAAACTCAAAGGCATTATCGCCGATCATTATTTTGCCGTATTCATTGATACCTAAAAAAGACGTAGCATCGATCGTCAAATCAACTTTTGTATTAAGGGATTGTACCATTTGCGTTTACTCCATTCTATATCGTCTTATCGTTACCTATTATACGTGTTTGCGGCATGTTTGGCGAATAAATAAAAAGATGCTTGGGTCTCCCCAAGCACCTATCATTGAAAAGATTATAACAATCCGATCAAGTGTCCACCGATACCGACTAAGAATAGACCGATAATAATGACGATTGGAGAAACTTTTTTCTTCAATAACCACATACATAACAAAGTAAGCAATAGTGCAGCTAAACCAGGAATCAATTGATCCAAGTTGTTTTGCAATGTTGTTACTTTTGTATCAGTCAATGCACGGCCTTCAGCTACTTGTTGGAAGGCTTGTTGCAAACCAGCTGAACCAGAAGGCAAGTTCGCCCAGTCGACATAAGCACCTTCATCAAGCGGTACGCTTGAGACAACTGGTGCAAAGGAAATCGATACCCAACGTTGAACAAGTGACCCTAATACGAACATCCCTAAAATAGAAGCACCTTTTGTTACATCTTGTAGCAAACCACCTGAAAGGTCATCTGTGATTTTAGAACCAGCACGGTAGCCGAATTCTTGTGTGTACCACATAAATGCCCAACGGATGATGTTCCAAGCAACGAAGAAGATGATTGGGCCTAAGATGTTTCCGCCTAAAGCAAGAGAAGCACCTAATGCACCTAACATCGGACGTACAGTAAACCAGAACACAGGGTCACCGACACCGGCTAAAGGACCCATCATCCCAACTTTTACCCCTTGGATCGCTACGTCATCGACAGGCGCGCCATTGGCACGTTCTTCTTCTAACGCTAAAGTTACACCTAAGATTGGTGATGCGATATATGGGTGAGTATTAAAGAATTCTAAGTGACGCTTCAAAGCAGCGGCACGGTCTTCTTTTGTTTTGTATAATTTTTTGATTGCTGGAATCATTGAGAATGCCCAACCACCATTTTGCATACGTTCATAGTTCCATGAACCTTGAATGAAGGTAGAGCGCCATGCTACGGCTAAACGATCTTTTTTATTTAATTGAATTTTTTCTGCCATTTTTTTCTCCTCCTTCGATTCTAATAGTCATTCAAGATATCGCCTAGAGGGTCGCCAGTGTTGCTGCCGCCGCCTCCATTTGATGATCCGCCCATTTTAGTTAGGTTCAAGTAGATCAATGCGATTGCTACTGCCAAGGCACCGATAGCGATCAATGTCAATTGAGAGATAGCTGCGATTACGAAACCGATAATAAAGAATGGCCATACTTCGCGAGTTGCCATCATGTTGATAACCATTGCGTAACCAACGGCAACAACCATACCACCACCGATAGCCATACCATCAGTTAACCATGCAGGCATTGATTCTAAGAAGTTTTGAACAGTTGCAGCAGGGATAGCCAACAATGCAGCTGCAGGAATCGCAATACGAACCCCTTGCATACATACAGCGATCACGTGCCACATTTCGATTTTACGAATGTTGCCTTCTTCAGCAGCAGCATCCATAAAGTGAACGATTGGCACAGCCAATGTACGAACGATCATTGTCAAGAACAACCCAGCAACAGCTAGAGGGATCGCAACGGCAATCGCTGTATCAACACCAGCAGTTCCTTGTCCACCTAAAACTAAAATAATTGCAGATGCGACAGACGCCAATGCAGCATCAGGTGCAACAGCGGCACCGATATTTGCCCATCCAAGTGCGATCATTTGTAATGATCCGCCCAAAATGATACATGCTTCCAAATTACCGGTCACTAAACCGATCAAAGTACACGCGATTAGCGGTTGATGGAATTGGAATTCATCCAAGATCCCTTCCATACCAGCTAAAAAGGCAACGAGTACTACTAATACCATAGATATAATAGTCATGATAGACCTCCTATTTAGTTGAATACGTTTCTATTTATTTGCCAATTCATTTTTGGCTTTGCGTAAGATTTCGTCCATGTTGTCTCGAGAGTCATTTGGTACTTTACGCACATCGAATTTGATGCCGCGTTCTTTCAGATCTTCAAATGTATTCACATCATCTGTACCCATCGACAATACTTTACTTACAACAACTTTCCCAACAGAGTGAGCCATTGAACCAACGTTCACTTCAGTAATATCAACGCCACCTTCAACAGCACGTAATACATCTTGTGGGTTTTCAAATAATAGTAAAGCTTTCGTATTCCCGAAACGAGGGTCTTTAGAAACTTCAATCATTTTGTCCACTGGAATGACGTTCGCTTTTACTCCTGGAGGAGCTGCTTGTTCGATCAGTTTTTTACGCAAGTCATCTTTTGCCACCGCGTCAGAAACAACGATGATCCGAGATGGATTCACTGATTTTGTCCAAGCTGTAGCAACTTGACCATGCAACAAACGTGAATCGACACGAGCAAGTACGATTTTGATTTTGCCATCGCCTAGAACAGTTCCCGGAGGAAGTGATCCTTTAGGTTGATCGTCTTGCACTGCTTTTGGTGCTGAAGCTTCTTCTGGTTCAAGTTCTTCTGGTTTGACCTTGACCCCTTCTTTAGCTGTTTCAACGATATGCGCAGCAATTTCATGCGCTGTATTCATTGAAAAACGTGAAGCATAGGCTTCGATCACCATTGGTAAATTCATACCAGCAACGATTGCCCATTTGTCTTTGTGATCTTCAAACAAGCTGTTCGCTTGGTTGAAAGGAGTACCACCCCAAAGATCAACTAAGAATAATACTTCTTCTTGATCGTCAAATGTAGCAATTGCTTCTTGCATTTTTGCCTTGATGTCATCTGGACCTTCACTTGGCATCAATGTAACAGCTTTAACATTTTCTTGTTCGCCGAAGATCATTGAACCAGATTGCAAAATGCCGTTAGCAAATTCTCCATGACTTGCTAGGATAATTCCTACCATCTTTTTACCTCCTATATCAAAATTGAAAAATGTGACACGAATACGAAAGAAAAAACAACATCGGAAAACTAAGGGTGACTACCTTCTTTTTCCAAAATATCCTTCAAAAAGATTTTACGATCAGCTGGAACTTTGCGTATCTCCACTTCAATGCCTTGGTTTTGCAAGTAAAGCAATGAAGCAAGATCTTGATCATTGACTGACACGAAATTAGTGATCATTCGTTTTCCCATTGAAAAACTCATACCGCCGATATTGACGGAACGAATGTCAATGCCTCCTTTAACCAGAGTCACGACATCTTGAGGGTTGGTAAATAATAACATGACTTTTTGCGTATTAAATAATGTGTTATGCGCCACCTCAAGCATTTTCGCTACTGTCACCACATTGGATTTGATCCCTGGTGGAGCAGCTTCTTTCAAGAGAAACTTTCGTAATTGGTCATTTGCGACTTCATCACTGACCACGATGATTCGATTGATACCAGTCATTTTCGACCAAGCTGTGGCGACCTGACCATGAATCAACCGATCGTCGATTCGGGCAAGACGTATATCCATTCCCATTGTGCAAGCCTCCTACATCCATCGATCCGCTTTTCATATTGAGGATCTGTTCTTTTTTCAATCACCTCCTGTATCCACTTATATAGAAGCAAGAAGCGTGCCAAGTTTTTCCGATACACTATTCTTGAAAAAACCTTAAGAATCAGCATTCAGATAATACACTAAAAAAGATACACTAAAAAATACTGTATCTTTTTTAGTGTATCTGTATTATTTGTAAGAATTAAAAATACATTTCTTTTTCGTGATGGTTTTTGATCAGCTCTAGCAGATAGTACTCTTCAGTCTTAGGCACTTCGATATTCATCAAGCGTGAAAACGATTGGACATGCACATGCAATTGGCCATAAAGCGGATTCTCCTCCATCGCTGCTAAATCAATTTCAGAAACAGTCAATGGCTGCCGCAGTAAGATCCGCTCCAGCATACCTGCGCCATGCATCACAAAATTGATCTGAAAGCCTTGCTGCGCCCCTACCAAATCCAAATCGTGAATGATCTCTTCGCCAAATTTCCACAACGGCTCTACTACTTTTTTCGCATTGACATAGGTAAAGTTTTCCTCTAAATACCGGACACAGATTTCTTTCGCCTGCCGATCATCTAGCTGTACTTCATCTTCAAAACTCAAATCATTCTCTAATAGGATATCATCCAACAGTAGATCAACATCTTGATCAATAAAACGTTCTAATGAAATAAACGGTGCGTCGATATGGGGATCGATGATCCCTGTTGCGGCAATCAGACGGTAGCGCTGTTGAATCTGATCCAAGTCCGTCCTCAGATCCGCCACCGATAACGTCACCACTTCGACATTTTGGCTTTGACGTTTTGACAATGAGCTTTGGATCAATTCTTTGATGCGCTGCGCCGTTCCCTTTCCCGAAGCGCAGACCGCTAGAATCGCTTTAGGATGGTGGTTTTGTGTCACTGGTTCTTCCACAGTGACCACTCCATACCCGCGGAACTTCCGTAATGAATCATAGAGCTGATCGAGGTCCGTGCCGATCACTGACGCTTTACGGACCGTCTCTAGGACGATGGAGGTGGTCACCATATCGACTGTTCGAACAGCCACACCCGTTTCTCGTTGGATTTCATTATTAAAGGTCGCTAAGGACCCCATATCGACTAAGAGGATCACCCCACTGCCATCATTGACTGCCCGTACACTATCCACGATTTTTTTCAACGCCACAGCCGGGGGCATATCTAACGGCATGTCCACCGCTGTCACTTGATCGACTTCCAGCAATTGTTTGACCACTTGTACCATGCTACTGGCTGTGCTGTTGCCGTGGGCTGCAACGACGACGCCGATTTTCCCAGAGGAATGAGAGGTTCTAAGAGAAACCAGAAGAACCGCTAAATAATAAGATTCGCTCTCAGGAATCGCCACTTGGAAACTATCACCAATAAAATCGCGGACTTCTTTGGCGACTTCAAACTCTTGAGGATAATCAGCTACCATCTGACGAATATTGTCATTGGTTTGTCGTTCTTCTCCCAAATGGATTTTTTTCAAAAACGAGCTGATGTGTAAGCTCATGGCATAGATGAAATTTTGCTGAAAATCATAATTTAAGCGTTGTCGAACCAGCTCATAGATTTGATTTGTTACACTGATCACTTTCTGATCGACAAATTCACTTAGTTTATTGACCGAGTTAAAGGAAAACCCGTGATCTTTATAAAAAGACTTTAAGTGAACATTGATATCTGTTGAGATAAAATGATTGATCGCTTCTTGATCTAACCCATCTGCTTTTAGCAGAGCAGCCTTGTCGCCGATAATATCGTAAAGATTATAAGGCAATTCATAGGAATCTGATTGAATATTGTTTAAGTTTTGATTCGGTTGAATGCTAATCTTCGGTTCAAGGATCTTAGAAAGCTCTGCCAGCTCATTGCGGCGATTCCCCAAAACGATCAATCCTGAACGAATCCCTTCTGGCAAATCGATCAAATCGATTTCAATCTCATCTTGTTGCATATGATTCAAAAAGCCCCGTGCACAGACTAGCTGGACATTGGATTTCAATTGACCGATATTCCCAAAACTGACACTGCCGATCAACGCTTTGACCACATCTTCTGTCAAGGAGATCGTCCGCTGAATACGGGTCGCCTCTTGCCCGACTAATACCCGAACGAGATCGACTTTTTCTGATGCGGGTCGTTTCTCAAAAAAGGGCAGTTGAATATTGATGGGAATGCGTCGGGTAAAGGTATCTAATAGCGTTGAGTTAGGGTCTTCGGTAGTAGCACCAACGATTCGGACATTCGCTTGATGATTTTTGCCCGTCTCTCCTAGACGACTAAAGGTACCATGATCCATAAAGTAAAAAATCATTTCTTGCCCTTCTGGCGGCAATCGATGGATCTCATCGAGAAACAACATACTCTCATCCGCTTGATCAATAATACCAATCTTCTCTTGATCGGCACCCGTAAATGCCCCCCGTACATAACCAAACAAATGGCTCATCAAAAGCTCTGGGTTATTTGCATAGTCCGCACAGTTAAAGACGATCAATTCTTTGTCATCGGCAATTACTTGATTGCTTTTGGCAAACTGGAACATCGCATGGGCAAAGTACGTTTTCCCAGAACCAGTAGGCCCTGTGATCAAGCAGTTTAGCCCTTTCGGCGGATACAAGATCGCTGCTTTCGCCTGCTCAACAGCGTTTTTCATACTTCCGTTGGCACCGATGATCGTCGCAAAAATATCTCGGTCAGAGGGTTTTCCTTGTACTCGTTGAGGGAAGGCTTTTTCTCTTTGCGGGCGACTTTCTTTGTAGCTTGGGACATACTTTTCCTTACTGCTGGGATCGACCCCTGCCGCCCAATAACGAACAGGCCGCGAGTCGCTTTTTTCGACGCGCCCTTCTTTGACAAGCTTATTTAAATCCTTACTGGCATTACTGCGCTGAATGGCTAAATGATCGGCAACTTCTGAAGTAGACAACCCCTTCTTTTCCCCTAAGCCGCTCATCGTATTTTCGACGATATATTGATAAATCCGTTCGATTCGCTTGCCCAACAGCTTCGCCTCCTTGTTTTTTCCACTTGAATACTTTACTCATTTTTCTATAAAAAAGCAACTTTTTTTCCACACAGAAAAAGCAAAATACTTTGTTCGAAAGAACAATAGAACGTCCTTTCACATGCTACTCTCAGCATAAAGCATTTTGCCAAAAAAAGATATTCAAAAGTCAGGATGTGTTAGGCTTTTTCATTGGGAATGAACGTTGGCACCTGATCAGGAAACCATTGCAGTTCTTTTTGCATCCAAATCACATCGTGCCATTGATTGAACTTATAGCCGACATGCGAAAAATCAGCAACTTTCCGATACCCAAGCTTCTCATGAAAAGCCTCACTTTGTTGATTGCCTCCTGTAATACACGCAGTCAGATTGACCACGTTTTGCGCTTTTAGTTTTTCTTCAAGCCCTTGATAAAGAGCGGTGCCGAGCCCTTTTGCTTTGGCATCCGGCGCTAAATAAACGGTTACTTCAACGGTCCAATCATACGCCGCCCGTTCTTTATAAGCTGACGCATAGGCATAACCGACAATTCCACTAGCCTCTTCTGCAACGAGATACGGGTAGCGTTTCAAGGTCTTGGCGATGCGTTCCGCGAATTCTTGAACCGATGGCACCTCCGTTTCAAAGGTAATCGGTGTATTTTCTACATAATAAGCATAGATTGCTGTCAAGGCTTGCGCATCTGCAATCGTGGCAGAACGTATCGTCATAGAACCCCTTCTTTCAGTAAATTTTTTTCCCAGTATACTCTTTCTGAATAAAAAAAACAATCCGCTTTTGACGGATCGTTTCCTAGTTATGAATGATTTAGCGGGCTTTTTCAACTCCGCAATACACGGTAAGATGTTGCGGCAGCACCGCTACTGTGATTGGCAATTCAGGTCCTGGATCACCATCGACATTCGTTTCGATCGTTGCCCCATCCGTCAAACGAATCGTTGCTTTATCAAAAGTTTGATAACCAAGAACATCATTTGATTCCGTAACTCCTTTGAGAAGCTCAGGCACGCTTTTGACAGTTTCCCAAAGATTCGTATCCTTTAAGTAGATCAGATGTAATTTGCCGTCATCGGTACTCGCTTTAGGCAAAAGAGATTCGAAACCGCCGATCGTATTGGATGAACCAACGATCATCGTACTGCTTTCCACAGCGATCGTCGTTTTTTCGCCATTATTTTCGGCGGTCACTTCAAACGGATGACTTTCATTTTTCCGCACTTCCCGTAGACCAGAAACAAAATAGGCCATTTTTCCCAGCTTGGTTTTTTCTTCAACTTCCACATTGTTGATCGCCGCTGGAATCATACCAATCGCCACTACATTGGTAAAATAGTCTTGATTAACCTGCCCAATATCGATTTTGCGGGTGTGATCCACTGCAAATGATTCGATGGCTTCCTTGGGATCTAGTGGAATCGCTAATGCTCTGGCTAAATCATTTACTGTGCCCAGCGGGAAGAAACCGAAATTTGGTCGTTTGTCATGAGGGGCTAAGCCATTGACCGCTTCATTGACGGTACCATCACCGCCCATTGCGAAGACACTGTCAAATTCTGCTGCTGCCTCAGAGGCAAAACGTGTAGCATCTCCTTCTTTTTCGGTATGTTTGACAACGACCTCTGAAAAAGCTTCCCGCAGCTTTTCTTCTGCCATCTCCTCAAATTCTTTCGCTTGTTCCCCACCAGAACTTGGATTGACGATCAATAATGCTTTCATAAAACAGCCTCCTTGTTTGGGTTCATTTTCTATGAATCCAGTATAACAAGTTTCACGAAACCTGTCTTAAACGACATCCGCCTATCCGCTGCAAAAAAACACAGCCTATGCTGACTGTGTTTTTTCGAGTACGCACCTCATTTTATTAAACCAATCGTTTACGCAAGCGCCCAGAAATAAAATCAATGATCGTGACCGTCACAACGATCCCTAATAAAATGATTCCTACACGGCTCCATGATCGCGCATTGATGGCAAAGATCATCGGCGTACCGATCCCACCTGCTCCTACGATCCCTAAGATCGAAGCTGAACGGACAGCCAGTTCAAAACGATACAAGGTAAAAGAAAGAAATTCTGGAATCAATTGTGGCAATGTCGCAAAGCCTAACACATCCCAACGATTTCCTCCCGCACTAACGACCGATTCTGAAGGACCGTGATCCATGTTCTCGATCGCTTCGCTATAGAGTTTCGCCAACATCCCAATGGAATGGACACTAACTGCCAAAACACCAGCAAAGGATCCGGGACCCACTGTTTTGATGAACATGATCGCTAAGACGATTTCTGGAAACGTTCGAATCGCCGTCAGCACGATTTTACCGAAACCTGATAGCCAGCGAGGGCTGTTTTTGCTGCGCGCCGCCCAAAAGGCAAAAGGAATACTTAATATTGAGGATAAAAACGTACCCACAAAGGCGATCGCAACGGTTTCGATCATCAAACTGATCAAATCTTCGCCATCACCGGTATAAACATAGCCCCAATCAGGATGGATCAAGCCATAAAAGATTGAGCCGACAATTTGACCGACATTTTCTTTAACACCCGCAAAAGGCACGCCAGCAAAAGCCCAAATATAAAGGAGGATAACGACTACTGCGATCAGCCAATTCCGTATTTTTTTCTTTTTCGGTTCTGCTGGCAACATCATAACAATCGCTCCCTTAATCTATTACTGATGGTATCAATCACCAAAACAACTGCAAAAATCACTAAGACGATAATCGACGTCTGGTCATATCGAAATTGGCTTAAAGATCGTTGTAAGAAAACACCGATTCCGCCTGCGCCGATATACCCAAGAATCGTCGATGCCCGCACATTGATCTCAAAGGCATAAAGCAAGTAACTAAGAAAATGGCTCATGACTTGCGGTACGACTGCATAGCGGATGATGTCAAACTTCGATCCTCCAGAAGCCGTGATTGCTTCGATCGGACCTTCATCAATCGTTTCAATCGATTCATAAAACAATTTGGTGATCATCCCAAAAGAAAACACAGAGATGGAGATCACCCCGGCAACGGGACCGATTCCGACAATGGCAACAAATAAAGCCGCCAGCATCAAATCAGGTACTGTCCGAATGATATTTAAAACAAAACGGAAACAACCGCTGATCCAATGATTCGTCATGATATTTCGTGCTGCTAAAAGTGAAAACGGAAAAGCCGCCAGTGCACCAAAGGTCGTGCCGATGATCGCCATTTGGATCGTTTGTAAAATCGGCTCTACAATGATTTTGGCATATGCCCAATCAGGATGAGCCATCTTTTGTAAAATGACATTCATTTGACTGCTATTGCTAAAGAACCGTGCCAAATCAACGCCTGAAATAGAGCCGCTAACGAACAATACCACTAAAAAAATGACGAGCCAAAGAACATTTTTCCATAGTCCGCTGCGTTTCGGCAACGTATTTGTCGTCATTGTCCTGCCCCTTCCTGCTCTTCTATGATCTCGCTGCCATAAATCTGTTTCAATCGCTGATCGGTCGCTTCGCTGACAGGGCCATCAAAAACCAAGCCTCCGTCTCGCAACCCGATGATCCGCGTGCCGTACTCTCTTGCCAATTGGACAGAATGCAAATTGACTACGATGGTAATCCCCAGATCTTGATTGATCCGTTTTAAGTCATTCATGACTTTTTCAGTGGTTAAAGGATCTAAGGAAGCAACCGGTTCATCCGCTAAAATAATCTTCGGCTCTTGCGTCAAAGCACGGGCAATCGAAACCCGCTGCTGCTGACCGCCAGACAATTCATCGGCTCGAGTATAGACTTTTTCTGCTAAATTGACCCGCTGCAGCGATTGATAAGCCAGCTCTTTATCCGCTTGCGGGAACAAACCAAGCAACATTTTGATCGTTGGGTGATAAGCTACTCGCCCAGTTAAGACATTTCGCAAGACACTCGAACGTTTCACCAAATTAAAGCTTTGGAAAATCATGCCAATGTCTCGACGAATCAAGCGTAGCTCTCTTCCTTTTGCTTTTGTGATCGACTTGCTATCGATTAAAATCTCGCCACTCGTGATCTCGTGCAGTCGATTGATGGAGCGCAGCATCGTTGATTTTCCTGCTCCTGATAAACCCACTACGATGACAAATTCCCCTTTTTTGATATCGATGTTTAAGTCCTTCAAACCTAATACCCCATTTGGGTATCGCTTGGTCACATTCTGAAATGAAATAATCGTTTCGTTCTCTAGAGCCATGATTCTCCTACTTTCTTTCCATTAGGTAAAAATTGCTTTCCATTCGAAAAGGGTACCTCAACTACCGGTACCCTCCCGATCTATTCATCTATTAGTTATTGTCCGACTTGTTCCGCATACTCTCTTACGATGTCGAAATTGCTGTCTTGTGAAACAACGTATCCTTCATGAGAGTAAATATCAGAGATGATTTGTTTTCCTTCTTCATCTTTACCGATCGCGATAAAGGCATCTTGGATTTTTTTGTCCCACTCTTCACTCATGTCGCTGCGGACACTGATCGTATCGTTCGGGATCGGTTCGGTAAAGTACATTGGTTCTACCTCATCCATGATTTCTGGGTAATCATTTTTGACCGTGTTGCGGGCATCTTCAAAAACGAACGCTGCGTCAACGTCGCCATTCAAGACAGATAAGACCGCTTGGTCATGGCCTTTGACTTGAACAGTCGTCACATCCGTATTGATATCGATGCCTGCTTTTTTCATTTCTGCTACTGGCCAAACATAACCGGCAGAAGAAGTAACATCTTGCGTGGCAATCGTTTTGCCTTTTAAATCTTCCAACTCTTTGATATCGCTGCCGCTTTTTACGACGATCATTGAGCGATAGCTATCAACCAATTCATCCGTTGATTCCCCACCAGGCTGCTTGATGCCATAACGCTGTGCTTGTAATAGCACCTTAACATTGCTTTGTTCATTTGCTAAAACATAGGCATTCGGCGGTAAAAAGCCTACATCTACTTGTTTCGAAGCCATTGCTTCGACGATTGTATTGTAGTCAGTGGAAACACTCACAGTGACTGGAATCCCCAATTCATCACTTAATAATTGCTCAAGTGGTTTTGCTTTTGCTTCTAATGTTTCTGCTGCTTGTGATGGAACAAATTGAACGGTCAACTTTTCTGGTACATATCCTGCTTCTTCAGCCGCCGAGTCAGTACTTGCTCCACCTGAGCCACATGCCGCCAGCGTAACTGCTGCCACCAAACCTAAACCAAACATTGCCGTTTTCTTCCAAACTTTCATCACTTTTTCTCCTTTTCATTAAAAAAATCGAACTCACGGAATTCCGAACTTTCCTTTTTGATTATAAAAAACCAACGAATCAAAAACAATCTTTTTCGAATTACGAACGTTTTCTTTTTTGATAATGTTCGTGTTTCGACCAAAATCATTCGTGAGCACATTCTCAATAATCAACGTTTTTCGAAAGTTTCTTTCCATTTGTTCTACTTCCTCAGAGTATCAAATGAATATAAGGTTTGTGTTGTCAACGTGTAAAGATTTCGTTAATAGCAAAAGGAACTTTGTGAACAACAAAGCATGGATATACTCGTAATTCTTACCCTAAGTGCACAAAATTTCTTGAAAAATCTAGCCAGAAAATGACGGCACACTTTTTTGACCGGAAAAACACCAATAAAAAAAGCAGAGAATCCCCTTAAGAACCTCTGCTTTTGACCTCATTTTTTACTGTAGAAAGAGTCATTTACCCTTGATCCGTTGGCAGCTGCAACAAGAGTACATGCTCGTTATCAATCATTTCACCTGTCAAGACAAAGCCGTTTCGTTCGTAAAGCTTTGTTGCGATCTCGTTGCCATCTACAGCGGAGATCCTTAATTCTTGCGCTTGGATATGGGTTTTGAACCAATCTAACCCAGCAAGAAACGCCTGACTGCCTAACCCTTGATTTTGGAATTTTTCTGCGATCATAAACCGCTCGATCCACCACGAAGCTTTTGGATAATCCTCATCCGCTTCGTAAAAACTAAATAAGAGAAAGCCGACCATATCCTCACCATTGTAGAGGGCAAATGCCTGACGTGGTTCCTCATAGATCGCCTCTAACATTGAGTACCAATTGGGCGCAACAAAATCTTCTTGCTCCTTCGTTGTCTTCAAATTCATGCACGCACGATAGTTTTCCTTCGTGATTTCTTTTAATTGAATCATTGCTTCACTCCTTATCTAAGCTATTATAAATAACTATTTCGTTAAAACGGTTTCATTGGTGTATAAAAAAACACCCAGGTTACTTTTACGTAATCTGGATGTCATTTTCTTATGCTTCTTGCGCTACTGGATAAACAGATACTTGTTTTTTGTCGCGGCCTTTACGTTCGAAACGAACAACGCCGTCAACTTTTGCAAACAATGTATCATCTCCACCGATACCTACGTTTACCCCTGGGTAAATTTTAGTACCGCGTTGGCGATAAAGGATTGATCCGCCTGAAACGGTTTGACCGTCAGCACGTTTCGCACCTAAACGTTTTGATTGAGAGTCACGTCCGTTAGAAGTAGAACCCCCACCTTTTTTGTGAGCGAAGAATTGCAAATTCATTTTCATCAACATGAGATGCACCTCCTAGTTTTCTTTAGTAGTTTTGATTTGGATATAATCGTTGTACTCTTCTTGAACTGATTGCAAGCCGATCAACAAATTTTCTAAAAGAATTTGTGCGATATTCGACTGCTCTTGGGTCAAACGAGAAGGCAGCGTGACTAATAAGTACCCACCATTTTCGTTATCTGCTTCAACTTTTGGCGCAACGCCAGCCAAAGCATCGATCCCATTGACTGCACTGATCGCTAAAGCGGATGCTGCAGCACAGACGATGTCTTTGCCGTATTCTCCTGCTTGTGCGTGTCCAGCTAGTTCAAAAGAAACAATCCGACCAGAGTCATTTCGTTTGAATGTCCCTTTGATCATATTCGTTACCCTGCTTTTCGTAAGAATTAAGCGTTGATCGCGTCAATAACAACTTTTGTGTAAGGTTGACGGTGACCTTGTTTACGGTGTGAATGTTTTTTAGGTTTGTATTTGAAAGTTACGACTTTCTTTTGTTTGCCGTGTTTTTCAACAGTTCCTTCAACAGTTGCTCCTGCAACGATTGGGGCACCCACTTTTGTTGATTCGCCACCTACTAAGATAACTTCATCAAAAGTAACCTTTTGTCCAGCTTCAACGTCTAATTTTTCAACGTAGATTGCTTGACCCACTTCAACTTTTACTTGTTTCCCACCAGTTTTGATAATTGCGTACATGCTCTACAGCACCTCCTTATAATATACTTAGACTCGCCATCCCAAGTGACTTTCGTACTTACTACTTGTTCTGTGCGGTTGTAGCTGTGGAGTCCACAATTACAACAGATTAACTTTATCAAAATGTTTTCCTAAAGTCAATCACTAATTAAGGAAAAGACAGAATTCTTTTGCTACTAGTCATTTCCTTTTGTGCATTTTTTATTTTCTATTACTATAGAAGAAAGAGCACAAGCGAAACAGAATGGGAGGAGTTTTCATGCAATACCCCAAAGAATTAGCCACTGCCGTTCAACAGGCATCCCGCAGTTATCCGTTGGAAGGATTTGTTCCAGGTCAAGGACCGCTGCAGCCCAAATTGATGATCGTTGGTGAAGCCCCTGGTCGAACCGAAATCGAGAATTTTATTCCTTTTAGCGGACAAGCAGGAAAAGAATTGATGAAATCGTTGGCTTTAGCCGGTTTGACCCGTGAGGATGTCTACATCACCAGCGCTATCCGCAGCCGTCCATATTCCGTCAAAGAACGAATCAACAAGCGCAGCGGTGCCCATGAGATCGTCCATCCCAATCGGACACCTACCAAAAAGGAAGTCTTGCTACACGCACCACTGCTTGACTACGAGTTGTCCATCGTGGATCCGCCCGTCATTGCAACTGTTGGCAATATCGGACTACAGCGATTATTAGGCAACGCCTATTATATCAAAGACCACCATGGCGAAGTGATCCGTTCCAAAATTCAAGAAAGCAATCCGACAAAGGATGGCTATCAATGGTCGGAAAAAGAATATCTGATCGTGCCGATGTATCATCCCGCTGCGATCTTTTATAATCGGACGTTGACTCCGCAAATCGAAGCTGATTGGCGAGGGTTAAGAAACATTCTTTCACAAATACCAGCCGACGAATAACGACCAGTCCCCTAGCCCTACTGCCAATACGCTGGAATCGTCTGCTCATAGGCGGTGATTTTCGCCTCTTCCTGCAAGGTGATACTGATCTCATCGAGACCGTGGATCAATTTGTGTTTCCAGGTAGCATCGATTGCAAAGAAATGCTCCTCCCCGGCAACGATCACACATTGCCTCGGCAAGTCGATGCTGATTTTTTCAGAAGCAGGCAGCGAGGCGATCCTTTGGCGAACAGTCAAAGGCAGCTCGATGGGTAGCAGCCCGTTTTTGGTGGCATTCATATAGAAAATATCACCGAAGCTGCCAGCAATCACGGCTTTAAAGCCGTAATCCAACAGCGCCCATGCCGCATGCTCTCGAGAAGAGCCAGAACCAAAATTATCACCAGTGACGAGGACTTGAGCGGTCTGATATGCTGGATCATTCAAGATAAATGCTGGATTAGGCTTGCGTTGCGGCAAATAGCGCCAATCGTCAAATAAAAATTCGCCAAACCCCGTTTTTTCAACGCGCTTCAAATAATTTTTCGGTAGGATTTGATCGGTATCGATATTGTCATTCATCAAAGGCAGCGTCGTACCTTCAAATTGCGTAAAAGCTTCCATTAACCAACACCTCCAACCACTTCTCGTACATCGACAAAACGCCCATGGATCGCAGCTGCTGCCGCCATTGCTGGACTACAAAGGTGCGTCCGAGCGTTTTTCCCTTGCCGTCCAACAAAATTGCGGTTTGACGTGGAGGCACAGTGGACGCCTTCTGGTACTTTATCAGGATTCATTCCTAGGCACATGGAACAGCCAGGCTCCCGCCATTCAAAACCAGCCTCAATAAAGACTTTGTCTAAACCGATAGCTTCCGCTGCTTTACGAACAGGGCGTGAACCAGGAACGATAATGCCAGTGACCCCTTCTTTGATGGTCTGACCTTTCAAAATCGCCGCTGCTTCTTGCAGATCAGACAAACGACCATTGGTACACGATCCGATAAAGATGTATTCGATGGGGATATCGGCAGCCGTCTGTCCGGGGTGCAGTGCCATATATTCATAGGCTTGCTGATCATTGTGATCTCGCACTTCAGGAAACGTTTCGCTGACCGGTACTCCCATTTCTGGATTGGTGCCCCAAGTGATGTAAGGTTCTAAGGTTGCTGCGTCTAAGGTGATCAGGGCATCATAGTTGGCACCTTCATCGGTATACAGGGTTTCCCAATCCGTCACCGCACTGGCAAACGCTTGTGGCGCAAAGCGTCGATCCTTCACATAAGCAAAGGTCGTTTCATCAGGTGCGATCAAGCCCATTTTCGCCCCACCTTCGATCGACATATTGCAAATGGTCATGCGCTCTTCCATCGTCAGGTTGCGGATCGTTTCGCCAAAGAATTCTACGGCATAGCCACCACCAAAATCTGTGCCATGCGTCGCGATCAATGCCAAAATAATATCTTTGGCGTACACCCCCGGCTGCAGCTGACCGGTGATCTCAACTCCCATGCGTTTCGGTTTTGTCTGCCAAATCGTCTGTGTCGCAAAGACATGCTCCACTTCACTCGTACCGATCCCAAATGCGATCGCGCCGAAAGCACCATGGGTGGCAGTATGGGAATCACCGCAAACGATCGTTTTTCCTGGTTGGGTCAAGCCTACTTCTGGGCCAACCATATGGACAATTCCTTGGTTGGCAGAGCCATTGTCACACAATTCGATCCCAAAATCATGACAGTTTTTACGTAACGTATCCATTTGCTTTTTTGCAACCAGATCGGTGATGGTAAAAATATCTTTGGTAGGCACATTATGATCCATTGTTGCGAAGGTTTTTTCGGGACAGCGAACTGTCCGTCCCGCTTGCCGCAATCCTTCGAAGGCTTGCGGCGTCGTCACTTCATGGATCATATGCAGATCGACATAAAGCAGCTGCGCCTGCCCTTCTTCTCCTGTGATCACATGCCGATCCCATAGTTTATCAAACAGCGTTTTCCCCATAATTGCTCACTCCTAACTGTGCAATAACCGCTTCTGTAAAGGCAGTTGTCGTTGCCGTCCCACCTAAATCACGGGTCAAGATCCCCGCATTCATTACCTCATAACACGCACTTTCGATGGTATCTGCCAGCTGTTCCTCTTGAAAGGACTCTCTTAGCATCATCACGACAGACAAAATCATGGAAACCGGATTGGCACAATTTTGCCTAGCAATATCCGGTGCCGAGCCATGGATCGGTTCATATAAAGAAACCCCTTCTGCACCATGGCTTGCGCTTGGTAGCACCCCTAATGACCCCGGCAAAACCGAGGCTTCATCACTTAAAATGTCGCCAAAGAGATTTTCGGTCACGATTACATCAAAGTCTTTGGGATTTTGGATGATTTTCATAGCGGCGGAATCAACATATTGATGAGTCAACTGACAATCCGGGAATTCCTGTGCCGTTTCTTCCGCTAATCGGCGCCAAAGCCGGCTAGTCGCCAACACATTTGCTTTATCGACAGAGAGAACCCGCTTCTTCCGCGTACGGGCGATCTCAAAGGCTTTACGCAAAATCCGTCGAATCTCTGCTTGGTGATAATGATTGATGTCGTAGGCTTCTTCAGGTTTTTCTGCTTTTTCGCCAAAATAGATACCGCCAGTCAACTCACGAACGATGACAAAATCTGTCCCTCGAAGGATCGTTTCTTTGATGGGAGACAAAGCAATCACCGCATCAACTACTTTGATGGGTCGAATATTGGCGTATAGACCTAACGCTTGACGCAGATTCAAAAGTCCTTTCTCGGGTGTTGTCGGTGCGTTTTCCCAAGCTGGATCACCGATGGCTCCTAAAAGGATCGCATCCGCCTGCTGGCAAGCTTGTAGTGTTTCTTGCGGCAATGGCTCTCCAGTAAGTGCCAGCGCCGCCCCACCAAATGGCCGCTGGTCAAAATGAAAGTGCTGGAGATGGTCAGGACAAGCCGCTTTCAATACCGCAAGGGCACTGTCCATAATTTCTGGTCCGATGCCATCTCCTGCTAAAACCACGATCTTTTTCAAACAAGGACACCTCGATTCTTTAGAGCTGCGCTAGCCTGTACATATGCTTTGGCTGACGCCTGCAAGACATCAAAGTCTAAGCCGATCCCGCTGATTTTTTCATTGGTTTCCCGGCATTCAATGACCACGTGCACTTCCGCTTGCGCATCTTCCCCACTGGTCAAGGCAGTGATCTCATAATTCAACAACTTCGGCTGCTGCTGGAAAATCTGATCGATCGAGTTGTAGATAGCTTGGATACTGCCGGCACCGATGGCTGATGCCACTTGTTTTTCCTCGTCTTTGATGATAGAAACCACTGCTCCTTGATGGCCATTGGACACGTATTGTAGCTGAACGGCGTCCAACTCGCAGCCGCCTTCTTGGCTGCGGCCTTGATCGGCCACCAAAGCCAGCAAATCTTGTTCGGTCACTTGCTTCTTTTTATCTGCCAATTCTTTGAAGCGTTTAAACAATTCGTTGGTTTCTTCTTGGTCAAACTGGTAGCCCAGTTGCTGCATTTTATCGACAAACGCATGGCGGCCAGAAAGTTTGCCTAAAGGCAACGAGTTGGTTTCTACCCCCACCAACTGTGGGGTAATAATTTCGTAGGTCTCAGGATTTTTCAAGACGCCATCTTGATGAATCCCTGATTCATGGGCATAAGCATTGCCTCCGACGATCGCTTTGTTTTTCGGTACCGTGATTCCTGACAAACGTGCCACCAGATCGCTGGTTCGTTTTGTTTCGTTTAATTTGATGTTGGAGGTAGCCTGATAGAAATCATTGCGAATATGCAACGCCAAGGCCACTTCTTCTAATGCAGTATTGCCAGCTCGTTCGCCGATCCCGTTGATCGTTCCTTCCACCCGATCAGCACCATTTTCAATAGCCGCCAGCGCATTGGCTGTCGCCATTCCCAAGTCATCATGACAATGGGAAGAAAAAGTGATCTGCTGCTCGCTTTTGATATTGGCGATCAAATAGGCAAAAAGCGCTCCATATTCCGTAGGATTGGTAAACCCTACTGTATCGGGCACATTGATGATCGTCGCGCCGGCATCAATCGCTGTTTGAACCGCCTCAAGCAAGAAGGCTTTATCGGTGCGGGTGGCATCTTCTGGCGAGAATTGAACTTTTTCAAAGCGTTCACGCGCATAAGCCACATGTTCTTTGATGGAAGCGAGTACTTCTGCTTTCGTCATATTCAGCTTGTACTGGCGATGCACCTTACTCGTTGCTAGAAAGACATGGATCTGTGGATCGACGGCTTGATAAAGAGCTTCATAGGCACGATCAATGTCTTTTTTCTGACAACGGGCAAGTCCTGCAACGGTCATTTTCGTCACCGCCCCAGCAATCGCTTTGACTGCTTGAAAATCTCCTTCTGATGCAATCGGAAAACCTGCTTCGATCGTATCGATCCCCCATTTTTCTAATTGCAGCGCCAGTTGAACCTTCTCTTTCGTATTAAAGTTGACTCCCGGGGTCTGTTCACCGTCTCGCAATGTCGTATCAAAAAACTGGATTTTTCTCATCACTATTTCCTCCTTAGCAGTGGTAGGAGCACGCTTGGCGCGACCTCATTCAAACACAATTGAAAAAATGGTATAAAAAAAGCACTCCATAAAGGGTTTCCTTCATGCAATGCGAATAGGACTCTTCAAATGATGCCTTAAAAAAGGCGGGTCATAGAAAAAGAGTCCTTACGATAATAATAATAAAAATGCAGCTGTTTGTTTCAATCGTTTATCCATCGTCGTCACCTATCACTTTTTTTATCTTGTTATGAAGATACCAAACAGCAGGTTCCTCTGTCAACACTTTCCCCTGAATTTTCTGAATATTTCGATAAAAAGTTCGTTTTTACCCTGTTGATGGGTTGCTTTTCTTCCTTGATGAAAATTTAAGCAGAACCTGACGAGATCTTCACAGGATTTTAACCAAACCTCCACATAACACCGTTATGATAGAAATATCCCAAAAATATTTTTCACCCCTTTATCCTGCCAGTCTTATGACTGGTTTTTTTGTTGTTCCAAAGACTCGAAAAGATTGAACTTAAGGTGAGTTATTCGTATAATAGGGGACAGCGATAAATTAGGAGGATGAAGATGCGCAACGAAATGATGCATCGTCCAGTAGTCAAACCAGAACTAGTGGCGTTTATGCGTGAAAAACAAAAACAATTACCCGGCGAACTTGGTGAAATCGAGCAAGCCGCTCATAAAAAAGAAGTGCCAATCATCCCACATGAAACAGTGGTCTTTTTGCAGTTTTTATTAGGACAACTCCAGCCAAAAGAAATCCTTGAGATCGGCACAGCGATCGGTTTTTCTTCAAGCTTGATGGCGCAATGTGTGAAAGATGGTCATGTCACAACGATCGATCGCTTTGACGTCATGATCCGCAAAGCCAAAGAAACTTACGCTCGCTTAGGAAATGAAGAAAAAATCACGCTATTAGAAGGACAAGCGGCAGACGTTCTACCTACATTGAGTGGCCCTTATGATTTTATCTTCATGGACAGCGCCAAATCAAAATACATTGAATTTTTACCAGAATGTCTGCGTCTATTACGCAAAGGCGGTGTGCTGATGGTGGATGACGTATTTCAAGCTGGAACGATTCTACACCCCATCGAAGAAATTCCTCGCAACCAGCGAGCAATCCATCGCAAATTGAATCTTTTCTTGGATACTGTGATGAACCATCCTCAGCTGACCTCCACGCTTGTCCCTTTGGGAGATGGCGTGATTCTCATTACGAAAGAAGCAGATAGCGTAATTCTTGAGGAACCTGAGAAAGGTTGAGTGCAGCTGCGCTTCCTTTTTTCAAAGAAAAAATAAGAAAAGGGCGAAAAGCGATTGACATTGCTGCGCCCTTTTTCTATAATGTTATTTGTTGCTGATTGATTTCAACAGCTTAGGCGAAGTGAGCATTCGCTGAAAATTATTTGTTCCAGTAGCTCAGCCGGATAGAGCATTCGCCTTCTAAGCGAACGGTCGGGGGTTCGAATCCCTCCTGGAACGTTATTTAACCGTCGAGAACCCTTGTTCTTGGCGGTTTTTGTTTGTTCTTGTGCCAAATGTGTGCCAAATTGATCTATTTTTTTTGCCATAGCAATTTGGTGACTAATCAACAGCCTGTTCCCTTCCTCATCACAAAGCAATCAAACGATCGCTTCCCATCCGCTTCAATCTTCAGCAAATTTCTTTCATTGGCATCATCGTTTCCGTATTTATTCTAATTGTCAGCAATTTCTCTCCGTAAAATACTCACTCTCTAGTTAAATGATACCTCGCCGTTTTATTTAGTAGACACTGTTCTAACAAACGAAGACTTGGCTTTGCCTGTATGATCGATGAGATCTATAAATCGTTCCATTTAAACAGCTTAGTTTCTTCAATTTCACAATTCCAAGAAATATCTGATTTACTTAACTCGATGCCGTCATGCTATACTTATTAGCTAATAATCTAATTTATTAAAGGAGACGAACTATGAAAAAAACGAATTTCGTTGTTGTTTTTTGGCTGATTCTTACACTTATTTCTTTCATTGTCTTTCTGTTCAACTTCAATTCCTTCTGGCAATACCTCTCTTCCTTGATTTTTCCCATTGATGGCAGCTACTTAGATAAAAATCGTTATTATCGTCAACTGTTTTCTGTGACCCCTATGTTGATAGTTACAGTCGGATTTTTTTACGCTGGTCTCAAACAAGCATTGAAAGTTTACAATCAAAGTTAAACTATTTCAGCCTCGCAGTAAGGTTATCATTTTTTTATGCAGCAATGATTTTAGCATAACCTCAACGCTTTTTACCAAACGATTTAAGTAAATGAGAAAGCAACAGGGATGCTGCGTTCTCATTTGCTTTTTTGATAGCTAAAATATTTACTGGTACCTATAAGATAATAGTTGACGAGAAAGGTTGGCATGCTCAAAGGAACGTTTTTGCTATAGTATGCTTACATACCGCACTCTTCGATCACTCATTTTTTTCATTTTATCGTACCTTCAGTATAACACGCTCAACCAATCCGTTTTCTTATCCTCCTCCTGCAAAAATTATGCTATGCTTGACAAGAATTAAGAAAGCAGGTGTCCTATGGAGATAACGGTACATATCGCAAGTGGGTTTAGTAAAAATCAAACGGGTGGCAACAAGGCTGGAGTCGTCTTGTTGGAACAGCCTCTTACGCCGCAACAAAAGTTAGCCGTCGCAAAAGAGTTAGGCTTTTCAGAAACAGCTTTTTTATCGAAATCCCCGCAGGCCGATTTCCGATTTGACTATTTTACGCCAAAAGAAGAAGTTGACTTATGCGGACATGCAACAATTGCCTCCTTTGCACTATTATCGTATCTAAACAAACTTTCCAAGCAACAGTATCGCATCGACACCAACGCCGGACGTTTGTCGATCACCATCAAAGACGGTGTCATTTTCATGGAACAGAACAAACCACTGTTTTCAGATGTGCTTTCACTAGAACAATTAACTGACTGTTTTGATACCAATGCTATCAATGATCAAATTCCTATTCAAATCGTTTCTACTGGATTAAAGGATATCCTTATTCCAATCAAAACAACGGCCCAGTTGCAGCAAGTTGCACCTAATTTTGAGGAAATAAAAAAAGTAAGTGCGCTTCAACAAGTAGTTGGCATGCACTTATATGCAATGGAAAAAGAACGAATCGTTTGTCGTAACTTTGCTCCATTGTTTGACATCAATGAAGAATCTGCCACAGGCACTTCCAATGCCGCCTTGGCTTGCTTCTTGTATCAAAAGTGTGCCCTCGAAAAAGAAGTGTATCGCTTTGAACAAGGCAGCAATTTAGGTGAACCTTCTGAAATCTTTGTCAAACTCGTTACGACTTCGCGAAAGGAAATCCAACATGTTTACGTTGGGGGCAGAGGGCATTTTTGCGAGACAGTAACCATCGACACCGATACACTGGCATAATCACGACAATTTGGGGCTGATCTTCAATCAGCCTTTTTTCTTTTCCTCTTCACACATCACGTTCTTTTTTCCATAGCAGCCCATCAGTACCTCGAATACTAGTTTTCTCATAAAAAAAGAACCCAATTCGGGTTCTTTCCTTCACATTGTTTTCTATGGCTTACCAACAAGTTCTGCTAACAGCTCACTGACTTTAGGCAGTGGCTCGTTTTGTAGCGCTGCTACGATTTTTGAACCGATCACTACCCCCTCACACACACTGGCAAAGCGCTGCACATCTGCGTGGGTCGAGACCCCGAAACCAGCTAATACTGGAATCGGACTTTTTTCCGAAATGGCTTGCAAATGCTGATCCAGCTGTACGTTGTATTGGCGATTTTCTCCAGTGACACCGTTCACTGTCACAGCATAAACGAATCCTTCCGCGTCTTCGATCAGCGTCTGAATTCTGTCTGGAGGACTGGTCAAAGAGACCAGTGTGATCAGCGCGAGATCCGCCGCATCAAAAGTAGGCGTTACTAGTGATCGATGTTCAAAAGGTAAATCTGGAATAATCAACCCTTTCACATTTGTCGCTTTTAACTCATTTGCTAACTGTTCAATCCCATAATGAAAGAATGAATTGGCATACCCCATCAATACCAGTGGAACCTCGGAATGGATGGTTTGCAGCAAAGCAATGATCTTTTTTAAAGTGGTCCCATTGGCTAATGCCTGCATTCCAGCTGCTTGGATGACGGGTCCATCTGCGACTGGGTCTGAAAAGGGCACGCCGATTTCAATGGCCGCTGCGCCATGTGTCGTCAACAGCTCGATTTCTGCTGGCAGGCGTTCCAGTCCGTTGGCACCCGCCATAATATAAGGAACAAATAGTGGCTTGCCTTGTTTTTGGCGCTCCTTTAGTTTCATCGTCAATGTTTTGCTGGTCATTTCGCTGCTCCTTTCCGGTCTTTGATTTGTTGAACATCTTTGTCCCCTCGCCCAGACAAGCAGATCACTAAGCGTTCTTCGGGTGTCATGATTGGGGCTAGCTTTAGGGCATAGGCAACGGCATGAGCACTTTCCAAAGCAGGAATAATGCCTTCGATTTGAGACAAGAGATAAAAGGCGTCAACGGCTTCTTCATCAGTGACAGCGAAATACTCCGCTCGCTCAATCTCCTTCAAGTAAGAATGCTCGGGACCGACCCCTGGATAATCCAAACCAGCTGAAATCGAATAAGGTTCGATCACTTGCCCATCATCGTCTTGCAGCAGATACATTTTGGTACCATGTAAAATACCGATACTGCCTTTCGTCAAGGTCGCCGCATGCTCAGTAGTATCCACACCTTTCCCAGCTGCTTCAACGCCAATCAAACGAACGGTCTGATCATCGATAAAAGGGTAAAACATTCCCATCGCATTGCTGCCGCCGCCAACACAAGCAACGACTGTCGTCGGTAGTCGTCCTTCTTTTTCTAATAGTTGCCGTCGTGTCTCACTGCCAATCACACTTTGAAAATCTCGAACGATCTCTGGAAAAGGATGCGGACCGAGTACGGAACCCATCACGTAATGGGTGTCCTCGACGGTTGCGACCCAGTAACGCAGCGCTTCATTGACAGCATCTTTCAATGTCTGATTGCCTGAAGTGACTGAAACCACTTTTGCTCCCAACAATTCCATTCGAAAGACGTTTAGTGCTTGCCGCTGAACATCTACCGCACCCATAAAAATCGTGCATTCCATACCGAACAACGCGGCCGCAGTCGCTGTGGCGACGCCATGCTGTCCAGCACCGGTCTCCGCTACCACTTTCTTTTTCCCCATCCGCTTTGCTAATAACACTTGCCCTAGCGCATTATTGATTTTATGGGCGCCCGTATGATTCAAATCTTCTCGCTTCAGATAAATTTTGGCACCGCCTAAGTGTTGTGACAAGCGCTGTGCATGATAAAGGGGGGTCTCTCTTCCTACATACTCTTGCAAATATTCCTGTAATTCTGCTTGAAAACTTGCGTCCGCTTGTGCTTCACGATAGACAGTTTCCAATTGCTTGACTGCATACATCAATGTCTCTGGCACAAACAGCCCGCCAAAAGAACCATAAAAACCTGCTTCTGTGGGGTATTGGGTCATTTTATCTTCTCCTTTACTAAGTAAATAAATTGTTCGATTTTCCGACTGTCTTTCTTCCCCTGGGTTTCAACGCCTGAAGAAACATCGACAGCATAAGGCCTAAAAAGTTGGATCGCCTCTTCTACATTTTCCGCGTGCAAACCGCCAGCAATAAAAAATCGCTCAGACAACGGCAACGGTTTTCTCGCCGCTTTTTGCCAATCAAAGGATTGGCCGTTGCCGCCAGCATAAGGGTGATCTCTTACTGGAGCGTCCAATAACCCAAAATCTGCATCGCAGCTTAGGAAATCTTGTTCTAAAGTCTCTGCTTCTCCATCAAAGGCTTGGATCACTGCGATCTTTTGATGCGCAAAAATGCCTGTCTGGATGGCTGTTTGCAAAGATGGCAGAACCTTTCCATGGAGCTGAATCGCTGTCAGCTGGGCGGCTTGAATTGCCGCTTGCACTTCTTCAAAACTTGGAGAAACGAAAACCCCGACTTTCCCTACATTTTGGGGTACTTGCTCCGTTATCTTGCGGACTTGTGTCGGATCGATTCTCCGACGGCTTTCGGCAAAAACAAAGCCAAGGTAATCTGCTCCTGCACTGATGGCAGTTTCGACATGCAGCCGTTCGGTGAGTCCACAAATTTTCACTTTGGTCATCGGCGGCTCACCTGCAAATCTGCAGCTGTTTCAGCAATTCGATTGCTTCTCATCAACGTTTCTCCAACGAGGACTCCATGATAAAACGGTGCAAGCTGCAGCACATCGGAGGCAGTTCGAATACCAGATTCACTGATGTAAACCGCCTCTGACGGCTGAGGTGCTAAAGCAACACTGATATCCAAGGAAACGTCAAAGGTTTTTAGGTCACGATTGTTGACGCCGATGATTTTGGCCTCTAAGGCTTGGGCTTGTTGAAATTCAGCCGCATTATGAGTCTCAACGAGTACTTCCAACCCTAGTGCTATTGCCTCTTGATGAAGTATGGCTAAGCGTTCTGGTTTTAAAGCGGCCACGATCAATAAAACAATACTGGCACCCGCATTCTTGGCGCGAATCAATTGTTTTCTGTCGATAATAAAGTCTTTGCATAGTATAGGCACCGAAACGGCATTACTGACTGCTTCAAGATCTGCCAGCGAGCCTTTAAAAAACTGCTGGTCGGTCAAAACGGAAATCCCGCTGACACCCGCGGCTTCATAAGCTTGCGCTTGTGTGACTGGGTCGATTCCTTGGTTGATGTCTCCTTTTGAGGGTGAAGCACGCTTGATTTCAGCAATGAGGTGCATTTTTTGTGGTCGGTCCTTGACTTGCTGATAAAATGATGGACGTTTCGTTACGACCTTTTCGATTTCTTGTGGCATCGCGGCAACTTCTTCAACTTTTTTCTGGATGATCGTTTCTAAAAAATCCATGATTCTCCTCCTTACAGCTTTCGTAGTTAATGGCTATTTGACTGACGAATCAGCATCTGCAGTTTGTCGTAGGCCGCGCCCGAAGCGATACACGCTCGTGCCATCGCAAAGCCTTCCGCTAGGGTGGCGGCTTTGCCGTTGGTATAAAAGCCTAACCCTGCATTTAAGACCACTGTCTCTAGATAAACGGAAGGGTGATTTTTCAAAACTGCTGTTAAGATCGCGGCGTTTTGAGCCGCATCTCCGCCGACGATCGCCTCGATCGGTGCTGGCGTAAAGCCATACGCTTGCGGATCCAAAGAAAAATTCCTCACCTTTCCTTCGTGATAAAAACTGATCGCCGTTTCACCTGCCAAATTGGCTTCATCCATCCCATTACATCCATGGATCACCATTGCTCGTTGCCGACCAAGACTGCCTAACGCCTGAGCGGTGTCTACCAAGCTCTCGCCAGCGTAAGTACCGATCAGTTGCGTAGTCAACGGAACAGGATTGATCAAAGGGCCTAATAGATTAAAAATCGTTGGTGTCGCTAATTCTTGCCGTATTTTCATCACTGCTTTCATGCCCGGATGCAACGACGGGGCGAAGAGAAAAGCGATGCCGACTGTCGCTAATAGATCGGCGATTTTTTCTGGTGATGCTTGAATTGCCACCCCCAAGCATGCTAAGACATCGGCACTGCCTGAACGACTAGAGATACTGCGATTGCCGTGTTTTGCCATCGTGATTCCCCCAGCTGCTAAAACGAAGGCAGCCGTAGTGGAGACATTAAAACTATTGGCGTGGTCGCCACCAGTGCCGCAATTATCCATGGTGTCTCCTCCTTCATAAGGAATGGTCACGGCATGCTCTAACATAATTTCTGCTAAAGCAGTCAATTCGGCAGCTGTGATGCCGTTGATCTTCATCGCAACTAATGCTGCGCCCAATTGACTTTCTGAAAACACCCCGCTTAAAATTCCTTGAGCAAATTGACGCATCTCCTGATAACTTAAATGACGGCCATTAAATAATTGCTGAGTGATTTGTTGCGGCGGCTGCTTTTTTAGTGCTTGCATTAAAGATTCCTCCTTTTTTCATCTTGTGTTTTTTCTGTATTATCCGAGACGAGTTTAAGAAACTGTTCTATGAAAAATGCCCCCTCGTTTGTTCCCATTGATTCTGGATGGAATTGGAGTCCTACGATTGGTTTTTCGCGATGCTGAATCGCCATGATGATCCCTTCTGTTTCAGCCAACACCTCAAATTCCGCTGAAAGTGTCGCTGGCTCAATGACAAGCGAGTGATAGCGCATGACAGTCATGTCTCCTAGGTAGGTTTCGAATACGCCTTTTTTCTGATACGTAAGGGTCGATTGCTTGCCGTGCATAATAGCTGGTGCTTGGACCACTTTGGCACCAAACGCTTCACCAATGGCTTGATGACCTAAGCAGATGCCTAAAAGCGGCTTGCTATCTTGGTATGTTTTGATCAAAGAAATCATGAATTCTGCCTCTTCGGGACGGCCTGGTCCCGGGGAAAAAATGATGGCATCTGCTTCTTTTGCAACAATAAAAAGCTCTGGATCGTCATTTCGCAAGACGATCGTATCCGCTGGACATTGCTGGACTAAGTTATACGTAAAGGAATCATAATTATCGACGAGTAAAATCATTGGCTGACACCTCCAATAGTGCTTTGGCTTTGTGTAATGTTTCTTGGTATTCAGATGAAGGATCAGAATCATAAACGATCCCCGCCCCTGCTTGGACATAAGCGATCTCGTCTTTCAATACCAATGTCCGAATCCCGATGGCAAAATCCGCTTGATCATTTCGTGAAAAATAACCAACTGCACCAGCATAGACCCCTCTTCGAACAGCTTCCCACTGATAGATGCGAGTCATGGCACGAATCTTTGGTGCCCCGCTGACCGTGCCTGCTGGCAGGGTTGCTTTCAAGGCATCCATTGCCGTCACACCTGCTCTGCGCTTGGCAGCCACTACCGAAACGATGTGCATGACATAGCGGTATTTCTCGATCACCATGTATAAAGGAACATGAACCGTCCCATGTTCAGCGATCCGCCCTAAATCATTGCGCCCAAGATCGATAAGCATCTGATGCTCTGCACGTTCTTTTTCATCTGCCAATAGTTCATTTGCCAAAGCTTCGTCTTCTGCTTTGGTTGCACCTCGTTTGCGGGTACCAGCGATCGGATTCGTGGTGATTTCGTCGCCTTGAACGCGAATCAGGCTTTCAGGTGAGCTACCAATCACTTTAAATCCGTGATCGAAATCAAGATAATAGAGATACGCGGAAGGATTTGTCACTCGTAGTTTGCGGTAATAGTCAAAGGGCTCTTGTTTAAATGACGCTTTCAGACGTTGCGAAGGAACGACTTGGAACATGTCTCCCGCCGTAATTCGGGCTTTCGCCTCTTGAACGATCGCTTCATAGGCTTGCTGTGTGACATTGCTGGTAAAATGCAGTTTTTCATTTGACAATACACGGGTCTCAGCGGCGACTGGTGTCCTTAACTGCTGCTTCACTGCTTGCATTACCTGCCCCATCTCGACGGTTCCTCTTTGGCTATAGCAATTTTCAAGAATGATCGTTAAAGTTTCCGTCTGATGGTCAAAAACGAGAAAAGTTTCGAAAAGCCAAAAGGCCATATCAGGCACTTGCAATTCATCTGCGGGCAGTTGTCCGATGTCTTCATAGCAAGCGGCGATATCATAGCCCGCATACCCGATAGCCCCACTTTGCAGCGGTAGATTCGGTAAAGCGCTAATTTCCTTTTTGACTACATACCCTTCCATTTCTTTTAAAGGGTCCTGACACGGGTACTTGTTGACCGTTTTTTTCAAAAGATCCTCCACCTGAAAAACACCATCCTTAAAGGTCATTTTCTGAACGGGATCAAAGGTAAGGATCGAATAGCGTCCGGTATCTTCTTCTCTGGGAATACTTTCCAATAAACATTTATGCGCCCCTTGAATCCGTAAAAAAACTGAGACAGGTGTCAAACAATCGCTGTTGATTCGTTCCATTCGATACATAAGCTGCTCCTTTCTTTGTAAACAAAAAGCCCTCAAGCAAACGCCATAAAAACGTCTGCTTGAGGGCGAATGATCGCGGTACCACCTCAATTGAAGTTGCCCAAATAAACAACTTCTTCTCTATCAACCGTCTAACAACGGTCTTCCTCTATAACGGGAGTTCCCGCATTTTCCTACTGCCAAAAAAGGGTTCAAAAAATGATCGGCTAAGGCCATTTCCTTGATTTCTTGGTGCCGGACTCTCATCACCGCCGACTTTCTGTAACCAAAAAAGACTCAAGTACTTCTCTTAGTTTGATTTTACGTTTATTTTTTTATTGGTTGAAGGGCAAGAAAAACAAAAAAGCCCTCAGGCAAACAAACTTGTCTGCCTGAGGGCGATTACTCACGGTGCCACCTCAATTGGTTCTCTAGATCGTCTATCAACGATCGTTCTCTGTAACGGGAGTTCCCGGAAAAAGCCTACTGATTTCAGCCTTTCGACACAAAAGTCCATTTCTGAAGCGTCAATCTGCTGATTTGCACCACCATCAGCTCTCTGCAAGACGAACGTCCTCATACTTCTCTTTTGTTTAGTCTTAATGAGTTATTGGTAGCTATATTACGCGGCTTTTGTTGATCTGTCAACAGGAAAAAGCGAATTTTTTTTTTTGACTCCTTTTGACAAAACAAGAAAACATCCTGCAACGGTTTGTCTTAACCAAAATGACGACACATTCTTTAGGCCAAAAATGCCCTTCACTTCTTTCAGATTACTTAATTATAGTTGCTGATCCATTTAAATAATATTTGTTTTTTTATAACCCTTACGTGAAGATCAAGCTACGAAATATTCGCTATCTTTTACCAAAAAATCGACATTTACCCAAAATTTTCATGACATCATGAAAAAACAGAATTGTTATTCAAAATATTATTCTATATGATTGAACCGGATATAAGAAAGGGTGATTAAATGCACATAGACAAATTATATTTCTCCACCTTTATTTATAAAATGAGCTGCTTAGAATTTACTTACTCTCTCATTCAATCCAATGAGAAAAATGCCGATTTATCAGAGGAAGAACAAGCAGAAATTGAATGGATCATCGACTCTGCTCTCCATCGAAAACTCTACGCCTCTCGCAAAAAGAGTCTTTTTTCCTCAAAAATAAAATTATCGAAAGAAAGTTATTCTTTGTATTTGCGAATGAAGAAATACGAACATATGATAGACCTCTAACCGTTAAAACACATAAAAAACCTCATTCCTTTAGACAGTTACTCAGAAGGATACCCATTCCATCTTTTTTAATAGAAAAACATCATTCGGTGAATTGGAAATAGCAAAACTTGCCTTTTTCGTATAAAATCAAAAAGAACACGAAAGACTCAGAAAGGAAGTTTTTGTCATGGATGGGATGATGAAAAAAATCATTACCGAGAAGGATTTATTACGTCAGATCCTTCTCTTGGAACAACTGGCGAATCACAAAATGATCACTGCCAAGCAACTAGCAAAATTGATCGATACGACGGAACGAACGGTTTTTTCTGATATAACCTATATTCGTCAACAATTACCCGAAGGTTGGCAGATTGAAGCCGCCAGTAATGGCTTTGCTTTGACCTATGATGGGCCATTGTTGATGAGTCAGCTATGGGAAACGTTTTTCCCTCAATCAATCGGTGTTTCTTTAATGAAAGCATTGCTTTTTTCCAGCGAACTTAGCACGCAAGAAATTCTTGGCCAAGCGGGAACTTCCTATGAAACTTTGCGGCGGCATATTACAAAATTAAATAAAAGTTTGACGGATTTTTCCTTACGGATTCGCATCACAAATCGCGTGATCCGCTTTGAAGGAAGTGAGATCAATATTCGGGTCTTTTTCCATCGACTTTTACTGCCTTATACCCATAACAATTACTTTTTTGAGGAATATACAATTCATGAGTCCCACTATCAACATTTTTTACAGCGTCTGGGCAAAGATAAACTCCAAATCGACGTAGAACAAATCTTCGGTACTTGCTGGTTTTTTATCAATACAATCCGTATCAAGGCCAATTGCCGCATTGATTCCTTCGAATTTAATGGGGATGATCCCCTCTACGGTCTTTTCCAACAGCCATTAAGTTATCTCTACCAAAAAGAAGGCGTATATTTAGAATGCAGCGAACACTTCTTTAGCTTCTACTGTTTTTTAGAAAGCTGGAACTACAATAACGATTGGTCCCAAACGATTCAAGCGACTCTTGAAACGTATCAAACCATTCACGATAAAACGACCCATTTTGTCGAACAATTAGCCCGCTCGTTGCAGCTACCTCTCGCTAGCGGGACGCAGCTGATTGAGAATCTGTTGCTGCTCTTGATCAAAACGCAAGAGTCTGCCAAACTCTCAGAATGGTTTGGGTTAGAATTTCACGAGATCCAGCGCTTGAATCAGCCCTATTCGCTACCGATAGAAGCAACGATCCATGACTTTTTAGAAGAACAGACAAACAGTCAAAGGGAAACGAGTTTTCCTTTATGGTCAACCACCACCTTGTTGATCCAACAGGCTATTTTACAAATCAACCCTATCCGGGCAAAGGGATACTTTATCTTTCAAGGGGAGCCAGCATGGAAAGCTTACCTTATGCAAGAATTGAATGACTTTCTCGGAGCACGTATTCTACTATCGGCGATCGAACCAGGTCAACTAGAAGGGCTATCGGCAACCGACGTTGATTTTGTTTTGTCAAACTTCCCATTAGATGATGCCCCTGTCCCAGTCTTTTATTTATCGATGGTACCGACCAAAAATGAGCTCAATCAAGTGACTGAGCTCATTCAAACCTATTATTTAAGTTATCACTAGAATCATCAAGCTGCCTTTATTGTTTCACTGGGGCAGCTTTTTGACGTCCTTGCAGCTTGTTTGTAATAAATTTCTCACCTTCGACGACTGTGAAAAGAAGTGCCCCGTTGGCTGCAATACTCAACTGCTGCATCAGCGTCAAAGAACCAATCCCTAAAAGCTGGTGTCCGATAGGTGTTAGGAAAATCGCTGCCTGCAATACAATCAGTAGTGCCAGGGAGACTAAGAGTGCTTTATTGGCAAAGAGTTGGCGATTCAACGCCGGCTTTACCAGCTCACGACAGTTCAGTAAGTAGACTGCTTGAGCAAAGACGATACTTTGCAGTAGCATGCTTTGTTGAAGGACCGTTCCTTCAAACTGAATCGCTAAGACGTAGGAAGGAATCATGATTAACAGCGAGACATAGAAGATGCGGAACAGACTGTACCAAGATAAGATACCTTCTTTGATTGGCCGTGGTGGTCGATTCATGACATCCGCACTTGCCTTCTCAAAACCGAGTGCGTAAGAAAGCGTGATGGTTGTCACCATATTTACCCATAAAATTTGTACAGGTGTCAGTGGCAGTGGTCGGTTCAACAAGAGTGCCGCAATAACGATCAATCCTTGTGCAACAGCCGTTGGTAAGAAGAAGTTGATGGTTTTCTTCAAATTATCGTAGATCCGTCGACCCACTCGGACGGCATTGGCGATCGTATGAAAATTATCGTCTGCCAAAACCATATCGGCTGCTTGCTTGGTTACTTCACTGCCTTTGATCCCCATAGCGATCCCAATGTCGGCTTTTTTCAGCGCTGGTGCATCGTTTACACCATCGCCGGTCATTCCGACAATCTCTTCATTCGCCTGCAAAGCACTAACGATCCGTAATTTATGCTCTGGGGTCGTTCGAGCAAAGATATCTGTCTTTTGGACTGCTTGCTGCAACACCTCCTCAGACAGCAGATCGATTTCCAGCCCTTCCAACACGTGATTCGTGTGCTTCAATCCAATTTGCTTGCCGATGGCTTGAGCGGTCTTGCCATGATCTCCTGTGATCATTTTGACTTGGATGCCCGCTTGCAAGCACTCTTTTACTGCTTTGATGGCACTGTCTTTCGGAGGATCAATGATGCCAGCGATCCCAACAAAGGTTAAATTGATGAGTGCTTCGTGGGACAAGGACTCCTGTGCCGACAGCGTCAGATGCGCAAAGCCGATCAGTCGCTGCCCTTTCGCTGCTAATTTTGCACTTTCATCTAACCACCATTGCTTTTGATCTGAAGTCAGTTGGCTTTTCTCAAGCAACACTTCGGGCGCACCCTTGACAAACACTACCGAGTCATTCGGCTCTTCTTGATTTTGATGGCGTGTTGCCATGTACTTGTAAGAGGAACTAAAAGGAATTTTATCGACTGTTTTACGCAATGGTTGCTGCGCTAATTCTGCGTATTGTAACAAGGCTTTTTCGGTTGGGTTTCCAACGAGTTCAGCCGCCTTTTGTCCTTCGTCTTGCTTCAAATCTTGACAATTTGCCATGATATCAAGCACCGTTGCTTTATCCACGTTTGACTCAACTAAGACATCGACGACCGTCATTTCATTTTTGGTCAAGGTTCCTGTTTTGTCTGAACAAATCACCGTCATGGCACCTAGTGTCTCCACTGATGGCATCGTTTTGATGATTGCTTGCTCCTCAGACATTTCCTTGACACCCATCGATAAAATCATGGTCAGCACGGCTGGCAAGCCCTCAGGAATCATTGCTACAACTAATGCGATACCTGATGAGAACAAGAGATCAAGATCAAAGCCGTAGCGGAAGGTAGTAAAGAAGATCAAGAAAATCACTAATCCGATAATGCCTTTAAAGATTTGGTGATTCAATTGCTTCATTTTTTTGATCAACGGGGTTTCTTGCGCTTTCACAGACTGAATTGCTTGATTGATCTGGCCGATTTGTGTATCGTCTCCTGTTTCAACGACGATCCCGCTGGCAGTTCCGCTTTCTACATGGGTACCAGAAAACGCCATGTTCCGCTGGTCACCAATCGTACTTTCTTGAGTAATGGGTTCGGTCATTTTTTGAACTGGCTCAGATTCGCCGGTTAAGATAGACTCTTCAATCACAAGATCATGGGTTTCGATCAAGCGCATATCTGCTGGTACGACATCTCCTGGTCCTAAAACGACTAAATCTCCGTTTACTAAGGAAGAAACAGCAATTTTCTTCTTGCGGCCATGAACATAAATTGTTGCTTCTTGCCCCATGAATTGCTTCAACCCATCCAGTGACTCTTGGGCTTTACGCTCTTGCCAGTAGCCGACTAATCCATTGATGACGACGACCGCCATAATAATGCCGCTTTCGATATAATCACCCGAAACCCCTTTTAAGACGGCTGCGACGATTAAGACCAACATCAGTAAGTCTGTAAAATGCTTGCCGACTTTCTTCCATGTAGGGATCTGCGCAGCCTCAGTAATTTTATTTTCACCTTGCTTTGCTAAACGCTGGTTGCGTTCTTCGGAGGAAAGGCCCTGCCGTGTTGTTTGCAACGTATGTAATAGTTCTTCTGTTGTGTTTTTGTACCAATTCATATTTTTTTCCTCCTTGTTTATTTATTTGATCTGAACATAGTATAAGACATTAAAACCATAAAATTCTGGCGATAATTTCAGTGGAGCCTGAAAAAAATGAGTGTTTTTATTAAAGGGGAAGGGCGGCTTCGTCCCGTGGTTTCACAAAACCAACAGAAAACGTTTGTTGATTGTTTTTGCAGGTGTAATCAAGTAAACTAAGACACACCCAATCAATTGCTATCTGTCCCCATCATCCAAAGGTAAGATAGAAGAAAGGAGCCAAATTAATGGCAATCTATACCGATACAAAAATCGCGCAAGGACCTTTTCTTTTCATTTCTGGTCAAACGCCGTCACAAGACGGAGCCACACCTGAGGACCCGCAAGAGCAAACAGCCATCGTTTTGAAGAAAATCGAAGAGCATTTATCAGCCAATCAACTGTCTTGGTCATCAGTGGTCAAAATGACCGTCTTTTTAACGGATGCTGCTTACTTAGCTGCTGTCCGTACGGCATTCACAACCATTTTGGCAGAAAACAAACCGGCCATGAGTCTCGTCATCGTTGCCGGCTTGGTTGCCCCTGAATTTAAAGTGGAGATTGAAGCACAAGCCACCTTGGCTTAAAAAGGCGCAACACCAAAAAACTTCGTACTGGCGATTGCCTTCCCTACGAAGTTTTTTGGTGTTTGCTTCTTATTTGGTTGGAAAATCAGTGACTTCTGAAGGAGCTGATCCGGTCTTTTTTTGCCACTGCTCCACAAAGCCGGCGATGGCTTGAGCAATCTGTTGAGCATTAATCAAGGTTCGCTTTTTTTCCATCGCTTCTGCCAAGGAAACTGGTCCTTGTTGGATACTGAAGACTGTTGGAAGCAATTGCGACAGTTCACCGAGACGTTCGGTTCGGGAGCCACAGATTGCAACAATTGGGAGTTGGCGTTTTTGAGCGATCAAAGCGACACCATAGGGTACTTTCCCCCTAGCTGTTTGGCCATCGATACGACCTTCACCGGTGATCAATAAGTCTGCTCCTTTGATTTTTTCCTCAAATCCAATCAAGGAAGCAATCGTCGAAAATCCCGGAACCAACTGACCACCTGCCAAATAAACCGCACCACCAAGGCCCCCAGCTGCACCAGCACCAGGGACTTCCAAATCGATCCCCGTGGTCCGCTTGATGTGTTCAGCCAAACGCTTTGCTTGTTGATCCAACTGCTGGATCGTTTCTTTGGTTGCCCCTTTCTGTGAACCAAAAACTGACGCAAATCCTTGTTCACCTGAATAAGGATTTGTTACATCGGCTAAAGCAAACAGGTCAATTTGTGCAAGCAGAGGGTTCAACTGGCTGAGCTCCAGAGATTCTGCCTGCAGCAAAGGATTGTTTTCCATTCGCTCGTTTCTTTGAATGGTTGCTCCTAACGCAAGTAAAAAGCCTACGCCCCCATCAGAAGTGCCGCTACCGCCAAGGGTCAGGTAAATCTTTTTCACTCCTTGTCTGCAAGCTGCTAAGACCATTTGGCCTAAACCAAAAGAAGAGCTATTGCGGGTGGTCTCGTCACTAGGTTCCACGAGTTGCAATCCGATCACTTCCGCAGATTCAATCAAAGCGATTTTTTCTTCATTGATTTTTGTGACCAACAGACGGGCTTGCAACTTACCACCTAATGGGTCGGTCACTGGAACCGTTTCGTAATTGCCTCCAAACGCAGCAAAGACTGCTGCCATTGAGCCTTCTCCCCCATCAGCGATGGGAATACTACATTTTTCCCACTGGTCTGAAAACCCGCTTAAGACCGCTTGGTTTAATTCTGCGGAAGTGGCGCTTCCTTTGAAGGAATCAATCGCTGCTACAATTTTCATCATTCTGCCTCTCCTTCTAGATCATCTCTTTGCCAGAGATGGGGGCACCTACGTTAATAATCAACCTATGGTTAATCAAATCAACCAAAAGTTAACTAGTAATCCATTGTAAGTTATCCCTTCTCCTCTTATGATAGAAGTATATCAAACAAACCTATCGGAGGTGTACTATGGACTTACCAATTGGCGAGGAAATCGCCCGGAGAAGAAAACACAGAGGCGTTACGCAGCAAGAATTAGCAGCATTTATGAACGTGTCAAAAGCATCCGTTTCAAAATGGGAAACGGGACAGACGTATCCAGATATCACTTCACTGCCCTTATTAGCGGCGTATTTTGATTGCAGCGTCGATGAATTATTGATTTTAGATTCGCAGCTATCACCTAAAGAGATCCAGCGAATCTATCAATTATTAAAAGACGCCTTCCAAACAAAAACACCAACGGAAGTTCTCGCTCTTGCTCAAAGTTTTACCAAACGGTATTACTCTTGTTATCCATTCTTATTACAAATGGGGTCCTTTTACTTGAATCATTGGGATCTGTTGCCGGATGTCCCCGTAGAAGGCGTCCCGAAAGGGCAAACTTACGAAGACGCTTTGATGGAAGCAAAGAAAAATACCTATTTGAAGGAAGCAGAAACCCTGTACCAACGGATCATGGACCAAGGAGACAGTGAGCTGGCACAACAAGCGAAACAGATCGATGCTTATTGTCTTCTGATGAGAAACAAGCCAGAAGAAGTCTTGGCGATCCTTGGCACGAAAACTCTCTCTTTTTTACCTAGCGAACCGTTGATTGCCGCAGCATTTCAGCAAAACAATCAGTTGCAACAAGCTGAGATCGTTACGCAAAGTGCGATTTACCAGTACTTAATTATTTTTATGAGTTTGCTAACGAATTATTTAGCAATGCTCACACAAGACGAGGAGCAACTGGAAAAAAACTATGCACGTGGACTGGCACTCAGCGAGAGCTTCCAACTGGCCGAATTGCATCCCCTTTCTTTACTGAATTTTCTAGCCGCTGGGATGGTTTCGTTTGCTGCTTTAGGAAAAGAAAGCTTATTGTTACAAGCATTAACGCTGTATGTCAAAACATTAGAAGCTACTCCAGAGGAAATCGTTTTGAAAGGAGATGATTATTTCAACAGCATCGATGAGTGGATCAGTGAATTAGAATTAGGGAGTCAGATCCCGCGTAACTCAGGTAGTGTCAAAAAACAATTTCTTGCAATAGCACAGCTGACACCCTTGTTTAAACCGTATCAAGAAAAACCCTCATTTAAAGAGTTGTTTCAGCGCTTGAGCAATCTGGCTGAACAAGTATCTAATTCGCAAAGGAGTGACTCACATGAATAGTTTTTCACTAAACGTACCAGAAAATATATCTGATTATTTGCCCATACTGATCCCTCTGATTCTTTTGCAATTGATCTTGATCGTTTTGGCAGTTCGAGATATTTTAAAACAAGAACAATTTAAGTTTGGCTCTCGTATTCTTTGGCTCTTCATCGCCTGTTTTGTTAGCCTGATCGGTCCTATCCTTTATTTTGCTTTTGGAAAAGGGGATCAACAATGAAGATGATCGAGATCAATCACTTATCCAAACGTTTTGGGCACAAACAAGTGCTACAAGACCTATCCTTTTCGGTCCCCAAAGGGAGTGTCTTGGGATTTGTAGGGGAAAACGGCGCCGGCAAAACAACCACCATGAAAGCGATTTTAGGGATACTCCCTATTGATGAAGGCGAAATCACTGTCTGTGGCGAACCAGTACAATTTGGCTCAACCAAGACCAATCGCTGGATCGGCTATTTGCCAGATGTGCCGCAGTTTTACTCTTTTATGACAGCTGTAGAATATTTGACTTTCTGCGGAAAAATTCAGCCAAATAAAGAATCTTTTCAGCCTCAGCGAGTGATGGAAGTCTTAGAGTTGGTAGGCCTGGAAGCTTCGAAACAAAAAATCGCTGGCTTTTCTCGCGGCATGAAGCAACGTCTAGGGTTAGCCCAAGCTCTGATCAACCGCCCCGCCATCTTGATTTGTGATGAACCAACATCCGCACTAGACCCTCTAGGACGCAAAGCATTTCTTGATGTATTGGAAAAAATCAAAGAAGAAACGACAGTGCTTTTTTCCTCTCATATTCTCGCAGATGTCGAACAGCTGTCAGATTATATTGCGATTTTGCACAAAGGTCAGATCCGTGCGTTCGAAACGATGGATTCCTTGAAAAACCGTTATCGAAAAACCGTCTTTGGGATTGTCTTTACCGACGAAGGTGACCATTTAAAATTTGCCAAAGTGTTAGCAATCCACGGTATTTCGGCGAAAAGAAAGAACAATCAATTACTGATCGATGAACAAACTGGAACCAATATCGGTTCACAGCTGCTACAATTGCTGAACGAACAACACATTGTCCCAGAATCCTTTCAAAGAATCGAACCATCGTTAGAGTCGATTTATTTGGAGGTGATCAAATGAATGCGTTTCTTGTTTTCTTAAAGAAAGAGTTTCTCGGCGGTCTTCGCAGCAAAAAACTACTGATTTGCTTGATCCTGTTTGCCCTGATTGGTATGCTTTCTCCCTTTACTGCCAAAATCATGCCAGAACTGATGGCCAGTATGATGCCGGAATCGATTGAAATCACGATTGCTGATCCGACATCAATCGATGCGTGGCTTCAGTTTTACAGCAACATCGGCACGATTGGCCTGCTAGTATTTGTGATTCTTTTTACCGATACGCTCTCAGCCGAAATAAATCAGGGTACCTTTATTCAGCTGATCACCAGAGGCTTACCAAAAACCACGATCGTCATAGCAAAAGCTTGCTATTTAATGATTCTTTGGTCTTTGAGTTACCTCATAAGTGCCAGTGTCAGTGCTTTTTATACGATGATTTATTTCGATGATTCCAGCGCTGCTCAAGTCCCTAGCGCTTTGGTCAGCTATTGGCTTTTCGGTTTACTAGCAATCAGCATCCTGCTGCTAGGTTCCAGCTTTGCTAAAAGTATCTATCAAGGTTTGTTGTTTATTGGCGTCTGTTATCTGATGGGCATGTTAGGCAACCTATGGAGTCAAGTAACAAACTGGAATCCATATTCCCTTTCCAGCCAATTTCCTAACTACTTAACCGACCAAATCAAACTAGGGGAACTGCTGCCAGCACTGTTGTTAACTTGCTTTTTGATCATCGCTTGTTTGACTGGTTCCATAGCTGTTCTAAGAAAAAGAAAATATTAAAAAACATCGGTGCAGATTTTTTGCACCGATGTTTTGCTTCTGAAATGTTACTCTATTTTGCTGTTCCTTGGACTTTCACAGATTTCTTGGCCTGCATTTTTTGTTCGATTCTCATGAAGAGCCGCATGAAGAAGGCAATCAAGTAGATTGAAAAGGCAGAAATAAGTGCTTCTTGCCAAGAAAAGATCAGAAGGTTCAATAAGATGATGATCAAATTGGTTAAGAAAACCCCACTAGATCTGCGAATGCCATAGTATTTTTCCAAAATTAGTGGCGGAATCGTCACGCCGCCATTAGACGCACCAATTTTGTAGAGCGAAAAGATGCCGAAGCTAAAGAAGAAACTACCTAAAATCAATGAGATGGAATAAAAGCGCAGCAGCATAATTTCTGGTAAAAGTGCTAGAAGAACGGGAAATGCCAAACTACCGATAACCGTATTGACAAAGACCTCTCGTTTCAAAAGTAAAAACGCAAGGGCCAGCATCAATAAATTTATACCCCAGACAACGATATGGCGATTGATCGACCAGCCAGTTTCGATGAGGTAGCCAATCGACCCGACGCCTGCAGAAGCAATGCTGTGAGGTAAAAGGAAGAAGTTTAATGCGATGCAGATCCATAGCACCCCAAGCAATAAAGCAAGATTTTTTTTGATAAGTGTTTCCATCAACGTTCTCCTTTCGATCTGGCAACTATTTTTATGTATAAAAGCTTCTGTCTATTCTATCAAAAAAATCGTAAAAGAAAGAACCAATTTTTTCATGAAAACATGAAAAAATTGATTCTGACCTTCAAGAAAGTATTCTGCTATTTTTTCATTCCTTTAAGATTGCTGTTAAGCTGCACAGCAATCACAAGCGGAAAGGATTTCTTCTACAACAGATTCCCGCCATGCTCTTCTATTCGCCATACGTTTCTTCTCTGACGGCAAATGAACAAAGTAAACCGACAATTCTGATCCTTTAATCAATTGATAGGACATCAAGCGATTTTTTTGCTGCAAAAGCAGCTGATGCTTTTTCGGGGAAAGGGAAAGATCAGTTGCGGACACCAATTGCTTTAATACATCTGGATGACAAAGGTTTCTTTCTGGTGCGACACTGATCAATTGGCTGACCTCTGCTAATTTCATCGCCTCGATCACCCGCAGCGTTGCCCGCGGATCATGGATATCCGTCAAAAAAACCGACTGGCAACCTTGCAATGCCCGAACGAGTCGTCCTAAATCGAGAAAGTCACCATCAATGATCGTCTCACGCGCAGCATCAATCTGTTGCAAACGCTCCGTTGCCTGGCGGGCATAGAGTACTAGGGAGAAATTGGTTCTTTCTAAAAGTGTTTGGCGTGTCAGCTGCCCAATCGTTCCAGCAGCACCTAAAATCGCAAGTCGTTTCATAAGCTTCCTTTCTATTGGATTCCATTGAGCAGAACGTTTCAATTTCCATAGTAGCGAATTCAGTCATTAAGACTTAGTGACCAAATTGGCTTTTCGTTGACGCAATCGTTCTTCTGTCGGCAGAACATGCTCGTCGTAATGTTCTAGTTTGTATTCTAAACGTTCAACAGCTTCCGTCATATCTGAGATTTTCTCCCTGAGTACCGCAATTTGTTCTGCTAAGAGCTGCTTGCGCTCAGGAACCGTCCCTCGCCCTTCTTCAAATAAAGCCAGGTAATGACTCAACCCATCAATCGATAGTCCAGCATTACGCATTTGCCTAGTAAAGGTGATCCATTTTAAGTCGTCATCATCAAATTCACGAACACCGTTTTTATTGCGTTTGACCGGCGGAATCAGCCCAATTTTTTCATAGTAACGGATGGTATCAGCTGAGACACCGCTCAGTTCACTGACTTTTTTGATATTCATGACTTCACTTCCTTGTTTTGCATTTTTTCCTAGATCGTTTTACATGCTACGAGCCAGAAGCCCTTTTGTTACTCGTTATTCCGCTCCTACCACTGCATGAGGCAAGTAAGGCTCTTCCAAATAAGCAATCTCTTCGGCAGTCAGCTTTAGATCAAGGGCAGGTAAAGCATCCAATAAGTGGCTTTCTTTTGTTGCGCCAATAATTGGTGCGACCACTTGTTCTTTTTGCAATAACCAAGCCAAGGCGATTTGCGACCGTTTGCTTTGGTGATTGTCAGCGATCTTTGCGACTCGTGCCACGATCTCCCGGTCTTGTTCCATCGTTTTGTCGTACTTTTGATTGGCGGTTTTATCCGTTAAGTACCGTTTGGTCTCTGCACCCCAATCTCTTGTTAAACGTCCAGCAGCCAAAGGACTATATGGCGTCACGGCAATTTTTTGATCGGCACACAAGGGCATCATTTCTCGCTCTTCTTCTCGATAAAGCAAGTTTAAGTGATTTTGCATCGAAACAAATTTGGTCCAGCCATTTTTCTCTGCAACTGCTTGTGCTTTGGCAAATTGCCAAGCGTACATCGCGGATGCACCAATATAGCGCACTTTTCCAGAAACCACCAAATCATGTAAGGCCTTCATGGTTTCTTCAATTGGCGTGTGGTAATCCCAACGATGGATGATATACAAATCAATGTAGTCCATTTGTAGGCGTTTTAAGCTTTGTTCGACTTGATAAAAGATCGCTTTTCGAGACAGCCCTCCACTGTTTGGCCGTTGCTTCATTTTTGAATACAGTTTTGTGGCAACCACGATCTCATCCCGCGGAGCAAAATCATTCAATGCTCGACCGACGATTTCTTCGCTCGCTCCATAAGAATAGACATTTGCCGTATCAAAAAAGTTGATGCCTATATCCAAGGCTTTTTTGATGACTTCGCGACTATCTGCTTCTTCTAACACCCACTCATGAAAGCCACTATTGGGATCGCCAAATCCCATTGTCCCTAAACATAATGGTGACACATCAAGTCCCGTATTGCCAAATTTTACATAGTTCATTTGCTCGTCCTCCTGTTTTTTAAGTTACACTAAGCATACAGGTTGAAGTGCACTCTAAGTCAAGCGAATCAGCAAACTTTTTTTCATTTTACTCGCAAATGACTCATAATGACATGCTTTTTGTCGTGCGTTTCATTTCGAATCAGCTTTTGGTACACTAAAGATAAGTATCGATACGCTATCTAGCTGAGAAAAAGGAGCGGAAGATTTTGACTTGTATTTTTTGTACTGCCTCAAAACATGCGATCATTGAAAACGAACGCTTTTATGCGATCTTTGATAAGTTTCCCGTCACCCCTGGACACCTGCTATTGATCCCCAAAGAACATCGAAGGGATTATTTTGCCCTCACCCAAGAGGAATTACAAGACTTGCAGGCTTTGTTGCAGGAAGGCAAAGCCTATTTGTTGGAAACCTATCGACCAGACGGCTTCAACATCGGCTTCAATTGCGGGGAGGCTGCCGGACAGACGGTCTTTCATTGCCATTGTCATTTGATCCCACGCTACCAAGGCGACGTGGAGGAACCAAAAGGCGGCGTTCGAGGCGTGATTCCTGACAAGCAAGCCTACTAAATACAAACAAGCCGTTTCTTCCAGCAAAGGGAAACGGCTTGTTTGTGTTTGTTAAAAATGAGGACGCTTAGGAATTGATCGCTGAATGGTTCATCAACCGATTGATATGAACGCCTAGATAGACGATTTCATTGACAGGGATCTTCGTTTGATATTCTTTATCGATATAGGCTTTGACTTTTGTCGCGATCTCCATAGCATTTGGATAAAGAGCCCACATTTGACGGTATAGTCCTTCGTCTTCTTCTTGCAGCAGACCATCCAAAAAGAACCGGTCAACGAAGAAACGCACGTGGGTGATAAAGCGATTATAATGGATCGAATTGGTGTTGACGTCTTGCTGGATCGAGTAGCGTACCATATTGACGATCAACCCGATCAATTTGGCTTTTTTCAACCCATCTTGATTTTCCTCGGTGTTCGACTGGGCATTGATCAAATGAAACGCGATATTGGAGGCTTCTTCTTCCGGCAGATCAATTTGATACTTCTCTTTCAACAAGCGTAGTGCCTGTTCGGCGGCTCGAAATTCCTCCGTATAGTAATTCTTGATTTCCCAATAGAGTCGATTCGTCACACTCAAGCCTTTTTGCTGACGTTCCACAGCAAAGTGCAAGTGATCCGATAAGGTAAGGTAAATCGTTGAATTTAGCGGATAGGGCAGCATTTTTTGCGCCAGCTGAACGATTTCTTTGGTCATTTCAAAATAGTACAACGGAATCTCATCCACCAAATCGGCAAACTGACCCGATTTTTTTTCATCGATTGGCAGAAAAACTTGATCGATCTGGGTATCGGCTATGCTGTCGCCGACTTTCTTTCCATAGCCGATCCCCTTCCCAAGTGCAATCATTTCCTGGCCTTCCTTATCAACAAGTACGACACTTGAATTTAAGACTTTCTTGATGTAAATCATGCACTCTCGCTCCTCACTGTTTATTCTGCCAAACTTGCGCCATTGGTAGCGATCACTTCTTTGTACCAATCGAAGGAATCTTTTTTCAAACGGTCATAACTGCCGTTTCCTTCATCATCGGCATCCACATAAATGAAGCCGTAGCGTTTCGTCACTTGTGACGTCCCAGCACTGACCAGATCGATCGGTGCCCATGAAGTATAACCAATCAAATCGACTCCTTCATCGATGGCTTCCTTCATTTGTTTGAAGTGTGCCTTGAAATAATTGACCCGATACGGATCATGCACTTGACCGTCTTCAAGGACATCCACGGCACCCATACCATTTTCAACGATCATCAATGGCACTTGATACCGATCATACAATGAAAGCAAGGAGATTTTCAAGCCTTTAGGATCGATCTGCCAGCCCCATTCAGTTGACGGCAGCTTGGGATTTTTTACCCCTAAAACCGTATTGCCCGGTGTCCGTTCCGCATGTGGGTCGCCTGATTCAGCCATAGACATATAATAACTGAAAGAAAGAAAATCAACGGTGTGATCTTTTAAGATTTGGCGGTCTTCTGGTGCCATTTCAATCTTGATGCCCCGTTTTTCGAGATCTTTTTCAATCATTCGCGGATAAGCACCTTTGACTTGAACGTCCGCATAAAAATCATTTTCCAAGTTTTTCTTTAAAGTTAATTCAACATCCAATGGGTCACAAGTCAATGGATACGTCATCAACTTCGTGATCATACAGCCGACTTTGTTGTCGGGATTTATTTCATGGGCGATTTTTGTCACTAATGAGCTGGCCACAAATTGGTGATGGAGGGCTTGATACACGTCTTGCTCTTCCTTACCAGCTTCTGATTGCTCAGGAATGAGACCTGCTGTTGTAAAGGGATGACGATGGATACTGTCGATTTCGTTAAAGGTCAGCCAATACTCCACATACTCCCCAAATTCTTCAAAGCAAACGGTCGCAAAACGGACAAAGTCATCGATCACTTTACGTTCCACCCAGCCATTGTACTTCAAGCTAAGCGCTAACGGCATCTCATAGTGAGACAACGTTACGATCGGTTTGATTCCCAAACGCTGCATTTCTTGGAAGACATTGCGGTAAAAAGCGATCCCTTCTGGATTGGGTGTCGTTTCTTCCCCAGTTGGGAACAATCGGGTCCATGCAATCGATAAACGCAATACTTTAAAACCTATCTCCGCAAATAAAGCCAAATCTTCTGGATAGCGATGATAGAAGTCGATCCCTCGGCGTTTTGGATAGATGGTATCCGTTGAATCCGCCATTGCTTCTTTGACGGCTTCAACAGTCACGCTCATATGTGCTGCAAAGTTTTTCACGTCGACATGAGGTTTGTAAGTAGCCACATCCGCTACCGACAAGCCTTTGCCGCCAAGATTCCATCCCCCTTCTACTTGATTTGCGGCGATAGCGCCACCCCATAAGAAGTCCTTTGGAAAAGTTGTTTCAGTCATTTTTTCAATCCCCTTTTACATTGTTTTTGTTGCATTGCTCATTGGTTTAGACGATCGGTGCAATCGATAAAACACCTTGTTCGTTGCGCTCATCGGTTGATTCGATCGGTTTGACAGTAAAGTTCTCTTGATTGGTGACCACACAGATCACGATTGGATCAAACCCATCTGCTTTGATGGCATCTAGATCAAATTGAATCAGGGGTTGCCCTTGTTTCACTTGATCCCCCGCTTTCACGTAAGGGGTAAAGTGTTTTCCTTCTAATTGAACGGTATCCAAGCCGATATGAAAGAGCAATTCTGCGCCATTACGAGTTTTTAACCCGATCGCATGGTTGGTTTCAAACAACATCGTGATCTCGCCATCTTCTGGTGCGATCAATTCGCCAGACGTCGGGATGATCCCGAAACCTTCTCCGATCATACCGCTTGAAAAGACTTCATCGTTGACTTCAGATAGGGCTACCACTTGGCCTTCTACTGGTTTACTCAATACTTCGGCTTTCGGATCGGCAACTGTCGTCTTATTTTCCACTGTTTTGTCTTTGAATAAGAAAAGGACAAGGACGAAGGAAACAGCAAAGGATACCCCTAACGTGACTAATGCCCACACAAGATTCATCGGGTTGGCTTCATCGACGAACATAGTGATACTTGCTAGACCGGGACCAACTAATGCGAAGGCCTTGATGGCAAATAACCCAGCCACTGCACCACCAACTAGGCTGGAAGCCATCACGCCGTAAAGCACTCGTTTGTGCAGGATCGTCACCCCATACAAAGCAGGCTCGGTTATGCCAAAAAGGGCGGAGATGCCTGCAGAAACAGCGGTTGAACGAAGTTTTTGGTCTTTGGTCCGAACACTCACCGCAAAACAAGCACCGGCTTCTGCGATGTTATGTGCCAATGAGGCAGGTAAGTATAACAGCTCTGCCCCCATCTCACTCATAGACGAAACAGCATAAGGAATCATAGCTTTGTGCATACCGGTAACCACCATCAATGGTAAAACAGCGGCTAAGATCCCCGTTGCCACCCAACCTAAATGGGCATACAGCCAAATAATCGCTGCTGAGAAAATCGTTCCGACTTCAAAGCCTAATGGGCCTAAAATCAATAAAGCAACTGGAACCGTAATAACTAAGCTCATCATTGGAACAAAGAAGATACGGATCGGTTTTGGTGAGATTCGGGTAAACAGTTTTTCAATTTGAGCGTAAAATAAAACCGTTAAAATGGCTGGAAATACTTGTGACGCATAAGCGATATTTTGTAAACCGAAGCCCATGAAAGCTGCGCCATCTGTCAATAGTGTCGTTAGTTCAGGCAAAATCAAGGCACCGACAGCGGAAACCGCCACCAATTGGTTGACCTTTAATTTATTTGCCGTGGTGATCGCCACTAAAATCGGTAAGAAATACAATGGTGCGCCACCGATCAGATTCAAAATTTGATACGTTTGGCTGGTATTGTCCATCAATCCAGTGACAGAAGCAAGTAGCAGTAAGGATTTCAAGACGCCCCCACCAGCGACCGCTGGAATCAACGGTTGAAAAATCGAGATAATAAAATCAAGCAGGACCGCACCCCACGATTGTTTTTGTTTGCCTTCACTTCCTCCATCCGCTGTTAGCTCATGACCTAACACGTTCATAACCTCATCATACACTTCGACGACATCATTGCCGATGATGACTTGGCATTGGACATTTTGTCGCACCCCAATCACGCCATCGACTTTTTCCAAGGCATCTTTTTGTACGAGGCTATTGTCTTTTAAGGTAAAGCGCAAGCGTGTGGAGCAATGTTCCAAATGTGCGATATTTTCTTTTCCGCCAATCAACTCAACGATGGCAGTTGCCGTTTCTTTTACATTCATAATTTTCTTCTCCTTTAATTAGTTTTCCTTTGTTGGCCAAACAAAGAAAAAAGCAGGCAGCACCTACAAAAACATTGAACGGAATCCAACGATCCCTTCCATGTTTTTTATAGGTCCTGCCTGCATTACCAGTCACATGCCTGTTTTATTACTTGCATAATACCATGCTTTATTTGAAAACGCAACCACCGTTTTAAAAATATTTTGCTAAGCCTTTTGCTGAAACGAGAAGTTTGCTACACTTAGTGGATAATCAGTTATTTCGTCTTCCTTGGCTTGCACCAGAAGCAAGAAGAACATAGCTGGCTAAACGTATCACAAGAAAGGATGAATCGGATGACTTCATTGAATCACTCACTGCATGTTGCCGTCCCAACAGCATTTGATCATGCAGAAAGACTTGACACGAAAAGGACGATCGCTCATATCTTGCAACTGCAAAAGCAAGGGATCAAATCGGTTTTGGTGTGCGGCTCCACCGGTGAACAGCATTCATTGACTTTAACAGAAAAAAAACAGCTTCTACATGCCTTAGCGCAAGAAACCAGCTGGGCAGCCGATTTCGAAGTCCTCTTCGGTTTAGCTGGCATTGTATTTCATGAAACGCTCGCGTTGGCAGAAACAATCAGCAAAAATCCCCGAATCGATGGTGTGGTTTTAGGCTTTCCCCCTTATCTTTGCCTGACCCAAAAGGAAGCCGTCCTCTATGCTCAGGGATTGATCCATACTTGCGAAAAACCAGTTATTTTATACAACAATCCCCGCCGCACGGGCTTTGATTTATCTGCAGAAAGTCTCTTGACCTTGATCGCTGACCCTCGGGTGATCGGCTTAAAAGAAGCTGGCAGTAAGGAGCGAGTGCCTCAACTAAAAACAAAGACGGCTGCCGATTTTCGTTTTTATGCTGGTGGTGAAGCGGACTTGGCAGAAAAGGTCGCACTAGGGTTTAACGGGCTGTCATCAATGGCAGGAAACCTTTGTCCCGAGGAGATCCAGGTGATTTGGCAAGGGTTACTCAAAGGTGCTGCAACGATTTCTACGTCGGATGAATGGCAGAAAATGGAACAAGCAGCTGCCGGCGATCCAACAGATACCATCAGTTACCTTCCGTGGCTCAAGCAGCAAATCACCATTGATGGACAGCCCTTTGGCTTTTGTCGTCAGCCGCTAGGTCTAGAAACGAGTGATCGGTTTGGCACTGGCTCAATTCCCCCTCATCTAGCATAAGAAAGGCAGGAGAACCAGACAAATGAAGATTGATTCACAACTAAAGCACTATATTGAAAGCTCCATCATCCCACAATACAACCAATTGGATAGCAGTCACTCCCCAGCGCACGTCCACCAAGTGATCCAAAATAGTTTTGAGATTGCTGAAACATTGCCTGTTGACCTGAATATCGTCTATACGGTAGCTGCCTACCATGATATCGGCTTGCTCTATGGCCGCAAAAACCACGAAAGCAATTCCCGCAAGATCGTTGAACAAGATGCTGTGTTGCCACACTTTTTCTCTCCTCCAGTCATTTCAATGATCGGCGAAGCAGTAGAAGACCATCGCGCCTCGCTGCCCTATGAGCCTCGCTCGCTTTATGGCAAAATTATTTCCGAAGCCGATCGTGACTTAGATTTTGAGCGAATCCTCAAGCGAACCTTGCTTTTTGCTTATGAGAAAAAGCAACTCACAGATCTAGAACAATTGCACCAAGAAGCGTATCAGTACATTTCAAAGAAATATGGTCCTCAAAGTGAGCTGAAGGTTTGGTTGGATTATCGCAAAAACCAAGACGGTTTGGCGATCATTTATCAAAAGTTAGCACAACCTGAAAGCTTTCGTCACTCCTTTGAAAAAATCGTGCCATTAGTTATCCCTACAAGCAAAGAAATTGACGATTGACACTTTGATCCAACACCAGACTTTAAATAGAAACCCTCTGATTTCAAAATGCGCCGAGTGTTTGCGTGCGCTGAATTAGAGGGCTTTTACTGTTATCCTAGTTCTTTTTTCACTGAAGTCCCTCGCTCCTTCACTGCTCCCTCGCTCCTATTGAAATCAGGGAGCAGCAACTGGTTTTCTTCAATCAACAAACGCCACTTCTAAATAACCTTCCTTTTTTTACCGAATTTACTCTTTGTAAGCAAGATAGTTTGCTGAAAATAAAAAAAATGGTATTTTTATTTTATCAAGTGATAAAATAATAGGAGGAATCGTTATGTTTTTGGCAATCAATGAAATACGCCATTCCAAATTGCGTTACGCCCTAGTCACAGGGGTCATGTTTTTAATCGCCTATCTGGTCTTTTTTTTAACTGGCTTAGCGTATGGGTTGGCTCAAGATAATCGGATGGCGGTCGACAAATGGGAGGCAGATCAAATTTTGTTGACTGAAGAAGCAAATGATAATTTAAACATGTCGATGCTTCCTCGCAGTCTTTATGACGAAGTCGATGCACCAGAAAAAGCTGTTTTGGCGCAAACCGCTGGGGTAGTGACTAAAGAAGACAACGGTGAAAAAGTCGATGTCACCTTTTTCGGCATTGATCCAGATCAATTTCTAGCACCAAATATTATCGATGGCGAGATGTTTGCGTCAGATGATGAAGCGGTCGCAGACAGCAGCATTGAGGAAGAATACGGGATTTCCATTGGTGACACCATCAAATTAGCCGGCAGTGACAAAAAATTGAAAATCGTCGGTTTTACAGATAACGCCCGCTTCAGTGTTGCTCCGGTCCTCTACACCTCGATCGGTGCCTATCAAGAAATTCGTTTTGAAAAAGAAGATGATTCAGAAAATGCCCGTATCAACGCGATCGTAACTCGTGGCAAAATCAAAGAAGTGCCAGATAATCTAGTCGCTACGGATATCAGCAAATTTATTAATGAATTGCCTGGTTACAACGCACAAGTGCTGACCTTTGGCTTTATGATCGGGTTCTTGATTGTGATCGCTGCCATCGTTATCGGTATTTTTATCTATGTACTAACGATGCAAAAATCAGAAATTTTCGGTGTCATGAAAGCCCAAGGGATCTCTAGCCGCTACATTGCTTTTTCGGTGATCGCCCAAACGTTCTTGTTGGCCACCTCGGGTGTTTTGATCGGTGGGTTGGCAACGATCGGTACCGCCCTCGTGTTACCTGCGGCAGTGCCATTCCAAATCAATCTATTATTCTTTGCTAGTATCAGTGTAATGATGATTCTGATCGCGATGCTAGGTGCTTTCTTCTCGGTGCGAACGATTGTAAAAATCGACCCATTAAAAGCAATCGGATAGGAGGAAAAAACATGAGTGCCATTGAATTCAAACAAGTCAAAAAATCATTTAAAGATGGGGACGCGACGATTGAAGCCTTGAAAGAAACCAACTTTTCGGTAGAAAAAGGCGAATTTGTCGCCATCATCGGTCCTTCCGGCTCTGGGAAAAGTACCTTTCTGACGATTGCCGGTGGTCTACAAGCTCCCTCTGAAGGCGAAGTATTTATCAATGACGAACCTTTTAGTAAACAAAAAGAAAAGCAACGGGCAAAAACTCGTTTCAAAAAGATCGGCTTTATTTTACAAGCTTCCAACCTTGTCCCTTTTTTGACGGTCAAAAAGCAACTTCAATTGGTGGATAAGGTCAGCAAAGAACCCCAAGAGCAATCAGCTACTGAATTGTTTGAACAACTAGGGATTGAAAAGCTGCAGAACAAATACCCCGATGAACTATCTGGTGGTGAAAGGCAGCGTGTGGCTATTGCCCGAGCGCTCTATCATGATCCCACCATCATTTTGGCAGATGAACCAACGGCGAGTCTTGATTCAAAAAAAGCCGTCGAAGTCGTCAAAATCTTAGCAAAAGAAACCAAAGAAAAACAAAAAGCCACCATTATGGTGACCCATGATACCCGTTTGACAGATTATTGTGATCGGGTCCTCGTCATGAAGGATGGCGTTTTAGAAGAAAAAGAACACACGAAAAAAGAAGCCGAATCAAGTGATTCGCAGAAGGAGCAAGCATGAAAAAAATTATTGTTGTCGGTGCGGGCGTGTCAGGATTAGCTGCTGCTGTCCGTTTGCAAAAACTTGGCTATGACGTCACCCTCTACGAAAAAGAAGGTCAACCTGGGGGCAAAATGAATCAGATCAAGGAAAACGGCTTTACCTTTGATGTGGGACCCACCATCGTGATGATGCCTGAAATTTATCGTGAAGTATTTGAATTTGCTGGCGTTGATCCGAATGACTATATTCCTATGGAGAAAGTCGATCCGATGCTGCAGCTGTATTTTACTCAAGACGAACCGCTGACCTTCTCAAACGACTTAGTAGAATTGACCAAAACGCTAGAAGCGATCTCGGAAGAAGATGCTCAAGGCTATTTTGCCTTTTTAGCAGATATTTACAAACGCTATGTGATCGCCAAAGAGTCCTTCATCACCAAGTCGTTTCGGACATGGCGAGACTTTTACAATCCCAAATCATTATGGGCAGGGTTAAAGCTGCGAACGTTTAGTGACGCCTACTCTTCCATTTCTAAATTTGTCAAAGATGATCGCCTGCGAAAATCATTGGCGTTTCAAACCTTGTATATCGGTGTCTCCCCTTACCAAGGGCCGTCCCTTTATACCATCATCCCTATGATCGAGTTGATGTATGGGGTCTATTTCATCAAAGGCGGCATGTATACATTAGCCACTGGTATGGCACGTTTGTTCCAAGAATTAGGCGGAACGATCCATTACAATACCCCAATCGATGAATTATTGATCGAAAACAAGCAAACCAAAGGCGTTCGTGTCAATGGAGAAACGATCACCGCAGATGCTGTGATTTGTGCGGCTGATTTTCCTTATGCTATGGAAAGCTTGATTCCTGATGAATCAAAACGCGGCAAATATACCAATCAAAAAATCGCTTCGATGGATTACTCTTGTTCTTGTTTCTTGCTTTATTTAGGACTGGACAAAAAATATGAAGATAGCGCACTCCATAGCATTTATTTTGCTAATGATTTTAAACGCAATGTAGACGATCTTTTCGAGGCTGGCAAGCTGCCAGAAGATCCTTCCTTCTACTTGTATCGTCCAACCCTGAAAGATGCTTCCTTAGCACCTGATGGTCAAGAAGGTCTTTATGTTTTAGTCCCAGTACCTGAATTATCTAAATTTGATCAATGGACGGATGAAACGATCCAAAGCTACCGCCAGCAGATCATTGGATTATTAAAAGAAAAAACGATCTTTACGGATATCGATGAACACATCGTGTATGAAAAAATGTATACGCCAGATACGTTCAATGATCGGTTCAATGCCTACAACGGTGCGACATTTGGCTTGAAACCGACCTTAGCCCAAAGCAATTACTATCGTCCCCATAATAAATTTGATTATGCAGAAGGCCTATACTTCTGCGGCAGCAGTACGCATCCGGGAGCGGGTGTGCCAATCGTGATGCAAAGTGCCAAGTTAGCTGTTGAGGAGTTGTTAAAAGATGACCGTTAAATCATTAAGCGTCTTTGATGAATACGACAACGATTTTTTATACTGTGAGGCCATCATAAAAAAGCATTCGAAAAATTTTCATACCGCCTTTTCTCAATTGCCAAAAGACAAAGCCCGCGCCGTCTATGCCGTCTACGCCTTTTGCCGACGTGCCGATGATGCCGTCGATGAAAAGCAAGACCCATTGTTGATCGAAGCCATGAAAAAACGCTTGGAAGAAATGCAAAAACAAGTATCAGACGATGCGATCGACTTGCCGCAAGCCGTCAAGGAAGAAGATCCTGATGAAGCCATTTGGCGGGCATTGACCCTTTCTTTCCAACAGTTTGATCTGCAGTTTCAACCCTTTTTCGACCTATTGGTGGGGCAAAAACAAGACCTTGACTTCCAGCAGCCCACCTCTGAAAAAGAGCTTTCTGACTATAGTTACTACGTAGCTGGCAGTGTAGGTCTGATGCTCTTGCCGATTCTCTCGCAAGCAGCCGCTGCGATTCAAGAGCCTGCCATCAAATTGGGTGAAGCGATGCAGCGCACCAATATTTTACGTGATATTGGCGAGGATCTGCGGATGGACCGCATCTATTTGCCGCAAACGGTCTTGGCGCAATACAACCTTTCGCGAGAGGCTTTAGCAGCTGGCAATCAAAACCCGCAGTTTATCGAGATGTGGGAACACGAGGCGCAACTGGCAGAGACGCTTTATCAAGAATCTTTTGTCATGATGCCGCAAATCGATGAAGATTGCCGTGAGGCTCTATTAGCAGCTGCTTTGATCTATCGGGAAATCTTGACTGTGATTCGCAAAAACAACTATCAAGTATTTGCTGAAAAAACAGCGGTACCGAAACAACGGAAAATCCAACTTTTGTTTACCGCGAAAAAAATGCTTCGTCAGGAACGTTGGGAGGGCTGACTTTGAACTTGCGAGAAAAAATATTACGAGTGGCAGAGAACCTGTTTATGCAGCAGGGGTATCAAGCAACTTCTACTAGACAGATCGCAGAAGCCGTCGGCATCACGCAACCCAATCTTTATTATCACTTCAAAGGCAAAGAAGCCATCTATTATGAAGTGATGGTCTCTTTGGCACAAGAGGTTTCTGGAAAGCTAAATCAGACCGTTGAAGATACTTCCTTGACGATCTCTGAAAAAATCTTGAACATGTTTCTTTTTTTAAGAAGTCGGCATCGGATCAATTTTTATATGATGATGCACGACATTCAGCATACCGTTTCTGAGGACACCTCAAAAAAACTGTACTTGCTTTGGCGGAAAAATTACAAAGAACCGTTTCTTGACTTGTTCCGTCGCAGTGATTCCAATCTTCGTTCGGATGTCGATCCAGAATTTGTTACCAGCCAGTTATTAGTGCTGATGGCGGCTCACTTGGACTCACCAGAAAAAGAAGACAAGATGCCAGAAGCGATCGATTTGTTTTTATTCGGTGCACTAGGCAATGGGCCAATTGCGAAATAGCTGGAACGTTGGCTTTTGTCCCGAGAATAATCATTCGACGAATTTCTGACAATCGCGTACACTGATCCAGTAAACAGAAACTTAAAAGGATGGATGTACATGTCAAAAAATCGAATCGAAGCCTTTACGGATGCGGTCATTGCGATCGTAATGACCTTATTAGTACTGGAATTGCACCAGCCCGAAGGCGATACCTTTGCTTCTTTTTTAGGAGTGGAACAGCAATTTATTATTTATTTGATCAGCTTTGTGATGTTAGCGATCTACTGGAACAATCACCATCATCTATTTCAAGTAGTATCTAAAATTGACGGTTGGACCTTGTGGGCGAATCATTTATTGATCCTGGCACTAACCCTCTTTCCTTTTGTAACGTCATGGGTCAGTCGTTATCCAGTCGCTCTTGCCCCTCAGCTGCTATACGGGTCTGTCATTTTATTGACGGATTTCAGCTATTTCCTTGTAGGAAAGTCCTTGGTGCGTGCCAACCCTGACAATCAAGCCATCGTAGAACTGTTTCGCGGATACAAGAAACTCTACTTTACGTTGTTTATCAACGTGCTGGCATTGCTCCTCGGCTGGCTGGTCCATCCACTACTTATCATCACGCTGGATAGTCTCGTGCTATTGTTGTGGGTGATCCCTGAGAAAAAAGTAGAAACCTTTTTAAAACAATAAAAACACTTGCGGTCTTCTCCTAAAAGCGATGGATGATTGCGCAAAAGCAGCCGATTGTTCTGCTTTTGCGCAGTTATCCATCAAGAGAAGGACGCAAGTGTTTTTTCTAGCGAATCAAGTCTTTTCCTGGTGCCTGTAAGACTTGTTCCACTTGTTCTTTGGTGGTTAATGGGACATCTCCCAGCATCGTATGAGCCAATACAGCATTCGTGATTGCAAAATCAGCGGTGCGTTGGAGCGACCATTTTTCGGCATAGCCTAATAATACACCAGCGGCATAGGCATCCCCTGCCCCGATCCGATCCAATACTTGCAGCAGCTGCGGTGCCGTTTCATAGGCATCCTGCGCCGTAATGATTCTTCCACTGATAAACTGCTTGTCTTCCACGGCTAGACGGCGTGTCCCGCAGAACCATTCTAGTTGATACTGGTCAATAAAGGATTGGATCAACGCAAGCTCGGCGCCTTCTGTTTCCTCTAAGGGATATGCCAGCAGCTCCTCCAAGTCACGGACAGAGCCGAAAACTAGATCACAATAAGGTAGAATCGTTTCATACCGTTGTTTTAGTACCTCCCGATTTAATTCTTCATTCAAGCTTGGGCGGAAGTTAAAATCAAAGCAGACGCGAATCTGCTTTACATGGGCCTGTTTCGCCAAAGCCAATGCAGTTTGCCAGGTTCTCTCAGTCAAACTAAGAGAGATCCCGCAAATATGAATGAGATCGACTGTTTCTAGAAATCCATCGATGGCATATTCTTCTGGACCTGAAACGCCAAAGGAACTATGATGGCGATTTTGATAAGTCACGTAAGTCGGACGAGCGCCGTAGCCGATCTCGGCGAAATAACTGCCGATATGACTATATTTTTTGCCAACAAATGCCGTTTGAATCCCATAGGAACGCAAGCTGGCTTTTGCCGTATCTCCTAATCGGTTGGCTGGCACCTGCGTCAGCATCGACGTCGTCAAGCCGAAATGCGCCAAATTGCCTAACAGATTGACCCCTGTTCCTGTAAAATCCATCCGCAAAGAGTGGGTTTGTTCCAATGTTCGATATTCTGGTGGCGTCAACCGCATCATTACCTCACCGTAAGCACCGATCCGCATCATTGATCCCCCCTATTTGGCTGCTGCCAACACCTTTTTCGTCATTTCTGCTAATGTCTGTACATCTTCAGGGCGTGTGTTCCCTGTTTCGCCATCGATGATCGAGCTGTAAATATGTGGAATGATTTTTTTTACTCCTGCATCAACAGCGATCTGCAAGATTTCTTCAAAGTTTTCTAAATCGATGCCGCCGGTCGGTTCCAAATAAAAATCATTCGCAGCACAAGCCTCTGCTACTGCTTGATACTCTGCTTTATGAGCCAACCCTTTCATTGGAAAATACTTGATAGAACTAGCCCCCATGTCTTTTAATAAAGCGATCGCTGTTTCGACGGGGACTTCTGCAGCTGGAGTTTGTGAACTCAATGGTCCAGTAGCAATATTGACATAGCCGACTTTTCCCGTTGGTGAAACAAGGGCATTGACGATCGTTTCAGATTGTCCTAACAAAGCTCGTGAGGTCCCTGCCCCCGTGAATACTTGGTTGACATGCTGTGGCTGCAGAACAGCGGAAATTCGGGAGACCATTTCACTTTGGTTGGGGTCGCCAGCACCAAGCCCAACAGAAAGGGCATTATTTGTTGCCGCTTGATAGGTTTTCATGTCAACGATGGCTGCCTCATCGCTAGCATAATTTTTTGATAAAACACCTAGGACGATGTTGCCCTCTGCTGCTTCATAACAAGCTTTCGCATTTTCAACAGAGTTTGCTAACACATTCAGACAGACACGGTCAGCGAAATAATTGGGTGAAGTTTTCATTTTTGGGTTGCTCCTAACATAATTTCTTGTAAGCGATCGGTGATCACTGCCATTTCTTGTTCATTGACTGCTCGGATATCAAATTCAATAATGCCGTTATTGGCTTGGTATTCACGGGTATAAATCGCTGGTTCTCCCGCTTTTAGCGCGTCGATCACTGCTTTGGCACTTGGTTCTTTCACTTTGACACTCGCTCGATAAATGTCTCTGCCAGCGCTATCTTGAACGATTTTTGCTTCGAAACCAGTGATTTCATTGATTGCCGCAATAAATGGTTGTAGGCGCTCTTGCATCGAAGCGCCAGATTCTGTTCCCTCCGCTAGATAATCCGTCACGGCTTGGGTAAATCCGAGAATATTGTCTTTACCGATTTTCATTGCTCGACCAATACCTTTGGATTGCAGGCGCACCCAAGAGACATAGGGCTGCTTGCCGATCACTAAGCCAGCACTTGGTCCTGACAGTGCTTTCGCACCTGAATAGATCACTAAATCAGCACCTGCTTGGTCATAGGCAAACAAATCTTCCTCAGCAGCCGCATCAACGATCAATGGAAGATCGTGTGCCTTGGCAACTTGGGCCGTTTCTGCTACCGTCAGCATACTTTTTTGAACGGTGTGATGACTCTTTATGTAGAGGATTGCCGCTGTTTCGGGCGTGATCATCTGTTCAATGTGCTCGGGTGTGCACATATTGGCATAGCCTGCTTCCACGACTTTTCCGCCCCCTTGCGCCACCATCACTTCCACCGGTGTGCCATAATCTACGTTGTGGCCTTTGGGCAAAATGATCTCCCGCTTGCTGATTTTCTCACTGTATGGGTGGTACAAATGATAGCTGTCGCCTTGACCGATGAGTGCCGCCACTGATTGGGCGATTCCCGCCGAAGCGGAAGAAACGATTTGCGCATCTTCCGTTTTCAACAATTTTGCTAAATAGGCACCGGTTTTTTCTGCTAGATCTGCCATTTCAAAGAAATGCTCCCCGCCATAGCGCTGGGCTGCAAGCACGCTTTCGCTGACTTTCGAGACACCTAGAATCGTCATTTTGCCGGAAGCATTGATGACTTCTTTCAAGCCTAGTTCTTCAATATTCAGTGTCAAAAAGTTCCCCTCCTATCACCGCTTTTTGCGGCACGATCTGTTGTGTCGTGATTCGGCGATTGCCGTTAGAATCCGTCAATTCCTTTTCGCCCTCTTCAAAGCGGAAAATCGTAAAATCAGCATCATATCCCAATGCGATCTCGCCTTTGTTCTGTAAATGAAATTGCTTCGCAGGGGCACTGGTCACCTTCTCGATGATCTCACGCCAATCATACCCTACGACCGCTAATTTTTCCATAGTCGTCGCTAAATCAAAAACAGGTCCATTGGTACGATTGCGGATGTAGATATCCGTACTAATGGAAGAAGCCTTTAGCTGATTGGCAAAGGCCGTCTCCGCCACGTCAAAATTGAAACTGTCTGTCCCATGACCAATATCGAAGACCAAGCCTTTTTCATAGGCAGCAAAGACGTAAGGCTTGATGGTTTGGTTCGTCTGATCCAAAATCCCATTGGCTTTGCCGTTAAAGCAATGGGTCACCACATCACCTGCTTCCAATTCAGCGAGAATCTCTGCTAAATTCGGTGGTGCTGAACCAATATGGACCATCAGAGGCAACGGTTGATTTTCAGCTTGGATCGCTTTGGCTAATTTCAACGGCGTGATGCCATTTTCGCCGATCACCGTTTTGCTCATTCGGGCTTTGATTCCGACGATAAAGTCAGGAAACTTCTGCAGCGCTTCTTTGACCAATTCTTTTTTGACTTTTGACAGATCCGCAAGTTCATCCTGCTCTACGATCCCCCATTTGGAAATATTGACTAAAGCAAAGACATTGGTTTTGGCTTCTTTGGCTAAATCATAAAACCGATGGATATTTTCGGCGCCAGTCGTCCCCGCATCGATAACGGTCGTGACACCTCGTTTGACACCGATCTCGTCTGGATAATCATAATAGAGCGTCATTTCCTCGAAACAATGGACATGGTCATCGATCCAACCAGCTGACAAGAACTCCCCTTCTGCTAAGGTCATCTCTTGTTTCGCCTGCTCCTTCAACGTGGGTGCCAAAGCAGTGATTTTGCCGTCTTGAACCCCAATATCAAATACTTCTTCATCGATCGTGCGGGCTTGACGAATAATCAAATCAAACATTTCGTTACACCTTCCTCTCTGTGAAAGTGAATTTCGACCAAGGATGGATAAAGGGCAGCAGAACTAACTCTTGTTCGACGATCGAACCGATTTTATTTTTTCGTGGGTCTGAGTGAGGCTCTAGCACTACTTGCAGCTCGTTTTTGTACTTGCCAAAACGATCATTGCCGATCACAACATCCCCTCGTTGAAAGACGCCTTCGTGGTCATGAGCAGGATTGTCATGGTTCTTATACTTTTTACGAACTTCTGTGGAACGGATCATCCGGTCAGTGATGTCGCCTCGACGGTAATGCTGCTCGTCCAGGGCGATTTGGCGTTCAACTTCATTGATTTCAGGCACAAATTCAATCGCAAATGCCGTCTGGTAGCGATCAATCGCTCCTAGTGCCGCCAATTCTGCTTCCGAAGCATAAGCATTGCCGATAATGACATCATCAATCAAGCCTGTGGCAAACAAATGCTTTGTGGCAGTTTCTACAGGCATTCTTCGGTGCATTTCTAAGGTCGGTAAGCCATCATTGATATCCCAAGGTCCGATCGTTCCCGTTTGAGAAGAGATAAATGCGGCGGTTCGAATGCCTTTTTCCTTGAAACGACGACTGCATTTTTCAAAGAAATCATAGGGTAAGGCAGTCCCTTCTTGCGGATAGAAATTGTGGCAGCCGTATAAGTAAGGAATGTTGGCTTGATAGGTCAAAATATTGTCTAAATACGCCACATCATTGCTCATATTCAATTCAACAGCTAAACCAAAGGGATTGTAGGTCAACATCGCTTCTTTGTTGCCGTCAAAACCTAAATCTAAACGAATTCCATCGGCACCTAGTTCATGGAAAAAGGTCAAATCATCATAGGAGATGCCTAGTTCAGAAAAAATGGCTGGTGCCACGTCTAAAATCGTTTCATAGCCTAATCCTTTGGCAAAATCAATCAACGCTTTAAATTTTTTCTGCACGTTTTCTTTGCCGTCACTCACTTCCAACATACTCATAAAAATGCGGCTAAAGCCATAATCATGGGCTAATTGCAGATAGGCTTTATCTGTTTCAAAATCACTGTGATCGGGATACACCGATACTCCTAGTTTTCTTTTCAACTTATCTCATCCTCATTTCTTCATAAAAAGCAGTAAAACGTGTCAGTAAAAGCGAACTGCAAACAATCGTCGCCGTCATCGTCAAAAATGGTCCCCACGGAAACTGACGGCTCAGTAGGATCGCTGCAGCAACGCCAAGAATCCCGAACAAAAGCATCCGCCAAAACGGCACTTCTTGAATTTTTTTCCCTTGTGCTGATTTTGTTAACCAAATTTGACAACCAAAAAATAAACAAATGGCATAAATCCCCATGTTTGCACCTCACTCTTTTTGTTTTGCTTAAGCGGCTGTTTCTTCTTCTTGCTCTCGGGCAATCTGCTGTTTCTCAAAGACTTTAAAGAATGGGTAATAGATTGCGAGTGTGATAAAGAAGTTGACGATCACTAAAATCGCTGCTGCGATACTCCAGTCCGTACTCATCCAGGCGGCGATTGGTGCTGGAATGGCAAACCCAAGTCTGGCAGCCATCATCGGTACGACGCCCGTAATGGTCGCGAAGTAAGAAATCGTTGTCGTAATCAACGGTGCCACCAAGAAAGGAATGCCTAAGATCGGGTTCATTACGATCGGTGCACCGAAAATCACAGGTTCATTGATATTGAATAGGCCTGGCAAGATGGACAAACGGCCCAATTGTTTCAAGTATTTTGATTTGGAGAAGAAGAACAAAACGACCAACGCTAAGGTCGTACCGGCTCCACCGATCCATACGAACCATTGTAAAAATTGTTCCGTAAAAATATTAGGCAATTCATGCGCATTGCCAGATGCTTGGAAGGCTTCCATATTTTCAGCGATGGAAATATCCCAGAAGGGACGAATGACAGGACCCATGATGGCTGGTCCATGAATTCCCAGTACCCAGAAGAAACAGATCAAGAAGACAGTCAATAAACCACCAAACAAACTGTTACCCGCTAGCACGTCTTTTAACGGCATCAACAAATTACTTAAAAAGCCATTGATATCAAAACCAAGCATATGACGGATCACCCAGAACAAAATCAGGATCGCTCCTCCAGGAATCAATGCCATAAATGAATTCGTCACTTCTGGCGGCACACCATCTGGCATTTTGATGGTGATGTTTTTTACGATAAAGAAACGATAGATTTCAACGGACAAGATCGCCGTAACGATCGCGCCAAACAAAGAGCCGGAGCCTAGGTTGGCCACATTGATATAACGTCCGGCATCAATGATACCTTCCACAGAATCAAAGACTCGCAACGGTGGTGCAGCGGTTACAAGAAAGGACATCGTTGCTAAGATACCCGCAGTCAATGAATCCAGCTTGTAGCTTTTGGCTAGCGATGAAGCAATCCCATACGTTGCATATAATGCCAATAATCCGACTGTATAACGAAATGGAATATCCAAAACTTCCCGATACGGTTCGATCACCGCAGCGACCGATTCAATGGGGAAATTCAGCAAAATCGTAAAGAACGACCCAACGATCGTTAATGGTAAAGTAGCGATGATCCCCTTTCGAATCGCTACCATGTGCCGTTGCATCCCCACTTTATTTGCAATCGGCATCAATTTCTGTTCAATAAATTCTACAAACCCTTTCATAATTGCCTCCTTAGTTTATAACATTATAATGTTTATACAAGGATAATAGCACAGAGGATCAAGGTTCGTAAATAGTTTTTTAAACAGTAGATAGAATAATCTTTTCGCAATAACATTTCTTACAGTAACCATCAAGCGTCCTATCGTTGTCCTTTCGGTCGATACTGATACATAAATCGATTTTGGATGACGGTACAATTGATGATAAGTAACAAAATGAAAACTGGCGCCAAAGGAGTGCGGATCAACAGGAAAAACAAACTGAGTAAGAAAAGTAAGGAAACAAGTAATAGTTTCCAAAAAGCCAGCGTGATTCTAGCATTATTTTTTTCTAAAAGAAGATGGGTCAGAAAAATCAAGAGCAAACAACTCACTACTAGAACCATTCTACTCACCTTCTTTAACTGTTTCTAGCTCTTGCGCCACTTGAAGTTTCTCAAATGCTTTGAAGAATGGATAATAAATCGCTAACGAAACGAAGAAACAGACGAAGACCATCAAACAAGCAACCCAATTCCAATTTGAGGTAATCAATGCGCCAAGAGGTGCGGGAATCGAAAATGGTGGTTTGACCATCATCTTAGGCATCCAATCTAAAGCGGTAACGATATAGACTAAGATAGTATTAGCGATTGGCACAAGAATAAACGGAATTGCCAACAGTGGATTCATCACAATTGGCGTCCCAAAGATCATCGGTTCATTAATATTAAAAATCCCTGGTAAAATGGAAAGACGACCCAATTGTTTTAAATAGTTTGAACGAGAGAACATAAACAAAACAACCAATGCAAGCGTTGATCCAGTACCACCCATTTGCGCATACCATTGATAAAATTGTTCGGTAAAAAGATTTGGTAGATCAAAGGCAGACATCCCATTTTGGAATAATTCCGCATTTTCTAAAATTGCTTGATCCCAAAATGGACGAATGATGGGTCCTAAAACGGCATGGCCATGAATACCCAATACCCAGAAAACGCAGATAACAAATTGTGTGATGATTCCGCCAACCAAATTATTGCCTGTTAAGAAACCTTTTAAAGGAGAGATGGCGATCGTCAGTAATCCATTTAAATCGAAGCCGAAAAAGTGGCGCGGAATCCAAAAGACTAAGATAACCAGCAAGGTTGGTAGGAGTGCCGCAAAGGATTCGCCTAAAACAGGCGGTACGCCTTCTGGCATCTTGATTTCCAAGTTTTTTGCTTTTGTAAAATGATAAATCTCTACTGAAACTAGCGCCGCAATGATCGCACCGAATAATCCTTGTGATCCAAGTGAAGCGATGGGTAAATACCTTCCTGCAAGTACGGCATCTCCTGTCGTGCTGATGCCTTCCGCCAAATTGATTGGAACGACCATTAAAATCGTCGCTAACATGGATAAAAACCCACTTGTTATCCGATCGAGTTTGTAACTTGCACCTAAGTTGGAGCCGATCGTAAATGAGGCATAGAGAGACATTAGCCCCACCGTAAATCGAAAAGGAATGTCAAGTGCCGGTAAATAAGGAGCGACCCATTCGGTATAACCAGGAATCGGCAAATTTAAAATAATGGTGAAAAAAGAGCCAACGATCGTGAGCGGCAAAATAGAAATCAACCCATTTCGAATTGCCTGCAAGTGCCGCTGCTGTCCAATAGCATTGGCAATCGGTAATAACTTCATTGCAACCGAGTCTAAAACTTTCATTATAAAAACCTCCTAAAATTCGTTTGAAAAACCATTTCTTTGAATCACTTCTTTAAACCATAGTCCAGACTTTTTCACCGTTTTTTCTCCTGTTTCTAAATCTAAGCGATAAAAGCCATAGCGATTTTTGAACGCATTTTGCCAACTCCAACAGTCCACAAATGTCCACATGTGATACCCCAGACAGTTACTACCCTCCGTCATTGCTTGGTGAAGCTCAATTAAATGCTCTTTTAAAAAAGCAATCCGATAGTTGTCTTGTACTTGCCCCCCTTCGATAAATGTTTCTTCTCCCTGAATCCCGATGCCATTTTCTGAAACAAACCAATCAATATTCCCGTATTCTAACTGGATTTTTTTGGCGATATCATACAAGCCATGAGGATAAATTTCAATCCCCCTTGAAGTATTCATCCTTCTGCCGGGCATCTCGTAATCATCGTAAAACCATTCTGGCGAAAAAACTCCCTCGGGATTAGGCAATGATTCTTTGGCTCTCACTCGCCGTGGACGGTAATAATTGATCCCTAACAGATCAATCGTTGTTTCAGCAATCAAGGCAAGATCCTGTTCTTCCACTCGTGGCATTTGGTCGTAGCACGTTAAAATAGCCTTTAACTCTTGAGGGTAACGACCTTTTAATATCGCTTCATTAAGGGAGCGAGTATAGAAGAGGTCTGCCATTTCCGCTGCCTTTAAGTCGGCAGGATGCTGGCTTCTTGGGTAAACTGGGATCACATCCATGATGATACCGATTTTTCCTTGATAAGTTCCTTGTCGAAAGACCTTAACTGCCTCACAGTGAGCAAGGATGATATGGTGAAGTACTTGTGCCGCCCGTTTAAAATCAACTACATAAGGATAGTGCCGGTCATGCAAATAGCCGGCTTCTGCTGGAATCATCGGCTCATTAAAGGTAAACCAGTACGCAACTTTCTCATGAAATAAATCAAAACAAATTTTCGCATACGCCCGATACGCTTCGACGACCTCACGATTTTCAAATCCGCCGATTTCTTGTAATTTCATTGGCATGTCAAAGTGATAAAGATTGATAAACGGTTTGATGCCTCTTTGATTTAACCCATCAAGCATTCTGGTATAAAAGTCAACTGCTTCTGGATTGACTTCCCCTGTACCTTCGGGAATAAGACGTGACCAAGAGATCGAAGTCCGAAAAGAATTAAAAGAAAGTGCCGCCATTCGATCCAGATCCGCTTCCATTTCCTGATAAAACCTTGATGTATGTTCTGTTGTAACTCCTTCAAAAAACCGATGGTTATAGTTTTTTGATGCATAATCCCAAATGTTTTCTCCTTTCTTGTCTCCAGCTATCGTTCCTTCTGATTGTGTCGCACTCGTTGCTGCACCCCAGAAAAAATTCTTTGAAAAATTATACTCCATGTCGCCCTCCTACAATTCCTTTTTTACTAAGCGAAGCATCCGCTTACATCGTTGAACAACGAAAGTATAGCATGAAGTAAAATCAATATAATGTTATAATCCAAAATAGAGAACGTTTTCATCCCTTGTCATTTGTTCCACAAAAAAAACACTTTGCTACGGAGGTGCATCATGCTTTTTCTTGACTACAATCCTGAACTTACTGCACTAGAATACGAGGTTTACCGATTTGTATCAAAAAACTTGGCTTCAGTGTCTAAAATGAAGATGAAAGAACTTGCCAAAGAGACCCATACCAGTACTGCTAGTATTAGCCGCTTTTGCAAGAAATTTGAATGTGATACGTTTACCGAATTTAAGATCAATTTGCGCTTTTACTTAGATTCTCTCGTAAAATCCAAAATATCCGATAGTGATGAATCTCAAACAATTGATTTCTTAAAGCGAGTAAACCAGCCCTTTTTATCTGAGAGAATCAATCGAGCAACAGAGATTCTTAAGAACAAAAGCTTCGTTCTATTTATTGGATCAGGCTTATCTGAAACGATTGCGGAATATGGCGCACTCTATTTTACTGACTTGGGAAAAACGGCATTAAAAGTTGACGATCCCTCAAATTATCCTATCGACTGGTTTCCAGAAGACATATTGTGCAAAACCGGTATCATTGTTTTGTCGATTTCTGGGGAAACACAAGAAATGATTCGATACTTACAAAAGTTAAATCAAAAAGATTGTCAGATTATTGCCATCACGAATACGGAAGATTCAACCATCAGCCAGTTATCCGACTTAACGGTGCCCTATTACATTGAAAGAGAGACCATTTTTAAAGCTAGTCAAAAAAAAGAGAAAACCATTGAACTGACTTCTCAGCTACCAGCAATCTATTTAATTGAAAAAATTGCCAAAAGAATACGCCTATCAGAAGAACTTCTCTGATAGGCGTAGGTAGTTTTAATTATTCAGCGGCCTTCACAATCAGTAACTAAATCAAATAAAAGTTCCACCAAATAAATGGCTGGAATTTGTGAGGACAATGAATCAGCTTCTTGATTATCGGAATAATAATAAGCAAAATTTCGCTCAGATAGTTTAGCAATTGACGTTGTTGAACGATTTGTCAGTGAAATGGTTGAAATTCCAGCGAGGCTACATTCAGTGATCAAAGATTCAAGGAATGGATCGGCGCCTTTATTAGAAAAGACCAGCAACGTGGTTTCGCTACTTAAGGTTCGCCAAACGGATTTAATCGATGTTGCTTCTTCCTCTACGCTCACGATCTTATCTAAACGTGTAAACTTTTGTTGGGCATAGCTCAAAGCAAGTGTCGATTCCCTATCACTGGCTAAGATCAAAAGTTTTGCTTTACTTATTCGTTTGGCGATCGTTAATAATGTTTCTCGATAGAAGGATTCATCCATACGTTCAAAAAAATAGTGCAGGGCTTTTTTATCTTGTTTGAATAATCGATCAGTCTTTCCTTGTTTCTGTAACGTCTTTTTCAATTTGATTTTAAATTCTGAAAAACCTTCGCAATCAAATTTTCGACAAAACCGCAGAACAGTCGTTGAGCTAGTTTTTGTTGTATCAGCCAATTCACGAATAGACATCGAACAGACTTCTGCTTGCTGATTTAAAACGTATTGAAATAGTTGCCATTCTTTCTTACTGAACGACTTATTCTTGGCAGTGAGTTCCATTCGTTTTCTCCTTGTTACGCCCCTTCGTCTCCAGCAATCTTCTTCTCATAAATAAAATCATCCATAACAAATCCCGAACCAATCGTAACGGTGCGTTCAGAAACGCGTTCAAAGCCGCGATGTTCATAAACAGCGATCGCCTGCTGATTTTGTTTGTTGACGTTTAAATGCAACGTTTTGCCTGAGGCGATTTCCTCATACCAATCAAAGACTTGGCTGGCATAGCCTTTGCCTCTTGTGGATAGGTGGAGATACAATTTACTTAAATAAATCTGCTGCGGCGTTTCTTCATACGCTGTATACCCCACTGCTTGGTCACCTTCCATTAGTAAAAGATAGACGGCTCCTTGCTGGACTTCGTTTTGAATCGCTGCTGTTGATTGATAATGAGCCAGCATATACGCGACTTGATCCGAACCAATGATTGGTGTAAACACTTCTGGCCAGATTTCTTTGATCAAACGATCCAACGTTTGGAAGTCTTCTGGTGATTGAATGATTTTTTGTGTAATTGCCATAAGAATCCCTTCTCTCTGTTGCTGTGCGAAACAGAAACTCGCTTATAAATATCTCTATTATAAGGGAAGAACCAAAAAAAGAAAGGGCACGTTGAATAAAGATCCCTAAAAGTTTCAAAAGATGGTAAACTAGAAGTGAAAAAAAGGTGACGAAAAGGAGGTAGCAACACGATGCAACTCTTACAACTACTTTTACTGGCAATCATTTTTGTTTCTTTCTTCATGGTGTTGATTGGATGGGTTTTATCGATGACCAATGGCTTGATCTTTTCTCGTTTTCCTTAGCAATTTAAAGCACACGCTCATGATCCTAACTATGAAAAAGAACGACAAGCAGGCAAGCGCTTGAAAGAGATTATATTTCGACGCATTATTCCTTTAGGAATAGCCTCTTTGCTCGTCTATGGATTAACCGCACTATTAAACGTCCTTTAAAAGTTTTTAAAAAGACTTGAACAAATCAAAAAAAACCAGCATCTTTTCCTGTTGATCAATGCTCCTTTCGCTTTCGCTGTGGGGAACATCAATGCATAAGATGCCGGTTTTTTTTATTTGCTTACTGCTGCTTTAGAGGCTTGAACTTTTTTCAGTAAAGCGAAGAGGACTTGGCTATCATCGATAGCCGCAATATATTGTTGGCAAATTGCCATCATTTCTGTTTCATCCATTTTATCTAAAGAAATAACTAATTCATTTTCTACTACCTGCTTATTATTCATAGGGCTCCCTACTTTCTTCCTTTGTTACCTCTAGTTTGCCATGAATGAGCAGGTTCCGTAAGAACTTTTCAGTTTACAAACAGGAAACGGGTGGTTTACATCCTTGTCCTACCAAGGTTTTTCCAGAAAATTTATTCGGTAGCTGGCTCAATGTGGATGTCAGTATCAAACACCTGAAAACGATCAGCTAAGAGATCTTCAATAGCATCTGCCACGTTATGACTCTTTTCAACCGTCAAAGATTTGTCCATCGTCACGACGACATCAAGAAAAACATTGGCGCCATACATTCTTCCTCGAATCGATTTAACAGATTTCACTTCAGAAAAACCAGCGATTGCCGCTTCATACTCCACGACTAACGATTCATCAAACCCATCAGAAAGTGAAAAGGCACTCTCGCGAAAAATATCAACGGCGGTTTTGATAATCAAAAGAGCTACCACGATCGCAGTCAAACTGTCTAACCAACCGATACCAAATGAGGCGGCAAAAATAGCGATCGCCGTTCCAATACTCGTCCACGCATCGCTGCGGTTGTCTTTAGCAGCTGCTAGCAAAGCGGAGCTTTTTACGCGAGCGGATAATCGCTTATTGTAGTAATACATACCATACATCAAAATAGCTGAAATGATACCGACGACTGCCGCAATCATATCGGGACTTTGCGTTTCACCGAGTAGAATCGTTTGAATGGAGGACCATAAAACCTGCAGACCGACCGCCAGCATAATCAAGGATGTTACGAGACTCGCCACATTTTCTGCTTTCCAATGACCATATTTATGGTCTTCATCTGCTGGCTTTTGAGCCAAACGCAAACCGATCAAAACAGCGATAGACGCTACGATATCCGTCGCATTGTTTAATCCATCCGCCCATAATCCTTCAGAGTTTGCCAAACGACCAATAACTAGTTTGGCGATGGAAACAAAAATGTAGGCAACGATACTTAAGATAGCGCCTCTTTCTGCTTGTTTTAATTCTGCATATCTTGTTTGATTCATGTCATCCCCTCCAATTAGTCAACTTGAAAATAATAGCTGAAATTTTCATCAATTGCATCATTTATTTGAGAGATTTTATTTTTTAGGAGTGGCAAACATTCACTTCTAGTGAAACGAATTTCTGTTCTGAGGTTACCAAAAAAACAGGACTCCCAAGGGAATCCTGTTTTTTGCTTTTTTTCTTTCACAAAGAATCGCTGCTACTCGTTCACCAGCAGCTGTCGATTTCTTTCACTGAATTTCTCATTATGGGAAGAAACCATCGCCTGTGGGACACTGGTCGGCTCTAAATAGTGTTTGATTTGGTTGACTGCTTGCGCAGCATCTTGAAAGGCGCCTGCCAAAAGATTCACTTTGCCTTTGAAGTAATGGATGTCACCAGCTGCAAACACACCGGGATGGCTGGTTTTTGTTGGAATCTCACAGTTCAAATAAAAATCTTCATGACGCGCGAGATCAAAGGAAACTTTATCTAACAAGGCACTGTCCCGGTCATAGCCATGTTGGATCAACAAATGATCGCATAAAAAATCGATCGTTTCTTGGTTAGCACTGTTTTTTAATCTTAGAACCATATTGAAGGTTTCGGCTTGATTCACCCCGTCAATCGTGTGATTCATCAGCACTTGAATCCCTTCTGCTTTCATCTTCTTTACTTGTGCTTCATGGGCCTTCAATTTCTCGCCCCGATAACAAAGCGAAACTTTTGCCCCATAAGACGCCGCTTCAATCGCATAATCAACTGCTGCATCCCCGCCGCCAGAGATCACAAGATGTTTGCCTTGGATCGCTTGCTGGTCAGGAAACTGATAGTGGATATAGTTGTCGACATTATTATGGATGAAACAAGGCAATTTTTGCGGAGAAACGACACCGCCGCCAATACAAACTAAAACGGTGCGTCCAACATGGGTCCTCCCTTGGTCATCCACTGCATAAAAAAGATCGTCTTCCTTGGTCAATTCGATGATTTTCGTTTTCAGATAGATCGTTGGATCAAACAACTTAGCCTGTTCAATCAAGTGTTCTTTGACTTTCTTCCCCTTGGTTGGCGGCAATGCACCCACATCCCAGACCATTTTTTCAGGATAAAAATTGATCTTCCCGCCTAATTCGGCTTGTGCTTCAAACAATACGACCGATAGATCACGTAATCCAGCATAAAAACTCGCATAAAGCCCCGTGGGCCCTCCTCCGATAATCAGAACATCTGCTATAGTGGTCATTGGCTAGCCTCTCTTTCATAAATGAAAATCATTCTCAATTAGTTAGTTCGATTATAGTCAACGAATACGTGTTTGTAAAGAATTTTCTGAAAACAAATTAATTAACTTAGCCGATTATTTTTATTTACATTGTAAAGAAAAAAGCCTTTTCCTAAATATCTGCTAAAGAAAAAATGAGTAGAATGTTATTTTTTCTCATTTTATCTAGTGATATGTTTGTGATAGCTACTGACTTCAAGGTATACTCTTAGAAAGTAGGTGAAAAAATGAAAGTTGAAAAATGTTACGCACCCTTACCGGATGGGTCTGTCCTCTATTACGAAAAAACCGGTTCAGGATGCCCTCTTTTTTTATTGCACGGAAATGGCGGTAGCAGTGCCTATTTCTCAAAGCAGGTCGACGCATTGCGACAAAAACATCAATTGTACTTAATCGATAGCCGTGGGCATGGCAAGTCCACTAACACACAGAAAAAGATCGATTTTTTTAAAATGGCAACGGATCTTTTAGCAATCATTCAGCAAGAAAATTTGTCTAAAATCGCCCTATTAGGATTTAGTGATGGGGCTAATCTAGCAATGGTCTTTTGTCATCTTTACCCTGAGTATGTTAGTTGTATGATTTTAAACTCGGGCAATACTGAGCCACGGGGAGTTAGACTCTTTTCTCGAATGGGGAGTGTCTTGCAATATCTGATCGTTTGGCTTTGTTCCCCATTCTCAAAAGGAATGCGGGGCTTTCTCCCTATTTTGGGATTGTTGTTTCGTCCAATCGGTTTATCTACAGCCGATTTGAATCACCTCAGTGTGCCGACATTGATTTTGGTCGGCAAACGTGATTCGATCAAGCTTTCCCATTCTTTTTATATTGCAAACAGTATCCCTCAGTCCAATTTTATCGTCGTCAAAGGACAAGGACATAGTTTTGCACGAAAGAATCCAGAGGTATTTAACACGAAAGTATTATCTTTTTTAGAAAAGGTCGGTGAATAACTATGAGAATCTTTACTTGGCTCCGCGACCACCGCTCACTGTTTAAAACACTCTTCTTGATTGCAGTAGCCGTGATCGTGTTGGGCGAACTGCTTTCATTAAGCAAGACGATCTCCATTGATCAATTAAAAGAGTTGTTTGCGCAACTGGCACTTTGGCGAGTGGCATTAATGGCTGTCATTGGGTTATTATGTGTCTTGCCAATGGTCTTATATGACATTGTCTTGAACCGCCTATTAGGGGACAAACCTGATCGCCGTTATTTGCTGGAAACCAGCTGGATCATCAACACTATGAACAACTTAATCGGCTTCGGCGGCTTCATCAGCATCGGATTACGCTCGGAATTTTACGGCAAAGGAAAAAAAGGCAAAGAAGTTGCCCAAGCAATTTCGAAGATTTTTATTTACCTGATGTCTGGTCTTTCGATTTTATCCCTTGCTGCACTAGCCTTCGTCTTATTTGGTCCAACGACAGATTATCTGCAACAGTATTGGATCTGGCTTTTAGGCGGTAGTCTTTATTTTCCAGTTGTCTATGCCCTTAGTTTTTCCAAAAAAAATGCTTACTTAGGTGGACTGCAACGGCGTGATCGTCTGCAGTTGATCGCCGCTTCCTTATTAGAATGGCTAGGTGTTTTTGCAGCCTTCTTTACGACTGGTCTCTTGATGGGCATCTCGGTGGATGTGTTTCAATTGTTGCCACTTTTCATCGCTGCCTCCGTGATTGGGATCGTTTCGATGATTCCCGGAGAACTTGGAACCTTTGATGTAATGATGATCATGGGAATGGGCTCACTGCAGATTCCCCGTGAAAGTGTCATTGCTTGGCTGTTGCTTTTCCGCCTGTTTTATTACATCATTCCCTTTTTGATCGGTTTGCTTTTTTTCTCAAAAAATGTCGGCGTCTCCCTCAACCAGCGCTTTTCTGGTATTCCAAAAAGCTTGTTGTTGGAAGTGTTCCACAAGATCGAAGTGTTGCTGCTTTATTTGACGGGAACGATGTTGGTGCTCTCCGCCACGATTCCAGAAGCCTTTGATCAAATCAAATGGTTAGCCCACCTCAATCCGATTCGCTTGAATTTTGTGATGCAGTACCCGAGTATTTTTCTCGGTTACCTCTTTTTAATTGCCGGTCGAGGGATATCTGCCCGTGTCAGTCGCGCGTACGTGCCGACGCTTTTGTTGATTGCAGCAACAATCGGTTATGCTATTTTTGCGGGCTTCCGTTTTTCGACCATGCTGTTTCTTCTATTATTATTAGCAATCATGATTTTTTCAAAAAGCGAGTTGTTCCGTAAACAACTCGTCTTCTCGTGGGAATGGCTGACGATCGATGGTTTGTTAATTGGTTCGTTGACGATCCTCTATGTCATTATCGGGGTCTACAATATGCCTCATATCAATCGACATCCAACGCATCACCATTCGATGGATTTTTTGCTTTTCCCTTCTGAAAAATTATGGCTGCAAGGGTTCGTTGCGATTTTATTCGTCGCCATTGCGATGCTGCTGTTTGCCCGGTACTTGATGGGACCAAAACACCAATTAGGCGTCAGTGCTGCCACTGATAAAGTGAAACATGTTTTAAATACTTACGGTGGCAACAGCGACAGCCATCTGGTGTATCTAAAAGACAAGAAAGTATACGTGTATCCAGAAATTGGCGAGCCGACGGTCTTTTTTCAATTTACGACCTTTAATAACAAATGTTTAGTCATGGGGGATCCTTCTGGGAAGCAAGCAGACTTTCCACAGGCACTGGAAACTTTCTTAACAGAAATGGATCAATGGAATTATCTGCCGGTCTTTTATGAAAGTAGTGAAGAAATGGTGATGCTGCTGCATGAATTTGGGTATGACTTTATCAAATTCGGTGAGAAAGCTTATGTGGATCTACCTAGCTTCACCCTCTCAGGAAAGAAAATGAAGGGACAGCGAGCATTGAACAATAAGATTACTAAAGAAGGCTTTACTTTTGATGTGCTCACCCCACCCTTTTCAGCCGAAACATTTGCAACGCTTAAGGAAATTTCTGACAACTGGCTAGATGGACGGAAAGAAAAAGGGTTCTCCCTTGGGTTCTTTTCAGAATCCTATCTAAGCACCGCACCAATTGCTGTCGTCCGAAATCAGCAACAGGAGATCGTCGCATTCGCTTCCTTTATGCCCACCTATCAAACAGGCCTAGCATCCATTGATTTGATGCGCCACGATCCTGAAAAAGCGCCGAATGGAACGATGGATTTCTTGTTTATTCAGCTATTCGACTATTTTAAAGAACAAGGCTACCAACAATTTGATTTAGGCATGGCACCATTAGCCAACGTTGGTACTTTCCGCAGCAGTTTCTTGCAAGAGCGGATCGCCTATCTCGTTTACACCTTTGGTTCTCGTTTCTATTCTTTTGAAGGGTTACGCGAATACAAACAGAAATATGCCGCTTCTTGGTCCCCTCGCTACATTTTATACTCTCGGGATAGTTGGATCGGGTATGTCATGATGGCCCTCTTGATCGTCGATAATCAATCGGCGGAAAAAACGAAGTAAAAAAGGTTCCCATACTCCTCTTTCTTTTCGGAGTATGGGAACCTTTTTCAATTGTTGTGCTTAACTTATTCAGCCGATTTAGATGGTGCATTTTCCCAAAGTTGTTTGACGACTGGAATATTTCCCAGTTCCGTCATATTTGATGGCAGAATGACCGTATTGGTATTGCTATTCACCACATCTCTGAAGGCTTCGATCCCTAGATATGATAGTGAGCGCTCGTCGAGCTGGCTTTCTTTGATTGCTTCATTGATGGCTAAAATCCGTTTGCGTTCAGCTTCAGTGATTTTCGCGATTCGTTCTGCTTCCGCCTCGGCATCAATCCGTACACGCTTTGCCCGCGCCTCGGCATCGATTTGAGTTTGTTCCGCTCGGGCTTCGGCGTCGATCGTCATTTGAGAAGCTTTGGCTTCTGCACTCAAGACTGAAGAAGATTTCTCACCTTGGGCTCTTGTGATCATCGATTCTTTGTCTCTAGAGGCAGTGATCAATTTGTTCATTGATTCAATGATTTCTTGCGAAACTTTGATTTCCCCAATGTTGATTCGGTCGATCGCTAACCCATAGCCTGCCGTGATATCTTTGATTGAAGTAAACAATGCTACGTTGATTTCTTCAGTCCCATTTAAAACTTCATTTAAATCCATTTTCCCGATGATTCCCCGCAAGTTAGATTGGGCATCTTGGATCATTGAAACAACGGAGTTTTCATTTTCGTAGACAAAGGCACGCACATCTGTGACATGGTATTTGATTGCTTCATCAATTTGAACGATTACATTATCTTTTGTGATTGCACTTTGGGGTTCGATCTCCAAAGGAATCTGTTTCAAGGACACTCTTTCTCTAACTGTATACAAAATCGGAACAAGAAAATGAAGCCCTGGTTCCAACGTTCGAACGTACTTCCCAAAACTTTCGACAACTTTGACTTCCCCTTGACGAACGATCACAGCAGTGCTTGCAATCAGCCAAATCAGAATCACTAATACTAAAATAACTAAAATAATTTGGATAATGATCATTGTAAAAACCCTCTTCCATTTTCAAATAATGTATTGTTTACACGGGTCAATAAGACACCGTTTTCAACCCCGATAATCTCTAACATGACATTTTCAGCAGGAATCCCTGCAATCACCCGATATTCTGTATAGGTGCCATAAAGCCGTATATAGCCTGAATAATGATCCGTCAACGATCGAAAATAGCGCCCTACCGCTCGTTTTTCCATATAATCTACGATGATTTTCACCCTCTTTGCCTTCATGCAGTAAATTTGAAGCTTCAAACTCATTTGTTAATCTATTACAAGTGTTACTAACTATGATAGCACGTTTCACCCAAGAGAACAGTAAACTTATGCTGATTCCGGTTTTTTTTAGAAAAAAAACATAGAACGAAAACCAATTCCTTGCATTTTTCAATTAAATTGCATACAATTTAATTGTACAAAATATAAAAATCAGGAGTGAAGAAATGATGAAAAAAATGTATTCGACTAAAATGATCAACACTGGTGGCCGTTCAGGAGAAGTACACAGTCCCGATCATTCATTTGAGCTAAACATCACTGCACCTGGCAAACGTGTCGAAAATGCTACCAATCCAGAACAACTTTTTGCAGCTGGTTTTAGTGCTTGCTTCAACAGTGCCCTTGAATTGGTGAAAAGCAGCAAAGGAATCGATGGTGCTTCTACGGTGAGCGCACAAGTGACCTTATACGCAGAAAGCGAATCCAGTTTTGTCTTGGGTGTTGAGATCGAAGGTCAAATCGAAGGATTGTCAACAGAAGAAACACAAGAATTGCTTGAGATCGCTCATACCGTATGTCCTTATTCAAAAGCCACAGCTGGCAACATTGAAGTGACTGTCAAAGCCGTTAGCGAGTAGACTTTCGTTGAAAAAACAGCTATGATAAGAGGCGGATATTAGAAAAAGGGGTGAAAACATGAATGTCTTAGCGTTAGAAAACCAATTGTGTTTTCCTCTATACGCCGCTTCAAAAGAAATTATCAAACAGTACAAAGACTTACTGGACCCGTTGAATTTGACCTATACCCAATATTTAGTGATGTTGGTGTTATGGGAAGATGAAGCGATCAGTGTCAAAGCATTGGGGAAGCAATTATGTCTCGACTCTGGCACACTGACACCGGTTTTAAAAAAGCTTGAAGCAAAAGGCTACCTAGCAAGAAATCGAAATCAAGACGATGAACGTTCTTTGCGGGTCACATTGACTGACTCAGGCAAAGCGCTTCATGAACAAGCGTTAGAGATCCCCTACAAAGTGACCGAATTCTTGCCTCTTGAACCGGAAGAACTGTCCGTGCTCCATCAATTGACGACAAAAATGGTACAAAGATTTCAAGAACAAGAAAAATGATCCGCTGTTTTCACAGCGGATCATTTTTTTATCATGCAAACGAGTATTCTTTAAGAAGCTTTAGTTTTCAATTCACCAATCACATTTAGCAACTGGGTTAATTGTTCAGGATCTTCGATTTTTCTGATGGCGATTTTCACTAATTCAAAAATCTGGTCATCGGTTAGGCCTGTCTGTAATATCTCCAATTCACTTACAGCTGGCTGAAAGCGACGAGCCAAGACTGATCCGCTCATTTTGATACTTGCAATCTCCAGAACTCCTTTGTTTACTAACTTGCGAATCACGGACAGTGATGTGTTACGGTTTAAGCCGAAACGTTCACTAAATTCTGTACAGCACAGAGGTTCATCCACAGCCCAAAAACAAACTAAGACTTCCCACTCTTTTTTTGAAAAACTCAAGTAATCCATAATTGCTCCTTTCCATGCCGATGAGGCTGGTTCTTATTTTCTAAATTAAAAAAATCGCAGCTATTTCAGTCAGCTGGCTTTCCTCTTCCTTTTTTCGATTGTTTTTTCTTTCACTAAAAGGATTATATACCAATAATAATCTATTTTACTCATAATTTCAAAATAATTTTTATTTTAATGATAAATAACATGTTTAATTATTCTTTTTCTTGATAAAAAAAAACGACTAGATCAGCTAGTCGTTTTCTTACTCTACTTGATATTCCTACGAGAAGTGTTTATTGAACACTGAAGATCAAACTCTCATGCTCTTGTTCTTTTAAGGAATAGCCACAAAATTCTTTATTCAAATTCGGAAAATCACGTTCGATCATCTGAATAATCTCGATTTCCGTCAACAGTTTGTCTTCTGACAATTGCAGCGAGTTCAACAAAACAAAGCGAGAATCATAGCCTAAAATTTCCGGCATCAACCGCCAAAAATTTGTGCTGTCAATTTGTTGGATCGTTTGTTCCATAGCAACAATCAAGTTTTGCACGTGTTCATAGACTTTAGGATAATCAGATTTTAGTAGATCCAACAGTGCTTGGTCTAGCACTTTATCTAAATAAGCCTTTGTATCGGTATAAATTATTGAAGAAATCACTTATTTCATCAATCCTTTCATTCAAATGCCATATTCGACATTGTCAAGGATGGCTCCTTGTTCTTATATATAGCATACTATCGGTGATTTTCGTTCTCAGATTAAGGATAGAATATAGAAAAAAAAGAGAAGCGTCTTTTCTTGTCCCCTAATCTTACTCCACAATAGCAAAATTTTGCTAAACTGATAAGCAAAGCGATTCAGCACCTATCGAAAATGAGAAAATTGTCAGATTTCCTTCCTTTTTTATCTATAGCGATTCCTACCCATCGGGCTCTGTAACTGCCAATATCCTCGCAATTACACACTTCTACGCCTCCCCCAATAAACGTAGGTTTTTTCTCATTTTAACAAACGTCTTACACAGCATAATTTCAGACAGAACCTTATACAACATGTATAATTAAATTATAGAAAGTCATCAAAATAAAACGAAACGAGGAGTGGATCACAGATGAAGAGTCATTGTAAATGTGGAAAAAAAATGAATGCCCATGAAAAAAACTGTCCAGACTGCAAACACAAAAAACAGCAAACCTTAGAATCCTTGGAAAAATTCGTTAAATACGGCAGTTTTGCTTTAGCAGGCCTATCATTAGTTTTAAAAATTGCGAAAAGTCGCCAAAGTTAAAGGGACCGACTTAAACTTTTAGACGAAAAAAACGCCTTCTAGGCGTTTTTTTTTGCTATTCATTAATGATTGTACTCTCCAACAGCCAGTCGACTGTGCCTGTATAGGTACCTGGTAAAATCAAATCTAACTTGGGGACAAAGCGAAAGTAGCAATCATATTCCTGAAGATCCAAGGTTAAGTCCGTTGCTCCTGTTGGCTCCTGCTGGAAAATCACTTGCTCTTCAGAAGTGACAGAAGCCACCAGCTGATTGGTCACCGGATCATAGAGTACCAACTGAATTTCCTCTGCCAATAGTTGCTGCTCTTGCATAAAATCCTTTATCTGTCCACTTAACTGCCAGGTCCCTTCGCTGGTATTGCTGACAGACAAAAGAGCTTCTTGATCAAAAGAAATCGTTAAATAAGCAAAGCCATCGTCTCTGATGGATCGTGCGAGTTCATTCAAGGTCACTGCCGCTGCGTTGATTGAAGCAGGCGCACGCTCAAATACCACGATCCCTCGAAAGTCAATGCCATAATAACGTGTCGCCGATCGATTGCCTTCTGTATCGATCACATAGGAAGCCAGATAATAGGTTGTGCCTGGTTCTAGTTCTTCGGTGTCTAACACCAATGTATCCGTTAGCGGCTCCGACAATGTTCCCCGTTCAACCAACGCTGCTTCAGAGAAATCGGTTTCGGTGATTGTCACATCCTCCGTAAAGAACTCCGTGACATATATTTTGGCTTGGGTCGAGTTTTGGTCATCAATCGTGATCGGTATATAGGAATTGCGCTTTTGCCGCACGATCTGCAGGTCTGCTTTTGCTTCTGCCAATGACGCCGAACCTGTTGTAAGCGTTGGTGGAAAGATTCCAGTCATTTGATAATAATGAATTTCTGGATCACCTGACGTCATACTGGAAACAAAAGCATTTCCATTAAAAACAGTTTGGACAGGGATGGCTATATCTAAATTCTGATTGAGCGGCGCTTCTGTGTAATTGACGGAAAAGTGAACGATGTATTCATTCCCTTTGACCATGTCAGGCAGTGTCGCAACCAATTGCCCATTTTCAATGACAAAAGGTAAGGCAGTTCCGCCTTCCGGCATGCCATTAACCATGATTTCACTGGCTTTTCCAAAATAAACCGCCTCGGGAACTAATGATAGTCCTTCTGGAAAAAGCGATGAGAGCAAGATTCCCGATTCCAAGTCAGCTAGATCACTGGTGCTTTTATAGGAGAGATAGGTCGCATAAGTAATGGTTTTGCTATTGTCGACAGTGGCTTGCTGGGAAAGTGTCGTACCAGTATCCAACAATAGTTTGACTGGGTCTTTTTCAAAAACACCGGTTCGCATCTCAAGTTCTACTAATCCTTCAACATCGACAAACGCCACTGCTTTTTCTTGAACATAGCCCCCGTTTGCACCAGTAAAACCAAAATAGACCGGTGCACTATTAGTCAGGTTCAAATTTGATTTGAAGGTGTCATCAACAGGTACCGTCACATCAACACCGAAATCTGGTACGGTGTAACGCAACGTTTGCGTTGGCTGATCAAAAACTACTGTAAAACTATGCCACACCCCATCGGAAATATCACTTACTGATACCGTATCACGATGATTTAAGACTTTATCGATAATCAGCCAGCCATCGGTGGTATATGCGTCATTTGAGCCGGGAAAATTCCATGCGATATGATGGCCGGAAGGAACATCGCGATCCATCATACCGTCCCCAGTCAAACCGGCATTATTATAGAACGTATCGAATTCAATCGCAAAACTTTGCGGGATTGCCCCCGTATTTAAAGGAGTCGTTCCTCCTGTATTTGACCAGACGCCAATCGTCGGTCCTGCTTGTTCTGCCAGCGCATTTAAGCCATTGCTTTGCATCACAAAAGCGAGCCCATCGCTGTCCGTTGCTGTATTATCGATACAAAATGCCATTTCTAACCGAAAAGAGCGAGTAAAAGAAACCGGCTTATTGAACCAGACACCACCACTGGAGTTGGTAGTAGCTCCATCATTAATCTGAACATAATTAACGCCCGGTTCCCCTTGTGGCGACCCCGCTTGTCCCACAGGAGTGATCAGAGAATCGTCAATCGCTAACGTAGGAAAATCTGGCGCAGATACCGCAGCATGGACGATTTCTTGTTTCCCACATAGCAGCAAAATGCTAAAAAAGAACACATAGCCCCATCGGATAATGCCAAACTTTTTCATCACTGTCCTCCGCTTTCTTCATTCTGATTCTTCTTGCACTGACAGCCTAACATCTGCTTCTGCTTTTTTACGTCTCCTATATAAAATGAACAAGAGAAGTAGGACAAACAGGAAGAGAAGTAGCCCTCCTGCATAGAGCCAGTACTGTTTTTGAAGATACGCTGCACCTAACGTTGTCTGACGGTTGATAAGGTTGGCTTGCTTGCGATCAACCACCACCGAATCCTCAAACACCCATGTTCCTTTAGGCGCATTCAACTCAATCCGTAATAGATAGGTCCCCGGTTCGAGAATGTTCTGATCAAAGGCACTAAACAGCTCCAAAACCGAATTCGGAGCTATTTGAAAATTCTCTGCAGAAAACCCACCGACCTTGTTGCCGCTATCTTGCTCACGTATCACTGTTTTGACAGTGATGTTGCCAAAGGCTGTGGGCTGATCATTGCGGATCCTACTTTTGAGAGCTGTAGAACCATATCTTTCCACCGCCTCAGAATTGACCAAAGACAACTGGGGGTCAGGCATGGTTGCTACATTCTGACGCAAGCGGATCCCTTGTTGAATTTTATAGTTGGCTTGCAGATTTGTTTGCTGACTTTCAGTTGTTTCCGCCGGTTCTTCTTCAAAGTCAAACACACCAAGTATTTCTCCTGCAAATTCTTTTGCCTTCATTGAAAGGGTAAAATGGACCTGACGACTTTCTCCAGGGTCAAGCTGGATCGTCTGTCTCGGATTTTCAATCAATTGACTAAACGAGATTCCTTGGTTCTCTTCGGCGGTCTGTTCTGCTTGGTACGCGATGATCCCAGTAGAGGCCGTATAACTATTTAGTGCTGCTGCTTTAATGGTCAACGGCTCTGAACTTGTATTATGAAGGGCAACGGTCAAATTCTGTTCGGTCTCATGATTTACCAGTAAGTCGAAATAACTGACGTCACTGACTTGATTTTGGGGAAGTTCTGGGGTTACAGTGAACCGTGTGGTCTGTGCATGACCGGTGACTTTCGTAAAGCAACACAAACTGATAAAGAAACTAATGAGTACGAAGCACTTGATTTGTTTTTTCATTGTCGCCCTTTCCTTGCTATTCTGCTTGATAGGTGTTTGATAAGGTCCAAGTGATCGTTCCACTATAAGTGCCGCTGTTCACATTTTGTTTTGGTACGGTTAATGAAGCATTGGAAAAGTTAAAATCATTGGTTGCTAAGCCAGTTGTGCCATTAGCAGAAGCAATCAGCGTTGGATCTGTTGCCCCTACCATCAATTCGGTGCCCGAGACTAGCGCTGCATCGCCTGAAGCCGTTGTACCATTTAAAGTGACTTTGGCATTTGCCAGCTCGTTATCGCTGGCATTCGTCATTTTCGATAATTGCGCCGTCAACTGCCAGCCAGCTTGATTCGGCCCACGGTAATCTGTGATCGATGTCACTTCATTTGACGTTGTTTGAATCACTTGTTCATCGGTAGCGATCTCTTGGATACTGCTTGTACCGAAGTTAAAATTAGTCACCTGATCCAGTGACAAGATTCCTTGTTCGATCGTTAGTGTTGCTTGACTCGTCATTGAAGCCGTTGGATTCGCTTCTGCTGCAGCTGCCGCAGTGGGCGCCATTCCTAAACCCATTCCGACCAAACCTAACATTCGTACCTTTTTGTTCATTTTCATCTCTTCCTTCACTTTTTTTAATGAGAAACCGAGGGTCATCGAAAAAACAACCTTAAAAAATAATAATTTAATTGGTGTTTTTTCATTCTATTCTCATCTATCATAAGTATAATCCATCATGGTTATCATACGGTTCACAGATTTAGCGTAAAAAAAACGCCAAAAAGGAGAATCCCTTATGTATCGAGAATTCATTTCTCCCGCAGAAGAAAAGAAATTAGAGATTTTCAAAGTTGTCTGCAATTCCAACGGAGTGACATTGGTCCAACTGTCAGAAGTTTTGAATATCCCGCAAAAAAGCCTGCAAAAATATATCTATTTTTTAAATGAAGATTTGCAACTGCTCTCACCTCACCTGCTTCTATCAAAAAATCATTACAATCAGTATTTTCTTGATCGAACAGAAGATGATGAACCTTTCTATGCACAATTGATGTATCATTACTTGCTCAACTCCACACAATATAACCTGATTCATTACTTGATTGGGCGCCCGCAAATGACCTTGACTCAATTATGTTTGGATTTGCATGTCAGCCAATCGCATATGTATCGGTTGATCAAGAAAATCAACCAACTATTGGAAAAATTTCAAATCCGAATTCGAACAGACCTGAATAATCGCATCGTTCTTGCTGGAAAAGAGCTTGATATCCGTATTTTCACCTACAGTTTCTTGACCCAAAGTGCGCCTGCTGATTTGTGGCTTTTGCCGAGTATTTCCCATAAAAATGTCGAAGAATTTACGGCATTCTTTGCTGTTTCTCACTTTGATCCGTTGACGAAAAATAAACTCGCTGCATTTTGGCAAGCAGTGGTCAGCCGAACGATCCAGAAAAAATATTTACCGCCGATTCCTGAAAAATACATGGGATTGATGAATTTCTATTGTTTTTTACCAGAAGAAATTCTCGAATCACTTTTTTTGAGTGCCGATTATGCCTCAGAAAAGATGCTTCAGTCAGAGTATCTTTACTTGAATTTCTTTTTGCATGTCTTTTTGCCAGGGGTTGTTCCCCAAGAAAAGAATCAAACGATCATCCAAGAGATCAAACATTCTGATACTGATCTTGTGCGCTTTTTCACTGCAATGATCAAAGATTGGCACGATACCTTTGCTCCAAGTCAGGAAGCCGCCGAATTCGAAAAATTATTAAGCAGCTGTCTACTGGTCTTCAATCTATCGATCATTATCGGCATCGATCTTCTGGAAGTGTGGCAGCTAGAACACCAACTGTTGACTGAAAATGCTCCTTCCAAAGACAGAACCTATGAAGCAATCTGCACACTTTTACTGACCCATGTTGAAAAGTATCCATTTGCTGACTTGGATAAAGAGTATTTTGAACAGACACAGTTGCCTTATCTGGCTCATCTCTTGTATTTGGAAACACAGATGAATACGCCCCCGACCGTGTCGATCTATATTCAAACGACGATTCAATACCGCACAAAGCAAATGATTGAGACGAGGATTCGTTCGATTTATTCTAAAGCTTCTGTGACTTTCGTCAAACAAATGGAAGCCGCAGATTTATTGATCACGGATAATTATGAAGAAGTGATGTTTTCCGAAAAATTAGTCTTACTGTCTAACCTGCAAGCCGAGCAAGAGTGGGCAGCCGTTTTTGCAAAGATCAATCAACTGATGATGACCAAGATGTTTGCCGAACAAGGAAAATAAGTTGCCGATTCCATTTTCATCCGCAAAAAAGCCCGAGCCTCTTTGCTCGAGCTTTTTTCTACTATTTTAGTCCTAGGAATTTTAAGCGAAGAAGCTACCGCCAGTTACACTGTAAACTTGACCAGTTACATAACTTGCTTCATCAGAGGCTAAGAAAACATAGACTGGTGCTAATTCGACTGGTTGTCCAGCACGTTTCATCAGTTCTTTTTGACCAAATTCTGGGATCGCAGATTGTGGCTGTCCACCCGAAATTTGAAGTGGTGTCCAGATTGGACCAGGAGCCACCGTATTGACCCGAATGCCTTTTTCACTTAATTGAGCAGCTAGCCCTTTACTAAAGGAAGTAATAGCACCTTTCGTGGCTGCATAGTCTAAAAGATGGGCACTAGGCTCCGCACTTTGGATCGAAGTGGTCGTGATGATGCTCCCACCAGCTGGCAGATAATCCAACGCTTCTTGGACTGTCCAATACATCGAGATGATATTCGTTGTAAAGGTATCTTGAATTTGTTGTGTAGTCAACTCTTTGATGTCCTTCACCGCTTGTTGCATCCCAGCATTTAGAACCAACGTATCTAACCCGCCTAATTCTTTGGCTGCTTCATGAACCAATTGACGAGCGAAAGTTTCATCTTTCAAGTCTCCTGGGATCAAAACTGCTTTGCGTCCAGCTTTTTCAATGACTGCTTTGACTTCTTGCGCGTCTTCTTCTTCAAAAGGAAGATAGTTGATTGCAACATCGGCGCCTTCTTTGGCAAAAGCAATCGCTGCTGCTCGACCAATACCAGAATCACCACCGGTCACTAATGCTTTGCGTCCAGCTAATTTGCCTGAACCTGCGTAGCTTTCTTCCCCGCAATCAGGTACTGGCTGCATCTTTCCTTGAATTGCCGGTGCTTCTTGCACCTGTTTTTCAAATTTGCCATCATAATACTTCGTTAACGGATTGTTGATTTTTTCTGACATGCTCGTTTCCTCCTTGATTATTTCTACTTCTATTTGTCATAGTTTGTTATGACCTTACTTAAAAGTGTAAAGGAAGATGGAGGGAATGAAAAACGAAACGCTCACCAGAAAAAAAGCATCTGTAAGAAAACAGATGCCTAGTAAAACGAAAAAGCTGCGTGAATCAGTAGTGAAAACGCCCACAGGTATCTCACTATTCTTCTGGAAAATCGTAGTGAAATTTCTGGGTGCAGTGTTTGATTTTGCTACTTTTCTAGCAGTTCGAGGAGAGCCCGATGAAAGGCCTCCATCTCCTCCGCGGTCTGTAGAAAAACATCGGGATGACTGTGATGGCTGTCGATCATCCAGTGTTTCGTGTCTGTAACTTTAAGAAAATCTGCTACTACGGCGTCGGTTTGCTGCGGTTGTGCAGCTTGAGCGGTCTTCAAGAGATAGAAATCTTCAATCCCCCGCTGTAGTTGTTTATACCTTAGGGACAACAATAAATGTCCGTGATTGCCAGGATAGACGAAACAAAGATCACCGATCGGTAGTGTGCTCGTATTGTACCGAATATCGGACCGAGCATGTTCTGGCCAGCAATTGTAGGCCCAACGCAGAAAGCCGTCTGTTTTGAACTGATACGATAAGATTCCTTGCATTCGCGTCTCTAACAGGGGACTATGCAAAAAGGTATTTGGTTTGTCCGGATAATTGCAGACATAGTACTGCATCTTGCCCGGATGGCTTTGTGCTAGTGTTTCGTAATGGTTGCAAGTACAGTAATAGGAAGTCACAGGATGATCGATCACTGGCAGCAGCTCAAATAACACGTCTTCTTTATCAAAAGCAGCTTTGATCTGGATCGACGGATCAATTTCTTTTAAAACAGCTAACGAGGCTCGGAAACTGTCGATTTGATGTTTCTTCGGTTCGTCAGAAACGATGCGAACCTTCTCCCACAGATTCTTTCCTTTAAAATAATCAAATACTTGGCGTAGATACTCCTGCAACTCAGCTTTTTGATGAATAAAGCCAAAGGCGCCTTTCCCTTCATCATAAAAGCGAATCACCAATTTTTCTGGATGGTCCAAGTTGACTAACGGAAAAAATGGCGGTTCCCAGACCCCTAATAAACCAAACACGTCAATTTCTTCTTTGATACCCGCAGCAAAAAAACAATCAAGGTAACGTGTCAGCACAGAAAAATCGCAGGAAAGTTCTCCGTCTGGCGTCTTTTTGACCTTTACCATCGAATACTCATATAAATTGGCGGGATAATCTTTGACGATGTAATTGAACCAGCCCTTCCAAGGAATCTCTCCGGCGATCACTGTGATCGCTTTTTGTCCGATCACAGCGAGACTCTCAGCCATTTCCTTGATCAAGTCAAAGTGGGCATCGCTCCATAACGGAACGTCAAAGGTGCGAGCCAAATTGCTGGGCTGCTGCCACATATTTAAGTGGAACGTCTCTAAATAATCTTTTGGAAAAGTAAAAGCGTCCACTTCAATCGTTAGGTTCTTTTCTAACAAGCACTCCTCTTGGCTAGTCAGATGTGCCCGATAGACCTTGATTTTCACAGGATAAGCTTGCGGTTTGATCGTCTCATCGATCTGCCACTCCAAATAAAGAGGCGCAAAGCGATCGCCAGGATAGGTTTTGGCAGTTCGTTCAAGTAATTTATCGGCGTACGCCAATTCCTGCTGACCGACATAATAGTCGACGAATTGCGCTTTGACCGGCAATTCGCTAAAAATCTCAACGCGTATCATGGGAATCTCGATTTCATCGGGGATCGAAAACTCGTCGCCAATAATATAATGATTGCGGTTGCCATCGTGCAGCAGCAACTGACAAGCAGCAGTACTGTTACGAACAGCTGATAACTGTTCAATCGCTTGTGGCTCTTGGGTGATCAATTCTGTTGAAGTCTTATAGCTTTCATGGACCAGGATTGCTTTCATTTTTACTCTTCCTTTCTAGGATCAATCAGCTGCAAAACAAGCGCTTGATAAGAAACATTCTCAAAAGCTTCTGGCATGATCGTTAGTAGTTGCTGCAAGCTGATGTTTTTTACGATTTTTAAGCGGCTTTTGTCTGCCCATGATGGAAAAGCCTGCAACAGCAAGCGTTTGTTTTCACCTGACTCGAGTAATGCCCGAATTGGCCACTGCCCTAAATCAGGAAACAAAGCTGGCTGGGCAACTTTATCTGCCCAGTTCAACTCTAGCCATTCGACGCATTCATCAAACCAACGGGCAAAACGTGGATCAACCATTTCTTTACGATTACCGAAGCGTTCGGTCGCCAAAGAAAGACCGTGACGTCCTTTTTGGAAAATATGACTTTCAAAGGGAACCTCGTGATCTTCTAGGGCCTGCAGATACGCCAATGAATTTTCGATAGGAACGACATTGTCTTCAAAGGTTGAAAACAAAAAGGTGGGCGGCGTATCTTTTGTGACACATTCCTCTAATGAAGGGGCATCGATCTTCATCACAGTAGCAAATGAAGACAATATCGCTGGGTAGCCTAAAATACATAAGCTCGGTTTCATTGAGGAGAGTGTTGATAACGCCGCTGCCAAATGGCCGCCGGCAGAAAAGCCGATCACAGCGATTTTTTCGGCATCGATTCCCCATTCACTTGCAAGTTCTCGGATTTTAGTAATCGCTTTTTCTGCATCTGCTAAGGAATGGCTGAAACTGCGATGTGTCCCTACATGATAGCGTAAGACCCCGGCGTGAAAGCCTTGGGCAGCAAAATTTAAGGCAATTGGCTCAGCTTCCCGCTCACTGCAAAAGGAGTAGCCGCCACCGGGAATCACCAAGACAAACGGACGATCGCCCACCCGTTCATACTCGGCTTTTTCCTCATGCAGGTACACTGTCAAACCGGCTTGCGCTTCTGGATCAAATAGATATTCCTGAAAAAACATCGCTTACTCTCCTAACCCGTTTTTATCGATAACGTTTTGATACCAATAAAAACTATCTTTCTTGTATCGCGCCAAGTCCAACAGCTGATCGTCCGTACGATTGACATAGATAAACCCGTACCGTTTAGCGATGCCTTCGTGAGTACTGACGAGATCAATGGCACTCCACGGGCAATAGCCGATCACATCGACACCGTCTTCGATCGCCAATGCCATCTGTTTTATGTGCTGCTGCAAGTAGTCGATGCGATAATCATCGTGGATTTTACCATCAGTTGTCAAAACATCCTTGGCACCGATTCCGTTTTCCGTGATCAAAAGAGGCAGACGATAACGGGAATAGATTTCGTTCAACGTAAAGCGAAAGCCTTCTGGATCAATAGGCCAACCGAATTCAGTCATGGGCAAATGGGTGTTTTCTACTACTTGGAAAAAGCCAGGAATCCCGAAACCAGACTGTTGATCGAGTTTTGTCTCTTTTTGAAAATAGCTGCTGACGGTCATCGTATTATAATAATTCAATGCGATGTAATCACATGTTCCAGCCGCCAAAATCTTTCGATCTGCTTCAGTGACTGTCGGTGCTGCACCAATCGTCTCTAACAAATGCCATGCGTTATGGTTGTATGTGCCGAAAACAGCCGCATCTAGGAATAACCAATTTCTCAGCGCACTCATAGAAAGAGCTGCCAGCTGATCGGCTGGTTTTTCAGAAGCTGGATAGACACTGGCGATATTCGGTGCTGGGCCAATCTTGCCGCTAAAATTACCGGCATGAAACTGTTGGGTCACCAATGCTTGTGCCACTAGCATATGATGATTTTCTTGAAATTTTTCTTTCATGGATTTTTGACTTGTCCCAATGACCGAACCAGCAAGTGCCATCACATTTTGCTCGTTGATGGTTTGCCATAGCGGGACTTGATGGCCAAAGTTTTCGAACAGTACTTGGCAGTAATCAGCAAATGCTTGGATCGTCTCTCGGTTTTCCCACCCGCCTTGCTTCGCGATCGCAACGGGCAGATCAAAATGGAATACGGTGACGATTGGTTGAATCTCGTTTTCTAGTAGCAGATCGATCAGGTTTTGATAAAACGCCAATCCTGCTGGGTTGACCTGACCATCGGGCATGACTCGACTCCATGATATAGAAAAACGATAGGCTTTTAACCCTAATTCTTTAAACAATTTCACATCTTCTTCATAGCGATGATAGTGATCTGATGCTACTTTAAAATCAGTGGTCCCTTGCGGAATCTCTTTGATGTCTTGCACTGAGGGACCTTTGCCGTCTTCTGCCCATGCGCCCTCTACTTGATAAGCACTAGTGGATGCTCCCCACAAAAATGCTTCCGGAAATTTACTCATCCCACGGTTCCTCCTTGGCTGCGCCGATCAAATTGGCGTCCGCTTGAAAATAAGCGGCTTGGATCGCAACTGGCTGCAGCGTTTTCTCAATGATTGGTGCGGTTTTAAAAATAGCTTGATAGCTGCTAGCTATGGCTTCGATCAAGCGTGGCTGACGGCTGATCCCGCCACCGATAACGATTTTCTCCAGAGCTAAAAGACACTGAAGATCGAAACACAAGACAGCGACTTCTTTGGTATAAGTTAAAAATAAAGCCTCTGCCTCAGGATCAGCAGTTTTCGTAAGGGTATCAAAGACCAAAGGACCATCAGGCGCGATAGCCATACTAGCAGCCAAACGCTCAATTAATCCGACAGCCGAAAGTCCGATCCCCACAAAAGAGTCCGCGCCTCTCATTTGTCGGTCACGAATCATAAAACTGACTTCACCAGCTTGTCCATGATGCCCACGATAGAGTTTTCCATTGAGACAAAGACCAACTCCCACGCCGGTTCCTAAAATGATCGCCGCACCATTTTGGATCCCTTGCAGATTGCCGGCTTTCATTTCCCCTAGCGCGGCGGCTTTTGCGTCGTTTTCGACAGTAACCTCTGTCACCATGCCATCGCTTAACTGGCAGATCAATTCTGGCAAATTTACCCCATCAAGGTATGGCAAGGCACCACCAAAGAAGACCGTCCCTGTTTCATTAACTGAACCAGGGACTGCGATAGCCACTTTCGTGAAAGAAACTTGACGGGCATAGCTTTGGAGGATCGTTTTGATAGTTTCACTAAATGCCGCCAGCGTTGCCGGGGTGGGAAAACTTCGTCCGTCGGTGACTTCATTGTTTTCAACCCATCCCGTTTTGATGTGCGTCCCACCGATATCAATTCCTAAATAAACCAAATGTGCCACTTCCTTTGTTTACGCTTGAATTTCTTCCACGACTTTTTCTGTCATTTTTGCTGCTTCACTTGCTTGCTTTTTTTCAGCAGCCATTTCTAATTCGTACTCTTTTTTATCCGCAATTTTTAGAAACGGATACCACATAACAATACCGATCAGCATACAGATAACCATCAAGATCGTGTAATTGAGCCCTCCTGAAAAGGGCATTTTGATAAAAGTCGGTGTAGTCCATGGCAATAGACTCATGGTTGGATTCAAACTGATTGGGAGGATCGTTGTCGCCAATCCCCAGGTCACAAAGCCAGCGATCAATTGTGTAAAGACTTGCGGAATAAAGAACAACGGATTCAAAATAATCGGCATCCCGAACATGATTGGCTCTGTGATGTTAAAGATCGACGGGATAAACGACAATTTTCCTAATTGTTTCATTTTTGCCGATTTGCTGCGGATCATAAAGAAGGTCACAAAGCCCATGAAGCCAGCAGCATACATGCCCATATAAATCACTGAAGGAATCAGATAAGGCAGCGCTTGTCCTTGTTGGTAAGCGGCAATATTTGAAACGACCATGGTCATACTAATCGCCCCGAGTGGTCCTTGTAAAACTGCATTATGAATTCCGAAAAACCATAAAACAGCTAATACTTCCATAATGATGATGATCGATAGCGGGCTAGCAACTAAGGAGTTCAACGGCGCATTGATCACATCGATAAAGAATTGGAAAATCGAACCGGATGAAGTAAACCCAAATAAGACACGTAAGACAAAGACGACTGCAAAAATGATCGTGACAACAAACACTGGTGCTAAAGATTGGGTTACCATTGGGGGAACACTATCCGGTAGCTTGATCATAATGTTTTTTCTCGATAAGAAAGCATAAAAGCGAGTGACCAACAAAGCGGTCAGCATGCCGATAAACAGTCCTTGTCCGCCTAAGAAATCAAGCTTCAAAGCTCCAATCGTTTGTTCCACTGCTTGACCATCTTGCATAACAGTCGTTGCGACGGTTTGTGGCATCAACATAATGAAACTAGCTAAAGAAATAATCGCCGAATTGCGTTCGTTGCTTCCTAACTGTTTTGCGTAAGAATACGCCAAACTGTAAACGACATACAATGCAAAGACACCAGTTGCTCCATTAGTGATTGCTTCAACATGCTGGAAGATGCCAATTTTCGTCAAATAGTCCGTCCAACCGGGAATCGGAAAATTTCCCACGATCGTGATAAAGGCAATCCCTAAAGTGATGGGACTCGTTCGAATAAAACCTTCCATCAAAGCGGCCAATACTTTGTTTTGTTGTAATTTTTGTGACATTGGTAATAGTTTGCTACTTAAAAATGCTTCTAATTTTTCCATTTTCTCTCACTCCTTTAGTTTAGATCGTTACACTAAGCATCGTTTCTTTTTGATCGATCCGCATTAGAAATCGATAAGTACCTTTGGTTATGTGTTTCTTCCCCTGATTGTCATAGAAAATAAGTTCTGACAACGGCAGTGACAATCTTTGCTCTTTTTCTTCTTGGGATGCGAATGAGATGAGGTCACTCGCAATTAATTGCCGACTTGGACGAACCATTGCTGCTGGGCGTTGCATCAGGTAAATTTGAATGACGGTTTCTGCCGCTGTTGCCGATTGGTTTTTCACTCGATAAGCCAATTGGATCGTCTCACTAGATACTTCACTACCAAGCCATTCACCAGTAAACGTACCATAACTGAGACCTGTCCCAAATGCGAATAAGGGTTCATTGGATTCATCTCGGTATTTTGACAAAAAGCGATCAGAATGCTCACTATCTGTCAAAGGTCTGCCCGTTGGCAGCTGGGCACTGTATAGTGGTATCTGTCCTTCACTGCGAGGAAAGGTCATGGACAGTTTTGCTGTCGGAGAAGCCTGTCCACTCAGCAGATTGGCGATTCCGATCCCGCCCATCGTTCCCGGATACCAAACCAGCAACAGGCTATCAAATAATGCTTCCACTTGCGTTAAGACTAACGGTCTGCCAGTGTAAAGCACGCCGATCAAAGGCTTACCAGTCTTTTTCAACGCTTGGATCAAACGAATTTGTTTCAGTGGCAGCTGCAAATGAGCTTTTGATGCCCCTTCGCCGCTCTCCAAAAACTGCTCTCCAAAAGTCAAGACGATAACTTCGGCGGCTTCGGCGGCTTCCATGGCTTCCAAAAGCAACTGATCTTCTGGTTCGATCGGTCCATTCAGCTGTTCGATCCCGGCTTTTAAAGGACCAAATTGCTCATACGAGTCGAATAGATTGTATCCACGAGCAAAGATCAAGTTTTCGGGTGCGAAATGCTGCAGCAAACCGGTTTTTAAAGGAATCGTGTCTTGTGGCTTGCCGCTGACTGACGCCCAAAAACCTAAGGTCAACCAGCTTTCTCCATAAGGACCGATCACAGCGACGGTTTGGTCCTTTTTCAAAGGTAAGCTGCCCTCATTTTTTAAAAGCACACAGCTTTTTTCTACTAGCTTAACGGCTAGCTCTTTGGCTTCATCCGACAAAACTTCTCCCGTCTGTTGCGTTTTCAACCCTCGATAAGGGTCTTCAAACAGTCCTAGTTGATTTTTTAATACCAGAATACGCCAAACTGCTTCGTCTAATAAAGCCGCGAGTTCAGGTTGCTTGATCAGTTCTGGTAAGTAAGTTGCATAGACCGATGTCATCATATCAAAATCAACGCCCGCTTCCAAACCTTTCTGAGCGGCCTCCCGTTCATCTTTGACAAAACCGTGGGGGACCAATTCTTTGATGGCGGCATGATCGGAGACCAGTACCCCATCAAAACCGAAACGTTCGCGCAAAATCTCTCGGTTCAACCAGCGGCTACCCGTTGCAGGTTCACCATTCAATAGGTTGAAGGCTGTCATCACTAGCAGTGCTTGGGCTTCGATCGCCGCTTGATAGGGTTGCAAATATTCATTGAATAAGCGCTGATTGGACATATCGACCGTATTGTATTCTCTGCCCGCTTCGGGTGCACCATAACCAGCAAAATGTTTGATGCAAGCAGCAACGTGATTTTCTGCCACTCCTTGATCAAGATTGCCTTGGTAGCCGGTCACGACGCTTTTAGCAAAACGTTTTGCCGTATACACATCCTCTCCTGGCGACTCCATCACTCTGCCCCAGCGAGGATCGCGAACAAGATCCAGCATGGGTGAAAAGATCACATGAAGGCCATTTTGGTAACATTCTTTGGCGGTCATCTCAGCGGCTTGCTCGATCAAATTAAAATCGTAGGAACCTGCTTGGGCAAGGGGAATCGGAAAAATGGTCCGAAACCCGTAGATGACGTCCGACATAAACAGCATAGGAATCTTGAGTCGGCTGTGTGCTAACGTTTCCCTCTGTAACTGAATCAATTTTTGGTAATCGTTCACATTATAAATCGAACCAATCTCGTGAATCTTCAAATTTGGTGGAAGCCCTAAATCGTGCATCGGGCCAGTAGTCATCACCTCATTTTCAATGACTAAACTGCCATTCAATTGAATCGTCTGAGCGATTTTTTCTTCTGGCGTCAATTGCTGAAACAATTCTTTCAATTTTTTACTATCCATGTTTGCTCCTTCCTGTAACCGTTTTATTTATCTGAATTATAGAAAGAATCCTTCCTTAGATATACTAAAAAACTAGTGTTTATAATAAATTGTTTATTGAATGCTAAAAAATTTACGTTATACTAAAAGAAAAAACAATGTTTGGATTTTGAGGTGTCTCATGAACAAAACAACACTTACGACCGCCATGGATCTGCTGTATCGCAAATATTTGATCCCGATGATTCTCTTGGATCAAGAAGGGACTCCGCTGTATCCCCCACTCACCTTAACAGCCAAGAATCCTCTGAAACACTATTTGGAAGAAACGAACGGCCCAGTTGCAAATCTCTATCATTTCGGCAAATATATGCTTGGTTGTTTTGCGTTTCAGTTAGCTGGAAAAACCTGTTATATGGTCATCGGACCCTGTGGTGTGATTGGTACACCAGATACGTCATACCTATTTCTTGAACATGAATACCACTACAATGTGCACTATTCCAAAGAAGACAAATACTCCTTTGAAGAATACATCCAGCTGCTTTATACGCTGTTTGCGGAGCAGAAGTTGGCAAAAGACCAAATCCATTGGCATTACCAAACTGAATCCCACGACCGATCCATGCAAACAGATCTTAGCTTGGAAACCAATCTTTATGAACGCCGTGTGCATGAAGCTACCTTTGATTCCTATCATTTTGAATTGCGCTATCTTGACTACATCAAACGAAACGAGCCGGAAAAAGTAGTCTGGGTATTTAACAAAATGAAAGAGACCTACAGTGTTTCCCTTTCCCCTCATGAACTTGAAGGCTTAAAGCTAAAGTTTTCGGCCTTTGTCGCTGTCGTGACCCGCATGAGCATTGATGAAGGAGTACCAGTCAACCAAGCATTCGGCTTATCTGATTCCTTGATCCAAGGTCTGGTTTATATTCATTCTGCCGAGGAGTGCCTCCGCTATATCAAAGAAGCCACCTACCGCTTTATGGAGCTTCTGCATAGCTATCCGCTGGCGCAAAAATCACTGTTGGTCAAGACGATTGTGAATTATGTCGACAGCCATCTCTATGAAAAAGTGACCATTGATGATCTCGCAGCCATCACTCAAAAACATAAGACCCATCTATGTAATCAGTTCAAAAAAGAAATGAACAAAACGATCCACAGTTACATTCAGGAACGAAAAATCAGTGAAGCCAAACATTTATTGTTGTTCACAGACTATTCCTACGAAAAAATCAGCACCCAATTAGCCTTTGCCAATCAGAGCCATTTTATCCGCAATTTCAAAGCAGTTACGGGGCAAACACCAAAAGAATTTAAAGAGCAGCATTACGCCCATGCTTTAAGTTGAAAACACAATTTACGAAAAAATGCTCAGAAACAATGGTTATTATTTTTAATAACAAGCGTTGTAAGCTATCCTTTTACTCAAATCAATTTGAATGAGGAGAGATAAAATGATCCAACTTGCTCGCTTGATCTTTTGGGTACCAGTCATCTTTTTTTCGTTAGGATTGATCATCTTAACGAAACGAGTGCCGCGTTTCACATGGGTTTCCTTATGCATCACGGTTTCTTTAGTGATCTTTGTTTGTAAGATTTTAGAGTATTCCTATACGATGCCTGACATGCAGCTAACTTTCTATTTTATGGGTTTCTTGATTTCGGCTAGTCTTCTTTGTTTTATTTTCTACTTGAGGATCAGAAAACGGTGAATGACAGTGGCGGGTTTTCCACATAAATTAGTCAGGTCCCCAGTAACTAGGGACCAATAGCTCCATCAAATACACGGGTTTCTTCCTATCTTTTTAAAGAACTCCCCTCCCCTGAAAAGGGGCTTTTTTATTGCTAGTTCTGATTCTAACCTCAAGCTTACTGTGTTACTCTAGAAAGATTCGAATCAAAATACAAGGATGTGCCACTCGTTTTTCTCCCCCCTTCCTGCACACGATCGTTATTCCATGAGCTCCTTGCCTTTTTAACGAACTAAATATATAATGAATTTGCAAAATAATAACACGAAAGAACAAATCATCTATCCTCATAAAAGGAGCTTACCCTATGAACTGGCTGACCTTTGTCGTCCAACCACTGACCCTGTTGTTTTTTCTTACAGTATTCTCTCTTGTCTATTTGATGCCCGAAGCCGTTGTGCCTAAGCCCAAAATGAAAAAATGGGCGTTGACTGTTTCTTTGATTTATCTAGCATGGCAGCTGCTGATTCCCTTTTTCTTCTTTTTTTACTGAGCACAACAAAAAAGCGGCTCTCTTTTTGAGAGCCGCTTTGGTTTATTTTTAATCCTGTAACAAACTACCACCATTGGTGGCAATGACTTCTTTGTACCAGTAGAAACTATCTTTGCGAGAACGATCAAAGCTGCCATTTCCTTCATCATCCGCGTCTACATAGACAAAGCCGTAGCGTTTCGACATTTCTGACGTTGAAGCCGAAACTAAGTCGGTACAACCCCAAGGCGTATAGCCCATCAATTCCACACCATCTTCGATCGCTTCATACATTTGTTCGATATGCGCCTTCAAATAATCGATTCGATAGCTGTCATGGATCGAACCATCCTCTTCCACCGTATCCAAGGCACCTAAGCCGTTTTCAACGATAAACAATGGTACTTGGTAGCGGTCGTACAAGTTATTCAAAGTCACACGCAAGCCGATTGGATCGATTTGCCACCCCCAGTCAGAGGCTTCCAAGTATGGGTTTGATTCGCCTAAAGAAAAGTTGCCGGCCGTTGCTTCGCCGCCTTCTTCAGGATTGTGGCGGGCAATAGAACTCATGTAGTAAGAAAAGGACATGAAGTCGACAGGGTATTGCGCAAGAATGTCTAAATCGCCATCTTCGAAGGTCACTTCGATGCCGTTTTCTTTAAAGAAGCGCTTCGTATACGCTGGATACTTCCCACGAACTTGGACATCAGAGAAGAAGAGATTCTCGTGGTCACGCTTGATTTCTTCCATCACATCTGCTGGATTTGGTGTAGCTGGGTAGGCTTGCATCCGTGCCAACATCATCCCTACTTTGATATCAGGATTGATTTCGTGGGCAAATTTTGTTGCTAAACTAGAAGCCACAAATTGATGATGCACAGCTTGATACATGTCAGAAAGGTTTTGCGTGCCATCTTCGGATAACAAGGCACCGCCAACATAGCCAGAGATCCCCATGATATTGATTTCATTGAAGGTCAACCAATATTTGACTTTGTCTTTGTAGCGGGTCAACACAGTTTCTGCGTATTTGACGAACAAATCGATCACTTGGCGATTTTTCCAGCCGCCATAGTTTAACGCGATCCCGATAGGTGTTTCGTAGTGAGAGAGGGTCACTAAGGGTTCGATCCCGTATTTTGCACACTCATCAAACACGTTGTCATAAAATTGCAAGCCTTCTTCATTTGGCTGAACATCGTCACCATTTGGAAAAATTCTTGACCAAGCGATGGACAGACGGAACGTTTTAAAGCCCATCTCTGCGTACAAGGCGATATCTTCTTTGTAACGATGATAGAAATCTGATCCCCAACGTTTTGGATACAAGCCTTCTTTGTCATTTAAGGCAAACAAGACTTTTTCCCGAGTCATTGGTGCAGCAAATTCTGCCATGTTTTTGCGGTCTTCTGGTTTGACAGCGATCGCCGTATCGGATGTCGCTGGGCCACGTCCGCCTTCGTTCCATGCTCCTTCAAATTGGTTGGCTGCAGTGGCGCCGCCCCATAAAAAGCCTTCTGGAAATTGTTTTTCTGTCATGATTAGCCTACTTTCTTTTTCTTTATTGATCGACACAGCGGATCAGCAAGAAAGCATTCTTACTGATCCTACGACGTGCCGATAAACGCATTTATTTTACGACTTCGATCAAATTGTCGTTCGCTGTTACTTCTTTTGACTGTGTCGTTTGGATGTCACTGTAGTCGTTAGAGTTTGTGACGATGACTGGTGTCAGTAAGGAATAGCCTTCCGCACGAATCGCTTCAGTATCAAATGAGATCAATTTTTGACCGGCTTTGACTTTGTCTCCTTGGTTGATGTAGGCAGTAAAGTGATTGCCTTCAAGTTCCACCGTATTCATGCCGATGTGGATCAATAATTCTGTCCCATCCTCAGTGACTAAGCCGATGGCATGTTTTGTTGGAAACAAGATTTTGACTTCTGCATCTGCTGGAGCAGTGATTTCACCGATCGCTGGTTCAACGGCGATCCCTTTTCCCATAGCACCTGAAGAAAATACTTTGTCTTCCACATCTGCTAAAGCAACCACTTGACCGGTTACTGGGCTTTTGACTGTTTCATCTTTGACGCTGGCAGAAACGGTTTTCGCTTCTGGTGCTGGTGCTGCTGGTGTTGCTTGACCGTCGACTGGTGAATCAACAGTTGTATACAAAGTTGGTACTTTCAATAACATCATGATGATAAATGACGCTACGATTGCAATAACTGTACCGATGGCTAAGTGGATCACGCTATGGAAGCTGCCTGTTGCTGGATCGATATATGCAGGATACAAGAAGATGCCCATACCGCCCATTGCGTAACCAGTGACGTTAAAGATTGACAAGTAGATACCGACGAAACCTGAAACTAAACAAGAAACGATAAATGGTGTTTTCATTGGCAAAGTATAACCGTAGATCGCAGGTTCAGTCACACCGAAGATCGATGAGATCAATGCTGGCATTGCGCCTTGTTTGACTTTTGGTTCTTTCGTTTTCAACCAAATCGCTGCTAACACACCCGTTTGCGTGAAACATGGTAGCACTGCGGCGGTCAAAATAATCGAAGAACCGTTTTGCGCCATATCCATGATCGCCAATGGCACAAGACCCCAATGAAGACCAAACATTACCAATACTTGCCATAATGCCCCTAAAGCAAATCCATAAATGATTGGGCTGAAATCATAAACCGCTTGGAAAGCAATACCGATCCAGCTAGATGCTGTATTTGCGACTGGACCTACCACAAAGAAGGTCAACGGCACAGTGATCAAAATCGTTACAAAAGGAACCACAAACATTTTGACTACATCAGGTGTAACTTTGCGCATAAACTGTTCAATTTTCGAAGCGACAAAAATCGCTAAAATAATCGGCAGTACGCTATTAAAGTAGCCACCTGCTGGTAAGGTCAAGGTTAGACCAAAGACTTTGCTCGCTTCAGCAACGCTTTCTGCTAAACCAGGATAGACCATCGCACCTGCAATCGCTAATGCTGTATAGGTATTCATCTTGAATTTCTTTGCAGCAGTTACGGCTAAGATCATAGGTAAGTATTGGAACAAACCATCGCCTAGGGTATTCATTACTACATAGATTCCATTGGTCGCTTCCATCCCAGTTGCTGCAAGTAGCGCCGTGATCCCTTTTAAAATACCGGCTGCCGCTAATGGACCTAAGAACGGTTGAAACAAGCTTGAGATGACATCGATAAAGCGGTCAAACAAACTGCCTTTCTTTTCGTCGCCTTCGTCGATATCAAGACTGCCGCCATCGGCTAATCCGCCGACTTTCAGCACTTCATCGTAAACATCTGGCACATGATTACCGATAACCACTTGGTATTGTCCGCCTGCTTTGACAACGGTCACGACACCGTCACGTTTTTGCAAATAATCTGTGTCTGCTTTGCTTTCGTCTTTTAAGTGGAAACGTAAGCGAGTCACGCAGTGTTTTACAGAAGAGACATTTTCTTTGCCGCCAACGTGGGCCAAAATGTCTTGTGCTAATTCAGTATATTTTGCCATTTTGATTTCTCCTTTTTAATAGATCATTTAATAAAAATAAAAAGACCGGCCATTTCTACAATAAACAAGCAGGAGTATCACCCATAAAAAACGAGACGGGTCTCCTCAACGAGTATTGTAAGAAAGTGCAGGTCTTGCCAGCCGAACTGTAACGAATCCATTTCCATTCTTAGGTTAATTTTGAGTGAGCGGCTAAGTTACCGATATGCAGAATCAAATACATCAATTCCATATCGTTGACATGCCAGCCCTTTTGTTCAAATAAGTATTCTTTGATCGAATCTGCGGTTTCTTTTTCTTTCGGATAGCTGCTGAAAGCCAAGGCAATCATCGGATTAGCCAATACTGGCTCTTCTTTTTCTTGACTTTGTCGAATTAAATAATAGCGAATGTGGGTCACAAACCGTTGGAAGTAGGAAGAATTCTCATCGTACTCGATGTTCATGCTATACTTAACGATCCGTAAAATATTGTTGGTCAACTCGGTGTGCTCATAGGCACTTTGATTGGCGCTTTTTTCAATTTGCGCATTGACGAAATGCAAAGTGATAAACGCAGCTTCTTCTTGCGAAAAATCGGGATACAGCTCTTTGCGGATCAACTCGACCGCTTGGACACTGACCGCATATTCCTTGGCATAGATTTTCTTGATTTCCCAATGCATGGGATTGGTCAAAACAATTTCTTGCTTTTGACGACTGATGGCAAACAAGATATGATCCATCAGTGTGAAATAAACGTTTGGATTGAAATCGGTTCCAACACTTTCCCGAAAAAGACGCACGATTTCATAAATGACGGCCATTTGTTTCTCGTCAGCCTTCGTCATGACTTTCGACATATGTTCCACTGTCAAGTCATCTTCTGGGTAGTATTTTTTTTCGATTCGCTCAGCCGGAATCAGGTCACCCGGTTTCGTTTGAAAGCCGATCCCTTTTCCCATTAGGATCACTTCAACTTCATCTTCTTTTGAAAGTACAACATTGTTGTTGATCCTCTTGATAATCTTCACGAACGATCCTCCTTGATCAGCATAGCGCATACACAGCTTTGCATCGTTTGACGTCTATGCAGAAGGTCTTGTATTTTTTTCTTTCTCTGACTTGCCATTAAGTGACGAGGTGAATGTCTGCTCCAGGCAGTACTGTAGGATATCGTCAAACCTAGCTGGCACTTCATTGCGTTTTACTTCTCCCCTCCTTTGATGATCAATGACTGGACCTTACCTTGGAACCGGTTCTTTTTTTAGCGAATAGAAATAATGGAGCAAAAAAAGAAGACCAAAGCAAAAAAGTGTACAACCCAAGAAACCTTGGGTAATCAATGCACTTTTTTCCTCTGGTCTTGCCTGCCGAACAGTAACGAATCCAGTAATGAGAACACTCTCGTGTTCCGTTGAGATAATAGTACTCATTCTGAGAAAAAATGTCAACACTTTTTTTGCAAACGTTTTTCTTTTTTTGATTTTGACTTTTTTTCACTATCTTTCTCACTGAATTTCTTGTCTAGCTTTGGTCTTTTAGTTCACTTGAAATACATGGTTTACTGTGTAGCACAATAAGACCACAAAAAAACCGTAATCTTCGTGCATTACGGTCATAGCTGGAAGTATGATGCTTGAAAGACGATCAATCACAAAGAATCAGAAAATTGGGGAAGGTCTGGTGCATGACAGACATTCAATGGGACTGACCACCTTGCGCGATTCATGCGTTTCATGACTTCCACAAACGAAAAGGTCTCTTTGAGTGGGGGAATCAACCAAATAACCTTTCGATTCTTCAAGATCTTCTCTTTCCTGCTTAGAATGTTCGCAGTTCGCCGCGAAAAAAGCAGGACGTAAACTAAATTTCATTTATCAATCTGTCACTGATCCTTCAATGACAAGTATCTAAATGAAAGCCTGTACTAGTTTTTAAATGGGTTGATTTCCCAAGGACCAAATGGTTCAAATTCCATGAAAAACGACCTCCTTTATTATTTGCTATACCCTATTATATTTGATAACATGTTATTAAAATCACATTGTTCAGAAATGCGTCACAATTAAGGAGGTCCCCCATGAAACAGCAAGGCTCTTTAATCAAAAAACTGCGCACAGATCGCAAAATCTCGCAAGCCAAGCTTGCCGAAGGTATTTCCTCTCGTACCACCCTTTCTTCTTTCGAAAATCGCAAAACAAATCTCTCTTCACAAACCTTGTTTGACTACTTAGACAAAATGAATATCACGGTTCATGAGTTCAGTCTGTTGATCGACAGCGAAGCCACAGGACAGAAACGTCAGCTGGTGCAAGATTTCTATACCCGATACTATGATCGAACACTGACTATCGACTACTTGACTAGCCTTGAGGAACGCTACTTTGAGACACAAAATTTTTTTTATTATTCTTTGTATGTCCAAGGCCTGCTGCTGCTCAACCGTGAATCATTTCTGATGAATCGAGGAGCTTACACCCAAGAAGTTGAACTGGTAAAGCAATACTTGTTTGATATCGAAACCTGGGGGCGCTTTGAGTTGAACTTATTCTCAAATTTGTTATTTATTTTCGACCAAGAAACCATCAGTTACTATTTAGATCATGGGATCAAAAAAATTCTTCGCTATGCCAATGATCCCTTTTATGCAAATCTGTTAAGTGTTGTGATCTTAAATGGCTGCGCCTTTGCCAGTGAAAGTAAGGATTCCTATCTGCTTAACAAGTTTCTGCTTTTGTCTCATCCCTTGCCTAATACACCTCTGTATTTTTATTTGAAAATCCATCAAGTCTTGTATCAAGAAATTTACTCCTATTTGCAATCTTCTCAATTAAACAAAGAAGTGTTAAGAAACAGCTTAATCGTTATCGAACAAGCTGGTTACCAGAACCATAAAAATGACCTGCAAAACTTGATTCATACCGTGACGAATATCTCCATTTAACATTTTTCCCTTTGAATCATCCTATATCCTTACAAACATGATTTATCTTTTTCGTAAACGCCTGTCTGCTTATTGAAGGACAGGCGTTTTTCAGTCAAATGCTAGCCTAACTTGTACACAAAAAACCAGTTAGGTGCGTAGACCTAACTGGTTTTCGGGCTAAAATCTTAAAACGTATCTGGTTTATCCTGACCCAGATTTGATTTTACACAACTCATCCCTCCGGTTAACTATAGAAGTAAACTGAGCTGGCTTTTCAGAAAACGACAAAAGCGTTGTTCTCTTTTGATTTCAGTGATTCAACAAATCGATTAGCGAGATTCTGAAGTCACTCCAACTCGTGCCCATGGATTATGATCTGAATCATATGCCCACGTAAAGTTTGCGACACGATCAGAGACCGGCAAAACTTGGTTACGGTACAATGTCGGAATAGCAAACGCTTCTTCAAATGCATATTCTTGCCATGCATCAAATGCTTCTTTACGTTTTTCTTCATCGAAGGAATCATTTGAATCGATGGCTGCTAACAATTCTGTATTGCGTTCAGACTCGTAACGAGTGTAGTTAAAGGCTGAATTTGGTCCCCATAAGCTAGTTGGTGATGGATCTGATCCAGTAGACCAAGCAGCTTGGAAAACATCGATATCTGGATCATCATTTTTCAACTTGTCATAGAATGCTTGGAAGTCGATCAAACGACCTGTAGAGTATTGGACATCCAAACCGATTTCTTGCCATTGTTGGACATAGTAATCTGCCAGTGGTTGTGCCACTTCTCCACCTGACATTGAAGCAAAATTGATGGTTAATTTATTGCCATCTGGATCTTCCCGGAAGCCATCACCATCAACATCGATAAAGCCAGCATCATCTAGGAGTTGATTTGCTTTATCCATATCTAAGTGGTAACCTTCCACATCAGTGCTGTGCAAACTACCATAAACCGGTGGGATCAATGTTGTACCATTTGAACGCAAGCCATGGTAGAAACGCTCACCAATCGCATCATTATCGATAGCATAGCCCATTGCTTGACGCAATGCTTTGTTGGCCATTTTTGCGTTTGGATCAAAATCAACACTATTTGTTTCGTCATTCCATGTTCCTAAATTAAAACCAAGATAGGTGTAAGATTGTTCTGGTCGTCCTAACATTTGGTAGCCATCCATATCTTGATACGTATCGAACGTATCTGTTGGCATTTTCAATACTAAATCATATTGTTTTGCATTTAGTGCTTCATTGATCGATGCAGATGGAACATTACGCATCACAATTTTTTCTAATGTTGGTGTTCCCCCATAATAATGTTCATTCGGAACATACTCTACGGTTTCCCCAGGTACGATATTCGTCATCTTGTAAGGACCAAAACCAATTGGGTTTGTCCGTACAGGATCACTGGATGGCATATCTGCTACTTCAATACCTTCAAAGGTATGTTTTGGTAATGCCGCGTTCCAAATTGCTCCACCGGATTGCTGCATTCCAGGATGCATTTCCTTAAATTCGATCTCAACTACTTTATCGCTAACTGCTGTGATCCCAGAAATCGTATCTGCTTCACCGCTATGGTATTCTTCCATTCCAACAATATTAGTAAAGTCATTATTGTAGCGAACGCCATCATAGTCTTGATGACCAATGACTTCATAAGAAAAAATGACATCTTCGGCTGTAACATCTACCCCGTCCGACCATTTTAGTTCATCACGTAATGTGATCGTCGCTTTATTGTTTTCGACATCCAAGTCTAAGTCTGCAGGTCCACCATCAATAATCTTAAAATCCTCATCTTGTAAGAATAGATATTCATGACTTGGTAACATAAAGTCACGGTCATAGGCATCCTGATAGAACTCCCACTGGAATAATCCTTGGAACTGAGTGTCCATTACTACAGCAACGTCTAAAACTCCACCTTCAATCACTTCATCATCATTGACTACCGCTAGCGGTAATGTGCTGATATCTGATGCTGCAGCGTCTGATGACGACTCTCCTGTATCTGTCGAACCTGTTCCACCTCCGTTACTTTGTCCGCAAGCCCCTAAAACAAGCGCTGCCAATAAAGTAATCATGCCAAACTTCGTTTTCTTCATACTCTTCCTCCTTATTAAATCCCCTCATTTGTGATTCACTGATAAAAAAACCAAGCAAACAGTTTTTTTTATCTTAAAATGGCTTTTTTATTAGAAAATCTGAACGAGATTAACTAAATTATAACAATTTTCTCAAAACTCTTTCCGTCAATAATTTCATCAATCTATGAAATTATTGAAAATAAGACGAAAATCATTGATAAATCGCTATTGCTTTTTTTCAAATATCCTTAAGTTTTTCTTTTATGACGTTCCTTTTCTCTCATATTTTTCGAAAAACGCCTTGTGGAAACTGTCAAAAAAACCTTCTTAGACGAGAAAAGATGTGATACTATGAAAAAAAGGAGCGTTCAGTGAAACTATGTCAGACAAACGAATTTTCTTACAAACGAAATCGAAACCTTTTGCACCGATCTCACAGCTCTTAACTCAGCGGTTGCTTCTGGCTTACAGCTGTGTGTTGATTCTACTCGGCTTGTTCACCTCGCCGCCTCAGGCATTGTGGCAAGGATCGCTGGCTATTTTGAATGCCCCTAGCAATTTGATTTCTGATTATTTTGCAATCGGCAATCTCGGAAGCGCCTTTTTGAATAGCGGCTTATTGACTTTGATTAGTATCCTGCTTGCTAAAAAGCAAGGAACCATTATTAGTGGTCCGATGATCGCCGCTTTCTTTACCATATCCGGCTTTTCTTTTTTTGGAAAAAACATCTTTAACTCAATCCCCATTCCCTTGGGTGTCTATCTATACTCTTACATACAGCAACGGCCCTCAACCCAGTACTCACTTGTCGCTTTATTTGGTAGTGCTGCCTCACCCGTCATTAGTTACTTAGCATTTGGCTTAGGCTTACCTTTGCCCCTAGGAATCGCGTTAGGTTATGGAATCGGCATTTTGATTGGCTTAACACTCCCCCCACTGGCAGCACAATTTTTACAATTCCATCAAGGATTTTCTTTGTACAATATTGGCTTTGCCACCGGTATTATCACTATGTTTTTCACTAGCTTTTTAAGATTATTCGACATGGAAGTCTATTCGAACAAGCAATTGACGACTGACTATCACTATTATCTGACGGCTTTCTTGCTCATCCTTTGTTTTTTCTTGTTTTTTATTGGTTATTTTTTAAATAAACGATCGGTAAAAGGTTTAACGGATCTTTTTAAAACTTCTGGGAAACTGATGACCGATTATGTCACAATTTTTTCACTAGGAATCACCATGATGAACATGGCAATGATGGGGCTCTTGATGTTAGTCTTTATTTTCCTGCTGCAAGGCGAGCTTTCCGGTCCACTTTTAGGGGCTGTATTGACCGTGATTGGTTTCAGTGCCTTTGGAAACCATTGGAAAAATAGTTTGCCCGTGATGATTGGGGTGGTTTTAGCCACCAAAGTCGGTTTGACTTCTGATGTATCCACCTTCAGCTTATTACTCACAGCGATCTTTGGAACAAGTTTAGCTCCGATCAGTGGGTATTATGGTCCTGTAGCTGGTATCTTAGCAGGCATCGTCCATGCAGCACTGGTCACAAATATCACTTATTTACATGGAGGATTGAACTTATACAATAACGGTTTTTCCAGTGGATTTGTCGCGGCGGCAATGGTACCATTGTTAGATGAATACCAACAAATCAGAAGGCGGCGAAAAAAATGATTGAAAAAGAACGGGCACGACGAATCGTCGATGAAGTAGTCACCTACTTTTTGTCCCATGACTGTCAAAAGATAACGAGCGAGATGGCCTTTGAAGCAGAAGGTTTCAAAGCAGTCGTGCAGGGCCCTTTCCCTGAACAGCCCTCTGATCTAGAACATTTTATCAACATGCTCAATACACCAAGAGACAGTACCTTGGAAAACTATTACGTTGAACTGTTGGGCGGTCATCAAACGATCCATGAAGAAAAAGATTACTATTTATTGGGATTAATGATCGATGAAGCCGCCATTATGTATGATGAGGGACAACTAGTCGTTGAACTGTTTCGCAAAAAATATGACTGAAGAGTAACAAGCAAACGACGTTTCTGATTTGTGGATCACACAATTCAGAAACGTTTTTTTGTTCGTTCCTCGTGACAAAATTGAAAGTTTATTGATAGATTTTTCACACTCCTTTTCAGAAAACTAGCGTTATACTTTCATCATAATAAAAAACGAGGTGACCTATTTATGAAAAAATTTTTGATTGGACTAGCAGTTGTCGTGCTTGTGGGATTTGGTGCATTGCAAATTGCTGAATCAGTCATCATGGGAGGCGACAGCTATTATGTCCAAATCACGACAGATGGCGAAAAGACGACTTCTAAAGATGACAGTGGCAATGTCTATACTCAATACCACTATGAACTACCGGCTTATGACGAAAATGGCAAAAGCAAAACCCTTGATTTCAATGGTTTCCAAGAGCGGCCTTTGCGTAAAGAAGCCTATTTGAAACTTACTTGGAATGAGAAAAAAGGCGTGACCAGCTATGAAGAGGTCAAAGAAAAAGACATTCCCGCAAAAGCACTAACTCAATTAAAAGGAGCGTAACTTAATCATGGAAAAAATTATTCAAGCAAGTGAACTTACTAAAGTTTACGGAAAAGCCAACGAAAAACAAACCGAAGCCTTGAAAGGCATCAGCTTTGATATTGAAAAAGGTGAATTTATCGGAATCATGGGAGCTTCAGGCTCCGGTAAGTCTACCTTGTTGAACATTCTTTCAACCTTGGATCATCCAACCAAAGGTATGATCCGCATCAACAACAGCGATATCACCAAACTAAAAGGCGATGCCTTGGCAGATTTTCGCAGCCGTGAAATTGGCTTCATCTTCCAAGATTTCAATCTCCTAGAAAACTTAACAGCTTCTGAAAACATCGCGGTGCCCCTTTCTTTACAAGGGGTCAAACCAAAGATTATCCAACAACGGATCAAACGAGTCGCAGAACGTTTGTCTATCACGCATATCCTCGACAACTATCCGGCAGCAATCTCAGGTGGGCAAAAACAACGGGTGGCAGCCGCTCGAGCCTTGATCACGGAACCAACGATTCTTTTTGCGGATGAACCGACAGGTGCCTTGGATTCAAAAAGTGCCAAAGACTTATTAAATATGATGGACGACTTGAATACCAATGACCAAGTATCGATTTTATTGGTCACTCATGATCCCCTTTCTGCCAGCTATTGCCAACGTATTTTATTTATCAAGGACGGGAAGATCCATCAAGAAGTGAAACGTGAGGATCAAAGCCGGGAAGAATTTTACCGCAAGATCCTTGTCATTCTAGGAAACTTGGAACAATAAGGAGGAAGAACACATGCTTTGGAAATTATCACTTACCGGAATCAAAGGCCGGTTGAAGGATTATATCGTCCTCTTTTCTGGTTTAGTCATGGCCTCAGCCATCTTCTATATGTTCGAATCAATGGCCAGCAATGAAGCCTTTTTAAAAAGCAACTCGATCATCAGTATGGTGGTCTTTATCTTTCGCTTTGGTTCTGTCTTATTGGGGATCATCACCTTTGCCTACATTTTATACGCCAATTCTTTCTTAATGGCGATGCGGCAAAAAGACTATGCCATGTTTATGATGCTAGGAGCCAAAGGACGTAAGATCGCCCAAATGATTTTCATTGAAACATTCTTGGTCGGGATCGCCGCCACTGCTGTTGGTTCTTTACTAGGTATTGGATTAGCCAGTGGTGTCAATACCTTACTAGTGAACCAATTAAATTTACAGATCAGCCATTATGCGGCCTTTAATCTACAAGCATTAGTCGTGACACTTGCCTTCTTCTCGATTCTCTTTTTGATCGCTGCTATCTTTAATGCACGGGCAATTGCCAAAAAATCAATTTTAGCCTTGTTACGAGAAACCAGCACACCGGCGCAAGTCAAGCAACGTCCTTTCATGCTCTTTTTGCAAACTGTCTTAGGGATTTGTTCTTTAGCAGTCGGTTATTATATGATGAGCGACTTGATGAAATTCCAATTGGTGGGGATCGGTGTTGCCCTAGTTACTATTATTTTAGGGACTTACCTCGTCTTTCGTTCCGTGATCATCACGATTTTATCTTTACTGAAGAGGACCGATGCCATTGCTTTGAAAAGGTTAAACAATTTCACCTTGTCTCAGCTAAGCTTTCGGATTCGTGATTATACGCAGATGCTATCGATGGTAGCCATGCTCTTTGCTCTTGCATTAGGTGCCTTGACTGTTGGTCTGGGCTTCAAAAACGAGATCCCAATTATGGCAAAATCCGTTGCCCCTTATGACTTGTATTTGAATAATGCCCAAAATGCTTCTGACGAAAAAGTTGCAGCCTTAAAGCCGACTCTTGATGTCACTTATAGTCTGAAGGAAACAGACGACACCCTTTATTACAATAAAGATCAATTCAACAAGAACAACTTGCTCAGCACCAGTACGAATCAGTTGAGTATCGACGTTACCTACAACAAGCTGTCGGGAGACCAATTAGCCAAAGATATCACCGCGCAGGACCAATTGCGTAGCTACCTCTTGCCAGAACAACGAGGCAAAGAGATCCAAGTTGTCGATCAAACCGCTTTTGACACAATCAATGCCCCTGAATCCAGCTTGCGAATGGTGCAAGTCAAAGACTTTCAAGCAAGTTACGATGCATTACATGAATTGGCGCAAACAAACCAAGAAACCAATACTACTGAAACTGCCGATACGAATTTTTCGCAACGGGTCTTCGTCTATGACACGTATAATGGTCTCTTCTCCGGTTTTGAATTTATGGGCTTTTTCTTGGGGATCGCGTTCTTGACGATGTTAGCAAGCTGCTTGATGTTTAAAATTCTTTCTGGGGCCAACAGCGACATTCAACGCTATACGATGTTGAAAAAAATCGGAACCCGGACTAGCTTATTGAAAGGATCGATCCGCAAAGAGATTGGTGTGCTCTTCCTAGTTCCTGGTATCTTAGGGATGATCCATGTCTTGTTCGGATTACAAATGTTCACAACATTGATGATCGATCCATACCACGATCTATGGCTGCCCTTTGGCATCTTTATTGCTCTCTATGCCATTTATTACGTGGTGACCATCTGGTTATACACCAACATCGTTTTACGACCAAACAAAAAATAACTCGTACAGACTTTCCGAATTGCTCAACGCAAAGAGACCATCAATCCGCTTGATGGTCTCTTTCATTTCGTCGCTCTTCTATCGAAAAAAAACGCCGTTAGCTTTGAGGTTTAACGCCCATATGCATCGCGGCCGCACCTCCTGCATAGCTTTTGACTTGCAGCACATCAAAGCCAGCTGCCTGAAACTCCCGTTTCAATGCCTCCTTGTCAGGAAAATCCCGCGCAGACTCCTGGAGCCAGGAATATTCTTGATAGCTTTTGGCGAACAATTTGCCAAATAACGGCATGACATGGTGAAAATAAAAAGTAAACAGTTGCCGCCAGCCGATCAGTGCGGGCTGTGATGTTTCGAGACAAACGATTTTCCCGTCTGGGCGCAGCACCCGATGGATTTCCGCCAAGACTTGTTGGCGATCCGCGACATTTCTCAACCCGAACCCGATCGTCACATAATCAAAGTGCGCGTCTGGAAAACTTAATGCCATCGCATTGCCGGTCTGCCACTGGATCTGCGTTTGTTGCTTTTTCTGTGCCTTTGCTTTGGCAACCGTTAACATTTCTTCGCTAAAATCAACGCCGGTCACTTGCCCCGTCGGACCGACCGCTTCATTTAAAGCAAACGCCCAATCCCCGGTCCCGCAGCATAAATCTAATATCTCAGCACCCATTGGTACTGCCATCCGTTTCATGGTGTCCTTGCGCCACCGTTTGTGCAGCTGAAAGGAGATAATACCGTTCATTCGATCATAACGGGAAGCGATCGATTCAAATACATCATGTACTTTGGTTTCTTTGGCTGTTGTTGCCATTGCGGCACGTCCTTTCTTTGTTCCCTTCGTTTTGCTGTTGCTTCACGTGCTTCTGCTTTTTAGTCTAGCACGAAAAAACCTGCGGAACAAAAACCCTGCTTTCTCCTTTTCCTCCAGTCATTTTCCCACCAAAAAACAGCCTTTCCTACATAGATCCCCACGTTGTTGACCAAGGCAATTCGGTCAGCAACAAGCGGATCCAGCAGTGAAAGACTGTTCTTCTTCTGTTTGTTTTAAAACAGGTTGTTCACGTTTAATCGATGAAGTCCCAGATATTGTTCCAATAAGAAACACGGTCTGCGCCATTTTCATCTTTGTAGCGCACAAAAATCAAATTACGGATGTCATGAACAGGAATGTCAAGGGTGACAGAATCCGTTACGGGTCTTTGCTGCACGTTGTATGTTCGATAAAAGGTGCCATCCATATAGACGTCAAAGGTACTAAGATTGGAATAAAAAATTTGCAGCTGATTGTTATGAACAGCAAGATTGATCAACTCACCAGTGACAGCGCGTGTGCCGGTCTGAAGCGTGAGACTGTCTTCCCCTATCAGGATGTTTTCCGTCTCTGGTTGATTCCCCGAAACTCTTCCGTTGATCGTTACCGGGGTCAGAACATTACCAGCAGCTGCCTGTTCATCCACTCGAGCAGTCAAGTTCCATTCCATGCGATCCCCCGGTGCGATTGGTCGTTCTAAGTGGATCGTGATACGATCGCCAGAAAGACTAGCCGAGGCTATATTGTCTTGGTACACGAGCGCATCGACATTTAAGAACGTCAATAAATTCGGCGAGATATCTAACGTCACGACAACATTCTCAATATCGTCTTTCCCAGAATTTCGCGCATCGTTGCTTTCTACGATCGTCCGCAAGATCAATTGATTACCCACTGTGATAATCGGATTGCCTTCTTCATCACGATCAAAGCTTTGCGGTACTCGCAACGTAATCGATGGGTCAGAAGGTCGAATACTGGTGACTTCAAAGGATAGTGCTGGTGGGAAACGTTCATCGCCAATGGCATCACGATACCCTAAATAGTCCTCATAATCGCTGGCGGACGGATTCGTGCTCCCCAACTGACCATTGGGTTCCGTCGTGGTCGTATCTGGTAAGGTTCCTACGAAATCGTCGTAGCGATCATTTGCGAAATCTTTTGCGTAAAATTCGATATACACATCCTCTTCAGGAACAAGGCGACGAGGTAATTGATACTGCCAGGGTACGGAATTGCCTTGTTCGGCATCAAGCGTAATGACATATGGGTCACCTGAAGCATCACGGATCAATCCTTGCGCGGTACTCGCATAAATGGCGACGCGCTCTTTTGGCTGGTCGTCTTGCGGAGAATGAAAATCCATGATCCCCGAAACTGTTGTCGTCCGTTCATTAAAGACCTGATCCTCTGCCACTTGCAGACCAGTCGGTGGTCGTACATCCACGACGACCGCATCAGGCAAAGCGGCAATACTCTCTTCTGTTGCATGAATAAAAATCGAATCGTCAACACCCTCCATCGTAGGGTCTAATCCCCGATGGGCACGCAGCACTTCAAAACGTTGACCTGTCTTGAAAAAGTCGTCCCGCGTCCATGCGATCACCCCATTATGCACCTCCCCAAAAACATCGACAGTTGATTGGGAGGAAAGCCATTGCGTTTCAAGCTGGTTGCCTGCTTCGTCCTTCAAAGCAACTTCCACCCAGACTTCATCTTCCCAGGCATCACGAATCGCCCCCGTGTATTCATACGGAACGACCGCTTTGGCATAAAAGGTTTTGTCGGCATTGGTCGGGGTCACTAAGTGCTGGATCATTGGCGGGTAATTATTAGCAGAAAATCGCGTGTAGGCATTTCCGCCCCTAAAAGTCGTACTGTTGAATTCATTTGAAAAAGGCTCTCCCGGCTGCGGACTAACGATTTGTGCAAAATTGACATTGCCTAGTTGATAGCTCAATGGATTCCAGAAATTGTCCGGATCACCATCTAGATTCACTCCGTTGCGTTTTTCCCAAACCGCTAGTCCAACACGATTAGACGTAAAGGTACTGTTGCGATTTGTGTTTGAGAATGCTTGTCCGCCATTCGGACGGTTATTTCGGAAGTCATAAAACAGTGGTTCGTCGATAGTGAAATTACTTACATTGGTGGAACTGATAATACCATTGTTGGCTCCACTTGTATGACCCTCCATTCGAAAGGTAGCATCTTTGCCAGCTAGAAATTCGAACCCACCACTTTGTCCCCAAACTGCTGGTCCCCTGTGAGCATAAATATGAATTCGACTGTTTTCATCTTTTGCATTAAAGACCGAGGTTCCACTGCTATCAAGGGGAAACTGAATCCCTTGTCGACCTGCTCTATCTGCACCATTACTGGCAGTAATGGTGGAAGCGGCTGACGGATCAAATTCTCGTTCTTCATCATTGTACTGATCGAATACGGCAAAGCCTGTTTCATCAATATAGATGCCGTCATCTGCCGCAGTCCTGGTGCCGGCATGGTTAAAGATGTTCAATTGGCCAGCTGACTCCACATAGAACTCGTTGTTCCGCCCGTACATCCGCACTGCAGCCGCATTGCCATGGTATTTGACGATATTCATTCTCCCTTGGTCGGCAAGCACAAAGGTCTGTTCCCCTACTAAGCGAAACCGCATGACAGAAGCATAGTCATGATTTTGCCCATCGCCAAACAGATTGAACTGCGACCCTTCTCCCGTCACCGTCACATTGCCACCGAGTTTGGTGGTCGCTCCCGCTTTTGAAATTTGATTGACAAAAGAAGGGGTTCCTTGCGGTACACCATTCGTGGGAGCAGGCGCTCTAGAATACGAATTTACGACCGCCCCACCAGAAATAATGGTACGGGAAAACTTATTTTGCGTCTCATCCCGTTGTCCAATCAAGGAAATGATTGCACCGTCAGCTCCCGCTAACTCCATTTGTGATGAGGCATTTAAGACCGTGCCTTCACCATCGACTTCAAAAATCACCTCATTTGTGCGATTTTCCATATTCGCCCAAATTACTTGTCGCTGGACGCTGTAGAGGTCTACTTCGGAACCCTTATTGACCCGAAACGAGGTTGAAATGTTGTTGTTATTTGGATGAAGCCGAAAAATCGGCTGCGTATTTGAGATCTTGACATCCGCCTCATCTGTGATCAAGACACTTTTGACATTAAAGCTGCCAGTATCTGAACTGTTGCCCGCGGCTGGGTTCCTGTGAGCCACCCAATGGAACGTTCCGCGAATCTCGAGATTTCCTTGTTGCAAATAAAGGAAATTATTGCCTGTACTTCCCTCTAGCACACCACTTTTTGCCTCGATATTTTCTATTTTGACCGTCCAAAAAGCTGAGGCTGCCAACGATTGTTGATAGATCAACGCGTTTAATCCTAGATTGTTTCCCTGAAAATCGATCGTCATATTTTTCAACTCAAAGACCGCTGGCTGATGATCATGGGTAGTCGTCAGTTCAAAGAAACGTCCAGTAGGATTCGTGCTATAGTTTGGTGTCCCGTTCGTGTTGAAACGCTTCGGTGTGGTTAAGGTAAAGCCATTCCCATCGATGGACACCGACCGATCCAACGCTGTTAAACGATTGTTGGCCTCATCCGTATAATCAGCGGTAATGTCAGCGAGAAACACGATTTCAGAGATCGATGAATCGCTAAAAGCAGCCCGCAGCGCTTGATAGTCCGAAACTTCGGCACGCTCTCCTTGCGTCGCCCGTTCTGAAAGCAGTTCGACTGCCGCTGACTCATTGGTTTCCTGCTGCTGAATGTCAAGCAAGGCTACTTCTTCTACAGCCTTGTCAGCTTCCAATCGCAAGGCTTGTCGTTCCTCGAGAGAAGGCGGAGCGATTTTTTGCAGCGTCCGATTTCCCCGCTTAAGGACAAATTCGATGGCTTCTTCTTCTCCTAAAGAAACTGGTAATGCCAAGGACAACGTTTCTTCCGTAGGCGCCACTTCGATCGCCACACCATAAACACCCTCTTGTTCAGCTGGATGCAAGGTCGCTTCCTCAAGCTCAAGCATTTCAAACATTTCTAATGACACCAGCGCTTCATGATTTGCCATCAAGAAAAGCGTCTCGCCAGCGGCTTGTTCCGATTCGATCGTCAATACATATTGTCCTGTTTCTGGGTCAAAGTGACCGGACACTTCATAAGAATTGCCACCATGGATAGCAAAGACCGCATACAAGATAGAAATTACGATAAAGCCCCCTAATGCAGCGGTAGCCAATTTGATTTTCGAGACAGTCGCTAGAACAGTAAATGATTTCATCTAGGCACCCCTTTCCTTTGATTACTCCAACAGTTCTTGTCCCGTTTCAAAGCTCGATAGATAATACAGCTTGATAACGACACTTGCCGAAAACGCATCTGCTCCTGACGTATTGCTTCCTTGCCGATATTCGACTGATTCAACTTTTAAAAAGCGATTCAGGTTTTCCATCCGATCAATAAAACGCACGATTCCTTCATTCGTCTCACTCAGGAGGTCAAAGCCGATCCTTGTGACCCGAAATTGCGTAGCCAAAGGATTGTCACCAGTCTGATCCGCCATTTGTTCTGGTGTAGGGTAAAGCATCTCCTCATTAAAGGTCGATTGCAAAATCGTGATCGGCAATTCCGTTTCAAGGGCAGCGAGATCGGTAAAATAAGACTCGATCGCCATACCATTGGGAATGATTGGCACCTCATTGACCGTCTCTGAAGAAAGAAGGTCTGGTTCCCCTTGCAGGTAGACCAGCTGTTCCTGAATGTCACGGATCTCAGCTTCGATCCCAGCTAATTCCTGAGCCAATTCGATCCCTTCGGCACGTTTGGGATTCAGTAAAAATAGCCAGAAAATGAGTACTGAGGTAGCGAGAACTAACGCAATTACCGCGGAGATGATGATGTGTTTTTTGGAGAAAAAGACTTTAGTCATCCGCTTCCACCTCGCTTTCTTCTTCGCTGTCTTCACTGATCACTTGTGGTGCATCGATTCGTGAGAGATAGACAGTGATGCGCCCATCTTGCGGCGTTGAACTATGAGAGAAGGATTGATAGGTCACATGGTGCACCCAATCGATTGCTTCAAAAGCTGATTTGAGGCGAATCAGACTTTCATAAACATCCCCTTGGACCGCCAAGTTCACCGAAGGAAACAATGGTGTACCGTCTTGGGCTGTTTCGGACATTGTCCCCTCGCCATTTAGCAGCAAATTATACGAATTGATGGTCACATCGATCCCCGCTGCCACTTCCTCAAAGGTTTCCATAATAGGTGCCGTGAAATATTTCTCTTGCTTTTGCAGGGCGATGAATTCTTGTAGATCTTGTGATTTTGATGCCAGCATCTCTTCTAACTGGCGCTGAAAGACGATACGCTCTGCTTGACTAGACATGATATTGCTTTGATAATTAGTCACCAAACGTTGATAATACCAAAAGCCTAACCCGCAAACCCCAACAACAACTAACGAAAGGAGAAGCGAAACCGAAAGAATGACTTCAAACGCCCGATTACGGATAAATTTATTAGGCAATAGATTGATGTTCATGGTTACACCTCTTTCGTCGCTAATCCCGCAGCCAAGATATAGCGGTCGGGAATTTTTTCTTGCTGGTTTCACTTACTTTTGCGGAAATCGTTTTGACCGGCAAAGAAGACAACTCATGAAATATTTCTTGGACTTCTTTCCGCAGCATTGGATGACCGCCGACTAAGTAGATTTTTTTCAATTCACAATCAGGCGAGATTTCCTGATAATAGTAAGCAATCACCGAATTCAAGGTTTCTGCTAACCCTTCCAGTGCTTGGATCTCCGCACTTTCCCTAAAGTTCACTTGCACAGATTGGGCTTTTTCAATATATTTCCAGTTGGCTTGATTATAATCTTCATACTGCAGGTAAGTCGGCACCAATTCTTCAAAAAAGGTGATATTGGCGATGCCAGCATCTAACTCGACCAGCACGAAATTTTCACTCCAGTTGATCTGTCGCTGAAACATACGACTATACGCCAGAAAACTGCAATCGACGCCCATCAACTGATGGCCGCCTTTTTTCAATGTGTCGCCGAGTTGAATCAAAATCGGCTCTGATGTGACCACGACTGGCACATTGCCATTGATGGTAAACCGATTCCGCTGGATGACCACAGCTTGCGGTTCTGCTTTCTCTTCCTTCTTGCTGGCTTTTTTCTTTTGTGCTTTTGGTGCTTTTTCCTTGTTGCCTTTACCAAGGATCAGTAGATCAAAAATCGGGTTTTCAAAAGGCAAAGAGATGGACTCCCCCAATTCAAAATACAAGTACTCGCGAATCTCTTTTTCCGAGTTCATCTTACCGATTGGGATCTGTTTGATCAGCAGACGAGAATTTAGTGCCGTGATCACCACACTCATCGTGCGTAATCCCAAGCGTTTGGCAATCTCATTGAAGGCGGCTTCAAGACTATCAGGATTGCGCAGCTTATCATCTTTAAAAATCGTACCATTCACAACCAGCTCGCCGTATTTGAGACGGTCACCTTTTTTGGTACAGTAACGGATGCAGTTTTTTTGGATGTCGATCCCTACTAAGCGGGGAATTGTTTTTTTGCCAAACATACGAGGACCTGCTTTCTTCTTGTTGGTTTTATATGAAGGAACCAACGTTATTTCTATGTACAACGCTTGCTTAGCTAATCAAGCAAACGTCAAGGTCAGCAACCCAATTCAAAGGAACCAGCCGCTGCCAAGATAAACCATGCCGGTAGCAATGGCGATAAAGGGACCAAAAGCAATGTAGCGGCTTTTGACTTTGCCCCGTAGCATTTGGATCACGTAAAAGATCACTGCCAAGCAAGAAGCGACAAATAAAACCGTCAAGACTTGCACTGGGCCGATATACACACCTAAGACGGCAAATAATTTGATATCGCCGCCACCCATGCCTTTTTTACTGAGCTCCGCTAATAGATACAATGGCAAGAAGCCAGCAAAGAAGCCGACGAGCCAATACCACCAAAACTCATTTTGCGGTTGGATCAACCGTAAACCGATCCCTCCGGCGAAAAAAGGGGCTAACACTTTATTGGGGATCAGCTGATAGAAGATGTCGCTGGCAGAAATAATGGCTAATAAGGCTAATAAACACCAAGCGGCAATCACTTCAGCAGTGCCCCAAAACAGCAAGGTCGTACCCGTAAATAGCATGCCGATCAACACTTCATAAAGAAAAGCAATCAGCGGGATCTTTTTTTGACACTTACGGCACTTGCCTTTTAAAATAAGGTATGATAAAACTGGAATGAGATCCCTTGCACCTAATGTCTGTTGGCAGTCATCACAGTGCGAGCGAGTCAGCAGGGATTCCTTTTTGGGAACCCGCCAACCAACCACTAGGAAAAAAGAACCTAGACACATTCCTATGATGAAAAGATAACCAATGATTAGGCCCATTGGGATCTGTTGCAAAATTTCGTTCATAAAAAACTCCTTTTTTCCTGGGGGTTGAGTTGCCATACACCTTAGGTCAGGTTAGTGACTTAAGGTCGTGTAAATAGATCATCTCGTGTTAAAGCATTGATTTGACTCTGACTATAACCAGCATTTGCTGCTCCCACAGGATCATTGGTTACTTGCCCTGCTCTCAAAACATCACCTGGAACAAACATTGTAAGTTCACCATCTGCTGAAACATAGAATTGGACTGTGCCTGGAGCATTTGCTGACACTGATGTCCACGCATTTGCACTCAACAAGCCGTCTTCAATCACATCTGCCAAATCAAAATTTGCTGCTCCTGCTGTTCCATTGTTTAATGTACGATTCGTTGATTGGTACAATATTGCTGCTGAAAATGCTTGTTGTACATCTGCAACAGCTGCATCTTCCCGTGAATTTTGAATTACGTTACCGATCGCAATAACCCCGATCCCAGCGATGATCGCTAAGATAACGACTACTGCCAGCAACTCGACCAAGGAGAGGCCGCGCTCGTCTTTCAATAATTTATTCAATCGATTGTCTGTTGTTTCTTCTGCTAAAATTGCATCAATCATAGTGTGTTTACTCCTCCTGTTTCTTCCATATATATTAAACAAGCCGTCTAGGTGGCTTGATAATACCAAAATCATTACCCTTGGATCGCACCGAATAAATCGAACATCGGGATCATGATCGCCGCAACGATCAAGCCAACGATCACACAGATTATCAAGATGACAATCGGTTCCATGATCGTCTTCAGTCGTTTACTGGTTTCATCAACTTCTTTTTGATAGATGATACTCAATCGTTTCAGCATGTCCTCTAGGGAACCAGTACTTTCGCCAATCTCGACCATCTGGGTCACTAACATCGGGACCATCATGTTGCCACGAAAGACATCGCTCATCTTGCCGCCTTCTTCAATTTGAAAAGCACAATTATCGATGATTCGCTTGATGTATTTATTGGAAACGACATCCCGACTCATATTCAAGGCGGTCACCATACCAACGGAACTGCTAAGTAGTGTCGACATGGTGGTCATAAATAATGAAAAACTGTTTTTGGTGATCATATCGCCCATTAGTGGAATGCGTAATAGAAAACTTTGAAAAGCGAAATCGAAGGTTGGATTGCGTCGCGCGATCCACAGTCCGACGAAAAATCCGACGATCAAGACGGCTAAAACCCACCCTCTGGTTTGAAGGAACTCGCTGATCGCCATCGTGGCGACGGTGATCGTCGGCAGATCCGTGTCAAAACTTTCGAATACTTCCACAAACATCGGGACGATCGTTACTAATAAAATAATGGCTACGATAAAGGTTAAAATCACTAAAATAATCGGATAGACCATCGCTGTGACGATCCCGCTGCGGTTTTCGGCGCTTTTTTCATAGTAATCCGCCATATCCTTCAAATTTCCTTCCAGTGATCCAGACATCTCCGAAACAGCGATGACACTGGTCAGAAGTGTCGGAAAGGCATTGGGATGATCTTTGTAGGCTTCTGAGAGCGGGCGTCCGCTATCAATCTCATCCCGAACTTCACCGAGAATTCTCTTGAAATTTGGGTTTTTTTGCTGTTCTTCCAGCATTCGTGAGGCATCAACGATCGTGATCCCCGAAGCGATCAATGTCGAAAACTGGCGCAAATACCCTACCAGCAGTTTTAACGAAACTTTTGTAAAGAGTTGAATCTCTTTATTCGCCAAGGTTTCTGGCTGTTCGATCAAGCTGTTGACTTTGATGTGCTTTTGGCGCAGTTTTTGGCGGGCTTCGACGGAGGAATTGGCACGCAAGCTGCCAGAAAACGTTTCGCCTCGGACATTGGTGCCTTGATAGGCAAAGAGTGCCATCGGCTATTCGCCCCCTTCCTCCATTAAGTTATCTGCCACATCAGCATCGACCCGTTCCGCAGCAACCAGTTCTTCTAAAGAGGCGCTCATGGTATGCATGCCTTCGTTTTTCCCCATCTGCAACATATTATGGATCTGGTGGGTTTTCCCTTGACGGATCAAGCTGGCGATCCCTCGGGTATTGAGCATCATTTCGGTTGCTGCTACACGTCCGTTGCCATCGATCGTTGGCAGCAAGCGCTGGGACAAGATCCCTAGTAATGCGCCAGCAAGCTGTGTACGAATCTGAGTCTGCTGATCGACAGGAAAGACATCGACGATCCGTTCAATAGTCGCTGGGGCACTTGACGTATGCAAGGTTCCTAATACCAAGTGTCCCGTTTCCGCTGCCGTCAAAGCAATCGAGATTGTTTCAAAATCTCGTAGCTCCCCTACTAAGATGACGTCTGGATCTTGACGCAGGGCAGCTCGTAAGCCATTGCCAAAGGACATGGTGTCGCTGCCGACTTCGCGCTGGGCAACGATGCTTTTTTTGTGGTTATGGATGTACTCAATCGGGTCTTCCAACGTCAAAATATGCGTCTTTTTGGTATCATTCAAATAGTCCAGCATCGCAGCCAGTGTCGTTGATTTCCCTGAACCGGTCGGCCCTGTAACTAAGAACAAGCCTTGGCTTTTATGGATCAGAGTCCGCAAGACGGTCGGCATACCGAGTTTGCTTAACTTCGGGATCTCGATGGGGATCTGCCGCAAGGCGATCGAAACGGTATCTTTTTGGCGGAAAATATTGACCCGAAAGCGACAGATGTCGCCTAGTTCGTAGGCCAAGTCGGTCTCGCCTTTTCCCTTGAATTCCTCCCATTGCCGTTCGTTGCAAAGGATTTCGGCAATAGCTTCGATATCCTTGGTGTCGATGGTCGGCACCCCTTCGATCGGTAGCAAGTCGCCGTGGCGACGAAAAATCGGCGGTACGCCTTCGACTAAATGGATATCCGATGCTTTTTGTTCGACGGCGATCATCAACCAATGATCGATCCGCTCTTTAGGTGACATGGCAGCAAATTGCGCCGCTTCGTTGCGATTGACGCCCTGTGTACTGCTGGCAGTCGTCGTTTTTGTCACTGATTGCCGTTCTGCTTTTTGAATGATCTCCCGCGTCGAGACAGATCGGTCTTGATCGCTCTGGCGACTGTGGGCACGTTTTTTTTCTCTCAGTTCACGATTTTCCCGAATGCGGGTACGGGTCGGAGCTGTTTTTTCTCTCGTCGCCCTTTTGGTTGCTCGCTCTTGTGTTGCCACTCTCGTTTGATCCATTAAACCAGCCCCTTTCTATGTGCATTTCCTTCTAAAACAATGTATGTAGTTCTCCGGTGATCCCTGGATCACCGATAAATCAATCAGCGCCTCACTCTTCTGCAGCGACCACCTTCAAGACTTCTTCGATGGTGGAAAAGCCTTGTTGCACTTTGTCTAACCCATCATCCAACAAAAAGCGCATCTTTCGTTCCTGAACATAATCCATCAGCTGGTCGTTGGTCGCTTTGTTCGTGATCATACGGCGCAGCTTGGCATCGATCGTCAACAGCTCTTGGACGGCCATTCGCCCTTTGAATCCCGTATTGCCACACTTTGGACAGCCCACGGGTTGTGCCAGTTCCGTAACCGTGATGCCATAGGATTCAAATAACTGCTTGTCCTTGTCGCTGGCTGGTCCTACTGTCTTACAAGAAGAACAAAGGGTTCGGACGAGCCGTTGAGCTAAGATGCCTTCTAACGCATTGGCAACCAGAAACGGTTCTACCCCCATGTCGACTAAGCGATTGATGGTGCTGACGGAATCATTGGTATGCAGGGTGGATAATACCAAGTGCCCGGTCATGGAAGCCCGAATCGCAATCTCCGCCGTTTCGCCATCTCGAATCTCTCCCACCATCACGACATTGGGGTCTTGTCGCAAGATCGACCGTAACCCAGCGGAAAAGGTCAAACCGACATTGCTGTTGACTGCCACTTGGTTGATGCCTTGCAGCTGAAACTCTACTGGGTCTTCGACGGTGATAATATTGATCTCCGGCGTGTTCAACTCTTGCAGCGCCGCATACAAGGAAGATGATTTCCCTGATCCTGTCGGTCCTGTGACAAGAATGATTCCATGGGGTTTATGCAAAATCGCTTTAAAGGTCGCCAATACCTTCGGTTCAAAGCGAAACTCATCTAGGCGCCGAATGCCACTGGAGCGATCCAACACCCGAATCACGACTTTCTCCCCATGAATGACAGGCAAAACCGAGACCCGCAAATCAACCACGTTGCCCCCGTTACGAATCATTGCCCGACCATCTTGTGGCACACGTGTTTCGGTGATATCCAAGGAGGAAATGATTTTCAGTCGTGAAGTAACACCAGTCTGAATACTCTTAGGCAAGTTTTCATGGGTACGAAGCTCCCCATCGACCCGTAAGCGAACAACTAATCCTTTTTCTTGGGGATCGAAATGGATATCACTGGCGCCCCGATCCACTGCATCTTGCAGCAGGGTATTGACCAATTTTACGATTGGCGAATCATCTAATTTTGAGTCGCCTTCTGGATCGATGGTTTCAACGAGAGAGTCGCTCAAGCCATCCAAACTGATCTCAGAAGGGTAATCGCGAACGATCAGTTGTTGGATATCGGCATTGTGGGCTTTTTGCGGACGAATCAATAACCCAGTGATCAAACGCATTTCATTGATCGCCGCATAATCCCCAGGGTTTGCCATCGCAACGGTCAAGCGGTTGCCTTTTTTTTCTAATGGAAAGACGCTGTGCTGTTTGGCAAACGAGCGGGGGATCAGGGACAAAACCTCTGAGCTGATCTCTAAGTCAAACAGGTTGCCTGTTTGTGTTTTCTCAGCGGTGGTTGAACTTGGACTACTCTCAGACTTTTTGAGAGGCCTTCTAGGTTTTCTACGTGGCGTTCTTTCACTTGATTGCGGCAACTGGCGCCCTCCTTTCAATAATCGAGTTTGTTGATATAGTCAAACATTCGTGTAACGGTTAAATATGCTTCATCATCAGACCACATGTTTCGATCCAAAAAACTTCTGAGGATCGTTACCTCCCCCGGTTGCGCCTGACTTTCAAAGTCGCGGACGCGATAATTGACGCCTAATTGTTGCAGTTGATTTTCTAGTTCCACCTGGTCATCCATATAGTAAGGTACGAGAACGACCGTTCCTTCAAGACGACGGTTATGAGCCCCTGTTGCTAAAAAAGTCGGGTCAAATAATGCCAAATCTGGCAGTATTTCCATGACAAAGGTCGACTCTCTATCCACAGCTAAATGAAAGGGTTCAACGCCTGTATGACCCAAGATCAGCTGGGCACCATTTTTTAAGGTGATTTGATTCCAATACGCTGGATCTTCATAATAAGAATCAAAAACCGCTGAACTGCCGGCTTCTGCTAATGCCAATCTACGAGCAGTTTTCGGCGCATCGATAAATGAAAGCCCGTGAACCTCCATTATGGTATTGCTGCCATCCAATGTGATTCTTGACGGGTCATGGGGCACCGTGAAGTGATTTTGATTCTGAAAATACGAGAAATCATCGATCGTTCCACCACTCGGCATCATCGTATTCGTCAGCATAAAATCACCATAAACAGTAATTCTTCGTTCCGTATCTTCGGTACTATGCACGATCGAGCCTTCCGTGACTGGCCCTGCATAAAAATTGCTGCTCGTCAGAACCATCGATGGCTTCATAAACGTCAAACTACCATCTGCCGCAGGGTTTTGTTTCGTGGCTTCTCGATGATAGAAATTAAAATAATTGCTATTTAATTCGCCTAATCCAGAGCCCGCATCTGGTGAATTTACGGAAACATTCAGATGACCTTCAGCAAAGAGAACCCCTTCTTGCTCAACTCTCGAAGCCGAACTATTGGTATTGTTGATCCATAGGTTTCCAGCAAAAATATCCGTATATGCTTGTGATAAGACCAAGCGGCTGCCAGATCGACTGCCCAAATCGATATACATTCCTAACCCCGCTTGCAAGAAGACGTCTTTGATCAAGTTCAACCCGTTGCTAGGCTGTCCGCCATCATTCTGGATCGCAAGCAGACTTTTTGCCGAAAACTGCCCGCTTCCCTGTCCTTCCATCTGGACCCCATGATTAAAGAAAAAGGAACCATCGAAATGCAGCCGATTAAGAATCGGCTTTGTACGAAAATCTAAAAATCTGCCGTCTTGAAAATCTTGCAGGACATTGTTGGCAAACCCGAATTGCAGGAAGTCATCCGAATCAAAGGCGAGATAATCAAAAGCTGGGCGTACGCGCTGAAAATCGGCAACTTCGAATAATTTTCGAATCCAAGTATCGGCGGATACCGCTTGTCCTACTGTAGAGGGTAGGTAATAGGGATAAAAAATGTTTCGCCAAATATCCAGCTGTGTTTGTCTTTGTTCGAGGTCTTCTTCTTCAAGCTGCATTTCATAGATATATTCGGCAGAAGCTGTATGTACTCGCGGTTGCCCTTCAGCCAATTGCGTCTGATCCGTGACTTGCGATTGAATTTGAATAATGATTTGAAGATTGGTTTTATCTGGCAGCATCGAGGCTGCTTGGATCCATCCTTGCTCCCCACCAGATTTGGTCATTACATAAGGGGCGATCTCATTATATTCATAGTCAACGACAGAGGAGGTAAAAGAAAATTTATCATCGATGGTCTCATTCACATCGACTTCGTCCAGCACAAATCTCAATTCGTTATCCAGATTGTCTATCCATTCATTATTATTAGAATAGAAGCCGCCAGATTGCATGGTTCGAGTGATGAAATCATCTATTCTCAGTTTTAGCTCCTGAGAAGCGAGTTGAAAGGAATATTCGTGTACATCTTCCACGCGACGGAAGCTATCTATCGTTCGAATTTGTGAATTGACATTTCGAGCAACAAGGAAGACCAAGCCAATCATCAAAGAGGAAAGAATGATCGCCGCGAGGGCATAAATCAGCGCAAACCCAGCTTCATTTTGTCTACCATCGTCCATTCCCGGGTCCCCCCCCTCTTGCTTTCTCATTGTCACGATAATTGATCGTAAATTCTCGTTTATAGATAATCTGCTTGTGGTAATCAGTGACCAGATCCTCCATCTGCCACCAGCCAGTCAAATCATCATAATAATCCGCAAAATTGATCGTTTCCGTGTAAAATAAAACGAAAAACTTGGTCTGGATACTGAACGTATCGCGATAATTTGGCGTATAGTGATGGGTCAACGTCGCTTCATTCTCATTTTTTTGTTGAATGATCTTTAACTTAATCGTAGGATCTTTCGTATCATAGACTCTGGCACGGATATTGTTGGTATCTGTGATATCCGTCACAACCATTCGCGGACTGCCCTCTTCCGTAATCGTTGCCCCTAAGGTTCCTTCGGGCATGGTTTTGACAATATGTTCCTCGTGGAAAAGAAGACTATCATATTTTCCTAAATACCCCGCATGTTCATAGATACCATCAATTTTGGCGATTTGGTCTGCTTGCGCCAAGATTTCATTCGCTATCCCTTGAAAGGCAGCAATTCGACCTTGACGAACAGAGGCTTGGACGATCAAAAAGAGTGTCCCAGAAAAGAGTGCAATGATGATGCCGAATATGACCATCGCCCCTAACAATTCGACAAGCGTGATTCCTTGCTCATCCTGTAATCGATGCTTCATCTGCCCCCCTCCTTTGCAACTTCCGAAAGAACAGTCAGCCCTTTCAATAGTCTACTACCCAATGCAGATACGTTTCTGTCAAAAATGCGCCCGTTTGTTTATCGAAGACCTGAATAATAAGTCCGAGCCCGAGCTGACGACGGTCGTAACTGTCTTCTCGCAGTCCATGTCTGGGGTCTTCGCGAATGGAGACCTTGACCAAATAGTTGGTGGTTTCTTCATTCTCCGACAAGTACGTTCCCATATAGAGGCGATTTTCTTCCGAATTTACCAAGGGCTGCGGCAAATGAGCGCCAGAATGATCGTATACCACCTTGCGAATAAATCGGCCCCGATTGAGATCATCTACAGCAATCGGGATTTCTTCATACATCGGTTGCCCTTGCGCATTGTATTGAATCCCTGAATTATCGAGGACCAAATGGTGTCGGCGAACTTCTGAGGGATCATCTGGATCGACCATCATCCAAGAAGGTCTAGCCGTAAAGATCCCGATATTCAAATCCGCCAAGTCTTGAGTCTGTGCCCGGTATATTAGCCATTCCTTGACATCATCTCGTGCTGCGATGGCCTCTTCCATTCGGGTATTGTAGCTAAGGATCAGGTTGTTTTGGATGATCAGCATGGCGATCATGACCATTGCGATCCCGAGAATGACGATCGCTCCAAGGATCTCAACCAGGCTGAACCCCGATTCATCAAGTACACTATGTGCATGTCTGCCGTTTTTCAGTTTTATCACCTGCTTTTTGCCTAGCCTCCGATCAAGGAGAATCCTTTTCTTCTAGCTGGTTGATACTTGTATCTGGGTCAAGAAAAGATAATTTGCTAAGGGTAAACCCCCAGTGAATCAGTTTATTGAAATCAGGGTAGTCAGCTAATGGAATACTTTTTTTGGCTTTGCGTGTGATGCGGATTCGTTCCCTGATATAATGATACCTTTCTTCTTCAACCAGTCGCTGAATCTCGGCGATCCCTTTTTCAACATCAGGATCTTCGACATTCGCTTGCATGTATTGTTGATAGAAATAATCCAAATACTTCCCGTATTGAAGAAAATAACGGTATTCAATTTCTTCAATGACCATTTTCACGTGAATCTCTCCTTGACTTATTTTCTAGCAACTTATTGAAGTGAGTGCAAATGCCGATAGATGATCGCAGTGGCACTCTCTGGCCGATCATTGTCTAACTGAAAGACCTCCTTTAATGATTGTCGATCAGAAGCCTGAATGACTTCGACTTTCGGTAAAAGTTCGTAGGCAAGATGGCTATCGTCTGCGACACTTGTATCGATCATCACTTGTTCGATCAGTGAACGGGTGACGCCATAACCGTCTTCACTTTGATAGGATCGGTCCAAAGGGAAACTATAATAAAACCAGCCATCATCGGGATTATAGATCCAAGTATTTCGATCAATCTGACGGTAATCGCTCAAAGAACCGAATTCGATCATAATGGCTTCTGAATCGATCTGGGCGGGACTTTCAGAGACAAAGCTGCTTAGCGTTTTCACCGTTTGGGTCGGATACAAGCCAGCAGCATCGGGAAACGCACTGATCATCTCTGGCAAGTGAAAGGCACTGCCTAACCCAGATTCTGTCGTCGTGTAATCAAATGACGACTGGTCAATCGTTCCCTGTTCTCCGAGATACGTGAATCCCGTAGGTTCCTCACTGGTGGAAAAGGGGCTGGCTAGCTGCGACTCCGCCCAGTTTCGAACAAAATAACGATACCCTTCAAGATAATAACTATAGGTCAAGTTGGCTGCTTCAAAGGTCCACTCAGCAACCGGATCAGCAGGATTGAGCAGCAGCAGTTCCCCACTCATTTTCTGCATGACCGGTTGTTGGTTTCGTCGAAAGGAATAGCTGAAGTGAGCTTCGACAAGGACCGGTTCTTGCCAGAGATCTGGTGGACCATCGATCAAGTCTGATGACGGTGGCTCCTCCATTTCTTCATTGCCTTCGGTGCGATCGTAGAAGTTCTCAGGATTTTCCTGTTCTTCAGCGTCTAGTTCCCCCAATAACTCCTGCATCTCTTCACTATCGAAGGCATCCAAGGGAGGCGTGGGTGCCAACTCTTCGATCGTCTCATCGCTGATCCAAACCATCACTTGACCATCAAGAGCATTTCCAATGAGTTCTGGGATCTGCTGGGTCACGTTCTGATACCCCCTTGCTAAAATTTCGTTTTCATCAAAGCGAGACAGTACTGGTAATAAGTCTGGCGCATCACTCGCATCTGCCGCCTGCTCAAAAGCTGCTTCCTCACTGTCTGGCGCGATATAGCGCAGCACTTCTTCAAAACTTGCTCGGACAAAGACTGGCACTTCACTAGCGTTCATTACCCGAACGGATCGTTGGATCGTCGTCCCTGTAAGGGTCATTCGTTCCTGCCATTCTTCCAAAATCTCGATTTTTTCGAACACTTCATTTTCATCCGCTAATCGACGAATATGAATAGACTGATTATTCTGCCAAATCAAGATGCTAAGCAACAAAAGAAAGAAAAGCAGACCCGCGATACTATTTCTTAACACAATTTTTTTTTGCACCCTTGTTTCCTCTTTTCTCAAGTAATGACGGCTCTCAAGTAAAGAGATAAATGCCTAATAGAATGAATAAGGCGATCAATGATACACAGAAGATGATGGATAATATCAAGTTTTGATCAATAAAACGAAACACATCTGCTACATGGTTGATACTCATTGAGACTTCTCCAACGAAACGGTCTGCTTCGATGGCTTCTTCCCCAAATGCCTGTCCATCACCAATGACGGATAAATGATAGCCCTGCTCTTCGTCAGCCTCGATCGATAGTACTCGGCGAGCAATATAGCCGGTTCCTGAGCCATTTGTAAAGACCGCGAGCCCGTTTGGCTGTACTTGAGTGAAGGCTTGTTCTCTTAAAATGATCAAATCTTGTGTGCGTAATGCGGAGCTGTCAAGATTCGCCATCCCATTATCTGATAAACGCACCACCCGATGATTAAAAACTGTCATTTCGTTTTGATCAGTCACATATAAGCCGATAAACGTAAATAGGACAGTCATGCTACAAACCAAGAAAATCAGATAGATGATTTTCAGTACGAGATTGCCAGATTTCTTTTTGGCTGTTGGTTTCTTCGTCGCGGCTTTGCCTTTTTGAGGGGGACGTCGTTTCTGGGAAACTTCCGCTGGTTTTTTGCCGTGCTTGTGGGTCCCTTTTGATTTGGCATTAGGATGACTTGATTTTTTGATTTTCCCCTGCTCGTTGTGCTGACTTGGACGTGCTTGCTGCGGTGGACGCTTTTTCTTTTTGCGTGGTGCTTCACTGGTCGTACTGGCAGCTGCTCTTTCTTTTTGCTTGCTAGGATGCTGCTTTTCGGTCGGTAATTTGGGGCGATTCGCTGTGCCAGCCGCTTTTTTTCGTTTCTTTTTCACAGGCGCCTGTCCTGTCGGTTCTTTTTGGGTCGGCTTTTTTGGTCGTTTCTTGCCACTAGAAGGGCTGGCTTGCTTTCCTTGCGCCTGAAACTTTTCGATTCGGGGATTTCTCGGTGTATCCTCTGATTGGTCTCGTTTTTTTTCACGTTTGGCAGGCTGTGGCGGACGTTTTTTTCTTCTAGGTGCTTGCGACTGATTACTCATTGGCATCTACCTCGCTGCCCGCTCGTTCCATCCCTCTTAATTGGTTTGCATAAGTATTGGCATTGGCATTTTCCTGCAAGCGATCCTTGACGGTCCGAATGGACGCTGGCAAATTCCCTGAGCCTCGACGATTTGCCGCGCTTCTTTGCAAGTCTTCAAACAACGAACGGGTCGTCTCCGCTTCTTCCTTGCGGGCTGCTTCGATTGCTTGTGCACGTGTGCGTTCAATCTCTTCCAAAATCTCTTCGGTCGGCTCATTATCATAAATGGTTAGATCATAGGACTTAATCAACGCATTCAGCTTTTGGTCATAATGGATGTCCGTAGCATAGCGCCCTGTCAACCACGCAGTTGCTTCCCGATAAGTTGGGGCATTTTCTTTCCAAACGGGGGCATAAAAGCGCGGGTTGCCTGTGATGCCTCCTCTTAGTAAGCGAGCGTAATCTTCGATGGATTCACGGTAACTTGGGTATTTACGGAAATTGGAAGAGATCGTATACCACGCACCACTTCCATCATCTTCTTGCGTATTGAAGGTCACTTTTTGCCCACGAAAGCTGCCCTTGATGCCAAAGAGATTGTGGTTTGGCGGACTGGATAAGGCACTATTTCCTGAGCCAGTCTCCAAGATGGCTTGTGCGATCATCACTGAAGCATAAAGATCATTGTTATAGGCAACATCCTGCGCGTCAGAACCAATCTCATTGATGAATTGTTGTGTCGTTAGATTACGAGAAACCGAAAATTGAAAGTTGCTTTCCCGCTCTTCTTCATCGATCGGCGATTCGGGTTCTTCAGTGATTGGATCGGGCTCTTTTTCTTTGTCCTGATTGGTTTGATTCCCATTTGATTGGTTGTTTCCGCTATTGTTGCTGCTGTTGGTATCGTTGGTTTCTTGCTCATTCGTTTCAGGTCCAGCAGGCTGATTCGGCTGTTGATCGCCTTCTGAAGGATCTGGCGTCGACGGAACGTCTTCGGCCTCTTGATTTTCTGTTTCATCCGTGCCGCTCTCCATTTCTTCCTCGTCTGTCTGTCCCTCGTCTGCCGGTCGTTCCACATCATTTACGACTTGGACTTCCGTTCCTTTTTCGCCCTGCTCCGCTTCTTCTGGAAGGGTTTCTTTTGTTTGTTCTGGAGGAGTATCAAGTTGCTCCGTTATCCTGTCAGCTCCTTCGTAAGAGACCGGTCGGAGGGCATCCGTTATCGATTGCCCACGACTTTCTCGTTGTGCATCGATGGTTTCCATATAAGTAGATGGTTCTACACCTAAGATCGATCGAACCATGGCTTCAGAAATCGTTTGATTATTGATGATTCCGATAAATGCTCCGATCGCTAACAGACTTTTTACGTTTCTTCTGGGCTTTTTCATCTTCTTGATCCTCCTCCTTGGGGCTGTTCTTGCTGGTGCCTTTTTTTGGTCGTTCATGGTCTTTGCTTTCATTTTTCTCAAGCTGCACAAGCAGCAATTGATAATGAAAGGCATTGTTCCGCAAATACATCGTAAAACCTAGCAAAAGAGCGAGTAAAAACAAGTGACTGATAGTGACATATTCTCGAAAGGCAGAGAGATAAAAATAGGCGGTCAGCTGCAAAAATACCGCTAATGGGATCAAAGAAGCAATAAAGTAGATGCGGTATAAGAATAAGAATCGTTGTTTTTGCTTTTGGGTTCTCATAGACTGCTCCTAACGTCTGTATTGCCTTCGATCAATGCTTTTTTTTCTAATAGATAGCTTTCGCTTTGGAGAAGATCAAAGTAAGCGGCTTTTCGTAAAAGATTGTCATAGTCCATCTTCATAATGCGTGTGTAAGGTTTTCTAAACCATGGTCGCTCATACAATTTGACTCGTGATTCAATCACGCTGCATTCATAAAAAACTAAACTGATATCTTTAGCAGATAGGTTGTTGTCGACCACTTGCTGCACTTGCCCTCTCTCATAGGTCAATTCTTTTTCGTTCAACGTCATTTTTTCGATCTTTTGTACGAGATTGTCATTGATGCGCCAAACCTGTTCGAGGTATTTGGCTTTTTGAAAAAGATAGGTATATTCTCGTAAGCTGATTTTCAATTGCGTATGCCAGTTCTCGTCTTCTTCATCGGTCAAGCTGTTTAAATAGTGGATACTATTTTTGATCAAAGAGGCTTCTAAGTTTTCGATGTAGATCTCAAGCTTTTGATTGGCCAAGCGCAAGCGCTCTTTGCTTGCTCGTTCTCGTTTCGCCTCTTCCTCCAACGCTAATTCATTGGCGTTGACTTTGGACAATTGCTTGGCTTTTTTTGACTGTTTTTTTTTGCTGCTTTTTTTGCGAACTTTCTTTTTGAACTTTGGTGGCTCATCCGCACTGACCTTTTGGAACTCGAGCGTGTCTTCCAGTTCTTTTTTCACTACATTGGTTTTGCCCTGACGTTTTTCTTCATGGACTTGCGCTTTCGGGCGACTCACAAACGTGACATTTTGTTCATCGATCACGCTTTGAACGATTTTTGCCAGTTGCTCTTTAAAGTCGTTCGCATCACTTACACCAGCCGAGGCTTGCTGCTGCAAGCTGGCATCCAACTGAATCGTAAAGGGAAACTCTTCTTCTGTGTAAGCGATTGGTACAAACTCCAAAAACAGATTGCTTTTTTCATCGGACACATGATTGATGCCGATTTGCGTCCACACAAACTGTGGGAATTGCTGTTCCAAAGGAATGCGTAATTTTGAGTAATCGATTTTTTTCCGTAAAATCTCCATCTCGATATGATGGGTGAAGGCTTCGATGGAATAAAATTGCTCAAAGTAATGCGTCACTTGTTTGCGGATCGAGGATTTGAGCGGCCACTTTTTTTGATAGAGGTTGTCGCAGGCAGTGATTACTGATGGAAGTGCCTCTTGTTTATAAAATAATTCCTCAAGATTTGGACTCAAGGTTGGATAGATGGCAATTTTTAAAATATCATTCGTCACATTCGTCCCAATAACCAACATTCTCATAAGAAATCAACTCGTAGTTGTTGCCCGTGATTTCTTAAACAGCACATATGGTCCTAGTGGGTTTCCCTCCTTTGTCGTGTCGCTCTCAGAAATTATTCAGCAGACCTTTTCGTCTATTCCGACTTAAAACCTTCGTTTTAGTCTGGCAGATTCAATACTTTGCTATGCTGGATCAACTGCTCAAACAACCCTTTCGATTCATGATGAAACGTCGTAAGTCGTTCTTGGTATTGCTTGATCTCTTGACGGATTTTCATCACCTCCATCGATGCTTCTGAAATGATCTTGTGGGCTTCATTTTCCGCCATCTGACGTCTTCTGTCGGCTTCCAGTTCTGCTTCAGCAGCGGTTTCCCGTGCTTTTTCTTTTGCTTCGATCAAAATCGTCGCCAGCTCGTCCTTCATTTGTTCGACCTTTGCCAGCTCACGTTCCAAGTCACGCTGTAAGACATTCTTATCTGCCAATTGTTCGACTCTTGAACGTTCGAGATCCCGATATTTCGCTTCCGCTTCTTGCAAGCGCAAGTTCAACTGTTGATTTTCATTTTCAAGCGAAGTGATCCGGCGCATGCTTTCGACTTCTTTTAATTTGTAGTTTTCGATTATCGCCGCTTTTTCTTCTAAATGAATCGCTTTTTCTTCAAAAGCTTGGACTTGTTTGCTTTTCTCTTCTAATTCTTTTAGCAGTTCATCTTCTCTTTGACGCAATTGTTCGAGCTCTTCTTCTACTTCGATCAATTCGTCTTCTTGACTCGTCAACTGCTCAATTTCTTGCTCATAATTGGTTTTGAGGGCTTCTTGTTGACGTTCTGCTTCTTTTAACTGCTGCTGTAACTCGTTGTAGCGCATTTGCAGCTGCTTGTTTTCATAAATGATACTTTCTTGTTGCGTCGCTTGCGAAGCCATCCGATTGATGGATTCTTGTTTGTTTTCCAATTGCTTGGTCAAATGTTCGACTGTCTTGGTCAGTTGTGAAACGGTATTTTCTAATGCCAGCAGCTCTTCTTGGGCATCATCGTCATACTCGTCTTCCTCGTATTCTTCATCCTCGTACTCATCGTCCTCGTACTCGTCGTCATCATATTCTTCATCGTCATACTCATCGTCATCATATTCTTCATCATCGTACTCGTCTTCGTCGTACTCTTCTTCATCATATTCCTCGTCGTAGACATGAACGCCTTCGTAAGTTTCTTCATCTTTCTTTTTGCGAAATAATGCCATGTTACCCCTCCTGATTCCTCACTCATCGATGATTTGATTCGTTGAACAATTTAATGTGTCTACAAATTGGTCTGCTTGTTCGTCTGCTTTCGTGAAAAGTTGCACTTTGGTTGTTCTAACCTCGGTCTTTTTTTCAAACGAGCTGACGTTTCTGCTGTGACCTTTTGAGCAGTGATGTCCGCTTGCTTCTTGTCCCCCTTCGCTTAAAAAAAGAAAGCAAAGACCACCACATCCCTTGATTTCCACGACCTCCATTTATTTTGGAAGATAGAAATCAAGTAAATGAATCGGCCTGTTTCTCAATAAAATAGCCATTAAACGAAAAGACGGCTTCCGTTCGCAGAACATCTGTTGTCTATTTGATAGTATCAAAGCAATAACAGATTGAAAAATCAGATATTTCTTCACTTGATGAAATATTTGTCAGAGGAAACCATTCATCTCAACGATATTGTTAAAAATTGAGCAAAATATCTTCGTGTTAAGGAAACGAATGGTCTTCTTTAAACGATCTTTATCTTAAATCAACAATCACGCCTTCCTAACCGCCGATCAATCCCCTCAAAAAAAATCAGCGACCTTATAAGCCAAGGTCGCTGATCGATTCTTTACCTATTATATAGTTTTACTGCTCAGTCATCTTTCATCTATTGGAAGCGATTCCTTTTCTCTCAGTTTGAAAGCAAGTTCCAGTCCGCTGCTCCGCAACTGTAAGTTTTTTTCTCCCTAATGGGCTGCTCTTCTCTTGCCTTCAAAAAAAGAAAGAACCGTTTCTTGAAAATCAGTTTTCTTTAATCGAACAACTTTTTATGCATGTATAATGTCGCCATCCGATAATCATAATGGATCATCGAAAAGGCTAATAGCTCCCCATTTCTCAGATAGCTGTCGTCTCGTACGATCAGTGCGGGCATGCCTTCTTCTAGATGAAAAAACGCAGCTTGTTCCTGTGATAGCGGTTTGCTTTGGATGAACTTGTCGATGAAGGCGACTGTCAGTTGTTTTTCTTCTGCCAAAGCTTGGAACATTGACCCCTCCATCATTGTTTCGGAGATCTCCCCTACGATTTCAGGTATATAATAGGAACGCTCAATCAAATACGGTTTGTCATCTAGCGTGCGAAACCGTTGGACTTCGATAAAGTGCTGATCTTTCGCAAATTGTTTTTGACTTGGGAGAAACAACGCCTCTGATACTTTGACCAGTCGCTTTGAGGCTTTGACCGTTCGAATGTTTTTCTCGCCCCGTGTCAAGTCTTCATTGAAGCCAAGATCTCCTTGTTCAATGGTCGGTTTTTGGTTGTTATGAAAACGAATATACGAGCCGCGGCCTTGCATCTGGTAGATCCAGCCCATCTTGCTCAACTTATTGAGGGCTTGGCGTAACGTATAACGAGAAACTGGATAAATTGCCAAAAGCTCTCGTTCACTAGGCATCTTCCCCTGCTCATTTCCAATGTCACCGGCTTCGATCTTTCTGATCAATTCTGCTGCTAAGTCTTCAATACTGAGTTTCGTCATCTGCCTACTCCTTTCCTTGCGATTCTCTACTACTATTATCGTCTTTGGCGTAAAAAAAGCCAGCTATTTTTCATAGCCGGCTTATCAAAAAAACGGATAGATTATGCCTTCGTTGCGTTTGCTTGTTCGTCCTTGTATAATTTGCCATCATACATTTTGATGAATGGGAACCAAATCAAGAAAGCAACGACTGCACAGATGATTGCTAAGACAAAGGCACGCCAGTCACCACCTGAACCAATAAAGCCGGATAAGCCAATTGGGGTCGGCCACGCTACTTGGGCAATCGGTGGGTTAACAAAGCCTAAGTTGATGCCAAAATAAGCAACGGACATTGAAACCATCGGTGCTAAGAAGAATGGGATCGCTGTGTACGGGTTGTATACCACTGGCATCCCGAACAAAATCGGTTCATTGATATTGAAGAAGGATGGCACGATCGCTGCTTTTCCTAAAGCACTTAACTGCGCTGATTTTGCAAAGAAGGCGATGAAAATCACCATTCCTAACGTCGCTCCTGAACCACCGATCGTTACGAAACTATTGTTAAACTCACCCGCAAAGGCAATGTTGGCACCATTTTGGTTTTCCACCATATTCGACAATACGATTGGCGTCAAGAATGAGGTCACGATCGTTGCCCCATGAATACCCACGATCCAGAGCGCATGCATGAAGAAGTAGATAACAAGTAGTCCGACCCAAGTACTGGTCAATTGCGTCACGAAACTAAAAGGAATCGCAATGACTTTGAAAATATCTGTGCCCATTGCGACTAATGCACCATTGATGACGATTACAGCTAATGAAGTCAGTGCCGTTGGGATCAATGCTGTAAAAGAGGAAGATACTCCTGTTGGCACTGTGTCAGGCATTTTGATAACAATATTGCGTTTCACACAGAATGCGTAGATTTTTACGGCAATAATCGCCATGATGATCGCTGTAAAGATCCCAGTTGTTCCTAAACGAGTCACCCCGCCAGCCATTTCCCAACCATCGATGATTTTTTGGTCATCAGAAATGACATTGACTAATGTTGCCATACCGCCTTCAAAAACTAATTGTGGCAAGCACATAAAGAACGCCATCATTGAAAGCAACGCGCCATTGACTGGGCTAAGAACGATTTTTTCTTCTTGTGCTTGGATTTTGGTGTACTCGTAACCAAACACGACACAGAAGTAAAGTGCTAAAATCCCCATCGTTGCGGTATTACCTAACATGTAAAGATTTTGGATCTTATCGAATGACGCACTCCAAATGCCCTCTAATGCAGGGAAGCTTTGTGGCAAAACGCTGACGATCAAGAACATAGATCCTACAATAGTGAAAGGAATCGACGCCATCCCGGCTGCCATGACCCCACGAACGATCCGTAATTGTGAGATTTTCCCCATTGGACCCATTAAGTAGCGGTCCAAGAAGGCAAACATTTTGTTATTTTCTGAATCCATTGACTGTTCCTCCTTGAGTTTCAAATGTAGTCAAATACGTGAAATATTTGTCGCGGTCATGCTCGATCAACCACGCTTTACGCTGGATGAACAGGCACGCGATCATGCCGACAGTAAACAAGGCAAGTAAGATGCCTCTACCCGATTGATTCATAAAAGGAATCAATGTTGCTTGCTGTCCGATCAAAATAAATAGAATTGCAATCAGATTGACACCGAATTGGAGCCAATATCCGATTTTTGTCACCAGTAAACGATTCGATTGCTGCCAATATTTTTGAGTTTGTTCAATAAGTATAAGTCCATCAACGATCAATAAGGCAATGGGAATCAAACCAGCCCATGTCCATTGAGACAGACTCAATAGGGTCCAATAAAGATTGACAAAGAAAAAGATCGCCGTCATATAACGAAAAAGTAAAAAACGATTAAACCGCATACTTTTGTTTGTATATTCTTTCTTGGCTGCTTGGGTTACCGGTTTCCTTTTGGTCACAAGTCCTCCTCCTTTCTTTTTGCTTTCGCTCAACAACTTGTTCGAACAAGTTATATTCTAGCAGAATTCTTGTTGAATGCAACCGATTTCTTTTTGAAAGTTTTCTCTGAAAATAATCTGCTTTTTCATTTGTTATTTCTGAAAAGTTAAGCTGATCTCAAGGAACCGTGCAGGATAATACTGGAATGTTCCTGATGTTTGGCTTTTGTTCGAGCAGAAAAAAGTTGTTTTTAGCGTTACTTTTTGCAAAAAATGTTTGTTTCTGAAGGCTTTATCCCCCATTCAAGGCAACAGGTTTGTCAACTTACTAACTTTACAGTACACTCTAAGTAACAAAATAGTTGATTTCAAACATGCGTTATTTTTATTAATCGACATTGCCTGTACTCGTTCCTTAAAACGAAAGGAGATCTCCCAATGGATGTATTAGAAACTTACTTAACCAGCATTGAAGATCCAGTAAAACAAGAAAAACTGCGTGCCTTATTTGCCGCTATTACCAAGAAATTTCCTGACCTCGTTCCAGTCATTAAATGGAATCAGCCGATGTTCACCGCCCATGAAACCTTTATTATCGGTTTCAGCGTTTCAAAACCGCACTTTTCTGTCTCTCCAGAAACCAAGTGTCTTGAACAGTTTATCGATGCCATTGAAAAAGCTGGCTACAGCCATACGGATAACATTTTTCGCATCAAGTGGACTGAGCCGATCGATCAAGCATTGATTGAAGACATGATCGCTTTCAACCTGAAAGACAAAGCGGAGATGACCCGCTTTTGGCGCTGAGCCAATTGAGACTTCGTAAAAGAAGAGCAACCAAAAAATCCGCAGAAGCCTGTTCGCTTCTGCGGATTTTCTGACTATTATAAGCCCAATTCTGGTGCCGGATCAAAGAATCCTGACCATAAGCTTGTTGACATCCCTAAATGTAGATGGACGCCAGTTGAATTTCCAGTCGTTCCCATACCGCCTACATATTGTCTAGCTGAGACGCTTTGTCCGACCGAGACAGCTGGCAGTGTACTAAAGTGCATGTAGTAGCTGTAAATGCCATTGGCATGTTTGATAATCACATAGTTACCAGTTGACGGACCATAGCCCGCTTCGACAACTTCGCCTGCTTGAATCGCATAGATCGGTGTTCCTGTCCCCCCGGTAAAGTCGATGCCATTATGTTGATTTCCTGATGCCCCTGTTGGATCTGTTCGATACCCAAAACGACTCGAAATATGAACCGAATCGACTGGCATTTGCCATCCACCTGTGCTTGCTTGTTCTTTTGGCTCAGTTGCTTGCTGCACAGGTGCAGGAGTAGCTGCAGTTTTTTCTGGCGCCACCGATATTTCTGGCGCCACTGCTGCTTCCGTCTTCGGCTGTGCTGCTGCCACTGCTGCTTGTTGAACGGCAGGATTTTCAGCAGTTTTAGCTGACTCGGCTTCTGCTGCTTGCTGGCGTTTTGCTGCTTCTTCTGCTTCTTTGCGCGCTTTTGCTTCTTGTGCTTCTTGCTCAGCCAGTTGCTTCAACGCTGCTTCTCGTTGCCGTTTTGCTTCTGCTTGGTCCGCTTCCAATTGGTCTTTTTTCTCTTCTTCGGTGTTCAATGCCAAGGCAAGGTCCGCTAGTTCAACTTCTTGATTCAATTTGACATCAGCTAATTCCGCTTGTTTTCCTTGCAATGCGCTTGACTGCTCTTCGATCGCAACCAATTGTTCCTGCAACTCTTTTTCCAATTTCTGGCTCATTGCGATATCTTCTTGCTGTTGTTCGACGATGCTATTGCTGGCATTCATGATCGTTACTGAAGCAATCGCCCGTTGAATGGCTTCTCCGATGGATTCAGCATCAACGATTTTTTGGAACAACCGATTGGAAGGTTCCGACGTTTGAATGTCACGCGCTTGATTCGCCAGTACCTCTGTGCGCTTGATGATTTTTTCTTCAAGGACTTGGATCTCTTGTGCCAAGGCATTGACTTCTTCTTCCGTCGTCGTTTTCTTTTGTAGGATTGCTTGGATTTCTCCTTCAATCGATTGAATCTCTGCCTCTGTGGATCGTTTCAGTGATTCTAATGAGGTAGATTCATTTTTTATGTCACTGATTTTTTCATTTTGCTGCTGGATCTTCTGATCAAAGCTGTCTGCGGATACCGTCACGACAGGCAGCGTCAGCAAAACAAGTGAACTTGCAACCAAAAGTGTCTTTTTCATTTTTTCTCCTTAACTAGATGTGTCTTATCGCTTTCTCTAGCATACCGAAAGATTTCATTCTTGGGGCTGTTTTCACACAAATAACATCTGGCTGCAAGAAATTGACATCTAGCTGAAACAAAATTGTTAGAATATTTCAACGAAAAAGATTGCTTTTCTTCGTCATTTAACCTTCGTTACTTATCAAGCGGTTCGTCTCCTGACCGATTGTCTACGAAAGTGCCGCTATTTGCAGCAATCAGTACTGGACCTATGCTATACTGAATAAAAACGGAGGTTCTCATGATACAACAAGTGACCCAATTTACTGATTCTGAATTAGAAACCATCGCCCAGATTTGGCTGCAAAGTAATTTGGATGCCCATGACTTTATTTCGGCTGCCCATTGGCAAGATAACTATGATTTTGTGAAAAAAGCCTTCTCTGATGCCCTTATTTACACCTATTCGGTGGATGATCAGCCCGTCGGCTTCATCGGGATGTTGGGTGATTATATCGCTGGTATTTTCGTTTTGAAAGACTATCGTGCCCACGGCATTGGCAAGCAGCTTTTACAAAAAGCACAAGCAGAACACGAGAAGCTGACTCTGAATGTCTACCAAAAAAATACAGCTGCTATTGCGTTTTATCTCAAAAACGGCTTTACCATCGTTTCTGAACAACTGGATTCTGATACCAATGAAATCGAAAACACCATGGAGTGGCATCGTTGATGCTGCTCTTTTTCCTATTTTTTTCTACCTGTTAGTTAACGAACCCTTTGGAAACTGTTTAATAAAAAAAGTATAACTGATCAAACAACATATTTCCCAGCAATACATATAGGACAAATATACAAAATTTGAATGAGCGACATTTTCCCCTTCGTGCAGTCCCATCTTCCCTTGGATTGGCACTGTCAAATGGTATAAAGCAGTGGATACTATGGTCATCGATGCAATGAAAGTAAACAGCCTCCTCCTAAATTTTAGGAGGAGGCTGTTTAGGATTGAATCGAACTTATACAGAAGATTCTGCTGGATACTCCCGCAAGCGATACCCGACGCCGATTTCAGTGATCAAATATTCTGGCTGCAGCGTATTGGTTTCGATTTTTTTGCGAATGTTTGAGATATTGACTCGTAAGGTTTGTGCATCCGCTGCAAAAGGTCCCCAAACTTCGCTGGTGAGCGTATCGTAAGTGACGACTTTGCCTAAATTCTTGAACATAACTGCCATGATGCGGTATTCGTTTTTGGTCAAATGGATCTCATTTTGATTCTTGTACAGGATTTTCTTCTCAAAATCGATCGTTAACTCCTTGTTTACGAGAATCGGGCTGCTGCTAAAGGCAGCTGACTCCTTGTGCCGCAATGCCGTGCGGATACGGGCAAATAATTCATTGGTACTGAAGGGCTTTGTTACATAATCATCGGCACCGAGGTCTAACGCTTGCACTTTGTCTTGTTCATCTTTGCGGGCAGAGATCACGATGATCGGTGTGTTCATGCGCTTACGAATGATTTTTAACAGCTCCATGCCGTCAATGTCCGGTAAGCCCAGATCCAGCAAGATGAAGTCGATAGTTTCTTCCTGCAAGAGCATCAATGCCTCCATGCCCGTGCCAACTGACGTAAAGTTGTAGTGTTCTCTTTGCAAGACGACCTCCATAAAATCAACGATATTCGAATCATCTTCAATCAATAAAAAATGTCGCTGCATGCTCTTCCTCCTTACTGCTTTAAATAAATACGAAAGATGGTACTGCCAGCTTTCGTTTCGATCGCCAATTTGCCTTCATGGGCATGGATGATGGTTTTAACGATACTCAGTCCGATGCCTAGTCCATTTTTGGAATCCACCGGCACTTCGGTGTCATTAGTCAAATTCGCTTGGATTTTTTGGTATTGCCCTAGGGGGATCTCCCCTTGGTTCTCGATTTCAATGACCACTTCTTGCTCCTGAAAAACTCGCAAGAAAATCGGTGTATCGGCGGTTCCATGGCGTACGCCATTTTCAATCAAATTAAACAAGGCTTGTTCGATCAAGATTGGATCGACTTTGACAAAAATCAGCTGATCGGGCATCTTCACGATGATTTTTTGTTGCGGATAGACTTTTTTTAGGTGCGTTAAAACCGCTTCGATAATTTCTTCGATTGGTTCTTCACTGCGCTTGACCGCCATGTTAGTCAAATTGATGCGGGTCACCGACAGTAAGTTTTCGACCATGCGGATCAACCACTGGGATTCACTTTGGATATCTCCTAGCAGCTTTTGTTTCGTTTCCTTTTTGATCGCGCCTTCGGTTTCGCTCAATGTTTCGGCAATGCCAGAAATCGTCGTCAGTGGCGTCCGCAAGTCATGAGAAACCGCACGCAGTAGATTGCTGCGGACTTTTTCCCGTTCGTTTTCTAATTGGATCTGTTCTTTCTCACTCGCCAGAGAGACTTGCTCCAACACGGTAGCAATTTGGGTGATCACAAGGCGCAAGTAATTCAATTGACTATTGGCCAACTGATGCTCCTCGTTGCGTTCTACCCCAAGGGCGCCTAGTGGTTTGCCGTTTAAAACGATCGGCAAGTAAAATCCATTGGCACCAATCAGAGTATCTGTGCCGCGACCGGCTTCTTTTTGATTTTTCACGACCCAAAAAGCGACGGCTTTCTCATCCTTGCCAGTCAGTTGAGACAATGTTTCTCTTGAAGAATGCAGACTTCTCAAGTGACCTTCCCTGTCATATAACGCCACTTCTCGCTGGAGTAAGCGTGCCAAATAGGTGGTCGTACTTTCATAAATGTCTTGCTCATTCCGCGTTTCCATGTATTGTTTGTTCAACTCATACAATATCTCCATTTGATGCTCTTTTTCCTTGGCATTTTCTGCCTGGGTCTTCAATCGAACCATCACATTACTGATCATTAAGGCAACGATCAGCATGATCACTAATGTGATTGGATAGCCTGCTTTATAGACCGTCAAGGAATACAAGGGGTCGACAAAGAACCAATTGTAAGAAAGGACACTAATGATCGATGCCATGGCACTCCAAAGATAGCCACTTGTGTAACGTGCCACTAAGAGAACAAAAAAGATATAAACCAGCATCAAATTCTGATCGCCGAAATGTAAGTACTGCATGCCTTCTGTCACTATGGTGGCGAGCATGATCAGCCCAAAGGTCAAGGTGAAATCTCGACCACCGCCTTCAAATAATTGCGAAAACGTCAGCCGTGGTCGCTGCATTTTTTCTTTAAAAGGAATCAAATGGATCTCAATATCATCAAGGCGCCGAATCAAGCGGTCTTCTAAATCCTCGACAAACAATTTTTGGAACCACTTCTGAGAAACCTGTTTCCCCATGATAATGTCACTGGCACCCGTCATTTTGGCATACTCTACGATGGTCTCAAAACTGTCATCCGCTTCGATGTTGATGACTTCTGCTCCCAAACGCTCTGCCAATGGCACCTCGGTAGGTGTATCATCTAACGATCGAATTTGAATCACCGTCCATTCCGCCCCCACTCCTTGGGCTAAGCGGGCGGTCCAACGAATGCATTTCTCTGCCATTTTCGGCAAGCGATCATCAATAATCGTCAAAAGCTTGCTTTGGACTCGTTTTCGACCGCCGTTCATTTGATTGATATGATTGGAAGCTTTTTGGATCGCTAATCCACGTAAATGATCAAGTTTTTCTGGCGTAAAAAAGTTTTTTAGTGCCCGCTTGGCATTTTCATCGGCATAGATTTTGCCTTGTTCCAACCGATCAATCAGTTCGTCTGGTTCAACGTCCACCACTCGTAAGCTGGCGTGCTGGAAAAAGGTGTCGGGTACAGTTTCTCTGACTTCCACTTCCGTGACCTTTTCCACGATGTCATTCAGACTTTCGATATGCTGGACATTGATGGTCGTGTAGACGGTGATTCCTGCATGCAAAAGTTCATCAACATCTTGGTAACGTTTTTTGTTTCGCGCACCAATGGGATTGGTATGTGCTAACTCATCGATCAAGACGATATCTGGTTTTAGTTGGATCAGTCGATCGATATCCGGCTCATATAGGGTCAATTGCTTGTGCTGATATTGCTTTAATGGTACTTGTGGTAACCCTTCAAGCAATCGATTGGTATCGGGACGTTTGTGGGGTTCGATATAGCCGATCACCACATTTTTGCCCATGAGCAAACACTCATGGGCTTCGGTTAACATCGTATAGGTTTTTCCGACACCGGCAGCAAAACCGAAAAATACCCGCAGCTTGCCACGTTTGGGGCCAAATCCGGCTTGCAGCAGCATCTCTTCTGGGATAGTCTGCTGGTTGTTTTCACTCATAGATGCTTCCCCCTATTCTTCGGGTAATTGATCGAGCTGCTGATTCAAGGTCATGATATTGACATATTCTCTCGTGGAGAACAGATCAGCTACTTTATTTCTGTTTATTATATCATGAATTGTTTGTTCATCGATGCCTCTTGTGTCAGCGATCCGCGGCAGTTGAAAAAGTGCCGCTTCGACACTGATATCAGGATCAACGCCACTACCCGAAGCGGTCACGAGATCGATCGGCACACTGGTTTGGGTTGGGTTTTCTGCCAGTAACGCCGCTGTCCGCTCAGCTACAGTCTTTTTTTGGGTCGGATCATAGGGCGACAATTGTGAAACAGTTTGATCACGGCCTTGGAAGTAACCTGTTTGGTCAAAGGGTTGCGCAAGCAGCTCAGACCCTTTGACCTCTCCACCTTCCACGATTTGACTGCCATTGGCTTGATGGGCAAAAAAGACTTGTCCGACACCGGTGACCAACAATGTATAGAGACCGCCAAATAGCACGGTACTAAATAGTAAAAATTTGATACTGGCAAAGAGGGTGTTCTTCATCATGTTTTCCTCCTAAATGACTCTTTGACTCTGATAGACTTCTCTTATAGTAGAACAGCTGACAAAAGCAAATCTACTAGCTTGATACAAATGAATGGTGCGATGATGCCGCCTAGGCCGTAGACGACAAGATTGTGCCGCAGCATTTGGCTGGCTGGTTTTTCTTGGTATTTGACCCCTTTTAACGCCAGAGGGATCAAGGCGATGATCACGACTGCATTGTAAATGACTGCGGACAAAATCGCCGTCAAGGGACTACCAAGATTCATAATATTCAGCGCTGCAAGTTCTGGATAAATCGCATAAAACAGGACAGGGATCACTGCGAAATATTTGGCGATATCATTCGCGATACTAAAGGTCGTCAATGCCCCACGGGTCATCAGCAGCTGTTTACCAATTTGGACTACTTGCAGTAATTTGGTTGGGCTGGAATCAAGGTCGATCATATTGCCCGCTTCTTTGGCTGCTTGTGTACCAGTGTTCATCGCCATTGCCACATCGGCTTGGGCGAGTGCGGGTGCATCGTTGGTTCCATCCCCCGTCATCGCCACCAAATGCCCTTTTTCCTGATATTCGCGAATCAGGTTCATTTTGTTTTCTGGTGTTGCTTCGGCTAAGAAATCATCGACGCCCGCTTCCGCAGCAATAGCAGCTGCCGTCAAGGGGTTGTCTCCGGTGATCATGATCGTCTTGATGCCCATCTTGCGCATGTCGGCAAATTTTTCTTTGACGCCGTTTTTCACGATGTCTTTTAAATAAACGACTCCGAGTACCTGGCCATTTTTCACTACGACCAATGGGGTTCCACCAGCCTTAGCGACCTTTTCTACGATCTCGTCACATGCCGTGTGATAGGTCTGCCCTTTTGCCGTCACATATTGCTTGATCGTATCCGCAGCTCCTTTACGGATCTCATCGCCACGATAGTCGATCCCAGACATCCGTGTTTTGGCACTAAAATCGATCCAATGAACATCGGCTTGCTGAAATTCCCGTTCCCGAATATTGAAGGCTTCTTTGGCTAAAATCACGATACTGCGGCCTTCCGCTGTTTCATCGGCAAAAGATGCCAACTGCGCTGCATCTGCCAACTCTTTGGCGGTGACACCTGGTACCGGCAAGAACTCGCTGGCACGGCGGTTTCCCAGAGTAATGGTCCCTGTTTTATCCAGCAGCAAAACATCCACATCTCCTGCTGCTTCAATCGCGCGGCCACTCATGGCGATGACGTTTTCTTTGGTCAAACGACTCATTCCAGCAATCCCAATCGAGGAAATCAAGGCGCCGATCGTGGTCGGTGCAAGACAAATCAATAAAGCGATCACGATCACACTGGAAATCGCCGTTCCCCGACCAGATAACTGACTGCTAAAATCGGTAAAAGGAATCAATGTGATGGAAACTGCCAAGAAGATGATGGTCAGTGTCACTAAGAACAGCTGCAAGCCAATCTCATTGGGTGTTTTTTTCCGTTGCGTCCCTTCCACCATCGCAATCATCTTATCCAAAAAGGAGTGGCCATTTTCAGCGGTCACTTTGATGACCAAGTAATCGGAAACGACTAACGTTCCTCCCGTGACTGCACTGCGGTCGCCGCCAGACTCACGAATGACAGGGGCTGATTCTCCTGTGATGGCACTTTCGTCCACCGAAGCAGCACCTTCCACGACATCCCCATCGGCAGGAATTTGTTCGCCAGAAGGAACATACACCAAGTCGCCTTTTTTCAAATCGGAGGATCGGACTTCGATAAAAGCCTCTTTCGCTACATCTTCCAAGGACATGACTTTGTAGGTCATGATTTCTTTTTTTGCTTGCTTCAAACTATCCGCTTGTGCTTTGCCGCGCCCTTCTGCCACTGCTTCGGCAAAATTGGCAAACAACAAGGTCAACCATAAGAAGACGGTCACACTGATGCTAAACCACAACGGGACCGTTTGTTCTTGAAAACATAAAATCGTTGTCAAGATCGCCCCTAAGTAAACCACAAACATTACGGGGTTTTTGATTTGTTGGCGAGGGTCCAATTTCTTAAAGGATTCGCCGATCGCCCATTGATAGATTTTTTTCATTTTTTCTCTCTCCTATTTCGTTGTAAAAAAGTCTGCGATTGGTCCTAAAGCCATCGCTGGTAAAAAGCTCAGTGCACCGATCACGATGATCACAATGATTAGCATCGTGACAAAGACTGGACTCGTGGTTGACAAGGTTCCTTCATTACGAACGGTTTTCTTTTTGGCACCCATGTTTTCTGCCAGATACAAGATGGCTGCGATGGGAACGAAACGTGAAACGAACATCAAGATACTACCCAAACTATTCAGGAAAACAGTATCTGCGGTCAAGCCGCCAAAGGCACTCCCGTTGTTGTTGCTGAACGAAGTTGCTGCATACAACAGTTCGCTAAAGCCATGGGCGCCTTGGTTGGTTAGCCAGCTCATGATGTCAGGATGCAAGGTCATCAACATAGCCCCGAAAAGCGTCAGTAGCAATGGCGTCAAAATAACGATACTCGTCATTTTAATGTCAAAGGCTTCGATTTTTTTGCCGATATATTCTGGTGTTCGTCCCACGAGTAAACCAGCGATAAAGACCGTCAATAATAGAAAAGCGATCATGCCATAAAGTCCGCTACCGACACCGCCAAAGATGATTTCCCCCAGCTGCATCAAGAACATTGGGATCGCACCCCCGAGTGGTGTGAAACTATCCAGCATGGCATTGACTGATCCACTGGAAGCGGCGGTGGTACTCACTGCCCAGAGACTCGACCAACCGATACCGAAACGTACTTCTTTGCCTTCTAGGTTGGCATTCCCAAGCACTTGACTGAATTGCGGCCCATAAGCTTCACTGATCACTACGCCAATAAAGGCCAGGATCAAAAAGACGGTTGCGGTGATCAAGATCGTACGTCCTTGTTTCCACTCTTTGATCCAAAAGCCAAAGGCAAAAATCACAGCAGCTGGCAGCAACAAGATCGCTAAGTTTTCTAAAAAATTACTGAACATCGTTGGGTTTTCAAATGGATGGGCGGCGTTGGCGCCAAAAAAACCGCCGCCGTTGGTCCCTAATTGCTTGATGGCGATTTGACTCGCTACCGGCCCGAGCGCCATCCAAAAGGATTTCCCTTCAAATCCATTGACTTCCACGCCGCTGCTCAACGTTTGAACGACGCCTTGAGACAGGAGCAAGATCGCTAAAATCAATGAGAGTGGTAAAAGGATATACAGTAAGGAACGGGTGATGTCTTGCCAAAAATTCCCTACCGTTCGTTTTTGTTTTTGCTGCAGCCCACGAATCAAGGCACACAGTACAGCTAGTCCTACTGCCGCAGATAAGAAATTTTGCACCGTTAATCCTAATGCTTGGGAAAGATTGGTCAGTGCTTCTTCCCCAGCGTAAGCTTGCCAGTTCGTGTTCGTCACAAAACTGACGGCTGTGTTCAATGCTAAGTCAAAGGACAAATTCTCAACGGCCGCCCCTTGCGGTAACCAGTGCTGGACCATCAATAATCCGGTCAATCCGATGATGGAAAAGACGCTGACGGCCAAGACGGAAAATAGATAGGTTTTGGCGGTCATTTCTTTTTTGCTGACCGAACCAATCACTCGATAGGTCAACCGTTCAATGGGTTGAATAAAGCGGACAAACCGCGGTGTTTTTCCTTGCATGATTTCTTTGATATACCAGCCCAAAGGAACCGCTGCTGCTAGTAAGATCAGTAAAAATAAAAAGCCTTGCACAAAATAGCTACTCATCGTTCTCCCCCCTCAAACAAGTACCAAAAGAGATAGATCATTACGATCACTCCGATTATTCCTAAAACAAGATTCATATTCTTCACTCCTTCATGACGTAAGCATACGCAAAAAGAAATAAAAATAGTGTAAATCTTCTGCTAGCATCTTTACATCTTCTTTATACGGCTGCTTATCAGACAAGAAAACCGCAATACTGCAGGTTTTTTTAGAAAGCAAACTAAAAACAGCGGCTATCATTAAGGATAGCCGCTGCTATAGTCATTGAGACTTATTTCGTTTTTCTGCTTTTGTTCGTGTGTTTCTTACGAAAGAAGACGATCCCCGCTAGTGCCACAAGGCTCACTCCTACAATCGAATAACCTTGAGTGATGGCTGTACCGGTCTTTGGTAACACCCGTTTGTCCTTTGCGGTCGCTTTGCTTTGTGTACCAGGCTGTCCTGCATCCGTTGGTTTTTCTTGCCCTTTATTAGAATCATCTTTCTCTGGCTGCTTATCATTCTCCTCTGGTTCTTCTGCTTTTTCAATGACTTTGATCGTCGCTGTGGCGGTGACTGCTTCTTGTGAGTCAGTACCAAATAAGCGTGCGAAAAAGTTAGGAGTTGCTGCTTCATCGGTTATGATTGAATAAGTGACTTGATAGGATCCGGTTTTTTTGGTATCAACCGAACCGTCCACCAACAGTTGCTCCAACGTAAGTGTGTTACCATCACGATCTGTAGCGGAGACAAAATTGTCGGCAGCTGTCCAGTTGTCACCAACATAAATCACGCTATCTTTCACAGTCACAGAGGTCTGGTCTGCCAACACGGTAATTGTGGCAGTGGCTTCGGCTTTGCCGTTGCGATAGGTTACTTGGTATTTTCCAGGCACATCAGTATTGACTGTACCGCTAGTCAATACTTGATCATAATCGACTGCTTGTCCGCTTTTATCTGTTGCCGAGACAAAATTATCGACGGCTTGCCACTTCTCTCCTTCATAGATCGTACTGTCTTTTGCTATGACCGTTTCTTCGTGAGCAACCACAGTGATTGTCGCTATGTCGCTGACTTTTCCATTCGTATAAGTGACTTCGTATGTGCCTTCTTGAGTGGTATCGACGGTACCAGTAACGATTACTCCTGATAATTCAACCGTTGCTCCCGTTTTGTCTGTAGCTAAGACAAAGTTGTCGGCAGCTTCCCAATCGTCACCGACGTACAGAGTACTGTCTTTGGCTTTGACACTCGTTTGATCAGCCAATACGGTGATCGTGGCAGTTGTTTCAGCTTTACCATTGCGGTAAACCACTTCATATCTGCCTGCTTTAGAGGTGTCAACTGTGCCTGATACCGTAATATCGGCAAGTTCTAGTTCTTTGCCGTCTTTGTCTTTGGCCGACACAAAGTTGTCGGCGGCTTGCCAGTCATCGCCTTCATAAATCGTACTATCTTTGGCGACTACCGTTTCTTGGTTCGCAACAACCGTGATCGTAGCAATAGCTTCCATTTTACCATTGCTATAAGTAACTTTATACTGACCTTCTTTGCTGGTATCAACTGATCCGCTAACGATCACTCCTGAAAATGGTAGGTTTGCTCCGGTTTTGTCTGTGGCTGAGACAAAGTTGTCGATTGCTTGCCAGTCATCCCCGATATATAAGGTGCTATCTTTGGCTTCAACTGATGTTTGATCAGCTAACACGGTGATCGTTGCTTTCGCCTCGGCCTTGCCATTGCGATAAATTACTTCATATTTCCCTGGTGTGGCGCTGTCGACTGTACCTATCGTTGTGATATCAGCCAGTTTTACTGCGTTGCCGTCTTTATCTGTTGCCGACACAAAGTTATCGGCGACTTGCCAGTCATCGCCTTCATAAATCGTACTATCTTTGGCGACTACCGTTTCTTTGTTGGCAACCACCGTAATCGTCGCCGTTGCTTTTACTTTGCCGTTTTGATAAACCACTGGATATTGACCTTCTTTGGAAGTATCAACGGCTCCACTAACGGTCACATTTGAAAATGGGACATTCGATCCTGTTTTGTCTGTGGCTGAAACAAAGTTATCAACCGCATGCCAGTCATCCCCAACATATAAGGTACTGTCTTTGGCTTTGACACTCGTTTGATCTGCCAATACAGTGATCGTCGCTGTTGCTTCGGCTTTGCCATTGCGATAGGTTACTTGGTATTCTCCTGGTACTTTCGTATCCACTTCACCACTGGTGGTGACTTCTGCCAAGCTTAACGGTTGCCCCTTCTTATCCGTTGCTGAAACAAAGTTGTCCGCAAGCTCCCATGCATCTCCAACATAAAGTGTACTATCCTTGGCCACGACTGTTTCTTGGTTGGTAACGACCGTAATTGTTGCGACTGCTTTTTGATTGCCATTTTGGTAAATTACTGGATATTGACCTTCTTTGGAAGTATCCACGGCTCCACTAACGGTCACATTTGAAAATGGGACGTTCGCTCCTGTTTTGTCCGTTGCCGAAACAAAGTTATCAACCGCATGCCAGTCGTCCCCGATGTATAAGGTGCTGTCTTTGGCTTTAACCGAAGTTTGGTCGGCTAAGACCGTGATCGTGGCTGTTGCTTCGACTTTGCCGTTACGATAGATCACTTGGTATTCTCCTGGTGTATCCGTGTCAACTTCACCGATAATGGTCACTTCTGATAGTGACAATGCGTTTCCGTCTTTATCCTTTGCCGCTAGAAAATTATCAGCTGCTGTCCATGCATCGCCCACATATAACGTGCTGTCTTTGGCTGCCACCGTTTCTTGGTTGGCCACCACAGTGATCGTCGCTGTCTCGCTCACGTTGCCATTCATGTATTTGACTTCATAAGTGCCGACTTTAGATGTGTCGACCTCACCGTTGACGGTAATTTCCGAGAAGGTCAACGCATTGCCATACTTGTCTGTCGCTGAAACAAAGTTGTCTTCAGCATGCCACTCGTCTCCCACGTAGATCGTGCTATCTTTGGCGTCGATCGTCGACAAGTCTTCTTCTGGTGTGATGCCGACAGAAAGATGATTGCCCGTCCGGTTCACTTGCACCTCTTTACCAAGCTGAAGTTCCTGTGGTATGACGTAACCTTCTGGGACGTAGGAAACATAAAGCATATAGGTCCCTGTATAAATATCAGCTAATTGATACTCTCCCTTCTCATCCGTTACAACAGAAATAACATCTCCAGTCAACTGATTCCAAAGCATCAATGTAACGCCTGCAATTTTCTGAGTTGGTTCTTCGGTATTATAAACATCAAGTGACGCACTAGTTTTGTAAATGATCCCGTTTGAATCACCTGCCGAAAATTGCAGGTTAGTCACCGTCGAAGTAGCTGTCCGTTTGGCTTCCGACAAGGTATCAATCGTATCAGAAACGATCGTTGCTGAAGCTGAGATTTGGCCGGCGTTTTGTGAAAGTACGTTGTAACTGATTTCGATATTTTTCGTTAAAACATAGTTTGAAAAGACAAGCTGTACGTCTCCGTCAACTTCTTTGATTTCGTAGCTATCGTCTGGCACATTTGAAACATTGATTGACCTAAGATCGATTTCACCATTGGTATTTCCCAATGATTTTAGAAGGATCGTTGGATTTGCTACTTTTTTCGAGCCATCATCGATATTTTTTGTTGTGACCTTGACCTGAGTCATGTTTTTTGTATTATTCACGGTATTTTGAGTAATCCCAATAATATCCGTCGCTGTATTGGAAACCGAAACGGTAGTTGAGCCTTGCTGATTATTTGATAGCGGCTCTTTTGCAAAACCAGGTACATAAATCGTACTCATTTCCTGCCAACCATTGGCGTACCGATAGGAAATGATGTAGCGATGGTTAGTCGTCCCAAAATCAAAGGTATAATAGTTGGTTGCCTCATCATGGGTGATCGTTGGATAATTCGGATCGCTTTCTTTCATGGCTTGATTATCATAATAACCACGATCCCAGTACTGTGGATAAATGCCACTGACTTGTTCATTGGAAACATCGATGATCGAAAACACAACATCCGTATTTTTCGGAACATGGGTCTCAACAGTCAAATCACTGATGGTATCTTGACGAGCGTTGACTAAAAACTGATTCTTACTGCTTTGGAGCGTGCGTTCAGAATACAGTTTTCTTCCGGTATAGACGGAGGTATGAACCGTGTCAAGTCCTGTCGCGGAAATCGTGATTGGAATTGTATCGTTAGGAATTGATTTTGTCGGTGCTAAACTGTCTGGCACATAATTGAAGCCAATATCAAATTGAACAGAATAGGTAATGGGCGACGTAAAGGTGACCATCGTTCCGCCTGCTACTTCTTCAATCGTATAATCAGTTCCTAAAGTATAATAGAAGCCGACTTTTGGTACCTTTCTTAAAGAAAGATACTCGGGATGTTCAATAAACATTTGTAAATTTTCGATCGGTTGTGAGGTGCTGCCTTCGATATTGACTGAAGTGTCACTGGCATAGGCACCATTTTGATCATAATTTCCCCAAGCAGTTTCAGCGTTATTGGGATTAAGAACACTGATTGGTTCGACGTAGTTGTCTTCAACGATTTTGAATTCTTTATTAGCAATTAACGGTGTCGAGACATTGAGGATGATATCTTTCTGATCAAAGGGTACGGTTATGTTCGTGGAACCAAGAGTGAGATTGCTGTCTTTTGTGGCCGTCACAATCAGTTTGTCCCCATTATTTTCGACAGAAAAATAATCCGTAAAAGTCACATTTTGATAGAAGGCGTCTCTTGCTGTTAACTGTTTCGCCGTGATCGGCTGTCCGTTTTGACTCGAAAGAATGATTTGTTGACCTGCTTTCATCTCCGTCGGCATTTGATGAATTGATACATAGTAGTTTCCTTTAGAAAGGCCATTCATAAAACTGGCAGAAGCAACCCCCATATAATACCTAGAATCGACTTCTTTTTCATCTTTACTGGTTGCTGCGGTAAAGGAAAACCCTCTGTTTTGGGCAGCTGTTTGTTTTAGCTGTACCGAACCAAATCCGGTCGTCGGATACCCTTTTGAAAAAGAAGAAGTATAATCCGTCAACGCGGTCAAACTCATCGTGAATTGATAAGAAACACCATAGGCCTTTTGCTTGTCCATTTGTTTGACTTCAACAGCAGTATTGTAGAGACTATTTGAGGTGATTGTGTAGTCCGTCCCTTCAGTCAATGCTGTTTGTGTTTCTGGCTTGATCTTTCCTTTGATATCCACTTCATAGCTGAAGACTTTTAACGGTTGGGTCTCAATCTTTTTGAAGGAAGCCCCCGGCGTATCAACCAAATGCAGTGAAAGAGTTTCCGTTCCAGATAATGTCCGATCAGTATTGTAGTAAACCATTCCTTGCATCCCAAAGACATTTTTTTCTGACACATATTGAATCGGGTCAACTTCTTCATACAAATCAATGGCGTAGCTTGTCTGGTTTTGATCGCCCATCTCAATGGTTAGCTGAGGCTTGTCTTCTGAATAAAGATAACTGGTCAACTCGATCGAAAACGATGCATCATGAATGGATTGGTTAAAGGTGATCGTTAATTGATGGGCGGCGCTATCTACTGCCCACGAAGCATTGATTGCTTCATTTGTTCCTTGCATATCACTAAAACCAAGGCCTTCCGGCAGGTCAAAAACAGCAGTGGTACCGGCTAAGTAGTCTTCGTCATTGATTTCAAAGTCTAATTTCAGTTTCACCGGACTATTGTTTAAAATCCGCGTTTCTTCCGTTTGACTGAACTCCTCACCAGCAATCGTCAGTAATGTGCCTTTTTCTAAAAGCTCTTGTCCATTGATGCGGGTGCTGACACGGGAACTCTTTTCGGCTCCTTTTGCCTCTTTCGATTCAGTTTCTGAAGAACTTGTTTGCGTCGAATCTGTAGTATCTGCTGTATGCGTTGATGAAGTTGTAGCAGGCGTTTCACTTTGACTCGTTGTTGCTGCAACCGTCTTGGAGGTTGCTTCGCCGCTTTCTTCTGAAGAACGATCCGTTTGAGTAGTCTCAGTTGTTTGCGCGTCGCTTGTGTTTGTTTCATTGGCAACGCCGCTGGTTGATTCCAGCAGATGATTTGAGTTATCTAAAGTACGAATGGTCTGTTCCTGTTCCGTGGTTTCCGCAAGCGCCATGACCGGAGTGATCACTTGGGACAGACCTAAAGCGGTAACAACAATGCCATGACGAATTCGTTTATTTCTCTTTTTCATTTTTTTCCTCCATTAAATATATGTAGTTTTAACTGATTGCTTTACGGATTTTTTTTCCAACTTCTAATTCTTCCCCATTAAAAAAGCAAAGAACATTGTTTGTTCGATCAATCATTTTGATTTGTCGCGCATTAATAATGTACGATTTGAATACTTTATAATACTCAGGCAAATCTAGCTGTTTGATGACCTTTAACGAAGTTTCAATGCACTCAACTGATTTCTTTTGATGGAATACGATTCGGTTTCGCTCACCTTTGATCGTTGTTATGTAGTTGATTGCTTCTGCATCAACGATCATCAACTCTCGTTTACTAACAATTTTTAATAAGTGTTTTTTTCCCAGCAATGATCGTTTCACTTCAATTGCTTCTGTTAACAAATTTCTTAACTGCATTGCCACATCCTTTTCTTCTGTATCGATGATTCCTAAAGGACAGATAAGATTCAGTTTCTTGATTTCGATTTTGGACGCATAGGCACCATAAAAAGCAATTTGACACTTTTTGCACTGCTCCCTCAATCGCCCTGCTAATTGAAAACTTCGATCAAAGCCCATCATTTCAATGGAAAATAAAAATAAATCGTTCACATCTGTTAGATACCCTTCAAGAAAAGAATCTAGTTCTTCCGGTGAAATGATCTCCACCATAGAATAAGGAACATGACTTTCAGTGATCATTTTTTTCATCAAATTTCCATTAAAAAAGTTGTCATCTACTATATAAACAGCGAAATTGCTCAAATTTGCAGACATCTTAATTCTCCTTTTCACATCATTTCTAATTGTATTCTTAATTAAAAATGCCTGCTTGCACTTTCAAACGAATTAGCGAAACGTTTATGCAAAAAAGGTAGTTTAAATTAAAAACAAAGTAAGAAAAGACTTTATAATTGGTCTAAACCTATTATAGTAAAGGAGTTCCCGTCGTACTGCTTTCTTAACACATTTATAAGACAGAAAGCGCAAACAACAATAAAAACTTATGTTTTTTTAAGTAGTTTAACTAATTAACAATTCCAAAACTTACCGACTACTGCCCAACCTTTCTAATGATTTTAAAAAAAAAAACCTTCGTTCAAATTAAATATTAATCGTTATTTATTCTTCGTTTTTTCGCAAAAAAAAGCTACCCTTCTCTTTGGGCAGTCCGGTTAAGGGTAATCAACTGTTTCCTCTGAAGATTTTCCATCAAAATAAAAGTGATCGTTCGCTGCTGTAAGATGCAATCAAAAAAATTTTCTACTTAATTTACCATATCGAATCTTCATGGACACGACAAAAAACCATTTATTTCGAACAATAAATGGCCTGTTTGCTGCTTTTATTATGCTTTTGATTTACATGCATCCCGTGAATTTTGATTGTTTTCTTTTTTCCTTCTATATTAATAAGGAATTTCTTACAAGTGCTCATGGGGTTTTATCATCTGTTTTTTTTAATGCTCGTTTTAGTTTTCGATTATGCCAAATCAGATAAGCGATGATCAAACATAAAACACCACCAATCGATAGATAGAGAAGGATCGGCGAAGCGGTTTCTTCAATACTGACATCTTGCTCGTTTCTTTCTTGCGCTTCTTGCCTTGCAACTTGGAAGGTCGGCTCTCCCTGCCATTCTTGATCGGCTGCTTTAAGGGTCGCTTTTATTTCATACTCTCCTGATAACAGTTCCTTTCCATCCAGCGGAAGTGCGTAATTCATTAATGCATTGGGCGCTAATTGGATTTCTTTTTCCCCTTTGATGGCTGTTGCTTTTCCTTCATGGAACACTTCATAAGCAAGCGTGGCTTTACTGAGATAATCGGCTGCTGCATTTTCCACCGCTACGATGATGACATTGCGGCGGTTGATCTCTTCCAAATGGGCTTCTTCAATTCGGACCGCTGGCGGGATGTCTGACTCTTTATTTCGGAGCAATACCGCCACTTCTCTTGCTAATAGGTTTTGAACATTCCCTTGAAATTCTTCACTGCCGGTTTGCTGTACGTATAGTCCCCCTGCCAAAATCCCATCAAATGATTTAGATGGCATCCGGACTGTCAAGGTGATTTCTTTTTGTTCATTAGGGGCTAATGAAAGTGTTTCATCACTCAAAGTAACGAGTTCTTCGATCGCGTACGGAGCAGAAGGCGTTGCTTCCTCATTTGCCCCAGAGTACTCAACGACGCCAGTCATGTTCGTGACCGCTCGATTAAACGATAGCTGTAGATTGATTGGTTGCTCGCTTTTATTGGAAACCATGACTGCTAGTTTTTCTTCTGCCTTGGGCTCCAGCAACAAATCATAGTACATCAACTCTTTGTCCCGCTGTGACTCCGGCAATTTGATTTGAACATCGAAGGTATCAAGTGAATCTGCTGCCCCCGTACTACTAGTACCAATGAAAAATAAGACCGTTAGAATACTTACTACCCAATACTGAAATCCTTTGCCTCGAAGTTTGTTCTGATGCATCCTGTCAGATCCTTTCTACACAAAATAGGAAAGAAAAATCAGCTAGCATAAAAAGCAGCCGCTTAGGCAAGCTGCTTTTTTTCTGCTAACTGTTAAGCAATGACTACTAACCTATGGGGTCGTCGGAGCACTGCTGATCGTCCAAACGAGGGTCGTTTGATAGGTTGCCGATTGTTTTTCCGTATTGGCTGGGATCGAAAGGGTAAATTGTTCTAGAGGCATCGACGTTTCACCGATCCCTTCACCAGCATTGGCGGTCAAGAAAGCATATTCATTGTTGATCGCCACAAAATCAAGCTCGCCATTGGCAATATCACTGGTTCCGGTTGGCGGCGAACTTAAGTTGTTGGTCAATGTACCCGTATCTACCGTTAATACCGCACCGTCCAACGTACTGTCTCCTGCCGTAAATTGGGTTGCTTGCCGTACTTTAATTGCCCAAGAAGAGTTCGCCTGTCCTCGGTTATCACTGACTGCAACTGCCCCTCTTTGCAGCGTGGACCCATCGCCAGGTAGTCCAGTCCCATCTGTAGTAGCCACCCACGTTTCGGCATTTTCTGTTTGGATCTCATGGGCACCAAAATCTAAATTCGTTGGTAGCTGCGTATTGGGATCACTCCCGCCTTTATCCGGGTCAAACACGATGCCACCAGAGGTATATTCTACGACACCGGTCGTATCGTCCGCTTGCACCGTGGTCACAATACTAAGGGCGGTCAATACCCCCAATGCGCCTATTACCGATTTCTTTGAAATCATGTTGCCATCCTCCTTTTTTTGATGCAAATGATCAATGTCAGACTAATGAAGAATCCACCTATTAAGGGCAGCCAAAAGTGATTGGTTTCAGCAAGCTGCGGCAGTGGTTCTTCTACGTTAGTGACCGTTTCTTGACTGGGCGGTGGTTCAATTTCTTCATCAATTGAATCACTGCTAGCTGTTTCCGTTGGTCCTTCATAAAACTCAATGTTGCCGGTCGTCGTATTGGCTACTGCTGATGGAACGAAACCGCAGAAACTGCCGATCATCAAAATCAGAAGCAGCACAAGGGGATTCTTTTTCATTCTGCTCTTCCTTTTCAAGGTGTATCGGAAACGGTCCACACGACTGTGGCGCGATACTGACCTTGAAATTTAGGTGTTTTCTCAGGTACAAATAAATTGAACTGGGAAAAATTAACGGTCAGTCCACCAGTCGATGCCGCATTTTCCAACGCCACCACATTTTTTTCGACATTTTGCTGCAGGGCAATCGTTGCATTATCAGGTAAAACCACTCGACCGTCTGTAAATGTCGAATTGACAGTTCCAAGCTGAACCCTTAATTCGGCAGCTGGCAATGTTCGCGTGCCATTGACCCAATTGGTGGATTGTCTGACCTTGACTTGCCATTTTTTCTGACGATTGCGGGTATCATTGATTCGTAAAATCCCAGTGGTAGCTGCTGCGCTTTGATCGCCGTTGGCGGTTGCCCGCCACGTCTCACTCTTTTTCGTTTGAATGGCATGTCGGCCAAAATTCAGCTGAGTCGGCAAATTCGTCCGATCCATCGTCAGTGCTTCGACCATGAAATAAACCATAGTTTGGCGACTGCTGATATTTAGCGCACTAAAGTTTAAGAGATTGATGTCCGTCGGCTTTGCTTTCAAAACAGAAGCGGAAAAATTAGCGGTCCAATTTGCAGTCAACTGACCCGGACCTGAAAGTAACGTCGGAATTTGAACATCCGTTGCTCCTAAAACAGCTGCATCCGCTAGCTGTTCTTGGACAGTTGCCAAATCATTCAACGCTGAATTCACGGTGCTCAGCAGGGTATTGAGCAACCCTTGCAGCAATGTGCGAACGACGCCGCCAATATCGATACCGATCACTCGGATCTGGGTATTTTGAATCGCGGTACTTAAATTCCGTAGAATTTGCGGGACATTGGTTCCTAAGACGACACCAAGGTTCGAACTCATATTGGCATATAAAGCTTCTTTCTGGGTCGTAAACTGCAATGGACTGGTAAATTCAACATTCCCAATATTTCCGACAGTCTTTAGTAAAGAAATCTGCTGATTGATCGCTGTCAAATCGATTTGAACAATCCCAAGGTTGAGATTTAGTGAACTGGTCAAGGAATCAAGCGCTGTTAAGATCGCATTCAAAAGTGGGACATTGGCAATATTGACTGTGGTCGACGTCTTGATCGATGCGGATCCATTGGCACTAATGCTAGTTCTCAATTCTGCTGGGATCGCTAATAAAGCAAATTTATCTTCCCCACTGACATTGACAGAAGCATTCAACCCGCCGTTGCCTTTAATAGAAAAAGTCACTGGTCGATTTGTCACGCTGCCTGGCCATGGAACGCTTACTGAGGTGCCACTTGTATTGGCACTCGTTAAATTGCTTAAAATCTCCACATCTAAAACATTCACTGCTGCTTCGGCTTTTATTGTCGTTGTTAAAAGATACAAATTGACGAAACTGATGCTGGTCAAAAAGAGAATTAATTGGCCGATCGTCCATTTGTAAAGACATTTTTCCCTCCTTCTGCTTTTCATACCATTTCTAACCCTTTCTTTACGAAACGATGATCATTGCTTCAAAACTATTGTTCACTAGAGATACCAGCGGAGGATGTCCACTCCGCTGGTAAAGTCATGCTATTTTTGTTGGTCTTTTTTCTTTCTTGCTTTGAAGAACAAACCAATTCCTCCTACAACGAAGACTGCTGCCCCAATCAGTGAAGCATACCAAGTTCCTTCAGATCCCGTTTTCGGTAGGTACTTACTTCCCCACCAGCTTTGGTTGTTATTGCTACCGTTGCCGTTGTTGTTCCCCCAACTGCCCCAGTTACCCCAAGCGCCGTTGCTTCCGTCGGTACCATTCGTTCCATTGGTACCGTCCGTGCCATTGCTACCGTCCGTGCCGTCGGTACCATCCGTACCATTGTCACCCGTTGGTACCACGATTGGTGTTGCTGCACTGCGGTATTCTCTGCCACCTGCTGTAACGATAGCCACAACGTTAAGGGTTTCTTCTGGTGAAACATCCTCTGGGTCTAATGTGATGCTGAAGGCACCATTCCCATTGGTCGTTCCAGTTCCGACAACGTCACCCGCTTCATTCAAGATTTCGATCGTCGCATTGGCTGGCCCATTCCCGAAGACTGGATAGCCATCGGTAGGATTGCCAGTGATCGTGGCAACCGGTGCGTCAACCGTCAAGGCACCGACTACGGTCGTCGCCGGATCACTTAAGGTTTCGCCTTCGGCTAAAGCAAGAACCGTAACGGTTTCGCCTTCCGTCGCTTCCGCGGATAACTCAACATCCCAGTCACCATTTTGATCGGCGATCGTTGTGATTGGTCCTTCAGCCGCGAAGATGGTCAGGAATCTACTTGTTAACGGATCGCTGATGGTAACGGTGATCGTAGCACCTGGCTCACTCGTTCCGCTGATCGTTGTATCACCAGCCGTAACTGGGTCAATGGTTGGTGTATCTGTCTTGATGCTTTCATCATCGACAGGTACGACGATTGGTGTCGGATTACTGCGGTAGTCATCCCCACCAGCAGTGACGATCGCCACAACCGATAAGTTTTCTTCTGGTGCGACATCCTCACTAGTCAATGTGATCGTATAGTCACCATTTTCATCGGTCGTGCCTGTTCCTACGACAACACCCGCTTCATTAAGAATTTCAATTGCTGCATTGGCAGGCCCGTTCCCGGCTACTGGATAGCCTTCTTGGGAATTACCCGTAATGGACGCTGAAGGTGCGTTGACCGTGATGCCATTAACAACAGTCGTTGCTGGTTCACTGGTGGTTTCTCCTTCACTTTGCGCCACTGCTGTTACGATTTCATCTCGAGAAACTTCTGCAACTTCCACTGACCAATTTCCTGCTTCATCTGCTTCGGTTTCAACCGCTTCTTCTCCCGTTACCGTCACGGTGACCATCGATCCCGGTACAGCAGTACCAGTGATGGTCGTGTCACCAGCTGTGACTGGTTCGATGATTGGTGTGGCGGTTTGATCGATCGTATTCTCAACGGGCACTACGATTGGTGTGGCATTACTCCGATAGTCTTTGCCGCCGGCTGTAATGATCGCAACGACGTTCAATGATTCTTCAGGAGAAACATCTTCACCAGAGAGCGTGATCGTGTAGTTGCCATTTTCATCAGTATTGCCTGATCCAACGACATCCCCCGCTTCATTCACGATTTCAATCGCCGCATTTGGTGCTGCCATCCCCGTCACTGGATAACCATCCTCTGGATTGCCAGTGATGGAAGCGGTCGGTGCTGAAACCGTGATGCCATCCACACTCACTGTGATTGGTGCACTAGGGTCTTTTTCAGGGGATTGTGCCACAACAGTGACGGTATCACCCTCCGCAACTTCAGGTACCTCGACTGTCCAATTGCCCTCTTCGTTCGTTTCAGTTGTGATCGGTTCATTTTCACCAATCGTTACCGTCACCGTCGAACCTGGTTCGGCAGTCCCGCTGATCGTCGTATCGCCAGCTTTGACTGGATCGATCGTTGGTGTTGCAGTTTGTTGCTCTTCTTGATCCAAAGGTACCACGATTGGTGTCGCATTACTGCGGTATTCTTTGCCGCCAGCTGTCAGAACTGCGACGACTGTTAGGCTTTCCGCTGGTGCAACAGCTGTTGGTTCAAGAGTGATACTGTAGTTTCCTTCCGCGTCTGCGGTTCCTGAACCGACGATTTGTCCATCGCTATTCAAGATTTGTATGGTGGCATTGGCTGGTGCCGTCCCACTTACTGGATAGCCATCCGTGCTGTTGCCTGTGATGGTTGCACTAGGAGCATTGACCGTCAACGCCCCCACACCAACTGTTACTGGAGCGCTTGGCTCTTTGTCAGGTGATTGAGCCACAACAGTGACTGCATCGCCTTCAGAAACTTCTGGTACTTCTGCTGTCCAATTGCCTTCGTCATCCGTTTCAGCCGTGATTGGTTCCGCATCTGGTACAGTGATCGTCACGGTTGAACCTGGTTCTGCGGTCCCACTGATGCTGGTATCTCCTGCCGTGATTGGATTGATCGTTGGTGCAGCTGTCTGATCCACTACCGTATCTGCTGGTACGATGACCGCTGTTGGATTACTGCGATACTCTTTCCCACCAGCTGTTACGATGGCAACGACATTTAAGGTTTCTTCTGGATTGACAGTTTCAGCAGTTAAGTCCACTGTATAGTTGCCGTCTCCATCGGCAGTGCCTGTTCCAACGACTTCATTGTCTGCGTTCAAGATCTCGATCGCTGCATTGGCTGGTGCTGTACCAGTCACTGGGTAGCCATCCGTGCTGTTGCCGCTGATGGAAGCTATTGGTGCTGCGACAGTCACTCCTTCAACGATGACAGTGATTGGATCACTTGGGTCTTTGCCGTCACTGTCTGCGACGACTGTGATGGTATCCCCTTCAGACAATTCAGGCACATCGACACTCCAGTTGCCTTCGTCATCTGTTTCGGCGGTCTCTTCTGTGCCATCAGGTAGTGTCACAGTCACAGTTGAGCCAGGTTCGGCCGTTCCACTAACTGTTTCATCGCCTGCTTTGATTGGATCAACCGTTGGTGCCGTTGTTTGATTTTCACCCGGTTCAGCTGGCACCATGATCGGTGTCGCTGGACTACGATAATCTGTACCACCAGCTGTGACCACCGCAACTACCGTCAAGTTTTCTTCAGGAGAGACATCTTCACTGGTCAAATCGATCGTGTAAAGCCCTGCAACATTGGTCGTACCCGTTCCAACTGTCTCGCCAGCTTCGTTCAAGATTTCGATGGTCGCATTCGCTGGTCCTGTTCCGGTCACTGGATAACCTTCGGCTGCATTGCCACTGATGGACGCACTAGGAGCCGCCACCGTTAATGCACCGACTGTGATCGTTGCTGGTGTACTTGGTGTTTCATTTTCTACTTCTGCTACTGCCGTAACAGTCGTCCCTTCGGAAAGCTCTGGCACATCAACTTGCCAATTGCCCTCTTCGTCAACTTCGGCTGAGATTGGGTCTTGCTCACCGACCGTCACGTTGACTATTGCTCCTGGTTCGGCTGTCCCGCTGATTTCTGTTGCGCCGGCAACTGCTGGATTGATCGTTGGTGTCGCCGTTTGATCCGCAGGTACCACGACAGCCGTTGGTTGACTACGGAAGTCATCCCCACCTGCTGAAACGATGGCAATGACACGGACCGTTTCTCCTGCTGATGCCTCTTCACTGGTCAAGGTAACGGTGTAAACACCATTCTCATTGGCCGTCCCTGTGCCAATCACTTGATCATCAGCATTTAAGATTTCGATTGACGCATTAGCTGGTGCTGTACCAGTTACTGGATAGCCATCTGCACTATTGCCAGAAATCGTTGCCGTTGGTGCTGCCACGATCAGCCCTTGCACCGTCACTGTTACTGGTAAACTTTCTGTTTTGCCGTCTGCCAAAGCAGTAACTGTCAAGACATCATCCAGAGAAACCGTCGGCACAGTTGCCGTCCACTCACCTTCGTCATTCGCTGCCACTGTAACAGTATCGCCGTTTGGTAGTTCAACCGTTACATCTGCCCCAGGTTCAGCCGTTCCGCTAACGGTTGTAGCCCCAGCAATCACTGGTGCGACAGTCGGTGCCGCTGTTTGGTCTTCTGCGTTATCTTCTGGCACCACGATAGTAGTTGCCGGACTGCGATAGTCTTGACCGCCGGCTGATACGATAGCCACCACTCGCAAGGTTTCTGCTGGTGAAACACCTTCTGTCAAGGTGATCGTATACTCACCGTCTCCATTGGCAGTACCACTGCCTACCACTTCATTGGCAGCATTTAAGATTTCAATGGTTGCGTTGGCTGGTGCTGTTCCTGTGACTGGATAGCCGTCAGTACTGTTGCCCGTGATCGTTGCGGTTGGTGCAGCCACGTTTAAGGCACCGACACCAACACTGATTGGTGCACTTGGGTCTTTGCCTTCAGCTTCAGCAACCACTGTGACCGTGTCGCCTTCTGAAAGTTCTGGTACGGTGACTGTCCAATTGCCTTCCTCATCCGTTTCGGCAGTCACTGGATCTTCTCCAGGAATCGTTACCGTCACCGTTGAACCAGGTTCGGCAGTTCCTCCGACGGATGTATCACCTGCTTGCACTGGATCGATCGTTGGGGTAGTCGTTTGGTCTGCTGGTACCACGATGGAGAGCGGCGCACTGCGGTACTCATCGCCGCCAGCTGTTACCACTGCCACCACCTGAAGTGCTTCTGAAGGATCAACATCGTCGCTGCTCAATGTGATGCTGTAAGCACCTTCCTCATTTGCTTCACCGCTACCAACAACCTCACCGGCTGCATTTAAGATCTCAATCGCTGCATTTGGCGTGGCCGTTCCGGTTACTGGATACCCCTCCGAACTATTGCCGCTGATCGCTGCTGTCGGTGTCGCGACAGTGAGTGGATTTACGACGACCGTAGCTGCATCACTTGGTGTTTCCCCATCAAGGGTCGCTACCACAGAAACAATTTCTCCTTGAGAAACCTCGGGCACAGTTGCCGTCCAATTGCCGTCGTCATCCGCTTCGGCAGTGACTGGCTCTGCGTCACCAATCGCGACTGAGACTGTCGCGCCAGGTTCAGCCGTACCACTGATGGTCGTGTCGCCGGCTGTCACCGATTCAATCGTTGGGACTGCAGTTTGATCCAAAGGTACTGTGATTGGTGCAGCCGCACTGCGGTACTCTTGACCACCGGCTGTGACTACCGCCACCACCCGTAAGGCTTCAGCTGGAGACGCGTCATTACTCGTTAACGTGATCGTATATTGGCCTTCGTCATTGGCGGTGCCAGTACCTATGACCTCGTCATCGGCATTCAAGATTTCGATGGCTGCATTGGCTGGTGCCGTTCCCGTTACTGGATAACCTGCGGTACTATTGCCGCTGATCGTCGCGGTTGGTGTAGCGATCGTCAACCCATTGACTCCAACACTGATCGGTGCACTTGGGTCTTTGTCTGGTGCTTGTGCGACCACTGTGACGGTTTCTCCTTCAGAAACTTCAGGAACTTCAACTGTCCAGTTCCCCTCGTCATCGGCTTCACCAGTAACAGGTTCTTCACCTGGGATCGTTACCGTCACCGTAGCGCCTGGTTCTGTGGTCCCACTGATCGTCGTATCCCCGGCATTGATTGGGTCAATGGTTGGTGATGCTGTTTGTTCAAGCTCATCTGCTGGGACCGTCACCGGTGTGGCAGGACTGCGGTACTGATCTCCGCCTGCTGTAACAATCGCAACGACAGACAAGGTTTCTTCTGGTGCTGCATCGGATGGTGCGATGGTTACCGTATAGTTTCCATCCCCATCGGCTGTCCCAGTACCGATCACATCGCCTGACTCATTCAACACTTCAATCGCTGCGTTCGCTGGAGCAGTTCCCGTGATTGGATAGCCATCGGTACTATTGCCGCTGATGATCGCTGTTGGTGCTGCAACGGTGACTCCATTGACTCCAACGCTGACTGGCGCGCTTGGCTCTTTGCCTTCGGCTTCCGCAACGACTGTGACTGTATCGCCACCAGAGACTGCTGGCACTTCCGCAAGCCAGTTTCCTTCGTCATCCGTTTCAGCCGTTACTGGTTCTTGACCGGTGATCGTAACAGTAACCGTCGAACCTGGTTCTGCCGTTCCGCTAATCGTGGTATCACCTGCTGTGACCGGATCGATCGTTGGTGTCCCTGTTTGTTCAATGTCTGCTGGTACCGTGATTGGCGTGGCATTACTGCGGTAGTCTTGACCGCCCGCTGTCACAACTGCCACCACCTGCAAGGCTTCTTCTGGCGCCACATCAGCTGGATCTAAGATGACGGTATAAGCACCCGCGTCATCCGCCGTCGTGCTACCAACGACATCTCCTGCTTCATTCAAAATCTCAATGGCCGCATTCGGCGTGGTTGTTCCACTGACCGGATAGCCATCCGTACTATTGCCTGTGATGGAAGCGCTCGGTGCACTGACAGTCACACCATCAACGGTCACGGTAATCGGTGCACTTGGCTCTTTGCCTTCTACTTCGGCAACGACTGTTACCGTATCACCTTCCGTTAATTCTGGTACCGTCGCTTCCCAATTGCCTTCGTCATCGGCTTCTGCCGTGATCGGATCGCCTTCAGGCAGCGTAATCGTCACAGTTGCCCCTGGTTCAGCCGTTCCGCTGACGGTCGTATCCCCAGCTGTTACTGGGTCGATTGTTGGTGTTTCAGTTAAATTTTCTTCATCATCTGCAGGAACTACAAGCGGTGTGCCTGTACTGCGATAATCTTCACCACCAGCCGTCACGATCGCTTCCACTCGTAAGTTGTCGCCAGCTGTCACCTCTTGAGGATCAAGGGTGATCGTGAAGTTACCATCCTCATCAGCTGTTCCGCTACCAACGACCTCTCCTGCTTCATTCAAAATTTCAATTGCTGCATTGGCAGTCGCTGTTCCCGTTACTGGATACCCATCTGTGCTATTTCCGGTGATCGTAGCCGTTGGCGCCGCCACGGTTAAACCGTTTACACTCACGGTGATTGGGGCACTCGGATCTTTGCCTTCAGACTCAGCTACGACGGTCACGGAATCGCCTTCTGATAATTCAGGAACCGTTGCTTCCCAGTTGCCTTCATCATCGGCTTCAGCCGTGATTGGATCGCCTTCAGGAAGCGTGATCGTTACCGTTGCCCCCGGTTCCGCTGTCCCACTAACGGTCGTATCTCCAGCACTGACTGGATCGATCGTTGGTGTTTCCGTCTGCAGGATATCTGCAGGCACCACAACAGGTGTTGGGTTGCTTCGATAGGTTTCGCCGCCAGCGGTCACAACCGCTGTCACATTCAGGGTTTCTTCCGCGTCAACATCCGCTGGATCTAACGTGACTGTATAAACACCATTCTCATTGGCGGTACCTGTTCCGACAATTTCGCCATCCGCATTGGTGATCTCAATGGCCGCATTTGGTGCTGCGGTTCCAGTCACTGGATAGCCCTCTTGACTATTTCCTGTGATCGAAGCCGTTGGTGCGTTGACTGTTAAGGCGGACACGGTGGTGCTAGCCGGTTGGCTTGGCGATTGTCCTGCTAGTTCGGCGATAGCTGAAACCGTATCGCCCTCTGACACTTCGTCCACATCCACACGCCAATTGCCCTCTTCATCGGCTTCCGTCACGATCGGATCTGCACCGTTGATGGTCACAGTAATCGAGGCACCAGGCTCAGCAGTTCCGCTGACGCTTGTATCCCCGGCAGTCACCGGTTGAATCGTTGGTGTTCCCGTTTGTTGCTCCGCATCGTCTGCTGGAACGACAATTGGCGTATTGCCACTACGGTAAGTTTGCCCACCGGCAGTGACGATTGCGGCAACATTCAAGTTTTCATTTTCTGCTACATCTGCTGGGTTCAACGTGATACTGTAGTTGCCGTTCTCATTTGCCGTCCCAGAGCCAACGACTTCACCTTCGGCATTGGTGATTTCAATGGCTGCATTTGCTGCGGCTGTCCCCGTCACAGGATACCCATCGGTACTATTTCCTGTAATCGAAGCCGTTGGTGCATTAACCACTGGTGCTGCTACCGTTGCCGTTGCAGGCTCACTCGCCGATTCCCCCTCAGCTTCCGCTACTGCTGTGACTGTATCGCCTTCCACCAATTCAGGGACATCCGCCGTCCAATTGCCGTCACCATCTGCGGTTGTTGTAATAGGTGCACCGCCGTTGATCGCCAATGTGATGGCTGCGCCTGGCTCAGCTGTTCCGCTGATCGTCGTTTCCCCTGCTGTCAATGGATTGAATGTTGGTGTATCGGTTTGATCTTCTGGTGTATCTGGCGCAAACCAAATCGAGTTATTGCCGTCAGCATCCGTAAATAAATCAATGGTGATCAAATCAAGTTGAGACATCGTTCCTTCGAAGCGGGCTTCGTAAGGATTAGATGGATTCGCCACGCCGTTTTCAACCAATTGTGCATAGGTCGGACTGGTGACATTCGTTGGAATGACCACATTGGTTTGACCTAAAACAGATGCAGAAGCGATTTGATCTGCTAAATCTGTCGTTGCATTGAAGACTGTTTGTGCCGTTTCAACCGTTGCGTTTAAAGTGGCTTTAGCTGTATTAACGGTACTTTGTACCAACGTATTGATTTGACCGATCAAGGTACCGATGCCTGGAATCCCACTTGCACCATCCAAAATACTGACTTGAATCTGGGCTGCTTGTAAATTATCGAGAATTTGATTGATGCGTTGATTGATAACGATAAATAAACCATCATCCACATTGGCAATCAGGGCACGTTCGTTATCGGTTAGTCCAGCTGGAACTTCAAAATTCGCTTGGCCAAATTGTCCAAGTTGATTTAATAAGTCTAACTGGGTAGTGATTTCATCTAAGTTGACGGATATCACTTGGCTAACATCCACGATTGAAGCCGCCGTATACAATGGATTTGGCAAGCCGCCAACGATTGTTGGCGGAATATCAAGTGCATCAGCTAAATTTTGATTGACGATTCCATCCACCGTGCTGATCAAGGTATTGACTGCTGGTGTGACTGTACCGATCAGTGTTTGCAAGGCTGGGAAATTCCCCAGTTGGAGTATCACATTGGTGGAAATCGATGCATTCCCTGCCGATTGAACCAAACCAGTAAGGCCTTGAGGAACCCCAACAACCGCGACTTTATCCCCATTCAAGACATCAACCGTTACTGCATTCGATCCAGAAATCGAGAAATTGACTTGGTTCGTTGCACCAGGAGTTGCATAAGGTGCAGACGCACTCGTGCCTGAGTTATTAGACGCTGTGATATCTGAGAAAAGTTCAGCTGAAACCAAAGCAGCTTCAACCGTCGTTGGTGCCCATAACAAACTTGCTGGCACGACCACCGTACTTGTCAACAACATTCCACTGACAGTTAAATTCGCAATAATATTTTTCTTTGTTCGAACGCGTGTGTTTTTCTTTGAATCCATGAGCTTTTTATAATTAATGCCTTTCATTCATTCTCCTCCTGTTCGAAAAAAATTTAACCGACAAAAGATAAAACTGATGATCTCTGGAATCCTTCTTTCCCCCTTTAAAACCAGATGAAAATCTATTTCAACCCAACACCAAAAGGCATAGAGAGAAAACAAAAAGTAACCGATCGCAAAGCGAAGATTTTTTCGCATGCTTTCTGAAAAACCCAGTGATTTTTGTTCAAATAGTTTAGAAGCACATTAGCTCACTCTTGTGAAACTAAAAAATAAAATAACTAAACGAACACACTGTGTACCAAAATTCTAGCAAATTTATTTCTTTCCAACAAATTATAAACACGATAAATAATTAAAAAAACACTGAATTTCACCTTTCAAAACACAAAAGGTTTATTTTATAAACAAGCAGAAATTATTTATATTTATCTTATAAACAAATGTATAATGATAAAATATTGCCTTTTTTCGTCAGTTAACCTTTCTTTTTTTTATATTTAATCAATATAATGAATACGATTACAATTGCATGTTTATACACCGGGATAGAGAAAAATGATGATTGTGTTTTTTCATGATTTTAACCTCGTTTTTTACCTCCGCAAATAAAAAAACAAAAATAATTTAGACGTTTTTCACGATATCACCTAAAATAACTCTTGCTAACGAAAAAAAGGAATCGAAACGCTCGCAGAAAGGTCTGTGAAAAAAGAATGAAACTATTCTATCAAAATCAACGTTGCACTATTATGAACGATTATTTCTTCAGTTGATCTTCGCTGCTTTTCATCCTCACCTAGTTGTTTGGTCCTACATTTCGGACGTAAACGTTCATTCTACTCGAAGCGGTTATACTTGTTGGTAAGAAGGAAACACCGCTGCCCAATTGGCTTCTTCTAATACGACTTAAGGAGCAACAAACGATGCATTGGCTAGTAATGATTTTTCTATTGATCTACCTCAGTTTTGTCTAAAAAAAGCGTGAGAACCGAATGTTCTCACGTTTTTCTACGATCCCCCTCTGAGGATCCTCTATCACAAAGATTACTGAACGATTTCTTCCACCAAATCAAGGAAAGTCTGAAATAAAAGACCTTTTAGATTCCTCTATTGGCTTTACTTTACTATAATGGGGATACAAGATCTCATTAATTCAACGAGAGCGGAGGCTTTCTTATGTATGGCGAAACGATCAGACAAATCCGATTGAAAAAAGGCTTCACCCAAAAAGAAGTCTATGGCACGATTATTTCAAAGTCTTATGCCATCGAGTTCGAAAAAGGCAAGCATCAAATTGCTGCCAACCTGCTGTTGCAAATTTTAGAAAATCTCTCAATGGATATCGATGAATTTCTTTATATCGCGAATGGCTATCGCTTGGATGAGCAAAACAGCTATAATCATCGGTATAATCAATATTCAAACAAACACGATCTGCCAAATTTACAAAAGCTGTTACAGGAACTACAAAAAACCACTAGTAGACTGAACAATATCCGTATTGCAGAGGTTCGCTCGCGAATTCGCATGCTACAATGCTTGGCAGAACATGGGGTCTATCGACAAAGTGCTGTTTTAGAATGCGATCGCCAAACGATCACTTCTTACCTCATTGATGTTGAGAGCTGGACGTTACAAGAAATCCAACTATTTGGCAACACCATCGATCTTCTGGACAACGACCATAATTTCCTCTTTTTCAAAAAAGTATCCAAGATGCTCGAGTACTACATCGATATGGAAAAAGGTCGTGAAATCTACTGCGCCTTGCTGATCAATTTGATTGAATATACGCTAAAACACCAGCAGTACGATGCGACGGAAGTTCTCGTTGTCCAATTGAAACTTTTAGCGACAGACTACAAAGAATTTTTCCACCAAACCGTCTGCAAGTTTTTCCAAGGCGTGTTGCTCATAAGAACCGGCGATCAAAAAGCTGGTGAAACGATCACGCAAAAGATGTTGGCTATTATGCGAGAACTGGATCAAGAAGCCCTTGCCGATGATTTTGCTTTGCTATTGGATGAAGATTATCTCCGAGCATTTGCCTCCTCCGAGTGATAAAGCGGCAACTGCAGCGTTCGTTAATAAAAAAAGGAAGTGATGATTGCCATCACTTCCTTTTTCAGCTATTAGCTAACACTACGTTCGTCTGTCGCTCCAAAGTATTGATACATTGGTTTTTGGTTGCCATTGAGCAATTGATCCACCGTCACAAATTCATAGCCTTGCGCTTTCAGCGTTTGAATAATACCAGGTACGGCTTGAACGGATTTCGGATGAATATCATGGAGCAGAATTATTGAACCATCGTAGACATTATTTTGTACGACCTTCAAAATTTTGTTCGGATCTTTTAGCTTCCAATCCTCGGTATCAACACTCCATTGAATGATCGATTTTCCTGCCGCTTGGGCGCTCTGTTGATCGATCGCCCCATACGGCGGGCGCAAATTCTTAGGTAAGACTCCTGTTGCCTGATAGATTGCTTTGTCGGTCTTAGTTATTTCAGCTTTGACATCCTCCGGCGACAACGTATTTAATTGCGGATGTGAATAGGAGTGACTGGCAATTTCATGCCCTTCCTCATGGACTTTTCTCGATACTTCAGGATACCGATCCACCATTTGTCCTAATTCAAAAAACGTTGCTTTGACATCGTTGTCCTTTAAAATCTTCAAAAGATCTAATGTGGTTGTGTCGTTAGGGCCATCATCGAAAGTCAGTGCAACATATTTTTTGTTTTCGTCCAATGTCGATTGTTGCTCTTTCAATTGATCCGCATTAACAAGTTCCGGATCAATAAACGGTGCAATCTCTTTGTACGCCAACGTGATCTCAGATACGCCAGTTTGATTTTGGGGCAACTGGATCGTTAATTTTTCAGGATCATACGTAAATTTCGACTCATAGGTGATTCGATCCATCGCCAAGACCGCATCAATGACTTTATCAGGTTCCTTGGCTTGGTCTAAAATCTTTTGCTGAATGACTTGCTGGATCCCTAGCAAGCTGCCCTCGTCTGGAACCAAGTCTTTCAAGGATAATTCATTGCCGGTTTTCTCGGAAATAAAAATTGGATCGGCAACCACGCTATCCGCATCTTCAAAGCGACCAGTTTCCCGATTCCAAACATAGCTGTCCGCTTTTAAAGAATAGGTTGACACTTTCGATGCGACCGCTTGTGCTTCAATCCGAGCAACGGTGACTGTCTCTTTATCTGTGTGTTTTTTGCATAATTTGTTCGCCATGGTCGACAATTTCTTGCTTGCATCTTTGACAGGAATCGTACTTTCTTCTTTTGGTCGGAAAATCAATTCTTTCTTGTCCCCATTAGACAATGTTTCGAGTTTTGCTGGGATTCCCTCTTTAGCTTGTTCTTCTTGGATCGATGCCAATAACTTTTCAGCAGCAGCCTCATATTTTTCCCGTGCCAAGGCTTCTTGCTGCTTCAACGTGAAAGCAATATAGCCGCCAGTGGCGATAATGACGATTGTCAGCAGCGTCATCAATGAAAAGAGATACTTGCGATGGGTTGGCTTCTTTTTAGAAACTTGACGATTGGTGGTTTGCGTGCGTCTTGCCGTTCCCGTTGTTTGCTTTTGATGTGATTCGACCCTTGAAAAAGGTGCTTGTTTTTCAGACGTCGCTTCTTTATGTTGTGAATTATTTGAATAATTGCTTGATTTCTTCATAAACATTCTCCCTAAAACATAATAACGTAAACAAAATGTAACATAAGCGTAATAATATTTCAACAGTGTTACAGAGATTCTTATAAACTTCTCTTTTTGTTCACCATTTTTGAGAATTATTCTAAGAAATCTTTTATTCTGATACTAATAAAAGCAAGCCTATCAGCCATGATATCGTATTCACTCCGTTTTATTTTCGTTTAAAAATAATGAGAGAGATCTTTTTGTACTTTGATGTTTTTTCTGTTTATAATTCAGCGTGTGGCAATTACTTTAAAGGATGTGTTCAAAATGAAACACAAGTCAACAACGTATTTATTTATTCTTACATTAGTCATCGGTTTAACCTATCAAATGCTTCCCTATACACCCCTAAGCGATTCCGTTTTATCCATCATTGGTACTGTATGGAATGTGATTTTGGCATTTGGTGCAGGGTACTTTCTCTTACGAAGGACCTTTTTGGAACAATTCAAGCATTTTCGTTTCATCGTTTTATTATGGGGTGTGCCTTTCGTCATTTTGACTGGCGTGTTCTTTTCCTTTATTTATGCCGCTATTTTTGGACAACCAACAACTAACTCGATCGGCGAAACCATCACTGTCCAAATGGTCTTTTTACAAGTACCCTTCATGTTGATGGGAGAAGAGTTGCTTAGTACCAATCTCTTGTTAGCTTTACAGAAAAAAGGATTCTCTTTCCTCTGGTCTTCCATCATTTGCAGTGTGCTGTTCGCTTTGTGGCATATCCCAGCGTACGGTTTTCATCCAGCACAATTATTGATCACCTTGATGCCCGCAAGATTGGCACTCAACTACGTCTGGAAAAAATCCAATAGTGTTTGGGTCAGCTGGATCTGCCATTTTCTTTATGATGGACTCGGTTTTATTTCATTCTTTCGTTAAATAATCAAAAAAAGACAGCTGAATCGTAGCTGTCTTTTTTTGATAGTCAGTAACGCCTTTCCCCAATGACTTACTTGATCGCTATTTTCGCTTTCTGAAATAAAGCCAGCTTGCTGTGGCGACGAAGCACAAACCAACTACAAATGGGAACAACGTCCCCTGCTCATCGGTTTGCGGCAATCTTTGCGCAGAATTGCTTTTTTTCGAAGTGACAGTCGCTGTTGGGTCTTTTTCTTTTTTATCAGAACTATCCACTGTTGCTACGTTTTCTTTTGTATAAACATACGTCACAGTTGCCCCCTGCTTACCGAATGTGCCTTTGGCATTTTGCGGCAGCTGACTTCCGTCTAATATGTAGCCGTCGATTGTTAGTTGATATTTTTCTGTGCTGGCATCATAAGAGTCGCCTAAGTTTCCACTGATCCTTTGTGGAGGGTGAATTTCTTTGCCTTCGGTGTCCATATACTCCACTGTTATATCCGCTGCTGGTATCGGATTTTTTTTGTAGATGTAGGTGACAGTTTGTGCTGTTTCTTCAAATACACCTTTACTATTTTCTGGTAATTGACTTTGATCTAAGGTGTAGCCTTCGATTGTTACTTGGTATTTTTCTGTGCTGGCATCGTAAGACTCGCCTACGTTTCCAGTTATGATTTGAGAAGGGTGAATTTCTTTGCCTTCTGTATCCACATACTCGACCGTTATATCCGCTGCTGGTACAGAATTTTTTGTGTAGATGTATGTGACTGTTTGTGCTGTTTCGCTAAACAAACCTTTACTATTTTCTGGTAATTGACTTTGATCTAAGGTGTAGCCTTCGATTGTTAGTTGATATTTTTCTGTACTAGCATCGTAAGATTCGCCTACGTTTCCACTGATCGTTTGTGAAGAGTGAATTTCTTTGCCTTCTGTATCCACGTACTCCACTGTGACATCAGCTGCTGGTACCGGATTTTTTATATAGATATACGCAACTGTTTCCGCGGTTTCGCTAAAAATACCTTTACTATTTTCTGGCAACTGGGTTTCATCTAGAGTATAGCCTTCGATCGTTACTTTATATTGATGTGTGCTGGCATCGTATGAATCACCTATACTTCCGCTAATGGTTCGGGAGTCATGAATTTCATTGCCCTCTGTATCAACGTATTTTACTGTTATATCCGCTGCTGGTATCGGATTTTTTATGTAAATGTAGGTAACAGTTTGGGCCGTATCGCTGAATACACCGATACCATTTTCTGGTAGCTTAGTTTCGTCTAAAGTGTAGCCTTCGATTTTTAATTGATATTTTTCTACGCTGGCATCGTATGATTCACCTACATTACCGCTAATCGTTTGGCTAGCGTGGATTTCGTTGCCTTCTGTATCCACATACTCAATCGTTACATCTGCTGCTGGTACGGGATTTTTTGTATACACATAAGTGACTGTTTGCACCGTTTCACCAAATACTCCTGTGGTATTTTCTGGCAGTTGGCTTTCATCCAGTGTATAGCCGTCGATCGTTAATTGATAGTTCTCTGTACTGGCATCGTATGGATTGCCCACATTACCGCTAATCGTCTGAGAAGCGTGGATTTCGTTGCCTTCGGTATCTATATATTCGACCGTGATATCCGCTGCTGGTACGGGATTTTTTGTATACACATAAGTGACTGTTTGCACCGTTTCGCCAAATACACCGATACCATTTTCTGGTAGTTTAGTTTCGTCTAAAGTGTAGCCTTCGATTTTTAATTGATATTGTTCTGTGCTAGCATCGTATGGGTCCCCTACATTTCCACTGATCGTTTGAGAAGGATGAACTTCTTTGCCTTCTGTATCTACGTACTCGACTGTTACATCTGCTGCTGGTGCGGGATTTTTTGTATACACATAGGTGACCGTCTGTGCTGTTTCTCCCAAGATACCTTTACTGTTTTCTGGTAACTTAGTTTCATCTAACGTGTAGCCATCAATTGTTAACTTATATTCTTCGTTGCTGACATCATATGGTTCACCAATGGTACCGGTCAAGGTCTGCATCTCATGGATTTCTTGCCCTTGACCATCAAGGTATCGGACATTTACCTCTCCAATTTGCTCCGGATCGACAATGACATTGACCACATGTGTGGTATTCACGCTATAGGAGGCCTGTCGAGCCATAAAAATTGCTACATAGGAACCTGGCTTGCTTGGGTCAACATTGGTGTAGTAAGGATAGATTTGCGAGTCAGAAATGCTTTTTTCTATATTGCCGCTAAAATTTAGTTTAAACGCCTCAATGCCTAATGCTTTGGTTGAGAAATCAAACGTACTGTTTACAGGAATATGAATCGTATCGGGGCTGTTTCCAAAAGCATACTCACCCGTAATTAAACGCTCGTAGAGTTCAAGTGTTTTCGTTTCCCCAGGCTGCAAGGTGATGGAATTTCCAACCGACGTGAATGCATAGTTTTGTCTTTGATTCGTGGTACCAACTTGCTTAATAAAATAGCCACCTGAAGGAAGTTGAATTGTAACCTTTCCTGAACTGTCCGTGACTAACAATGTCACTTCACCAGATGTCGAGGAGGTCAATGTGAAATAAGCTCCTTGGATCGGTTGGTTTGAATTACCATCTAACACTTGAACCGTCAGTTGCCCATTGACAACTCTTGCAGCTGAAGCATTAACAGATGAGGGGACCTTATCTACAGTGCTTACAGCAGAATCTTCTTTAATATCTGATTCAGAAATATTTTTTTCATTATCACTGTTGACTTGCGTTTGCTCGTTTTTAGCATCCACACTCGATGAGGTCATTGATGTCATCGCAGCATTATCTGCTTCCGTTGAATCATTTGTATCATTAGATGGTGTAGCTATCTTTTCGTCTTGCTCCAACTGTTGGGAATCTGAAAAACCTTCGCTTTCCGCCATTACCTGAAATGCTGGCGTTACCACCGCAGCACTTAATAGGATTATTAAAGACATAATATGTTTAAATTTCTTTTTCACAAACTTTCACCTTAACCTTCTTTTTCAAAATTTATACTTTTTTATTCAAGCTTTTTTCACGCCTGAAAATCATTATAATTTATTAAATTTTAATTTACAAACATTTTTTTATTTATAGTATTCTCCACTCCTAGCTGAAGTTTTTATGCGGACTCATGAAATGCCCTTTATCTTGTGTATACCTGATTCATTTATCATTGCACTACATCACCTCTTCAGAATTTTATAATTCAAGTACCCTTCCCTTCAAGCAAATCCAGTGCAAATCAACGCAAAGCTTCTTTGCATCATTGTTTTATCAACGATTTCCATTTTCTGAAAACAGGACACTATTTTCACCTAAGATTTACTTTCTTTTTTAAATGACTCATATAAAAATACCTCCTAATCTTCAAAAGAGATATTTTTTCAAATTTCCAACTCAGCATAATTGAATTAGGTATTATTTAAAAGAAAAAATCACTAAAAACAATCGAGCTGTCGTGAATATCCAATGCGAAATTCTAGCTAAACTCATTTTATTTTCATTTTTTGAAAACGGAGAAATATACTTGTGCATTTCTTCGTTAAATCGAGCTTTACAATTGTTTCTTTGAACCGCTTTATGATAGGATATGTCAGAAGGAGCATTGAAATGACTATAGCTGAAAAAATAAAAGAGAGTCGCTTGAAATTAGGACTCACCCAACAAGAAGTTTCCGAAAAATTATTTGTTACCAGACAAACGATCTCAAATTGGGAAAACAACCGAAGTACCCCAGACATCGATACATTGATCAAATTAAGTGATCTCTATCAAATCGATTTAGAGGCACTGCTAAAACCAGAACAATTAGCAGACGAACCAGAAAGAATGAGTGAGGAAAAGAAACCCACCTTCCGCCTTCCTCTATACTTGCTCAATTTGACTGCAGTCGTCGCTTGCGTTTTCACCGACTTCTTAACACCTACAGGAACAATGACCCTATGGACAGCTGCTGCACATTTTTTGTTACTAGTTAACTTTGTCCTTTTATTCAGTTTTTTCCTCACAAAAAAAGACCCCTTCCTGCAAAAACAATTGTCTTTGCATTAGGAAAAGGCCTGCTGATCTTAGCCAATATATTAGGTTTTACTCTTTGGTCGAATAAAGGAGCTTCCGCTGATGCGTTACATCTGATCGGCCATAATTATGGTCATTTTGTCTATTTGATGTTTAAAGCAATTGGGGTGATTTATTTGTTTGATTGGCGGAAGTTTGAGATGTAAGGACTCCAATTTCAAATTTAAAATCAAGAATGCAGTTGAGAACAATAATTGATTTGATTGCTCTCAACTACATTAAGATTTAAGAAGAATAATTTTATTCAACAAAACGAAGTTAGTTGTCTCCAAAGATATCTCTTGTATATACCTTATTCTCAACATCCTTCAAAATTTCTTCAAAACGATTGGTAACAATTACATCAGACAAATCTTTAAATTCATCTAAATCTTTTATTACTCTTGAATGATAAAATTCAGTTGCATCTAAAGTTGGTTCATAGACAACAACTTCTATACCTTTTGCTTTAATACGTTTCATAATCCCCTGGATGGAAGAATATCTGAAATTATCTGAGTTTGCCTTCATAGTCAGACGATAGATACCAACCATTTTAGGTTTTTTTGCAATAATTTGATCAGCAATAAAATCCTTACGGGTAGTATTCGCTTCTACAATAGCACCAATAATGTTACTAGGGACATCTTCATAATTTGCTCTTAACTGCTTTGTATCCTTCGGTAAGCAATAACCACCATAACCAAAGGAAGGATTATTATAATGTGAACCTATACGTGGATCTAATCCTACACCCTCAATTATTTGTCTACTATCTAAACCACGTGACTCTGCATAAGTGTCTAACTCATTGAAATACGCTACTCTCAGGGCAAGATACGTATTTGAAAAAAGTTTTATTGCCTCTGCTTCAGTAGAATGAGTGAGTAAAACTGGCACTTCTTCTTTAATACAACTATCTTTGAACATAGCAGCAATTTCTTTGCCCCGATCAGAAACCTCGCCTACAACAATTCTGGAAGGATATAAATTGTCATATAAAGCTTTGCCCTCTCTTAAAAACTCAGGAGAAAAGATAATATTCTCAGTATTAAATCTTGCCTTTATATCTAACGTATATCCAACTGGTACAGTTGATTTAATTATGAAGGTTGCATCTGGGCGTATCGCCAATGCTTTTTCTATAACGTCTTCAACTGTAGATGTATTAAAATAGTTCTTCACTTCATCATAATCAGTTGGTGTAGCAATAATTAGATAATCTGCAAATTTTACAGCGTCTTCAAAATCCTGCGTGAACTCAATATTCAAGTCGTCACGTTTCAAAAATTCGTGTATTTCTTTGTCTTCTAAAGGTGATTTCCTTTGACACAAAAGATTAACTTTTTCATTTACAATATCATACGCTTTAACATGTTCAGTTTGAGATAATAATAACGCGTTTGCTAAGCCAACATAGCCTAATCCAAAAACAGAAATGTTCATTTTTTATTCCACCAATACAAAATTTTTATAATACATCTCTAATTACTTACTAGATTGCACCATCATTCTTAAAGCTTCTTGCCATGTAGGAATTTCAAATCCCAACTCTTTTGCTTTTGAAAGATTCATCACCGAATATTGTGGTCGCTTCGCCTTTTGTGGGAACTCGGAAGAAGGAATCGGCTTGACAACTACATCTGAATCTTTTAGTATCTCGCACGCAAATTCATGCCATGAGCAGCTGTTATCATTGGAAAGATGATAAATTCCAGTCGGTGCTTGCTTTTCGATAACATAAAGCATAAATTCTGCTAATGTTCGTGTCCAAGTTGGGCGCCCATATTGATCATTGACTACTGTTAAAGTCTTATGTTCCTTAGCTAACCGCTGCATGGTATAGACAAAATTGTGTCCGTACCGTCCAAAAACCCAAGAAGTACGAATAATATAGTAATCATCCAATATTCCTTGTACAGCTCGTTCTCCTAATAATTTGGTTCTTCCGTATTCATTTTGGGGATTTACTTGATCATCGACTTGGTATTCACCAACTTGCTTTTCTCCATCAAAAACATAGTCAGTACTGATATAAACAAGTTTTGCACCTATAGCTTTTGCAGCCAGGGCCACATTTCTTGTGCCGTTGACATTGATTAACTCATCTAATTCTTTGCCTTCTTCTTCTGCTTTATCAACTGCGGTATACGCAGCACAATGAAAGATAACCGATGGGTGGATTTCTTTTACTTTCTCCATCGTGACCGTTTCATCTGTGATATCCATCTCTTTCGCATCGGTAGACACGTAGTCAATACCTTTTTCATCAAATAGATGACGTAATTCACTGCCTAATTGGCCATTTCCTCCTGTGATTAAGTACATAAATGATCGCTTCCTTTCAAAAAAGCAGGATCTCTCCTGCTTTTGATTCCTTATTGTCCCTGTTCTGCGTAACTTTTCTCAACTTGATCTTTTTCATCTTGCCACCAAGAAGGATTGTTTCGATACCAGTCGATCGTATCAGCTAGACCTTCTTCAAAATCCGTGAACATCGGCTGCCAACCCAATCCTTCTTTTAATTTTGAGGCATCGATGGCATACCGCAAGTCATGACCGGGGCGATCAGTCACATGATCATAGGCATCTTTTGGCTCTCCCATCAATGTTAAAATCGTTTCAATGACTGATTTGTTGTCTGCTTCTCCATCAGCACCAATCAAGTAAGTCTCGCCAATTCGACCTTTTGTTAAGATTGTCCATACTGCTGAAGAATGATCATTTGTATGGATCCAATCGCGAACATTTTTTCCTTCACCATATAATTTTGGTCGTATGCCACTCAGAATATTCGTAATTTGGCGTGGAATAAATTTTTCGATATGTTGGTAGGGACCATAATTATTGGAACAGTTAGAAAGGGTTGCCCGCAAACCGAACGAACGAACCCAAGCTTTGACTAATAAATCAGAGCCAGCCTTTGTGGAAGAATAGGGACTAGATGGGTTATAGGGTGTTTGGTCGGTAAACTTCTCCCCTGGTCCTTCCCCATGCCCTGGAAGATCTTTTCGTAACGGTAGATCGCCGTACACTTCATCGGTTGATACGTGGTGATAACGCACATCGTATTTTCGACAAGCTTCAATCAATGTATAGGTGCCAATCAGATTTGTCTGAACAAAAGGAAATGGATCTTTCAATGAGTTATCATTGTGTGATTCTGCAGCATAATGAACCACCGCATCGGTTTGCTGGACCAACTGATCGACTAATGCGCTGTCAGCAATATCGCCAACCACTAACTCTACACGATCTTTTGGAAGACCCGCTAGATTTTCTTTGTTTCCAGCATAAGTTAGTTTATCTAAAACAGTGACATGGATCTCTGGGTGATGATTAACGACATAATGGACGAAATTTGACCCAATGAAGCCTGCCCCTCCGGTTACAATGATTTTTTTCATGTCCACTCGCTCCTTATATCTCGCCATAAATAAACGGGTTTTGTTCTTCAAACGCTTTTAAAGTTGGGTGATGTTGGTCTTTTTCCGAAAGAATCGCTTTTTCTTTTGCAATGGGCCAATCGATCGCCAAATCAGGATCATCAAATGCAATACCTGCATCAGCCTGAGCATCATAATAATTATCACACTTGTACAAAAAGTTTACATTTGAAGTCAATGTCATGAACCCATGAGCAAATCCTTTAGGAACCAACAATTGTCGCTGATTACTTTCAGATAAAATATAGCCTTCCCATTCTCCATAGGTTGGACTTCCTTTTCTAATATCAACGATTACATCTAAAACGGCACCCGTCACCACACGAATCAATTTGGTTTGCGCGGCAGTTCCTTTTTGAAAATGAAGTCCTCGCAAAACACCTGCTTCAACGGACAAGGAATGATTGTCCTGTACAAAGGTTTGTGTGATTCCTGCTTCTTGAAAATCAGCTTGAGAATAGCTTTCGGTGAAGAACCCACGATGATCACCAAAGACAGCAGGCTCTAAAATCAAGACATCTGTCAATTTTGTTTTTGTTACGGTTAATTTTCCCATGTTTATGCCTCACTTGCCAGGTTCAATAAATATTGACCATATTGATTTTTTTTCAATGGTTGTGCTAATGCGATCAATTGCTCCTGATTGATATAACCCATTCGATAAGCAATTTCTTCTAAACAAGCAACTTTAAGATTTTGTCGCTTTTCAATGGTTTCAATGAACGTGGATGCTTCTAGTAAGGACTCATGTGTACCTGTATCTAACCAAGCAAATCCCCGTCCCATCACTTCTACTGAGAGTTTTCCTTCTTCAAGATACTTTTGATTGATATCGGTGATTTCCAATTCTCCTCGTTCAGAAGGGACAATTTTTTTAGCAATCTCAACAACTTGATTATCATAGAAGTATAAACCTGTCACGGCATAGCTAGACTTTGGCATAGCAGGTTTTTCTTCAATCGAAACAGCTTGCATCGACTCATCAAATTCTACCACACCAAAACGTTCTGGATCGTTGACATGATAGCCAAATACCGTGGCACCTTCTTCTTTTTGAGCAGCTTTTTGTAACATCTTAGATAAGCCACCGCCATAGTAGATATTGTCTCCTAAAATCAGGCAGACACTCTCATTTCCAATAAATTCTTCCCCAATGATGAAAGCTTGTGCAAGTCCATCAGGTGTTGGCTGAACAGCATATTCTATCTGAAGTCCTAATTCTCGTCCATCGCCAAAGAGCTCTTCGAATCGTGGGGTGTCCTGTGGTGTAGAGATAATCAAGATCTCTTTAATGCCAGCCAGCATCAGCGTAGACATAGGGTAATAGATCATTGGCTTATCATAAATTGGCATCAATTGTTTCGATGTTGCTTTTGTGAGTGGATACAAGCGTGTGCCTGATCCTCCTGCTAGTATGATTCCTTTCATTTACCTACACTACCTCCTAAAAAGTATCGTGTTTCTTCATCTTTATATACACATCTGATAATAAGCAGAGAAGCCACAGATTCAATAAATACTGTATTAACTGCAGTACCAATTTCATTGAATAGAGGAACCAAAATAAAAGTAGATATCAGACTCAGTATTCCTGTCAGAAAGTAGACTTTTGATAATTTATTCTGCCACCCCATGTTTACCAGAACTAAAGTTCCAAATATTTTAGCCCACAAAATTATCAAAGGAATAAAAGACATAATCATTATTAAACTTATTGAACGATTGTAAGAATTTCCAAAAAAATAAGGAAAAGCGAATGGAGATGCTACACAGAGTAAAAAACAAATCATACCCACTATGATAGTCGAATACTTAGTTATTTTCCTAACAAATAATACTGCATTATTTTTATTTTGTTTTAGTAGTAAACTTACATTAGGATAAACGGCTTGAACTAATGGTGATGTTATATTTGTTACGGCTTTAATAATTTTATCTGCTGCAGAATAGTAGCCAACAGAAACATTACCAGCAAAAAAACCTAAAATAACTACGCTACTAGTTGTATAAAAACTGGTAAAAACATTAGACAAAAATAGTGGAAATGCTTCTTTTAGTTGTTTAACTAGTAATTGTCGTTTTGGAATTATGATGGTAGCTTTTTTTGAAATAATAATTATCGTTAGACTTAAAATACCAGACAATATTGAACCTAATGTGTTTAAGATTGGAACTAATAAATAATCATTCGGTGTTTTTACTAAGATAAATATACCAATAGTAAATACTAATTTGGATACAAAATTCAAAATCGCTGTAAATTTCATTTCTTCAATACCTTGAAAATAAAATGATGGAAATAAAACATTGCCTAACACCATGCCAAATGTGTATAAATACAAATTTGTATATCCCTGTAGTTTAGGTAAAATGTTGACGAGTACCATCAGAATTCCAAAGCAAGCAATTAATAATATAGATTTTAATATCATTATAGACCATAGGATCTCCGACTGTTTGATTCTATTCCCTCTACTCTGAGAAACATCACGTGCACCGGTTAAATTAAATCCAAATTCAGTTATAAGTATAAAATATTGAATAATTGCTTGTGAAAAACTAATTAATCCATAAGTTTCAACGCCTAAAGTTCTTGTAAGAAACGGTAAAGTTATAAGAGGTAAAATATAGTTCATGATTTGTACACTAGCTAAAGAAAAAAAATTCTCAACTAATTTATTTGATTTAACCTTCATTTAACATCCCATCTTTCAAGCCCTTGGCAATCGCCTTTATTTTTAAAACTTTTTTTTCTTCGAAAAAAATAATTTTTATGAAACGTTTTAATAATCTTCTATTAGAATCATGAAACCAGTTTTTATATTTTTTATTATACATTTTATACAACCAAATATAATTTCTATAAATATAATACTGGCGAAATGGAGAATGATTATAAACTGAAATATTCTTACCAAAAACTTTTCTTGTTGAAATATATCCCAATTCATGATGAAGCACCGCATGTGCTGATTCAATAACTACTAAATCTTTGGATTGCAATTGAAAACAAATCTCATGATCCACATGATCAATAAAATAATTCTCATTAAACCATATATTATTTTGCATAAACAAGTTAACATTCAATATATTTCCTGATGTCATAATGGTCTCTACTATAGAGTAATGAGTAGATCTATCTTTGGAAACGATATTTTCATCATCATAAACATACTTTGGGCCTATTATTGCCGGATATGTCTTTTTATCTTCTAAAAATTTTAACATAGTTTTTTCCATTTCAATCAAATAGTTTTCACTTGGAAAACTGTCTTGATCTAGAGTTAAAATAAATTTATAGTTACTATCTGAAGCAAATTTTAATGCAATATTTAACGGCTCTGCAATGCCTTTGTTACGATTGTCAGATAGTAAAGTGACCCTAGGTTCAATTTTCTTTAAAAACTCATTTTTACCTTCAGAATTATTAACAACTAAGATTCTTAAATCTCTATTTAAAAAATAATCTGTCAATTTAACAATATTTTCATCTGGATAATATGCTATTATAACAACCAAAATTTGACTTGGATTCATATAAGATTCCTCTTTCTAAGTCCATTTAAAACTTATTCCTAATTTTTGAAATAATATATTTTTCGAATGTTCCAATTTTAAAACAACATATATACCATGGCATTATTAATTTTGAAGCTTTAAGCCATTTTAAAATATAAACTTTCTGAGACTCCAATAAAATTTTTTGTCTGTTTATAAAACTCCCAATACTTTTCTTTGTTGAAGTTCCACCAATATGAGTAATCTTAACTCTAGTATCAACAAATACCTTCTCTGTGACTAAAGATATTTTTTTAAACAATAGATTTTCTTCACCATAAAGAAAAGTTGTTTCATCAAAAAAGCCTACTGATTCAAACAGCGCCCCGTCAATAATGAAAAAACATCCGGATAAAACATCAACTTTCATAATTTTATTATCATAGTTTTCAAAATTATAAAATCTACTTTTATTTATAACCTCAGAAACTTTGGTTGTAAAAAAAGTTGTTTCACTGAATAAATGATAATATGTAGGAAACTTCCAAGCAAAATTCCTTACGATTTTATTTTTATTATCTGCAACCAATCCACTGATTGCTTTTGCTCCATCAGTTTTGATATCATCAACAAGTAAGTTAAAATCTTCTTCACTTATAATAATATCAGGATTGCTAATAATATAGTTTTTAACTTTGTATTTCTTTGCAGCATAACGAAGTCCTAAATTATTTCCAGCTGAATATCCATTGTTCGTCTTATTAAAGATTAGATCAATTTTGGGCTTTTTATTTAAAGATTGAAGGTGCTTTTCTGAATCGTCTGAAGAATTATTATCAACAACGATAATTCTATCGATCCGATTAAATTCAACTAGCGAGTTGACTATCTTTAATGTATTAAATGCATCATTGTAATTTAATATTACCACTATGTTCATCATGTAACTCCTTTTCGAGAAAAAATACGGTTATTCCCCACCATATAGTTGAAACATTTAAATAAAAAAATATTTCAAATAATGTGTGAATCATTAATACACAATAAGCAAAAAAGAAAGCTTGAATGGTTTTTGACCCTTTGTATCCTTTTGAATTTAATAATTTCAATACAGGAAACAAATATAGCATGATTGAAATAATACCTGCAAAAATACCAAAGCTTCTCAGAGAAATCAGAATAAAATTATGTGGATCGTTTTTAAGAGAGTATCCCATGCCAAATATATTTTGAGAGATATCTTGTAAAGAATTAATGATGAGTATATCTCTTCCTGAAATATATCCATCAGAAAGAGATGAAATTGTTGCATTCAAAAATACATTGCCAATTGATGTTTTGCTTAACCCCAAATAGATAATTCCAAAGAGTATTATTAAAGACGAAATTAACCACAATTTCCCTTTTTTTCTCGAAAACCATATTTGGTATAATGTATAAAAAAGTAAAACAAATATAACTGAAATTATTGCTGATTTAGACATAGTTAATAACAAACCTAAGGAGGCAATTAAAGTGTAAATCAACCAATGCTTTTTCTTACCAACATATTCAAATACCAATATGAAAGATATATATATCGATAAATAGTTAGAATTCCCCATAAATGTTGACGCAATTTCTTTTATTGTATAATAATTTGTAGAGTTAATTGCACCATTTAAATAGAATGATATAGAAAGCTGAACAATCAAACTTATAAGCAAAATTCGATTAGCATATATATAATCTTCTAGATTAAAATTGACGTTAGAAAAGAAAATAAATATTAAGATAATATATGTATACACAATTACTGGTAATATTGAAGACATACCAAAAGGAGACCAAAAAAATGTTAACATACTGTAAATTATCATAATAAACGATGTAATTATATATTTTCTTGAAAAAGAATAAATACGGAAATCACTTTTTTTGTATAATATTTTAAGTGTAATCAAAACAATAAAAAATAACAAGAAAACTTCTGCGTAGTTTATATTATAATTTTCCGAACTGTAACTTATAGTTAAAAAGTTTCCAAAGGTTAAAAATAAAAATAAAATCTTAATCATGAATTATCCTCATATCTATGATTTTTTATAATCTGCGGCACCCTTGAACAAGGATTTCAAGGCCTTAATTCTCGAGATTGAACTTTGATTGTTATACCTTCTTAACCAAAACTGAATTATATAGAAAAAGAAATACTTTCTACTTATAGCTGCAAATAATGCTCCCTTGTCAAAATAAAACTTTTCATTATATCCCTTAAACCATGTTGAATCTTCATTATAAACATCTGCAATTGTTTGAGTCACTGAATATACTTTCAATTTTTTATTCAGGACATTCATTAAAAACAAAGAATCTTCTCCTGATCCATATTTAGCTCCACCACCAAATAACAAAGAAAAAAATATTGCATTCTTGTGAATCTTGTCTCGCTTAAACGCAAATGTTACTGTTCCATATCTCAAAGCATTGTAAAATCTGACACGTCCATTTTTAGTTGTAGTATTTTTGATTTTCGATTTATTGTGCACCCGAACGTTAAATATTATCATATCAGCATCCGGATTGTTTTTAAATTCATTCAAAATTATAGATTCATAGTTATCTACAAAAACTTCATCATCATCTGCCATTATCAAAATATCGTCCCAAGCATTTATTAATGCTAAATTACGCGATTTTCCAACACCTCTTTGATTTGAGTTAAATACTTCAACATTGAATTCTTTCTCTTCTAGTTTAATATATTTATTCTCATCACACTGGTTAACGTTTATGACGTTAGTCTTTATATTCATACTTTTATAGTGCATTATATCTTTGTTTAATGATGATAATAATACTTGCAATTAATATTCACTTCCTAAGATAGATTTTTTGATCCAAAATAGTACGAGAAACATAGATGAAAAAAAACTCAAGTTCTCATACACTCTATATATTTCCCAATGGTATTTAATGAGAGATTTCTTATCATACGAAAGACTATTTACTACAACTCTATGCGAACCTAGTACTTTATTTAAGCATCCTAATTTTTTTGCTTTTTTTATCACTTCAATCCACATAAGATAGTCGTTTCTTTTCCTTATATTTGGAACCTCAAATTTACCTAATTTATGTGAATCATATATTACCGTTGAGTTTCCAGGACAATACTTCAATAGCATTTTATAATCTGCAACCTCGGGATATTTTATTATTCGATCCAAATCAATTGATTTCTCATCGATTTTATTATAATAAGTACAAGAAAAACTTAGTTTTTCTTGTATCATGAATGCTATTTGCTCTTCTAGTTTTTTCGGAAACCATAAATCATCACTATCTAAAAAGGCAATGTATCTACCACTTGCTCTATTTACACCAATATTACGAGATTGTGCTGCACCTGAATTAACAGATTGGTATAAGGTCACTATTCTTTTATCCATCTTCTCGTACTTACTAATAATTCTTTTTGTATCATCTTTAGAATTATCGTCAATTAATATAAGCTCCCAGTTCTCGTAAGATTGATTAAGAACACTATTTATTGCTTCTTCTAAGTACATTTCGCAATTATAACACGGCATTATTATCGATACTTTATCCAATTTAATCCACACCTTGCTCAATAATTAAACTTCCAAATGCTTTATTTATTAATCTTCCAATTCTACCAGGAAAATACCCCAGTAAATAAATAATCAAATTTAATCCAGAAAAAAGATATACCTTCTTCCCCTTTGATGCAGCTATTTCTTTGACCATAAAACTAGTTCTCTGAAATACTGGATCTTGTGGTAAAAATACACCGGAATCGGAAAAATCCACTCTTAATTTAATAAAATCACATAGGCGATAAATATTTAACATTGATCTTTCATTTTTTATATTCGGAAAAACTGGTGTCCAATTTGCTATCTTCACAAGCAGTTGATAATTTCCTTTACTTCCCTCACCATATATCATTGGAGGACGGATGAATACTATTTTAAATGTGTCACTTTTGAGAGGTGTCAATTTTTGTTCAGCTTTCCACTTACTATCCCCGTAAAAATTAGATGGATTAGGTAGAGTTTCTGAAGTAATAACACGCTTCTTATTTATGTTTGTTTCCTCACCATAAATAATAATCGAACTCATAAAAATAAATTGTCCGTTTTTACCATTCAAATCATTTTTGTACTTTTCTGCTGTCTCAACTGCAAGATCGCAATTCACTTTATAATAAAGTTGTTTCGTTTCTTCACTGACTTTTGATACATCTGCATGAGCAATTCCTGCGACATGAAAAACAGAATCATACTGAGAGAAATCTTTTTCTTTCCATTGATCTCCATGCATATCAATTGTATCAATTTGATAGTTATCGCCAAATTGCTGCATCCATTTCTCAAAGGATGTGCCGATATAACTATTCGCTCCTGTAATTAGAATTCTTTTCATTCGATTTCCTCCTTCTTCATCGTTCCAGTCCCACCTTCAACGACACCGTCACTTTTGAAAACAGAAGTAATCGTACCAAAGAAGCATTTTATATCCATCCTTAAACTAATATTATCCGTATATTTGCCATCTAACTTGGCCTTAATTGGAATCTCAAGCTCGTCTCGACCACTAATTTGAGCCAAGCCAGTCAATCCTGGTCGAATATCATTTGCTCCATACTTATCACGCTCTTCAATCAAATCATATTGATTCCAGAGAGCAGGACGAGGCCCAATGACAGCCATATCACCTTTGATAATATTGAACAACTGAGGCAGTTCATCCAAACTGGTTTTTCTTAAAAATTTTCCGACCTTGGTGATATAAAAATCAGGGTCTGCTAAAAGATGTGTCGGCATTTCTTTCGGTGTATCGATCTTCATTGTCCGAAATTTATAAATGTTAAAATGGGTTTTATTCTTTCCAACCCGTTTTTGTTTAAAAATAATGGGACCCTTTGAATCGATTTTTATCGCTAGACATAATAGTAATAGTACTGGTGATAAAATAATTATCCCTATTAGCGATAACAGAAAATCAATAATTCTTTTCATTCCATCCTTATACAATAAAACCCACTCCTATTTGTTTGAAGCATTTGCAAATTTCACAATTTCATTAGCCAATGTAGCACTATCTTTAGGAAGTGCATCTACAAAACAAAGTACCTCTTCCAATGAATATCCTTTGATATTCCCAACAAAAATTTTCTCAAAGACTGCTTTATCATTTCGTTCTTTATCCAGCAAAAGCTCTTCATATAATTTTTCCCCAGGTCGAATCCCAGTTTCAATAATCTCAATCTCTTCTTCGCTATAACCACTTAGACGAATCATATTCTTCGCAAGATCAACAATTTTCACCGGTTCGCCCATATCTAAAATGAAGATTTCGCCACCTTGAGCAAGTGCCCCTGACTGAATAACCAAGCGGCTAGCTTCTGGGATCGTCATGAAATAGCGGGTCATACGAAAATCAGTTACTGTGATCGGTCCACCTTTTGCTATTTGCTCACGGAATACTGGAATCACACTGCCTCTTGAACCTAATACATTGCCAAAACGCACAGCAGAAAATTTCGTGCACCCTTTTTCATTTAAGCCGGTAACAATCATCTCGGAGATGCGCTTTGTTGCCCCCATGACGTTTGGTGGATTATTGGCTTTATCCGTAGACACCATTACAAAGTTTTTCACTTTCGCAGCTTTGGCAGCTTCAGCGGTATTTTTCGTTCCGTAAATATTGTTTTTCACTGCTTCTTTAGGATTGTATTCCATCAACGGTACGTGTTTATGTGCTGCCGCATGATAAACGATATCCGGTTTGACTTCCTTCATGATTTCAAACATCTTTTCTCGATCTTGTATATCGGCTATAACAGGAACGATTTCGGTAATATTATCTTTAAAATTGATGTTCAACTCACGGTCAATTAAGTAAATCGAGTTTTCTCCATGTCCTAACAAAACTAGTTTTTTAGGATTGAATTGAATCACTTGGCGACAGATTTCGGAACCGATCGATCCACCAGCACCAGTCACTAATATCGTCTTTCCAGTAATTTGATCTTTGATGGAGTCGATATCCAATTTGACTTCGTCTCTGCCTAGCAAATCAACGACATCGATTTTCTTCAAACGTGAGGTGCTGATTTTTCCAGAGGCGATTTCTTCCATTGATGGCATCGTGTTGACTTTGACATGCAAAGGTTCAATTAAGCTAAAAATACTCCGCAATTTTTTCCGTGACAAGGATGGAATAGCGATCGTAACCATATTGATCTCATACTTTTGAATCAAATCAGGTAAATCACTGATACAACCCAAGACTTTTTTCCCAGAAAGATAAGTGTTTCGTTTATTCGGATCATCATCGACAAATCCGATAATATTAATGTCACTTGCCGTTTTCGAACCTACGAAGCTATTGTAAAGAATACGGCCGCCTTCTCCTGCACCGACGATCAGGGTATTTTTGACAACCTCATTGGACGTACCCCTCATGTTTTTTCTTTCAATATAGATCCGCCAAATCAATCGACTAGCAATAATCAGAAAGAGCGAAAGAAAGTACGTAAAGATCACTAAGCGCACGCTATAGGTTTCATCACCGAAAAACAAGATCACGTTACAAGTAAAAGCGCTGCATGATACAGCCAAGAAGATAGCGATCATTTCTTTCAAGTTCGTGTAACGATTGATCCGAGAAAAAACACGAAATACGGAACCATAAAAAAGGTAGAAACCGACAGACAGACTCACCGACATCAATGTAAATTCTTTTGGAATCGCCACAAAGGGTTTCATAAAATAAACTGCTGCAATATTTGCTGCTATGATCAATAAACTATCTACAACTATCAAAGTTACAATTTTTCTTCTTCTCGTTAATTCAAACAACCCAGTTGCCCCCTAAAATAACCCGAATTTCTTTTTTTTCACTTCTGTAAAAGCTGGAAAACTGATTTGATCCCCGTTTATCAAATCTTTTGCTACTTGTTTCATCAAGGTTACTTTGAGCATGCCAAAATCTTGCTCAATTTGCTCATAAGCTTCTTTTAAATTAAAGGTGCGTTTTGTAACGCCATGGGCATCCGAAGCGACCATCTGAACAAGATTATGTTCAACCATTGTTTTTGCTGTTTTTTGGATTTCTTTTCCAAATACGCCGACATAACTTGGCGCAGTTAACTGTGCCAAACAGCCCATATCCAAAAAAGGGATGAGATTGTTAGGGTCTTTTCTAAAATGAGCATTCCGCTCGGGGTGGACAATGACTGGAATCTTTCCCAGCTGTAGTAAATCGAAGAATATTTGTTCTGTATACGTAGGCACTTCAATGGTAGGAAATTCTATCAAGATATACGTATCATCAAGATCTGTAAAAAGGATGTCATTTTTCTGTATATCCTCAATTAAATCTCCTGTTATCCTAACCTCTTGCCCCTCAAGAACTGTCAAGGGCAGGTTCCGTGCGTCTAATTCTTCTTGTAAAGAGGTAACGAGAGAAATGACCTCTGACTTCGGATTGCGGTATTTTCCATTGTTATGATGTGGGGTACAAAGGATATGCGTAATTCCTTGGCTAATCGCTTTTTCAGCCATAGCAATGCTCGCAGTGATGTCTTCTGCACCATCATCAATTCCTGGTAAAATGTGGCAATGTAAATCAATCATTTCTCTCGTCTCCTTCAAATTAATTAATTTCCATAATAATAGTAGTAACCTGAATCTTTCGAGTGTTCGGCACCGTTATAGACCACCCCAATGATTCTTGCTTGAACCATATTCAAAAGATCTCTCGCTTTTGTTAAGGATTCTTTACGTGCAACATTTTCTCGAACCACTAAGATCGTCCCATCTGCTTTCGATGCCATGATTTGTGCATCGGTGACTGCTACAACTGGTGGCATATCAAAGATAACCACATCGTAAAGGTTTTTCGCTTCTTCCATCACTTGGTTCATTCGTGCTGACCCAAGTAGCTCAGATGGATTTGGTGGTTTTGGTCCGCTAGTTAAGACAGATAAATTATCAATCACCGTTTTTTGAGCTGCTTCAAGGACGCTCGTTGAGGTACTTAATACGGTACTCAATCCACTCGCATTGTTTAAGCTGAATGTTTTGTATACAGTAGGCTTTCGCATATCGGCATCAACTAACAATACTCGTTGTCCTGATTTTGCAAAAACAACCGCTAAATTAGCTGAAGTTGTCGATTTTCCTTCACCTGGACCAGAAGAAGTAACAACAATGGTCTTGATTTGTTTATCTGCTGAAGACGCAAATTGAATATTTGTACGGATCGTACGATATTGCTCTGAGATTGGTGAAGAAGGATCAATTAGCGTGATCAAACTTACTGCATGTGTCTGTGTCCCAGTACGTTCTTGTTTTTTTGCCATCATTGTTCCCTCCTAGACCCGGCTACGACTACGGCGTGATTCTGCCGTTTTGTCGCCTTGCGGTTTCTTAATAAATGGTGCGCTTGGCTTTTTCTGAATGGTCGCAGCCAATTCTTTTGGTGACATTTGGGGTACAGTACCCAATACGGTAAAGCCTAATGTTTCGGTTACAAATTTATCATCTTTGACAGTTCGATCTAGTAGCTCCAATAAGAAGGCTAAACCGACACCGACCATGATCCCTAATACCAGACCAATAGCTAGATTTAGTTTGTTGTTAGGTGAAACGGGTGTAGTACTAGCTACCGCACTTGAAATGATTGAGATTTTATCAACATTCATAACATCTTGAGCATTTTCTTGAAAGACCAATGCTGTCGTATTGGCAATATTTTGCGCTGACACTGCATTTGTACTAGTTGCCTGAATGGAAAACATTTGTGAGTTCTGTGACTGGTTGATCGAAATGGATTCTTTCAATTGTCCGACAGTCAAGTCAAGGTTATTTTCAGACTCCAAACGATCCTTTACTTGTGTCATAACCAAGTCACTGACAATCATATCTTTATACGTATTGATCATTTGCAAGTTTGTATTCACATCGTTGGCATTGGTAGTTTCGGATTGAGGCAATGTCACAATCAACTGAGCTTGTGAACTGTATTTCGGTGTAATGACAAAGAAGGTGAATATCCCTGCTAAAGCTAAACCAGCAAACATTGAAATAAAAATAGCAGCTAAGTGTTTCCGTAGAATTGCGAATATTTCTTTTAAGCTAATTGTTTCTTCCATCTTTTCTCCACTTTCCTATTCATTCTCTAGATTTAGTTGAGCTTTCAACTCTTTTTGAACTCTTGCTAGTTCTTCGTCACTCACACGCTGATATGAGATGCCATCTTGCATGAATCCTTCCCCTTGCAACTGATCTTGTTTGATCGTTTGAAAGGCACTGCGATAGTTAAATGCTAAGGTTCGCATGTCATCGAAACTCATATCTGTCTTCATGTTTTGCTCAACGGCATTTAAGATCGTTTGATATTGGGTGATTCCATCAAGACTCAAGACTTTCTTAACGATCCCTTCAACGATTTTACGTTGGCGTTCTTGACGTCCATAATCGCCGTTTGGATCTTCATAACGCATTCTTGAATAGGCAAGGGCTTGTTCGCCATTTAGTGATGTACGTCCGATAGCAAAATCAAAGCCATCTTGCGAAAAGGTGATTTCATTATCAACTTCAATGCCGCCAACCGCATCGACTAATTCTTTCAAACCAGCCATATTGATTGATACATAATGATCGATCGGAATATCCAAGAATTTTTCTACGGTATTCATTGCCATCGCTGGTCCACCAAAAGCATAGGCATGATTAATTTTATCTGTCGTCCCATGTCCAACGATATCAACATAGGAATCTCTTCCAATACTCACCACCGTCGTCTGATTGTCTTGCGGGCTGATGGTCGCCACCATCATGGTATCAGAACGTCCTTGTTCGACTCTTCCTAAATCACCGGTATCGATCCCCATCAGTAAAACCGAGAAGGAATCTTTTTGGGATAGGTCGACATCATTTTCACGTAGACGATCTTCTCGATCACGTTCGACTGATTGATAGGTTTCTTGAATTGAGTTTGATACATCAAAATATAATTTTGCAGCGACACCGATCATTCCGATGACTAACACTGCAACGATTGAAAAGATGATTAAAAAGATTTTTTTTCCTTTTGACATTTGCTTTCCTCCAGTTATCTCTATTTTCTTCGATACATCTTTAAATTAGTAAACAGTGTCTGAACTTTGGTCTGTCCAGGTGCCATCTCCTGCGGATGTATCCTCTGAATAACTTTCCGTTGAAGCGGGGGGTGTATACGTGCTGTATCCTGTGTACCCCATTTGGGTAGCGACTTTATCTGCTAATTCGGTGAATTTCTCTTTCAATTCTTCGTTGCGAACTTTGCTGATACTGTCGACTGCACTCAGGTATTTTTCTAAGGTGACTTCACTTGTCACCTCATCCCCATCAAGCATTTCATCAAAAGTTTCTTGTAATTTTGCAATGCGGTCCAATTGAGTATCCGCATATTCTAAATAGGAAACAACTAACTCTTTCCATTTACTATCCTCAAAAAAGCTCAGATTTTCACGGACATTCCCGACATCCGTTTCTTTTAGATCAGCTCTAATGGTGACATCATTTTCAGCACTTTGCCAATTTGAAACACCTTCAGTAAATAAGGCTTCCGTATCCGCTTGTACTTTTAATTTTGCCTCGATGTCTTTTAGCTGATCATCAAGGGCGGTTTTTTCTTGTTGGATCTCCACTGACTCACTTGGCAGTGCATCATCATCGATCCCATAATCGTCTGCAGATACTTTCACTGCAGAAAGTTTTGCGACTGTTTTAAGAACGTCTTCTTCTTTAAGATCTTTTCGCAAAAACGTTTGATCTTCGTTGCTGTAAAATTCAGCAATTTCATTTGACAACTCATTGATGCGATCTTTTTCGCTGGCAATCGCTGTCTGTGCATATTCGACTCGTTGCTGATATTGCCTTTGGTTATTTTGTCGGTAACCAATAAAACAAATTGCAACGGCGCCAATACCAACGGCTAAAACAGTCAAAGTCTTTATTAACGGCTTTCCCATGAACACACTCCCTACTTCAATTGTGCTTGTTTAAGCATTCTGCCTTCCTCTCACATAATAAAGGCAATTCTAGTTTATTATAAGAGAAATGTATCATTAAATAAAGGAAATTCCCGTTTTTTATTTATTAAGGTATATTTTTCGTCAATAAAAGACTTATATAATGCCAAACATCAGTTATTTTAAAAAACCATAAATAACGTCTACTTTACTTGACAGCTTTTTTAAACCCTCATTTTAAATAATGAATAATTCAGTTATAATCGTTGTTCTCATCACCTTTGAAGGTTGTCACATTATAGAAAAATAACCTTAAGAGATTATATTCGTTCACTTTCTCAACATCTTTTCATTATAAATAGAAAAGATAAGAAATTCAGAAAGTATTTTTATACACTTTTCTTGTTATTATAAATTAATTTGGCAAAGCTGAATTCTTTTCTTGGCGCACTTAGGGTTTCCTTTGCGGCTGCTATTTATTTACGTCAATCGTTCCTGTTAAAATTATAAGTTGTCTTTCGCAAAGTGACTTTTTTCTTCAATTCTGTTCCCCTTAATATTCAATCGCCCCCCCGAAAAACAATAATCATTTAATTTTTATTCCACCACTAAAAACTTATCGCCTCGTCCCCTCTCTGGCTATTCAATTTCCATCAATCTTCTTCGACATGCTGGAAAAAACGTGTTTCTACCTATATATATGCCGATCGTCAGTTGATTTATAGAAAATGCAAAAAATCTCGCATAGACTCAGGTATAGATTTCACCAATCGATGAAATACGTGATTTGTTTTTTCTTCCCTATCTTCTTTAAGATGAATAAGTAAGATTTGCGATTTTGTTCATGAAAGGAGCCACGTCTTGAGAAATTTTCAAATAAATTTTATTACTAATACTGCAACGATTCGATGGCTGAAAATTTTGAGGGCATTCGAGAAAAATTATCAATGTTCGACTCAAGGTTTGGCAAAAATTTCAGGAAGTACCACGCGAACGATCGTTACGGATGTGACGGATCTAAAAGAGTACTTTGGCGATTGTTTATCGATCGACTCTTCTCACAAGGGCTATATTTTTTCGATCAAACATTCCGCTGTTTATTTAACGAAAAAACGTGCACTGATTGCCAATGAGATTCTGTTCCATATCATCGAAAGTATTTTCCACAATGATCTTTATAGCTCATCTGAATGGGCTGAGAAATACCATATATCAGAAAGCACTGTTCTTCGCTATTTGCGGAAAGTGCAACCGATTTTTTCTTTCTATCGTTTGGAGATCCAAACCAATCCTATTTGCTTTATTGGTGAGGAGATCAATATTCGCAAGTTTTTCCATGATTTCTATTACGAATCGGAAATTACTGCCCATACGATTTTTCCGCCGATCGCCATCCAAAATATCACTGCTAGCGCTTTTTCTAGATGTTATCAACTTGACCAGCATGCTTGTTCGTTTGGTGAATTCAATTATTACTTGTATATCACCTTTGAGCGCCATTGTGCGGGTCAAGGTATCGAGTTGCCTAAGCAAATAAAAAAAATATTTGAGCAATATAATGATTTTTGGCTATTTTCTGAAATCAACGAGACAATGAGTGAACAATACCAAAAAGAACTTCCCTATGAGGAAGTCCTTTATTTGTTCTTATTGGTGAAAACCCGTCGTTCGATCAGCAACTTGGCGATCGAACAAACCTTTTGTAAAGAGTATAATCATTGGCCTGAAATTAAGCAGCTTGCTGCAGCCTTTGTCAAGGATTGTTTGCCAGATACTCAAGATAGCGCTCGTGACCGGCTCTTAGTAGAATCCTTTTTTACGGTAGCAAAAATCAAGCAATTATTATCCCCCTTATTAAACCATATGATTTCGGATACCGTTCATTTTGTCGAAGAGGCGTATATGGATGATTACCATCTATTTAAAAACTATCTGTTGACGCAACCATTAGCCAGAGAAATTTGGGACAGTATCACACTGGAACACTTAGGAACGAGTCTTACGATGTACGTTACCTCTATTAAATCTTTGTACTGGCAAGCAAAGAAGAATATCGCTTTTTTGTTTGAAGGCCCCTTTTATTTATGCCAATTATTAAAATGCAAATCTGTTCGTTATTTGCGCAGCTCTCGGACATTTTATTTTCCAGACTCCAATGAATTGTCGGCAGGCTATTTGGAAAAAAATCAAATTGACTTGATCGTCACCAACTATACGGAATACATTACCGAATATGCCCAAGACATTGATTATTTGCTATTCAAAACTTTTCCCGATGAGCACGACTGGGAAACTTTAGAAGAAAAACTGAATGCCAACTTCAATCCTTGATAAATGAAAATCTTGGCTCTTTAATTTATGGGACTGAGGAATCATAACTGATTCTTCAGCCCCATTTTCATTTTAGGTATTAAAAAACATATCGTTCTCTAGTATGATTAGATCACCACAAAATAAATAACTGAGAGAACGATTGTAAGGACTTGTGAGCAATTTAAATCAAAATAGAGCGTATCGTTCGGGTCGGCACTGACACAGCGATACGCTCTCTACTTATGCCTTATTCTATTAAAAGCAAAAAAAGAAGCAGCCACTTCATTCAGTGAGCTGCTTCTTGCTAGTTGATTGATTAATCGAGAATCGTTACTTTTACTTGACGACGTCCCCATTGGATACATTGTGCTACGTTATCAAAGTGAACATCAATGATATTTCCTTTGATCGCGCCACCAGTATCAAGCGCTAGTGCTACGCCATAGCCTTCAACATTGACTAAGGTGCCTAACGGAATCACGCTTGGATCCACGGCAACTGCCATTGGATTTTTACGTAAGTCTGTACCGCTTGCTGTAAAGAAACTGGAGCCAGCTTCTTTATAAGAGTAGGCAGTTGATTCCATCATCAATGTCCGACCACTGCTTGTATTGCTGTTGTTGCTATTGTTATTGTTGTTGTTGGTATTGCTTGAGCTGCTATTTGAGCTATTGTTACTGCTTGAAGAGCTGCTCGATGATGAGGTGCTGCTTTCAGTCGTATTGCTGCTCGATGAAGCAGCCGATTGTGATTCAGAAGCGCTTGAACGTTCGGCAGCTTGGGCGGCTTCTTTTTCTGCTTTTTCTTTCGCTGCTTGTTCTGCCGCTTCTTTGGCTGCTCGTTCTTCTGCTGCTTTTTCAGCAGCTAAGCGAGCTGTTTCAGCTTCTTTGCTTGAAGCGATTTGTGCCAAGGTTGATTCGTTTTCTTTCAATTGGGCTTGTAGATTCGCAATTTTTGAATCCAGTGTTTTGGCTTCTGATTCTAATGCGGTTTGATTTTCTTTCAATGATTGCTGTGTTGACTGTGCTTTTTCTTCTAAAGCTTCTAGCTTTTCTTTTTCAGTTGTTAATGAATCGATCTTTTCTTTTTCCAAGTTTTGTAACATCGTCATCGCATAGGCACGATTGATAAAATCTTGGATGTTTGATGATTCTAACAGTACCGTCCAGTCTCTGGTAGCCCCGCCATTGACTTGGATGTCTTTCATACGTTCCGCAACGACTGCTTCACGCTTTTCAATTGTTTCTTGTGCAGTTTTGATTTCTGCTTTGGTTGTTGCTAATGATTCTTCATTTTCAGCGATTTGAGATTTTAGCTCTTCTACCTCACTGTATTTCGCATTCACATCAGTCAATGCAATCTGTACTTCCGTACTGATTTCCTGACTTTGCTGCATGACGGCACTTTCTTGCTCTTGCAATGATTCAAGTGACTCAGCCTGCGCAAAGATTGGAGAAACGATTCCTGCCGCAAAGACAGCGACAACGATTGTTCGTAGTTTCTTTGCCTTCAAAAAATTCCCTCACTTCTCACTATGTTTTCCAACATATCCTATTATACAAATTCTTAAGAAGAATTTTATTGCAGGACCTTTACAATTTGTTACAAATTATCGTAATAGTGGGTGTTTTAATCGTCTTTTTCAACTGAAATCAGTCAGAAGTGGGAAGAATCAGCATTGATAAGGGTTTATTTTTTGTAATCTTACCGTAACAAACCTATTTTTTCTTACGGATCGCTTCAATAAATCGAGACAATTCCTGACTGCTTTTTATCTGATTGATTTCTAACTTTTGAAAGTTTTTTAAGAGTCTTCTTTGATGGAAATTCAATCTCGGTAGATTCTGTTTTAATACGCGCCATTCTTCTGGAAACGCTGCGAAGCGCCCTTGCCAATCGTTTTTATATTGCTCAATATTTTCAGCCAATTCTTTTTTGTGCTGTTCAAAGGCTTGATTGACCTGTTGCACCGCTTTCTGAAAGGCAACCAAGTTAGCTAGGGTATAGCCCATATCAAAAGAGAGAACCATTAATAAGAAAACTGGCAATAAGAATCCTACGCGAGCACTCAATGTTTGAACAATCTCCAGCATTTGCGGATGAACAAATCGAACAATGAGCACACAGCACACGCCCCAAAAAAGAGAAATCGGCAATGCCACCCGTCCATTGATATTTAATGGGACTTCTTTATAATCCCACCATGAGGCATGAAAAAAACGCTCAAGTAAATAACTTGTCACATATTCAAGCACGGTAACCAACAACGCTGCCGCAAAGAACAGTGGAATCACTTGCTCATGCAATGGCCGCAATAAATAGACAACGCCAAGAATCCCAAAGCCGTAGATGGGTGTGATGGGACCAACAAGGAAGCCCCGATAAACAAAGTGCTTGGCTTTTAGTGAGCAATAAATGGTTTCCCAAAGCCAACCGATAAATGAGTACAAGAAAAATAATAAAATGATCCGTTCAAATTGAACCATACCTATCCGCTCCTTTTCAAACTGTCACAATGATCTGTGCAATCGTACTTGTCATCACAATCATACCACAAATCAATCAGTCTTATTTTGAATCAGTGCAGTAGCTTATTCCCTGTTTGAACGTTCTTTTTTCGTTGCTTATTGATCACCAAAAATAATTGATGGGTGCACTTGTTCTTTCAAACTATAGCCACATAGTTCTTTGTTAAAGGTAAAATGATCTTGTTCCACATTTGCAATGATCTCATCTTCGGAAAATCCGTGAAAATCGTAGTCATTGATATAACTGCGAAGTAATACTAATTTTGCATCGATCAAGAGAACTCTTTGGATATCCATCCAAAAAGCCATGTCTTTATTTTTCAATATTTTTTTCAATTCTGCTTCCTGTGCTAACCAGTACGCATAGACTGATGGCATTTCACCTTTAATGGTTTCAGCAGATAATCCTTCTCTCATTTTTACTAGATACTCATTTACTGATTGATAAAACAATTTCCTTCCCCCTAGTTCCATTATTTTAAACGTAGATCTTATGTTTCTTCTATTCCTCGCCGCTTTGAGCTATCTTTCTCTATCCGGCTGTCGCTGATGTCGCCCTACTTTTTGTATCGAAAGAAGCCATAGTATTTCGCAACAAAATTCTGACAATTATTCAAAACAAATAGATAAATAAAAAACACACTATTATTTTATAGATATAACCGACACAATTTTTAACTTCACTATTCTTTTAATGCTTCCTTTCTTTTCTAAAGCATAGCAAAAGTCGCCCCGTATTTATAATCAACTTTTGCATCAATCTAAGAAAAAAGTGAAAATAAGCGGTAACAGTCAGTTATTTCGGCTACATTTTTTTAAATTTATTATTTAACAATCCTTTATTTTTTTCTTTTCATGCAGTAACTGAGAATATTTTATTGCGTTATTTCCTTTCCTATTATACGATTAACTAAATAATGTTGGTTATTTGAAAATAGAAAACAAAGGGGAACGTGAGAATAATGAGAAAAAGTGTTGTTTTTAGTTTATTGGGGTTCACACTTCTTTTTGCTGGCTGTACGCCAAAAGAGGAGAAACCAGCTTCAGAAAGCACGGAAAATGCAAGCGCTACAAGCTTATCTATGACTTCGTCAACAGAAGTCGCGCAAGAATCGACGGGCTCTTCCAGCGAAGCGGCTTTACCGAGTTCGGAACAAACCATCACAGGCGTGAGTGGAACAAACTATACCATCGATTTGCCTAGTAATTGGCAAGAGGTACCCGATTTCACTTCATTGAATCCTGACAATGATTTCATGTTGTCAGATGCGTTAGAAACGAAATACTTAGCTGCAGTCGTTGAATCGAAACAAGATTTTGCCGATTTAGAAACATATCTCGGATTGGTTCAAGAAAATTTGGCAACAAGCTTCGATACGACCGCCACCTTTTTACCAATTCCTGACACGAAGGCCTATTTCGTTGATTTCCCAGCGACAGTTGAAGGGCTAAATATCCACTATATTTATTATGTACTTGAAACCGACAATAATTATGTTCAGTTGTATGGTTGGACGTTAGAAAGCTTATACGACTCTTCAAAAGACGAGCTAACAGCGATCATGAACAGCTTCAAAGAAGAATAAACAAAACATCTGGAACCATTTTGGCAAATAGCCGCAAAAATGGTTCCAGATGTTTTTTCATTTTATCTACTTTATCTACGGACTACAAGACGCTGTCCTACAAGAATCAATGAGCCAGAAAGATTATTCCACTGCATCAACTGATTCACAGTCACACTGTAGCGTTGCGAAATGCCCCATAGAGTGTCTCCCGAACGTACGGTATAGGTGGTGCTGTTTGATGAGGAAGTGTTCGTTTCTTGAACATACGCTGCACTTACCCAGCCACGCCCTTCAATTCGATACCAGACGTTGTTGCCATTCACACTGGTTCCGGTCTTTTGCGCAACCGCGCGAAAAGAGGAGTTGTTTAACAAAGAACCAACAATTCTGGCACTGGTAGACGCATCAGAGCGAATATTCAATGTTGCGGTTGTACGAAACTCTTTGTTGATGCTTTGCTCAGAGCTATTACTTCCAGCGTTCACTTCTGTCACGTACGTAGCACTCACCCAGCCGCGTCCTTGAATTCGATACCACACATTGTTTCCGTTGACACTCGTTCCCGTCTTTTGAGCCACTGCTCGAAATGTCGCATTACTTGCCAAGGAGCCAACAACAGAAGCGCTAGTCGATGCATCTGAACGGATGTTCAAGGCAGCAGTTGTGCGGAACTCTTTGTTGATGCTTTGTTCGGCATTGTTGTTATTGTTGTTACCATTATTATTGTTGTTATCATTCCCACCCGTATTCGATGAGATCTCCGTCACGTGAGCAGCACTTACCCAGCCACGTCCTTGAATTCGATACCACGTCGTATTGCCGTTCACACTGGTACCAGTTTTTTGCGCTACTGCTTCAAATGTTGCATTGGCAGCCAATGAACCAACGATCGAGGCGCTAGTGGAAGCATCCGAACGGATATTGAGTGCTGCATTTGTTCTGAATTGCTTATTGATCGCCTGCTCAGAATTGTTATTGTTGTTATCATTTGAACCGCCACCACTTGATGTATCGTACTGGGTCAAATTGTGCGTTTCAATCAAGTTGTTTAGCTTACTTGCATAAGAAGTATCGGTGGCATAACGTCCTTGCAGCCATTGAGTCGCGTCACGATAAGAATTTGTATTAGACTTCCATGCCCCATGGTAGAAGAAAACACCCGGCGAAAATGAGGTAGTTCTCAAAACGTGTGCATTGTCTTGAAAAGATTCTTTTAATGAGGGGTATTTACGAAACCTAGCAATAATCGGATAGAGATTGCCATTCCCGTCATCTTCCATGGTTTGCATCTCTACAAATTGTCCATTGTAAGATCCCTTGATACCAAACATATTATTTGCAAGAGTGGTCAGCGTGGATTGCCCCCAACCCGATTCTAAGATCGCTTGGGCAATCATGACCGAAGCGTAGAGGTCATTTGCCCCGGCAACTTCTTGTGCCATTGGTCCTACTTGCTGAATAAATGCTTGCTGATTGTTGGAACGTGCCATTGGATTGTTGTAGTTGGGCATGACCTTCGTTTCAATGGCGATCCGCTCTTCTTCTGACAGAACAGGAATATCACTATCGGTTTCTGCTTTATTCTGTTCAGAAGCATCATCTGCTGGTGCATTTTCGGGTACCTCTTGGATGTCTACTCCATCCGCACTTTCAGCTTCTGATGGATCGGTACTATCTTGAGTTGCTGGTGATCCCTCGTTCACTTCTTGATCTTCTACAATGCTCACTGAATCATGCGTCGATGTGTCTTGGGTTGACTCTGCTGTTTCAACTACTTGAACACCATTTTGGGCTTCTGCTGACTCGAGTGTATCTGCTAAAACATTCATCGGCAAAATATTCACCGTACTAACAAGTGCAGCGGTTGCCGCCGCACTTTTACGGTAAAGAAGCCCTCTTTTTTGTTTCTTCGCACGATAACGAAGTTGTTTTCTTTCTTCCATTTGTCTCTCCTTAAAACTACAGCTAGCTACTTCTTACATTCTTACTGCAAAGCTAGGTGTAAAATGAGCGGTGCTGCCAACAGAAACATTTTGTCCTGGGCGTGGTGCATGAATGTATTGTCCGCCACCTAAAGCAATGGCTACATGATAGGTGCTACCTGATGAACCCCAGAATAAAAGATCTCCTGGTTGTGCTTGGCTAACGGAAATCACTGTACCGGCTGTTTCTTGTGGCACCGTCCATCCACCAATATCTCTCCCTGTTACTTGTAAAAAGACATAGCGAGTAAACCCAGAACAGTCAAAGCTGTCCGGTCCTTTGGCACCCCACACATAGGGTTTTCCGATATGCTTATAAGCTTCTGCCACGATTGCAGCACCATTTGTTGATGCTGGTGCAGAAGGTGCTGGCGGCGTCACGATCGGTGCAGGTGACGGAGCAGGCGTTGGCACCGGTGTTGGTGTAACGGGCGTCGGTGCAGGAACTGCAGGTGCGCTGTCCGCTGGTGTCTCCGGTGCTGCAGGTGTCACTGGTGTTTCTGGCTCTTGAATTTCTGGTGTATCTACTGGTGTTTCCTCTGGAACCTCTGTTGTTTCAACCGGTTCAGATTCTTGTGTATCCTCTGGTTGCGTTTCTGCTGGTGCTTCTGGCTCTTCCACTGGCGCTGGGCTCTCTGTTTCTGCGTCAGGTTCTGTGCTCTCTACTTGAACAGCTGCTTCATTCAAGGCTGCTTCTTCCGCTGCAGCTTGTTCTGCCTGCTGTTGCGCCGCTTGTTCCGCTTGGGCTTGTAAAGCAGCTACTCGGGCAGCTTCTTCACGAATTCTTGCTTGCTCCGCTTCATAGGCTTCTTTTTCCGCACGCAGCTGTTCTTTTTCTTCTTCTTTCGTTGCTTCTTCGTAGGCTAAATTACTAACTAAGACATTTAATTCTGCTTGGCTTGCTTCCAAAACACCTTTTTGTGCTTCCAGATGGCTCTGTGCTGCTTGCAATTCTGCCACTTTTTCTTGTGATTCCGCACGCTTTTGTTCAACAGCTTGTTGGTCGGCTTTTTGCTGTTCGATCACTTCATTATTCGCTCGAATGATCGTCGTCATCGCATGCAAACGACCGACTAGATCACTGACAGAGTCCGCCTCTAGTACCGCTGTTAGAAAATGGTCGCCTTTTCCATTAACTTGTGTTTCTCTGGCTTGCTTTTCAATGTTTTCTGAGCGTTTGGCAATGCGCTCTTCTAACTGACTGATTTCCTGATCCAATCCTTCGATCGCTTGCAACAAATCACTTTGCTGCGCTAAAATGATTGCTGCTTCTTGATTTAACGAATCAATTTCTGCAGACAATCCGTCAATTTCCCCTTGTACGCTTTGACGTTGCTGTCTCAACTGATCAATTTCGTTATTTTTTTGTTCGATCAATTGATCGTGATTCGTAGCAAAAACGGTCACAGGTCCGCCGAATGATGACAATACAATGCCGCACATACACACTGTTGCAAAGATTTTCTTCTTCATCTGATCCTCCAAATTCAATTTTAAAACTTTTTTTTCATTTATTTGACCATTTTCATTTTACCATAGTTCAGCAACAAACCCAATCCGTAAGCGATTTACATTTTAGTTACATAAATAAGCTCTGTTTTTTTATTACATGTTCCCCACTCCTATCCCACCGACACGCCGAGTGAATCCCTATGTATCAACTGTTCAAGAAAACTTCATAGAAAAAGTCCTTTTTCTTAAGAAAAAATAAATAATGTTGTAGATTTCACTTTTATTACATTAATTTTCTGCAAAATATGCTTGATTCACAAAGTTATAAACAGACGAAAAAAGCTCCTTCCTAGTGTTTTCTAGAAAAGAGCGAGTTTTTTTGTCTGTGTTATTCACGATAAGGGAGTAGTTGTCTCATTACGGCGATTTGGTCATCAATGGTCTGTTCTGTGATGTGACCGGTCAGAGCCAAAATCCCTAATCCTTCAATCACGAACATATAGTTTTCTGCAATCACTGCCAAGTTTTCATCTTTTAATACACCTTGCTGAACGCCCACTTGAAAAATCTCATGGATCGTCCGTTTCGTCTCAGCGAGTTGAGCTTGCTGCAGTGAACTGGAGGCTTCGGTTTTATGCGTATAGTAATACTCGTAGACGGCTCGCAGCATACCGTCAGAAATGCTGTGGAGTAGACGCTTGCGATGGTCGGAAAAATATTTGTTTAAAATCGTTTCAAAGGGTACTTGCTCCATGATCATCTCTCGTACATCATCAAATTTTCGTTTGGAACGCTGCTCTAACACTGCCAAAAAAATCTCATCCACCGAACGAAAGTACAAATAAATGCCGCCGCGACTAATGCCGCACTCTTCGATAATGTCCTTCATTGTCGCATCAATCAAACCTTTCTTACTAAAGACGACTTTGGCACTTTCAAGAATCAAATCACGCTTTTGTTGTTTTTTCTTTTCCGCTGTAGTCAATTCGCTCTGCTGCTTCTTCGCCATTTTTTTGGCTCCTTTCATCACATTATTAATGACACTCGTGTCATTTTGTTGTATAATCAACCTAACTTAAAAATGACACGAGTGTCATTATAAAAAAAGGAGTTTTTACAATGAATACAAAAAGCAAAACCTATCGCCTTGTCATTCGTGCCATTTTGACTGCTATTATTATTTTACAGACGATGGTACCTTTCCTTGGATTTATTCCGATCGGTATCACTAGTTTAACGATCATCCATATCACGGTGATCGTCGCTGCCATCGTTTTAGGGACAAAAGACGGGATGTTCATCGGCTTAGTCTGGGGTGTTTTTACCATGATCCGTGCGTTTACTTCTCCGACAACGCCCTTGGACATTGCCGTTTTCACCAACCCAATCATCTCGGTGGTTCCCCGTGTGTTGGTTGGCTTAGTGGCTGGTCTCTTGTTTACGATCATTTACAAAAAGACCAAAAAAGTCGTCGCTGCTTCGATTGTTGCAGCAATCTTTGGGACCATCACCAATACAGTTTTGGTCTTAACCCTAATGGGAACCTTATATACTGGCTTAGTTGCCAATACCTATGGTGTCGATGCTTCGGCTTTATTCGTGACCCTCGGTGGAATTGCTATAACGAATGGAATCTCTGAGGTGATCACAGCTGCGATCTTAACACCCATTCTAGTAAAAGCCTTATTTGCGGCAACCAGTTTACGTCCAGAAAATCGTTAGTCCCTTCTCTTATCCTATCATTTTTTTCACGTTCTGAGTACTCTTTGCCCAAACATTAAAAGCCCCCGATTTAAGAAAGCTTCTATTGTATAGAAAGGCTTTCTTAGATTAGGGGGCTTCTTCTTTTATTGGTTAAAAAAAGGTGGACAGCAAGGCAAGGATCGCTAGACCGCCTTGGGTCAAAATAATTTTCTTGTCGCTAGTCACACTGCCATATGCAGCTACTAAGATAATGTAGATCAGCAACAAGCGACTGATTTCCAATGGTGCTGAAGCAAAGGTAATACTATACAGTAACCCCAAACCAATGAGTCCATTGTAAACCCCTTGGTTTTTGAACAAGGTCACAACGATCGGTCGTTCAAGTTCTGCTTTCGTCACGTTGAAGACCCGCGCCGTTGCTTTGGACGTAGTGGCAAATGTTTCTAAATAGAGAATATAGAAAAACTCTAAGGCAACCAGTACAATTAAAATCGTCGATAAAATCGTCATCTTTATTCTCCTTGTTGAGCGACAATGATCTCGCTCGGTTTGGCTGCGAAGCCAGGCATTTGCTGGAATAATTGTTGCAGCAGCGGGTTTTGATTGTGGACGGTGATCGCTTCTTGATTCGCCCATTTTTCGACCATGACAAACCGATTGTCCTCTTCCAATGATTCATAGAGATGATAGCCGTGGCAGCCATCCTCAGTTCTTGCCGATGCTATTAATGGGGTAACAGCGGCTAAAAAATCTGCCCGCTTTTCTTCTTTGATGTAAAACGTTGCATTGATGATTTCCATCGTTTTCCCTCCTCTTATAGAAATGTCGTAATTTGTTCTGCGTCTAACCGAACGGATTCATAGCCTAATTCTTTGGCTTTTCCGACTGAAAGGATCATGACAGGAACATAACGTTCTTTGTCTAAGCCAAAAGCTTCTGCTAATTGATCTGCTTCAAAGCCGCCGATTGGGTTGGTTTCATAGCCATGCGCCCGCGCAACTAGCATAAATTGCATCGCTGCTAAACTAGCGTCGATCTTCACCACATCATTCATTTGTTCTTTTGTAAGATTTTCGTAATGAGGAATGATCGCTGCTAATTGTTGGTCACGTACTTCCGCTGGCATTTTGCCTTCTGCTACTGCTTTGTTATAAATTTCTTCTCCTAGTTCATGACAAAGCATATCGCCAAAAATCAAGACCATTGCAGAAGAGGTATCATTTTGTCGGACGTTGAAACGAATCAACGGTTTCAATTTTGCTTTTTGCTCATCGCTTTCCACAACGACAAAGCGCCAAGGCTGCATATTGACTGAGGAAGGTGCTGTCGTTGACTCTTGGATCATGGTCAACATTTCTTCATGGGGGATTTTGTAGGTTTCATCATAGACACGGACCGATTTTCGGCCAAAGGTAATCTCTGAAAAATTGTTATTGCTGTATTCTGTCATGGGTTTGCCTTCTTTCATGGAACTAATTTCATAAGTAATGTTAGAAGCTGTGCTTCTTCTTCTTCGGTCAAATTGATGCCTAACGACTCCTCAGAGCTGGCATGCTTTGAAGCACAACTAGCCAAATCGGCTTGTGCTTTCGGTGTCAAAGAAACAAAAATCTCGCGGTTATTGTCTTTGTTTCGTTCCCGTGTCACAAATTGTTTTTCTTCGAGAATCTTCAAATGCCGGGTGACCGCTGCACTATCGATCTTCAATTCATTCTGTACTTGATTTTGGGTACAGCGTCCTTGCTCATTCAAAAACTGCAGCAACTGATAACGGGTCAGACTAAAGCCAGTCTCTTTTTCAAAGATCGCCGTTAATTCTTGATTCACGATTTTCATCCGATACAGCAATCCGCTTAGCTCACGTAAATTCATTGCATAAACCGCTCCTTCCATCATTGACTTGTCAACTGTTGACTAGTCAAGTATAAATCATTTTCTTTTGCTTGTAAAGAGTAAGCAAAAAAGACCCGCAGCTAGGCGAACTTCATCAAGGATCGAATCAAGAATCCTTTGGCGAAGTTGCGCCATTAGGCTGCGGGTCTTCGTTACTCCGGTATTGAGAAAATACTGGATAATTTATTTTATTTTAATTGGAAGAGTTTCTTCAAGCCCATCACAATCAGTGTAGAGATCGCTGCAGCAGCGAAGATGATCCCCCACGTGCCGGCTTGAATTGGCATCGTGTCTAATAGCTCATTCATAAACGGTACATAGACTGCTGAAAGCTGCAAACCTACGGAAAGGAGCAATGCCCCCATCAACGGTTTGTTTTTCAAGAGAGTTTTGTCTAAGCCAAAACCGCTGCTCTTACGAACGTTGAAAATATGCATCAATTGTGCTACTGCCATAAAGGTAAAGGTCGCTGTTTGTGCATAAAGCAACTCGTGATCCGTCAACATCAAGAAATTGAAGAAGCCAAACGCCACCAAACCAATCACAACACCACTTAAAATGATGCGTCCTAAGAAGCGTTTGTTGACGAGGCCATCAGCTTTCGACCGTGGCTGACGTTTCATGATATCGTCTTCTGCTGGTTCAAAGGCTAACGCCATTGCTGGCGCAATATCGATGACTAGATTCAAGAAAAGGATATGCAACGGTTGGATCGGCATTGGCATCAAGAAGATGACACTTAAAAAGATCGTCACGATCTCAACCATATTACATGAGAACAAGAAAGAAACATATTTTTTGATGTTGTCAAAAATGATGCGTCCTTCTTTGATGGCATCGACGATTGTTCCAAAACGGTCATCCGTTAAAATCATATCGGAAGATTCTTTGGCTACTTCTGTCCCACGAATCCCCATGGCGATCCCGATATCGGCGCCGTTGAGTGCCGGCGCATCGTTAACGCCATCGCCGGTCATTGAAACGATATCGCCTTCTTCACGCAAGGCTTCCACAAGTTGTAATTTATTTTTTGGAGAGACTCGAGCAAAGACAGCGACTTCTTCGATTTTTTCGTTAAAGCCTTCTTGACCTGCCAATTCATCGATCTCTCGACCTGTCATGGTTTTCTCATGATCTATTAAACCAATTTCTTTGGCGATCATTGATGCGGTCTTCGGATGGTCCCCCGTGATCATCTTCACTCGGATCCCCGCTTCTTGGGCGACCTTCACTGCCTCTTTGACATCTGTACGGGGCGGATCGACGATGCCCGCAAAGCCTTGGATCTTGATTTCCTGTAATGCTGCTTTCAGTTCTGCTTCGTCCGTCCCACCTTGATAATCCTTGATGCAACCGACAGCGATCACCCGCTGCCCATGACTGGCTAACGTGTCATTGTATTCATGAAGTTGTTCTTTTTCTGTGGCATCAGCATCAGCTAAATCAATTAAGACATCTGGTGCCCCTTTGATGATCAATGTCCGTTGCTCTCCTTCATACACGGTCACCATGTATTTGTTGTCGGAATCAAAGGGCATTTCTGCGATTTTCTTCAGCCCGCTGTCCTGCTCTTTTTGCCGATCGATGCCGATCTTTTGACCTAAAACGACAAACGCCCCATCCGTTGGATCACCGAGGATCTCGTATTGCCCTTTGTTTTCACGTAAAGTGGCGGTGGTACATAAAGCACCATTTGCAACCATCCCTTGCAGTGCATCATGATTGGTTGCGTCGATCTCGGAATTATCATCCGAGTCTGCCTTATAGAATTTTCCGTTGGGTTCATACCCATTTCCTGTCACTTTGAACATTTCCCCAGAACCTAAAATGATCTCGGCAACCGTCATTTGGTTTTCTGTCAGCGTCCCCGTTTTATCACTGGCAATGATACTGGTGGCGCCAAGAGTCTCGACGGCAGATAACGATTTGACGAGTGCTTTGTGCTCGGCCATCGTCCGCATGCCTCGAGACAATGTGATTGTCGAAACGGCTGGCATTGCTTCAGGAATGGCTGCGACCGCTAAAATAATCGAAATATGGATCATTTCGACAAATGGCTGATTCGTCAAAATACCTGCGACCAAAACTGCCACCGCAGCAAAGAGCGCTGCAATAATGATTGCTTTTCCAAGCTTGTCCAATTCGATATCTAATGGCGTTTGACGCTTTTTATCCCCCGTCAGCATGTCACTGATTTTTCCGACCTCGGTCTTCATGCCGGTTTCTGTCACTACTGCATAGGCATTTCCCCGAGTTGCCGCAGTTCCTGCGAAAACGACATTGCGGCGATCGCCTAATGGAACATCTTCTTCATAAGTTTCTCGTGCATCTTTTTCAACAGCTTCTGACTCACCGGTCAGCGCTGATTCGATGCAGGCAAAGTTGCTCGTTTCAAGTAAGCGGGCATCTGCGGCAATAGCATCCCCTTCTTCCAAAACGAGAATATCGCCTGGAACGATCTTTGCCGACTCGATCTCCATTACTTCTCCATCACGAATCACTTTTGCGGTAGTGTAAATCATGCTTTGAAGTGAATCAATTGATTTTTGTGCTCGTAATTCTGTAATGAAACCGGTCATTACAGCAATCACCACGGCAATCAGTACTGCAATTCCTTCAACCGTTTCCCCCATCGCAAAAGAGAGTAACGCAGCTGCTAGCAAGAGATAAACAATCAAGTTGTTCAAGTTATGCCACAGCAATTCCCATACAGAAAGGGATTCTTGTTGCTGGATCGTGTTTTCTCCGTATTTTTCTAAGCGTTTGTCGGCTTCTTTCCCGCTTAGGCCTTGCTTGCGGTCACTTTCAAAATGTTTCAAGGTCTCTTCAGTCTTTTGCTGGTAAAATTTTTCCATCAAATTCCTCCTTTTAATTGTAAACTTCTTGCCGAGGGTTTCCACGTTTCTGAAGGGATAAAGCGATACAGATACCTTGCACAGTCATTTTTTGATTTTTAATCGGTTCAGGCAATTGCTGATTGAAGGGAATATAACCAATAAGAAAAGCAAACGCAGATTGACTGGCTGAGGGAAAAGGTATGTGTGATGAGCATCGATCATTTTGCGAGCAATGAAGTCGCTGCTTTTAGTCATCGCAAGTGATCTTTCTATGTACGTACTTTGTGAAAAAACCATTCGGCCTATTTCTAACCTATCATGGATGAAGATGTTCGCAAAGGATTTTGCTTCACAAGTGGTGTAAAAAAACAGTCGTGACAAAATTAGCACCACCGCTTTTGGTGACGATTGGGCAGCATGCCAGTAACGGCAAACAGGCACTCGTTTCGGCATTTTCTTAATAACCTGAGCTTTCGCTATGTTGTGATTTACAATGTTACAACTCTAGCAAAAAAATAACTTCAAACAGAGAACACTCGCTGTCCTTACTTTATTTTAACAAAAAAACACAAACTTTTGAACAAAAAAACTGTTTACTGCTAAAAAATAGATAAATCGCTGGATCTTTCCGCTTACAATCTAATTCCTGATCGTCAGAAAAGCCTAAGTTAAAACAAGCCATTGATCCTTTGTGTTCATTCAACACGAGCTCACCACTACCCAAAACAAGCATTCATCGGTTGAATTGTGAATCACCAACCGAAGAATGCTTCGTATTTATTCTACTTTAAGAGGTAATTTCCTCACTCTCGATATAGCAATAGACCCGCAGTTCAGGCAAAGCCTGCTTTATTTGTTGCTCAATGGTATCAATAAACGTGCTTGGTTCTTCATCCGGCGCTAGTTTCAAGCTAAGGTCGGCGACGATCAAAAGTTCCTCTGGGCTTAGATGGAGGGTTCGTAAATCTTTGATTTGAATGATTGCAGGGTCGGCTAAAATTTGTTTGATCGCCATTAAATCTGATGCGGATGCCCCTTCGCCAATCAAAAGGCTATAAAATTCTTTGGCTAAAAAGACAGCAGCAGCAATCAACAACAATCCACCTAAAATGCCCCCGAGGGAATCAAATACTGGATTGCCTGTCAAAGCAGTCAATGAGATTCCTATGATGGCGATCGTCACACTGCCTAAGGCAAACAAATTTTCCGTAAAACCTAATAGTAAATCAGAATCCCGGCTTTCTTTCAAAAAACGGACGAGGGGTTGTTTTTGTTTATTTTGTTCTTTGACTTCTTGCCAACCATCTTGAACTGCAGTCACTTCAATAAACAAACTGACAAATAAGATTGCTGCCACCAGCTGGATCTGCTCCACTTCGTGGGTGGGATCCAGCAAATCGCGGCTGGCTTCGACAACAGCTAAAATGCCGCCTCCTAAAAAGACCGTCATTGCGACCACGGTACTAAAAAAGTAGGTCGCTCGTCCTTCACCGAACTGATACAATTCACTGCGTCCTCGCTGTGCTCGGTTTTCACCGATGGCCAAAAGACCTTGATTGATGCAATCGATCATACTGTGAATACTTTCGTTCATTAAAACTGCACTGCCGCTAAGGAAGTACCCGATGGCTTTCATGAGCAACCCTAAGACATGGGTCAACAAGACGATTCTTCGGGCTTTTTGTTCTTGCTGTTTTTCCATCATGGTTCCTCCCCCAGTGTATGACTTGCTGCAACAAGCTGTCTCTTTTCTTAAGAATAGCACTGCACTTCTTAGATGCAAACGAAAGCGGCTTGAGAGACTGAACTTGTTTTCAATCGATTTTTAAAGGTCTGAGGGTACAAAAAAAGTCAGGAATGTTCCTGACTTTTTTCTCTTGATTAGTAGCCGGTTCCGTCATCAACGACATCCGAGCCGTATCCGTCACCAGTTCCTGCACCTGTCTCGTTTCCAACACCGGTTTGTGTTTCTGTATTGGCATCTGCTTGCGAATCTGCTGGTACTTGACCTAATGCTTTCAACATATCATTACGGATTTCATTGTAAGAATAGTCTTGAATATATACGATCGATTGTCCATCATAAGATTCCCCATCGTACCATTCAAAGGTATGTTTTTGAATATCGAACCCAGACAACATATTGCCCGCTAAAGATACTAAGTCTTCAAACTTAAAGTTTGTATTCACATCTTCGCTGACAGAATCTAAAATTTCTTGGTACTTGGTGACATTATTGATTTTCAAAGCTTGGTGGATCGCTGCTTCAATAACTTCTTGCTGACGGTTTCCTCGATCCACATCAGTATCCATTTTCCGGATACGGGCAAAAATCAAGGCTTGTTCACCGTTCAACAATTGACGTCCTTCTGGAATCAACGTTTCTCCCGTGTTGTCTGAAGTATATTTCTTGTTGATGTCGTAAGGCACATCAACAGTGATTCCGCCAATCGCATCGATTATTTTTTCAAAACTTGTAAAATTGATGTTTACGTAATAGTCAATTGGCAATTGCAGGTAGTTTTGGACTGTTTCAATCGTTGCGTCTTCCTCACCAATCGTGAATGCACTATTGATCTTGGCTGTAGTAGCAATTGTCCCAGTTCCTGTTCCATCATAAATATTGGTCCAAATATCTCTAGGGAGACTAACCATATCGATTTTCTTGTTTTCGCCATCATATACCATGTAAATCAAACTGTCGGTACGGGCACTGTCCAAATGTTCTGTCTTTTCACGTTCCGCGTCATTATCGACACCCATCAGCAAGATCCCAAACTTTGAATTCACGTCAGAAGCTTTCAATGAGTTGTCTTCTTTACTTTTATTGGAACTGATTACAGCGGATTCTTTAAACATTTTATCCACTGAATTTTTTGCTGCATAATACGTATAGCCGGCAAATAAAACGATGCCTGCAATGGCGAAAAGAAAGATTCCTCCAATAATCACGCGTTTGTTGCGCGCTTTGTGGGCTCTTTGCTGTTTATATCTCGTCTTTCTATCCATAGTGCCTCCTTCATTTCTCCTGAATTGCTCTCCCCGATTGTACCAGAATTTTTGCGATCCGCCTATTTTTTTAAGAAGTTTTATTCTTTTTCTGTGAAGTCCTTTAAACATTCCTTAAAAATAATTCTGATGATGAAAGAAAGCTGGATAATTAGTCAACTTCTATGGATATTTTATTAAAAAACGATTTTTTTCATTCACCCTTTTTTGATGGATCAACTTCTTTTTCGACAGTAAGCTGAATAATTACACCAAATGGATCGCGAACACTTGCATAAAAAAACGCAAACGGATTTTCACTAGGTGCCTGGATCACCTGACTGCCCTTTTCCACTAGTCGTTGATAAAGCTTTTGAGCTGTTTTGGTATCGTCTATCGTCAAACTCAAGGATAAGTGATTCCCTGCTTGAATGGGCTCCCCTTCGATCAATGGATTGTCAGCCAGCTGCAACTGGAAATCTCCGATTTGTAGGATAGAATGAGAAAGATACTGTTCTTGACCTGCAAGAATCTCCAGCGTTGGATCAAGTTTTTTTTGATATTCTTGGTTGGTGATGGCGAATAAGAGGGTCGCGTCTAATGTTTCCTGATAAAAGTGGATGGCTTCTTGGGCTTTGCCGTCTAAGGTTAAAAATAAAGCGATTTTTGGTTCGATCATTTGTTGGTTCCTCCTTTTCTTGTTACCATAAGTGTAACTGTGAATATTGCCAAAACTTGGCACCATTGGAGAAAGAAATGAAAAAATCAGAACGTTTAACTCAGGAGCTATTGTATTTACAAGGAAAAACCACTTTTCATCTAGCTGATTTGATGGAAACCTTTGCGATTTCAAAACGCACAGCCGTCCGCGATGTCCAATCGTTGGAAGAGCTGGGCTTGCCTCTCGTAGTAGAAGCCGGTCGTTATGGCGGCTATCAGATTTTAAAAAATCAACTGACCCCCTTGTACTTTGACAACAATGAGCGCTATACCCTTTTCTTTGCTTTACAGCTCTTACAAAAACTGTACGATTCTCCTTTTGATCGGAGCTATCAAGGGCTGCGGCGAAAACTTTTGCAGTCTTTTTATCAAGGAGATACCGACTGGTTAGAAAAAATGGAGACGGCGGTTTCGTTTCAAGGGGTGTCTCAATTGACGAGTGCACCGATCCTCTCAGCGCTTTTTTCAGCGATCGTACAAGAACAGGTCATCCAATTTACCTATCAGCGTTATCAAAAAACGAACAAGACCGTACAACCCTATCAGCTGGATTTTCGTGCTGGTTACTGGTATTGTTTGGCCTTTGATTGTCAAAAGCAGGCCTTTCGCCGCTATCGCTGTGATGCAATGCAGGAACTTGCTCCGACTGAAAAAACAGGCTATACCTTGCAGCAGTTAGCTGAAAAACAGCTGCAGCAACAAGTGTTGACACAAACACTGGGCTATCACATCCGCTTTGATCTATCGGCAAAGGAACGCTTGTGGCAAGAAAAATATCCTGATATGGCAGTGGTGGAACGTCCTAGTGAGCTTTGCTTAGAAGGACACATTGCCGACAATGAGCTTGATTTTCTAGCTGACTTTCTCTTGCAATTTGGGCCAACCATCAAAGAAATCGAACCGTTAGCCCTCAAACAGGCGTATACTGAAAAAGTTCGGCGGATGCTGCAGCCATTTACAACTGACTAAGCGTCTTCACGCTGTTCGATGATGGTTGACACTCTGCCTAAAACGATTCTTACTTATAAGGAGTTTTCTACCCATGTTTCTTTTAAATAAAAAAACCTTCCAAGCGTTGGCAGCCCCCTATTTGACGGAAGGAGCTGTGATCGGTTATGCAAAATGGCAGTCCTTCAATGCCATCACCAGCCGTACCCTGCTCGTCTTAGATGATCAGCAATTGACGATTTTGGCATTGAATCTTTTCTCGACAAAAGTCCTGCAGCACAAAATCGTGCCGCTTGCTGAGCTAAAAAAACAGCACAAAGATCCTGTTGTAGGGATGCTCGTCCCGATTCGCTTTACTTATAAAGGGGAAACCTACCGTTTTCAAATGCAGCGAGTGATTTTGCCCTTGGGGGATTGGCAAAAAACCTTTCTTGCCCGCTGGCAGGCGTGGTAAATAGGCAGCAACTGGCAAGTTCTAATTGTAAAAGAAAGAATTTTCATGAAATTTACACTCTTTTACAAGAAAGTTGTTGTATTTTTCTGATAATGTTTTCGGCTATTTCGTTCTATGGTAAGATGTCCCTAAAGAAATGGAGGCTGTCTATGGTATGTATGGAAAGTGAACGGTTAACGATCCGTCCGTTTCAAGAAAGTGATTTTGCCGATACCTTTGCTATTTATCAGCAAGCGGAAGTTTGCCGTTTCTTACTTCATGAGCCTTGGCAGACAGAAACGGCAGCGGCGTCTTTTGCCAAAAAATGTCAACAGCACACCTTGACGGACCAAGCAGGTCTTTCTTTGGCGGTACTACACGATCAAACGGTCATCGGCGATTTGTCGGTGTGGTCTACTGGTCAGCCGTCTTCCGTTGAAATCGGCTATGTCTTCCATCCGTCATTTGGCGGACAAGGGTTTGCTCAAGAAGCCTTGAAAGAGTTGTTGGACTGGTTGTTTGCCAGTCAGAAGATCCATCGGGTCCAAGCGACGCTAGATGCCCGCAATCAGGCCTCAGCCAAGCTTTGCCAACGGATTGGATTGCGCCAAGAAGCACATTTTATCCAAGACTGGTGGAACAAGGGGGAATGGACCGATAGTTTGGTTTTTGCCTGTTTAGTCAGTGAACATCTTGCTGAAGTTCACTCATAAGCTCATGAGGATGAACAAGTCCGCTCATCCGCAATAATTTAGGAGGTTTTTTATGATAAGCTTGTTACGCTACGCCAAGGATTATCGCAAACAGATTATTCTTGGTCCGTTTTTCAAATTTTTAGAAGCGGTGTTTGAATTGGTCCTGCCTTTACAGATGGCCGCTTTAGTCGATGAGGGGCTACGGCAAAACAATTGGTCGAAAGTCGTTGAAATGACGATCTGGATGATCGTGATGTCCGTGGTAGGCATGATCTGTGCCGTCATCTGTCAGTATTATGCTTCCGTCGCTTCTCAAGGATTCGGGACAGAATTACGCAATCGCTTGATGAAAAAAATCAACACCCTTTCCCATAGCGAACTGAACTTATTCGGTACTGATACGTTGATTACTCGAATGACCAACGACATCAATCAGATGCAGATTGCTTTGGCGATGCTGATTCGGCTGGTTGTCCGGGCGCCCTTCTTAAGTATCGGTTCTGTGATTATGGCCTTTGTCATTGATTGGCAATCTGGCTTGATTTTCCTACTCGTTTTACCGCTCTTTTGTATCGTCTTATTCTGGATCATCGCCAAAACCGTGCCATTGTATAAGAAAGTTCAAGTCCATTTAGATGAGTTGAATGAGCTAGTTAGTCAAAATTTAAGCGGGATTCGGGTGATTCGTGCCTTTGCCCGCACAAAAACGGAAACGAAACGCTTTGATAAGGCAACTGATGATTTAAGTGAGGTCTATTTACGGGTCACAAATCTCTCTGCCTTATTGACGCCTGCCACCACCTTGATCATGAATGTCGGCATTATCGCGTTGTTTTATATCGGTGGATTCAAGGTCAATATTGGCAATTTGCAGCAAGGACAAGTATTGGCACTGGTCAATTACATGAATCAAATGCTCTTAGCGTTGATCGTGGTTTCCAACTTAGTGATCATCTTTACCCGTGCGGCAGCATCTGGTTCACGGATTAACGAAGTGTTAGCCACTGAGCCGTCGATCGGCGACGAGCTTTCAGAAGTCTTTATGGATCAGCCGAAAAACAACGTCGGAGCGATTCGCTTTGAGCACGTTGATTTCCGCTTTTCAAAAGAATACGGATTAGCCTTGAAAAACATTGATTTCCAAGTCGCGCCGGGGTCTATTTTAGGTATCACTGGACCAACCGGGAGTGGGAAATCTGCCTTGACCCAATTGATCCCCCGCTTCTACGATGTGGCAGATGGCAAAGTGATCGTTGACGGACACGATGTGCGGAAATGGCCTTTACAGCAATTACGCCAAAAAATCGCCATGGTGCCTCAAACCGCCGTGCTGTTTACGGGAACGATTCGAGAAAACTTGCAATGGGGCAAAAAAGATGCCACCGATGAAGAGTGTTGGCGAGCACTCGAAATCGCTCAAAGCCGCGACTTCGTTGAAGCCTTGCCGCAGCAACTGGATACCCCGATTTTTGAAGGGGGCAAGAACTTTTCTGGGGGACAAAAACAACGGTTAACGATTGCCAGAGCATTGATCGCTAAACCAGATATCTTGATTTTGGATGATTCTCTAAGTGCCCTTGACTATCAAACCGATCTTGATTTGCGGATGGCTTTAAAAGAAAGCATTCGTGGCACGGTCATCATTATCTCTCAACGGGTTCGCTCCATTCAAGATGCGCAGCAGATCTTAGTCTTAGACCAAGGGAATTTGGTAGGCAAAGGGACCCATGAAGAGCTGTTGGCATCTTCAAAAGAATACCAAGAAATCGTCGCATCACAGGCAGAGGAGGAAGAAGCATGAAAAAGAAATCATTCGATTGGTCGGCCTTTCGTCGCTACCTCCCTTATTTGACTGCCTATGCGAAGGAAACTTGGGCAGCAGTTGTCCTCGGGATTGCTGCTGGCGTCTCCTCGGTTTATATGACGTATCAGATTGGTCAAGCCGTCGATCAGCTGATAGGTGCTGATCAAGTGCAATTTAGCACTCTCTATCGTATTTTGCTTCTGTTTGCCGGAGTGGTTTTAGTGACTGTGGTCAGTCAATGGTTGATCCAGCGACTGGGTAACCGCGTGGCGTATTTATCTGTCGCCGATTTGCGCAAAAAAGGTTTTGCGCATCTCAATACATTGCCTTTGCGCTATTATGACCAAAACTCCCACGGCAACATCGTCAGTCGTTTTACCAATGACATGGATAATATTTCCATTGCCGTCGCTGCAGTCTTCAACCAGCTGTTTTCTGGTATTTCGGTCGTCTTGATCGCCTTAGTCGTCATGCTGCAAATGAGTGTGCCCTTAACGTTGGTCGTATTGGTTTCGACCCCGATCATCTTTTTGGTCAACTGGATCGTGGCACGAACGTCACAATCGCATTTTGCTCGGCAACAAGAAATCGTCGGCGAAATTTCTGGCTTTGTTACGGAAATGATCGGCAATCAAAAAATCGTCAAAGCCTTTGATCGAGAAACCATCAACCAAAACCGTTTTGAAACGATCAACCAAGAATTGAATGTCCGGGGGCAAAAGGCACAGTTTTCTTCTTCTTTGACCAATCCCCTTTCACGATTCGTCGATCATTTGGCGTATCTGTCAGTCGGCTTTGTCGGCGGTCTGCTTTACTTTTCTGGTTCAGGTGCTGTCACGGTTGGGATGATTTCCAGCTTTACGATCTACTCCAGTCAGTTTTCGAAACCATTCATTGAATTGTCAGGAATTACGACCCAGATCCAAACGGCATTGGCTGGACTTTCAAGAACCTTTGAGCTGTTGGATCAAGAGCCAGAAACAGCCGATGATCAAGAATCTCAATCACTGGGAGAGATCAAAGGCGAGATTGCCTTTGAGGAGGTGTCTTTTGCTTATGATCCTGGTCAAAAATTGATCGAAGATTTCACTTTTACTGCAAAACCTGGAGAAACCGTCGCAATCGTCGGAAAAACCGGTGCCGGTAAATCGACGTTGGTCAATTTGTTGATGCGTTTCTATGATGTCGATAAAGGCGCGATCAAGATCGATGGCACCGATATTCGTCAGTTGAAACGAGAAGAATTACGGCAAAGCTTCGGAATGGTCTTGCAAGATACATGGCTCTTTGATGCCTCTTTACGAGAAAACTTGCAATACGGAAATGACACTGCCACAGATGAAGAAATCTATGATGCCCTAAAGCATGCCTATATGTATGAATATGTGATGCGCTTACCAGAAACACTAGATACACCGATCGGTCATCAAGGCATCAAGATCTCTGACGGACAACGACAGCTATTGACGATTGCCCGCACGATGATCAGTAACCCACCAATGCTGATTTTGGATGAAGCAACCAGTTCGGTTGATACTCTGACTGAGAAAAAAATCCAAGATGCCTTTTTGAAAATGATGGAAGGCAAAACCAGCTTTGTGATCGCCCATCGGTTATCAACGATTCGAGCAGCAGACAAGATCCTTGTAATGGATGCCGGTCAAATCGTGGAGCAAGGAACCCATGAAGAATTACTGGCAGAACAAGGCTATTACTATCGCCTGTACCATGCTCAATTCCAACATTGATCAGTCATACAACACCCCCCACCACCTCAAAGAGAGACTCTTGAGTTGGCGGGGGTTGTTTTGGTTGATTTATTGGTTCCAAACATCGGCATATTCTGGTTTGCGTTCAAATTCTTTTTTGGCAAAGGGACACAAAGGAATGATTTTCTTTTGTTCTTTGCGGGCTTTTTCCACCCCTTTTGCCACTAATTTTTCGGCGAGTCCTTGTCCCCGATAAGCAGGATCGACAAAGGTATGATCAATGATCATACGCGTTTCACCGGCTTTTGACCACGTCATTTCACCAATTTCTTTGTCACCGTCTTTTAACACAAATCGAGCATTTTCTTCTAAGATTTCCATGATTGTTCCTCCTTTAACACATACTTTAATGCACCGCTTGGACAGGTATGGATCACTTGTGCCGCTTGGGCTGCTTCCCCATTATCAGGAATCACCCAGGGACGCCGTCCAACTTCAAAAATGGCGGGATTGCCCCGCACACAATTACCGCTGTGGGTGCAGATCTCTTTGTTGTAATAAATATCGATCGCTTCACCACGATACTTCCGATATCCTGCAGCAATCAACCCTTCTTCTGTTTCATTCGCTAGTGGCTGTTCGTCCATGTTGAACACCCTCCTCTTACTGATTGTCAGAAGCAAACTGCCTGCCTCCTCCTTCATCATACGACTTCTCGAGAAAAAAATAAATCATTTGTTCTAAAATAGCCTCTCAGTTGCCGATCATTAGCCAAAAGCTTGCGGCAGCACAATAAAGCGTTCCGTCAAAACAGCATGTTTTGACGGAACGCTTTTTTCATTCGTGGGGCACTTTTGCAACAAAATGAAACCGCTGCGTGGCGTAATCCCCTGCTAAATGAGGATCGATATATAACCCGAGTTGCATCAATTCATCGCCACCGAAGTTCTCTCCCCCACTTTGATAGGTGAGGTCAGGATCAAGACCAGCCAGCTTTAAAGTAACCAATGGTGCAGAGGCTTCAGCTAAAACTCGGAAGTAAAAGACGATCGCTTCTTTTTTATCCTGAGAAACATACAGCCAGGCGGCGTCATTGCCTTCATAAGGGCTGAGCAGTCGAACAAAGCGGCCCAACTGCAGCAGGCGCCGATGTTTTTTATAAAAAGTGATTTGTTCTTTGATTTGCGCTTTTTCTTCTTCTGTCAGCTGTGTTAAGTCAAGCTCATAGCCCAGCAAACCAGACATCGCAGCATTGCCGCGAATCGCTAGATCCGTTGCCCGTTGGGTCTGATGGTTCGGGATCGCTGAGACATGCGCACCCATGGTGGATGGCGGATAGACCAGACTGGTACCGTACTGGATCTTCAAGCGGGCGATGGCGTCGGTGTTGTCGCTGGTCCAAATCTGCGGCATATAATACAAGAAACCGGCATCAAAGCGCCCGCCACCGCCAGAACAGCCTTCAAACAGGATCGTCGGATAGGCAGTGGTCAGTTTCTCTAGGAACTCATACAAGCCCAGCAGATAGCGATGCGCGACCTCCCCTTGCTGGGCAGGATCGAGGAGCAAGGAATAGACATCCGACAGACTGCGGTTCATGTCCCATTTGATATAGTCGATGGCAACCGTATCAAACAGTTGGGTTAACTGCTGATAGAGATGGTCTCTGACATCTTGTCGAGAAAAGTCCAACACATACTGACTGCGGCTAAGCGCTGGCTTGCGATTTGGTACTTGTAACAGCCAATCGGGGTGTTGTCGGTTCAGTTCACTGTCGCCCGAAACCATTTCTGGTTCCAGCCAAAGCCCGAATTGCAGCCCTTTGTCATGGACTTTTTGGGCAAATCCTGCCAAGCCAGAAGCTAGCTTGCCTTCGTTTTCAAACCAATCGCCTAATGAGGTTTGGTCATCTTCTCGCTGACCAAACCAGCCGTCATCCAAAACAAACAGTTCGATTCCCAGCTCCTTCGCTTCATCAACGAGGGCATCCAGTTTTTCTTCATTGAAATCAAAGTACGTTGCTTCCCAGTTATTGATCAGGATCGGCCGTTCTTGCTTTTTGTATTTGCCCCGAATCAAATGCTCATCATAAAAGTCATGATAGGTGGCTGACAGCTGGTTCAAGCCAGTCTCACTATAAGCAATCACGGCTTCTGGGGCTTGAAAGCTTTCAGTTGGCGGCAATTGCCAGGCAAATTGATGGCTGTTGATCCCCATGATCACACGAGTCTGATGATAAGGATCTTTTTCGATGATAATTTCATGGTTGCCACTATACAGCAAACTAAAACCAAAACACTCCCCAGCAAACTCCGTAGCATTAGGTTCCAGTATGACGGCAAAGGGATTTTGCTGATGGCTACTGGAACCACGCTTGCTGTCCAAACGCTTGATGCCGCGATTGATTGGTTCTCGGGTGACTTGGCGTTCCTTCGCCCACGCCCCCGGCAAGTGGATCAAATCAAAGGAACGGTTAGGAAAATCGAGCGCTTGACTCGCCAGCTGCTCGATCGTAACAGGCTGGTTTCCGTGGTTGATTACTTTACTTGAGCGGACGATCACTGCCGCATCCTCGAAAATCGTGTAAAACAGCTGCAGTTCGAGTCCCGTCACATCATCTTTTAAGGACAGAATCAGTGTTTCGATCCCGTCGTCGGCACCATGGGTCTGAGGCAATCCTGCTAGGGCGGGTTTGCCTTGTTGAATCTGGTAATCACTAAAGACAAAATGGCTGACTCGGCTACCGTTAGACTGGCGAATCCTATAAGCTGCTTCTCGAAAATCTCCGAAGCCGTTGCCAGGAAATTCCATCATCAAGGTGTCTAATGAGAAAAGTCGGTCGCTGCTGTCTGGGGGATTGGGCGAAAAGGACCGATCAAGACGTGGATAACGATAGCCGCCAGAATAATGAGCGATTTTTTTTCCAAAATAAAGGTGTGCCACATTGCCCCCTTCTTCTATTTGTATGAGATAGCTGATTTGATCGTTGCTTAAATGAAAGACGTTTAATTGTTTGTCAAAAAGAATCATATCGTACCCTCTACTTTATAATTGTTCGCTGATGCCCCGCTTATTTCACGGATCCCAGCATACCTTGGACAAATTGTTTTTGTAAAACGAAGAAAATGATGGCCGTTGGCAGTGTGGCGATCACAATGCCGCACATCATCATGCCATAATCAGGTGTATAAGAAGCACCCATAGCCGAAAGAACCAGTGGAACGGTCCGTTTGTCTGGTGATTGCAAGGCAACTAATGGCCACAAATAATTGTTCCAGCTGCCCATAAACGTAATGATCGCGGCAGCTGCATAAGTATTTTTAGCCGTCGGCATGTAGACTCTAAAGAAAATACTCAGTTCATTCAAGCCATCGATCCGAGCAGCTTCGACTAATTCTCTAGGGAATGCCTTGATGTTTTGGCGGAAAAAGAAAATCAAAAAGGCGGTACAGACCGAGGGCAAAATTACGACAGCGAAGGTATTGATCCCGATCGGTGTGCCGCTAAGCTTGCTGAACATCCGATAGAGCGGGATCATTAGCGCGGCAAAAGGCACCATCATCGACAGCAGTAGAATATTAAAGATACGGTCTTTGGTTTTCGTCCGATAGATCTCAAAGCCATACCCTGCCATGGAGGAGAACAACAGTGCAAAGAAGGTCGTAATCACGGCAATCACCGCTGAGTTTCCTAATGCCCGAGTAAAATTCAAATCGGAAGAAAAAAGATTTTGGAAGTTGATGACCAACTGATCCCCAATCATGATTTTCCCGGCAACGATATCAAAGGTTTGATTGGTCATCCCTAGGATCATCCAAACAAATGGAAAAATAGAGATGAAAGCCAAAATCGCAAGAAAGACGTATTTTAAAGTGAGTGAGATTGTTTTCAATTTTCTTTTCCTCCTATTTTCGTTTGGATGATCGATAAAATCACGATTGCAATCACGATAACAAAGGAGACCGCAGCGGCATACCCAAAGTTTGGCGTGAATTTGTAACTTAAATTGTAGATGTATTGTGACAAGGTCGTCGTAGCATTGGCTGGTCCACCGCCAGTAATATTTTGAACTTCATCGAATAATTGCAGCGTACCGATCGTTGAAGTGATCGTGGTAAATAGGATGATTGGACGCAAGTTGGGAATCGTGATTTTGAAGAATTGATCCCATTTTGAAGCGCCATCGATCTCTGCCGCTTCATAAATACTTGGATCGATATTCTGCATGCCTGAGATGAAAAAGATCATATTGTAGCCGGTCCAACGCCACGTGATGGCAAAAATAATCAGTACTTTTGCCCAAAAAGGATCTGTCAACCATTGGATCGGCGCATCGATCAGATGTAGCTGCGTCAAAAAGTTATTGACTAACCCGTTTGCCGAAAAGAGACTTTTCATGATCAAGGAATAAGAAACCAAAGATGTGATACATGGTAAAAACAAGGCGGTGCGGAACAGCCCTTTAAATTTCAATTTTTTGTCATTCAATATGTTCGATACGATCAGCGCCAAAAAGAGCATGATCGGAACTTGGACTAATAAGTATAAAAACGTATTGCCAAAGGCTTTTTTAAAGGTTGAGTCGCTCAACATCCGCTGATAGTTGCCAAGACCGTTAAAGGTCATCGCTGTCGGTGGTCCTGATTGGAATGACGTGAACAATGCCGAGACCATCGGGATAAAGACCAGCATCGTGATCAAAATGACGGGTAAGGTAATAAAGGCATTGCCGTTTGCAAACCAATTTTTTGTTTTGTTTTTCATTGTAATTCCCCCTTAACACAGAAACTCGCGATCGCTCACGAGTTTCTGCAAAGTTGTTCGATTAGTTTGCAATTTGTGCTTCCACTTGTGATTGTGCTTCTTCTAATACTTTATCGATGTCTTCACCGTTGATCACTCGTTGCAAGCTTTCAGTCAAGACGGATTCAATGGCATAGGTGTGATTGCCGTAGTTCACGGCTGGAATTTCTTGTGACCATTGTGAGAAATCTTGGAAGACTTTTTGACCGCCATAGAAATCAAGACCCGACGTATATTCTTCCGTTTCTTCTGCAGCATTCATGGTTGAAACTAAACCGATCTCGGTAGCTAATGTACCCATCAATTCTTTGTTTGAAGCAAAGGTATTGGCTAAAAAGTCTTTGGCATTTTCTTCGCCGTCAACCCCTTTGATCACGTACCAGCCTGCTCCGCCGATGCTGGAAGCATTGACTGAATTGCTATCGCCAGCGATGGATGGGATCGGAGCGATCGCCCATTTGCCGCTTTGATCTTCAGCGCCTTGAATTGTGCTAGAATACCACGCACCGGTTGGCGCAGACGCAACATTCCCCGATTGAACAGCATTGACCCCGCCATCCCAATCGGAAACTTGTTCAACTAAGCCTTCATTCAACAATGTTGCCAAGACAGTTAGACCGGCTTTGAAGGATTCATTGTCTTTGATGGTCACGGTGGAGCCATCTTCACCGGTATACCATTCGCCTGCCGATTGCATAATGATTCGTGCCAAGCCAAGATCGCTTGGGTCTAACGACATCATAGCGTGACCCGTTTTTTCTTTGACATCTTTGGCAATGCTGATAAAATCATCCCAGGTAATATCTTGGAGATCCGCTTGCTCATAGCCTGCATCGGTCAAATAATCTGTGCGGTAAAATAGTCCTGCGACGCCACTGTCAAATGGCACCCCATAAATGACATCGTCGACTTTATTGACCGCAAATTTATAGCTGGAGAAATCCTCCTCATTCACGATATCCGTTAGATCACTAAACGCATCTGGATAAGAAGAAAGGTACCCTTGGATGCGGTAGTCTTCGATCAAGACGATATTTGGCAGTCCGTCCGTATTTCCTGATGCCAGACTAGTATTTAATTTTTGGACGATATCATCTTGCGACATCGTCACAACTTCCACATCGACATCTTGATTTTCATACACTTTTTTGGCTTCATTGACTGCCTTGATGTTGAAGGTCTCATCCCATGCCCAGACCGTGACTTTGTTTGAGGACTCGCCGGAATCCCCAGAGCTTGTGTTGCTGTTTCCGCAAGCCGCCAAAGTCAGCACTGCAGCCGCCGTTACCATCGATGCAAGTAGTTTTTTCATTTTTATCCCTCTTTCCTTTTATTTACAAGGCTAACTATACACTGATTTTGTAACCGTATTCAACGATTATGAAAGAGCTTACTAAATTTGTCCAAAAATAGAAAAAAGTTACAATACCTTTCTTTTTTGAAAGCGTTTATAATAAAGAAGAGATATAGGGGGGATACCATGACTATTTTACGCACGGTCTTAGTCGTTGATGATGAGGCAACGATCCGAGATGGATTGAAACATATGATACGTTGGGAGCAAGAAGGGTTCCGTCTCTTAGGCGATGCAGCGAACGGGCAAGAAGCATTGGCGCTGATCCATGAGCTAAATCCCGACATCGTGATCACGGATTTGAAAATGCCACAAATGGATGGTCTTCAACTCACAACGATCATTCAACAACAATATCCAGAAGTCCATTTTTTGGTCTTGAGCAGCTACGATGATTTCCAATACGTCAGTCAGTCTTTTAGAAATGGTGCCATAGATTATCTTTTAAAACCGACACTGACACCGACACTCTTGTTGAAGACGCTGCACAACATCTCACAAAAGCTGTCACATACAAAAGGCTCCGTGACTGAGGAAACGCAGCTGCAAGAATCGTTGAATCGCTATTTAGCAGGGTATGAAGAACCGTTGGCTCCTTTAGCGGACTCTCTTGCATTGGGTCAGCCGCAACAGCAAGCCCAAATTTTGACCACCAATTTTAGCGGCTTTCGTGCCAATGATCAGCTGCTACATGCGTTGACAGAATTTACTCAATCACAACCGCAGGTAAAGACGCTCTTTTTTCAAACCAGTAATAAAGATGCCGGCTTAGTGATCAGTTATCCAGAAGGAACGGATGTTTATTCCGCTTTGAAAGAAACGTTGGAACAATTGCGTTTTACCGAGCCGGATGCCTTCTTTACTCTCAGTGTGCCCTTTCGAAAGATTGAACAGTTACGGGATCATTTTGTGACCCTTAAAGCCAAAAGCCAAGGACAATCGTTTTTTTATAAACGCCAACGGTTGGTGCAAGAACACGAACTCTTTTTGTACATCGAAAGTGATCGCTTTGATACTAAGAAATTCTTACGGGCTTTGTTAGACAACAACTTTTTGCTAGGAATCACCAGAATCGAGGAATATTTTAATGACATGATTTTATCCAATGTCGATCCGACATTTTTAAAACAGCAGGCCAGCAGTATTTTTTACACGTTACTCTCCCGCTTGGAAGAAGAATTTCCCACTGCTCCACGCTTTAGCCGCTTAAAAGCTGAATTTTTGCACGCTATCGGTCACGTACAGTATTTGGAAGATTTTTCTGATTTATTGTTAGCGACCATCGATGATATTCGTCAACAGCTGACGACCTTATCACCGCTGGATGAAGATGATCTACTCGTTGCGATCCAGCGCTTTATTCAAGACAACTACACCAAAAGTCTGTCTTTGTCTGAACTGGCTGAAACCTTTCATTTTAGTTACACCTATCTTTCGGCTTTTCTTTCTGCAAAACTGAAAATGAGCTTTTCTGAGTACGTAAAGAAAACCCGCTTGGATAAAGCCAAAGAACTACTGACACAATCTGATCTGAATCTATCTGAAATCAGTGAAGCGGTCGGGTATTCGGATATCAGCTATTTTTCTCGCATCTTTAAGAAAGAATGTCAGGTCACCCCATCGAAGTATCGGCGGTTGAATCAATTATGAAAATCAACCAATGGATTCAGAAAAATGAATTATTCAGTCGGATCTTCCTCTTTGTTGTCGTCGGGGTCATTAGTGTTTGTCTGCTAACCGTCGTCGTGATCTATGGTCGCTCGAAAGATGCCTATGTTGCTTCGTACCAAAGCTCCAATCAGCTACTTCTGGAAAAAATCCAAGAAGATTATGAGCGTCTGAACGAGAATATCCATCGGATTTTTGACATCGTCGATGAAAGCAAAGCCGTTGAAACATACTTAGAAGGCGACATGAATCAAGGCCGTACGATTTTAGAATTAAACGAGCAATTAAAAGACACCCGCTCTTTGTTTCAAGACATCCCCTCAAATTTAGTGTTGATTGGGGTCAACGGGGGTACTTTTTTTCAAAACGATGCGGTTCGCAATCAATCGGTGGATGATTTTCTCGCCAGTACCTTTATCCAGCAAATCAATGACAATGTCGCCATCAGTCAGTATTATTTCTTGGACCAAGGCTTAAGTACCTCCACCAGCGACTCCCCTGGCTTGATGTACGTGCGCAAATTGATGAAAGAAGAAACGATTTTCGGCTATGCCCTGATTTTCTTAAAGGAATCCGATTTTTCTTCAATTTATCGTCAACTCTTAGATACCAGTCTTCACTCGATCTATATCGTCAATGAACAAAATCAAATTCTCTCCACTTCTGATCCGAGCCTTTTAGGCAAGCCATTTGAGGATCGTCTCATCACGGTCAAAAAAGATACCAGCATCAATCAGCTGCCCCTTTATTCGTATCACTTTACTTTTTACGATGTCTTGGATGAATCGCATCTGGTACGCAATATGAATCTGATTAAACCGGCCCTTTTGATTTCTGTCGTTAGTATTTTACTCTTTAGTCTGCTGGCATTTTGGATCATCCGCAACATCACCCAACCGATTTATCAGCTGATCGCCAAGCTGCCGGCGGTCACGCAAGGCGATTTCAGCGATAAAGTCACCATCAACGGGACGTATGAAACGCGAGAATTGGGGCGTGCCTATAACTTGATGCTGGAGGACTTGGAATCTTATGTCGATCATTTAATGGTTACAGAAGCTGAAAAACGCAAGTTCGAGATTCGTTCACTGCAAATGCAGATCCAACCGCATTTTGTCTACAACACCTTGACTGCTATCAAGTTTTTGATCTGGCAAAACGAGCAAGAGGCCGCCACCCAAGCGATTGAAAGTTTTGTCCAATTGTTGCGGCATACCTTTAACCGCAAAGAGATCGTCCCTTTAAAAGATGAACTAGCGATCGTGGAAGAATACCTCGTTTTAATGAACGTGCGTTATGGCAATCGCATCCAATCGACGATTTTTTCAGAAGATGGCTGTGAAAATATTCTCGTACCGAAAATGATTTTGCAACCGATTATTGAAAATGCCTACTTGCATGCCTTTCCCGAAGAGGATTCAGGATTGATCCAGATTTTTTCTCGTGTCAGTAAGGAAGGCCTGAAAATTGAGATCATCGATACGGGCATCGGGTTCAATGAAGACCACCCAACCAGCTCCGCCAACCATTTTGAACACTATTCGGGTATTGGCTTGGACAATATTGATCAGCGTATCAAGCTGCTCTATGGGGAAAAATACGGATTGACTGTAGAATCACGCATCAACGAAGGAACCACCGTTCGCTTGCTGCTGCCGATCCAGCGGGAGGAAGCAGAATAATTTCTTTCATTAAATAAGAAAAACGCCAACTGAACCAGGCTGCTTCCATGAGCAGTTCTGTTCCGCTGGCGTTTCTTTCCTTAATGATAATCGTTAATTAACTGGCTTAAGCCAAATCTTCCCCATTTGTGGCAATCACTTTTTTGTACCAATAAAAAGATTGCTTCTTGCTGCGGACTAATGTACCATTGCCTTCATTGTCGCGATCGACATAGATATAGCCATAGCGTTTCTTCATTTCTCCGGTTCCTGCAGAGACCAAATCGATACAGCCCCATGAAGTATAGCCCAACAGTTCCACACCGTCTTGGTCAATCGCTTCTTTCATCGCAGCGATATGCGCACGTAGATAGTCGATGCGATACACATCATTGATTTTTCCATCTTCGTTTGGCGTATCCACCGCTCCTAGACCGTTTTCGACGATGAAAAGCGGCTTTTGGTAACGATCATAGAGATCATTCATCGTGATTCGCAAACCAAGCGGATCAATCTGCCAGCCCCATTCTGACGCTTCTAAATACGGATTTTTAATGGTCGGGAACAAGTTGCCTTCCGTTTTCTCAACACCGGAATCTTCTGAAGCAGCAACCCGAGAGGCATAGTATGAAAAGGAAATAAAATCGACGGTATGGGCTTTTAATAAAGCCGCATCTTCGGCGGTTCGTTCCAAAGTGATTCCTTTATCAGCTAGCATCTTCAAACCATAATTTGGATATTCTCCTCGCGATTGCACATCGATAAAGAAATAGTTGCCGCGATCGCTTTTTTTGCTTTCCCAGACATCTTTCGGATTGCAGCTGTAAGGATAATAACTAGCCGCAGCCAGCATACAGCCAACTTTATTTTCTGGATCGATCTCGTGGGCGATTTTTGTTGCCAACGCACTTGCGACTAACTCATGATGAGCAGCCTGGTATTTGACTTGTTCTTCATTTTCTCCTTCAGCAAAGGTCAGCCCTGCACCGAGAAACGGGGCATGCAAGATCATATTGATTTCGTTAAAGGTCAGCCAGTACTTCACCAATCCTTTGTATCGAGTGAAGATCGCTCGACAAAGGTTTTCATAAAAGGTGATCATCTTGCGGTTGCGCCAACCGCCATATTCTTTGATCAAATGGATCGGACAGTCAAAATGCGTGATCGTCACCAAGGGTTCGATTTGGTATTTGCGGCACTCTAAAAATAGTTCTTCATAAAAGCGCAAGCCTTCTTCATTAGGGGTTTTTTCGTCCCCCTTCGGAAAAATTCTTGACCAAGCAATCGATAAACGATAGGTTTTAAAGCCCATCTCCGCAAACAAGGCGATATCTTCTCTGAAATGATGGTACATATCGATCGCTTCTTTGGCTGGATAGAAATACCCTTCTTCAAAGGCAAGCATCTCACGCTTGCTGGTAATAACTGCTCGGCGGTCCTTGCCAGTCGGAATTACATCGACATTGGCAAGCCCACGCCCGCCTTGATCAAACCCGCCTTCACATTGATTGGCGGCTGTTGCACCGCCCCATAAAAAGTTTTCTGGAAATCCCATGTCTTATTCTCCTTTTTTAGCCGATCACTTTGATGATTTGATCGCCAAACGTGATCGGGCCACTGTTAGCCGTCAAAATGTCCCCCACTTCAGTACTGTTGGTGATAACGATCGGCGTGATTACTGGATAGCCTTTTTCTTTAATAAATTCAATATCAAACGTAATCAATGGATCCCCGACTGTCACTTTTTGCCCTTTTTCTACTTGATAGGCATAGCCTTCACCATTTAATTGCACTGTATCGATCCCCACGTGGATCAATAGTTCAATGCCTTCTTCACTGGTCAAGCCAATAGCATGTTTTGAATCAAAGACTGCTGTGACAGTCCCGTTTACTGGAGCTAGCACTTCTCCGACGGTTGGCTCAATCGCTACCCCTTGGCCAAGAATCTCTTCCGAAAACATGCCGTCATTGACTGCTTGCAAGCTTTTTAGTTCCCCTTTTAAAGGTGCTTTGATCTCTGCGCCGCTGATTTGATGTGCGGGTTCTTGCGCTTTGTCTGTCGGTGTTGCTTCAGGTGCTTCTTCTGTGACAGGGTCTTTGTATAAGAATAATGTCGCAATAAATGTGATCACGATACTGATTGCCGCACCGATACAAGCATTGGTCAAATGACGTAAGGTGTCATCGCCGATATAGCTTGGCAAAGTCAACAGGCCTGGTGATCCGCCTGAGAAATTGCGGACACGCATGATTCCCATAAATAGACCACCAAATCCGCCACCGATCATTGCTGCATACAAGGGTGTTTTAAACCGCAAATTGACCCCATACAACGCCGGTTCAGTAATGCCGAATAGCCCAGTCAGACCAGCAGAAAATGCCAGTTGTTTGATCGTAGAATCTTTTGATTTAAAACCAACGCCGATAGCTGCAGCTCCCTGACTGACGTTTGAAGCCAGCATGCCAGGGTAGATCACTGTGTCATAACCTGTGGTCATCCGGTTGTTGATACCGATAGGAACCAATCCATAGTGGGTACCAGTTGCCACGAACAATGGTGTGAAGGCGCCAATCAGTAATGGAACGATCCATGGGCTAACCGTTTCTAAGGCTTGGATCCCTGTAGAGATCGCTTCACTGATCATGTAGCCTAGAGGGCCTAAAGCAACTAATGCTACTGTCCCTACGACGAAGATCGTTAGCAACGGTTTGCTGAAGAATTTGATTGCTTTTGGCGAGACTTTATCGGCGATCGGTTCAACGTAAGACATAAACCAAACACTCAAGATGATTGGGATAACCGATGATGAATAACTCACTGGTGAAATCGGCAAGCCGAATAAATGGATGCCGCCGCCTGCCTCATTGACTGCTGTCACCATCGCGATAAAGTTCGGATGGAGTAAAATCCCCCCTACCATCATAGCTAAATACATATTGGCTTTGAATTTTTGTGCAGAAGAAGCAGCCAGCAAAATCGGCAAGAAGTAGAACGCCGCATCCGCCATAAAGTTTAATATTTGGTAACTTTGACTCTCTGCCGTCAAGACATTGAAGACCACTAGCAATGAAAGAACCGCTTTTAGCATCCCAGCTGCCGTGATGGCTGGTAATATTGGAGTGAAGATCCCGGTGATCGTATCGATGACTTTCGCAACACGTCCGCGATCGTCTTCTGCTGTTTCTTGGTCACTGTTTAAATTGGTTTGGGCAGTGATTTCGTTGTAGACATTGCCAACATCACTGCCGATGATTACTTGGTATTGCCCACCTTTATTGACCACACCCATGATCCCTGGTGTATGTTTTAAAGTACTTTCTTGGGGTTTGCTATCATCTTTCAAGTTGAAGCGCAAGCGTGTCGCACAATGGGTCAAGCTTTGGATATTTTCTTCCCCACCAACATTGGTGATGATCGTTTTTGCTAACTCTTTGTAATTCATGTCGTTCCTCCTATTTTGGTCTTTCGCTTGTTTTTTGTGTGTCAAACCATAAAAAAATACCTAAACAAACCCCTTGGGAGTTCATTTAGGTATAGCCTGCCAATCCAGTAACAATCCTAAGCACTTGTTATTCGTTTGATGTGTATAGTTAAATAGATCAATTCGTCTTCTTCTAACGGTCTACCGAATTCTTTGTTGATGTAGTCACTGATTTTCAACGCACACGCATATTCCTTCATGTAGCGGTCTTTCAACATAAAAATAAAACTGCCGGTTCCTGCATCATCGAGCTTTGTACCGCTGAATAAGCGCTGGACAAAAAATTTCAAATGGGTCACAAAGCGTTCGTAGTTCAATGAATACTCATCAAGCTCCATTGAAAAATGATATTTGACGATGTTTAGGATATGCTGAATGATCTTCGCCATTTCCGATACTTGACTGACCTGCGCCATATCCAACTCAGCATTGACAATGTGCAGAGCAATGAAGCCGGCTTCATCTTCCGGCAGCTCGATCGCCAAGCGATTTTTAATGATCGATAACGCTTCTTTGCCAATGAGGTATTCATGGTTATAAAACCGCTTGATCTCCCATAGCAAGGCATTTTTAATTTCCATGCCGTTTTGATAGCGCTCGATAGCATAATTGATATGATCGGTCAGCGTCAGAAACAATTTTTCGCTCAACTTTTTCCCAAGGGAAACTTTTGCAAAACTGATGATCTCATTCGCTGCTTGAATATGTTCGATAGGGATAGAAGAAAGTAATTGGGTTAGTTTTGTGACATTCCACTCTTGTGTACTGAGATAGACTTTTTCAATCTTGGTATCGTCGATCGCATCGCCCGGCTTTTTCTTAAAGCCTAAGCCTTTGCCCATGACGACCAATTCTTGTTTTTCCTCATTCTCAGAAATCACAATGTTGTTATTGATCACTTTTGTTACGTTCATTTTAACGACCCTATTCTTCTTTAGATTTCTTCACACAAAAAAATAGGTATAGCCCGCCTAAAGCGGTAACAATCCTCAGAGCCAGTGTAGCATGAGAAAAATCACTCGTCAATGGGGATTTTCAACCGCTTGTTTAAAAGCAGAAAACAGCGCTGCTGCCATTTGACTCTTTGGCAGAACGCTGTTCACTGGTTTATAAATCACTAGCTCTCTTGATGAGAGGTAAAATTAGATACGGTTTTCGTGGTCAGCAGTTTTAACTAAGTTTGCTCCCACCATACCACCGATTGACGTAAGAGCGAGTCCTAAGACCATTGCCACAAAGCCCCAAATAGACGCTTTGGCTGTTGCATCACTTGCTTCTTCCGCTTTTTGACGAGCGTCTTCCACTGCTTGGTCAATGTCTTGTTTGGCTTGTTCAAGATTTTGTTGTGCATTTTCGATTTGTTTTTGTGCTTCATCAGAAGCATCTTGTAAGCCGTTCACGATATTGTTCGTTGCTTCTTCCGCTTCTTGTTGGCTTAGATCTGTGTTTTGAGCCACTGCATTTGAGATTGCTTCTTTATCGACTGAATCACCGATCGTTGTAGCACGATCTTGTAATTTGCTTGCTAAATCATCAATGATTTTATCAGCATCATTTGGATTGGTTGCAATGTCTTTGCCGGCATCTTTGATGTCGTTCGTCGCATCAGACAATTGATTTTGCAAGTAGTCTGGTTGCAATTCAGGAACATCGGTATCTTGTAAAACATCATTGACATTCGCTTGTAATTCATCTGTATTGACGTCTTCCATGTTTCCTGTTATTTCATCGAAGGCTTTTGAAGCGACATCGCCAGCACCTGAGGCAACTGTTTCAACGCCACTGCCAACAGCAGAAGCAACGTTTCCTAAAAGTGAACCGACTACAGAAAATGCACCGATCGTTAAGTAAGAGAGCATAACCATCATCACGATCATACTAGTTGCCCATGTTAAGAAACCATGAACCAATCCAACACGTCGAGCCGCCACACCTGAAACAAAACCTGCACCGAATAATGCCAAGACAAAGGTAATGACTGTCCAAATCAATAATCCTGTACCCACACCATCTAATGGATTATTTGATGTTGGTTCCACCAAACCAAAACCGATTGCTGAGCCGATCATTGACAGTGTCATGAACAATGCGATAAATGTTACGACCCCTGCAAAGATAGAACCCCAAGACAAATTATAGCCTGCCTCCCGCTCATCTGAACCTAAATAATTTCTGAATCCTTTTTTCATCATTACATCCCCTTTTTGTTTTTTTAACCTGTATTCAGTCTAACAACTGATTGTTTTTTTATCAATCAACTCGACTTGCGCTATCTTTTTGTAAGAAAAATGAATGATTCTGAATTGTTTGACTATTTATTAAAATAAAACAAAAATTCATTCGTGTATTTTAACTAAAAAAATCTTTCCACGCTCTTTCTTCCGATTACAGGCTTGTTTCTCACATTCTTCTCTTGATTCGCCATTTTGAAGCTAACAAGGTTTCATTAGAGAAAAAAACAGCTTTTCTCAACGTGACCCAAATGAGGGGCAATCGCGAAAAACCACCTTTGCCCAAGGCAAAGGTGGTTGTCTACTTATTTTTCTTCATTTAGTCGATCTGGCATCATGTTTTCCATAAAACCCCAAACGCCGTTTTGTAATACGAGTTCCTCACGTTCGTAAGTAGAAACCGTGGTGCGGATCAACTCATCTTGACCGTCTAAGACTTTTTGTCCCCAATGAGGATCAATCAACAATGCCCGCCCCACTGCAACAAAATCTGCATGTTCTAGCAAGCCCGCGGCATCTTTCGACGTTCGGACATCCCCTACACCAATCAAAGGAACCCGCTGAGCGATTTTTTCATAGACATACGCCAACATTGATTTTTCTTGATACGCTTTTGAAATCGATTTACGGGTATAATCCGCAAGAGAAATGTGCAGATAGTCTAATCCTTTTTCTGCCAGTTGGTCCACTAAGAACAACGTATCTTCAAAGCGAATCCCTGGTTCTTCGAATTCTTCCGGTGAAAACCGATAACCGACGATAAACTCCTTCACACCTGATTGGTCTACTGTTTCCAATACTTCATCGACGAGCTTCTCAATAAAACGATAACGGTTCTCTAGTGAGCCACCCCATTCATCGGATCGACGATTTGAGTGAGGAGAAAAGAATTGTTGGATCAAATACGTATTGGCTCCGTGGAGTTCTACGCCATCAAACCCCGCCTTGATCGCCCGTTCGGTAGCTTTTTTAAAGTTTTCAATAATCGCTAATATCTCATCCACCGTAACTTCCCGGGGAACTTGGGCATTTGGTCGTTCAGCTGCAACCGCGCTGGCGGATATGGGTTGTGTGCCTCGTAAAACTGAGTCATCCGTCATCCGACCGGCATGAAAAATCTGTAAAATGGCTTTGGTCCCATTTGTTTTGATGGTGCTGGCTAATTTGCTTAATCCAGGTAAAAAGGCATCGTCATAAGCGCCTAATTCCCCTTCCCAGCCCTTGCCATCTTCTTGGACATTGGCTGCCGCTGTGATGACTGCTCCGACTTCCCCAGAGCGTAAGCCATAGTAAGCCAACTCATCTTTCGTAATCACCCCATCAAAGAAGGACATCTTGGTCGTCATTGGTGCCATAATGATTCGATTTTTCAACTGTAATCCGCGCTTAAATGTTGCTTTGTCTGTTACATTTCGCATGGGTTTCCCGCCTTTTCCATTGGATTCATTTCGCTTTGTAAATCTGACTGGCTTGGTTACCTAAGGAGATCCTTAAAGCAAATCGGTGCATTTTTTTCTCTTTTGCCAAAATATACATGCACATGCATCTATATTACAAAAGAATCAAGGAGAAAACAAGTGAAAACATCTTTAGTCTAGCATTTCCTCCAAGACTTTTTCAAAAACGACTTTTGAGCGCTGCAGTTTCTTTTCCCCTGATTGGGTCAAATCAATATAGATCCCCCGCTTATCCTCTTGACAAGAATGCCGTTCGATCACACCACACAGGTTGTCTTCCATGCGCATGATCATGCGTGACATCGCACTTTGACTCAAATCAAAATGGGCGATCAAATCGTTGAGGCGCATGCTATGATTGGGGGTCTTTTCTAAGTAATAAAGCACGTAATACTCATTCAAAGACAGATTGCTTTCTGCTTTGAGGGCTTGTTCCAAGCGAGCTTCGATCGTTTGATGCTGATTCGTGAAGGCTAACCATTGGCCCATCCGTTCTTTTTCCATCCTCTTCACCACCCCATTCTCCTATACCAAGGTATTTTAATCTAGATCCCTGCGTTACGCAAGCCGCCAGAAAGCTTCGCCACTATGGCTGAAACTTTATTATACAAAACTAGCCAGCTGCTGCGGACGTTAATGAATATTTTATGATAGAATTGACGAAAAATTCAGCAAAAACTTCCTATTCTTTTTCAGTGTTCTGGATTAAAATATCTTTAACATTAAAGAATATTTAAACGCTATGTCAGCAAAATTGTGCATTTCGCCACAATAGTTTGCTTGTTTTAGATGCTTTAGTATTCTAAGGAAAGGATGAAGTAAACAATGAAAAAAACATTTTCTTTGATTGGCACACTGACGCTCGTCAGTCTGGGGCTTTTGACAGGCTGTAACAACGAAAAAGATACCGCGCAATCAACAAGCGAGCTAAGTCAGAGTCGTGTGTCTACTGAAAGCAAAAAAAGCACGACGGCGCAAACGACTGAAAGTAGTTCATTAGATTCAACCTCTACTTCAAAAACTTCAACCACAAGCCAGCAATCGACGGATCACTCTGACGCAACGCAAACAACAGCAAGCTCAGTATCCACCAATGAGTTTCCATATGCCGTTGATCTTTCCCAATATGGCCCTTCACTGACTTTTTATTTCCATGGCGTCAATGTACCAGATGCTGTCACGATTCAAAATACGAGCCCATTGATCATTTCGATCGGCGACAGCGCAAGCTATGAAGCACAAGTCGATACGATCGCAACAAAAGAGATTCGCGTGTTTTCTGCGAAAAACAATGAGATTCGCACAGTAAAAGTGAACACTCAGTTGACCTTTTCGAAAGGGATCACTTCCAATGGAAATCCTGATTTTAACCAAAACCTGTACCTATTTACAAATAAAGAGGGTGGTCTATCTTTAATCACACCAAATTATGCGGGGAATGTCAGCGATGACCAACGAGATGTGATGTTAGAAGTACTTCAATAAACGAAAAACAGGGAAACGAAGCGTGCTTCGTTTCCCTGTTTCGTTACCCGATCATCACGGTTTCATCAGGATATTTGTAGCCGGCTTCTTGTTTGTTGGCTTTTTTCATCAGTGAAAAAGCAACGGTCATGATGCCAACTCGACCAATGAACATCAAAAAAATGATCAATAGTTTGCCAAAAACCGACAAGTAAGGCGTCAACCCCATGGTCAACCCCACGGTTCCAAAAGCGGAAAAAACTTCAAAGGCAATGGTTGGTAATCCAAAGTTTGGGTTTTGTGGCATACGCTCAGTGATCGACAATAAGAAAATCGCTACGAAGCATAACGTCAATGTAAGGAAGAACAACGTAAAGGCACGCGATACAGCAGATTCTTTGATCGTGCGACCGAACACTTCCGCTCGACTGCGCCCTTTCAATAAACTGCGGATCTTGATGATCAAGACTGCAAACGTCGTTGTCTTCAATCCCCCAGCCGTTGATCCCGAGGTCCCGCCGATATACATTAAAATCATCGTCAGCATCAAGCCTGCTTGACTCATTTGTCCGTAATCAATACTGAAAAATCCCGCGGTTCTTGGGGTGACCGCTAAGAAGAGGTATTGGAAAAAACGTTCGATGACCGAGTCACCCGTGATCAACTGTGAATTGGCTTCGGTCAAAAAGAACCCTGCCGTTCCAAAAACCACCAAAACGATCATAGCGTTCCATGCCAAGCGGCTATGCAGGGACCGTTTTTTGGACGCCGTATGCAGGAGATCGAACCAAACGAGAAACCCAAGACCGCCGGCAATGATCAAGAAACTGATAATCCCCAGCACAAACGGGTCATTTTGAAACCCTACCATGCTGTTTCCGAACAAATCAAACCCAGCATTACAAAAGGCCGAGATCGCATGAAAAACACTGTACCAAAGGCCTTGCTCCCAACCAAAACGGGGCACGAATGCAAAAGCCAGCAAGATAATCCCGCTGACTTGGATCAAAAAGGCGATCCGAATCAGGTACCATGCCAAATGGATCTCTCCAGACATCCGATCCAGATTCAATGATTCCCGCAAAATCATCCTGGTACTAAGATGGACTCTTTTTCTCGCCAAGATGTAAAAGAAGACGGGAATCGACATGAAGCCGATCCCACCGATCTCAATCAACATCAGCAAGACCCCTTGGCCCCAGAGATTGTAATGGTCGGCTACTGTCAAGGTCGAAAGACCCGTCACGCAAACAGCCGATGTGGCAGTAAACAGTGCATCTAAAAAGTTGGTACCTTCACCACTTTGGGTGACAGCCGGCAGCATCAGTAAGCCAGTTCCTGCCAATATCAACAAAACGAAGACCAGTGTGACGATCTGCGGAATCAAAAAGCGTTGCGATGCCAGCTTTTTTTTCAAACGATTTCTTTTTTTCATTTTCATTTCCTTTGACCTTTTGCAAAAACCAATGGCTTGGTAATCCTAGTTTATTGCAGTTGTTTTTCACTTATCATACCATTTTATTTTGATTTATTCTTCACTTTGATCATTCTTGTTACGTTTGCTCGTTCATTTTCTTCCAGCCGCATTTTGATTCCATAAATGGCTTCTTCCAGCTCGGGAATCGTCAAATATTCTAGGGCATTGACGCGTCGGCGAGTACGTTCGATTTCCCCTGCCATCAATTGACAGGTCTTTTCGATTTCCGTTAGCTCCAACAGCTTCGGCATGGCGTCGGTAAAACGGGCGACCGCATTATCTAACGGAACATTGGAATTCAAAAAGCCATATTCGATCGGCGCTTGCATCACCGTATCGTCATAATCAAAATGCATCACTGGCACTTCCACACTCATGATATTTTTCGTGGATAACTCAAGGGAGACCTCAGTTGCTGGTAAAATAAACATTTCTTCAATGTATTTTTCATTGATCGTGGCATTGGCTAAGCGAAATGCCTTCATGGCACGCTGCAATTGTTCTTCTACTTCTTTACGCAAGTGGTCATTCTTTTTGATCAATTCAATAAATTGACGCATGAGTTCGTCTTGTTTGTCTTTTAATAATTTATGTCCGCGTTTGGCTGTCGCCAATTGTTTGCTGAGGCGCGACAGCTCCATGCGGGTTGGATTAACGGTTTTTTGCGCCATTGTTCTCCTCTCCCGGTAAGTATTCCGCCAGTAAGGCATCGCTGATCCGCTTCAGTTCGACTTTTGGCAGCATCGCCAACAAGTCCCACCCTAATTCCAAGGTTTCGATAATCGAACGGTTGGTGCGGTACCCTTGGTTCAAGTATTCATTTTCGAAGCGTTCTGCAAATTTGGCATAGGTTTTATCTACTTCCGACAATGCCGATTCTCCTAAAACGACTGCCAATTCCTTGGCTTGCTTTCCTTGAGCATACGCAGAAAACAACTGGTTCATCGTTGCGGCATGGTCTTTGCGTGTCTTGCCTTCGCCGGTCCCTTTATCTTTTAACCGTGACAATGACGGCAAGACATCGATGGGCGGCTGGATGCCGTTTTTATACAAATCACGAGACAAGATGATTTGTCCTTCGGTGATATAGCCGGTCAAATCGGGAATCGGATGGGTTTTGTCATCTTCTGGCATGGTCAAAATCGGCAGCTGGGTCACTGAACCTTTCAAGCCGCGAATCCGTCCAGCACGTTCATATAACGTGGATAGATTGGTATATAGATACCCAGGATAGCCGCGACGTCCTGGCACTTCACGACGAGCAGAGGAGATCTCCCGCAAAGCTTCACAGTAGTTGGTCATATCCGTCATGATCACCAAGACATGCATGCCCTTTTCATAAGCCAAGTATTCGGCCGCCGTCAGTGCCATTCGGGGAGTAGCGATCCGCTCGATCGCTGGGTCATTGGCTAGATTCATAAAGACGACAGAATGGTCGATGGCGCCCGTTTGACGAAAATCTTCCATGAAATATTCAGCTTCTTCAAAGGTGATCCCGATGCCAGCAAACACAACAGCGAAATCATCTTCTGAATTCAACACTTGTGCTTGACGCGCAATTTGCGAAGCCAATTCTTTATGAGGCAGACCAGATCCAGAAAAAATCGGTAGCTTTTGTCCCCGAACGAGCGTATTCAAGTGGTCGATCGATGAGATCCCCGTTTGAATAAACTCATCAGGATAATCCCGCGCTGCTGGATTAATCACTTCGCCGTTGATGTCCATAAATTTTTCTGGGACGATCTCTACTCCGCCATCTTTGACCCGACCTAAGCCGTCAAAGACTCGCCCGATCATTTGCTCGGAAACGCCTAATTCCAAAGGATGTCCTAAAAAGCGGACCGCAGATTCCCGCAAATTGATCCCGCCGGTTCCTTCAAAAATTTGGACCAACGCTTTGTCTTCTTGGATCTCAAGTACTTGTCCTTGCCGCGTTTCGCCGTTTTGCATGCGGACTTCGATCAACTCTTCGTATTTGACACCGGAGACGCGATCGACGGCCATCAATGGTCCGACGACTTCTCCAATCGTTTTATATTCCTTGATCATCAGTGCGGTCTCCTTTCTGTAAAATTTCTTTCATCGTTGCTTTGATCTCTTGATGCAACGCAGGAATTTTTGCTAATTCTGCTTCAGGCAGGTACTTCATACGTGCCACTTTGTCTCGCAATTCTTCGGTCCCTGCATAGATTTCTGAAAGATACGCACCTAGTGTCAACGCATCTTCCGCTTCTTTGTGGAGCAGCAAGATCGTTTCCAGCATTTTGAACTGCTTTTCACGAGAGGTAAACGTATCAACGTCGTCAAAAGCGTTTTGCTGCAAGAAATCTTCTCGCAAAGACTTGGTGGTTTCTAGCAATAACTGATCTTTTTCGGATAAAGCGTCGATGCCGACAAGTCGCACGATCTCTGACAACTCAGATTCTTTTTGCAGCATCCGCATGGCTTCTGTTACTTGTTTGGACCAATCTACTTGCATTTGTTGGTCCAAAAAGGCACCCAATTCGTTTTCGTATAAAGAATAGCTCTTCAACCAATCGATCGATGGAAAATGACGCTTTTGCGCTAAGGTGGCATCTAAGCCCCAAAAGACTTTAACGACCCGCAACGTATTTTGGGTAACTGGTTCTGAAATATCACCGCCTGATGGTGAAACAGCGCTGATGGCAGTGATGCTGCCTTCTTGATCAGAACCTAAGCAAATCGCTTTTCCAGAACGCTCATAATACTCTGCCAAGCGGCTGCCTAAGTAAGCCGGATACCCTTCATCCCCGGGCATTTCTTCCAGACGACCAGACATTTCCCGCAGTGCTTCTGCCCAACGTGAGGTGGAATCCGCCATGATCGCCACGGAATACCCCATGTCTCGGAAGTATTCCGCAATCGTGATCCCAGTATAAATCGACGCTTCCCGAGCGGCTACCGGCATATTGGAGGTGTTAGCGATCAACACGGTTCTCGCCATTAAAGATTCACCACTGCGAGGGTCGATCAACTCTGGGAACTCGTTCATTACATCGGTCATTTCATTGCCGCGTTCGCCGCAGCCGACATAGACGACTAGGTCGACATCCGCCCATTTGGCGATTTGGTGCTGAACGACAGTCTTCCCTGCACCAAAAGGTCCTGGAACGGCTGACGCCCCGCCTTTAGCGATTGGAAAGAAGGTGTCGATCACTCGCTGGCCAGTAATCATTGGTTCGACTGGATTCAGTTTTTGCTTTACAGGACGACTATGACGAACGGGCCATTTTTGCAGCATCGTGAAAGACCGTTCTCCTTTGGGTGTATCTAAAACATAAATCGTTTCATCGATCGTAAATTCCCCCGCATAAACAGCCTTGACTGTTCCTGAAACGCCATGAGGAACCATGATCTTGTGATTGATCAATGGTGTTTCTTGCACGGTGCCGATGACCATCCCGGTACTGACTGCCGCGCCGACTTCCACAGTCGGTACAAAAGGCCACTTTTTCTCATGATCCAACGCAGGCAATTGCACCCCACGAGTCAAGAAGTTGCTTTGGGTGACAGACATGAAGGTTTCTAAGGGACGTTGGATGCCATCAAACATTTGTGACATGATCCCAGGCGCCAATTCTACGGATAGCGGTTCACCGGTGGTTTCGACTGGTTCACCAGGTCCGATCCCGGACGTTTCTTCATAGACTTGGATCGAAGCGACGTCGCCGCGCATTTCGATGATCTCACCGACCACGCCTAAATCTCCTACATAACAGATATCTTCTAAACTTGCATGGCCCATATTTTTGGCTAACACCAATGGACCGGATACTTTAATAATTGTTCCTTTTTCCACAACATCGGCTCCTCTCTATAGTATGTTTTGCCCAACTGCTTTTTCGACATTTTCTTGAATCATTCGTTTGCCGATTCCTCGGGAACCATCGTAATCAGGGATCAAGATGACTGCAGGTGTCATTTTTTGTTGGACTTTTGCTAATTCATCGGGAATCAGCTCTGCACATTTTTCAGTCAGGTAGATGATCGTACTGTTCTTCATTAATTTTGCCAGCGCCTGCTTCACTTCTTTTTCTTCCGAGGCATAGCAGACCTGAAAGCCAAATAGTTGAAAAGGAATGACGGATTCTTTCTCGCCGATCACGCCGATTTTATGAGTCATAGTGCCGCATCCTTTCTCTGATTTGTTCTTCCGTAAAGCCGCTGCGTTTGCCTACCAGCAAGATACGCAGATTTTGCAGTTCCAAAACCTTAGCATTCAAAAATGCGAGTAAAGGCAGTGGTCCTAAAGCATCCGTTTGAGCTTGACCATAGCTTTCTGTGATCAAATTGTCTTGTAAAAGTGCCAAGCCAGCAAAGTCGATCACCTGTTCATGAATCAAAGGTCGCAACACTTCCTGATAATCACTTTCTAATAAGAAGGCTAAAAAGTCGCTATAGGACGCATCCGCAAACGCTAAAAATTCTTCTTTCGGGATACTGCCGACACTCACTAGGACTGCCTCCATAAAACTGCGCGATCGTTTTTGAAGTACACAACGAGCGGCGATCGTTAGATTGGTCAGATCGATCATCTTGATTACAGCTTCTTGTAGCTCAGGGATCTTGATTTCATCTGCCAGTCGCCGTTGTTCATGTAAATACCGGCGATCGTAAATGATATCGATGCCTTGCAGCACGGCGCCGCCTTCTAAGTACTCCCGCACCTCTTGGATCGTAGTCACGATTTTCTCAGGCAATACCTCTGAGGTTCCCGTTTTGATGGCGGTCCGACACTCATCGATCGTGTAAAAACCATCTTCGATCAGTAGATGATTATAATCTTTTTTAGTGACTGACTCTTTGGTCAAGACTTTTAGATTATGGAAAGTAAAAGGCATCATATACAGTCGGAGGATCTCTTGATCAGGAACCAGCTCGGCCAATTCTTTGATCGTCTTTAACAATTCTTCATCGAGATAGGTTTCGAATCGTTCATGAAAATCCGGCTTCAAATAGCGTTGATAATGGGTCTGCTGCAAGACAGCTTCGACTTCAGCAAACCCTTTTGCCGCAATCATTTGCTCGACTTCTTGCGACTTTAACAACGTCATCTCTTTCAGCCGAATGATTGGATTCAATTGATGATAGTTCCTCATGGATCAACCTCCTTGTTGTATGATCTGCAACCACCGTTCTCGGGTTTCTTTCTTGTATTCATCAAGCAGTACCTGATAGGTAAAATTGTATTGAATGCCGTTGTCATCTACCAAAAAGCCCGCTTCTGTCAATGGTGCGCCTGCTTTGATTTGATACGGTAGTTTTGATTGACAAGACGTAAGCCAAGCGGCATCTAGATGGGCTGCTTGCTCAGGACCAGCGTGGAAGGTCACCGTCCCACTGATCGGCAACTGCTGCAGCACATTTTCAGCAAATGACTGCAGCTCTTCTGGCGTCCAGGCAACCATTTTTTGATACGCTTGCTCAAAAAGTTGTGTCAGGTATTCGTTTTGTTTCACCATTTGCTGCTGCTTAGCGGCACTTGCTTGGCGATTCAGGGCTTGCTGATAATGTTTTTCGGCTTGCTTTTTTGTTTGCTGGGCACGAAGCTGCAAGTCCGACTCTTTTTTCGCCCAGTCACGTGCCATCGTTTCACTGATCCTAGCACGTTCAGCGGCAGCCAAACGTTCCCGTTTTGTCTGCGCTTCTTGGTCTAGTTCAGCAATCATTTTGTCGATTGCGTCCATACCTTCGCCCCCTTTAAATCGTTCCTAAAAGTAAGAAAGAAATAACAAATCCTAAGATGGCATACATCTCAACCATTACTGAGAACATGACCCCTTTAAAGAAATGCTCTGGTTTCTTCGCTAAAATTTGAATCCCAGCTGCAGCGACCTTCCCTTGGGCCATTCCTGAGAATAAGCCAGTAAAGGCAACTGGCAGTGAGGCCATCAAGTACGCCATACCAGTCACTGTCGACATTTCACCACTTAAGCTACCATAGATCATAAACGCAATAACGAATCCGTATAGCCCTTGCGTTCCGGGAAGTAATTGTAAAATCAAGGCTTGTCCAAACTTCTCCGGCTGATTCGTCGTTAAGGCTGCCGCTGCTTCACCAGTTTGGCCCACCCCTTTGGCTGAACCGATCCCAGAAAAGATCGTAGCGATCCCCATTCCGATAATTGCAAACACCATACCACCATTATTATTAATTAAGTAATCAATCATTTATTGTCTCCTCCATTTTCTTTATCAAAATCAACGTATTTCTCACTTGGCTTGAAGGTTTCAAATTGGCGCCCCCCACCAGTGAAAAATTTCCCGAAAAACTCTACATATTGTAAACGAGCGGCATGCACATACGCACTCAGCAACGATAAAAAGATGTTTAAAGCTTGCAGGACAACCAATAAGAGAATGCCTACAGAAAAACGAGCGGCTGGCGGCAAGTAGCCCACCAATAAGTTGAAAGCTGCTGCGATACTCCCACCGGAGATCCCTAATGCCATCAAGCGGCTGTAGCTGACAAAGTCGCCGATGTAACTGGTCACACCGTACAAGTCATACAACCCTAAAAAGAAGCCGCCCACTTTGGTTTTCCCTTTCAGAATCGGTACCACGATGATCAATAAGGCACTAAAGCCTGCTAAGATCAAGCCGACGTTTGTTAGTGCTGGGACATCGATCAAAAGATTGCCTGCGGCGGCCACTAAAAGACCACTCAAAAGTCCTAGCCACGCAAAGCCTTCGTTGACTGCACCTAAAAGATCCTTTTTGCGGATATTTTCTTTAGCTGCTAAATAAAGGCCTGTAAACAGTTGGATCCCACCAAAAATCATGGATAGACCAAAGATCGCCATAAAATCTTCGGAGGGCGATAAAAGTTGGAAGGGCAGTGTAACGCCAAAGAAGGAGCCGTAGATTGCGCCCCAAATCATAGTTGGCACGGACAAAATCTGGAACAATTTCAGAAACCGTTTGGTCCCTTTGGGCAATCGCATGGCGTGCAGCCCGATCGTGGTCGCTACAGCCATTAATGCACCATACCCTAAGTCAGCCACCATCATGCCAAAGAAAACATAGTAAAAAGGTGTCATCCATGGGGTTGGATCGATCTCATCGTATTTTGGCAGGCTGTACATCTCCGTCAACATTTCAAAGGGTTGAATAAACGAGGCGTTTTTTAGCTTCGTTGGCACTTGATTAGCAGCGATCTCCTCTGCAGTGGGTTCTTCAAACGAATAGTAAATCTCGTTGGCAAAGGATTCTTGGACCATTTCCGCCACTAACGGTTGATCCTTTTCTGCGATCCAGCCGCGCAAGAGGGCAAAGGTCTGACCAGCTGCTAAGCGCTGCTGCATCATTGCTCGATTCTCACGAGTCAAAAACAGTTCTTCCGCTTGCTGCAACAGGATCAGCCGTTGTTTGTGCTGACTGATTTCTGTAATCAGTTCTTTGCGCTGCTGGGTCAAGGAAGTCAACGCTTGTTTCGCGTTTTGCAAAACCACTTTTGGTGATTCGGATGTTAGACCGGTTTCTTTCTTCACCCCATATCGGTGAAACAATTGGAACACTCGCTCTTCGATCGCTGTTAAAAACAGGCAGCTGAAATTGACTTTTTTGGGTTCAGAATAGATCACTTCGATATGAACCTCTTCCAATTGACGCAAGGCTTCAGCTAGATCTTCCCAGCGTGGACCTTCGACACTCCCAGCAAAAAAACTTGTATGTGCAGGCGCTTCGATCTCCAAGGGTACGTCAAGATTTTGCCATTGTGTCGCCCATTCTTCCGACTGCGTCGCTGCTTCGATCGCTTCGATCGTCTCTAGCCAGCGCTCCTGCAAATTCTCGACTTCAACCAGCTCCGTTAATGCTGCTGCTTCATCGAAGCTTGTTTCAAAGTCCGACAGCCGCAAGGCATCTCGTTGCCATTCTATGCCTTTTTTCGCATCACCATTTTGGCGAATAAAGCGGATTGCTTCTTGCAGTCGACGAATCATTGGTTGGTGAGAAGCACCTTCTGGGGTGGCTCCTGCAAAAAATTCCCGTAGCCAAGTTTCGTTCGCTTCCTGCTCAAATACGTTCTCGATTTCAACAAACTGCATCGTTTGCAGCTTCGTCAATACCCTTTCTTGGTAGTGCTTCGGGGTGATCAACGTTAGTTTATTTAGTTTGGTTACTGCCATAAGTTCCGATCACTCCTTCAACGATCTGTTGAACCGCTTGCTCTTGGAAGCTTTGCATATTTTTTTGGTAACGATCTAACACTTGCTGGGTCTCTTTTGCCAGCTGCTGCTTTTGTGCTTCTAGTGACTGTTGCAACTGGTCTTCGACTGTTGCTTGTTCCTGAGCAAGGGCTTCTTCCAAAGCGGAAGCCCGCTCTTGCAATGCTTGTTGCTGCTGCGCTTCTTCCGACTGCAGTTCTTTTTTCAAAGCGAGCAATTGCTGTTCATTGGCTTCTTCTGCTTCTCGTAAACGAGTCAAAGCTTCTCTCATCGATTTCCCTCCCATAGTGATTTATATTCTCAACTGAAAAATAAACAAAAAAAGCATACCTCACGAAGAAGTATGCTGATAACAAAAAAAAGGCCAGCATTCCTCCAAGAATGTTTGCCTCACCCCTTGGCAAACCTGATCCTTGAAGCATAAAAAATGCTCAACCTTTGTCTATTTTATTTTTCAATTCCTGAACTATTATAGCAAAAAAAAATGTTTCCTTCAAGTAGAATCGTTTTTTATGAGAAAAAGACGATTTCTACTATTGTATGTTCGCTCGTAATTCCACTGCTCTTGGCTGTCCGAATAACCATTACTATTCGTTCAGTCTCTTGGGGACTTTTCACCTAACATTTGTCAGTGATCGGATTGTTCTTACTAAATTGAAATCGGTCAAAATCAATTTAAGCCTTAGAATGGTCTGAATGAAGAACGTTGAGATTTTTTGAAAATGCTAGACATCATTTGATTGGTACCAAAAAGGAGATAACAATTCCAACAACCCGTTCGATCCCTGACAAATCTTAAGTGAGAAGTTCGCTTATTTCGCTTCTCTTTTTATCGATGGCAGCGGTTGGCCCTTTTCTTCACAAATGAAATAACCGCCTCGGTAAAGGCATGTATAAATCTTACCGGGCTCCATTGTTAGGGGAAGCCCATTTTTTAAATACATCGGTTTTCTTTCCATTGAGCTCACCTTGTCTTTCGTGGGATAATAAGTCAAAATAAAAAACAACAGCTATTTCTAATCTTATCTTCAAGAATACCAAAAAATAAACTAATTTTCTAGTTTTTAATCAAAATATCGCAACTATATTGAATATTTTATAAAAAGATGGATATTTATCCGAGAGCGTGTGTAAAGAATGAACAGGAGGAAAAAAGGATGTCAGATGAACGTTGGTTTCAAATAAGAAGAAAGCGAAACATCGAATTAGGAATTTGTTTGCTCGTCGTCCTGCCGATGGTCTATGGCTTGTGGTTTCAACTGGCTTTTTTGATCCATTACATGTCGTTTTTGTTTCTGGTTGCTGTCTTTACTGCAATCTACGAAGGAATTCGTTGTATCTGGGCTTTCATTAGAAAAAAACGATCTTGAGAAAGCTTTGCTCTGCTATAATAAATGAAACGAGCAGAGAGGAGTGCTTCTATGAAACGAATCATTATGGCTTGTGACTTACAACATACCCCCAAAGCTTTACAAGAATCCGCCCTTTCTTTTGACCCCTTTATCCCGGATTCTCGAAGTGTCGCAGAACTTTTTTATTCGGCCTATCATGAAACGACGGATGACGAAGGGGAATCGATTGCTGACTGGCAAAGAGAGCTGAGAGAGACTGCTGACGGAAAATACGGTCCCTTGAGTCCAGAGCTTTCTTTTCGGTTGCAAATGGATAATTATCCTATCGGTGCCGTAGTAACCAGCACGTTTCAAGAGCTTCCCCTGCTATTATTTGTTGTTATGAGCGCAGCCTTTAAAGGCAAAGGCTTATCCAAACTAATGATGAATGAAGTGATCCAACGAGCAAAAGCCATGGGACTCACTCACCTTTATCTGGTAGTGACGGTTGAAAATCAGCCAGCCTACAAGCTGTATGAAGCATGCGGTTTTTCCTTTGCAGGTGAAAGCTGGGCTGATCTTTCCCCTTAGCTAGGCTCGCAAGTTATCCGTGTCATTTTCTACTATTTGAAAAGGAGCTTCGAACCAATGAATGAACGACTAGCTGCTGCGATCCAACTGCGGGCTGAAAAAAAGCTGCAACAATCAAATGAACAATTGATTCAATTAGCTGCCGAAAATCCCCAAGATGCCTTTGTCCACTACCAAACGGCTTGGAGCTATGATCTTTTAGGGGAAGAACAACAGGCAATTCCTTATTATGAACAAGCAATCGCGTTAGGTTTATCAGAAAACGACTTGCCAGATGCCTACCTAGGTCTAGGCAGCACCTATCGTGCCCTCGGCAAGTATCAAAAAGCCGAAGAAGTGTTTGTACACGCGATGCAGCTGTTTCCAAAAAATCATGCTTTGCAAACCTTCTATGCCATGACACTGTTTAATCTAGCCGAGTATGAGCAAGCCGCTGAACGATTATTGACCCTGCTTGCCGAAACCTCTAGCGATCCAGACATCCAGTCTTACCGACAGGCACTTTTGTTTTATGCGGATAAACTCAATGAGACATGGGGTTAGATGTTTCCGTTGGATCAATCCCTCTACTCCCTTTTCCATTAAGGAAAGGGAGTATTTCTTTTTTCTTCCCCCTAAATCATCCTTCACTATCAGCGATTTGTTGAATCAATGGTCGCCGACTTTCCATGCCCCACTTTCCTTCAATCAATGCCAAACATCCATTATCGAAATATTCGATAATGAAATCAATTGACGTGCACGGTCAAATTTGCTAATTTATCTATGTTTTTTCTATCCCTATTGATCATTTATATTCCCACTCCCACACTTTTGTTGTTTTTTCAAAAACTCGCCTCCCAGCATGACAATCTGACGGCTTTCAGTAAACTTTTTCTACTGCTGATGGTCTTGTTGGATTATTACTTAAGCTATTATTGGTTGAAAAACTGCAAGGTCAAAAAAGCGCACTACCTTTATTTAGTCCTTGTCAATGTCTTCGAATGGCTGATCCACTTCTATCTTTATTCACGATTTGAAACGATCAATCTACTAGTCATTTTGTTGTTCCAGACCGTGCTACTATGCTGTATGATCTTTTTTCCTGTCTCGGAGAAATTTCGCTCATTCCTTCTTACCTAAAAAAAGAGCATCCTTGGTTTCCACATAAAAAACTCCAGCTTCTCAATCGTTTCTTTCTAAGAACCGATTTACACGATAGCCCACCTTTGTTACGATTGATAAAAAGGATGTGTTGTGATGTCATTGATCGTCTTGATTGGCGCGCAAGCGGTAGGAAAAATGACTGTGGGGAAAGAACTGGAAAAACGATTGGATGCAAAACTATTATTCAATCACCAGACCATTGATCTTTTTGCGAATTTTCTTGGCTATAGCCCAGCAGCATTTGCTTTGTCTAATCAAACGCGGATCGAACTCTTCAAAGCCTTTGTTCATAATGAAGCCAATAATACGACAAAATCAATCATCTTTACGGTTTTGATTGATTTCGATCAAGCGGGAGACTTAGCTTTTTTACAAGAGATCGCCCAACTATTTACCGATGCCCGACAAGAGGTCTATTTTATCGAATTAGTGGCTGATATTGAGGAACGTTTAAAGCGCAATTGCCATGAGGACCGTTTAGCCGCAAAGCCGTCAAAAAGAGCGCTGGCTTTTTCTAGAAATGAGCTTTTGTCTTCGTATGAAAACTATCGCTTAGAAAGCCTGCCACAGGAATTAACTACCCTTTTCCCAACAATTCCTTCGCTGAAAATCAACAATACCCACTTGTCACCTGATGAAGTGAGTCAAAAAATTATTGCCCATTTTTCCTTGACTTAAGTGCCAAAGAAACGCCATTATCAAGCTTTGCTTCAATACGAAAATGTCTATTGACTTTGACGCTGCGTCAAGCGGTATCCTCTAATCAAGAGGAGGTGTCAAAATGAAAGTTTATGTTATGCCAATGTTTTACCAAATGAAGACAAAAGATATTGTGCAATCATCGAAATGGTTCACAGAAATCTTGGGTTTCCAGTCATTGTATCAGTTTCGCAATCAAGAAAATCAAGTGATGATGGACCACCTGCGTCTTGCTGACTACCAAGATTTGATGCTGATTGCAGCAGAAGCGTTCACTGTTGGCGATGGGGCAATTTTGAATGTAGCGATGAATGATCTTCAGAATATCGCTCAGAAAATTCCCTCAAAGTGGATCGTGGAACCTTTGATGGAAAAGCCTTGGAATGCCCTTGAAATGACCATCAAAGACCCCAACGGTTATTTGTTTACCCTAACAGAGGCAATAAGAAAAAACGAATCAGACTTTCAAACCTTGATGGACCAAGCCAAGGATTATTTTCAATAAAAGGAACCGAGTAAGAAGAATTGCTTTCTTACTCGGTTCCTTTTTATATAAAAACTTGATTCTGGCAGCAATGACAAAAAAAACGACCCTTTCCTAGAATTACCTAGCGAAACTTTTTGCCCCATCAGATGTACCAATACACCGCTTTAGTATATTTTTAAGTATTGAAGGTAATTATTAACACACCTAACTCAGAACATGTTACACTAAGCGAAAAGGGGGATTTCCTATGGAAAAGAAATCGCAGCTTCCGTGGTACAAGCGTAAAAAATTCTACCTTCCAGTTGCCGTCGTCCTCGGCGTGATTGGGTTTCTTCCCAGTCTCGTTTCTCTTTTCGGGGTATCGATCGATGATGAATTCAATCCTGATTACTATTCTGATCCGAATGAACCAATGTTTAAGAAAAAGCAAAACTGACTGTTGCGATGCCGTATGTAGGTTTTTTGACCAACAAAAAAAGAGCAATCACTCGCTGTTGTGTTTGCTCCTTTTTTAAAAGGGATTCGGCAAACCTACGCACCTTGACAGGGTAAGCTGTTTGGGGAGAGGGCGTTTGAATGCGCGAATGAACAGTAACTTATTACGTGAAACCACTTATACTTTTTTCCTGTTAAAAAATCAATTGCTAACCAATCACAAAGGATCGATTATTTGAAGAAAGAAAAAACGTTAGCCATTAGTTCTACAACTTCCCAGGGAAAACTAAAAAAATCAAACATCCATTTCTCCTCCTTTAATTGACTTTCTTCAAGTTTACCCGCAAAATAAAGCTGTAACATATTTGGACTATTTTTCCGTCCACTTTTTTTAGGAGGGATTTTTTGAAGGCCAATGACTTGTTAAAAGAGTTACGAACGGAACGAAATATCTCACAGCGAAAATTGGTTGAGAACATTTCAGAACGCAGTACACTGGCAACCTTTGAACAAAAAGGGCATCGCATCGCCTTTGATATTTTGCACCAATATTTGGACCGCTTAAATGTCACCTTAGAGGAATTTGAGTATCGCTTGGATGACAATCAAGTCAGCGAGAAAAAACAGCTATCCAAACAGTTGACCACCGCTTACTATGAAAGCAATTATTCTGAAGTACTCTCTTTGATCAACAAAGCCCAAGCACTGTATAAAACCACGAAGGATTTTTTCTATTATGTATTGTATAGTCAATTCTTTTTGATTTTAGAGAAAAAAGGCGTAGTTACCGACGAGGAAGAACGTTGCATCATCGAAGCGACCATCAAGAAATACTTGGAACGAATCGACACGTGGGGAAAGTTTGAAATCTCCTTATTTACCAATCTGCTTTTCCTTTTTTCTGACGAGTACATCTTGTATCAAATGAAACACCTGAATAAAAAAATTTTTTACAGCAATACGCTAAGTATCAATTATCAAATCTACACAAAATTGCTGACGAATGCGGCTTTCTTGTTTATCGATCGCAAAAAACCTGCCGAGTTGGCGCATGTGCTGACGTATCTAGCCGATCACCTGCCGCCGGACAATGATCGTATCCGCCTGATGATTCGTTATTTCGAAGGCATTTACGCCTTGTTCCAAGGAGATCGTACGCTGGGAATGGCCACGATTGAAAAAGCCTTGGACTATCTGCGATTTATTGGACAAGAAGCCTTTGCCAAAGAATTAGAGGTACTGGCTCATAGTATCTAAAAAAACCTGCTGCTTCCTCTCAGTAAGAGAACGACTCTCTTACACGGAGGAAACAGCAGGTTTATTTTTTCTTAAAGTAAATGCAATGCTTCTTTCCAGAGCAAAACTCGTTTGACGGAAGCATTCAAATCAGCTTCCAAATAGCGGCCATCTTCAACCGCTTGTACGACAAAGGGGATCTGTTCTTGGTAGGTAGATGAGATCACTAGATCATTTCCCGCCTGCAACGCCTGTAATGCGGCTTCATTTTGCGGAATGAACTCAGAAAGTCCTGCCATATCCAAGTCATCCGTCATGATGACCCCTTCAAAATGCAATTCATTTCGGAGCAACTCATGCACGGGTTTTGAAATAGAGGCGGGTACAGTGTTATCGATACTATTGACAATCGTATGGGCCACCAAAATACTATCGGCACCAGCCTTGATCCCTGCTGCAAAAGGCAGAAAATCCGTTTCCCGCAGTGCAGATAGCGGGCGGTCATCGGTGACGATGGCGACATGCGAGTCACGATTGTTGCCATAGCCGGGAAAATGCTTCAAGGTTGACCCCACGTGGTGTTTCTGCAAAACATGAACCACACGTTCTACAAACGCACTCGTGCCCTGCGCATCCATGCCAATGGTTCGGTCGTAGATAAAGGACTGCGGATCAGTGGAAACATCGGCAACGGGAAACAGCCCGGCATTGATGCCATACGCTTTTAAAATTTCCGCTTTCTTTGCTGTATCTTCTTCGATCGCCGACCATCCACCTTGGGCATATAGCTGTTGTGGTGAGAGAAAACGCTGATCCGTAAGGTTCGGATTGCGGCTGATGCGAGTCACCGTGCCCCCTTCTTCATCCATACCGATCAACAGCGGAATGGCGCTGGCTGCTTGGTAATCTGAAATTTTCTGTTTCAAGCTCTCCGCCGTCTCATTTTCGGTATCACGGCCGAATAACAGATAGCCGCCAAAGTGATAGTTTTGAAGTTCTTCGATTTGATTGCTTTCAGGTACACGGACAAAAAACAATTGCCCGACCTTCTCCTCCAAACTCATCGTGGCGATTTTTTCTTCTATTGCCTCTTCTGACTGTTCTTGCGTGGAAGTTGAAACAGAAGGTGACGTGGAAATTGAGGTGGTTTCTTGGCTTGCACTGCTTTCTTCCTTTGTTTCGTCTCTCGAGCTGCTTTGCTGGATCACGGATGACTCCTCCGTTTGCTGTTTTTGCTGTTCTATCACCCACTTCATCCCTCCCATTGCTGCTAAGACCAAGAAAAGAAACAGTCCCATAGCGAGTCCTTTTTTATTCATAGGTTCACCTTCCCCTCTAAACAAGTTATTGAGAATGACTAAGCCCATCCTTAGAAAGAAAAAAGTGAACCACTGTCGAAATATTCGCAGATGATTCACTTCAATGGATGTTATCGTTCTTTTTTACTCGTTAAACGAACCGTCGGATCAGCCGTTTGTATGGTACCGCACGCCCTACGATGTAAATCAACGCAGTTTGTATCGGGAACATGATGACTGCTTTTAGCAAGCGGACCGACCAGATGGCCCAGCTTGTCAAAGGAATATTCAGCATCATAGCTAACCAGATCGGAGTTAAGATCAAGGTTATCAAAATAGTATTTAACAAGACGACCGTTGCCGCTCGTTTTAATGTGACTTCTTTCCGATAGAAGAAGTAGCCATAAATCAGTCCACCAACAAAGGCATTGATGGTAAAGCCGAAAAAGTAGGCTGATTTTGGAAAAATCACCATTCCTGCGATATCAGCTAATGACGATCCAACTGCGGTCCAAAACGGACCAAACAGCATACCCATGATCAGCTGTGGTACAAAGGAAAATGTGATTTTGATATAGGAGGTTTCAAACCCCAAGATTTGCGACAAGACCACCATTAAGGCAATCAAAAGTCCCATGACCGCAATCATGTGTGCATCGACTTTTCTTTTCATAGCGAGCATCTCCTTTTAGAGTTGCTACAAATTCATGCAGCGAATGCGAAAATAAAACCGCGAACGAATGACCGTTCTTCGTCCGAAAGGCAACATCCCATCCTTTCAGCACTTAACGCTTTATTTCCTACTCTGATTTTTATTAGGTATTACTACCCAGACACACTATAGCATACAAGCGCGGACTGCCACAATTTTTCTTGCTTATTTTCTTGTACAAAATCTGCCAATGTTCGCTTTTCTTTTTTGCGCATCAAAAAAAACGCTTTTCTTATGTGAATTTTTCTGCCACTAGTAAGTGAGCAACAAACATTCTCAAAAAAAGCGTTCATTCCTGTTTCTTGTTTCCTTTCATGCTTTATGACAAATTATCCAATCAGATTGTCATTGATCAATACCGATTTGATGTCGCGTAATTGATGATCGATAGCTAGTTGTTCATGGGTCATCGTTGCGGTGACCTCTTTCATAGCGTGCATTTCTTCATTTAATTCGTTGATGTTCGTCACTAATTTGTTCAATGCTTCAATAATCAATTGATTGTTATCCATGGTGAAACACTCCTTTTTGTGATGGTTGAGGTCATTCTTCTTCGTTGATTGGCTGCTTCAAAGTACCAACGGCGGCAACTGCGCGTTTCGTTTTATAAAACAATTTGTATAAAACAAGAACGACGACTGGGATCAGTCCGCATAAGATGTAGATCTGCGAGTAATCAAACAGACCGTGCAAGCTTCCTAATGCATAGGGACCTACGCCTAAGCCGAGGTCCAGTCCAATGAAATAGGTGGAGAGCGCTACGCCGACACGGTGAGGATCGACCTCTTTTAGACAAACGGCTTGGCCATTCGACATGAAGGTGCCATAGCCCAAGCCGACAAAGCAACCCGCAAGCAACAACATCCAGCTGCTGCCGGTAATACTCAATAGGAAAAGACCAAGGGTCAAGAAAAGAAAGCTAGGATACATGACCGCATCTGCGCCATGGCGGTCAAATAGTTTGCCAGTCATTGGCCGTGTGAAAGTCACGGAAAGTGCATAGACGATGAAGAAAAAGGCACCGGCCGTTTCTAACCCAAGCTCACTGGCGTAGATCGACAAGAAGCCGAGAACACTGGAGTAAGCCAACCCGATCAAAAAGGCAATCCCGGAAATGAAAAAGACTTTTGGTTCGACAAAACTTTTGATGGACCATTTTTTTAGTTGTGCTCTGTGTTCTTCTGTTAATGGGATGTTTTTGACTGGGAACCAGAAACACGCGATGGCTGTTGCGATTGATAAGATGGTTGCTAACCAAATAATGAAATCAAAGCCGACGGTCGGTAATAATAGCATGCCAATAAAAGGCCCGACTGCCGCTGCTAAACTGGTACTTAATCCATAGTAATTGATCCCTTCGCCATGTTTGGAAGCTGGGATATATGCTGTGACGATCGCATTAGCCGCAGTTGAGACAGCACCATAAGCAAAGCCATTGAAAAAGCGAACGGTATCTAAAATATAGATGTTGACCGAGATTAAATAGGCAGCGGTGGTAATAACATAAAACAAAATCCCCCAGCGCAAAACGGCTTTGCGACCAACTAATTCTAAAATTTTTCCAACATACAAGCGAGCGATCAAGGTCCCGATAATGTAGATCCCCGCTGCCAAGCCAGCTTGTGCGGTGGATGCCCCTAACTCCTGAGTGGCAAATTTCGCAGTGATGACGACAAAACAATAATACACGAGAAAGACGATAAAATTGATCAAGGTAATCGTGATAAACCCTTTGTTCCATAGTTTTTCATTTTTGGTTGACGGCGTCGAGCTGACGATTCCTTCTTGATTGGTTTCCCTGTCTGACATGTTTCTTCCATTCCTCCTGTTTGTGCTGTGATGCGTTTTACTATACCGAAACTTCCTCTACTTGAAATGCGCTTTTGCTGTTAAAAAAGAGCATTAACAAGAAACATTAACATTTGTTATTGCTTTTTCACTAGAAATGTCTTTTAATGAAGCTTGAATAGAGGATATTTCATCTTTTTTTCAGAAAATGTTGGGTTGGCATGAAGTGAAGGAGTAACGTGGGTGGAGAAACAGATATTACGTGATTATTTAGAAAAACAAGCAATACCGGTCGTTATCCGCAAGAAAAAGAGTTACTTGACGTATGAAGGCATCCCGGATCGGTACGTCTATATTTTAAAAAAAGGCATCATCAAAACTAGCGTAGTGACCCATGAAGGGCGCGAATTCAACTTGCGCTATTTGACGGATTTCGAGATCGTCTCTTTGTTTAAAGACGAATCCTCTCAAGAAGTCGAAGCCCCTTTTAATGTGCGGGTTGAATCAGAAGAAGCCGAATTATACAAAATCGTGCGGGATCAATTTTGGGCAGATGTCAATCGTGACCGTCTGCTACAGGATTATGTCAAAGAGTATTATCGGAGAAACTTGATGGATACGATGAAAAAGATGCAGCAAATGCTGATGAACGGCAAATTCGGTGCTGTCTGTACCCAAATCAATGAGCTCTATGAAACTTTTGGGGTTCAAACAACAGAGGGCGTCTTGATCGACTTTGAAGTCACCAATGAAGAGATCGCTCGCTTTTGCGGCATTACCTCTGCCAGCAGTGTCAATCGAATGATGCAAAAATTACGAGAATCTGGCGCCCTAAAGAGTGTCGATCGCAAACTATTAGTGACAGATATCGATTTTATTCGGGAGAATATTATTTATTGATCAAAAAAGACTTTGTACGCCTTTTGGTTTCAGGCACACAAAGTCTTTTTTCGATTAAATAAACGTCACCGTTTCCGTCACTTCGATCGTTGGATCTAACGATTGGATCACGGGGCAATTTGGTGAAACGAGTTTTAGGCAACGGGTCGCTTTGTCATGATCAGCTTCGGCGATTTTCGCATAAAACTGAATTTGGATAGCACTGACTGGTTGGGCTTTTTTATTGTCGTCTCGGTCATAGCTGACTTCGATCTTTTCGATTTCTGCTTCAACCTTTGAATTCTCTAAGACAGATGCGTATACATAGCCGCCGCAAGCAGCTACCGCACTCACAAGCATTTGGACAGGCGAATAGCCTTTTTCCCGTGCTAACACCCAATTGCCAGTTGGTGTCGTCATTTCAAATTTGTCGCTTCCTTGATGGATCGTCAATGTTTCTACTGTCATCGTTTTTCTCTCCTCACAAAATGATCTGGTTCAACTTCGACCCATTCATACAATGGTGTCAAAGTAATCGTGCTTTGAATTTCCGTTTGTTCCATCGCACCTCTTGCTAACACAGGATCAGCGATCGGAGCTGCTGCTAATAATTTCTTCGTGTAAGGATGCAGCGGATTTTCAAACAAACGATCGGTAGGTGCCAATTCAACTAATTTCCCTTGATACATGACGGCTGTTCGATCACTGATATGACGAATCACGGACAAGTCATGGGAAATGAATAAATAAGACAATGAAAACTCTTTTTGTAGACGCAGCAGCAATTGGATGATCTGAGCCTGAATGGAGACATCTAATGCCGAAGTCGGTTCATCACACAAGACGAACGCCGGGCGATTGACCACCGCACGAGCGATACCGATCCGTTGCCGTTGTCCGCCGCTGAAACTGCGAGGCAGTTTATGGACGTCATCACCGGTGATCCCGACGATCGCTAAGATTTCTTTGGCTTTCGCTCGAGCAGCATCTTTCGTTTCATGATACAACGGCTCCATCACCAGTTCAAGTGCTGTCATACGGGGATTCAATGATGAATACGGATCTTGGAAAATGATCTGCATTTGCTGATACGCTGCTTTGCGATCTTCTGCCGTCAATGCTGTTAGCTCTTTGCCTTCAAAGAAAATCTCCCCGCTTGTTAAGGTCTCTAAATTTAAAATACTGCGTCCTAAAGTGGTTTTCCCACTCCCAGATTCCCCCACTAGCCCCAATGTCTCGCCCCGATGGATCGTTAGGCTGACATCTTCGACCGCTCGGACTTCACTGACAGTGCCGCGCCAGTTTTTACTGCGAAAGATTTTCGTCGCATGTTCTACGCGAATCAGTTCTTCCATTATTCTGTCACCTCCTGATTGCGCCAGACGCGATGTGTCTTAGATAGTTGCGTTTCTTGCAGTTCATCTGCCAATGTCTCATGATAGTCAAAGACTTTTAATTCGGCATGCTTGTCGCCTAAATGGGCCGCCTGCAATAATTGTTTCGTATAAGGATGTTCCGGCTGATAAAAAATTTCTTCCGTGGTTCCTTCTTCCACGACTCGGCCTTGATACATCACTTTAATAAAGTCGCACATTCCTGCAACGACCCCAAAGTCATGGGTCACAAGGACGACGGAAAGCTGGTTCTCTCTTTGCAGGTTTTTGATCAATGCCAAAATCTGTGCTTGGATCGTCACATCTAAAGCCGTTGTCGGTTCATCTGCGATCAGCAATTTCGGTTGCGCCAACAAAGCCATGGCAATCATCACCCGCTGACGCATCCCCCCAGATAGCTCATGAGGATATTGTTTCATGCGTTGTGCTGGAAAAGGTATGCCGACTTTTTCTAACTCTTTGACGGCGATTTCTTGTGCTGCTTTTTTCGATACTTTTTGTGAGCGGCGAATCACTTCGATCAAATGATAGCCAATCGTGCGCAAAGGATTTAACGAAGTCATCGGGTCTTGAAAAATCATGGCGATCGGTAATGTTCGACGATCGGTCACTGCTGCTCCTTCAAATGTATAACTGGTATAGTGATCGGTCACTTTATCAGGCAAAAGATCCATGACGCTTTTCATGGTCATACTTTTGCCGCTGCCAGATTCGCCAACGATCCCAACGACTTTGCCCTTAGGAATTACCAGATCAAGATTTTTTACTAACGGTTTCGGACCGGTTTTGCTTTGAAATGTCACATTCAACGCTTCGATCGCTAATAACTCTGTCTTCATCGGTCACACCTCTCTCTGCAAGACATGTTTGATCATGTCGCCGATATTGTTAAAGGAATAGATGGTGAAAATAACAAAGAGCCCTGGAAGAATCGCCATGTATGGTGCCCGCTGCAAGCTGTTTTGCGCGTTTTGCAACAGACTGCCCCACGAAGCCATCGGTTGCTGTATTCCTAAGCCTAGAAAACTCAAAGCCGATTCGGTCATGATCGCTCCTGAAATACTTGCAGATGCCGCAACGATCAAGGTAGGAAGCACTGCTGGGAAAACATGCTTCACGATAATACTAAATGAAGAACGTCCGATAAATTTCCCGTATGCGACATATTCCCGTTCTTTCGCCGCTAACGTTTCACCACGAATCAAACGAGCGATGTTCATCCAGGAGAAGCCGCCGATCACAATAATAATCGTGGTTAGTCCGGGACGTAAAAAGACGCTCAAAACGATCACTAACACCAACCAAGGAATCGATGACAATACATCGACGAGCCGCATCAGCAGGTTGTCGATCCAACCGCCAAAGTAGCCAGAAACAAGCCCGACAAGAGTCCCAATAAACGTCGCTGTGATCATTGCCAAAACACCTACAAACAATGATACCCGACCGCCGTAGACGACCCGAATAAAGTAATCTCGCCCCACTTCATCGGTTCCAAATAAATGAGACCAACTCGGCGGCTGTGACATGTTGCTGACATCCGTTGCATTAGGATCGATGGGGATCAAAGGTGCAACAAGCGACAAAATAATCAATAACGTCAGGAAAACGACAGAAAAGGTATAGATGGGCGAAGCAAGCATGACTTCACTGATTTTTTTGAAACGTTTCATTACTTACTCCCTCCTTTACGGATACGTGGATCAACCACGGAGTATAATACATCCGCTAACAAATTCCCTAAGATGACCAGTGTTGCTGACAACAGCATGATGGCCATGATCACAGGATAATCGAGGCTTTTCGTCGCACTCATCAAGTAAGGGCCGACGCCCGGCCAGCCGTAGATCGTTTCTGTAATGATCGCACCGGTAACTAACATCGGCAACGCCAAGCCGATTTGGGTGACAACAGGAATCAAAATATTTCGACTAATATGACGGCTGAAAATCTGCCATTTGCTGGCATGAAATGCCCGTTGCACCATCACGTAGTCTTCTGAAACTTGTTGTGTCGCTGATGCGCGGATATATCGCGTCAAATCTGGAAAGAAGGCGACTGTCAATGTGGTATAAGGCAAAATAAAATGCTGCAGAAAATCGCCAAAATCCCCTTCTTTACCGACCGTATACATGCCAATGATTGGAAACATATTTAATAAGTAACCAAATACATAAATCAAGATCATCGCAAACCAGAAGGTCGGCACAGCGATTCCTAGAGATGCCACAGCGTCAATGATCCGATCCCAAATCTTTCCTTTGTTGGCAGCAGCCAACAGGCCCAAAATGATGGCCAACAACAAGGCAGTCAAATAAGCGGGGATCACTAGGCGCATGGTATTGGGAATCCGAGTCGCAAGTTCTTGTGAAATACTACTTTGAGACACCAAAGAAAAGCCAAGATTACCGGTAAGAATATTTCTGATCCAAAGAAAATATTGAACCAAAAAGGGTTGATCCAAGCCATAGCGCTGCCGCAAAAGATCGATTTGCTCTTGCGACATATTGGGTGTCGTGATGGAGTCGATCACATCATACGGTGCGATATGTATAAGTGAAAAAACGATAAAAGAGATCACAAACAGCAAAGGGATTGCTTGCAATACTCGTTTTGCAATGTATCGAAACATAACTGACCTACTTTCTTTTTCATAGAAAAAAGCTGTGATAAAAAAGATTCCTCTTTATCACAGCCAATGGATTTACTTGATTGTCAATTTAGACATATCTTCGAATGTATAGATTGGGATCAAACCTGCATCTTCTACATTACCAATTCGGTTATTGACCGCTAGGATTTTCTTGTTGTCAACGATTGGGTAAATGATCGCTTCGTCAGCAATGGCCTTTTGCAAATCATCATACAATGCTTCACGTTTGTCCGTGTCTAATTCAACTGCTGCTTGGGCAAACAAATTGTCAATGGTTTCGCTATTGCTTTGGAAGTAGTTGGCACTACCGCCAGTTTCAAATAGACTGCCGTATAAGTCAGGGTCATTTCCCATGATATACCCGCCAAGGAATAAGTTGTACTTCGTTGAATCAGGTTTCTTCAACTCGGTAAAGATCGCTGTACCATCGCCACCTTCAAGTGTAACCGTTATGCCTGCTTGTTGCAATTGTTGTTGGATCAACGTAGCTTGGATCGTTTGGGCTGGATCGGTTGAGTTGAAAGCCAAATTCAATGACAAATCAGTCACCCCAGCTTCTTGTAAAAGTTCTTTTGCTTTTTCAGCATTCGTCTCATATTTTTCAACATCATCAGTGACGTATGGGTTGTTCGGTGGCAAGAATGAATATGGTGTTGCATAATACTCTTCATCTAAATATGCTGCTTGATTTAATTCATCTTTGTTCAACGCATAGAGAACTGCTTGTCGAACTTTCACATCTTGCAAAGCATCTGAGTGAGTGTTCAAGCCTAGATAACCAACACGGTTTTCAGTATAAGGATAAACAGAGATCTGCTCATCATCTAAGTCTTCAATATCTGAAGGCAAGACAACGGCTGCATCCACTTCCCCTTTTTGCAAAGCGACTTTCGCAGTATCGGTACTTTCGATGATGCGCAACGTCACATTTTGAATCGAAGGCTTGCCGCCATAATAGTTTTCATTGGCTTCAAAAGTAAAGTACTCACCACGTTTGTATTCTTTCAGTTGATACGGACCAGTGCCGACTGGTTTTTCAGGCAGTTCACTGACAGAGAAGTCGGTAACATCTTTAAAGATATGCTCGGGAATGATGTATGTTTCGGTTGCAATATTACTGATCGCTGCCGCACTCGGTGTCGGCAACACGAATTTGACGGTGTATTCATCCACTTTTTCGATCGCGATTGGTTGGTCGTCGACCCAAAGGGAATCGGCATTGCCATTTTCTTTTTTGACTTTTTGTTCATATGTGAAAACAACGTCATCGGCGGTAAAGTCTTCGCCATCTGACCATTTCACATCTTGTTTCAAATGTACTGTCAATGAAAGGCCGTCTTCAGCTGGTTCCACTGATTCTGCCAACGCATTTTGTGTTGTTCCGTCTGCTTCCACTGTAACTAGTGGAGAATAGATCATGTTTGTCACTGTCAATCCCCAACGATCACTGGTGTTGATCGGGTTAGTGGACGATGGGTCCCCGCTGATCGCATAAGTGAATGTTGAATCATCCCCAGCTCCAGCTGCACTACTGGTTGACGTTTCTTCTGTATTTGATCCACCGCAGGCTGCTAGAACAAATCCTAGTCCAACGACGGCAACACTTGCTAAACCTTTTTTCCAATTTATCATTTTTCCATCCTACTTCCTGTTCCTATATAGTAATAGTCGTTTTTAACTTTCTATTCCCATACAGGTATACTAGATTTCTTTGTTACTTCCTCGATGATTGCTTTTACTTCATCGGTCTGATAATATCGAACGACCGTTTGGTAAACGTCATTGTCTGCTTCGTCTGCTCGCGCAGCGATCACATTATAATAAGGCTTGGAGGAATCAGCCACAGGTTCTAAGAAAATCGCATCTTCTGTAGGAACCAAACCAGCATCGACGGCCATGCCATTATTGATCAAAGAAATGTCGATATCGGTCATTGCCCGAGCAGTTTGATTGGAGTCAAGTAGCTCAAATTTCAGGGCTTTGGGATTGTCAATGACATCACTGGTTGTTGGCAGTAAACCTTTTGATTCATCCAAAGTGATCAAACCGGCGGTCTGTAAGAGTAATAGTGCACGGCTCTCATTTGAGACATCATTGGGTAAAGCCACCGTAGCACCATCTGCCAATTCGTTGACATCGGTGATTTTATCGGAATAAATACCAAGTGGGTTTAATGTCGTATAGGCAATCGTCGTGTTGGAATAACCACTTTCTTCGTTGACATTGTCCATAAAAATCTCCGTCAATGCTGCGTGAAGGTCAATTGAGCCATCCTCAAGCGCCACGATTGGCTGACGATAATCGGTGAATTTCACCAATTGCAAGTCGATATTTTCGTTTTCCTTCAATTCTTCCTGCACATGTTCCCAGGCTTCGTTTTGCTCACCCACGACACCCAATTTGACAACGGTGGCTTCCTCATCTGCTTGACTGCTGCCGCAAGCGGCGAAGCTGAACAATGCCAGCAATCCAAGAGCCCCTGTTGCCAATCCCTTTACTACGTTTCTTTTCATCCCTTTTTCCCCTTTTGTTCCCTCCTCAGATCAATCGTCCCGTTTTCTTGACGTATTGCTCAACTAGACCAATTTCACCTCTGTTTCTCAAAACAAATTGTTTTTTCAAAGGAGAAATGGCAAATGCCTGTTGCCGTCAACTGAAAACATCGGACTCACTATTCATATGTAGTGTAACTTTATCCTATACAACTAAAACTGTCAATAAAATTACTCTACAAAAGTAAGTTTTTAACTAGCTGATCTGTGGTCGGGTTATTTGAATATCTTCAGTGCATTTTCTAAGTCATCGATCAAATCTTTACTACTTTCGATCCCAATGGAGATCCGTAAAAGATCCGGCGTCAACCCATAAGATTCTCGTACCTCTTGAGGAATATCCGCGTGGGTCTGTGTCGTTGGATACGTGATGAGACTTTCCACACCACCTAGGCTTTCCGCAAAGGTAAAGACCTGTAATGCTGCTAAAAAGCCGCTGATTTTGGTTTCATCAAGCACCCGAATACTGATCATCGCGCCGGCATTCGGGTACAGCACCTCTTTGATCGCCGGATGGGCTCGTAAAAAACGGCCGACTTCCTTGGCGTTGGCTTCCTGTCGTTCAAAGCGCAACGGCAGCGTCTTTAAACTTCGGATAAATAACCACGTATCAAAGCTGCTCAAAGTCGGGCCTGAAGTATTGGCTAAATAATTCAAACGCTCCCCTACTTGCGCATCTTTGGCGATCACGACACCAGCCAAAATATCATTGTGGCCAGATAAGAATTTGGTGCCTGAATGGATCACTAGATCCGCGCCTTCTTCTAATGGCAACTGCCGTAACGGCGTCAAAAAGGTATTATCCACGATCAATAGTGCCCCCTGTTCGTGAGCAAGCTTGGCGGTTTCAGCAATATCCGTCACGGTCATCAAAGGATTCGTTGGGGTCTCTAAAAAGACAGCCGTTACCTCGTCAGTTAATTTTTCACTTAATTCTGTTACAGTACTGAAGGTATCGAAGAATGCCCGTTGGCTTTTTTCCAATTCCGCAAAATAGCGAAAGCTGCCGCCATACAAATCACGAGAAACCAAAAAGCGACTCCCGCTGGTAAATAAGTCAAAAATCAAAGCGATCGCACTCATGCCAGAGCTGGTCACTACTGCCCGAGCTCCTTTTTCTAATTCGGCAAGACCCGCTTCTAAAATATCCCGGGTCGGATTTTTGGTCCGAGTATAATCATAGCCGGTACTTTGCCCCAATTCAGGATGTGCAAAGGTCGTGGAAAGATAAATTGGCGGACTGATCGCCCCGGTTTGCTGATCCGAATGATTGCCTAATTGGGCCAGAAAAGTTGCTGTATCAATGGTCATGTCGTTCCTCCTTTTTGATTGCCTCGATCAAACGATCAAGGGCTTTTTGAATGATCGTTGGTGTTGTCGCAAGATTCAGACGAATCATGCCCTGACCGTCTTTGGCGAACCATTCCCCATAATCGACTGCGAGACCGGCAGTATCTTGGACCACCTGCTTGGTTCGTTCTTTGGCGATGACTTGCCTCAGATCGACCCAGAGAAGATAGGTTCCTTCTAATGGCAGGAGCTCAATTTTGGGAAATGCTTCTTGCAGTTGCTGGCGGACCTTTTGTTCATTGGCAGCAATCACCAAAAGCAGGTCATCTAGCCATTGATCCCCCGATTCATACGCGGCTTTCGCAGCCACCAATCCCAAACGATTGACTTCCGTCTGCTTGTATTGTCGGCACCAAGCCTGATAGGCTCTGCGCATCTCTAAATCAGGAATCCAAACATGAGAGAGTAACAATCCTGCTAAGTTGAAGGTTTTTGAGGGCGAATCCAGAACGATCAGCTTCTCAAAGCCGAACCCCTGTGCCACTGTCACGGCTGAAACAAATTGCTGCTCACCGAGTATCAGTTCACGATGGATCTCGTCGGCGATCACGACAACCTCATGTTTTTGGCAAATGGCCAATAACTGATGCAATTCTTTCTCTTGCCAGACCCGCCCTACTGGATTGTGGGGGGAGCAGAGAATAAATAGTTTCACTTTTTCTTCAATGATTTTGGCTTCAAAAGCAGCAAAATCGATTTGATAGGAATTCTTCACCTTTTGCAAGGGTGCTTCTATCAAGCGCCTTTTCGTCTCTTTGATGCTGTCAAAAAAGGGATAATAGACGGGCGGCTGGATCAAGATGCCATCGTCAGGTTCTGTGAAACAATGAAGCAAATCAACCAAAGATTGGACGACCCCTGTGGAAAACGAGAGCCATTTTTCTTCGAATTTCGTCCCCCAGTGGCGATCTTGCCAAGCTTGATAGGCTAAAAAATAGCCTGAGGGGGGAATCGCATAGCCAAAGGTTCCTTGAGCAACCAGTTGCTGCAAGGCTTCTTCCACTGCCTTTGGCGCCGCAAAATCCATATCAGCTACCCATAAAGGCAAAAGCTTTTCTCCTTGGAACCGTTGATCCACAAGATCCCATTTTAAAGAATTGGTGCCTTTTCGCTGCCTGGCATAGTGGGAGAGAAAATGCTCAATCGTCATTGATACTCACCCGACCTTCTGGCTCACTGCCAATTCGGTAACCTTCTTTCGTTGGCATGACGGACAGGTCATACGGCGTTCGCAAATAGGTTTCATTGATCCAATTGCTGAAAAACAAAGAGGCATGTCCCCGCCAACGGTTGGTGATTTTTCCCCCTAAGCGGTCATAAGCAAAGTAATTTTTGGGCAACGCGGTATCTAAGCCCCGTTCCATGTCTCGCAAGTACTCTTCATTCAAGGTCGCTGAATGGTATTCAAAATGTCCTAGCAAGAAGGCATTTTTATGATCTTCTGATACGAAGATGGAAGGCCCTGTTTCAACGCCCGCTGCCAATATTTCTAAAGGCGCTTGGGCCAGCTGGACATCATCGATGCCAGTATAGCGCGAATGCGGTGTATAAAAGACGTCGTCAAAGCCCCGAACCAGTGGATGAAAATGCGTGACTGTTTGTTCGAAGACACCGAACAATTTGCTTTGGTACAACACTTTGTCGATACCGTAATGGTAATAAAGCCCCGCTTGTGCCCCCCAGCAAATATGTAGGACTGAAGTGCAATTCGTCTGACTCCAATCCATGATTTTTTGTAGTTCTTGCCAATAGTCAATGGCTTCGAATGCCATTTTTTCAACTGGGGCTCCGGTGATGATCAAGCCATCGAATCGTTGCGGCTGGATCACTGAAAATTCTTGATAAAACTTTTCCATGTGATCGACAGAGGTGTTTTTGCTTTCGTGGTATTTCATTTTTAGTAAAGTCACCTCAATTTGCAGTGGACTTTGGGAAAGTAAACGCAACAACTGATTTTCTGTAGCGATCTTTTTCGGCATCAAATTGACGATCGCGATTTTCAAGGGACGGATCTCTTGCTTCGCCGCTTTATGCTGCAGTAAGGCAAAGACATTTTCTTTTTGCAGGACCGCTGCAGCGGGTAATTCTTTGGGAATAATGATTGGCATTGATTCAACCCCTTACAGATAAATTTCTTGTTGAAGAGAAAGCGAACAGTTTCGGCTGTGAAAAACAAAAAAAGCCGCCCTTTTATCCTTATGGATAAAAGGGACGACTTGATGCGCGTTACCACCCTAATTCGTGCTATTCTCACAAATAACACCTCAACAGTACACTATGATACTTGGCGCTGTAACGGGCGCATGCCGTTTTGCTGGCGTGAACCAACAAAAAAACTCAGAGCTCATCTTCACTGATCACCGCATGTCTCCTTTTTCACCAACCGGAGTCTCTGTACCTTTGTTGATCTGCTACTCTTCTCTTCAACGTTATCGAATTCTTTGTTTAATTTTAAAAAATTATAATTGTTTTTTCATTTACTGTCAACGGCAAGTTGAGACTTTTTCTTAGATTTCTTCTAAATATAAGTATTGCTGACCCATTTTTTCATAGATCGCTGCTAAGTCTTCTTTGCTGACTTCGCGATCCTTATGCCCATAAGGGTCGTTGACATACATCGTATCACCATCGATGCCAGTGATCACTACCGAATGGATCAATGCAGTCACAAGGATTTCGCCATTTTGGGTATTCCATTGAAAGAAATCAGCATCGGTAGGTACTTGTAATTCTAACGTCGCGATCATCCAAACTGGTTTCCCAGATTGCAGGACTTTGACGATCTCATCAAAACTTTTGTCTCGTCCACTAACGACTTCATATTGCTCTTTTACAATACTTTCGGCGACATCAGTGATCGGTTCTACGTCAACACCCATCGCGCTATCGCCGCCATAGATGTTTCCAACAAAGCCTTCTCGCGGATCTCCATGGTGATTATAATCCTCATAAAGTGGGACATACACTAATTCTTCTGCCAATTGATTTTTATTGGTATCAAATCCGTAAAAATTCAAGAGCATCGATAAAGCCGTTACTTCACAACCATTTCCTAACGTAACTTCATCGAATTGATTTTCTAACGGAACGTCCAATTGAATAACGTCACTGTATTCAGGCTCTGGTGTTTGTTCTTCATCCGAAAGTGCTAGTGTCAATTCATCCTCTATCTTTTCAAATGGGGACTGCCCATTCTTACTGTCATAAAAAATCAGCAGAAAGAAGAGCATCAAGACGAACATACCTAAAAGTAACCGTTTTAACTTTTTCTTCTTCATCTACTTCCTCCTCTTTTATATTATAACTTATTTCTGTTTATTATTTCACTATAATAAACGTTTTAAGAGGGAGTATTTTCTTAATCTAAACACAAAAAAATAGACCCGTTTACGCAGCGGGTCTATTCAAACTGGCGCTTATGCCGCTTTCTTCTGTTTCTGAATAAAGCGTCCTTTTGCTTTTGAAAACGAACGAATATCAAATTGTTTGCTTAAGGCACCTGCAACAAAATAAGCCAAATTGAAATCGATCAAGCTATGGATCAAGCCACCGATCCCCATCAAAACGAACAAGAAATAGTAGAAATTGCCATCGAATGCTGTCCCTGGTACATTTCCTGTGAAGTAAAAGGCGACAACGACTGCCATTTCAACGGCAGAATGAATCAGTCCGATAATCAAGTTAAAGCTCTGAAATTTGATATTCAATAAAGAGGGTTTGCCATTTTTCAGTAAAATATCTGGGTGCTTCTGTAAATAAAAGGCACCGATGACTGCAAAAACAACATGGGACAATGCCCGTAATGCAATGATTGGTGGTAGTGTTAAGAAAAAGCCAAAGGTCGTTCCTAAAGCTACAGCGATCGCCATCGCTGGTGAAAAGAACATCGCCACAAATACGGGAACATGGCTAGCTAAGGTAAAAGATGCAGGTCCGATGACGATTTTGGGCATTACCATGGGAATGACGATCCCCATGCCGATTAACAATGCAGCGATCGTTAAATGGCGGATGGAATGATTTTTCATTTATACTCTCTCCTTAAATGTGTCATGACAGTTCTATCTTGCTTATTCTACTGGTATTTCCACAAGGTGTCAAGACACACAAAAAAAAAAAAAAAAACGAATGTTTATTCAACATCCGTTTTTATAGAAGTTATCCTTTGCGCGCTTGCATTTCATTGCTTAATTTGGCAAATTCCGCTAACGACAGCGTTTCTCCACGACGTTTCGGATCGATCCCACTTGCTTCTAAACTGTCTGCCAACCACTGTTTGGTTTCTTCATCTTTTCCATAGCTATTTTGCAAATTGTTCCAAAGGGTTTTACGACGCAACTGAAAGGCTGCTTTCGTTAATTTAAAGAACTCTTTTTCATCGGTGACTGCGACCGCTGGTTGTGGACGGCGCGTCAATTTCAAAATAGCCGAATCAACATTCGGTTGGGGTACAAAAACGGTTTTCGGGACGATGAATGCCAGTTTTGCTTCCATGTAGTATTGCACAGCGATCGACAACGAGCCATAGGCTTTGGTCCCGGGAACTGCTGAGATTCGATCAGCCACTTCTTTTTGCATCATCACGACCATTTCATCTACTGGTACCTGAGACTCTAAAAAGTGCATCATGATAGGCGTAGTAATATAATAAGGCAGATTTGCGACAACTTTTAATGAAGCAGCCGTATCGCTGAATTCTGACCGAATGGTCGTTGATAGGTCTGCTTGCAAGACATCTTGATGAATGATCTTTACGTTTGCGTAAGGCTGCATCGTATCAGCTAATACAGGGATCAACCGATCATCGATTTCAAACGCCAACACTTGCTTGGCGTGTTTTGCCAACTGTTCGGTCAGCGCACCGATTCCAGGTCCAACCTCAATGACGTTTGTCGTTTCGTCGATGCCTGCTGTTTCTACGATTTTCCGTAAAATATTCGGTTCTGTTAAGAAGTTTTGTCCTAAACTTTTTTTAAAGGTAAAGCCATGTTTCGCTAAAATCTCTTTGGTTCTTGAGGGGGTTGCTATATCCCGTTCTTCCTTCACAATTCTTCCTCCACTGTTTTCATAGCTTCTGCCAACTCTGCATCGGTGATACGAAACATTGCCAGCCGCTTCTCTAATTGTTTGCCGTTCGTATAGCCGATGCGTAAAAGATCTCCTAGCCGCTCTCGTTTCTCTTTTGCTCCAGCGCCTGCGATCAAGCCATACGCTAATAACTGTTGGCGATCAATGGTTCCTTCACTGACTTCATTTGAAGCAATCGGGGTTACGACTTTTCGCAAGGCTTCTTTCAATGCTTCATGGCTGGCGTGTTCCACGCCCAAACTGCCTTTGCTTTTCGGTGCTGCCTGACTGCGCGGTAAAAAGGCATGCTTGGCATCCGGAACCACTTCCATAATGATTTTGCGGATCTTTTCTCCCGAAAAATCGGGATCGGTAAACACGATGACCCCTCGTGTTTCTTGGGCATGCTCGATTTGATCAAGGATCGTATCATCGATCGCTGAACCGATCGTTTCGATCGTATCTACTTCGAACACTTCTTGCAATCGACGGGTGTCGTCTTTGCCTTCGACGACAATGATTTCTTCGATTTTCGGTTTATCAGTCATTGATCCTAAACAAGCGGTGGGCATTTTTTGTCGTGTAGGCCGCAACATCAGCGACCGCTTCTTGCCGCAGCTCCGCGATTTTATCCACCACATAATGGGTATAGCCGGGTTCATTGCGTTTGCCGCGATAAGGAACAGGGGCTAAATACGGCGCGTCAGTCTCAACGAGTAGCCGATCTTGTGGTACGACTAGTGCAGCTTCTTGTACCTCCGTGGCCTTTTTGAAGGTCACGACACCACTAAAGGAAATGTACATTCCTAGATCCAAGAACTTTTTCGCCCATTCTCCGTCTCCACTAAAGCTGTGCATAATACCACCGATTGTTTGGACTTTTTCATCCTTTAAGATCGCATAGGTATCTTCTAAGGCTTCACGGGTATGAATACTGATGGGCAGCTGATGTTCACGAGCGATTGCCATTTGCCGACGAAAGACCTTTTCTTGAACTTCTTTCGGATCTTCCATCCAATGGTAGTCTAAACCGATTTCACCTAAGGCAACGACTTTTGGTCGTTCCAAGCGCTCTTGCAAATAGGTTTCTACGTGTGGGGTATAAGAACCAGCTTCGGTGGGATGCCAACCGATAATGCTGTAAATGCCAGGATATTCTTTGCTTAATGCTAACGATTTTTCAATCGTTGGCTGATCGAAACCGACGACCGCCATCTCCGTTACTCCTAGTTCTTGCGCACGGGCGACCGTTTCGGGAATGTCTTCGTTAAACTGTTCTGCATTCAAATGTGTATGAGAATCAAAAATCATGAAATCTCCTCCTTAGTCCTTCTATACTCTAGCATATTTTGACGGTTTAAGAAACGAATCCTCTTCGCTTTTTTCAGCAGTTTAAGAAAACTTTCAGCAAGCAAAAAAAATCCGCCCAAAGTTGGAGGACGCCGAAGCTGATTTTCTCTATACTGAGGGTAACGAAATCGTATGGAGGTGGAAATATGGAACGATCAAAAATTGATCCCGGCCGCTTTTTTTCTGGCCAAAAAGCAGCAGCTAAAGGCACGTTAAAAAATCAATATCACTACTATCGGCAGCAAAATGCCCATCAAGCATTCAATAGCGATTTTCAGCGAAATTTCCAGCAAGATTTCCCCAATTTTGCTACATGGCTAAAACTGCAGCAGCAGACGCCACAAAAGAATCAAACAGCGACTTTTTCTCACTGGTTATTGGTTGGTTTCTTCGGACTTTTGACGGCAGCAAGTTTTTCGCAACAGCTCTTATTCCTACTTTTTGTCTTTGTCATAGCTGCTCTCGTCAAAGGACCTGGCATGATCGTATGGGGCATCGTTTATTCCTTCTTAGTTAGTCTGTTCCCTCCATTGGGTATCGTTCTTTCTAGCTTGTTTTTCTTACTGACCTTGCGTCAATTAACCAAAAATGTCACTTTCGTTTTGACTGCATTGTACTTTTACGGCTATCCGTTTGTCATCACAGCCCTCCAGCACTTCACGAATTGGGACCCGCAATGGCTGTGGGTCGGTAGTATCGGTTTTGCCTTGATCAGTGGCCATTTTGTCTTACAGCAAAACTATCCCTTTGCTTCAAGTAAAAGTCTCGCATGGGCGATCATCTCTGTCCCTTATGATTGTGTCATGGCTTTGATCCCTGTCAAACACAAGGCACGCTTCAAACGATTGGTGAAAATCAAATAATTGCGATCTAGGATACAAAAGATAGGCTGTTGCAGCTTCTTTTGTATCTTTTTTAATGGAAAAATCAAGCGAAATACGATGGATATTTTTTGTTATTTTTGCTTCCGCATGATTGCTTTTTTTGTAAGAATCTACTATGCTAGAAACTAGCAAATCAAAAAAGGAGCCACGCCATGTACACCCTCATTCTTATTGCATTCCTCCTTACGGGCTTGCTAGTTTACTCCTTTATTATTGAACCGCATCTTCTCAAACAACGGCATTATCTCATAAAAAAAGACAAGCGCACCGTCTTAGATATTTCAAAAGCTTATGACCTTTACCAAGCAGAAAGCAATATCGTGATTGCCCATATCAGTGATCTCCATTTTTCTCGTTGGTTTAAACCAAGACGAATGAATCGCATCATTCGATCAACGATCCAAAACAAGCCGGATCTGATCATCATCACGGGGGATCTGATCGATAATTATAAAAAATGGCCGCATCGTTCAACCAAGCGACTGATCGAAAAGCTGAAAAAATTGCAAGCACCTCTGGGTAAGATCGCAGTTATGGGGAACCATGACCATTTGAATGACGGTCATTACTTTGTTAAGGAAATATACCAGCATGCAGGGTTTACCTTACTTGATAATGAGTCGGTTTTTGGTTCTGATGACAAGACGTCGATGAATATTGTCGGTATCGATATAGAAAGTCCGAAAGTCAGTTTTACCTATGAAGCAACCTTAGCAGAATGGCAGCTGCTTTTGCTCCATGAACCCGATTATGTTTCTCGGATCACCAATCTGCCAAACTACGACTTGATTCTTTCTGGCCATAGCCATGGCGGGCAGATTCGCTTGCCTTTTTATTATGCGAAAACAAAGGGCGCGTTGAAATATACCGATGGGCTCTACCTTTTAGGAAATGAGACCTTATTGAGTGTTTCCAGCGGGGTCGGTATGACCAAGATTCCCGCCCGACTCGGCGTCCCGCCAGAGATCCTTTATTACCATTTAGAACCGCAACAGCAATTGAACGTTTCTTAACTGTTCATCGTTGTAATTGGGAAAAAATCAGCAAATCGTTTCAGCAAACGTTCGATTCGCTGATTTTCTTTTTGCCCCTATCGTGTTAAAATATACCAAATAAATACTTTTAAACAATTAGGAGGAACCAAAAAATGGTCATCTCAGGAACACTCTGGTTTTTGATCGCCATCTTTGCTTATACAGCCTATGTTTACGGTCAGGGGTTGTACTTTCCTGTCATCGCATTTCTTGCTGCCTTGATGGGCTGCGGATTTTATCTCTTTGCTTTTCTCCAGCACAAAAATACGACGAAAAAACATCCTTAGCCAGAACGAGCTAAGGATGTTTTTGTATTATTGATTCAAGCCTTGATAAATCGTCTCGAGATTCCACTTCATCATGTTATAGTAGCTGTCGCCTTCTTCTCCCGGTTCTGCAATCGAATCGGTAAAGACGGTTCCGAAAATCGGAATGCCCGCATCACGAGAAACACTTTGCATTGGACGAGTATTGACGCTGCTTTCGACAAACAAGGAAGCGACGGCTGAGTTTTGCAGCTGATCCACTAAGTTTTTGATTTGCGCAGGGGTACCTTCTTCTTCGGTATTGATTTCCCAAATATAGGCAGACGGTACACCATAGGCTTTAGAGAAGTATTTGAAGGCTCCCTCACTGGTGACGATCAATTTCTTCTCTTCAGGAATCGATTGGAAGTTTTCCTTCGCTTGCTGATCCAGTTCTTCTAATGAAGCCAAGTAGCGTTCAAGGTTTTCTTCATAGAAAGAGCGATTGTCAGGGTCCTTTTCACTCAGGCGTTGAGCGATGTTACGGGCATAGATCATGCCGTTTTCTAGATTTAACCATGCATGAGGATCGGCTTTGCTGTGGTCTTCATCATCAGATAAATAAAGCACATCCACGCCATCACTGACGGCAAAGTAATCTTCATTTTCTACCTTATTGGCATTGTTCATCAATTTGGTAAACCAGCCATTGCCGCCAGTTTCTAGATTCAAGCCGTTGTAAAGGATAAGATCAGCATCGGTCGCTTTTCGAACATCTTCCACTAAAGGTTCATATTCATGGGGATCACGCCCCACTGGTACGATACTGTGAAGATCGATTCGATCACCGGCAATGTTTTCCGTAATATCAGCAATGATCGAATTGGTCGCTACTACTGAAAGTTTCCCTTCTGTTTGGGCCATCTGTCCGTTTTGCTGTGCCAAAAAGAAGCCACCAGCTACAGCTGCCGTCGCTAAAACCGCTGTCGCTGACCAGCGCTTGACTGGACTGGTCTTTTGTTTTGGTGAGAACAAGAAACCGATCACGAAAAAGGCTCCTGCGGTCAAAACGATACTTGATCCTGCGGCAATATTAAAGCTGTACCCGATAAATAAGCCGATAAATGAGGCGAGACCACCTAAAACCCCTGCGATGATCATCATATGCTTCAATTGTTTTGTATATAAATAAGCCGTTGCTGCCGGAGTGACTAATAAAGCCACGATCAAGATCGTTCCGACGCTTTGCATCGCTGTCACTGAAACCAAAGTTAATAAGAACATTAATAAGTAGTGATAGGCTTGCACTTTCATCCCAAAGGCCTTTGCCATCATCGGATCAAAAGAAGTGATCAGCAGCGGACGGAAGAAGAGGATGATCACTGCCAGCACAAGGATAGCGATAGCGATCGTCAGCCATTTGTCACTATCTTGCACAGCTAGCACATTCCCAAACAAAATGTGAAACAAATCAGTCGAACTGTTTGCTACCCCAATCAAGATAACCCCTAAAGCTAGAAACGAACTAAAGGTGATACCGATCGCCGTATCACTTTTGATCAGACTGTTATTGGCGATATAGGTAATAATCATGGAAGCCAAGATCCCAAAGAAGATCGCCCCGACAAAAAAATGAACGCCGAAGATATAAGACAAGGCTACCCCTGGTAAGACCGCATGAGAGATTGCATCCCCCATCAAGGACATCCCTCGTAAGATAATAAAACAACCGATCACCCCTGCGACGATTCCGATCGCGACTGCCGTGATCAAGGCATTTTGCAAGAAATGATAGTTACTTAAACTGGTAAAAAAGCTTGTCAACATGTTAAACGCCTCCTTTCACGATGATCGCATCGCCAAATGTTTGCTTCAAATTGCTTTCGGTAAAGACTTCACTCACTGGGCCCGCAGCGATCAGGGTTTGATTGAGCAGAACCAAGTAATCAAAGTATTCGGTGATTTTCCCCAGATCATGGTGAACGATAAAAATCGTCTTGCCAGCATCTCGCAAGTTACGTAACAGCCCGACGATGATCGCTTCACTGGTGGCATCGATCCCTACAAAGGGCTCATCAAGGAAAATATAGTTGGCATCTTGCACCAACGTTCGAGCAATCAAGACCCGCTGAAACTGCCCACCGGACAATTCCCCAATCTGACGTTCCGCAAAGGATTCCATTTCTACCGCTGCCAGAGCGTCTGTCACTTTCTGCCAATCATTGGCCGACATTCTTTGGAACATGCGCATCTTAGGATACAAGCCTAAAGATACGACTTCTTTGACTGTGATCGGAAACGTGTAATCAACCGCGGTCTTTTGTTCGACATAGGCAATTTCCTTTTGAAAGTCTTTTAACGCTTTTTTGTTGACACTCATGTTCCCACTGGAAGGGATCAACTTCAACGCCGCTTTGATCAGCGTTGACTTCCCTGCCCCATTTGGTCCGATGATCCCTACGATCGCCGGTTTCTCTACTTGAAACGACAAATCCGCGATCACTTGATGATTGCCATCATAGGCTGCAGATATTTCTGAAAAAGTAATCATTATTTTCACTCCATTTCCATAGTTAAGGATAGTTTATTTATTTTTTAGGTAGACCTAACTTATTTTTATTATACAAGAAAGGATTGGTTTTGCAAGACAGTTCTCTTGATTTTTTTAAGAAACACCGCAATTTTTTGGCAATGGTTCTTGAAACCCAAGATTCTATCTCTATTTATTGAATAAAAATTGGCGACCACAAATACTGATTCCACTAATTTCTTTCTATCTTTTGATCGCAAAGCGGTTGATTTATTTTCAATAAAAGAGATCGTTCCTCGGCACCTCAGTGACGTACTTTTTTTCAATAACAGAAAAGAGACCAATCAAATCTCATTTCATACTCCCTTCATGATTAATACCAAACAAATCAAAGAATCAGTAATTCTTCTATTTCCACAAATTCACGAATCTACTCTTTTTTATGATGACCAAGAAACCCTTTCATCTCGACTAAAACGCTTTATAAATTAAACTTTTCTAATTATTATGTGATTTTTCGAACAAAACCTAAAAATAACATGACAACTATGTTAGTCTTTGATTTGGAAAAAGTTTTAGGAGGAATAAAAACAATGAAGAAAATTTTCCAAACACTATTAGTCCTAACCTCGTTAGCAACTTTGAGTGCTTGTGGCGCTGATTCACAAACAAGCAGCAGCACAAGTTCTGGTTCATCTGCTAATGAAGAAACAGATGCAACTTCAGCTGCATCTGGTCAAGAATACACAGACCCTAGCGAACTTGCAGACAGCTACGATGTCGTGATTGTCGGTGCGGGTGGCGCTGGAATGGCCGCTGCGATCCAAGCAAAGGAAGCTGGCGCAAACCCAGTTATTTTAGAAAAAATGCCAATTTCTGGTGGGAATACATTGAAATCTTCTGCAGGAATGAACGCTTCAGAAACCAAATTCCAAGAAGCAGAAGGCATTGAAGATTCAAACGATCTATTCTATGAAGAAACATTAGCTGGCGGTCACAACACCAATGATGAAGAATTGTTGCGCTACTTTGTGGATCATTCAGCAGAAGCGATCGATTGGTTAGATTCCATGGGTATCACTTTAGACAACTTAACAACGACTGGCGGGATGAGTGAAAAAAGAACGCACCGTCCATCTGATGGTTCCGCGGTTGGGGAATACTTAGTTGATGGCTTGATGCGCAACATCCATGAATTGGAAATCCCAATTTTTGTAAATGCCGATGTCAAAGAAATCAATGAAGAAGATGGTCAAGTCAACGGGGTGACCGTTGAAGTAGAAGGAAACGAACAAACCATTGATGCCAAAGCAGTTGTCGTTACAACAGGCGGTTTCGGTGCCAATTTCGACATGATCACCGAGTACAAACCAGAATTGGCAGACTACGTGACAACGAACCAAGAGGGTTCGACTGGTGATGGAATCAAAATGATCGAAGCGTTAGGCGGACAAACGGTTGATTTAGAGCAAATCCAAATCCACCCAACAGTGGATCAGTCTAAATCACTGTTGATCACTGAAGCTGTCCGTGGAGAAGGCGCGATCTTGGTCAATCAAGAAGGCGAACGGTTCTTCAATGAAATGGAAACACGAGACAAAGTCTCTGAAGCGATTATTGCCCTACCTGAAAAATCGGCAACGTTAGTTTTTGATGCAGGTGTCAAAGAACGCGTAACAGCCATTGATTTTTACGAGCAACAAGGGTTAGTCAAATCCGCTGACACGATCGAAGAATTAGCAAAAGAATTGGACATGCCAGAAGCAGCGCTTGCTGAAACGATCGCTACCTGGAACAGCAGTGTGGCTGCTGGTGAAGACGAAGCCTTTGGACGCAGCACAGCAATGGACAACGATTTGTCAACAGGACCTTACTATGCCATCGCCATTGCTCCTGGTATCCACCACACGATGGGCGGCGTGAAGATCAACACGAACACAGAAGTGATCGCTACGGATAACGAGATCATTCCAGGTCTCTTTGCAGCCGGAGAAGTAACTGGTGGGTTGCATGGTGAAAACCGAATTGGCGGAAATGCAGTTGCCGATATCATCATCTTCGGACGCCAAGCAGGAACAAAAGCTGCCGAATTTGCGCAAGAAAATTAAACCATTCTCTATAAAAAAGAAGTACTAACGCTTTTCATCAGCGTTAGTACTTCTTTTTTCTCATATAATTGACACAATAGTTTTATTGATCTTATGCTGTCACTTTGATGATCTGCACCTCATAAGGCGCCAACTGAAGAAGTTGGTTTGTCGTTTTTCCTGTAAGCAAGTCGATTCCTGAAGTTGCTACCTCTACTTCTTGATTTTCTTCGGAAAAATTCATCACAAAATAATAGGTAGTCGGAGCGAGCTGCTCTTGCTGACTTTCTCTACTTTGAATCGACACGTTCGTTGAACCTTGGCGGACCCACTCATTTTGTAAGCGAAGCTGTTGTGTTACTTCTTGATAGAAGTCTTCCAAAAAGGCTTGATCCGTCCGTCCCCCAAGATAGTAGGCACTTCCTTCACCATAATCATTTACGGTCACTGCAGCTTGACCTTGATAAAAATCTGCACCGTACACCCCTAACGTTTGGGCGGTGTTTGTTTGGACAATACTACAATAATCATGAATTTGGTACTGCTGTTCCTTCATTAAAAGCAGATTTTTTTGCTTCGGATATAACGTATCGATTTCTTTCACAGACACACCAAACAGTTCTTCTAACTCTTGGGGCCATCCTCCTAAATAGGTCAAGTCCGTTTCATTCACGATCCCCGTCAAATAAGTGGAAACCAGTGTCCCGCCATTTTTCGTATACTGTTGAAATTTTTTCATAGTTTCTTTTGGTAAGAGGTAAAGCATCGGAGCGATGATCAATTGATAAGCATCAAAGTCATGATCTTTCGTGATGACATCAACCGCGATGTCATGATCCCAAAAATAGCGGTAATGCTCTTGCAACGTTTGTGGGTAGCGTTTGCTCTCTAAACCAAAACCTTGCGCATCATTGAGCGCCCAATTGTTATCCCAATCATAGATGATCGCCACTTTGGCTTTTTTGTGCAATCCTTTGATTTCTTTGATTTCTTCTAAGGCTTTCCCCACTTCTGCTACATCTTGAAAAACACGATTTTGCTCGTCGTTGTCATGGTCCACGACGGCCCCATGGAACTTCTCAGATGAGCCTCGAGATTTTCGCCATTGAAAATAAAGATTACTATCTGAACCGTGAGCAATAAATTGCATAGAAGACAACAGATGCATCCCGGGGCGTTTCGTGCGGTTGACTGGATGCCAATTCACACCACTAGGGGTTGATTCCATGATCAAAAAGGGTTGCTTTTTCAAGCTACGATATTGATCATTGATAAACCCAACCTTACTTGCCAAATCGGCTGTCGTTCCCCAATCATTATGCCAAGCAGGATAACAGTCCCAACTAATGACATCCACATGCTGGGCAAATTTTCCATAATCAAGACTATAAAAGGGAATCAAATCACGGGTATCTGCCATGAAATTCGTTGTGATCGGCACATCTGGAGACAAACGACGAATGTCTTTGATCTCATGTTCATAGAAATCAATAGTCTGATCGGTTACAAAACGATGCCAGTCTAGATTTAGTCCATGAACTTGCATTTCGCCGATCGGTGAAGGAGATTCGATTTGCGACCAATCGGTGATCGTATGGCTCCAGAACGGTCCCCACCAGGCCTCATTCAAGGCTGCTAGCGTTTGATACTTCTGCTTGACCCACTGACGAAAGTTTTCTTGGCAAATAGGACAATGACAATCTCCAGAATACTCATTGGAAATATGCCACATCAATAGTGCTGGGTGATCGTGGTAGCGTTCAGCTAATTTCCGATTGATGATCGCCACTTTCTCACGATAGATTGGCGAAGAAAAACAGTGATTGTGTCGCCCACCGTGTAACATTTTTTCCCGTTTTTCATTGGTCCGGAGAACTTCAGGGTATGCTTTAGACAACCAGGCAGGACGCGCACCGCTTGGCGTCGCTAAAATGACGTTACTGTTTCGTTCGGCGAGCTGATCCATGATTTTGTCTAACCATTCAAATTGAAACACCCCTTCTGCTGGCTCTAAGGCACTCCAAGCAAAAATACCAAGGGAAAATGTATTAGCATGAGCTTTTTCCATTAGTTCTAAATCTTTGGCTAAGATCTCGGGATAATTTAGCCACTGGTCAGGATTATAATCCCCACCATGTAAAAAGCGTTCTTCTAAGTTATATCTTGTCATCTTCTCTTCCTATCCTTTTGTGCCGCCAGCGGTCAAACCGGTGACAAAATGTTTTTGTAATGCAATAAAGACGAGCGCGATCGGAATACTGATCAAAATGGCCCCTGCCGCAAAAGTCGTATAGCTGGCACCCATTTTATCCGTGACTAATTTGTATAACCCGATGGGTAATGTATAGTACTCAGGATTACGTAAAATCACTGAAGACAGGGCAAAGTCTCCCAGTGGTCCGGTGAAACCATTCATGGCAACCACTGCGAGCATTGGTCGAGATAATGGAATCAAAATTTGCCAGAATATTCGCGTATTGCTTGCACCATCTATCTTGGCACTCTCGTCTAAATCTAACGGAATCGAGTCAAAATATCCTTTCAATAAGTACGTGTTCATGGGAATCTGACCCCCAACGTAAATCAAGATCAGCAACCAATGACTATTGATCAAGCCGAGCATTTGCGCCAGCACAAAAATTGCGATCAAGGCAGAGAACTGCGGGATCATTTGTAGTAGTAAGAACAGCATCAATCCATTTTTACGGCCTGTAAAACGAAACCGTGAAAAGGAATAAGCCGTCATGGAGACAAAGATCAGTGACAGGAACATAGTGCATACACTGATTTTCAATGAATTCAAATACCATTGACTATAATATAGCGAGTTGTCACCAGCAAACAATTTCGTGTAGTGACTTAATGTCGGACTCGTCGGAATCAGACTCGTACTTATTAAACTGTTCCCAGGATTAAAACTAGCACCGATCGTCCATAGTAAAGGGTAGACGATCACCACTACCGTAAAAATCAGTACAAGATATGTCAAGGATAGGCGGACAAATTTTTGTTTTTTCATACTTGTTGCCTTCATGTTATCCAACCTCCTTGAATGAATTTGTTCGGCGGAATTGCCATAAAGCAATCGCGATCACGACGATCGATAAGAGAATCGTCAATGCTGCTGCTAGTGCATATTGACTATTTTGCATCGTGAGCTTATAGATCCATGAAACCAAAATATCGGTACCACCAGCGGTCGAACCAGGAACTGCCGGTCCGCCAGAATTAAACAGATAAATGATATTGAAATTGTTGAAGTTAAACGTATATTGCGTAATCAAAATTGGTGCCATTGCATAAAGCAGTAATGGCAATGTGATTCGTCGGAATTTTTGCATAGCTGAAGCACCATCGATGGTCGCCGCCTCATACAAATCATCAGGAATGGATTGCAGCGTCCCTGTAGTCACGATAAAAATATACGGAAAGCCTAGCCAGCCTTGAATCAGTAACAAAGCTAAACGGGTCCAATTCGCACTCGTTAGCCAAGGAATCGGTGAAATCTGGAAGAAATTCAAAATCGTATTATTGATCGCACCAAAGGAATCATTGAACATTCCTGAAAATACCAAGATCGTAACAAATCCCGGAACTGCCCATGGGAGGATCAAAATCGTTCGAAAGAACTTTTTGAATCGTAGTTCTTTTTGATGCACCAGCACCGCTAAAAATATTCCGATAGAAACTTGTAACGTTGAGGCGATCAAGGTCCAGATAACTGTCCAGCCTAGAACATTGAAGAAGGTACTACGCCAAATATCGACAGTAAAAATATTCTTAAAGGTCTCTAATCCCACCCAATCTGCTAAATTGGCAGGTGCAGAATGATAGAGATCATAGTTCGTAAAAGCTAACGCGATACTAAAGAGAATCGGAAAAATAACAGAAAACACGAGTAAGAAAAATGCTGGGCTACTCATTAAATAAGGATAGCCTTCTCTTAATAGTGCCTGGTAGCTTTCACGGATAGAGTTGACTGGTAGCTCATTGTCTCTTAATTCGCCGTTTTTATAGGCATCACGGATGTTTAAATAATAGAACAACAGACCAAAACCGATGACGATCAAGGCAACTAATCCTTCTGCTAATAAAAAGATGGAATTGTCTCTCGGCACTTCCACGCCTAATGTCACGATGCCCCAAAGTCCCATATTAAATAAATCTTTAAAGACGACAAGATACATAGCAAAAAAGAAGAAAAATAAAGCGCCTTTGATTTTTTGCCGATTATAAAATTGACCGAATCCTGGTATTATCGAGAATAGCATTGCTCGTTTTGCATACGACTGCGTGTTTTTCACATTTTCGCCCCCTGTAAGAAAAAGCCGCTGACAAACGTTTCGTTCGGCATTACTTGATTCCTAGTGCTGAATCACCATCCGAAACGTTTGTCCTCGTAACGACTTTTTAGTTTTGAATTGCTGTAATGGCTGATTTGATCTGATCGACTGCCTGTGGTAGAGCTGTTTTCGGTTCAGCCTTTCCAGTAGCAATGGTCTGCAATGCGGCATCCATTGGTTCCCATACTGAATTCATTTCAGTGATCCCAGGCGTTAGTTCTGCGTGTTGGGACTGAGCGGCAATGGCTGCAGCACTTTCACTTTCTTGAACTGCTGGATCATCTGCCAAAGAAGCAACCGCTGGTACTTCCTGTGTTTTTTCATAACGAACTTTTGAGTTTTCTTCATTGCTGATAAATTTGACGAACGCTTCAGCTAATTCAGGGTTTTGGGAATAGCTACTTACGTTGTAGCTTTTGACACCGATAAAGGAGCCCATATGTTCACCATTGCCTAATAATGGCAATTCTTTCACACCATAGTCGATGCCCGCTTCTTTATAAGGAGACAAGTTCCATGGTCCCGAGACGACAGCTGCAGCTTTTCCTTCCGTAAATAAAGAGTCCAACACATTGATTCCTTGTTCACCGACCAATCCGGATGGAAAAACACCGGCATCATAAAATTGTTGGATATAGTCTGCTCCTTCGATCGCGCCTTCATTAGCTAATCCAATATCTTCAGGGTCATAGGATCCATCGGCATTCTCGCCAAAAACATACCCGCCATAACCGCTCAATACACCTTGTGCGTAATAAATTTGATCCCATAATGCCAGTAACCCATAACTGTCAGCACCTAAGACAGACTTGGAATACTCCAGCCACTCATCCGTTGTCTGTGGCAAGTCTTCTTCGGAAATTAGTTCTTTGTTATAATACAAAATTTGTGTTTCAACCGCTTTTGGTAAGCCGTAGACTTTGCCGTCAACGATTTGCGATTGCATTGCTGATTCCGTATACAGATCTTGTAGCGTTTGATCGACTGTTAATTCTTTCAACAACCCTTCGGTAACTGCTGTACCGATTTGATCACCAGGAATTGTGATGACATCCGCACCTGTACCCGCGGGGCCATCCAATCGTAAATCTTCGATCTGTCCACCATAGGCTTTTTCGACCACTTTGATCGTCACATCGTGTTCTTCTTCAAATTGTTTGACTGCCTCTTCAATCCCAGCTGATTTTGCTTGGTCTTCCCAGACCAATAGATCATAGTCCTTACCGTTGCCACTATTTTCCGCAGTACTATCTGTCCCTTCACTTTGTGGACCGCAAGCACCTAATCCTAAAGCTGCTACACTTAAAAAAAGAACTCGAGACATTTTTTTCATCATCATTTCTCCACCTTTTCTTTATTTTGCAAACGCTATCTTCTCGTTTATAATAAATTATTTTACTTAATATGTAAATAGTTTTACTAAATTAATTTCTTCAATGGAGTAAATAAACGGATAAAATCAAGGTTTATCACACAAATATTTTTTTCGAAATACCTCTATGTTACTAACTTCCACTATTAAGTAAATATATTTAGTAAATTCATTTACTTGGTAAAGTTGTTAGCGTATACTAGAAGAAAGAGGTGAAGAAGATTGGTTACAATAAAAAAAATTGCCGAGCAATCAGGCTTTTCACAAGCGACTGTTTCCCGATTATTGAAAGGCGACGAATCGTTGTCGATCGCAGCCGATACGCGTCAAAAAATTATTCATACCGCTTTATCACTAGGTTATGATCGCTCAAAAATAAAAACAACACTAGAAAAAATCGCCGTCCTTTTCTGGCTGACAGAACAAGAAGAGCTTCAAGATGTCTATTTTCGACAATTGCGAATCTCTTTAGAAAAATATGCGAAAATCAACAATTTGGAAATTCAACTGATCACCCATGAAGATGATGTTTTAGAAACATTGCAAGAGGTCGCGGGGTTTATTGGGATTGGCTCTTTCACTGAGAAAGAAACGCAGCAGTTCAAATCCGTTTGCCCCTATGGTGTCCTTTTGGAAATCAACCCCTGTCCAGAGCTGTTCGATACGGTCAAACCCGATACTGATCGAATGACGCAACTGGCGATCGATCTGTTTTTAACAAAAGGATACCGAAAGATCGGCTTTATTGGTGGCGCTTATCTAAATCCTGATACTCAACGTGCAGAAATGGATAGTCGCGAGATCATCTTCCGTCAAACGCTGGCTCGTCGAGATGCGTTCGATGAGGCGTTCTTATTTAGTGGTGGCAATTTTTCCGTTGAAACCGGCTATCGTTTGGCGAAAAAAATGGTGGAATCCCTTGGTGACAATTTGCCAGAGGCGCTCTTTGTGGCTTCTGACACCGTCGCAGTTGGTGTGCTCCAAGCGTTAAATGAACGATCTATCATCATTCCTGATCGCTTGGAATTAATCAGTATCAATGACAATGAGATCGCAAAATTTGTGGCTCCCCCACTAACAACGTTTAACATCGATGTGGAGGAAATCGCCAAAACCGCGATCGATTTGCTGGTGGATCAGATCGTTCATCCTCGAGCGATCACCAAAACAGTCCTTTTAGGGGCTGAACTCATCGAGCGAAAAAGCTTTACGCAAGCTTAAAAAACGCCCCTAGAAAGTTAGAAAAAGCTAACTTTCTAGGGGCGTTTCATTGTCTAAATCGAAAAAAGCATTCTTTCGTTTTTCACATCTCTTTCGCCACAGCATACACAAGATGCGGCATGTCCACTTGTCGATAGTGTTTAACAAAGCGATCCACCAGCTTCATTCCATTGCGCAATGCCACATTTATGGAGGCTTGATTGGACTCACGAATGATCGAATAAACAATATCGGCATTCAGCGTTCCAAACGCATAGTCTTTACAAGCCTGGGCGGCTTCTGTGGCAAACCCATGATGCCAGAAGTTCTTTTGAAACAAGTACCCAATTTCTAAAACAGCTTCTCCCTTGACGTCTTGCCACGTCAAGCCGCATTGGCCGATCGCTTGCCCGGATGCTTTCTCAATCACTAGCCACAAGCCAATGTGATCGTTTTGATAGCGTTGCAGCTGTTTGTCGATCCAACCAGTGACTTCCTGCTCACTGAAGGCTCCTTCATAGGCAATCATGACTTCTGGATCTTGCAAAATCTTTTCAATCGCTGGACGATCGTCATGACTCATTTCTCGCAACAATAATCGCTCGGTTTCAATTAGTGGTTCCATAGTTGTTGCGCTCCCTTCTATTCCATTCGGTTCCTTTTCCAAAAATACCAACTCGCTGACCATGCGGTGATGGGTAAAATAATCACCGCTGCCAGACCCGTGATCAAACAAACGATCAATTCTGAGACGAGCGCCTTTGAATTGATCATTTCACCAAAGGAGATCGACAAATCTTGAAACCACGCAATCAACGCCAGATTACTTCCCATAAAGGCAAACAATAAGGTATTGATCGTCGAAGACAATACGTCTGATACCACTGTCATACTACTTTTACTTAATGCCTTGATTGAGACTTGCGGGTTTGCTTGAAAAAGTTCATAGGTCGCAGTGCTGATCGCCATACTCCCATCTGCCACCGCCCCCGAAAAACTCATCAAAATGATCGCAGTCATCAATGTCTTAAAATCGATGGCTACATCAAAGGAATACATCGCCAACTCATCGAGTTCCTCTGCCGAAAACCCATGAAGATTCATTGCAGAGAGCACAAGAGGAAATAATAGTAGAAAAAGCCCTAGAAAGACCAACACACAGACAAAGGCAATTTTGGTTTTCTGATTGACGCCGTTCACGAAAAACAAGGTGATCGCCGCCACGGCTAAAAAGGCAACACAAGCCGCTGGTAAAATCGGTGCCCCTCGGTCAATCAGGACCAGTAGCGCTAGAAAGACGGCCACATTCATAAACAGACCTGTGACTTGAAACAGCCCTTCGATCCGAAAAACAGCGAAAGTCAGCAAGAGAAAAAGCAAGATCAACACAAACAAAACAGTCATTTTGCTTTCCTCCTTTGCACTTCAAAACAAAGGAGCGTCAACGGTACCGATAAAACCAACGCAAAGCCGCCGCATACTGTACGCACTATTTCTAAAGAAAGATGCATCGGCAATGCTTGCGACAGCAGCCAGCCATTTGCTAGGTAAAACAATAGCGCTGGCATACTCCCACTTAAATAGGCAAACAACAAGACATTGATCATCGAAGAAGTCGTATCTTGCGCGATGGACCGCCCGATCGCTAATCGTTCCTTGCGGCTAGTCTGGGGATTGATGCGCTGGATCTCATCTAGACTGGCAATCAGCATGACGATATTGTCCATGCTGGCACCAATCGCGCCAATCAGCAGACTCCCTAGATAGACACTGCGATACGGACGGGTCAGAAACGACATTTCTTCATAGCGCAACCCATGATCTTGCAAAAGATCCATGGCGAACCGACAGAGAAAAAACGCCAAGAGGACGCTGGCTAACGAGGCAATGATTTTGCGGCTGTCGATCGTACGAAAGCCATAAGAAATCCCCATCGTCAAAACCAACGAGACGATCGTAAAAACGATCATCAAAAAGACCAATGAAAAGGAGCTGTTGCCTTTGTGAAACCAAAGAAAGAGTAGCAGCAAGCCGGTATTCATAAAGATACTAAGCAAAGCCCGTAAGCCCTTTTTGCCACCAATTGCGACTACTGCCATCAGGAATAAGGCAAGGAAGAAAAAGAGATACCCATCCCGTTTTTGTGTTTGTACCTGCCAGCCATCCCCTTCTTTTTGCAAAAGCAGCTGTTGTCCGGTCTGGTACAACGGATGAATCGCACCGTTGGGCGTGTATTCGGTAGAGACTGTCCGCAGTACCCCAGCTTCTTCTCCGTTGCGAAGGATCCCTTGAATCTGCTGCTGATCGGCTGCGACTTGAACCGTCTGTACTTCTATAATCGGCTGTGCATAAAAGCGGCTACTTTGGGTTTGGATCAGCCAGCTCAAGACCAGCAAGCTAACAAAGGCCGCTAGATAATAATACTTTTTCAAGACCGTCTCCTTTCATTTTCAGCAAAAAAAGACTTAGACAAACCACCAGTCCTACGACCAATCACCTTGTGAGGCTGGCTGACTGGTCGAAATGGTTACTGTGTTGGCGAGACTAACTGCTTTACTAGTCGCCTGCTTTGTCAAAGTCCTTTTACTTGCTCGTTTTGCTTACACGACATTTTGCGGTGTACCTGCTTTAAAACCGCTTAAGTTCGCCACAGCGATCCCCATCAAACGACGTCGGGTTTCGACGGGTGCCCAAGCGATATGCGGTGTCAAATAGCAATTTGGCGTCTGTAATAAGGGATTGTCAGCTGCGATCGGTTCTTTTGAAACGACATCTGCCGCCAAGGCTGCAATCTGCCCGGTTTTCAGCGCTTCAGCAACTGCTGCTTCATCAATCAAGCCGCCACGGGCGGTATTGATCAGGATCGCAGAAGGTTTCATTTGTGCCAAAGCTGTGCGATCGATCATTTTTTCTGTCTCAGGAAACTGTGGAACATGAAGGCTAATGATATCTGCTTCTTGATACAGTTCCGCCAACGACACTTGTTTTGCCCAAGTAGCTTGTGCTGGTTTTGGTCGATGATTAAAGTAGATTACTTTCAATTGAACCGCATGTGCGATCGTGGCAACTGCTTGAGCGATCGCACCATATCCAATCAGCCCAATCGTTTTGCCTGCCAATTCCATCAATGGTGTCTGCCAATAAGAAAAATCTTTGCTGGTTTGCCAGTCACCCTGATGCACGGAACGATTATGGTGTCCCACTTGGTTCGTCACTTCCAGCAGCAAAGCAAAGGTCGCTTGTGCCACTGCATTGGTACTATAGCTAGGAATATTGGTCACGGTGATTCCTTGTTCCTTCGCTGCTGCCAAATCAACGACATTGTATCCAGTTGCTAATACCCCAATGTAGGTCAATTGCGGACATGCTTTGAGCACATCAGCGGTGATCGGCGTTTTATTTGTCAAAATCGCTTCGGCATCACCGATTCGATCAATTATTTCTTGTTTATCTGTATATGAGGTACGATCATACACCGTCACCTCTCCTAATTCTTCAAACCCTTGCCAAGCCAAATCCCCTGGATTCAACGCATAGCCATCAAGTACAACGATCTTCATTCTTTCGCCCCTCTCGCTTTTCCTTTTGCTTTTCCATAAAAAACGGGAATTCCTAGTAACGTCACGCCGATTCCCACGACTGCTAACCACGTGTCAGTGATCAAGGTCATGATCAAGATAAAACAGCCACCTAAAATTGCAATCAAGGGAATGATTGGATAGAAGGGAACTTTATACGGACGCTTCATCTGCGGTTCTGTTTTTCGCAAACGAAAAACTCCTACAAACAATAATACACTAAAGAACCACATAACAAAAACCAGCATATCGGTCAAAAGATCAAAGGTGCCTAAAAGCATCATGATACAAGCGATCCCTAATTGTAAAAAGGCCGCCGCATAGGGTGCATTGGTGGTTTTGCTTAGGGTCGCAAAGGTCTTACTGAAAGGAATCTCATCTTCCAACGCCATCGCATATGGGACCCGCAAGCCAGTCATTGTATAGCCGTTCAATGCGCCATAAACAGAGATCAAGATACCGATCGTGACCAGTTTTCCGCCAAAACTGCCGAACAAGGCCATCGCAGTTTCTGAGGCACTGTTCAAATTACCAGCGATTTGATCGATCGGCAATGTTTTTAAAAACGCAACATTGATCAACACGTACACCAAGGTGACAAAACTCAGCCCAAAGATGATGGCTTTAGGCAAATCTTTTTCGGGTCGCTTCATTTCTCCAGCGACATTGCCGACCCCCATCCAGCCATCATAAGCAAAAAGGGTTGCTAAGAGGGCACTACTGATACCAGCTGCAAGGGAGCCTTGAGTATTGGAAGAAAAATCCACCAATGAGACCGATACTTGCCCTGGTGTCATCAGGCCAGCCACGATAATCACCGCAATCGGAATCAGCTTGACTGCTAAGGTGACGGACTGGACTTGAGCTGCAGCTTTTGTTCCCAAAAGATTAATCAAGGTCACACTCGTTCCGGTCAAAATCGATAAAGGAAGCAAATAATTGCTAGGTAGATGAAATAAGTTCAAACATTGTGTTGCGAAAATAATACTTAAAGCCGCCACGTTCGCTGGAAAGTAAATGATACTTTGTGCCCAGCCTAATAAAAAGGAGGGTAATTTTCCATAAATTCTTTCAATATATCGAATGGGTCCGCCAGTCTCAGGAATCGCCGTCGCTAACTCCGCCACCGTCAAACCGCCGCAAATCGTTAGAAAGCCGGCAAGCAGCCAAACCAACAAGGTCAATCCAGTCGATTGGGTCTGCTGGACCACAGCCGCTGCTTTGAAAAACACGCCGGCGCCGATCACCGTTCCCATTACTGTCGATAATGCCCCAAAAAAACTGATTTCTTTTTTCAATTGACTTTTCACAACATCACTTCCTTTTTAAATGAATAAGTCAAAGTATAGCGGATAGAAACTATCTTGACTAGAGGAATTTCAGAAAACAAAAAGCAAATACCATGAAAAGACGGCATTTGCTCCAAAATTTTTTTATTCTTTTGTGGATTCTTGAAAAACCAGCAACGGAAGCTGTCGTTTTTTGTGCATTTGTTGAACCAAATAAATTCCTGACAGCAAGATGATCGGGAAAATGATCGCACCTAAAATCCCAACCTGCAGCTGTTGTCCCGTCCATTCGACGATGCTACCGACGACAGCGGGTCCGATTGAACATCCTAGATCTCCCGCTAATGCCAAATAAGCAAATAGCGCCGTCCCGCCGTTGCGAATGTATTGCGCAGAAAGACTAAAGACCCCCGGCCACATGATCCCTACGGCAAAACCGCTTAAGCCGCAGCCAAGGAACCCGATCAATGGCAATGAAGCAAAGCCGATCATCATATACGCCAGTAGGCAAAGCAAAACACTCAAAAACATAAAGCGTTTCAAATCGATTCGTTCTCCAAATTTGCCGTAAAGCAAGCGGGAGATCCCCATCATCAAGGCAAAAACCATCGGTCCTGCCAAATCGCCTAGTGTCTTACTAACACCTAAGCCCTGTTCAGCAAAGGTTGATGCCCATTGGCTGACTGCTTGTTCGCTGGCTCCAGCACAGACCATCATCACCAGAAACAGCCAAAAGCTTTTCAAGGAAAAGAGCTGCCGAGTGGTCAACCCTCGTTCTCCTTCGGCAACGATTGGCGCCAACGGGACTTTGGTAAAGAAAAACAAATTGACCAACGGGATCAGCGCCCAGACGATCGCTAAAATCGGCCACTGTTGAATACCGAACACCATGAAGAACGCCGTTGAGAACAAAACGACCCCCACGTACCCCCAGCAATAAAACGAGTGCAGCATGCTCATCGTTTTTTCCTTATGTTCCGTTGGACAGGCTTCAACGATGGGACTGACTAAGACTTCCAGCAAGCCACCGCCAATGGCATACAGCAAAACCGCTGCTAACAATCCGCTAAACGGGGTCGGAAACCATAAGGGAAAAACGGCTAGACCAATCAAGCCGATCGCTGCAAAAAAATGCGCCGCTACGATCGAAATACGATAGCCGATACGGTCTACAAAAAAGATTGCTGCAAAATCGACGGCTAACTGAGTCAAAAAGTTAAAACTGACCAACAAAGTTATCTGGCTGATTGGTAGCTGGTATTGGCTTTGAAAGGTCAAAAATAATAAGGGGGCAAAATTATTGATCACGGCTTGAACGATGTACCCTACAAAGCAAGCCGCAATCGTCGAACGATAACTTTTCATTTTCACTTCTCCTTTACTCGTCTTATCAGTATACCAAGTCCAATCAGTCGGGAACCATGGAGAAAACACTTTTTTTACCCAGAGAATCTTAAGGAAATCAGGATTCCTCTTTCTTCAGATGATTTCCTTAAATGGAAGCAGCAAAAAAGCTGCCCTCACAGACAGCTTTTTCCGACTTATTCTCAAGGCTAGGCGTTTTTCCTTCGGGCAGCGATGGTTTTCATGGTGGCTTCAAAGATTGGGCCAATAAAGACGATACACAAGAGAGTACCTAACCCCACACTGGCGCCTAACGCAAAACCGATCAAGACCATCGCAGCATCCAAGCCGATACGGATCGTTTTTTGGGTCAATTTGCTTCGTTTGTAGATCAAGGCCGTCAAGGCTTCTAACGCCGCTGAACCTTTGTTGGAAGAAACGTAAATGCCGGCGCCGATGCCAAATAAGATCGGTGCCGCGAAAATAGCGATCCATGGGTAGAAAGGCAAATGAATTGATACTTTGTCCATCACTGGTTCAAAGATCCCAATCAACAAGCCTAAGCCGATCCCGTTGATAAAACTGCCAATGCCTAATTCGGCACGATCAAAGACTGCAACGATCAACAAAACAACAATGTTAAAACACAAACTGGCTATCCAAAAAGGGACATCGATAAAATTCAAAATTCCTAACAAAAACGTACTGATCGTATCATATCCTTGATGGGCAGTGATCAATAAGGATATGGCTAACGCAATCAGCCCGGTACCTATCAAAACTTGTGCAAATTTTTTGGTTTCTTTCACAACATCACGCTCTCTTCTTTATTTTTCCTCTCTTAGTTTACCGTGAAAGCGTCACAATTACTATCATTTAATCACAAAAACCGGATTTTTTTTGAAGAAATCTAAATTCAATCAAGAGATTCATAATGCTGTTCATAGGTATCGCGAAACTCTTTGGGGGTCAAGCCATTTAACTTCTTAAACATCTTCGAAAAATAGTTGGTATTGTTGTAACCAATGCGATCCCCGATCTCACTGATCGTGGCTTTCGAATGAAGCAGCAGCTGTTGGGCTTGCTTGATGCGCACCAGATTGACATACTGATTAAAGCTCATTTCCGTTTCTTTCTTAAAGAGCTGCCCCAAATAAACAACACTAACGTGCAGTTCTTCTGCCGCTGATTTGACCGTCAAATCATGGGTATAACCTTCTTCAATCAGCTGGATCGTCTTTTGAACGATCTCTGAATAACGTTTTTGCGGCGGTTGTGATTTAGCCAATTCCAGCACATCATCAAAGAGTTGCCGCAAATCTGCCAATGTATTGGACTCGCGGATTCGTGCTAAAATCTGCTCATGGTTTTCTTGGGAAAGCACCGGCAGTTGCCGATAAATATCATTGAACAATAAAAAAGAAACATAACGAACATGCTCAGGGTCTGCTTGGGTTTGTTCCAAAATAGCGAACATTTTATCTAGCTCATGTTGGATTGTTTTAACATCCCCGATGGTCAGCGCTTTGTTAAAAGATAGAAACGGTAGTTCTTCGTTTCGCTCTAATATATCCACGTGGATCGTCTGTTCTTGTAAAAACAGATCTGGATAGAAGGCTTGCAACGATTGAACCTGCTTGATTTTCTCATAGGCTTTATACAAATTCTCCCACTCGTTGATGGTTTCGCTCATGATCAACTGCCAGTCTTTACTATTAAGCTGCTGGGCTAGTGCTTTTAAGTCAGCGTTGATTTGCTGTCTTGGTCCGGCTGCGGTAATGATCACTTGGTTTTCATCTAATCGCCCTGGTAAGATCAATGGCTGATCGTGTTGCTGAAAAAACGTCGTGATTTTTTGTAAGATCTCGGCAGTCCCATTGAACTGCAAAACGGTAAAGGGGGCTGCTAGCGGCACCCGCTGTTGCGCCAGCAAATGGAGGTACTCGCTTTCGTTCAATTCATCATTCAACCAAAGCAGCAGGCTTGATTCTTGATAAAGTTCTTTTTCTGCCAACAGTTTTTGCTGCTCCTCTAACTCAGCTGCAATCGCTTGAACACTGCTACGCAGTTCTTCTTTGTTAACAGGTTTGACTAGATAATTACGCACACCTAACGCCATGCCTTGTTTGACAAAGGCAAACTCTTGATAACCAGATAGAATGATCGAAAAAAATCGATTCCCAAACGCTTGCGCTTGGCGGATCATATCGATGCCGTTCATTTCTGGCATCCGAATATCCGTGATCAGCAAATCAACGGAATGTTCTTGTAGATACTCTAGGGCCTCACTAGCACTTTTCGCTGTATGCACCACCTCAAAGCCCAGCTCTTGCCAAGGCAAGATCATTTGCAGCCCTTGCAAGATCATATATTCATCATCAACGAACATTGCTTTATACATCTGCCTCATGCCCCCTTTGCAAATTGTTTTCATCTAGACGGATCTTGACCGTAAACCCAGCGGCTGCTTGAGACGTAACGTCCATTTGATAAGCGCCATTGAACATGCCCCGCAACCGTTCGTGAACATTTTTGATCCCGATTGAGGTTTGGGCTCCGATCTCCTGATTTTGCAATTCTTCATGAATCATCCCTAACTGCTGCGGATCTGCGCCTTTGCCGTTGTCTTTGACTTCAATCACGATTTGACCGGCTTCTTTATAGGCTTTGATACTGATGGCGTTATCATTGCGCTGATAATCGATGCCGTGAACAAAATAGTTTTCGACAAGTGGCTGCAGTGTGAACTTCGGCAATTCCAACTGTTCTAATGCCGGATCGATGGTTACATGATAGGCGATCTTATCTGGGTAGCGCATCTGAAACAAGTAGACATATTTTTCACAAAAATCGATTTCTTCTTTTAAGGTCTTCGTCTTTTCTTGCGTCGTGTTGTTCCGTAATAGGGCCGAAAAAGCATAGACGACATCCGCCAGCTCTTCTTGGTTGCGGCTCAAGGCATACATTCGAATGTATTCTAATGTGTTATAGAGAAAATGCGGATTGATCTGGGCTTGCAGCGCCCGCATGTCGGCATCCCGTTGTTTGATCTCTAGCGTGTAAATATCTTTGATGTACTCGTTGATACTGTAGGTCATTTGATTGATGGCTTCTGCGATTTCTTTCAGCTCTTGTTGGACATTGGCGGTATCGATCCGTTTGTCAAAATTCCCTTGGCTGACTTCTTTCGTCGCATAGACGATCTGCTGTACTTGCGATGTATAGCGCTTAAAGGTGCGATGAAGCACCCATAGGACTAATAAGAGAATCCCGATCCCGAAACTAAAGATCCAGATGGCACTAGAAAAAATATCACGCCAGATCACCCTTTTTGACAACAAAACCAGGGACACTTCTCCGCTGACAGTGGTTTGTTTTTTGATATAAAAGTCTTTCGAAAGAGTGTCGTGAATGGTTCCGTGAGCAACCGCCTGATCAATTTTGGCTAAAGTTTCCTTGCTGAGGTTCGTGGCATCCTTGTACAGCCGCTGACCATTTGAGGTATACAAAAAACTGTTGATTCCATGAATTTGGTTGTCTTCTTGTCGATTGGCTAAAACATCGTCTGAACGAAAGATCACGTAGACTTGGCCTAAGGGCTGGGCATAATTACTTGGTTGGGCGATCGAACGAACAAAAAACAGACGATTTTTTAAATCAATCTGTTTGCCGCTGTGTTTTTCTCCGTAAGGTGTATCCGGCGTTGCCACTAGTGTCTCATTGCTTTCATCCAATTGAATGATGATCTCTTCGATACTAGGATGATTACGAATCAAACGATAGAGAATATTGGGCAAGTAAACACTTTGTCCCGTCTGGCGAAAAATATCATTACTATAGGAAAAATAATCTGGCAATGAAAGCTGCAAATAGTTGCGTAATGATTCAAAGGCGGTATCTGAACTAGTAAATTCGCCAAGTACCGTTGAAACAACGGTATTTTGGTCTTGTACATAAGCATCCAGCTGCATGCTTGTGCTCTCCACTAAACGTTCACTCGTAGTAAAACGATCCGCTCCGGTATAAGCGGTCAGGACCAGCATAATAATGATGGAGATGATCACCAAGAGCACACTGTACAGCTGCATCAACTGATTGATCAAAAAATCATGTTTGAACAAACGAAAACGCCACTTAGTCATGTGCCAAATCCCGATCAATGACGTTTTTTTCCTGGCTGATCGCCACATGGCACCATAAAATCAGTAAGCTGAATGTTCCAAAGAGCAAGAGCCCTTTCATCATCCAAGTAAAAACTAGAATACTAGCGATCCCAACCAGTAATTTTAGAAAGGTCGCCATATGAAGAAACAGACACACAAAGGACAATTTCAGGTTATTCCACAAGGAAATCTCATAAGACGTGTCAAAAACCACACTTAACAGGTACAGTAAAACACTCAATCCACTGACAACAACTAAAACAAAAGAGATCATCAGCCAAATCAAGCCTTGGATCTGGGTAGCTAAATACAAGTTATACACTAAGAACCCTGTCAGTAGGAAAAACAGATAAAACTGCTTGTTGGCCTTGACAAAGACGTTGCGCCAAATGCGCCATGCCCTACGAAAGCTTTGATTCTCATAGTTCAGTCCATCTTCGTGGATCAAAGCACTGATGGTATGAAACGCTGGACCGATCCCTAAGATTCCACCACCGGCAAGCGTCAATACGACAAAAAACAAATTCAACTTCACGATCGCCCAAATCAAGCGAAAGCCCTTGACCAACCCGCTATTTGCTGTTTCTTCCATTTAAAATTCCTCCCTTATTTGTTCCCTACCGAAAATGTAGCATGATTCCAGCTTCCTACTCAAGCTACCTGAGAATCTTTTAATGCTATGTACGTTTTAGATGCAACATGCTTGCTGTTTGAACGTTAAAAACAAAAGTAACGTTTTTTATCAAAGATTTTGCTATTTACTTTACAAGAAAAAGCAGCCAAAAGCTAGACGTGGGAACCATTGGTCCTGATGCGTTTAGCCTCCGGCTTGCTTGATCTATTGATTGGTGAGCGGCGCCTGTTGCTTATTCTTGGCTTGCACGATACTCATCAAATTGTTTTTGCATTTCATCGCGGACCTTCTCCCAGCCAGCGGTTTTTAATTCTTCGTTTAGTTTCGGAACATTTTCTTCTGGATCGATCGTTCCGGTTGCTAAACTTGCTTTGTAACGGTTCATGACATTGGCGATATTCGTGATTTCTGTTTTCACATTATCAGTCTTGAAGTTGAAGCCTAAGATTGGTGATGCTTCCGCGTTAGCGATGTTTTCATCACGCTCTTTGATCATATCGTCTGTGATGGATTCTTGTGTGTAAAGGATCATGTTGTTTCCAGTGTTCCAAGCAGCCATCCGGGTATTTGGCAAGTAGCCATCAAGGAGACGGATTTTGTCGTCTTGGCCTTCGATTTTTTCCCATGCTTCGCCTTCGACACCCCAAACCAATCCATTCAACAATTCAGGATCGCTGTTCAACAAGCCCAACACTTCCACTGCTTTTTCTTTGTTTTTCGAAACATTCGCTACGACAAAGTTTGCCATTTGCGCTTGTCCGGTTGATTTTAATTGTTTCGTGATTGGACGTGAAACCAATTCATGACCTGCGGCATTGCTTAAGATCGTATCGCCGTAATCCATTGGTCCTTGGGTTTCTTCACGCATGAACCATGTGTTGCCTTCTAATGGGTAACCAGTCGTATTAGTGGCTGCATCGGTTGGGATCAAGCCTTCGTTGTACCATTTGTGCATCAATTTCAAGTTTTCCATTTGTTCATCATCTTCGTATTGATTGATGATCTTCGTTGTATCGCCATCCAATTTGACAGCAAATGGGTAATCTTTCCCAATCACATAATCATAGTTTCCAGAAACATTAAAGGTTTGTCCGATCGCAAACGGTGCGATGTTTGGTTCTTCTTCTTTAAACTTCTTCAACACGTCTTCGGCATCTGCATAAGATTCGATCCCGCTGATATCCAAATCATATTTGTCTAAATATTGTTTATTGAAGGTCAAGACTTGTTGGGCATAAATATTGCCGTTGACTGGAAAGGCATATAATTTCCCGTCGATCGTATTGCCTTTGATATAAGATTCGTCTAATTGATCATACGCTTCTTTGGCATATTTTGGTGCTAATTCCGTCAAATCTGCATACGCGCCTTTTTGCGCATTCGCAACATAGTTTGAGGCAAAGGAAATATCGTAGTTTTCACCCGATGAAATGATGGTGCTCATTTTTTGATCCCAGTCTCCCCAGCCGATATACTGCAGATCGATGCGAGCGTTGGTTTTTTCTTCAATGCGTTTATTAGCGATCTCCATTAATTGATCAAAGTTTTCTGGCTTGTCCCCGACTTGATACATCAATAAAGTCGTTACGCCGTCTGCATTGTTTTCTGAATCGGATGTTGCGCCGTTCGACCCACAGGCAGCCATTCCCAAAGTTGCCGCTGCGGCCATCCCAGCAAAAGCTGTTTTTTTCCACAAATTCATTTTTGTTTCCTCCCTATACTCATTTGATTATTCTTTGACGCCACCAATTGTCAGACCACCGACAAAATACCGTTGGAAGAATGGATAGGTGATCGCAATCGGTAAGGTTGCAACAACAACGATTGCCATGCGAGCAGTTTCGCTTGGCAAAGCGGCCAAACCACCTTGGATCTGGGCAGCCATACCAGAGCTTTTGGCTAGATAGTCCAAGTTACTTTGAATCCGCATCAAAAGTGCTTGTAACGGCACTAAAGAGTCTTTTTGAATATACAACAATGCATTGAACCAGTCGTTCCAATAGCCAAGAGCGGCAAATAGACTGATCGTTGCGATCCCTGGAACCGCTAAGGGCAACACGATGGACAGAAAAATCTTCATTTCGCTGGCACCGTCGATGCGCGCAGATTCTATAATACTATCTGGTACCGTCTTTTTAAAGAAGGTCCGCATAACAAGGATATTAAAAGGCCCTAAGGCAAGGGGTAAAATCAACGCCCAAATCGTGTCTTTCAATTGGATCAAGTTGACCATCACTAAGTAATTGGCAACCATCCCTGGCGCAAACAACATGGTGATCAAAGCAAAGATCGTAAAGAACCGACGGAATGGAAAATTTGAGCGAGAGATGACATAGGCATATAGTGAAGTCATCGTTGCATTGACGAAGGTACCAAAAACAGTGATAAAAATAGATACGCCAAATGCTTGGAAAATTTTGCTGCTCATTTGTCCGCTAAACAGGTAGGTATATGCTGCGAACGAAAATTCTTGTGGCCAAAAGCGATAGCCGTTTTCTGCCAAAGAGGTTTCACTGGTCAATGAGATCGCGATCACAAAGAGAAACGGCAAGACACAGGAAATCGCGAACAGACCGATCACGATATTAAAAATCAGGTTGACCGTTGGGTTAAAGGAGCGGATCTCGACTTTCGTTACTTTTTTCTTCATTTATCCATCCTCCTTAGAATAATGCTGAATCTGGTTCTAGTTTACGAACAACCAAATTCGCTGTTAGTAATAATAATGCCCCAACCACTGATTGATAAAGGCCGGCAGCTGCGGTCATCCCGAAGTCGCCTGTGGCAGTCAGTCCATTATAAATGTACGTATCTAAAACGGAGGTGACTTGGTACAACGCCCCAGAGTTTCGTGGGACTTGATAGAAAAGTCCGAAGTCGGCACGGAAGATCCCACCGATGTTCAAAATCAACAAGACGGAAATCATTGGAATCAGTTGTGGCAACGTCACATTTTTAATCTGCTGCCATTTGCTGGCACCATCGACCATCGCGGCTTCGTAATACGTTTGATCGATCCCGACCACTGACGCATAATAGATGATGCTGTTGTAACCTAAGCTCTTCCAGACATTCATAAAGACGAAAATAAACGGCCACCATTTCGGATCAGCATACCAGTTGATTCCTTCACCGCCCATACCCGTGATCCATTGGTTGATGATCCCTTTGTCTGGACTCAAAAAGGCATAGACAAAGTACGAAATAACCACCCAAGAAAGGAAGTACGGCAACAGTGACATCGTGTGATAAACTTTTACCAAACGCTTATTGCGTAGCTCACTCATTATAATGGCAAAGGCAATCGCAAAGAATAGGTTGAATGCTAAAAATACGATATTGTAGAGTAACGTATTTCTAGTGATCAGCCAAGCATCATTGGATGCAAATAAAAATTTAAAGTTATCAAAGCCGACCCACGGGCTTTGTTTCAAACTGGCAAAAAAGCCGTCTGGTGAAATGTGGAAATCTTTGAACGCCACCACATTTGCGAATACAGGTATATAGAAAAAAAAGATAAACCAGACAACACCTGGCAAAGCCATCAATATTAACGCTTTGTATTGCCAGACATTCCTCCAAAACCCCTTTTTCTTCACATCTCATCATCTCCTTCATGCTACTAGAATAACGCTTTCATCCCTAAAAAATAAGGAACAAACTAAAGATAAAATGAAACAAATTAAAGGTCTTTGTTTATATTTTGTTTTTATTCTCTAAAAACCAGAAAAACGTCCTACCTTTTGCAAGATAGGACGCTTCATTGAGTTGTTTTTTACAAAGGATCAATCGACAAAGCCGTTTTGCTGAATCACTTCGCGGAACCACTCACCTGACTTTTTGATGGTGCGTTTTTGGGTAGCCAAATCAACGGCAATAAACCCGTAACGATTTTTGAATTCATTCAGCCAAGACCAATTATCCATGCAAGTCCACATGTGATACCCGCGGCACCGGCTGCCTTCTTGGATTGCTTGGTGAACATACCGCAAATGATCTTTGATAAAGGTGATGCGGTACTCGTCTTGGATCTGACCGCTGGCATCGATAAAGCGTGTTTCATCTTCGACTCCCATGCCGTTTTCTGAAATATAACAAGGGATATTGCCGTAGTTGTCTCGTAGGTTGATCAAGGTATCATAAATGCCTCGTTCATAAATTTCCCAGCCTCGATGGGGATTGATTTTCTTTTCTGGCCAATCATAAACATCGAAGTAATCTTCTGGCATTGGAGTGTCCGCTGTTTTGGCTGAACGCTTTTGCTGCACCCGCCGCGGCTGATAATAGTTGACCCCCAAGAGATCGACCGTGTTTTCTTTAATGATCTGCAAATCTTCTGCTCTGGTTTCTGGCATGATCGCCAACTCGTTTAAGACAGTGATCAATTCTTCCGGAAAGGTGCCTTTGACCGCTGGATCTAAGAAGGAACGGTTGAAAAAGGCATCTGCCAGTTGCGCCGCTTGGCCATCTTTTTCATCATTCGGATCTTTCGGATAGGTCGGTGTCAAATTCAAGATGATGCCGATTTCGCCTGATTGCTGAGACTGACGGAAGCGTTGGATCGCTAAAGCGCTGGCGAGTGCTTCATGGTAGCCGACTTGCACCGCATGTGCCAAGTTGATTTCTGCTGGGTAATGCTGTTGATACAAATACCCCATCTCCACTGGCACGATCGGTTCATTTTGCGTGAACCAATGACGGACTTGATCACCGAACAACTCAAAACACAAAGCGGCATAATCTGCAAATGCTGTGACAGTCTCGCGATTGAGCCAGCCGCCTTCTTTTTGCAGTGCCATCGGCATATCAAAATGATACAAATTGATGAAAGGCTCGATGCCATTTTCGATCAAAGTGGCGAAGTACTCGCGATAAAACGCCACCGCTTGTTGATTGACCGCTCCTCTTCCTTCTGGCAGCAAGCGACTCCACTGGATCGAGGTTCGAAAAGAATTAAAGCCGATCTCTTTCATCAATGCTACATCTTCTGGGTAACGCTGCAGCAGCTGGACGGTATCTTTGGGTCCCCGTTTTTGATAAAAGCGTTCTGGTTCCGTTGCGTACCAATAGTCCCAAATCGAATCGCCTTTGCCATCATCGGCCGTTCGTCCTTCAGTTTGCGGACCGCTGGCAGCGGCTCCCCACCAAAAATCTTTAGGAAAATGCAGGTTAGTCATGGGCAGTCACCTGCTCTTTGCCTAACAAGAGACAGCCGATAATGCCACTTTTGTTCGGCAAGCCCCAAGTGACGATGTAGTCTTCCACTGGTGGTGTCTCCATATAGCCTGCCATTTGTTTCAGGAAGGCTTGTTGGATTTGAGCGAGTAAATGCGGCTGATTCATGACCCCACCGCCTAAAATGATTATCTCAGGTGCTAAAGTTAACGTGATATTGACCAGCGCTTGCCCTAGATAAAAGGCCTGCAACCCCCAAATCTCGTGCGCTTGCGGCAAGTCTTGTCCTTTGATCCCCGTACGTCCTTCCAAAGAAGGCCCTGCGGCTAATCCTTCCAGACAGTCGCCGTGATACGGGCATGTACCAGCATACATATCTTCACTGTGACGTTTGACATAGGTATGACCGATTTCTGGATGACCGATCCCTTCGAAAATCTTTCCTTCACGAACGACCCCGGCGCCAATGCCGGTCCCTACCGTCAAATAGACACAGCTGTCTTTGCCTTGTGCCACTCCTTGGCGTAATTCTCCATAAGCGGCAGCATTGACATCTGTTGTCCAAGCAAATGCTGTCTCTGGGTAGCGCTTCTTCAACGCACCGAGAAAATCGAACTGCTGCCAGCCCTGTTTCGGCGTGGCTAGTATGTGGCCATAGGTCGCTTGGGTTGGATCGATCCCGATCGGACCAAAGGAACCGACCCCTAATGACACGAGATCGTAGGGATCGAAAAAGGCAAAGATCGCCGCTAACGTTTCCTCTGGCGTTGTCGTTGGGATCGACTCTTGGGCGATGATCGTCAGCTGTTCATCGGCAACGGCACAAATCATTTTTGTGCCGCCGGCTTCAATTCCTCCGTAAACCATCATTTCTCACTCCTTTACTCCAATGGTTCGAATTTCATATGGGTGTAATTGCTCATTGACGGACGATGCTTGTTCTTCCTCTAATAGGTTCAACAGACAGAGTGTCGCCTGCTCTTTTTGCACATGAAAGGCAGTGGCTTGATCCGCCAAATTATAGCCCCGCAAAACGATCTGCTGGTCTTGGCGATTGCGTTTTAAGGCGGTGATAGCTACCGTCGTTCCATGAGCTTCCATGTATTGGTTGCTGCTGGCTAGCTTGCCTTGATGCTTGTCGGTCTGGCTTGCCGTCCAAGGAACTTGGGCAGCTTGTGCTTGGCGATACGTTTCATAACGTTCTTCAGGAGCCCCATGACAGGCTACGCCATATTCAAAGGTGTGGCTGCCTAAGCATTGCGCTTCTGGTGTTGGGAAGTAGCCCCAATCGCCTAGCTCTCCCGTACAGCGTAACAAGGTCAAGCAGATCTGATCCTTCACGATTTCATATTCGTTCAAACCAAAATTAGAAACCGTCATGCCGCCTGTTTCATCATGCAAGTTGACAAAGGCGTGTTGATGCTGCGGATTCGTTGGGTTTTCCCAATGACTGGAAACCTGATTCGGCCGTTTTACGACTTCATAAATGCTGTCAGCTTCATGGAAATCCGTGATGATCCCTGTTGGGAATAAAACCCGCAGTCGGTGATCTTTGCTTTGGTTGTTGACGGTGGTTTTAAATGCCAGGCGGTTGCTGGTTCGTTCTAAGCGAATCTCCGTCTCGATCTTGAAAGCAACCAATTCTTGACTCCGCTGTGCTTTACGGAAACGGAAATCGACGACAGCTTTTTGTTCTTCTAACAAACGGTCATCTGCTGAAACAGGAATCTGTAATTCTTGTGTCAGTCGCACAATTCCCACCAGCGGATCGTTTTGTTCGATCGTCACCTGATGCGGAAATTGCGTCGATAAGATTGCTTGATCCCCTTCTGGTTGTTTGAAGATGTACTCATTGGCGATATCCCCCACATCCTCGAAAACCAGTAAATTGCGATACGTTTTTTGGGTTGCTTTGTCTGTAATCGTCAAGCTGCCGTTTTCAGTAATGACGGCTTCCAAATGTGCGTTGGCAAGTTTACGCCCTCCTTCTGAAACGATCGGTGCACTCTCTACTGGCGTAGCGGCTTTTTCCACTAGGGCAAAGGTCTGCCATGAAAATTCCGGCAACTGGTTTGCTTCTACTTGGACCGTGACAAAGCGTTTCATGAAAGGAATCCGAAAGGCATCTTTAGGCAATTCATAGTCAAAAAGGACCTCTTCTTCACTGATGATCGCAGCAACAGGTTTCCCCTGTTCATCGATCACCGAATAAGAACCTTTTGGCTTCGCCAATAATTCGTGGTAAAGCTTGCTTGGCAATCCTTCACGGAATGTTTTACGCTCAAGTTCGATCACGACTTCCACTAAACCAGAACGGGTGCTGCCAGTGGTGTTGAAGACCACGAAGGGGCGACTCTCCTCAGGAAACTGGCTCGTGTCTATGGCTGCTACTAAATTGCGTAACGCTTCATCTGCCACGAACTTGCCGATTTCATTGGCTTTTTCAAACCGCGGCATCATTTCTCGGTGTACTTCGTCCACTGAACAGCCGCAGATACTGTCGTGAGGATGATTTTGCATCAGGGTTTTCCACGCATGATCCAACATATCGTGTGGATAGCTGCCGCTTGCTTCATAAGCCATAGTTGCTAATGGCTCCGCAACATTTTCTAATTGGCGGGAAACCTTTGTATTCCATTGTTTCAGATAGACTCGGGAAGAGGCGGTATTGGCTAGAGTATACCAACCATCGGTTTCTTGACTGGTCAATTCACCTGTGACAGTTCCTAGGTCATCTGGCAGATCTGCTTGCACCGCTTCAAGGTATTCGGTAAAGCTGGCGTGTTTGAATTCATACTCTGGGAAAAGCTCGTTAGCTGTACGAATCGCTGCCGAAATGTCTTTTTGGACAGGTTGATGATCGACCCCATTCATCATTAAGTAATGATTGGTGGCACCAAATTTCTCTACATCTTGCAGTTTTTGTGTCCAAAAAGCTTTGGCTTCTGCTTTATCCACTGGAATCTCATTGCCATTGGAGTACCAGTTGGCAAAAAGTAGACCAAAGATTTGACTGCCATCTGGACCTTCCCAATGCATTTCAGAATATTGGGAAGTAAATTGATCATCGGGTAAAACTTCGTTGTCAAAGCCGATTGGTTTGACGCCACGTCCAAATGCAGCACTTTCAAGATTGGCTTGCAGCATCATTTGCGGGGTTTGCCCCATATTGCCGAAAGTATCTGGGAAATACCCCAACATAACAGGGGTGCCCCACTTTTTGCTTTCTGCCATTCCAATCAGCATATTACGGGTGTTTGATTCAGCACTGATCAAAAAGTCATCTTGCAAAATATAAAACGGACCGATCTGTAATTTTCCTTGTTTGATGGCCGCTTTGACCGCTTCGCGTTTTTCAGGTCGCACTTCTAAATAGTCATCCAAGATGATCGTCTGCCCATCTAGATGGAAGCTGTGGAACTCAGGGTCATTTTCAATTAACTCTAAAAGATCATCCATCAATTCAACTAGCCGCATGTGATGCTGTTCGTAAGGCATGTACCATTCCCGATCCCAGTGGCTGTGAGAGATGATATAAACTTGTTTCTTCATTGATTTTTACTCCTCGCTGTTTGCGTCGTTGGACTGCTTTTTGTGTCACTCGAACGGTCGTGGGTCGTGCTGCTTATTTTTCCACTCGGATATCGAAATAATCCATGACCAATTCACAAAACATCATGTTCGCCCAAGAGAACCATTCTCTCGTGTATTGCGAAGGATCATCGACATCGAACCCTTCATGCATCAAATTTGTACCCGCATCTGTCGCCACTAACTGATCCAAAATTCGTTTCTTTTCTTCTTTGTCAGTGGTGGTCATGCCTTCCATTGCCATGGCGATCGGCCACACATAATTTTCTGGCGTATGAGAGCTGCCAATGCCTTTAGCGTATTTGCCTTCATAGAAATACGGATTTTCACTGCTCAACAACGTTTTACGGGTCTGAAGATAAAGGGGATCTTCCATACTGCCATACCCCAAGTAAGGGGCGGCGATCAAATTCGGCACGTTGCTGTCATCCATCAGTGTGCCGTTGCCGAATCCATCCACTTCATACGCGTAGACTTCTTCGCCAGCTTGATTTTTGGTCAACCCGTATGCTTTAATCCCTGCTTCGATCTCTGCTTGCAATTTTTTCGCTTGTGCCACGATCGCGGTATCTTCTAAAACCGTCGTAAAGATTTCTTGGATATAGCCTAAGACCACCACCGCAAACATATTGGAGGGAATCAAATAGCCGTATTTGCAGGCATCATCACTTGGTCGAAAACCTGACCAAGTCAAGCCAACGGGTTTCACCGGCGCGCCTTTGCCGTCATGAGTCAAGGTATCTTCTTTTCGCCAGGTATCCCGTTCAAAGCGATACGGGGATTCCTCATGGTTTTGTTCTGTTACAAACACCTCCAAGGCTTTTTTGATGCCTGTTACAAAATCATCATTGAACTGATCTGTTCTGCCTGTGTTTTTATATAGCAGATAGGCCAGTTGGATCGGATAACACAAAGAATCGATCTCATATTTGCGTTCCCAGATCCAATCGTTCATTTCTGTATCGTCTGTTTGGTGGCCAGCGCCATTGGCTGATTCGTTAAAGGCATTTGCGTAAGGATCGATCGTAATATAGTAGAATTGCTTCTTGACCAACCCGCTGATCATACTTGCTAAGTCTTCATCTTCTTTGGCGATCACTAAATACGGACGAACTTGCGCAGTGGAATCTCGCAGCCACATGGCTGGAATATCCCCCGTCAGTAAAAAGGTCGTGCCATCTTCATGACGCTTGACCGTCGTTAATAGTGTATTGGCAAAAGCTGCATTAAAATTTTTCGCCCAATCGGCATGCGTTTCTCCGCATAGATCCGTAATCGTTTCCATAAATGTTGCTACTGAAGTTGGTATTTCTTTATAAACCATTCCATCACCTTCCCTGATTTGATATATCAATTTACGAACCTAGTATATCATGAATCATGTGAATGTCTAGCGCTTTTTCAAAATAATTAAAGGGTTTTCATTTTTATCGGTTTATGGTATGCTAACAAATATGATATATCAAAAGGGGTTTTCTTATGAAACAACCATTATATAAAAAAATTTACTCGGAGCTTCACGAAGCCATCGTTGAAGGGCGATTAGCTCCGGGCAGTCGTGTCCCTACTGAAAAAGAACTATCTGAACAATACCAAGTCAGTCGGATCACCTCTAAAAGAGCCTTGACGGAACTGGAACAAAATCAGCTGATCTATCGCGTGCAAGGCAGCGGCAGCTTTGTCCGAGAATTGAAGGAAAAAAAAGCGACTGGACGAATTTTGTTTGTCTTGCCCTTTGCCAATGATCTCTCTTTAGGAAACTTTACCGAAGGCATTTACCCCGTGATGCAAGAACACGGCTTTGAACTTTTGATGACACCAGTGGATTATTTGGAAAAAACGACGGCAGCTGAGCTGATGCAAGAATTCGACGGCCTGATCTATTACGCCAGCAATACGTTTTCTTACTATGACTTGCTGTTCGAATGTGCTGAAAAACACTTTCCTATCGTGACCTTAGATAAAAAGCTGCATGAGTTTGATTTTCCAGCGGTCATGCCAGATAACTTTCAAGGTGGGCAGCTAGCTACGGAGCATTTACTTGCGTTGGGGCATCAACGGATCGCTTATATTTTTGGTGATACCCACCATCCACAATCCGTCCGTCAGCGTTATCTAGGTTACATCGATGCGCTGAAAAAAGCCCAAAGAACCTTTCGCACCAAGCTCGACGACACAGCTGCCAGTATCGCAAATGCGCTTGCCTACCTGGAAGAACATCAGGTCACGGCAGCCGTCTGTGAAAATGACTTGATCGCCATCGAATTGATGCGTGCACTGCGTCAAGCAGATTTTCACGTCCCTGCCAACATTTCCCTGGTTGGTTTCGATAATATCCAAGCCGCTGCCCTCGTTGATCCAGCACTAACGACCATCGGGCAGAATTTTGCGGAGATGGGGCGCTTGGCAGGAAACCAAGTGATTGAGAAAATCAACGCTGCGAAGGCAGCACCCCCAGTACCAACGGAGACGACCACCCATTTAGTGGCTGTTTCTTTGATCAAAAGAGAATCAACCCAATTAAAGGAGTGAACCAAGTGAACGTATCAATGATCGACACACGACACGGAACAGACAACCAATATAGTTTTTCCCATGGCAACTGCCTGCCTTATACAGGGGTTCCTTTTGGCATGAACTACTTTGCCCCGCAAACCAGCGATCAACGAGGCAGTTGGTGGTTTCATCCAGAAGATCGAACCTTTCAGGGCTTTCGCATCACCCATCAGCCTAGCCCTTGGATGGGTGATTTCAGCCATCTGACGATGCTGCCGATAAACGGCACGCTTTCTGAAAATACCCTTTTCCATGCGCAAAGCTCGTATCGTCCGGAAGAAAGCACCTTTAATCCAGCCTTTCTTAAAATCAAGACGCAGCGGTATTTAACAACAACGACTTTGATTCCCAGTATGTATGGCGGTGTGCTGTCTATTGAAAACTGCGGGGATCAGCCGGGTCTTGGCTTGTCACTGCCGGGTGACTATGTCTTAGAACAGTTGGATGAACAGACAGTGGCTGGTCAACTGATCGTATTTTCAGGATGCGAAGACGAAAGCTTCACCTTCCATTTCGTCTATCGTTTTGAAACACCCATCACGGCGATCGAAGGTGCCTTGACAGGCAAAGAAGCCTTCGTCGTTCTCCGCTTTGATAATTGCCAAACACAGACGATCCGTTTTGCAACCTCGTTTCTCAGTCGCGAACAAGCTTGTTTGAACTTGCAGCGGGAACAGCAATGGGCTCCTGCCGATTATCTGGCTTCTGTCCAACAGCAATGGAATCATTTTTTGCAAAAAATCGAGATCGAGCATCACGATCAAGCACAAGTTTCTACTTTTTATCATAATTTTTATCGCTTATTCTTGTTTCCTCAAACCTTCTTCGAAATCGATCAAGAGGGTCGCAAAGTGCACTGGGATACCTTGGCAAAAGCGATCAAACCAGGACCACTGTACACAAACAACGGCTTTTGGGATACGTATAAAACTGTCTACCCGCTCTTTTCACTCTTGGCTGTCGAACAATTGGAAGACATGCTGGAAGGCTTTTTGAACAGTTATCGCGAAAGCGGCTTTTTACCAAAATGGCTATCACCTGATGAGCGGGGGTTGATGCCCGGGACGCTGATCGATGCCGTGATCGCTGATGCCGCAGTAAAAGGCATTCGTCCCGATTTGATGCCCGAATTTTTAGCAGCGATGAAAAAAGGTGCCACCGTCCAAAGTGAAAATCCCAATTATGGTCGGCGCGGCACGACGGACTATTTGACTTACGGGTATGTGCCATTGACGCATCATGAATCGGTCAATCACACCCTTGATTATTGTTACAGTGATTTTTGTATCTCACAAGTCGCGCATCAGCTGGGTGACGAGCAAGCAGACTATTATCAGCAGCAATCGCAAAATTACCGCAACATTTTCGATCAGGAGACCGGCTTTATGCGGGCAAAAGACCCAGATGGCGCTTTTCGTCCAGAGTTTAGTGACACACGCTGGGGCTTGGATTATGCAGAAGGCAGTGCGTGGCAAAGTAGTTTTGCTGTTTACCATGATTTCGCTGGCTTGATCACTGCACACGGCGGCAAAGCGGCCTTTGAAGCAAAACTGATCGACTTGTGCAATCAAGAACCTCGCTATACGACAGAAGGCTACGGGTTCGAGATCCATGAAATGAGTGAGATGGCCGCACTCGATTTTGGTCAGCTGGCGATCTCCAATCAGCCAAGCTTCCACTATCCGTATCTATTCAGCTATTTGGGCAAACCAGAAATGGCACAGCCCTTGATCAAGCAGCTACTGACACAGTGCTTCAATGACTCACCAAAAGGCTTTCCTGGCGATGAAGACAACGGCAGCATGGCTGGTTGGTACATCTTCAATGCCTTGGGCTTTTATCCAGTCACACCGGGGACAGGCGAATATGTCATTGGCATGCCCTTATTTGATCAAGCAACACTGCATCTTGCTTCAGGCAAAGACTTAGTGATCAAGAGCACGCCCAATGCACCGCAACAGCTCTTCGTGGATAAAATTACATTGAACGAAGAACCCTTCGAGCGATTATTTTTCACCCACCAAGAATTGACTGCCGGTGGTACATTGAACTTCCAGCTAGGTATCGTCCCTCGCAGCAAAGAGTGGTCAGCCGATGCCTATCCTTATAGCGTCAGTCAACCACATGCATAACGAAAAAACCGCTCCTTAGCAATAGGCAGCAGTCTACTTTCAGTCAAATGAAAGTGCACGCTGTCCCTGCTAGGGAGCGATTTTTTTATTGGTTCATTTGTATCGGTAACAGACGTTCGATAGTTTTCAGCACACCATTTTCATCGTTTGACTTGGTCACAAACGCTGCCGCTGCCTTGACTTCCTCAAAGGCATTGCTCATGGCGAAACTAAACGTGCCAGCTGCCATCAACTCCAAATCGTTCAAGCCATCGCCGAAAACCATTGTCTCCTCGGGTGTGACGTGCAGCAATTCTTGCAAGTGTGCCACAGTCGTTCCTTTGTGGACGCCTTGATTGGTGATATCGATCCAAGCGGCTTCCGAAGCCACGATGTACGCTTCATTGGTAAATTCGCTTAACTGTTGGACATGCTCAAAACAACGTAGTTTGGGATCAAAAATAGTGAGCTTCACAAAATCTTCTGTGATAGTTTGATAATCCGCCACCGTTTTGACCACCCGATAAGAGCCACGCACTTTCTGCGCATCCGCTTCACTGGTTGTGTCAGCAATGTACGCCGCAGTCGGTGTACAAGCGATGATCACATGATCTTGCGCAATCGCAGCGAGCTTCGCAATGATCCGCCGCCCTAATTCGTTTGGCAGCAGCGATTCAAAGATGTACTCTCCTTGATGTTTGATGCGGGTCGCGCTATCCCCAAGAATCCAAACATCCGCTGCTGCTTCACCAAACAGTTCTTCCACTCGTTCACACTGTTTGCCGGTACACGCAGCAAAAGCAACACCCGCTTCTTTCATTTGTTGGCTGACTTGTTCATAATAAGGCCGATCAAAACTGCCTTGGCTGTTCAAAAATGTACCGTCTAAATCTGTGATGACTAATTTGATCATACGTTTCTCTTCCCCTCTACCTCGTGTCCTCTTCATTCCAAATCACTTAATTAACGTTATTAATTAAGTATACTTATTTTCAAGTTTTCCGTCAAGTCAGTCTTTTAAAAACTTTACATCGTTTCATCCCGTCGGTATACTTAATTAAATCACTTCATTAAGGAGAACATTTATGGCTTCTACCACCCATACCATTCGCCAGCAAAACAAACAGCTGGTTTTAAAAACTTTGTTTCAAAACGGGGCATTATTCGCCTCCGATTTAGTGAAGAAAACCGGCATCAGCATGGTCACCACTAACTCATTATTAAAAGAATTGTTAACAGAGGGGGAAATCACGAAAGGTCCGCTGGAGCAAAAAGAGCTAGGACGACCAGCAGTGACCTATCAGCTAAATCAAGACCGAGGTCATTCTCTTTTGCTTAGCTTTATCGATCACGATGGCTCCTTGGCTCTTTGGTCCATGCTGATCGACCGCAAGGGGAAGGTTTTGGCAAAACACGACCAGCCCTTTCCTGATGTTGCCCCTCATCGCTTTCAAGAATGTGTAACGAACGAGCTGGCATTATTTCCTTCTGTGGAACAGATCGCCCTCTTTTTACCAGGAAAAATCAGTGGAGGAACCGTGACTTCCAGCTGGTATGAAAAATTTAACGGCTGGCAGCTGGCAGCCCTCGTGGCAGAGGTCACTGCACTGCCCTTCTACTGTCAAAACGATGCCCATATTTTAACGATCGGCTATTGCATCGCCCAACAGATCTCCTTGCAGCAAACCATCGTTGGCATGTACAATCCTGAAAAAAGCATGCCCGGTATCACGCTCCTAGTCAATGGTGCGCTTTTAGAAGGAAAAGATGCCCTAGCGGGAGAGGCAAAATTTTTACCCGGCTACTTGGATCAAGGGGCACCGCAAGACCGCACGGCTTTGGTCCAGCGCCTGACAAGCATACTGCCATTTTACAATGCAGCTTTTGCCCCCCACTGTATCATTTTAGCCAGCAGTGATGCAGTAAAAACCGATCTCCTAGACGCGATCCAAAAAAATCCATTGCTGCAGCAACAACCCAATCAGCCCGCTTTCCATTATATCGACGCTATCGATGAAGCCATGGTGCTAGGCATGCACTGGCTGATTTTCCGCAAGACACCTTTTGACTTAGCCCGTTGATGACACAAAGACCATAGAATAATTGAGGTGGTGTGATATGAAAATAGCGATCATTGGTGCTGGTCCTCGTGGACTTTCACTTTCAGAACGGCTGATTGCTTATAGCAAACAAAACAAACAAGCCATCGACTTGCTGCTGTTTGATCCTTTTCTTCCTGGGGCAGTTTGGCGCACGGACCAATCGGCAGATTTGCTATTGAATTCTGTGACCAGCCAAGTCACCCTTTTCACGGATGACACATTAAGCACCGGCGGCCCCGTGGTCAAAGGACCTACCTTGTACGAATGGGCAGTGACAGAAGGGAAACATTTCGCAGCCATCCATGCCCCTGAGCTCGTTGCGGAATGCACAGCACTTGATTCACTTGATCCTAACGGGCATTGCTCGCGGGCGTTATATGGACTCTATCAGCTGTGGTTTTATCAGCAGTTGTTAATAGAGTTACCTGAATCCATTACCATCAACCATCTGTCAGACAGGGTCAGCTCTTTGACCCCTCTTTCCAAAAATCGCTACCAGTTGACGACGGCTCACCAAACATTCCTTGTTGATGCCGTCGTCTTAGCTACAGGCCATTCACAAGCCCAACTGTCATCAGGGGAACAACAATTGGCGGCTGCCGCAGAAAATAATGGCTGGTTTTATGCACCGCCAGCCAATGCGGCAGATACGGATCTAACGGCTGTGAAAGCTGGCGAACCTGTGATTTTACGGGGACTAGGACTTGCCTTTTACGATTACGTCACCCGCTTGACCAGTGGTCGGGGCGGAACCTTCGTCAAAGTCAATGAATCCCTCGTCTATCAACCTTCTGGTGAAGAACCGCAAATCATCGCCGGTTCTCGTCGGGGTGTCCCGTATCATCCTCGTGGCCGCAATCAAAAAACACCAACGCAGCAGCGAAAGCCCGTTTTTTTGACCCCTGAACGCCTAGCTGCTTGGCAAGCAGCCAAAACGGTTGCTGGCAAGACACTGCTCTTCTATTTAAAGAAAGAGGCAGAACTCGTCTATTATCAGACGCTGCTTTTAGAAAAACAGCGGCTTGACAAAGATCAGCTTGACGCTTTTACCACCGCCTTTGTTGCCACGGAAGGATCTGAAGACTTGCTAAAAAAATGGCAGCTTCCTAAGAGGGAATGGTGGTCATGGCACCAACTAGCCGATCCCTTTGCTCAGAAAGAGCAGCAGTCCTTGCAAGACTTTTTCATTGCGCTATTACGTACCCAAATCCAAGATGCCGAAAAAGGCAATCTAGCGGGACCTATCAGCAGTGCCTTGGAAGTCTTCAAAGATCTGCGTGACCCGATTCGGTTTGTTCTCGATCATCAGCTAATGCCAGCAAAAGACCTGAAAACACTCTTTTGGCAGTCTTTCGTTCCCTTTAACAGCTTTTTATCGATCGGTCCGCCGGTTCAACGACTGCAGGAACTGGTCGCCTTGATGGAAGCCGGAGTGGTGACCTTACTAGGTCCTGACATGACTGTTGAGATTGAGGAGGCTTATTGTACGTATTCAAAGCGATTTCCCGACACACGCTATCACGCGACGCAACTAATTGAGGCCCGCATTCCATCGACAGCGATTCGTCGAACCAACAATTCCTTGTTGCGGCAACTGCTAAACGATCGGATCATTCACCCGCACCGGTTGCCGATACCCAATGAGGTGCCTTTTGAGACGGGTGCTATCGCCATCGATCCTGAGACCAATCAGGTCCTTGGACCAGATGAACGCCCCTACACTGCCCTCTATTGTTTCGGGATTCCCACAGAAGGCATCCACTGGCTGACGGCTGCCACTGCTCAGCCAGGAACCGATGCTTGGAATTTACGGCAGGCGGACCAGATCGCCGCTGACCTCTTACACCACATCTTCTAGTCGCTTCTTTTCTATCAAACGCAAACTTCCGACGAACCGCTTCGGAAGTTTTTTGCTTTTCTTCCGCAAACCCGCAGGCAGGATTTTCCTTTTTTTGAATATTCTTGAAATTTTCTTTAATTGTTACACGAAAATTGCGACAGTCCTAGAAAACCGTTACAATAGAAGAAAAGAACGCAAGGAGGTTGTTTCATGACCGCTGAATTACAAAAAATTGATGCCTTGATCGCAGAAGTGGAAAAAGTGATTTTAGGCAAACGAGATGTGATCCAATTTACCGTGGCTGCGCTGCTTGCTGGTGGACACGTTTTATTCGAAGATATCCCCGGTGTTGGGAAAACGATGTTGGTCAAATCATTAGCCAAAGCCATTCAAAGTGACTACAAACGGGTACAGTTTACCCCAGACCTTTTGCCTAACGATGTGTTAGGTGTGTCGATTTTTAATTCCCAAAGCCACCAGTTCGAGTTTCGTCCCGGCCCGATCTTCACCTCCGTCCTCTTGGCAGATGAGATCAACCGAACCACACCAAGGACGCAAGCCTCGCTCTTAGAAGCCATGTCAGAAAATCATGTCACCATCGACAATCAAACGTACCCATTGAGTCCCCACTTTTTTGTGTTAGCTACCCAAAACCCAATCGAATATGAAGGAACGTATCCTTTGCCTGAAGCCCAATTGGATCGTTTTTTGTTCCGCCTGCATATCGGTTACCCAGATTTTCAAGATGAGCTCGCCCTCTTGACTGGAAAACGACAGCAAAGCTTGGATCAGATCCAAACCATTTTACATGCTTATGAAGTGACCGCTTTGAAAGCGATGGTGGACGACGTGTATGTCGATGAGCGGGTCGCCCGTTACGCATTGCAGCTGGTTCAAGCGAGCCGCCAGCATAATGCCATTGACCTTGGTATCAGTCCTCGTGGTGGGATCGCCTTCTTAAAAGGGGCAAAAGCGTTAGCGTTGACGGAAGGACGGACCTTTGTCACGCCGCAAGACTTGCAGCGAATTTTACCAGCAGTCTTCGGTCATCGTTTATTACTGAAAGGCGGCGTTCATGCTAGCGCGGAGACCCTTTCAGATTTGATGAAACAGATGATCCAACGGGTGCCTGTCCCTACGAGGAAATAGCGATGAAGAAAAAAAAGCTTGAACGCGTGCTGCGCCTCCTGTTGTTTAGCGCTGCCTATTTTTTGCTGCTGGCTTACTGTGTGATCTTTAATAATAATGCCGGTTGGAGCCTCTGGTTTTTACTGACTCTGTTATTGTTGCTTGACGCAGTATTCTTGCTGCCCTCCCTCAAGAAGGTCCAAATCGTTTTAGAAGAATCGATCCAAGCTGAAACACAGACAGCGATCACCTTACCGCTGCAAGTCTTCAAGTATCGCCCGACGCTGCTGCCGCTGGTCGATTTCACCTTGCAGTTTGACGATCGTTTCAAGGAAAGTCATCACAGCACCTTTTATCGAGGCAATCTGATTCGGCTCCAGCTGCCTTGGACCCCAAAGGAGCGCGGCAGCTATGAAGAATTGCCCGTTCAATTGTACAGCCATGATCTCTTTGGCTTTTTTGAAAAAAGCTACGCTGCAGGTGCGAAACAATCGATTTTGATCCTACCGAAATTGAAGCTAGAAGCCGTTGCCCTATTGCCATTTTTTAAACAGCAAGTCCGCAGCCAAACCCATGGGGAACCCAATTTTTCTATTCGACAGTTCCGTCAATACCAGTTAGGGGATTCATTAAAAAATATCGATTGGAAATTATCCAGCAAACAACAGGAATTGATCTATCGCGAACGAGAATACGAAGAAGAACAAGACATCTTTCTGCTCTTTTGGGGAGAAGATCATCCTGCTTTTGAAGAGACCTTGACACTGTTTTATTCGATCCACCATTTCTCACAAAATCAACGACTTTTTCAGCCGCTCTTGATTGGTGACGGATTGACTTCTCCTTACCAAACGGATGCCGCTGCCTATGCCCAGATCCTTCCCTTCGAGAAAGTTCCTGAAGGGGTACCGCTCTTGACTGGCAGCCATCTTATCTTCATTACCCCGGTTTTCACCCCACAACTGGAAAACTACCTCAGTCAGTTGGAAGCAAAAAACAGCTGCCAAGTGTTTACCTACGCTGATTTAATGAGGCAGTTGAATGAACTTGAGGAGGTGGTAGGATGAGATTTATTAAGAAAGCACTGATTGGTCTTTTGACCTTTCTCAGTCTATCACTGGTGATCTTGCCGTTTATCGCAGTTTATGACCTTGGCAATCAGTTCACCCTTTTAACTTATGCCTTTAGTGTCTGTTTGATTTTGACCATCGTGCCGAAAGTCCGTTACAGTTTGCCTTTGCTGGCAGCCGCTTGGCTGATCGTCTTGTATCGGATCTTTCCTTATGGGACTGCCTTTTCTTTTGATTGGCTACTGCGTTTTTGGCTAGACCTGCACCGTGCCTTTCAAGAGATCCTCAGTGGTGAAGTCGGCTATATCACCGAACTGGCGGCGGTGACATTGATCGTTAGTTGGGTCTTGTTTTTAGCGATCTTACCGATTGCTTATCAACGCTTTTTCTTGATTTACGGTACCATGATCGGCTACTTGCTGACAGTCGTGATTTTTAATCAATTTGATTTGACGTGGCATTTGATCGGTATTTTTCTTTGCGCGCTGGCTTCTTCCATGATCCAGCGCAGCGCCTTTCAATCCAGTCAAACGATCGCCCCCTGGTTCGGCGTGATGCTATTGATTGGTGGCTTAGCCGTCACTGCTGTCTACTTGCCGCAAACGAGCGTGCGAGAACAATTGGCAGCTAGTTCCACGCCTATACGGACAAATCTGAATCAGCTGGGTTTTTATCAATTTATTGAAGAACATGGCACCCCCACTGGTTCTCGCACGGGCTTCAGTGAAAATGATCGTCAATTAGGCGGACCACTACTTGATGATGCGACGATTTTATTTGAAGCGCAACAAGAAACCCCGCATTACTGGCGGGTGGAAAGCAAAGACTTTTATTCTGGTAAAGGCTGGATCAGTACTAGCCGGGAAGACATTCGCTTGGAAGCAGGCGATGTCACCATCGCTGACCAGAGCTATCAACAAACCTATCCTGAGAATGAACAAGTGCGGATCCAATTTCAAAACCATGGAGACTATGTCCCATTGCCCTATGGGCGCAGCACGTTGTCCCTTGAAAACGGTGCTCGCGGTTTTCAAATCAGCGATGCCATCCAGCGGGTCGATCTCATTGATCCACTCCCCGACACCACCTTGACCTTCGATTGGGACCATCCAGATTTTGCCGCAGAAAATCTCCAAAATCTGCCTTTGATCTATCCGGATTCTCCGATCGATTATATCCAGTTACCCGATTCTTTGCCGCAGCGGGTACGAGATCTCGCCGCTGAGATAACCACTGACAGCAACAGTCTGTTTGATCAAGTCACGGCGGTTGAAAGCTATTTGAAAGACCCACTCGTATTCCGCTATTCCAAGACCGATGCCGTCGTGCCTGCAGAAGAGCAAGATTACGTTGATCAATTTTTATTTGAATCACAAGTTGGCTACTGCGACAATTTTTCCACGGCAATGGTCGTGCTACTACGGAGTTTAGAGATCCCTGCTCGCTGGGCTAAAGGCTTTTCTCCTGGATCCCCCGTGACAGAAAACGGCATCACTACTTATACTGTCCGTAACTTGAATGCCCACTCATGGGTGGAAGTCTACTTTGACGGATACGGCTGGGTGCCTTTTGAACCGACACCTAGTTTCCAAAATCCAGATCGTCCCGTGTTGACGCAAGAATCTACTAGCTCCGAAGAAACACCGACCGCTAGCAGCGAGACAACACCAACGAGAAATACGGAAACAGAAAGTAGTGAAACCACGACCAGCAGTTCTGCAACAGCCGCGGTTACCGATGATGTTTGGTTGACTGAGGAGCTGAAACAAACGCTGCGCAATGGCTTCTTTGGAGGCTTAGCTATCTTAGGACTTGGCCTGCTTTTCTATTTCCGCCATTCGTTTTTCCGTATTCATTTATGGTTGATCTGCCGCTTTAACAAACAGCCGCTAGTTGCTGCCTATCCTTTGTTTTTACGGCAAACGACGAAAGTTCTGTACCGTAACGAGGCGGAGCCGTTGATCGATTATGCCCAACGACTCGAAGCATTCTATCCACTGTTCCATGGTGATTTTATCCGCTTGACGCAGCAATACGAAGCCTACCTTTACAGCCAGGAACAGCCGGCTGGTCAAGAAGCCTTCTTGAAGCAAGTCGCTGCCCAAATCAGTCAGCTGAAAAAAATCAACTAAGCAGTGAGGATAAACGACAAAAAACGTATCGATCAAAGGATCGATACGTTTTTTGCTTTAGGCGTTTCCTTGACGTTTTTGAACGGCAATAATAATCAGTTTCGTGATTTCCATCAAAACAACTGCCACAGCAGCCATTGCGATACATAGACCGACATGTCCTAAAGTGAAGGTTGCGGGAATCGCAAAGACTTCACGGATGCCAGGAATCAAGGTAATGCTGTATAGTCCACCACAAACGACGATCGCCAGCCATACCATTTTATTGGCAAAAAGGCCAGCTTGCCAAGCAGTCTCGGTATTTGAGCGTGCTGGCAATGTTTGCAATGTCCGGCTCCAGATAAGTGTTGAGAAGGCCATCGCTACACCTAACTCAGGTGATTGGCTCATCCCTAACCATTGTGCCAAAATCACGACAGCGGCAATCAAAATACCGCGATACGTTACTGAGATCAAAGTTTTTCCAGTGAAGATACCTGCATTTGGATCTCTAGGCTGACGTTGCATGATGGTTGGTTCGGCTTTTTCCATTCCCAGAGCAATTGCTGGTAATGAGTCGTTGACTAAGTTGATAAAGAGTAGCTGCAAGGCAGTAAATGGATTGTCCCAACCCATCACTAAGGCAAAGACGATCGCAATGATCGCACCTAAGTTTCCAGCAAACAAATACGAAATGGCTTTTTTGATGTTGTCAAAGACGTTTCGGCCAACTTCTACGGCACGAATGATCGAGGCAAAGTTATCATCCGTCAAGACCATCGCCGCTGCATCTTTGGCAACGTCCGTTCCGGTTCCCATTGCGATCCCGATATCCGCTTGTTTCAAGGCGGGTGCATCATTGACTCCATCTCCGGTCATGGCAGAGATCTTGCCTTTGTCTTGCCAAGCCCGCACGATACGGATTTTGTTTTCCGGCGAAACACGAGCATAAACCGTGATTTTGTCTAATTGATCCGCTAGTTCGGTTTCAGAAAGAGCATCCAATTCCGTACCAGTCAAGGCTAAGTCGCCCTCAGCTGAAATACCGATCTCTTGTGCGATCGCCACGGCTGTCGTTTTGTGGTCCCCTGTGATCATCACTGTTTTGATACCGGCAGATTTGGCATCTGCTACGGCTTGTTTGACTTCTTTACGAGGAGGATCGATCATTGCCATCAAACCAACCAAAATCAGCTCGTTTTCATCCTCAAGTGTCAATTCTCGTGATTGGGCATCGGTCAATGGACGGTAAGCAAACGCCAAGACCCGTAATGCCCGTTTTGAGAATTCTTCGTTTTGATGCTGCAATTTATTTCTGATTTCATCTGTTAAAGGCACGACTTGATCATCGATCAAGACTTTGGTACTGCGGCCAAAGACGATGTCTGGACCACCTTTGGTCAACAACAAATGTTCGCCATCGATCTCATGTAAGGTGGACATCAATTTACGATCAGAATCGAAAGGCAATTCTTGCAAACGAGGAAACTGTTGACGAATCGCCCGATATGGCTGATTTAGTTTCTCACTGTAATCCAGAAAAGCAATTTCAGTAGGGTCTCCTAGCTTCGCCCCATCTTCACTGATGGCAGCATCATTTGCCAAGACACTGATCTCTACTAAGCGTTTTTCAGGCAATGTCCAGGTAGTTGGCTCATCGGGGAACGTGCCCGTTTGCCCATTTGGTAAATAGTAGTCAACAACGGTCATTTTGTTTTGGGTCAAGGTCCCTGTCTTATCTGTACAAACGATACTCGTTGAACCCAATGTTTCAACCGCTGGTAGTTTTCGAATGATGGCATGACGCTTCGCCATTTGTTTTGTTCCGATCGAAAGGACGATCGTCACGATCGATTGCAATGCTTCTGGAATCGCTGCAACGGCTACGGCTACCGCAAACATAAAGGCGTTGACTAAGTCTTCCGTCATATCACCTGTTCCGTCACCTAAGAACAACCGTGCTACTTGAACCCCTAAAATAATCAATGAAAGGACCAAGATCGCCAAGCTCAGTTTTTTACTGAAGCTGTCCAGTCCTCGTTGCAATGGTGTTTTGTGTTCAACTGTACTTTCCAATAAGCCAGCCACTTGACCGATTTCCGTCACATTACCAGTCGCGGTTACGATAAACCGACCACGCCCATAAGTGACGATCGTTCCACTGAAGACCATGTTGTCACGGTCGCCGATCGGTGCGGTACGATCGATCACACCTAATTCTTTTTCCGCTGGCGTTGATTCCCCAGTCAGCATTCCTTCATCGACCTTCAAAGAACCCTCTTCAATCAATCGACCATCTGCTGGTACATAGTCCCCAGCTTCTAAAATAACGATATCGCCGACAACCAATTCTTTCGCCAGCACACTTTGTTCTTTGCCATCCCGAATGACGTTAGCATCTGGTGCTGACAAGCTTTTCAAAGCGTCTAACGATCCTTCGGCTTTTTTCGTTTGTATCACACTGACGACGGAATTCAACAAGAGTACTGCGAAGATAACGATGGACTCAACGTGTGCACCCATAACCATTTGGATGATTGCCACAATCAACAAGACGATCACCATCGCATCTTTGAAGGTATCTAAGAATAAGGCAAAGCTTGATTTCTTAGGTGCTTCCTTCAGCTGGTTCAGGCCATTTTCTAACCGCTTGGCTGCCTCTTGCTGCGTCAACCCCTCTGGACTGCTCTGGACCTCTGCCATAATTTCCGAGATTTCTTTTTGATACATTTCTTTCGCCAATTTTTTTGCCCCTTTTAATTTTATTTTCCTTAGGCACTCTGCTAGAAAAAAAGAGACCTAAGACAAGTATACGCTTGTCTTAGGTCTCACCATTTCAAATAATACCAGAAAGCTGTCGCCAGCTTACTTACTGTTGATATTATCGCAGCTTGCGCCACCGGTTACTCCCCTAAGGAATAATAATAAGAATGTATCATTATCATAACGGAAACTGTTGTGCTTGGCAACTATAAAACATCAATTTGAAATTTTTTTGAAAACATTCTTTTTGTTCCCATTCCTTTTTTTCTGTTACACTAAAGAAGAAAGAAATTTGTACGTTACAGGAGGAAAAACGATGGATCTTTTTGATACTTTTACCCGCCACAGCTCTGTCAGAGATTTTCAACCCCGGTCACTATCAAAGGAACTCAAGCAAAAATTAGTAACGGTTGCCCAGAGCGGCTCCAGTTCGAACTTTGTTCAAGCTTATTCGATCATTGAGGTCAGTGATCCTGAAAAACTGGCTGCTATCGAAAAAATTGCCGGTGCCCCAAACTACATCACTCGAACGGGGGTCTTCTATCTTTTTGTCGCCGACTTACATAAGCATCAGCAGCTGCTGGCCCAAGCAGGATTGCCGGATACCCACTTAACCACGATGGAACCATTTATTGTGTCAGTCGTTGATACGACGATCGCTGCCCAAAATATGGTAGCATATGCTGAAGCACAAGACTTAGGAATTTGCTACATCGGCGGCATCCGCAATGATTTGCCTCGTATCGCAGAACTCGTCGGCTTACCAAAATTGACGTTTCCGTTATTCGGTTTAACGATCGGCTATCCGCAACACAGAAATGAGCCGAAAGTCCGCTTGCCCCAAGAAGCGATCGTAAGTGTCGATCAGTATCAACCGCTGACGCAGGAGCAAACAGCCCAGTACAACCAAACGACAGAAGCCTATTATGCACAACGCAGCAGCAATCAACAGCAAACCAATTGGCAAACGAAAATGACGGAATTTTTCCGTGAACCGCGACGTCCAGTTGTCGCTGCCTTTATGAAGCAACAAGGCTTCTCAGACCACTTTGGCGAATGAGGACACTAATCACCACGGGAAAATAAAAAACGATCTTTGGCAAGGAATCTTGTCAGGATCGTTTTTTTACTTGGTGTAAAAAATCAGGTTCAGGCTGCTCTTGTATCTTTGTCGCGCTAATTAATGTGCGGCTTCTTGTGCGGTTTCGTTGACGGCAACTGCCTGCTCACATTTTTCCATTAATTCTACGAATGCTTTATCTAACACGGCTGCATTTTCGGAGGTTCGCTGACTGATTTGCGTCATAGGTTGCGCCGCAAGATCCAGCAAATAGGTAGGGATTGCTTCTTTTTCAGAAAAAGTGCCCTTGATCAGCGGCTGGTAGACAGACTCGCCACAAGGTCCAGTTTTGATAAAGGCTAGTTCGAACTGCGCCTTCCCTGACAAGCGCAACCGATAGACCCCTTCATTGGTCAGCAGTTTTTCATCGGTAAAGCGTGCCTGTAATCGTGCAAAGCGTTCATAATCCATGGTATCTGCTCCTTTTTGATTCCTTCTTTCCTCTAGTGTAGCAAATTTCTTGTTAGCAAAACATCTTTTTCATAGAGAACGCATCCCCTTTTTCCTCGTCTGGCGATTTTCCACTTTACAAGTAGAACAAATGTTCGTATAATTCAAGTGAGGTGAATGCGTATGCCAGCTGCAAAAATTGCTTATGCAAAACAAGAAACCTATGCATTTGAAAAACACTATTATGAATTGGTAAACTTTCCCACACCAGTGGCGCTTTTGTTTGATGAATTCGCACTGACGATGGAGCGCAATCAAAAATCGTATATTACGATCCCCGCGCGCTATTCCGTCTTAAAGGTTCCGCTCGTCTTTGTTTTTCGACTAGAGACTAAGGATGCGCCTGTTTATTATTATGAGCACGTACTTGCTGAAAATAAGATTATTCGCCGCTACAACCCCGAGCGTAACTATTTACCCGGTGGAAGATAGACCAATGGTTCGATACGTTTGCTTAGATAAGCGGATGCTCTCTCCTGATGAAAATCATGGGTAGCAGTTCGAATGTTTGTCATCAAAACAAAACCCCTCTATACTAAAAAGAAAGGGGTTTTTCACAATGACGAAAAAACCGCCGCAAACGTCTGAAGAAAAAGAAGCCGCTTCTAACAATATGGGATTGGGGATCGGTGTCGGAATGGCCTTAGGTGCTGCATTTGGGATGCTGTTTTTTGACAACCTGGCATTAGGCATGGGTTTAGGCATCGCACTAGGTGTAGCGATCGGTGCCGGTATGGATCAAAAAAGCAACAAAGACAAGAAATAGCTGAAGCAAAGAGCTGTGTTTATCTGTCACAGCTTGCTGCCCAGTAAATACAAAAAAAGCCTAGGTTCTGCACTTGTTGTACAGGACCTGGGCTTTTTTGCTACTTCGAGCAATTTTCTCGAAAACAGTTGCTTCACAGTTGGTTACAGCAGATTTCTTTTCGCCATTTCCGCGCGATACAGTTCATAAACCGCATCACTTTGCTTTGCATGACTGCGGTAAAAGAGCCCATAAGAGAAAATCGCTTGGAAATTGCTTCCTTGATTTGCTCGTGCTACAGCGTGGTACAAATTCGCCAACTGCTGATCAGACATCTTCCCGCTTTTGATTTGTTTGGCAACTGCTTTTTGAGAAAGGGTAAATAAAACCGTCGTAAATACTTGATAAACCACCCAAATCGCCAGAATGACCAAAATAAATTTCACCAAATCAGGCATCACTTTTCAACTCCTTACAAAAAGTAAATCATTCGGATGATTTGATGTCAATAATAAAATAACCCAACGAAAATAAAATATTTATTTCCCAAAGTAATAAAATAGCAGTATGACAATGATTGAAACAATCAGTCGTACTGCTATTCCTTTATTGCCTCTATTCATCTAAGTATCAATAAATCGACTCAGCTAAAAAAAGAATAGACGGTATCAATGTCTCTTTATTTCGCCAAACGGTAGATAGCATCTGCATAGATCACCGCTGCGTTGAATAGGTCATCCAAGCTCATGAATTCATTGGCTTGGTGCATGGTGTCAACATAGCCTGGGAACATTGCGCCATAGGCAACGCCGCGTTTCAATAGACGGCCGTATGTGCCGCCGCCGATGATTTGTTCAAAGCCTTTTTCGCCGGTATGTTCTTCATAAACCGCCAATAAAGTTTCTACCAATGGATCATCTGCTGGCACGTAGTGAGGTTCCATGTTGCGGTCATTGCGAGTAACGGTGGCCCCTTCCATACCGACGGTGCGTTCCACACCGATTTCAAGTCCTTCCGCAGTTACACCTTTAGGATAACGGAAGTTCAAGGCGATAAAGTTGTCTGCTTGCGTTCCTGCTTGGTTCGCTTTAAAAGCAAACAAGCCAGCATTCATAGTTAATTTACCCATTTTTTCGTCTTCGTACGCCACACCTAATTTTTCACCGTAGAAATCTTCATGGACATAGGCTGCTGCTGCATGGATGAATTGTTTTGCGCCGCCGCCAAAGGCATAGTTATCTAAGAAGACAGCTAAGAAGGTTCCCGCATTGATTCCTGATTGTGGGCTGGCACCATGGGCACCTTTACCGACTAATTCGATCGTCACTTGTTCATTTTCTGTTTCAATTGTGCCCGTCACTGGATTGGCTTCAACGTAATCGAAAAAGGCTTTTTCGATCGCTAATGCTTCTTCTGTTGATGGAGCAATGAAGCTTGCCGTTGCCGTTCCTGGTACCATATTTTCTCGCAAGCCAGCAGTGAAACTTTGTAGCGTGAAGTCTCCTTCATTGTTGCCTTGGAAATGGATCCCTAATGTCACATTTCCTTTTTCTCCATTGATGATTGGGAAATTGGCATCTGGCGAGAAGCCAAAATCAGGCTTTTCTTCATGCTCAAAGTAGTAATCCATATCTGCCCAGCCGCTTTCTTCATCAGAACCAACGACAAAACGGATTTTTTTCGATAATGGCAAGCCCAATTCTTTAATGATTTTCATCCCATAATAGGCGGCCATTGAAGGACCTTTATCATCAGAAGAACCACGAGCATAGATTTTGTTGTCATTGATGACTGGATCATAAGGATCGGTTGACCAGCCGTCACCTGCAGGAACAACATCCATGTGACCGAAGATCCCTAATGTTTCGTCTCCTTCACCAAATTCGATGTGACCAGCGTAATTATCGACGTTTTTGACTGTGAAGCCATCACGTTCGCCATAAGCTAGCATGTGTAGCAACGCATCACGAGGTCCAGGACCAAATGGCGCGTCCGCAGTCACTTTATCATCTTCTCTTTCACTTTTCACTTTCAATAGATCAATCAAGTCGTTCAGCAAATCGTCTTTGCGGGCTTCGACCTCTTTTTTCCAATCGATTGTCATAGTGTTCCCTCCATTTCTGTTCTCGCTATTTATGATAACACTCTTAAACCAAAAAAGGAAAAAAAATTGCGCCTTTTTCCATGGGTCTTTTCTATGAAATTTCTAGGAAACAGGTATAATAAATATAACTCGATTTTGATTAACGAAAGGAGTCATTGCATGGAGCAACTTGATTCTGCGATTTTATCCAAAGTGATCCAACAGCGCCCGACAAAAAGCCACAAAGGTACCTTTGGCCGGGCCGTTTTAGTAGGGGGCAACCGCCAATTCGGTGGGGCGATCTTAATGGCGGCGCAAGCCTGTGTATATGGGGGAACTGGTTTGACCACTGTGATCTCCGATGGCGTCAACCGAACCGCCCTGCACGCCCGCTTGCCTGAAGCGATGTTTGTCGATTGGCAGCAAACAGAACTGATCGATACGGTCACCGAATCGGCGGACGTCCTACTGATTGGTCCCGGATTAGGAGAAGGAAAAAGCAATTTTGATCTGCTGCAGCGGATCGTTTCTGCCCAAAAAGAACACCAATGGTTGGTGATCGATGGTTCGGCGATCAATTTGGCTGCCAAATATCCGCTGATCATCCCCTTTCCTGAACAAGTCGTCTTCACGCCGCATCAGATGGAATGGCAACGGCTCAGCGGACTGGCAATTGCCGACCAGACCGAAGAAAACAATCAGCAAGCCCAACAAAAACTCGGAAGTCTGGTGGTCTTAAAAAGCCATCGCACGCAAATTTACGGTAGCAGCATCGCCCAAAATCCCCTAGGAACACCCGCAATGGCGACCGGCGGCATGGGGGATACGCTGGCAGGCATGATCACCAGCTTTTTGGCACAGTTTGAAAAAACAGAGGAAACGATCCAAGCGGCTGTCTATCTCCATAGCCTGATTGGCGAAGACTTGGCAAAAGAGCACTATGTCGTGTTGCCGACACAAATCAGTGCCGCATTGCCTCAATGGATGAAAAAGCACCAAGCATCTGATCCCGAATGATTTCTTATAAACCATTCACCAAAAAAACGTCCCTTTCTGTATTTGTCGAAAGGGACGTTTTTTCCAATGGTCAGTTAATTGTTAAAATAAACCACTCGCACTTCATACGGCGCCAAGGTTGCTGTTGGAGGAACTGCTTGATTGGTCTCTAAATCAACGACTTCTTTGATCAAGTGTAGTGTCTGCTCTTTCTCAGAAAAGTTCATGATGAAAAAATACGATCGTTCCGGACTGATCCTGCCTTGGATCGAGACTGCAGGATTGGCATGCGCGATCCTTTCCTCTGCCAAGGACAGCTCACGGACCAAAGAGGCATACAACTGTTCGAAAAAGTCATAGTTGGTGCGAGCCGCCAAATAATAGGCGGTGCCGGCACCAAAGGCATTTTTGGTGATCGCAGGGGTTCCTTGGTAAAAATCTGCTTGATACTCCCCTAGTACCTCCGCTGTTTCGGCTTCGATGATTGCAGAATAGTCCCGTGTTTCAAAGGGCTGTCCTTGAAAAAACACTTGATTGTGTTCAGTGTCAAAAAGAGTTTCCAGCTCCAGCACGTTGATGCCTAATAACGCTCGCAACGGCTGTGGCAAGCCCCCCAGATACAACAGGTCGGTTTCATTGACCATGCCGCTAAAGTAACTGGAAATCAAGGTACCACCAGCTTCCGTGTACTGGCAAAGTTTTGCCATCGTCTCTGAGGTCATCAAGTAAAGCATCGGAGCGATCACCAACTGATAGTCAGAAAAATCTTGCTCTGGCGTCAAAATATCGACAGCGATGTCTTGTTCCCAGAAATAACGATAATGCTCCTGCAACGTTTGCGGATACCGTCTGGTTGGTCGCCCAAACCCGCCGCCTCGCTTCAATGCCCAGTTGCTTTCCCAGTCAAAAAGGATCGCCACTGCTTTTTTTCTTGTGGTTCCTTGAATCTCTTTGATTTTTTCCAAGCGCTTGCCGTAAGCCGCAACTTCTTTGAAGACCCGATTCTCCGTGGAATCATCATGTCCCACGACTGCTCCATGGAATTTTTCTGAATTGCCGCGGGATTGGCGCCATTGAAAATACAAGGTACTATCTGAGCCGTGGGCGATCTGCTGCATGGCACTCAACTGATGGACACCAGGCTTTTTCGCTTTATTAAAGGAATGCCAGTTAACAAAACTCGGCGTGCATTCCATCACTAAAAAGGGCTGTTTCTTCAATGACCAGTATTGATCATGTACATAGGCGGATTTCATCGCTGTCGCTGCCAAGGATTCAAAGTTGTTGTTCCAATCAGGGTAACTATCCCAGCTAACGATGTCCACATGACGAGCGAACTTGCTGTAGTCAATGCCTTCTAAAGGAATAAAATCTTGGGTAGCATGTCCTTCCGCCATAAAATTCGTCGTCACAGGAATGTCCGGTGTCAGCTGACGGATCGGCGCACATTCATGCAAATAAAAATCGATCGTCCTATCTGTGACAAATCGTTTCCAATCAAGATCCATGCCATGCACTTTGTGTTCCCCTAAAGGTGAAGGCGGTAAAACCTGCGACCAATCGGAGTAAGTACCGCCCCAAAAAGAAGTCCACCAGGCATGATTCAACGTGGCTAAATCACCATATTTTTTTTGCAGCCAGCTGCGCCAGTTTTCCTGACAATAGGAGCAAAAGCATTCCCCAGAGTACTCATTGGAGATATGCCACATGGCTAATGCCGGATGCTTGCCGTAACGTTTTGCCAACTGCTGATTGATTTGCGTCACCTTTTCCCGATAGATCGGTGAAGAGTAACAGTGATTGTGGCGAAACCCATGGGTATGTTTTTGCCCTTGGGCGTTGGTCCGATTGACTTCAGGATACTTTTGGCTTAGCCATTGAGGCCGCCCACCGCTAGGAGTGGCCAAAATGACTTTGCCGCCGATGCCATGGATCTGATCAAACACTCGATCCAACCAGTCAAACTGATAAACGCCTTCTTGCGGCTCTAAGGCACTCCAAGCAAACACCCCTAATGTGACGGTATTGACATGGGCTTGCTGCATATAAGCAAGATCCTTTTGCAAAATTTCTGGATAAGCCAGCCATTGATCGGGGTTGTAATCCCCGCCATGCATAAACTGCTGATCAAACAATTGATTGCTCATGATTCTACTCCTTTTTTGGCTTGTAACTGGTAGACAAATGATTGAAAATCGCCAGTGACTTGCGCTGTTCCATGGTTGACGGCATTAAACTGATAGGGTTTACGCAACCCTAATTGCCTTAACAGCTGACCAGAGACAGTTTCGCCATTGACCTGATACACCTGTTGGGCATTAAGAAAGGCTGCGGGCAAAAAGTCTTCCGCCGTCGGATTGGCTTGTGCCAACACGCGAAAGAAAGCAATCAATGCTTCTTCGTTTTGCGGATCATACACTGCCCAAGTCGTTTCATTGGCATGGTCCAACTGCTGCAACTGGTAAAAAGTGCCAAAGGTCAGCAATTGCCGCTGTTTTTTATAAAAGACGATTTGGGATTTGATCGCCTGCTTTTCGGTTTCAGACAAGTGAAAGAGATCGAGTTCATACCCCAAAGGCCCAAACATTGCGACGGTTTGCCGAAAGGCTAAAGACGTTGCCCGGCCGACTTGGTGGTTTGGTGCCGCCGACACGTGATTGCTGAAGGAGGACAAAGGATACCCTAACAACGTTCCGCTTTGGATGGCTAAACGTTCCACTGCATCACTATCATCACTAGGCCAAATCTGCGGACTGTAAAATAAGATCCCTAAATCGTATCTGCCCCCGCCGCCAGCACAGCCTTCGATCAAAAGGGTCGGAAACGCAGCTAAGATTTTTTCATATAAGCGATAAAGACCTAAAATGTAGCGATGATAAAACTCCGTCTGAGAAATTCCCTGTTCCGCTAAATAGGGAGAGTAAGCTTCCGTGATATTGCGGTTCATATCCCATTTGATGTAATCTAGCTTGGTTTCAAGGATCACTTTTTGCATCGCTTCGAAAATCGCCTCGACCACTGCTGGATTGGCAAAATCCAACACGTATTGCCCGCGCCCCACAGAGATCCGCTCATAAGGATGCTTGACTACCCACTCAGGATGCTCTTGGTACAACTGACTATCTGGCGAAACCATTTCTGGTTCAAACCAAATCCCCAGTTGCAGCTGCATGGCATGAATTTTCTCAGCAAAAGACCCGATTCCTTTTGGAAATTTGGCAGGGTCCGCCACCCAATCGCCTAATGAACTGCGGTCGTCGTTGCGTTTTCCAAACCAACCATCATCCAGCACAAAGCACTCCATCCCTAACGCCTTGCTTTCTTGGGCTAAGGTCAACAGCTTTTCTTCATTAAAATCAAAATAAGTCGCTTCCCAGTTATTAAAGACGATCGGCCGCTGACGCTTTTGCCAATAAGGGGCAATCACATGCTTTTCGATAAATTGGGCGGATTCTTGACTCAAGCCATTCAGACCAGCAGCGGTGAAGGTGAAGAGGCATTCTGGGGCTTCAAAAGTTTCTCCTTGTGAAAGCTGCCAGCTGAAATGCTCAGGATGTATCCCCAACATCAATCGAACGTTGTCCCATTCATCCATTTCCGCTTGCGCCAAAAAGTTGCCCGAATAAATCAGGTTGGCACCATAGACGTGACCAGTGTCATTGGTGGCTTGCTGTTCTTTTAAGGCGACAAAAGGATTGTGCTGATGACCAGACGCTCCTTTTAACGAGCCGACACTGATCGTCCCTTGGGTCAAAGGGACCGTCTTGATGTGCCGTTCTTTCAGCCATGCGCCTGAAAGATGCAGCAGTTCAAAATCGCGATTTTTCAGCTCCAAGACACCACTCAAAAAGCGCTGGATGGTTCTCGGCTTGCTCCCCGTATTGGTCAGTGTTTGCTGCCGCGTGATGGTTCCTGATCCTTTGAAGATCGTATAGGTGAGCGCCATTTCCAGCTGTCGCTCTTGATCTACTAATTCAAAGACGATGCTTTGGCTTTCATCGGCAGAAGCAAAGCTGGCTGGTTGCGCCAGCTTTCGTTCTTTGCCCTCAAAACAGTGAAAAGCCACAAGTTTAAAATCAACATAAAGAGGGGTTTCTTCCTCAAAAACTGACACTGCCCCTTCTCGAAAATCAGAAGTCCCATACGTTGGCAATTCTTGAAAACGGTCCGCCAAAGTAAAAAGATTGTCTGCTTCAAAAAATTTGACGGTTCCTGCCGATTTATTCTCTTTTTTCTCAAGGTACGCTTGATCAAACGGCGCCAGTGTGCCTAGAGATGGCCCAAAATAGACATGACCCAGTTGCTGATTTGGTAACACATTTATGATATAACTGATTTTTTCATTGTATAAGTGAAAGAGTTGTTCATTCCTAATTTCTATCATTGCTATCCTCAATTTTCCCCATTTTTTTCATTTGTCCCTGCTCGTTGACAAGCTGCTTCAAGATAACGCAAGCGTTTTTTGACGCCGCGATTGAAAAAGAATTTGTAAAACAGCGCCGCCAGCATAAAACTGTAGGTTGTTTTCTGCTGCGCAAAACGGCTTTGTTCCGAATACGTGACTTGCAGCTTCCCTTTTCGTCCTGGAGCAAAACTGTACCGTTGATCGATCACTCCTTCTTCATGGGTCGTACGAAGCCACAGCTCATCCGCGGCAATTTTTTTGACCGTCATGACGGCAGGTACCAACCGTGGGGCGGTTTTGGTTTGGATCATCGTTTCAATACGGCAGCCTTCCCCGAACGGTTCTTGGGCTTGTTTGGCTAGAAAGAATTTCTCTTGTTCCGCCAATAAAACACGGGAAAAGTCCGTAGGTGTGGTATTCATTTGATAACTGCAAGACAATGTATCGGTTCTCATCACAAATTCCTTTCTAAAGGGTGCGCTATTGCATTCCTTTCCGTTTCTGGGCTTATCTTTCTTCTACCCTTTGATTGATCGTTTCAGATGTCGCTTGTTCATTTAATGCCGCTTCCGCTTTTTCTTCTTTCAAGTACCCGCGATCCATTACGATCAAGAATGGCACCCAAATCAAGGTCATTACGGCAACCGTCACTAACTGTAAGATTGCGCCGGCAACAGAACCCGTGCCTAACCAACCAGATAAGAAAACAGGGGTCGTCCAAACCACCGTTGCTCCGATTGGTCGTGGCACCAAGCCTGCGGCGATCGCAAAGTAAGAAATCGTCGTACTGGCTAATGGCGCTAAGATCCATGGGACAAAAGCGATCGGGTTCAAGACGATCGGCAAACCAAAGGTCATCGGTTCAGATACGTTGAAAACAGATGGAGCGATCACCGTCTTCATTAATTTTTTCATCCGAATCGAACGAGCGATAAAGAATGCCATCGTAATCGAGATCCCCAGCTGCATTCCTTGATTGACGAACACGCCCATAAACGTAGTGTTAATGATATGGGGCAGTTGTTCAGCTCCCGCTTTGTAGGCTTCATAGTTTTCGATCGCTAACGCATTCATGATTGGATCGATCACCGCATTGACCACTAGTGTCCCGTGAATCCCAAACCACCAGAAGAATTGGGTGAACAAGACGGCGATCAGTACTGCTGGCAACGTACCGCCTAAGCCCATCAATGGTTTTTGCAGAATCTCATAAACGAAATCAACGGCATTGCCCCATGAAGTAAAGGTGAACAAGTAGCGGATCAAATTGAAAAGGAACAACGGTGCCGCCCCAGGAATGATGGCGACAAAGGATTCTGCGATCATTGGCGGAACCGAATCTGGCATTTTGATCGTCAGCCCAGCCGCACTGATTTTGCAATAGATCTGCGTAGCGATAATGGCCGTGATGATTCCGACAAACATTCCCTCAGCCCCTAATTTCGACAAGGGGATCACTGTACCTAACTCTTCGGATGAGCCAAAAGGCAGCAACATCAAAAACGAAGACAGTGAGATGGCACCTGCAAATAATTTGGCTTGTCCATACTTGCCAGCCAACTGATAGCCGATCCCAAAAACAACGAAAATAGCGGTGATACTCATGGTCGCATTTCCGATAGGACCAAAAAAGTCGTTTAGAAACGTGATGAATCCCTCTGGAAGTTTTTCCGAGAGTCCGAAAGTAGCAGGCAGATTTTGAATAATAATCATAATTGACGCAAACATTGTTGCAGGAAAAGCGACCATAAACCCATCACGCAGACTTAACAAGTATTTGTTGTTGGCAATGATCTGAGCAAAAGGCACCATCTTTTCGGCTAATTTATCAATAAACTTCATTTCGTTTTCTCCTTTATTTTCGACTGTAAACGTTTACTACAATCAGTATATTTGTTTAGTTAATGTTTACACAACCCCTAAAATAAAAAAAGATCAGACGTCACTGATCTTTTTCGGCAATCGATTCTCTAATGATCAATTCACTGCCACAAACGACGCGAACAGGCATCGTCCGCACCCCAAGGATTTTATTTTTCGCTAATTCGACACTCATTTGCCCCATCTCTTCAGCTTTCATCTTGACGGAAGACAATGCGGGCGTCATAAATTGCGCCATTTCGATATCATCAAAACTAACGACTGACACATCTTTAGGAATCGATAGCCCCGCTTCAGCGAGTGCCTTGTAAACCCCGACAGCCATAGGATCGCTGGCAACGACGATCGCTGTGGGGCGAGGATTCATTTGCGCGATCTGCTGACCAAAATGCAAACCAGTCTCTGGTGACCATTTCCCCTGCAGCACGGTTGTGAACTTTTCCAATTTATTGAGCAGCATCCATTGGCGATAATTTTCTGCTCGAATCTCTTGTTCATCGTAAACGACTTCGCCAGAAATCGTCACTCGGCTGGCAACACCGCCCACAAAGGCAATATTCTCATGGCCCTTCTCTTTTAACAACGTGAGGATCTGGTGAGTCTTTTGGGCAAAATCGGTTTGGATGCAATCGTAGCTGGGTGCTTCACTATAATTATCCACCAGGATAATATTGGCATTTTGCTGACTGATCTCTGCCAAAGCATCGCTGGTCATCTCTCCAATAATAATGACTGCGCCATACTTCGCCAATTGTGCCAAATCTTTTTGAGGCTCCCGCATGGAAAAGGCCCGAATCGTTTTTAAGCGCCACTTCGCCGCTTCCTTTTCGATCCCATTGCGGATCATCATAAAATACGGATCGTTTCTTTCCGACTCTCGATCGTGGCGGGTAATGATGGCAATCGTGTTTTGGTCACCGACTTCACGGGAATGGGGTTGATTTTTTTCTTTTGAATAATTCATTTGGTTGGCGATCTCAATGACTCGTTGCCGCGTGTGTTCATTGATACTGAAGGTTTCATCATTGTTAAGGATTCTAGAAACACTTGCTACCGACACCCCGGCTAATTTCGCGATATCTCTCATACTTGCCATAGCTGCACCTCATCTGTTTACTGTTTACTAAATTTACATTCAGCATAGGCATAATTTTTGACCCTGTCAACCTTCTTTTCACAAAAAAACCGAAACTCCTTAGCTTTTCACTAAGGAAGTTTCGGGATACCCGTTTGTTTTCTATTTGAGCGCTTGGTCACAGAGCACGACATTGACCAAATACAAGGTGCTTATTCCTAAGACCAATAAGTAGACTGGGCCAAACAGCAAAAAGGTCAAGACAAGCGTCACTGTTGCTAAAAGATGCGCCAGTACTCGTTTGGGTGAACGAGCAAACTGATAAAAACTATAAAACAATGAGCTGGGCTGCTGCGGATAGGTGTGAAGCAGCCTCGTTTGATAAAGTAAGACCAAGCAAAACAAGCCAAAGGTGAACGCTAACGCGTAACTAGCGATCTGAAACAGCGGGTGCTGCAAACGGCTAAAGATAAAGCTGTCCGCTAAAAGCAGCAGGAAGAATAGACTGAGCAAACGGTCTTGCCCTTTTCTTGTTGTCCACTGTTGATGAAATACCTGCTGAAAACGAGCTTTACTGCTTGCCTCCAAGCCATCGTTACGCAGTTCCGTCAACGTCTCGATCAATGCTCGACTAGCGGTGGTACTGGTGATCAAAGGCAAGGAATACAACAGCCACATGCCTTGTAAAACCAGTAAATGCGGAAGCCAGTTGATGCCAGTCAACAGCGCTTGGTTCAAGCGTTGCGGGGTAACTTTTGTTCTCATCCTTTGGAACCTCCCGTCAGATCCATTCCCTCAATAAAGTAGCGTTGTGCGAGGAAGAACAGCAAGATCGTCGGCAATAGCACAAGCGTTGCTCCTGCCATCAAGTAGTTCCACTGGGTCGTTGATTGGTTTTGGAAGACTTGCAGGCCAATCTGCAGCGTGTACTTTTCTTGGTTTTGAATATACAGTAATGGTCCTAAGAAATCATTCCACGCCCCATTGAAGGAGTTGATGGCAATCGTGATCAGCGCGGGTTTCGTCAATGGGATCATTAGATGGCTCCAAATATAAAGATGATTGGCGCCATCGATCTTAGCGGCTTCGATCAATTCATTGTTGACGGACAAGTAAAACTGCCGCATCAAGAAAATGTTAAAGGCGTTGCCGAAAAACGCTGGAACGATCAGCGGCAGATAGGTGCCGACCCAGCCGATTTTGGAAAACAAAACATATTGCGGGATCATCGTCACAAAGCCAGGAATCATCATCGTAGACAAGACGAGGGCAAAGATCAGATTTTTTCCTGGAAAGGCCAATTTTGCAAACCCGTAGGCAATGAAGGAATTTGATAAGACATTCCCGAAGACCACTAAGACGGTAATGAATAACGTATTTTTTGCATACTGCCAAAATGGAAAGGCGTTGATAGTCTCCAAGTAATTGCCAAGATTGATTTCTTCTGGGAAAAAGGTCGGCGGGTAGCGCACGATCTCCTCCATCGGTTTCAATGACGTAAAGACCATCCACAGCAACGGAATCAGCAGCACGATCCCGATGATCGACATCACCACATAGCTGATGATTTTTTTGACTCGCTGTTGGCTTGATTTGCTTCGTGTTTTTGTCGTCATTTCCATTAGCTGCCACCTCCGGTATAGTGAACCCAGCGTGGTGCCAGCTTGAGATTGATAAAGGTCAAGACTAAGACGATCAAGAACAAGATCATCGACATGGCCATCGCATAGCCCATATCAAAGGCGACGAAGGCTTTGTTCCACATATGCAAATTATAGAAGAGCAGCGAATTTGCAGGACCGCCGGTACCATTTTTGGTCATCACGTATGCTTCTTGGAAAATTTGAAAAGAACCGATCGTTGAAGTAATCACATCATAGAAGATGATCGGCGTGATCAAAGGAATCGTAATATTTTTGAATTTCGCCCAAACCCCCGCTCCATCGATCTCAGCCGATTCGTACAGCGTCGGCGAAATATTTTGCAAAGTAGCTAGATACAAGAGCATAGCGCCCCCTGAACTCCAAATCTTCATCAAAATCAACGCTGGTTTCGTCCATTCTGGATCAAACAGCCATGCCGGACCTTTGATATTGAACCAGCTCAAGAAGGTATTGATCAATCCTGCGGAAGGAGATAATAATTGCATCCATAAGACGTAGACGGCAACCCCTGAAAGGATCGCTGGTAAGTAAAAGGTCGTTCGGAAAAAACTGATTCCGCGGATTTTTTGATTCAGTAAAGTGGCTAGAAAAACACTGAATAACGTTGTTAAGGGAACATTGAAGAGTACAAAATACGCCGTGTTATAAAGAGATTTCCAAAACAGGGTATCTTGCGTAAACATGCGGGTAAAGTTCTTAAAGCCGATAAAATTCATTTTTGAAGTCAGATTGTAATCGGTAAAGCTTCCTACGAAGGAAAACAGCATGGGCCCTAACATAAAGATCACGAACCCAAGCAAAAATGGTGCTACGAAGAAGTAGCCCCAAAGAGCTTCTTGCCGTTTACTTTTTGAACGCTTCTTTGGCATTCCTTCCACTCCATTCTATTTTTACTCATTGTTTATTCAAGAAATCACGTCCGCTTCGCAAAGCAGAAAGCAAAGCCCAGTCCGCTAACCGACTGGACTTTCCTTCTTTTTTAAAAACGCTCGTTTTGAAATTTATTTGTTTTGCTCAACGAGATCTTCCACCGCTTTTTGCGCATCTGCCAACCCTTCAGCCGGTGTTTTGCTGCCCAGCATGATTTGGTCGATCTGTTCATTGACAAGACTGCTGAAGTCAGGCGCTGTCAATGGCACAGGCGTGATCACCGTATTGGCAAAGTTTTCATCCGCCATTTGGTAGATCATTTGGCCGTTTTCATCTAGATTGTCGTTGTTGACCAAGTTTTCGTTGGCTGTTCGATTCGCCATGATATCAAAGCTTTTCTCACCAAATTTCTCTTGAACTTCTGGTGTCGACAAGTATTTGATAAACTCATAGGACGCTTCAGGATCTTTGGCTCCGTATGGCACTTCTAAGACGAACCCGCCACCCCATGACCAGTGACCAGAACCACTTTCTTTTTCAGGAATTTGAATGACCCCAAATTCAAAGTCATCCGGTGCATTTTCCGCTAAACTTGAGTAGTAGTTGATGTTTTGCGCACGCATCGCCACTAATCCAGAAATGAATGGATCGGCAACACCTGAACCAAATTCAGCTTCTAACCGATTGATGGTATCTTGACCATAATACTCTTGCCAGTCTAAGATCCATTCCAACGCTTCCACTTTGTTGTCTGTATCGATTTTGACGTTCTCATCCTTGTCAAACCAGCTGACGCCATCGTCGGCATTCAAGGCCCACACATCGGCGCCTAAATTCCACAATGGGTAAAAACCGATCCGCTCAAAGTCATCACCGTTTTTGACATCTAATTTACGAGCAACTGTTTCTAACTCCTCCCACGTTTGGGGCAGTTGCTCTTCACTGATACCTGCCTCTTTAAAGAGTGTCTTGTTGTAGAAAATCACTTGCGTATCTGTATTGAAAGGAACAGCATACGCATCCCCTTCATACTCCACCGTATCCCATAATTGCGGATAAAATTCATCAGAAAAGCCTTCTTCGATATACTCGCTTAAATTTGTTGCTTGCTGCGCTTCTGCCCGCTGAGCAACAGAATTAATATCTTGTACAATAACATCAGGCGGATTACCAGCAGTGATCGACGACAGTGATTTTGTCCAAATATCGCCCCAAGGCTGGTAGCTGTATTTGACCTCGATTTTATCTTGTGACGCATTAAAATCATCAATAATTTCTTCAATTACTTCTTGTCTTGCACCAGACCCCCAGAAGGACCAAAAATCCAACGTCGTTTTGCCATCTGCTGACTCATTCCCCGAGGAATCAGCGGTTTCACTATTGCCACATCCTGCCGCCAGTACACCAACTGAAAAAAGCAAAGTCCCCATATAAAATAACTTTCTCATTTAACCTAACCTACTTTCATTTATTTTTAATGTACTATTTAAAAGCTATCACTACTTCTTCTTTTCAGCAAACAAAAAGCATCGTTATTCGAATAAAAAAATAACATTTTTACCGTTTCACGATAAGAAGAGCGTTTTCTTTGAAAATTTAAAAAAAGTGGGGCATCATAGAAATAGCACCTATTTTTCAACCTCTCGTTAGATCATTTGAAAAACGATGTTTATAGAAAGGGAGTAACCACATGCTAGTCATTGTCGATATGCAAAACCAAATTCTCGATGAAGAGAACGAAGCGTATGTGCCAGATAGCGCCGCTCTCGTCAAACGAATCGCCAAGCGCCTAGAACAAGCGCGGGCGAATGGGGAGTACATCTTACACACCCGCGACATCCCAATCGAAGTCAAAGGAACGCCTGATGAAGAAGCCGCTGCCCTGCAGCTTATCCCAGAACTTAAGCCTCTCGAAAATGAAAAAGTCGTCAAGAAATACTATTACAGTATTCCACCTGAAGTCTTGATCGACATCAAGAAAAATCTATTTAAGCCTGAAGAAGAAAAGAAAATCGAAATCACCGGTGTTGAAACCAACATCTGCGTCCTTTCCAATACGATCGAGATCCAAAGCGCCTTTCCTGACGCTGATTTCACCATCAATAAAACATTAGTCGCCGGTAAAAATCACGAGTCGCAAGGACTCGACATCTTACGAGACTTCAATGTCCAAATCATTGATGGAACAAAATAAACCAATGACCAATAAATAACGAAAGCTCCCTGTTCAAGGAACAGAGAGCTTTTTCAATTTAATTATTCATTCAATTCATTGAGCCATCTAATAGCTCGGTCGGAATTTCAATCCGAACCTCATTTTCTGTCTGACAGTTTGGACATACGAAGGTTCCTTCGATGGCTTCCTTCACTTCCCCGTAAGTATAATGAATAGCGATTTCATCTTCTGCCAATTCATTCGTTTCCAACGGTGGTACCATGGTTAATTGCCCCTCGCTGTCTTCTTGTAAATGAACGACTAGCTTCCCATCAAAGTTTTCATTGCAATTGGTGCAGGAAGCTTTTCCTCGAATCGTTAGATCCATGATCATCCCTCCTCATTTCTTGTCACTGGTTGATGCAGGTTCCGTTAGATACTCGTAACGCATGCATGCTTCACTTTAATAGTGTCACGCTTTCACTTTTTTAGCAAATCATCTGTTTTTCTTTTTTTAAACCATTGATGAAGAAAAATCCTAATCAACCGTTTTGAGCGTTTTCGTTGTCAAATCGTTAAAATCCTTGCAGAATTAACTTATCTGTTACTGAAAAGTAAAAACATGTTGTTGGAAAAATTAGTGATTGTCCGAACTTATCTGAACAAACAAGGAGGAAAAATGATGCAAGCAGTAACCTGGCAAGGAAATCAAAAAATGGACGTTCGCCGTGTAGAAGATCCAACGATTTTAGAACCGACGGATGCGATCATCCGAATCACCGCAACTGCAATCTGCGGCTCTGATCTCCACCTTTACCACCATGGCGGCTCGGTTTTGGAAGAAGGCTATGTCGTTGGTCACGAACCAATGGGTATTGTCGAAGAAGTCGGCAGTCAAATACAGAAACTAAAAAAAGGCGACCGCGTCGTCATCCCTTTCAATATCGGTTGCGGTCACTGCCACTTTTGTCAAAATGAGATGGAAAGTCAATGCGACAATTCTTCAGAAGATACATTGTATGGCGGCTTATTCGGTTTTGGAAAAATGAACGGCAACCACTGGGGCGGTCAAGCCGAATTCTTGCGCGTACCGTTCGCAGATTTCACCTCGTTTATCGTACCTGAATCAACGATCCCTGATGAAAAAGTATTGTTTTTATCTGACATCTTACCTACAGCATATTGGAGCGTCCAAAATGCCGGCGTCAAAAAAGATGATACCGTGATCGTCTTAGGCTCAGGACCAGTTGGCTTGTTTGCGCAAAAATTTGCTGTGATGGCAGGCGCTAAGCGGGTGATTGCCGTGGACCCTGTTGCTCATCGCTTAGAAAAAGCCAGCAGCTACAATCAAGTCGAAACATTCCAATTGGATGATCTGGCTACCAGTGCCGATGAATTGTATGAGCTGACCAAAGGTGGCGCTGATGTGATCATCGACTGTGTTGGGATGGATGGTTTAGAACCCGTCAAAGAAAAAGCCAAAAATCTAGTCAGCTTGCAAAGTGGAACAATCTCACCGATCCAGATGGCCGCCAAGGCAGTCAAAAAATTTGGTACCGTCCAAATCACTGGCGTTTACATGACACCTGCTTCTTCTTATCCATTGCAAGAATTCTTTATGCGCAACATTGATGTCAAACACGGGCAAGCACCTGTGATCCATTTGATGCCAAAAATTTATGATATGATCGCGGACGGTTTGTTTGACCCGTCACAGATCATCACCCACACGATGCCTTTAGCAGATGCTGCCAAAGCGTATGAGATTTTTGACAAAAAAGAAGACAAGAACATCAAAGTTGTCTTGAAACCTTAGCACAAATAAAGGAGCAGTGATGGCACCTATGCCAAAAATCAAACGGAGTGAACATCAATTCGATCCTGGAAAAGAAGAAGATGTGATCATCAAGGCAAGTCGCTTTCGCATCTACTTTCAAAATCGCTACATGTTGATCTCACTTACGAATGATATTTTGACGGGCTTGTTTTATATTTTCGGGAGTATCGTTTCATTAACTAGCTTACCTGCGATTTACGGAACGATCGCCTATTTGATCGGCGGTGTCTTTTTGACCATTCGCCCGCTGATTAAAATCGTTCGCCATGTCTATATCTATAATGATCGCAATCAAGAAGGCGAGAAAGAAAAAGATGTCACCATCACCGACGATGAAAGTTGATGGGGCGACAACTAGAGAGGAGTTTCCTATGTTAAAAACATTTGATGGGATCGCACTGACACTATTGATCATCGGTGGGATCAATTGGCTGCTGGTCGGCGCCTTCGAGTTTGACCTTGTCGCAGCGATCACCGGCGGCAGCACGTCGATCATTGCCCGCGTCATTTATATTCTAGTTGGGATCAGCGCATTGTATAGCCTAAAATTCTTTCCAGCTATCGCCCGCCAACAAACACTCGACTAAATGAAAATAAAACCTGCATCTGCGGTGTGCTGACCCCAAAAAAGTTAGATTTTTGGTCTAACTTTTTGAGGTCGCATCTGTGGATGTAGTTTTTTTGTCTACAATCATTGAAAAAAAACACCAGTTGTACTACTCTTGTATTTAACCTACTATTTTCGAAAATATAAAAAGGACGTGACTCATGACCCCACCTACTAGACCCTCGCTGATACGTCGGATACTCGGTCGGATGCTTTTGCTATTGATTTTCTTATTTATTCTAGGTATTATTGGCGGAATCATTGTTTTAAATAACCTCACCATCGCGGAAAATTGGTTTGGTCTGAATGAATACCAAGTCGTTGAAACCAGGCACCAGATCATTCGTTTGTTCCCCTACTTTTGGGTAGCAGGGATCCTGCTGGTCTTTTTGATCGGTCTGATCATCGGCCTCAAAAAACACAAAAAATCGCCATTTTACTGGTTATTCTCATTGCTCTTGCTGCCAGCGATTCTCTTTTGTATTGGCGTAGTTTCCACCTTTTTACCTGTAGACCGCCAACTCTTTCGAGAAGAAACCAGTGCCAAAGAAATTATGGCGGCGCTGCCAAATCAATCTTCATTCAAGGACAAAGAGCTGCAACTGGTCAGCTATAGTTTTCACATCCGCAATGTCCCGCTAAAAAGCGGCATTTATGCAGTTGCGCGAGTGATCAATCCAAACACAGGCCTACAAGACGAGTATTGGTATTACCCAGAAAATCTGTTGACCAAATGGAAAAAAGACGACGATACGATCGAGCTTTCGATGGAAGATACCATTGCCTTTGATGCCATCGACTGGGGCGTCATTCCCAAGATCATCAAGGATTCTGAGGCGCGAGCAGCTCAGCTAGATTACTATGTTCCTGGCGTCAGCATCGTCATTTTAAACGGCTTCCAAGGCGAATGGACTTGGACCGTTGGTTTAAATGGGATTCGTAATCGAACCGAGATCAATTATGTCTATGATCTCAAAGGAAATTATCAATCCGAATGGCAATAGAATTTCGCGAATAAGGGATTCTAATTATCAAAAAAGGGCTAAGATTTCAGCTATTATCTGAAATCTCAGCCCCATTTATTTATACATTTACTAACAAAAAATACTTAGAAAGAATCCTTCACTCGATTTCAATATGCAAATCCGTAACAGAAGAAGATGTGCAATGATATTCTATTTGCCGCTATTTAGCGATTTTCCATTTGTCTTTATCACTTCTTTGTACCAATCAAAACTATCTTTTTTCAAGCGTCGCTTTGATCCTTTCCCAAAGTTATCTTGGTCAACATAGATAAATCCATAACGCTTAGTCATTTCATTCGTTCCCATGCTGATGATATCAATAGGCCCCCAAGAAGTATAGCCCATAATCTCTACACCATCATCAATCGCATTTTCTACCTCTAACAAATGCTTAGTCATATAATCAATACGATAGTTATCATGTATTTTCTCATCTGCAGTTAATTCATCGTTGTATCCCAACCCATTTTCTACAATGAATAATGGGATTTGATACCGATCGTATAAGCTATTTAAAACATATCTCAAACCGACTGGATCGATTTGCCATCCCCAATCAGAAGTTTGTAAATAAGGATTTTTTCCCCCGGACATCAGATTTCCCGAAGTCAATTCTAAACTCTCTGCATTAGCACTCGTAACAGATGAACAATAATAGCTCAATGCCAAGAAATCAGATGTATACTGTCTAATCAACTCTAAATCATTTTCGCCAATATTGAGCATAATATTATTTTTTTCTAAATATCGTTTGATAAATGATGGATAATATCCTCTTACCATCACATCTCCATAAAAATAATTTTCCAATTGTGTATCTGTCAGAGCTTTCATAATATCATTCGGATTACAGGTTGCTGGATAAACTGTGAATCCAGCAATCATACATCCAATTTTTGCATCAGGAATCATCTCTTTGCCTGCCTTGATCGCTAAACTGTTAGCTACGAAGACATTGTGTGCTGCCTGATATCCCGCTTCAAACATATTATCTACTTTATCTTTTAGCACTCCTGCAGCTAAGGGCGTCACAGTTGTCATTCCATTTTGTTCATTGAAAGTAATCCAATATTTTACTCGATCGCCAAAGCGTTCAAATAGAACCTTGACATATTTTATATAGTGATCAATGACTTCTCTATCATAGAATCCTCTATATTGTTCCATTAATCCGAGTGGTATTTCTCCATGACAAATAGTGATCAATGGTTGAATATCATATTTTAACAATTCATTGATGACATCATCATAAAATTGCAAGCCTTCCTCATTAGGTTCTTCTTCTGTTCCCAACGGAAAAATTCTTGACCAGCTAATAGAAGTTCTAAAAACCTTAAAGCCCATTTCTGCGAATAGCTTAATGTCCTCTTTATAGTTGTGATAAAAGTCTATCCCAATACGCTTCGGATAAAATTTTCCATTTGATAAGTCTTTTCCTTCGTTCATTTTTTCAGTTGTGTAAAAATCTAATAAATTAATTTTTTGAGCATCTTTGCCTGATTCATATTCGATCATATCCATCGGTGACCATCCTCGTCCACCTTGATCAAATCCACCTTCAGCTTGACAAGCAGCAATGGCTCCTCCCCATAAAAAATCTTTTTGGAATGTCTTTTTTTTCATGCGTTCAATTCTCCTCTTAATTTATTTCAAAAATAGTCGCTGTTTTATCAATATTTTTAACACTATCATTTATTTGAACAGTGTCATAGTTCTTGTAATTTGTAACAATAACAGGTGTTGTTACTGGATATCCAGCTTCCCGAATTTTAGCTATATCAAACTCTAATAGCACTTCACCTTTATTAAAGCGTTCACCTTCATTCTTAGTAATATGGAAATATTTACCTTGTAAATTTACAGTATCCATACCTACGTGAATCAAAACCTCTACACCTGATTCTGAAGTTAAGCCAATTGCATGTTTTGTTGGAGTAATCGCACTTACTCTTCCATCGAAAGGCGCATAAATTTTTCCTTCATTAGGTTCAATAGCAATACCTTGTCCCATAGCTCCTGAACTAAAAACTTCATCTTCAACATCTATTAAAGGGATTATTTGACCAGAAAGTGGTGACTTCACAAATTGCTTTTTAGCTCCTTCAAATTTATTGTTTTCATCTTTTTCGACGATATCATCTTGTGATTCCTTAAACGTTAATGCCACAATAATAAATGAGACAGCAAAAGATAAAACCGTTGCGATAACATGTTGGAAAAATTTAGGATTTCCTAAATTCATTAATGGAGTGAAAACGCCCAATCCTCCAAAGAAATATTGAACAGCGTCGGTCATGACAATGTATGCACCACCCACTGCACCACCTACCATTGTTCCAATCAAAGCGCTCTTATATTTAATCATAACACCATAAATACCAGGCTCAGTGATTCCCATCAATCCAGAAGGTGTTGCAGCCGCAGCAATGGTCTTCATTTTCATGTTTTTAGAGCGAACTAATACTCCAACCACTGATGCTGCTAATGCGACATTAGCCATATTTGTAGCAGGCATTAAAATAGTAGAACCTGTTGATGCAATTTCTTGGAACAGTAATGGAATCACTCCATGATGCATTCCTGTAACAACTAACGGAATCCAAAATGCTCCAATAATCGCTCCTGAAATCAATTTTGATGAGTTGATCAGAACCGTCAGACCCTTCATTAAGATCACACCGAAATAAGAACCTAATGGTGCAAACAAAATCAACGTTAATGGAATCATGATAAGCAATACAATAAATGATGTGAAAAACATTTTCAGTGCTTTTGGCATCAAACGATCAACAAAGCTGTAGACGTATTTTAGGACAAAAACAGCCAATAGGATAGGAATAACTGTTGAAGAAGAATCAACTATCTTCACTGGAATCCCAAGAAAATACATATACTCAGTACCTGCACTTATAGCGTTCAAAATGGTTGGATAAAACAACGCTGCAGTAATTGTCAAGGCTAGCATAATGTTTGTCTTCATTGCTTTTGCAGCACTATAAGCGATTAATATCGGAATAAATGTGAATACTGTATCTGCAGCAATATATAATATCTGATACGTATCTGATGCATCCGATAGCCAATGCAACTGTGTACATATCGTTAGAAACGTTTTTAAAAGTCCCGCTCCTGCAATGATCGGAATAATGGGAGCAAAAATCCCAGCCATTGCTTCCATAGCTGATGATAGCCCCTTCTTCTTATTTGTCTTCTTTGAGGGAATCAAATCAGCATCTTCTAAGGGAATCATCTCTTCGACAAACGGGTAAACGTATCGAACTTCATCTCCAATAATAATCTGGACTTGATCCGATTTTGTCACAACACCAGATACACCAGAAATAGAATCCAGCTTTTCATAATCCACTTTGTTCAAATCATTGATATTCAACCGCAATCTTGTTGCACAATGATAATGATGGGTCACGTTATTTTTTCCACCAACCGCCATAATGATTGATTTTGCCATTTCTTTGTAATCCATGTTCATCTCTCCTTAAAATTTTTTAAAAATAAAAGGCCAAATAAAACCATACTTCAATGAGTATGATTCTACTTGGCCTTGCCCTTTCGGTTACAATCCTATCTAGAAAATATTCTATTCAAATGTATGCTTAAAAAAACTTTTTCATCATTTGTCATTTTAAATTCGTATTGTTCTGCTAGATATTGATCAATTTTTTTTAAACATTGATTAATTTCTTCACTAAAGAGTTCTTGCTTTGAAATCCAATTTAAATCAACTTGGTTCAGACTTTCTTCATTCAAGACTCTTTTTCCAAAAAACTGAATATGCACTACAAATCGATTATAATTTAATGAATTCATATCTATTTTTACTTTAAATTCCTTCTCAACTATCGAAAGAATATCATTTACAAACAATTGGAGTTTTCGGTTTCGATCAAACTTTTCTTGGTTCCACTCACTATTGATGAAATGCATCGCAATGAATGCTGCTTCATTGTCATCTAATTCAATCGCTTCATTATAGTTAATTATCTCAACAGCTTTTTGAGCAACTTCGAACTCCTTGTGATACATTTTTCTAATATCGAATAGAAGTGAGTTGGATAGTTGAATATTTTGCTTATAACGCTTTATAGCAAAGCTAATATGATCAGCTAAAGAAATATATAAATCATCATCAAAATTAGTGTGCAATGTTTGCTCCGCCATCTCCACAATTTGATTTACCAATGTTATATGATGACTAGGCACCTCTCTCAATAGACTAAACAGCTTATCGGTTTGAAGGTGTAACGAAAACTTTTTTTCAATCTTATCATTATCAATTGGTTCTTCGATTTTCTTATTAAATGCCAGTCCTTTTCCTAATAAAACATATTCTTCATTGTTTTCATCACAAACTAAAACAGCATTATTATTAAAAAGCCTCTTAACAAAATAAGTATGCTCCATATCATGTTCCCTCTGAATTAGAAAGTAGTCTTTCCAACAATAAAATTAGCGTATCTACCTCACTCTCAGTGAAATCTTCGGTTACTTTTTGATCCATTGATTCAAGATAGACATGCTGAAGCTTAAGCAAATCCTTAACTTCCTTGTTGTCACTGATAGATACATTTGTTTGCCTTCTATCACTGACACCTTTTATTTTATCAACAAAGGTCTTTTCTTCCAGCCTTGAAACAATCCCAGAAACAGTTGCATAGGAAACATTTAAGTATGTTTGAATTTCTGCAACTGTCGCCATTTTATTCGTCTTTCCATCCAAATACTCCAGAATATCCATTTGACTACCAGTTACATTGTATTGTCTAAAAAAATTATTGCGGTTACTCTCAAAAGCACCATGAAGTTGTTTGATGGTAAAACCTAATTTGTATCCATTATTCATTGTAAAACTTCCCTCGGGATAATTTATTTAGCGTGCTAAATTAATTATAAAACGGTTTCATTGTTTTGTCAACAACTTATTGATTGAGACATGAACACATAAACAATCAATTCTGTCAGTTTTCTTCATATCTAATCTTATTAGCTATCTGTTAATAAAAACTCAATTCCATCATCAATTCCTTCTTCTGCTTGCATAAAGCAACCTATTTTATCCATAAATGCATGAATCATTCCATTATAGATGACATATTCAGTTGAGACACCACAATCTTCTAAGTGCTTGATGAAAGCTTCAACTTGTAATCGCAAAGGATCATATTCTCCAATAATAATTTTTAGTGGGGGTAATAACGCTACTTCATCTTTGGAGGCAAAAATTGGCGAAAGCAAAGAATGATGTCTATTTATATCACCACCATACCATTCATCTATAATCGTATCTTGTTGAGCGAATTTTTTAATATAGGATTTAACTATCTTAGCCTCTTCTTGATTACTAAAGAAATACTGATCCGTATCCCAAAAGGCTCCTTGCCCAGCAGTTGTAATATCAACTACAGGATAATATGCCAAAGTCTTCTTGATATAACTTGATTTAAAATGTGCACAATCCAATAATGATACACAGATAGATAAGTTTCCACCAGCAGAATCTCCAGAAACAAATAATTTCTCAGAATCAATAAATTCTTGAGCTGCGTGAATCGCAAAATATTCAACTACGTTATAACAGTCGAGAAGTCCAGCTGGATACGGATTTTCTGGGCTCAACCGATATCCTACTGATATTACTGAAACATCACCCTTATCAGCAAAAGTACGACATATTTGTTCTACGTTCTGGATTGATCCTCCGAAAAAACCTCCTCCATGAAAAAAAATAATTGCAGGTATATTTTTCATCAGTAAACTTTTTTTTCTATAAGTCTTGATTGGAACATGCCCTTTTACAATTCGATCTTCAATCACAAGCTCATGTTTGCAAATATCTTTAGCTGGCCACCCCATTCCATCTCTCAGTTGAATAAGTGTTGGCTCTTTACTTTCTTGATTATCTTTCTGATCATTCTTTCTGCCAGATGTTAATTCTTTAAGAGCATTTGGGTCAACAATGCCTGGTTTATCGCTTTTTTTAAAAAAATTCTTTTCTATAAATGCCTTCATTCTATATTTCCTCCCTAACGTTTGTCCTTTTATTTTTTAATGACAATTCCAGCGTGAAATGAACTGCACTACAAATTATTAAAATTAATCCAGCTGTAATAAAAGAAAACGACACAGTATTATTATTAAAAATAGCACCAATAGTTGAGAAAATATATGGATTTAAGAAGCAACCTAAATTAATCCCAATCAATAAGCACGTAGATGCAGTATTTTGAGAAGCGGAGTTACTGACCCTGGCTGTGTCACTAAACACAGAAGGATTTAAAAATCCTTGGAACACACCAGCTAAAGCGGCAATGATACCTGATAGTATGATATTCGCAGAAAAGCTTAGCAAAATGATCATCCCCCCTAAGAGAGCAACTACCAAAGGCCCCGTAAATTCTTTAAATATTGAACGAACTGATCCGAAAGTAATACCGCTTACGAAGCCACATATTGTCATTATGGCTAAAATAATACTAGCTTGCGCCCCCGTTGCGTAACCAATCTCCACAAATTGACTTGCAAGTTTATAAATTATTGTCATAAACGCTGCGTACACAAAAAACATATATATAGCATAAAAAACGACTTTTCCATTTATTCTTATACTCTTTGATGAAGCTTTTTCTTTTTTTATCTCGCCTTCTGATTCATTGGTCCTATTTGGGATGACCAATCCAAACAGCATAATTGGAATGATAGCAATCAAGTATGTCAAAAAACTCAATCGCCAATTAACACTCATTAGAAATCCTGCGATTAAGCTAAACAATGTGCTGCCTAAAGCAGATACAGCGCCTTGATAACCAATGAGCTTATCTCTTTCAGCCCCATCATAATGCGTACTAATTAATGAATATGCTAAAGAATTAAACAGGCCAATTCCACATCCAAGCATAAATCTAGATATTAATAAAACTGGAAAATTTAAAGTGAAAAATGGAATCACACCAGATAATAAGGAAATTATTAACCCTGCTATGACCGTTGCTTTATCACCAATAAAACGATTGACAAAAGGAGCTAGAAAAACAAAAAGTAGTATCCCAAAATTAGGTACGGACATTAGCATTTCAATGGAAGGCTGTGCCACTTCCGGTAATGCTTTTGCTAAATAAGGAACTGTTCCAGATACTGCCGGTGCCGCCATACAAAGTAAGGAAATTGATAAGATCGATATTTTGAATAGTATTTTTTTTCTGTCCATAGTTAACCTCCTAAATCATCAGGTAAGCGCTTCCTGTTAATCTAAGAATAACTGATTATAATAAAAAATAAATGCTATTATCCGTTTACTTTTAGGGCACATCTTGACCTTTGTAATATTTTGCAGTATGACCATAAATTTTTTTCAGACTTCTATTTAGTGCCTTGGTATCAGCAAACCCATTTCTTTCAGCAACTATTTCAATTGTTTCTTTTTTGCTTCTCAAATCTTCAATCGCATGATTGCATCTGACTATCTCAATATAGTTGAACACCGACATGCCTATTCTTTTTTTTATGTACCTCGCGAAATAACTTTCCGATAGATAAAATGTTGCTGCTATTTCCGCAAGTGTTATCCTTTCTGTATAATTCTCATGTAGATATGTCAATATTTCATATATCTTTTCCTCATTTATATCTAATTGACTTTCTTTTTTTTCGGAAAAGTGTTCTGCAAATATCAGCAATATTTCCAAAATACTAGTCACGATTTTCACTTTTAATAACTGATCCGACTCTAGCTTAGCTAATTGAGCTAGATGTTCAAATAACTTTCTCAATTTATAATAAACCACTTTATCTGGTACAAGATTACTATTAATTTTTCTCTTGGTTACATGATAGCCTTTCATTTGTGGAAAATATTTATCAATAAATGTATTTGGGATAATCACCGTTAATATACCATCATCAAAATCCTCCTCATGAAAGTTTTGAACGCCGTGAACTTCAAATGGATTAACAAACAAAATATCCCCTGGAAGTGTCTTAAAAGTTTCACCTTCAATAAAAAATTGATCAATTGAACCTTTTATAGTGTAATTCAACTCTATTTCTGAATGCCAATGTCTTAGGATATTTTTTTCTACACCGCCTTGAAGTATTAGTATAGCTGGTTTTTCATCATCTTCAAAGAACATTTCTGGTTCGTACATATTATTCCCCCTCTTCCATTCTAACTATCACCACTACTCTATCATAGCACTTTTAGATAACAAAATTTTCCTGCTTCTTCGATGGAACATGAAGTCCATCAAAACTAATTTTATTTACTTTAAATGCTACCTGAAAATTTTATTACGTTAACCAAACATGATTTTCAATAATTCATAAATGATGTTGCTTAGAAATACAGTTTTTTTTGCCAATCATGTGACTGGGGCAAAAGCCCTTATTCTCCTTTGAAAGTTGAGATCAACTATGAACATGTTGAAGTAAAAATAACTGTAGGCCAGTTAGATAATTTGGTTAGACATAGGAATGAGCAGATTTTTTATCTTATTGTATAAATAGATGATATGAACCATACATAAATTTTCGCTTTTATCGATTTATTGATCCAAGTCTTTGACACACCGAAACCCTAAATTATTGGCTGCCGACATCCCAGAATTACCATTTCTAGCGGCAATTCGGTATCGTTTGCAATAGGATTCATGGCACAAAAATGAACCGCCGCGAGTCGCATACATTTGATCATCTTGTGTTTGATTCATTATCCAAAAGGTTTGTCCCGTCTGTTGTTGAAACTGCGTCAACGGGATGCGGGCAGGATTGACGCACCATTCCCAGACGTTGCCGATCACTTGATACAGACCAAAGCCGTTGGGCTCATACCATTTCGCTGGCGCTGTATTGGCAAAGCCATCTGCTCGCGTGTTGCTTTTTGGAAACTCTCCTTGCCAAATATTGCAATGATAGGTATTTTCTGCCAAAAATTCCCTTCCCCAAGGATATTTTTCAAAACTTGTCCCGCCTTTTGCAGCGATCTCCCACTCTGCTTCTGTCGGGAGGCGTTTTTTTGCCCATTGGCAATAGGCGATCGCATCGTTGCGAGACACCTGAACCACTGGGTGATCCATCCGCTGGGCAATCGTTGAATCAGGTCCTTCAGGATGACGCCAATCTGCGCCGCTAACCGCGTACCACCAAGCCATATTCGGTACCTTTTGACTGCGGTGTTTCGTTTGCTCACTTAAAAAATAGTGAAAAACGAACGACCAGCCAAAACGCTCGGCTTCTGTGACATATCCTGTTGCTTCCTCAAAAACTTGGAAAGCTTGGTTCGTTACTGTCGTGGCATCAATGGCAAATGCTGGGCTGTCGAGGCTGATTTGCGGTCCCTCAAGATCCCCGGCAAAGCCGTCCATCGTATTCGTGCCAATTCGGTAAGTTCCTGCTGGAATCGTGGGCATCTGCTTGCCTCCTTTTTACAATAATTGATAGCCATTGTACAGATTGATCAGTAACACCAGCACGATCACGGTTTGGAATACCAGTGTCACTCGCTGTGGTGACAGGACGTTGCTGGCCTTGGCGCCTAATAGTCCCCCCACGATCGCGGCTGGAATAACAAACCACAAAATTTGCAGATCATACGCACCAAAACCTGTCGAAAAAGCGATCGTCAAAATTTTTGCCAGCTGCGAGAAAAAAATCGTACAAATTGAATAAATCGTCGCCTCTTTGATCGGCATGGCAAACAGCAACATCAATAAAGAAACATTGATGGGTCCGCCGCCGATCCCCAGCAAACTGGCTAGAAAACCGAGAATCAAGCCACAAGCTGCATACCAGCCGACTTTTTCCAACGCAAACCCGCGCCAGTTATATTTTGTATACAAAAAAGCGAACAATAGTGTCAGCACGGTCACAAGGATTTGGATCAGCTGAACCATCTTGTCGTCTCGAAAAACCAGCAATAGCTGTTCAAAGGCAACATTGCCTAAAACACCGCCTAACACAGCACCACCAGAAACCCACAAGGCAATCGACCAATTGATTTTCCGTCCACTGGCTAATTGTCTAGCTGTCGAAACGATAGACATCGTGAAGACAGCTGTCGCCGAGTAAAAAGAGATCGCAGCAACAGAATGGGCGCCGATAAAATCGAAAATCGGTTTGATCAGCACGCCGCCCCCCATGCCGGAAACTGCCCCTACGGTATTTGCTAAGACGATCACGAGAAAATAAATCAGTCCGATCATTGTCTCACCCCTTGCAACAGCCCCAATATCTCATTGATTCTGGGTGTGAAGTCTTTTAACAGCTCCTGATAGCCGCAAAACCCCTCACTATCCACGTACATTGCATCTTTCATTCGTTTACAGCCTCCTCGGCACATTTTTTGGAAAGGACATTGCGTACACTTCGAAGGCATGTCTTTTTTCTGGCACAAAAACTGCTGCGAACAGTCTTGAGAAAACAATTCCCGCAACGTTTGCTCTTGGATATAGCCCATGCGAAACTCATCTAATACATAGAAGTCACAAGGATAGACACTGCCGTCGGCTTCGATCACATACTGCACTTGGCAGTTGCCTAGAATCCCACAGGCAGTTACTTGCTGCCGCACCAATAGATTTAGTAAATCATCGAACAGCTTAATACTTAGGTAGCGCCCTTGTGTCAATTCCTGCAGCCAAAACGCCAACAGCTGCTGATAAAAGTGCGCAAAGCTTCTTGGTGTCAAGGCATAGTCGTTCGTTGACGTGGCATCCAAATCAGCCAAACAAGGAATGAACTGCGCAAAGGCAATCTGCTCTTCCTTGAGAAAATCAAACACACGCTGGGCTTCCTTTGCTAATGGATTTGTCAACACGCACAAGACATTGTACTCGATCTGATAGGCGTCCAATAATCGCTTGGTCTGCAAAACCCGCGCAAAGGTCCCCCGCCCTTTGGCGTCTAATCGATGCCGATCGTGAGCAAGCGGATGCCCATCGATCGACAGCCCGACTAAAAAGCGATGCTCTTTCAAAAAACGACACCATTTATCATTGATCACCATGCCGTTGGTCTGGATCGCATAGTGTACTGTCACTCGCTTTTTTTGCGCCGCAACATAAGTCGTTAGTTTTCTAAAATAACTCAGCCCTGCCATCGTCGGCTCTCCGCCTTGAAATGCCAACGTCAAATGATCGCCAGCTTCTAAGTCTGCATAGATGTTTGCAATCATCTTTTCCATTACATCCTCTTTCATTTTGCCAAAGGAACGCACTTCGCGCAAGGAACTGACGTTGGCATAAAAGCAATAGGTGCAGCGCAGATTGCAAAGAGAGGATGCTGGCTTGATCAATACGGAGATGTGTTTCATGTGGAGGCCTCGATTCTTTTTTTTACTTTTTTAGCGTTTGTCGCGTTTCATCGGAACAAAATCAGTCGTTTCCATATAAAAACGAGTAACGCGTTGTTTCATTTTCTCGACAATTTCGGTGTATTCTTTTTCTAGCGCCAAGTTTTTGATTTCCATTGGGTCTTTTTCCAAATCATATAATTCGTCATGCTCATAAAGACGCATCACATATTTATAGTTTCCCATCTTGCACATAACTGCTTTTGTATGTTCCGGACCTTCGCTATACTGTGTCGCAAGCCGCGGCCAATATGGAGATTTCGGTCCATGCCCCAGCTCCATCGCTTGTGTCTCGTCATGAATGCGTCCGCCTTCGCAAAAAACAGCATCTTTGTGCTCTTCGGCTCCTTTGATCACAGGAACCAATGACTTTCCAAATTGTGTATAGGAAAGATCGAACTCAGCCAGTTCGGCGATCGTTGCTGGTAAATCTAGCAGTTCCGCTTGTGCTTTGGTGATTCGCGGCACACTTTCAATCGTTTTAGCAGGTTTGATGACCAATGGGACATTCGTGATCGGCTCTTCAAAACAGTTTTGGACTTTTTCAGTGATCGTGTAGTCACCAGTATAGTCTCCATGGTCACTGAAAACAATGAGGTTTGTTTCATCGTAAACCCCTGTTTCACGCAGCTTCTCTTTGATCATGCCCAGTTGATGATCAAAACGCGAAACCATTGCTAAATAGGTAGCTCGTAATTCATCAAAGCGCTCTTCTGTCCAACCGTTCAAATTCTGTTTCTCATTGATGCCATACAGCATTGAGGCTTTGTTAGGAATATCTTTGATATTCGGCCGACGTTTCGGCAGTTTCTGACGATCAATACTCGAATACCATGGATCTTCGCAAGCATAGGGTGGATGTGGGAATGAGATCGTACAATAAACGAAAAATGGTTTGTCTGTCTTTTCCTGACTGCGGCGTTCAAGATAGTCCAACGCCTTTTTCACACAATTCCAGTCCGTTTTGCCATAGCCCTCACTGTCTGGTAATTTTCCCATATAAAATGAATAATACGTATCTCCTGAAAGCATCTGGTCGTATAGCTGTTTACTGGCTTCGTTCATATCGGCGGAATGATTGACTTCACTGTTTTGTGCATCCCGAGTGTTTTCGTCTACCACACCGTCATAATATTCATCACAATAGTCTGTTTTTGGTTTATCTCCCGGAACCACATCATTTCTGCCGATCCAGATGACTTCATAGCCTTGATTCTTCATTTCTTTCAAAATATTGGGTTCATCTTCTCTTTGCAAATAGTGCATCGTTCGATGCCCATTGACATGTGGATAAAAACCCGTCAGAAAACTATTTCTAGAAGGCACACAGACGGGGTTTTGGCAGTAGGCATTTTCAAATGAAACCCCTTCTTCTGCCAGTTCATCAAAGTTAGGGGTGATTGATGCGGGATTCCCCATATGTGCGAGTGCGTCATTTCTCATCTGATCTGCTACGAATAAAAAGATATTTTTTTTCAACTTGTCTTTCCTCCTAACCGATGACCGTTAATAAGGTATCTTGTTTTTCAACATCTTGTTTGTCTGTTTCAACAATATCTAGGTAATCCGCCGTGTTTGAAATAATAATCGGTGTCACGATGGAATAGCCTTCTTTTTCCAATGCGTCTTTATCAAAACTCAAAAGTAATTGTCCCTTCGTTACTGAGTCTCCTTGGGCAACTGCTGGCTGGAAATACTGTCCTTTCAAATTCACTGTATCCATCCCTACATGAATCAGAACTTCAACGCCATCTGCGGTCGTGATTCCCACTGCATGATTTGTCGGAAAAAGTGTTGAAACGATTCCATCTGCTGGTGCGTAGACCTTTCCTTCTGACGGAATGACAGCTAATCCTTTCCCTAACAATCCGCTGGAAAACGCTTCGTCTTTTACTTCTTTTAGTGGGATGATCGTTCCTCTAACCGGTGTTGCCAAATCATAGAGAATAGTTTGTCCAAGTTCATGATTCAGTGTCGATGGCTCCACGTTTTTTTCCTGGGTGCCTTCACTAGCTGGTTCATCATCGCTTTTAGGATCATAGGCATAAAAGAACGTGATCAAAAATCCTAATGCAAAGGCAACGGCACTAGCTATGGCAAACCCGATAAAGCTATTATCAATGCCATTTTCTGGGTGAATAAATCGTGGTAAAGCGAAAATACCTGTCCCGCCGTTGATGTAGACTCTCGTTTTGAACAATCCCATGATTCCTCCGGCAATAGCGCCTGCGATGGAGGTAGTATAAAATGCTTTTTTCCTAGGTAAGGTTACCCCATACAGTGCCGGCTCCGTGATACCAAAGATAGCCGAAAGAAAAGCAGGGAAGGCGATTTCTTTTAATTTTTTGTTTCTAGTTTTCAAAAAGATTGCGAGGGTGACTCCCGCCATCGCCACGGGAGTTGCCAGACCAGCCATCATCACGACATCGTACCCTAGTGTGGCATAGTTGTTCAAAGCGATCGGCACAAAACCCCAATGCAGGCCAAACATAATGAAGACTTGCCAAAATCCCCCAATAACAATACCAGCGATAATCGGACTAAACTCGTAAGCAGCTGACAATGCTTGCCCTAATAGTAATCCTGCCCAAGTAGTAATCGGTCCAACGATTAGAAAGACTAATGGAACTGTGATTATCAAGGTCAGAAAAGAAACAAAGAAACTCCGCACTGCTCGTGGAATCAATAAAGAAAAGAAAGCTTCTAGTTTTGATGCCAAATAAGTAGCTGCAATAATCGGAATCACACTTGAAGTATAGCTCATCAATATAACAGGGATTCCAAGAAAAGTAATATAGATTGGAGATTCTAAGACAGAACCTGCAAATAAGGTATACATCGCTTCGCTTCCGCCATTTGCTGCTATGATCGTCGGATAAACTAATGCTGCCCCGATCGCCATTCCGATAAAGGGTTTACCCCCAAATTTTTTCGAAGCAGTGTACCCTAGAAAGAGTGGGAAGAAATAAAACAATCCATCCCCTGTCGCATTTAAAATCAAATACGTTCCTGATGCTTTATCCAGCACTTCAAATGTTGTCAATAAAGCAAGTAACCCTTTGATCATCCCTGCTGCCATCAAGACATTGATGATCGGCGTAAAAATACCAGCGACAATATCGATAAACCGATTTAGAATCCCTTTGGGTTCTTCCTCTTGCCCAGAAGTTTCTTCCGTATTCATATCGATCATGTCCGTAAATTCTTTGTAAACTTCTGCTACGTGATTTCCGATAACTACTTGATATTGTCCCCCACTTTGGACGACGGTGACAACCCCCGGCAAGTTTTTGATCGTTTGGGTCTGGGCTTTTGATTCATCTTTAAGTTTAAACCGAAGACGGGTAATACAATGCGTCAACCCAGCAATGTTTTCTTTTCCGCCGATATTCTTTAAAATTTGTTCATTCAATTCTTGGTATTGCATATCGTTCATTCCTTTCTCTACTATCAACCAATGAAAAAGGCAAGACCAAACAACACTACATTTCTTGTAGCCTTGTCAAGTCTTGCCTGCTTTACCAGTAACACCTTGAATTATTGATCGATCAATTTTTGTACATGAAGCGTTAAGTACAATTGTTCATCGTCATATAATGTTTTATTTAAATATTCGCCAATCAAACGGGTGGTTTCATAGGCTTTAGGATATTTATCGATCACATGAACTAATAGGGGATTCCCCACGCCTTCAACGATTTCCTTGTTTTCAATCCGTTTAAAAAAGAATCTCAAATGGGTGACGAAGCGATCGAAAGCTAAACTATTCTCATCAATGTGCACACGATTGTGAATACGAATAAGTGAAATAATGTCTTTGATTTTTTGTGTCAGCAATTCGATATCTTCCATCTTCTCTGAATCGTCATTGATTTGCGCATTAATAAAATGCATGGCGATATTACTGATCTCTGCCTCATTTAGGGAGAATTGCGTTTTGCTTTCGATCAACCGAACCGCATGCTCTCCTACTGCATACTCGTTGGGATAGAAACGCTTGATTTCCCAGGTCAAGCGATTGTTGATGCTGATCCCTTCTTCTTTCAAGCGAATCAAATTATAGATATGATCCGTCAAAGAGATGTAAATGGAATCACTTAATTGGTAGGAAATGACTTGCTTTCCATAACGGATAATATCATCCGCAAGAGATGCATATTGGATTGGAATGTTCTCTAGCAATTCTATCAAACGATCAGAGGATTTCTTATGAAGCACAAACACTTTTTCAATTTTTGATTCATCGGCGGTTTGTCCTGGTTTCATTTTGAAGCCAAGGCCGGTACCGATCCAGATAAAATCTTTGCCATCTTGTCCGACCAAAACTGCATTGTTGTTTAAGATTTTTTTGATCTTCAAGACGCTTCTCACCTCCTTAAAATGAAAAAAGGCGATACCTTAATACATGTGTAGGATCCATACACACGTAAAAAGGTATAGCCTGCATTATCAGTAACTACCCATTTGATTGCCTTTACTATACTATTTTTCTAGAAACGTTGCAAGCGTTTTATTGATTTTTCTTTTTTTCGCTTCGTTTTGAATAGACGCAGATCAGCCTTTCTCCAAACTGTTCACTGATCCAGCAAACGGCTTTGCCCTTCGATTTTTTGGATCTCCGTAATGTCTTGCGTGACTTCTAGACAACCTAAATAGATACCTGCTTCGTTTTTTAATGCAAAATAGCGAATATAGATTTTACGGCCTCGCATATCGATCCAAAATTCAGCAGTCTCCCGTGTGCCCGCTCGAAAATCATCCAAAATCTGCTGCACGAGATGCATGCTTTTCGGTGGATGGCAGTTGACGACTTCACGGTCTAAAACCGAATTCGTTCGTGGAAAGACGCGACTCTTGCCTTCTGAATAAAAGCGCACCCGCTCTTCACTATCTACAAAGGTCAAGTCCACTGGCAACGTTTGAAAAATCGCCACCAATTGTTCAAATTGCAAATTACCAGTAGGCAATGAGAGGGCCGGCTGTTCAGCAATTTGCGGCGAATTTTCCGTGTCTATGACTTGAAATTCATCGAATCCTAAACCGGCTGCGATGCCGGCGGTTGTTTCTTGGGCTTGTTTGATCGCCGCTTGCCTTGCGGGTTCTGCCGCCTGTTCCTTTTCAAGAGCTTCTTGGCTCGGTTTCCAAGGAAGCGGTTCTGGAATAAAGGCAAAGCCGATGTCTAAACTGTCAGCCGCAATTTGTTCCCAATCTTTAAGACTGAAGACATCCAGCGTCATTGGCACCATGATTTCTTCTTTGAAAATCATCTCTTCGATTTCGTTTTTGACCGCTTCCCATTGGACAGCAATCGGATTATAGGCAGTTTTTTCGGAAGCCAAAAGCTCATTGAGCGCTTTGATCATGACCCGAATATTATCATCAACACCCCACATCACTTTTGGCGGTGCAGTGATGCCGTACTTCTCCATGTAAGAAAAAATCAACGTTTCTTTTCGCGCATAGTGTTTGTCGATCTGCATTAAATCATTGCAGGCAGCTTGTAGACGCTTTTTAGGCGTCCAATCACCGGTTTTGATTTTGGCTAAGAGGCTGTCGATCTCATCGGTCAACAGGGATTGCAGGACTTGGTTCTCCAATTTCAGGGTATGAACAGGATGGCCTGGTTGCCCATATTCTTCATTGGAGTGATGGATCTCATTGATCGATCCTTTAAAAACAGCAGCATGAATATTGCACAAACGCTGAATCTCAGAAGGGTCCAACCCCGTTTGGATCAAAGCTTTTTCAGCAGCAGTGATCTCCGTCACATCCACACCATCAAATTCTTCGTTAAACAAGCGTTTAGCTTCTTCAAAGGAACCGCCTTGGTGAAGCAAACTCAGTATTTCGACGATCCGTTCTTGTCTTTGACTGTTAGTCTTCATTTCGTCGCTCCTTTCACAAGAAACCCTTGTTTTTCGAAAGCGAGACAAACCATTTCCAAGGGGATCTTCTTCATCTGAGCACCTTTGGGTATCGTCATATAACGTCCAGCAGTTTGTAGCATCCCTGGTTGATTGATCGCCGTAAACCCTAGTTGACTCATGATTTCTAGTATTTCAGGATATTGTGCCACAAGTTCATAGAGCGTTTTTGACAGATCGATTTCTTTCATAGTAAGGTCTTCCTTTCAGTGAGAATGATTCTCAATAAGATATCCTTAGTATAAATCATTTTGTTCAAAAATACACGAACTCCCGCAAACATTCATCAATCGATTATTTTTTTCTAAGATTGCCGGTAACGGCAAACCACTCTTTCCAACCAATCGATACTGGCAAAAAGCAGATAGCCCATCAAAGCAATCAGAAGGATCCCGGAAAGCATTTGCGGGTAGTCCATTTTTGACCACGCACTTAAGATCAGATAGCCGACACCATACGTCGTGTTGTAGTTTTCGGCAAAAAAGAGGGAAGCCAACGCAATCCCGATACTGACCCGCACACTGGCAAAAAGTGCGGGCATGAGTGCGGGCAAAATAACGAAGCGCAAGACATGGCGCCATTGATTGGTATAATTTTTCATGACCTGAAAGTAAGCAGACGGGATCTTTGTGACTGCATCACGAATCGAGACGATCACTTGAATGACGATTACCGCAAAAATCAAGAGAACTTTTGAGAGATTGCCTAAGCCAAAGAAAATCATAAAGACGGGTAAAAACGCAACTTTAGGAATCGGATATAAAAAGTAAAGCAGTGGACCAAGCAGCCGATCCACTCTTTGGGATCGCCCAATCAAGATTCCTAACGGCACCCCGACTAGCAACGCCCCACTCAACGCCGCAAATACCCGCAGCAAACTGGCACCTGCGTGGATCAGCAAGACTTCTCGCAATGCCCAAAAACGTTCAGCTGTTTCTAAAGGATTAGGCAGTGAGCGAGTGTTGGTCACCCAGCTTACGCCCCACCAAACCACGACAAACGAACAGAAGCCCCAAGCAAAAGATTTGATGGGTTTCATTGCCTCGCCTCCCTCATTTGTTCTTTCAACTGCAAGACGACTTCATAAAAAGCCAACGAGTCTCGTTCCAGCTGGCTGCCGTAAAATGGATTACTGATCGGCGTAACGTCCTGATCTTTTAGCAACAAAATCGTCTGCCCCAAAAACACTGCCTCTTCTGGATCGTGGGTCACCACGATTAAGCTGTTTTGTCTACGCTGCTGTTGAGCAGCGATCATGGCTTGTGCGTTTGCTTTGGTTTCTTGATCTAGCGAAGCAGTCGGCTCATCCAATAATAAAACATCGGGCTGTGTGATCAGTCCCCGCCCCATGGCGGTCCGTTGTTTTTGACCGCCACTAAGCTGATGCGGATAGCGGTCCTGCACCTGCGTCAATCCCAACTCAGCAATACAGCTGGTGACCCGTTTTTTACGGCGCTCACTAGGGATTTGGTTGATAAGCAGCGGCATTTCCAGTGCTTGGTAGACTGTTTGCCAAGGAAACAAATGCAGTTCTTGGAAAACGACCTCGATGTTATCAGGGGAACAGCCTTGGTAAGTGATCGTGCCCGATTGCGGTCGCTGCAACCCTTTGATCAAGGATAAAAGCGTGCTTTTGCCAATCCCCGATTCTCCCAGCAGCACATAAGTCGCGCCTTGTTCAAAACAAAACGAAAGGTTTTTAAAAATGGCGGTATCTCCATAGGTAAAGGAAACGGAATCGAATAGAATACTCATCAGAGAATAAACTTCTTTCTTCAAATTATTTGTGTTGGTTTTCACATTTTGTGCTATACTATTTTTTGCGTGATTGACAAGAAAGGATGGTTTATGATGTTTCAGACCCTCGTATTTCATGAAATACGTCCCGAAGCAGAACTTTATGATCAGGTTCGCCCGATCAAAGTCGCAGACGGGTATCAAGATGCCTTGCCTCTGCCCTTATTCAATAGCACTTCTCATTTTAAACAACAAATCGACTTTTTGAAAGCAGAAAATTACCATACGTTGACCCTTGCAGAAGTCAAAGATTTTTATTTCCGGCAGCAGCCGCTACCAGAAAAATCCGTGTTGCTGACCTTTGACGACTGTTATCAATCAATGAAAGAATATGCCTACCCACTGTTGAAGGAAGCTGGTTTCAAGGCCACTGCCTTTGTCGTGACCGGCTGGCTTTTTGATGCCCCTCAGCCTTACGAACCAGAAGTTTCGCGGACATTGAGCAGTGCCGAATTAGCCGAAATGAGCGATGTCTTCGAATATGCCAATCATACCGCTCATTTTCACGAACGCAAGGACCAGCAAGGGCGGTCAATGTGGGAAACACCCGCAGCCTTTGCGCAAGACTTACGAAGCTGCAATCAGCACGTGGCCATCAAGGATGTTTTTGCCTATCCCTTTGGCTTTTATGATCAGCAGACGATCGCAACACTAGAAAAGGAAGGCTTTGTTCTGGCATTTACAACCAAACCTGGCATCAATACGACAAAAACCAAGCCAATGGAACTCCATCGGGCTGTCCTCCCGTTCTCACTACCAATGGCTGCTTTTGAACAACGATTTAGAAACGAGGAAATGAACCAATGAAAAAAACGATTTTAGCAAGTATCCTAGCACTATTCGCTGTCGGCGCTGCCGCCTGCGGCAACACTGGCGAAACAGCAAGTACCAGCAATTCCAGCACTAGCAGTACAGAAGCTGCGGTCACGGATCAAACATTGACGATCGGGGTGTTACCAGCAGAATCAGCGATTCCGATCATTCTAGCAAAAGAAGAAGGCTTTTTCGAAAAGCAAGGATTGACTGTGGAACTCAAATCCTTCACTTCCCCAAATGACCGCAATGTGGCAGTGCAGGCAGGCGAGTTGGATGGTACGATCAGCGATGTCATGACAGAAGCGACCTTCAAGCAAAACGGCATCGATATGACGATCACTTCTGATATTTTGGAAAACTTCAAGATTCTCGCTTCACCGAATTCAGGGATTACTGAGATGAAAGGGTTAGCGGATAAAAAAATCACCCTTGTACCGAATTTCATTTTAGAATACATCATGGATCAATTTGCACAAGAAAATGATTTTACTTATGACATCGTGGATATCGCTTCTTTTTCTGCCCGTTCCGAAGCATTGCTCAATGACCAAGTCGATGGCGCTGTTTACACGGAACCACAAGCCAGCATGTTGGCTGCCCAAGGGGCGATTGTTTTAGGCAGCTCTAAAGATGCTGGCATCAAAGGCGGGACGCTGCAATTTATGGACGAAGTCATCCAAAATCGACCGCAAGACCTAAAAGCATTCTACAGTGCTTACAACGAAGCCATCGATTACATGAATGCTCATTCAGCAAAAGACTATGCCGACATCTTGGCAGACTATCAATTTCCCGATGCTATGAGTACTTACTTAGACAGCCAGGAAGACTATCCGTATGCCCAGGCAGTGCCGCAAGAGCAATTCGACGCAATCATTGCTTGGACGAAAGACAAAGGACAAATCGACAAAGCATATTCCTACAACGAGTTGACCAATTTCGATTTTTTACCCGCTGACGAATAAGAAACAACAAAAAAGACGCAAATGCGTCTTTTTTGTCTTTTCACTTCTTTTTGACACTCTTTTTTGCTCGTGGCAAGAAATTCAGGTATACTTTTGACAAATCAGCTGCCATGAAAGGATTTGATTTAATGCCAACGATCGCTGTTTATGCCGACCAGAAAGAAGATACTTGGGAAGCACACTTGACTCACCAGTTAAAAATAAATGAAGAAAGGACCCAGGCTCATCAAACATTCCATAACGAACCTTTAACGATCGACGAATACTTCTTTACAGAAGATCCTGCCCCTTTTCATACGAATCAAGCCGTCAAGCAGCAATTAGCAAGCAATGGCCGCAGCTGTCTGCCACTCGTTTATGTCGACGATCAGCTATTTTGCCAAGGTCGCTTGCTAACGATCCGTGAATGGGAACAATTGACGAAATCTGGGATCACTGTGCAATTTGATGAGTAGCAGCCACTGTTTTCTTTGCCAGACAAAACAACGCACCACGTGCCAATCATAAGCGTTTAGTTCTCCCCCTTCGCGGCAACTGCGTCGGTAACGCCTTTTTCTTCTTCCGTTAAACTTCGTTCGCTGATTTTAAAGAATGGATAGTAGATCGCCACACTAATCAGTAAGGAAGCGATACTCCAAAGAACAGCAGGGATATTGCCGCCGGTTGCAAGGTAAGTATTGATAAAGGGCGGTGTGGTCCACGGTGGATTGAACATGATTCGCCCAATGACATTGGTGACCGACAAGAAATACGTTCCGACACATAATACAAGGGGTGTCAGGATGAAAGGAATCATCATAATAGGGTTCATCACGATCGGAAACCCAAAAAGGATTGGCTCATTGATACAAAAAATAGCAGAGGGCAAAGCCATCTTCCCTAGGGAACGATAGGCTTTTTTCTTTGAAACTAACATGTTGATGATCAGCCCCAGTGTTGAACCAGTGCCTCCATAGCACAAAAACATGATATAAAACCCGCCTGCAAAAATGTTCGGTAACGGTTCGCCTGCAGTGTAGGCTTCGGTATTGGCTGCTAATAAAGCTAGAAAAATCGGATCGCCGATACTCCCCATCACATTGCTGCCATGAATCCCTAAACACCAAAGCAACAAAATCAAAAAGGTATACAACAGCATCCCAGGCAATGAGTTTAGACCAACTGCCAGCGGTGAAAAGATGGCTTGCACGAATTGATTGACATTAAATTCCAACAAGACCCGAATCACCCAGGCACCAGTGATGATGGCAGCTCCGGGAAGCAAGACCGAAAAACTCTTGGCAACTGCGGGCGGCACTTCTGCTGGCATCCGAATCACTAAGCGGTGCTTGAGAAAAAAGCGATGGATCACTACTGTCGCAATCGCTGTAACGATTCCTGTAAACAGACCAGACGCCCCCAAAGAAGCTGGATCGATCGTCCATTCTTCCCCCGCCTGCAGCAGCAAAAACGCGCAGACTGCCAACACGACAGAACCGATCCGATCGATCTCATACGAAGCCGCCAAATAGTAGGCGATCCCGATACAAGCGGCCAGTCCCAAAATCCCAAATGTAAAATTGCTGGCGGCGCCTAGTTTGATGCCAAACTCCCCGACAAAATCGGTCCATCCGGGAAAAGGCAGATTGGCTAAAATCAAAAAGAGACTGCCGATAATCGTCAGCGGCATCGTAACGGCGACTCCGTTGCGCACGGCGACTAAAAACCGATTTTCACTGATCCTAACCAATTTTGGTGCAAAATTTTCCTGAAACCCTTCAATCAACCGATTCATCCTGTCTCCTCCTACTAAACATCTCGATTTTTTAATAAGAGTAGCATAAAAAACGCTTTCTGCATTTTTAAAACACTCGACGCCTTCCCGATTCCAAGAATACTGCTGGCTAACTGTTTCTTTGCCAAATGGGTAAAGCCCCTGCCAAATCACGTTCCTTCGACCAAGCGATGGCACCTGACAGCAAAAAGAAACTAATGACCGTCCCTTCCCTCACCGCTAGCGGTAAGCCCAAACTGATCGCTAGCAAGAGTGCCCCCGAAATACAGACTGCATCAACGCCATAACGGTACTGCTTAAATGTCCAACGACTGCGTTGCGCCAGCAAATGACACCAGTGCTCGATTGGAAATTTCAAGACCTGCAACCGTAGGACTTGTCCCGTCGCCGTTCCAGAAATCAAGATCCCACCGATCAAAGCAGCTAGTTGGCTCCAATAATTCGTCAAGTGCAGCGATGCCAAGAAGTAGTAAACAAAGCCATTGATCAAATAGCCGAAAGCCAGCAAAGCGAAAAACATAATCAAGTACTCACTGCCTTTTTGTTTGAGGGACGTCTGCCGCCGATCCAATAGCCAACAGGCAGCTAGAAAGCCCAAGTTGATGGCTGTTGTGATGGTGCCGACTTTGATTCCTGACATCGTTGCCAGCGTAACATTCAAGGCATTAAAACTACTGACCCCAACGCTTGCTTTAATGGTCAAGCTGATCCCGAATGCACTCAGCCCATAAAAAATCCCTGATCCTATCCATTGCTTTTTATTCATTTTTTCTCCCACACTTTCGTTTTTGCTTTTCTAAGTATGTGCTATACTGACTAAAAACAAATAGGAGATTTCTCCTAGTTTGGAGGAAAAAAGTGAAAAAAACCGCTTATGCCTTGGCAATAAAGCAGGTACCAATCAAAGAAAGCTGCCCCTTGCCGATTCCTGAAGAGATTTTACAACAAAGTGCCCTCTGGACCTTTGATCATCGAGAAGCGATCCAAAAAGAAACGATGCCGATGTCGGTCTTTTTTGTCCTATTGACTGGCAAAGCCAAGATCATTCAAACGCAAGAAAACGGCAAACGTGCCTTGCTGCAGTTTCTCCATCCTGGTGATTGCATTGGCGATCTCACGTTGATTGGCGCCGAAACAGTACCAAAAACCGTGGTTGCGATCGGTGAAACAACATGTCTGGGCATTCCTATGAAAGCAGCAGCCCACGGGCTCATGCAAGACCTGGCTTTCGTACAAACGCTAGGCAAAACTATCGGTGAAAAATTGCTGCTGCGTATGGATCATTTTTCCGTCAATCAAACCTATCCCTTAGCATGGCGCCTTGCCCAGCTACTGTTGGAAGCTTCGATCGATGAACTTTTTCAAGAAAAATTGACGGAGACCGCCGAATACTTAGGCGTGAGCTATCGCCATTTGACGTATACCTTAAAAGATTTCAAAACGCAAAAACTAGTCATAAAAACTGAAGACGGCTATCGGATCGATGCGCCTGCGCTGCAGACCTTTATCCAAAACCAACAAAAGCAGTAACAAGCAAATAACGACAGCAAAATAGTTGGTATGATACACCCCCTAAAAGCCAGAGAAAAAGCTGACTCTTGGGGGTGCAACAAGAAAAACCAACTGTTTGCTGTCGTTTTCGGATCGTTGCTTTATTTTTTCGCCAATGCCCAAGCATTGACAGTAACCGTGCCGGTTCCGCTGAGAGCGATCGCCTCGGTCCGTTTTGGATACACGCGAGAGGTCAAACAATATTGCCCGCCATTTAGGAAGATCTCAATCGAAGACGTATCGACAAAAATCTGCAGCTGCGTCAGTTCATCGACCTTGACACTGCGCTGTTTACGACCGTAGCCAGAAACGCCATGATGGATCGTGAAGACACCAGCTTCATAAGCCAAAGTCGTATCTTGCAAAAGTCCAAGCTGGAACTGCTGCAATGGGGCTTCCGCCGTAACTTGCAACTCATATGCCAATTCATCGAAAGACAAGTGCTGCGGTTTCTCTGAAAGCACAATTTTTTGGCTGACTTGCTTGTCTCGCAATTTTTGGAATTCTGGCAAAGGTTCTTGATACAACTGGTCATTTTTGACCGAAAGCTGTCTTGGCAGCGTTGCGGCATGCTGCCAGCCGCGAGGGGTCGTAGGATTGCTGTATTCAGGACTGGTATCCCCTAGCCCCATCCAGCCCCACAAGATCCGACGTTTCTGCTCATCTTCAAAGGTTTGCGGGGCATAGAAGTCAAACCCATAATCAAGTTCACGGAACGCAGAAGTTTCTTTAAACGTCAGGGTTTCCCAATCCACCTCACCGATCAGATACCCTGATTGATGAATATTTTGGTAGGCATGTTCTTTGGCTGCCAAGCCTTGCGGTGAGAAGACCAACACATCTTTGCCATCTAAATGGAAGTAGTCTGGGCATTCCCACATGTAGCCTAGAGCATAGTCCTCACCGAAAAAGATTCCTCGATAGGTCCATTCATTTAAATCCGTCGATTCATAAATCAAAATTTTGCCTTCGTTTTCCAACGTACGCGCGCCTAGCAGCATATAGTAGGTGTTTTCATGGGCAAAAACCTTTGGGTCACGAATATGATCGGTAAATCCTTCAGGGTAGTCCTCATGAGGAATCACGACTTCTTGCTTTTCGACGGTATAGCCGTCTTTGCTGATTACATGGACCGTGTTTTGTTCTCGTCCACTAAAGGTATAGTCATGATCACCAGGATGTTTGACATTCCCAGTATAGAAGAAATGGATCGCGTCATTCTCGATAAAGGCAGAGCCCGAGTAGACCCCGTCTTTGTCATAGTCGTGTTCGGGAGAAAGAAACAGCGCTTCTTCTTGAAACGTGACATAATCCGTCGACGTTTTGTGTCCCCAGTGAGGTGGTTCCCCGCCATGGGGCGTTTGCGGTACATATTGATGGTAAAAATGAACCACGCCTTTGAATTGGCAAAGACCATTCGGGTCGTTCATCCATCCTGTTTCTGGCATCAAATGATAGTTCAAGCGCCACGCATCAGCACTGATTTTTTCTGCTAATTCGTTTTGTGTTTGGGCAAGCTGTGCCCAGTATTCCTTCGTTAACAATGCGGTACCTCTTTTCTCTTGCCGATGAACAGCAAGGGATTATTTATTGATTCAACTCTTTGGCTAGCGGTTTGCGCTGCAATTGGACACCAGCAAAACCGACTGCAAAGGCAATCAAAATCACGACAACGTATTTCAGCATGGCACCGAAATCTCCAGTATACAACAACAGTCCTGGTATAAAAGTGATGCCCATCCCAGTGGCAGCTAATTGGAAGACATACGTCGCAAACCCGCCGACTGCGCCCCCCAGCATGCCTGCGCCAAAAATCCGCATCGAGCGTAAGTTGACCCCAAATAGTAAAGGTTCAGTGATCCCAAATAAGGTTGGAACCGCCGCACTGATGGCATTTGAGCGTTTGACTTTGTTTTTATAAATAAATGCCGCAGCGATCGCAGCCCCGAATTGTCCCGCCATACTTGCTGTACCTAAGACTTGTAGGACGTTTTCGCCTGTCGTATTCAATAACCCTAACTCAATAATACTTAACGAATGGTGCAATCCAGTGATCACGATCACTTGCTGAACCCCTCCGTAAATGATATAACCGATGCCCAATGGCGCTTGCACCAAGTAGACGATACTGTTGATGACTGCTCTTTCAGCTACTTGCAAGATTGGTCCTAACGCAAACAAAATCAAGCCTAAAGTAATGACGATCGTTAAGAATGGTGTCACGATCAAATCCATCATTTGCGGAACAAATTTACGGAACCATTTTTCTAGCTTAGAAACTAAGATCCCGACAATAATTGCTGGAAAAATAGACCCTTGATACCCAGAGATCGATAAACCGAATAAGTGCAATGGCTCTGCATCCCCGCTGGCAACTGCCCAAGCGTTCGGCAATTGCGGTGCCACCATCATTAACCCTACCACGATCCCGATGATCGGATTACCGCCGAATTTTTTCGTCGCACTATAGGCGATCAAAACAGGTAAAAAGGCAAAGGCTGTATCCGTTAACATTTCAAACATGGCTAACCAGTCAGCACTATAGGTGACCCCCAACTCGGTCAATAATCCCCGAATCCCCATCAAAAGCCCCGTCGTTACCAAAGCTGGAATCAATGGCACCAAGACATCTGACAACGTGCGGACAACTTTTTGGACGGGTGACAGATTCGAATAGACATCGTCTTTGAAGCCAGCTTTATCAGCGGAGGCGTCATTGCCCATTTCTGCTGCGAAGGCTTGATAAACTTCATTGACTTTTCCTGTTCCAAAAATGAACTGATGCTGTCCCGTGTTGAAAAAATAGCCCTTGCTGCCCTCAACTGCTTCCGCTTTGTCTTTATCTACTAACTGATCGTCTTTCAAAATCAAGCGCAAACGTGTGGCACAGTGTTCAAAGTTTTTGACATTTTCTTTGCCGCCAACAGCTTCTAACACTTGGTCGATCGTTTTTTGTTCCTTCATTTTTCCCACTCCTTTGATCGTCGGTTCATTTGTGGAACCGGTTCTACATCTGTAGATTAACAGAAACCGTTTGCAATTGCAAGCAAAGAAAATAAAAAAACAGAACGCCGCAAATGGTCGTCCTGTTTTCTCTAAAAATATTTGCTTTATTTCTCCTGCTTTTCACGCTTGGCAGTCGACTGTTTGACCACTAATCGATTCGGCAATTCGATCACTTCAGGAACCTCTTCCCCTTGCGTCAGTTTTTGGATTGTTAAGACGGCATCGATGCCTAATTGGACATAGGGATATTGGGTCGTTGTGATGGTCGGATAGACATAATCCGTCGAATCATAGCCGCCAAAGCCGTTCAAGGAAAAGTCTTGCGGCACTTGATACCCTAGTTCATGGGCGGCTTTCAATACAGCAACAGCAATATTGTCGGTAGCACAGGCGATGTACGTTGCCGGTTGATCTTTCAAGAACACAAGGGCTTTTTGGTACGTTTCTCTTCTTGAAAAAGACGTTTCGATAAAGTCGACTTTGACGTTGGGGGTTTGTGCCAAGACATCAAGAAATCCTTTTTTCCGCAAGACACCTACCGCATAATCATTTTCGCTGACACCAACAAATAAATAACGTCGGTGGCCAGCGCTGACTGCATATTCTGCCATGGTTTTGCCAGCTTGATAATCTTCATGGACGATGGAATGAATGCCAGCTAACTGTTGACCTAACAATAAAACAGGCATAGGAACCTCTGCCAGCACCGCTTGCAGCTGCGGCGTGATTTTGCGCGCAAAAAGGATCATCCCTGCTACTTTTTGTTTGACTAGCATTTCGATATTTTCTAGTTCCCGTTCATCGCTTTGATCAGAGTTGGTGATCAGCATTTGATAGCCGTTTTCCCGAGCCGTCGTATCGATCCCTTTTAACACATCATTTGTCGAGGGCGAATTCAATCGAGGAATGATCACGCCCAGCAATTTCGTGTCTTGGGCTTTCAGCGATCGAGCAAATGTATTGGGGCGATAACCAGTTTCAGCAATGATCTGATCAATTTTTTTGCGCTTTTCTTCACTGATATAGCCATTGTTCAGATAGCGGGAAACCGTACTTTTCGCTACTCCCGCCTTTTCAGCAATGTCCTTGATCGTTGTCATGATTTCCCACCTTTGCATTTTCTTTTATTATAACAATAACTGAAAGAAAAGCGCAGGTTTTGCGTAAAAAACAAATAGGAGGGAAAGATCAAGTATTTTTTTCATCTCCTAATGCTAAGTGCTGATAAAAATAATTGCAGACAAAGTATTTATTCAGATATCTTCTTTTTTACAAGTACTAAGATCAATAAAAAAGAGTGTCTTCAGCAGACATTAAAAACGATTGAGTTTTTCGTTTCCATACTAAGATCATACCCACACAATTCTTTAAAATAATTTTTATAGTCGCTCTCAATAATTCTTATGATGTCGTTGTCTGAAAACTCCTCATACTTAGATAAATCAACTAAAAGGCCCAATTTTGCATCAATTCCAAGAATTTGTGGAATGACCTCCCAAAAGGTTTCTTTCGAAATTGCTTCAATTAGTTGATTTAATCGTTCTACTTGTTTTTCTAAATAGTCTTCCAGCGTGTCTTTCTCTCTTGGCAAACGATCTATCTCTTTTTGAAAATAATTGACATACTCTTTTTTCGTCGCAAACAACATTTTCTTATACTCCTCTCCGCTCTTACTGATTATTCTCACATACCATAAAAGGACTACGCATCCCTTTTCATTTATTGAATACTCTATTTTGTAACTAGTTTTAGATTTGAGAAAGCAGCAAAACCTTCATGGGCTTTGCTGCTTTTTTTAATATTGACTAATGTAAGTCTTACCTGTCTTTATTTTTCTTTTTGTCAAAGATAATGATTAAGGTAATTAATAGTAGTAGTGATCCAACAATGAGCATGATTCGTTGCCCCGCCATCATTTCCCCAGTATTGGGAAGTTTTGGATCTGCAGGATCTCTTTTGTCATTTTCTGGATTCTCTTTTTCAGGCGAAGTTTGTCCACCATTATTTCCTTCTTTTTGATAGACATAAATCACTTTTTGGAGGTCATTCGTAAACGTTCCAGAGGCGTTGGTTGGTATTTCCATCACGGTCCAACCAGAAATTTCTTTTGGCTTGCTTTCATATGGCATGTCGACTTTCCCAGTTAGAATCGTTGGCTTCGATAGTTGATTTCCTTCGGTATTCTCATACTTAACTATCACTGGTGCCGCATCAGAGCGATCATAAACGTAGATCACTTCCTGTGGGGCTTCACCAAAAATCCCATGGGCATTGCTTGGTGCCTCTGGCACATACCAACCTGGAATTTCTTTTGGTTCGCTTTCGTAGGGCAGACCAACTTTTCCGCTTAAGATCGTTGGTTCTGACAGTTGATTTCCTTCGGTATCTTCATACTTGACCGTCACTGGTGCCGCATGGGAGCGATCGTAAACATAGATTACTTCCTGTGCGTCTTCGCTAAAAATTCCATGAGCATTAGTCGGTGTTTCTGGCACATACCAGCCTGGAATTTCTTTTGGTTCGCTTTCATATGGCAATCCAACTTTCCCGTTTAAGATCGTTGGTTCTGACAGTTGATTTCCTTCGGTATCCTCATATTTGACTGTCACTGGTGCCGCATCCGAGCGGTCGTAAACATAGATCACTTCCTGCGGGTCTTCGCTAAAAATTCCTTGAGCATTGCTTGGTGTCTCTGGCACATACCACCCAGGAATTTCTTTCGGTTCGCTTTCATAGGGCAATCCAACTTTTCCGCTTAGAATCGTTGGTTCCGACAGTTGATTCCCTTCGGTGTCTTCATACTTAACTGTTACAGGTGCCGCATCCGAGCGGTCGTAAACATAGATCACTTTCTGTGGGTCTTCGCTAAAAATTCCTTGAGCATTGCTTGGTGTCTCTGGCACATACCAACCGGGGATTTCTTTTGGTTCGCTTTCATAGGGCAATCCAACTTTTCCGCTTAGAATCGTTGGTTCCGACAGTTGATTCCCTTCGGTGTCTTCATACTTAACTGTTACAGGTGCCGCATCCGAGCGGTCGTAAACATAGATCACTTCCTGTGGGGCTTCGCCAAAAATTCCATGAGCATTACTTGGCGTTTCTGGCAAATACCAACCTGGAATTTCTTTTGGCTTGCTCTCGTAGGGCAGACCAACTTTCCCACTTAATATCGTTGGCTCCGAGAGCTGCTTCCCTTCTGTGTCTTCATACTTAACTGTTACAGGTGCTGCATCAGAGCGATCATAAACGTAGATCACTTCCTGTGGGTCTTCGCCAAAAATCCCATGGGCATTGCTTGGTGCCTCTGGCACATACCAACCTGGAATTTCTTTTGGTTCGCTTTCGTAGGGCAGACCAACTTTTCCGCTTAAGATTGTCGGTTCCGACAGTTGATTTCCTTCGGTATCTTCATACTTGACCGTCACTGGTGCCGCATCAGAGCGATCATAAACATAGATTACTTCCTGTGCGTCTTCGCTAAAAATTCCATGAGCATTACTCGGAGTTTCTGGCACATACCAACCTGGAATTTCTTTTGGCTCGCTCTCGTAGGGCAGACCAACTTTCCCGCTTAGAATCGTTGGTTCCGAAAGTTGATTTCCTTCGGCATCCTCATACTTGACGGTTACAGGTGCTGCATCCGATCGATCGTAAACATAGAGCACTTCCTGTGGGTCTTCACCAAAAATTCCATGAGCATTACTTGGCATTTCTGGCACATACCAACCAGGTATTTCTTTTGGTTCGCTTTCATATGGCAGACCAATTTTCCCGCTTAGAATCGTAGGTTCTGACAATTGATTTCCTTCGGTATCTTCATACTTGACCGTCACTGGTGCCGCATCAGAGCGGTCATAGACATAGACCACTTCCTGCGCTTCTTCGCCAAAAATCCCACGAGCATTACTCGGAGTTTCTGGCACATACCAGCCTGGAATTTCTTTTGGTTCACTCTCGTATGGCAGACCAACTTTCCCGCTTAAGATCGTCGGTGTCGACAGTTGATTTCCTTCGGTATCTTCATACTTAACTATCACTGGTGCCGCATCAGAGCGATCATAAACGTAGATCACTTCCTGTGGGGCTTCACCAAAAATCCCATGGGCATTGCTTGGTGTCTCAGGCACATACCAGCCTGGAATTTCTTTTGGTTCGCTTTCGTAGGGCAGACCGACTTTCCCGCTTAAAATCGTTGGTTCCGAAAGCTGATTCCCTTCGTTATCTTCATATTTGACTGTTACAGGTGCCGCATCCGATCGATCATAAACATAGATCACTTCCTGTGGGGCTTTGCCAAAAATCCCATGGGCATTGCTTGGTGCCTCTGGCACATACCAGCCTGGAATTTCTTTTGGTTCGCTTTCGTAGGGCAGACCGACTTTCCCGCTTAAAATCGTTGGTTCCGACAGTTGATTTCCTTCGGTATCTTCATACTTGACCGTCACTGGTGCCGCATCCGATCGAGCATAGACATAAATTACTTCCTGCGCTTCTTTTCCGAAAATCCCATGAGCATTGCTGGGTGTCTCAGGCACATACCAGCCTGGTATTTCTTTTGGTTCGCTTTCATATGGCAGACCAACTTTCCCGCTTAAGATCGTCGGTTCCGATAATTGATTTCCTTCGGCATCTTCATATTTGACTGTTACAGGTGCTGCATCCGAACGGTCATAGACATAGACCACTTCTTGCGCTTCTTTTCCGAAAATTCCATGAGCATTGCTTGGTGTCTCAGGCACATACCAGCCTGGAATTTCTTTTGGTTCGCTTTCGTAGGGCAGACCGACTTTCCCGCTTAAAATCGTTGGTTCCGACAGTTGATTTCCTTCGGTATCTTCATACTTGACCGTCACTGGTGCCGCATCCGATCGAGCATAGACATAAATTACTTCCTGCGCTTCTTTTCCGAAAATCCCATGAGCATTGCTGGGTGTCTCAGGCACATACCAGCCTGGTATTTCTTTTGGTTCGCTTTCATATGGCAGACCAACTTTCCCGCTTAAGATCGTCGGTTCCGATAATTGATTTCCTTCGGCATCTTCATATTTGACTGTTACAGGTGCTGCATCCGATCGAGCATAAACGTAGATCACTTCTTGAGGTTCTGCGGTAAATATTCCAAAAGCGTTACTCGGTGTTTCTGTCAAGAACCACCCTGGTATTTCCTTTGCTTCAGTTTCATAAGGAAGTCCTATCGTACCGTTTAAAATTGTCTCAGTCGACAGTGGATTCCCTTCGACATCCTCATATCGAACTGTAACTGGTTGTGCTTCCTTTTTTTCCCACACATAAGTACCAGTCTTGCTTCCGTCATATTCATGAAAAAAGTTAGTTGGTGTCAGGGTTAAATGTTCGGTGGAAAGATTCCCCTCAAGGTCTTTTTCAAAGATCCAATTACCTGTATACAGTTCAGCAGGCATCACATTCTCTGGCAAAGTAGGACGGAGATTTTCTGCTAGATGTAAAAAGGTCGTCTTATCTCCTAAATGTAATCTTTTGAGTCCATTCATTCCTCTAAACATCCCACTAGCAACAGCAAATGCAGAACTAGAAGAACCAACATTTGTGGTGTCCCAATTTGATAAATCCAATTCTTCTATTTTCGGTGTTACTTCAAATAAGTTAAACATACTGGTAACGCTTGAGGTATCCCAATTTGACACATCTAAATGAAGTAAGTTTCTTGCTCCCCCAAACATACTCATCATGTTTTCTATATTTGAAGTATCCCAATTTGAAACATCAATCGTAGTCAATTTACTGACCCAATCACCGGTCAAATTATTATAGAACATATAGTCTGTTCGTTTTACTTTAGAGGTATCCCAATTCGAGACATCGATTTCTGTTAAACTAGCAGTATTTTGAAAGACCCCCTGCATTCCTTCGACTTTAGAGGTATCCCAGTTCGAGACATCCAACTTGGTCACTCTTCTAACACCATTAAACATATTATTTATATTCGTAACATTGCCTGTTTCCCAATTCGAGACATCCAGCTCGGTTAACTGATTCACATTTTGAAACATAAAGAACATGCCAGTGACATTGGAGGTATCCCAATTTGAAACATTCACTGAACGTAATGCGCTAGCGCTATGAAACATGTAACCAAAGTTTGTTACATTCGAGACATCGATTTTCTCTGCATTCTCGATAGTCTCCAGACTTGTTAATCGTGTATCAAGGGTATGACCAGAAAACATATAGGCTGAATTGGCTGGAAAAATGACCGTACCATTTACAACAATTCGAGTAACATTTCTATAAGTTATTCGCCAAGGGGATGTGGCTGGCGTGCCAGCTGTTCCTTCTTCTAGCACAACTGTTCGAGTTTCCTCATCCCATGTCCAAGGAACGGTTCCCCATGTTCCTCTGACTAATGAGTCTGATCGCTCATAGACATAAATGACTTCCTGTTCTTCTTCAGTAAATCTACCTGATGCATTGGCTGGTGTTTCTACAACAGACCAACCGGGAATCTCTTTGGGCTCACTTATGTATCGTTCTCCTACCTCCCCATCTAGCATGTCTGGTTCAGATAACTCATTCCCTTCGGTATCTTCATAACGTATAGTCACTGGTGCTGAGATTAACCTTTCCCAAACATATGTCCCTGGGTTACTGCCATCATACTGATTCATAAACTCATCAGATGAAGCATAAGTTACTGGAGTTAAACCATTCTCCCCTTCATCATTGATACGCTCTATCCATCTTCCAGAGTAAGGTAGACCTGCATTGATCCTTGGCAATCTAACGTTTGAAGCAAAGACTGATTTCTCACCTAAGGTCAGCTCACGTAGAGATTGAGTTGATTCAAACATATTGTTTGTATTTGCAACATTCGTTACATCCCAGCTCGAAAGATCAAGACTCGTTAACGCTCTAGCCGAACTAAACATCCTCAACATCGATGAGACATTTGACACGTCCCAGTTTGACACATCAATCGTGGTTAATGAAGTCGCTATTCCAAACATATCCGACATGTTTGTTACACTCGAAACATCCCAACGTGAAAGATCCAAGCTTGTGAGAGAGTTAACCGCATTAAACATCAAGCCCATATCAGTTACACTGGAAACATCCCAGTTTGAAAGGTCTAAGTCGGATAGGGATCTGGCTAGACCAAACATGCTACGCATATTCGTCACGCTTGATACGTCCCAACTTGCAACATCCAAACTCGTTAAAGACTCTGCTGAATTAAACATTCCTCTCATATTTTGTACATTTGATACATCCCAATTTGACACATCTAAGCTTGCTAAAGATCTGGTTTGTCCAAACATTCCATTCATGTCCGTCACATTCGATACATTCCAATTTGATACATCAATATTTTTTAGTGTAGTAACGCCATGAAACATGCGATCCATGTTTGTCACATTTGACACATCAATATTTCCTGCATGCTCAATCGTCAGCAAATCAGTTAGACGTTCTGCTGCTTGCGCTTGCGGTGATCCAAACAACCATGAAACGTCTTCTGGAAAAATAACCTTGCCATTAACAGAAATTTGAACAACATTCGTGTAGGTTTTCCAAGGTGCTGTGGCTGACGTGCCGGCTGCCCCTTCTTCTAACGCAATTGTTTTCGTTTCCTCATTCCATGTCCAAGGAACGGTTCCCCATAGACCTTCAGCCACTTCTCCTGATTCCTCTTGATTGACTTCCGCCTTACTATCTAAACTAGCTTCACTGGATTCATCCTTAGAAGAGCTTTCAGATGTTTCTGCCTCTATACTGGTTTCTGTTTCGCTAGGGTCCACAGATTCAGTAGTATCTAAACTCTCTTCAGTAGGTAGCGTCGATTGTTCTGCATCTGTCAATCGACTCTCTTCAAACTGCTCCGTACTCCCCTCCGTTTCTTCAGCTGTAAAAGCTTCACCAATAGAAAGATCCGTCATTTCCTGATTATTTTTAACCCTGTCATTTTGGGAAACATCTACAACTGTATTTGCTAATACAGTGATGGGATGTCCTAATGCCATTGTAATGACCAACATAATATACCCTAACTTGCGTATCACTTTCCTAACACTCCTATTCTTTTCGCTTCAATTTCTCAAATCATGATCATTTATTATTCAGGCAGTCACCTTCGAATCCGCATAGTCATAAAAGGAAACTAAGTTCTAAAGAAGAGTATATAAGGTTGCTTTTGAATAAAAAAATCGTATTTTTCACCCTGGGGGGAAATACAGCATAAAAAAGCCTATTCAAAAGGCTTTCCCTGCTTTTGAATAGACTTAAAATATGTTTATTATTTAATTATTTTATAAGTTCGAACATTTGAGGTTCGACTGTTCTGAATAATAGTTCCCAGTCCTGTTTATCAGGTACTGTTTTTAATAGTAACCAGTTGGTACTTAGATTATACTCTGATAGATATTCACTATAATTCGTGACAACTAGATCAATATCTTCTTGATTCAAAAAATCTTCCGTCAAAGCAGGAATCGTAATGAAAAAGATTTGATGCCGATCACCAAAATATTGAAAAATTCGAGATTTTATCATTTGACAAACATATAGATCGCCCTCTAATAAAAAAACAATTTTCTTCCTTTTGTATAACCATTGTTCCCGCAGTCTTTCTGATAGCAATGTTAAGCTAGTCGCCATATCTTCCAAAAAGTCTTCTGTTAGATCTAATTTAAATAGAAAGGAGCGCAGAAAATGGCGATTTTTCATGTATGATTCTTTACATTCAAACTTGGTTTTTTCTATAATCTCAGACATTATTTTATTTTGGACCGGAGAAATCAAGTGATTGATATATCTCGAAAGGAAAAAAGCGTCGAAAACCCAAAATAGTTCGGTTGTGTGTAATTCTGGAAAGTAGTTTTTTAGATAATTTTCCGTTAGATCAGTTAAAGAATCATTTAATTGTAACAGTTCACAAAATAGTTTATCTTGATCGACTCGATCAAAAGGACGCTTGGCAATAGTAGCTAAATATAACCAACAAAGCTCGTTTGCTCCTAATTCAACTTGATAGTTCTTTTGAATTCTTTGCTGGATCAAAAGTAGATTATTGGAGTCCTTGCTATTCATTACATTTTTATAAAGCTTTGATGGTACTTTGATTGTTTTTCCTTGTCGTACTCGCTCAATAGCAATATATAGACTGTAATAAAATTCAATCGGCGAAGTACCTGTTCCAACTGATGCTTCAGTTAACTTCGATAAAAAAGTCTGATAGATTAATCCATGAATCTCTTTAGGAGGAACCAACGTGTGAGGGGTCATTTCTCCTTCATAATAAAAGTCTTTGAAAAATTTTCGGATGTTTGCTTCATCACCTTTTAAATCAATTGGAGTAAGTGATAGTTTTAAGCCGTATTCTTTAAGAACCGGCTCAATTCGTCTCAAATAGCGTCGAAAAGACGTTTCAGAAAGGTGAAAACGGTCAATCAATTCCGCTACATCCTCTAGTTCACCATAGAAAATATTCCCTAACAATTCAAACAGAATTTCATTTTGCAATAGCTTTTCTTTTTGTTCAATAAATCGTAGGGAATTCTTTTTTTCGAAAAGATAGCCATTATTGGTTGAAACAATTTTAGCACTATCAGAAAAATATTCTTTTAACTTGTTTATATCAGTTAAAATCGTCCGTTCAGAAACTTCATTTAGTTTAGCTAATTGGCCTTTGGTCGCTATTTGAGTGCGTTCAAAAAGGTTTAGTATCCGAAACCAACGAACAGTTGTCGGGTCAGCAATAAACTTCAGTTGTAAGTTTTTCATCTACACACCTCCAATTCAAATCAAAATCACTATACCTATCTTAACATTGTATATTCATTTAATCATACCTTATTTGATCTATGATATTTGAAAAAATAAGCTAAAAATATCCATTTCCTACAAACTATTTCTATTTAATGATAATTTAAAAATAATTAAAGTGAAGCCAAACAGTATATTAAACAGCTACCACAATTTTAACAAGATATTATAATGAAATAGATCAGTTGAAGAAATTGTAAAAAATAAGAATGGAACACTGAAACAACATCTCTCAGGATATTTTATATTTCACCTTAAAGCTAAATATGGTGAAAAATTATAAGTTGAAAATCAAATCACTTTTTTATTGAGAGGTAGCGTTCTTCTCAATAGTAGTTAGAACACAACTCTGACTATTTCTGATTGAATAGAAAATCCTCAATCATACGTACTATCATATAGACATTTTAAAAATCAATGTTCACATCTATTTTCCAGTTATTCCAAATAAAAAAACAGCCAAGCCTCAAGCTTGACTGTTTTTTCATTTCATATAGGAATACAATTCCTACTCTTAAATTGTCCCTCACACATTCAAAATCCACATAAACCCAAGAAAGACAAAGAACAAGCCGTACATGATCGGTGAGACTTCTTTGCCGCGTTTGGCTGCTAACATGGTGATTGGGTAAAAGATGAAGCCCAACGCGATCCCATCGGAGATGCTGTAGGTCAACGGCATGCCTAATAGAATCAAGAAGGCTGGGATTGCGATTTCCATTTCGTGCCATTTGATCTCTCGCAGCGATTGCGCCATCAATACACCTACGACGATCAGTGCTGGTGCCGTCACTTGAGAAGTGACAACGGATAGCAATGGTGAAAAGAACAAGCCGAACAAGAAGAAAATTCCAGTCGTCACAGCAGTCAAGCCAGAACGACCGCCCACGGCGATCCCAGCGGAAGATTCCACATACGCCCCTACTGGTGAGGTCCCTAATAAAGAACCGGCGAGCATGGCGGTGGAGTCAGAAGCAAGTGCTTTGCCGACCCGCGGCATTTTGTTGTCTTTCATGAAGCCTGCTTGGTTGGCAAGCCCCACCAAGGTGCCTGCGGTATCAAAGAAAGTGACGAGTAAGAAAGTCAGTACTACGACCCACATTTGCAGGGAGTTGATGTCTCCTACATGGTTTAGCGCCACTAAGAATGTGGAAGAAATACTTGGTGCAGCAGAAACGATACTGGATGGTGCTTGGATCAAGCCAGTCAAAAGACCTAAAACAGTTGTTGCGGCCATCCCGATAAAAATTCCACCAGGAACTCTGCGAACCATCAAGACGGCAGTGATCACTAGACCAAAAATCGTCAGCCACGTCGTACCGACACTCAATGAGCCTAGTGCCACAAGGGTCGAATCGTCGGAAACGATGATCCCGCCTTCGCTCAGTCCCAAAAAGGCGATGAACAGACCGATCCCGCCAGAGATGGCGTATTTTAAATCAGCAGGGATCGCATCAATGATCAGCTCCCTTAATTTGAAGATCGTGATCACGATGAAAATCAGTGATGCCACAAACACACCCGCTAATGCTGTTTGCCATGGAACCCCCATTCCAATACAAACTGAATAAGAAAAGAAGGCGTTGATCCCTAATGCGGGTGCCGTAGCGATCGGGTATTTTGCTAAAACCCCCATCAAGATACAGCCCAATGCACTGGCTAGCGCCGTTGCTGTAAAGACGGCACCTTCGTCCATCCCAGATGCCCCAAGGACCGTTGGATTGACGAATAGAATATAGGCCATTGAGATAAAGGTGGTAAAACCAGCTAAGATTTCTCGTTTAACCGTTGTTTGTAAGACATCCAGCCCAAAAAAGGAATTGATTTGATTCTTCATTTTTACTCCTCCAGCAATCAAGCAAAGGTGTCGCCATTGCTTGATTTTTTTATAATGAAAACGACGAAATCAATCATAAACCAACTTTATCTGCAAGTAAATATTATCCGGTTAAAAAAACCAATAAAACGCTTTTTCCAACATCTTACCCTTAGTTGTTTCTAATCAACGTGTAACGACTTCTCATTCACCAATTGCTCCAGCTGTTCCTTGGTGGTGCGCTTGATGGAAAGCTTTGGCAACTCGTTCAACGCAAAGTAATCGCTGTTGGAGGTTTCACTGTTTTTGATAAAGTCCCCTGCCAGAACCTCACATTCAAAGACCAACTTATAGTATTGAAACACTTGCGGAATGTCTTGTCTTAGATTCGTATCAAAAATTGCTCGCAGCTCCTTCACCTCTACTAGCAAACCGGTTTCTTCCAGCACTTCTTTTTTGATGTTTTCCCGAGGCGTCAAGCCAATCTCTGCATAGCCACCCGGCAGTGACCATTCTTTCGTCAGGCTGTCTTCCACTAGCAAGATTTTTTCGTCTTTTTGGATCAATGCTCGTACGTCGACTTTAGGTGTAGGATACCCCTCATTTTTTTCTGTTAAAAGGGTCAACGCAGCTGCGTCTTGATCCACGACGGTACTCATCAAATGCAATGCCAACTCTTTGATTTCTTGGTATCGTTCCTTATCGTACACATCTTTGCCATAGTACAAACCTGCTTCAGCGATCGATAACAGGCGTTTGTATTGCGCAAAATAATCTTTCATCCATTCCCCGCCTTTTCCATTTCTCTGTTATGCTTCTTATTCTAGAGGAAATCGGCGGTTTTGCAAAAGAAAGTCTTCTGAGACATAAGAAACAATCCGTCTTGCTGTGACAGCTAAACTTCCCCAAAAGCTGAGTCATGAGAAATAGCTCATAAAAAAAAGCAGTTGGCATGTACCTAGAACAGGTATAACGCCCACTGCTTTGCTTATTTACTTAGCTCAATTGCGATTCTCTCGATCAACGGACGATAATCCACTTGCTTGTAATCTTCCACATTGACTTCGATAAGCTCCCCTAACTGAAAGTCATCGTAACGGCGATCGGTGATGATTTGCCGAAACGCTTCTTTGGTTATATGGTTGGTTGCAGCTTGTCTATCTTCCAGCACATCCCCGTAATGGTATCGTTCCATGATAAAACTCAAATGACGGTCATCCGCTCGATCACGTATGAAACGTCTTTCCCATAAGGTTTCAAACGAGGCAGTCAAACGTATGGTCAAGCAGTCGTAGCCATAACTTTGAGCGAGAAAAGTCAGCAAGGGCTTCTGCTTTTCACTAAAGGGGTATTCCGAGACCACCAAGCGTTTTCCTAGAGACATATACAAGCCCAATGACTGATAGTAAAAAGGCCAAACATACTGCTTTTCGATCTGGGCTTTTTCTGCCAATGAATCAAAGCCAAGGGATTCGGCATAGCACTCTTTGATTTCATCTGGCGTAAGAGCGAAAAGATCGGGAAAACGTGCCTTCAGCAGATTCAGTAAATAACTTTTTCCAGTCCCAGGGCTGCCTGCCAATAAAACAAGCATCTTTTTGCGTACCATCTATTTGCCGATCGCAGTCGGCGCTTTCGTATTCATGAAAAGGCCGATCTTGTGCTTGACGATTTCTTTGATGGCTTCATTGGATGGGATCACGTTGTGGCGCAATGATTTGTTGACTTCCGTTGCCCCAAAATTTTCTTTCGCAATCTTCGTCCAATTGACCAACAATTCAGTACCTACATTAAACTTGCGAATGCCGTTATTGATCAATTCAGGATAATCTTCTTCTTTGACGCCAGTTCCTCCATGAATGACTAGCGGCACGTCGACGACTGCATGGATCTTCTTCAATAACGCAACATTCACTTCGGTTTTGGAGCGGAATTGGCCGTGATTGGTTCCGATAGCGATGGCTAGCGCATCGACGCCAGTAGCAGCGACAAATTCTACTGCATCTTCTGGGCATGTGAAGACTTTATCGTCTTCTTCCACATGAATGCCTTCTTCTGTGCCGCCGATCGTTCCTAGTTCTCCTTCGACGGACACCCCATGGGCATGGGCGTATTCTACGACTGCGCGCGTTTTCAAAATATTCTCTTTGAAGGGCAAATGCGAACCATCATACATCACCGAGCTATAGCCGCTATCAATCGCCGCTTTGATCTCATCGAAATCTCTGGCATGGTCCAAATGCAAGACAGCGTCCACCAGCTCGTGATCGGCAATCGTTTTGACGACATTGACCAAGACATCATAGCCGATGTATTTCGCCGTATCGATACTTGTTTGAATGATGATAGGTGCCCCCATCTCTTTGGCTGCCCGCAGCATGCTTGGCAGCATTTCTAAATTATGGGTATTAAAAGCCCCCACTGTAAAATTCAATGCTTCTGCTGTTTTCGTTACTTCTTTTAATGTTGTATACATCCTTGATTCCACCTCGTCTAGTTTAATTGCCGCTGATCGTAAGTTGTTTGGCGATTTGCCGCATTTCTTCCATTTTATCCATGTAATAGTCGATCTTTGCATCATCGCCATTTCGTGCGGCGGCGGCACGCTGAGCATTGTAAAGGGACATCAGTTTTTTGTAGCCGTCCCCGATCGATTTCTTCGCCTGCAAACTTTTTTCCAATGCGTCGATCGCTTCTTCTGTGCGAGAAAGTTTTGCCTGGGCTAAGCCTAACGCTTCATACAATTTTGCCTGTTCGTCGATGTCGGTTTCTGCTTGCAACTGACTTTCTAAAGTTTTAATAAGCGCTTCTTCCTCTTGGCTTTCTTCAGCGGTCAAAGTAACCGCTGGTGTTTCTGTGGGCTTTTTTTCTTTTTTGAAAAAAGAGAACATGCGTCTTCCTCCTAGCGATTAAAAGTTTTTCAACAATGGACTGATGATCCAAGCATATAGCAGGGCTGCCGTGACGGTATCCACATCAGTTGCCGTAGCGTTAACAAAGCCCATTTGATTGAAGATCGTCACAAGTAGTGCTGGCAGTAACGTAATGAAGAAACCGTGGAAGATCCCTCCGATAATCGCCCCTCGACGTCCACCGACCGCATTGCCGAAGATCCCAGCGGTACCGCCGGCAAAGAAGTTCGTCAGCATCCCCGGCAAGATCATCGCCAAGCCAAAGACTGGTAAAACGAACATGGCGATGACTGTCCCAATCGTTGTAGTAATGAAGCCTAAAATAACTGCATTTGGGCTATATGGGAAGAACACTGGGCAATCGAGTGCTGGTTTTGCATCAGGCACCAATTTCATGGCGATCCCACGAAACGCAGGGACGATCTCGCCTAAGAGCAACCGAACGCCTGCTAACAAAACATAGACCCCAACCACGAATTGAATGGCTTGTAAGAAGGCATACATGATGTAATTTTGATCACCAGAGAGCGTAGAAGCAAAGGTTTCTCCAGCAAACAAGACCGTCACGATATACAGTGGAACCATCACGACCATGACAGAAAGATAGGTATCTTGTAAAAATTCAAAAGAACGTGGCAGTTTGATGTCTTCGATCGATTTTTTCTTCTCGCCTCTTTCTCCAAACAGATAGGCAACGCCTGCTTCAAAAAGGTAACCGATCGTACAGAAATGTCCGAGAGCAATGTCGTCTGCCCCAGTGACTTTGCGGATGATGGGCTGAGCCATCGCTGGCATCGCTACGGCAAAGATCGCCCCAATCAACCCACCGACAAGAATCAAGACAACGCCCCGTAAACCAGCGAAATAGCCAAAGACCGTCGTCATGGTCGCCATCCATAAAATGGCTTGACCCGTCAAGAAAATATATTTCCATTTTGTAAAGCGTGCCAATAAAATATTAAAAACAAAGATGGCTAAAAATGTCAGCGCTATGTCCCGACCCAAGCCCAACTCATTCATCGCTTGCCCGTTGATGGCTTCGATGGAAGGGATTATGCCTTGCATGTCGAATCCTTCTGTGAAAATCTCGCCGAAATAGGTCAAACTACCGACGATGATGCTAGAACCAGCGCTTAAAACCTGGAAGCCCAATAGCGTCTTCAAACTTCCTGAAATGACTTGACCTGCTGACTTTTTCTGAAGCAACAGCCCTAACATCGCGATCAAAGCGATCGTGATCGATGCCTGCGTTAAAATATTATCAATGATAAAATTGATGATGCCCATTTTTTCAAACTCCCTTCGTCATGCCTCTTCCTTACAGTGCGCCTTTTTCCGTTAATACTGGGATGATTTTTTCTTCGATTTCTGGTTTTGAAACGATGTTGCGTAAATAAATGATTGCGGTTGTCGGATCCAAAGCAAACTTTTCAAATTGCGTCCGAAAATTCTCTGCCGTAATGATGATGTCTGGTTTCATTGATACTGCTGATGAGATATCGACATGATCCAATTTCGCCTCCACTCCTAATTTCGTTAAGACATCTTCTGTTGACATCTGAGCCGCAAAGCTGCTGCCAAGACCTGCACCGCATACGAATAAGATCGATAATTTGTTCATGATTTTTTCCCCTTTTCTTGTTTTTTATGAAAATAGCAATGATTGAAAAGCTTCAATCGTGGAACAAGCCAGCAACTGCGTGACTTTTTCTTCATCATTGATCAGTTCGATCAATTCCTTCATGATGGCAAGATGAGAGTAGGAGTCCACCGCAGCCAAGCAAAAAATGATTTTGACAGGGTCCATTTCTGGGTTCCCAAATGCGACTGGCGGCGCCAAGGTGAGGACACTCACACCCAACTGCTGGGCGCCATCTTCTGGTCGGGCATGCGCAAGCGCCAAATGTTTGCCAATGACGATATAAGGACCGTATTCCTCCACCGCCGCAACCATTGCCTCGATATAGCGTTTTTCGATGATCTGTTCTTTTACTAGCGGCTGCGCCGAGCGTTCAATGGCTTCTTCCCAATTTTGAACAGGAACGTTTAATTGAATATGACTAGCGGATAAAACATCTTTTAACATTGGCTGAATCTCCCTTGCATTAATGGCTAATTGATTTTGTTCAAACAAGTGTGTCAATTTGCGATAGGCGGCAGCATCGACCGTCCCGCCACTTTCTTCAATGACTGTAAGCAACTGATTGAAGAACAGCGTGGCATTTTTTTGGTCAAAGGCGATCCGTTTGAATTGTTCATTGTTGTTTAAGAAACGACGGATCACTTGGTGATTTTCTTCATTGATGATCGGTGGGATCAGTAATACTGGCTTTTCTCGATAATCGATCTCATAGGTTGAAAAAACTAGATCCACATCGAATTTCGTGATCAAATTGACTTCTTGTGAATTCAAGACTGCCGCAACTTCTACTTCTGGAAACTTCTCCTTGAGGCTGGCTGCCAGCAGATTGCCGGTTGCCATTCCATGGTTACAGACGACGACCGCCTTATAGATCGTAATAATCTCGTGGTTCAATGAACTTAGGGCTGTAGAAAAATGGATCACGAGAAATGTCAGTTCATCTTCCGATAGTGGTTGACCGACGATCTCTTCGATCGTAGGAGCGAACCCCTTGACGGCTTGGTAGATTTGTCCATAATTTTTGCGAACGGTCTCTTTGATCGGATTGGGTACTTGAATACCGCTCTTGGCTCGAACGATCAGCGCTGCCATATGTTTATACAATCCCTCTAACAACTCTTCTTCCTTTTTACTAAAAGGGATCTTGGTTTGGCATTCCACAAATTGGATCAGCTGCAGCGACAAGAGTTGCGCATGCGCCCATTCGATGGAATTGGACAAATCTTTAAAATTCAGTGATTCGATGATGAAAGAAAGATAGTTGACTTCGATTTCTGGTGGCTCAATCGAAAAGGTTTCAGCGATCGCCTGAATATAGGCTGACCCTTGGAGCGGATTGCTGGAAGTAGACCAATTCATGCGAGTGATAAATTCCTTCATTCTGATGCGCATCAGCCAAATGGCGGTAAACAATAAGATTTGGCTGCTGTACAGCTCATTTTGATTTGGCGGCAACACTGCTTGCATCACTTGTTGGATCTGCTTGATTTCTTTTTGCGGCAAATAGCGATAAAGCAATTTTGTAAAGACTAAATCTGGGGTCTGTTTATCAAGTGGCAGCCTACCGATCCGCTGATTGATGATGTCAAAAATCATCGTCCGAATCGCTCGTTCCGATCCATTCAACCGCAGTCCTTTTTTTCCTAGACTAATGATCTCAATGCCATATTTATTGATGTCCGCCCGCAAACGGCGCATGTCTTCATCCATGCTGCTTTTCGATATCTGGTACGCTTCTTCTTTTTTATTCAACACCAGGATCTCTTCTGAAAATGTCAGATGCAGTAGCAGATCAAAACTCCGCTCTTCACGGGTCATATATTCCGACTGTTGTGCCTGTAATGCCTGCCAAACGATGGCTTGCTGCTTTGAGGGCATTTTCAAAAGGATGCCCTTTCCTCGAAGGGTTTGGATCGGTCCGATGTGTAAGTCAGCAAGAAACGTGTTGATCTCATTCAAATCATTGCGGATCGTCCGCCCACTCGCTGCGGTCTCTTCTGCCAGTTGCTCGATGGATAGTGGATAATCAGTCACCAACAGGCGATGCAAAACATCTACGATTCGTTTTTTCACAACTTTCTCTCCTTCTCTGATTTGAGTATATGATTTCGCTTACAACAAAAAAAGTAGATGTTTCTGCCACTTTAGTTTGCAAAAATGTAAACGCTTCTATTTAAAGATAGAATTCTTTGCTCGATTATTTCATATTTTCCTTATTTTTCCTATCCGATGGAGAAAACGTTTAGATAGAGGATCAGATGCAAAAAAAGCAAGAGCAGCTGCTCTTGCTTTTCGATGATGGTGCATTCTATTGTGTTTGATCCGTCGTGTCTTCTGGCTTATTTCCCAGCGCTTGCTCCATTTGCTTTACTGCCCAATCCATTAGAAAGATCAACAGCATTGCCAGCACGCTGCCAATCAATGCCCCTGAAAAACGCAATGGGATCAATTTCAGTGGCGTAAAACTAGTACCGATCGTCATTAACAGCAGGACTTGTGGGTTGGTAAAGAAATTAGCAACGGTATAATTGACTGGCATAAAAAACTCCGTCAATATGTTTAGAATGATCAAGACAACTGCGATCGCTTCAAGGGGCATATGCAAGGACATCAATAAGAAACCCAGCAGCAGCCCTACGATTCCTCCCAGTACCCTGCCGATCGTGCGATTTTTGATTTTTTCCATATGTTCCCCTGCCAATACGGCAGCAGCGGAAATCAAGATCCAATACCCGTTGCTGTCCCGCAACAGATAGGCAATGTAGGTCGCAATAAACAATATCAAAGAAAAGTGCAGTGCTTTGATGACCATTTCTGGTTGCTGAGATAATGCTAGCGAATATTTCTCGTGCAAGCTCAGTTGTTGAAAGGCCGTTTTTTCTTCTTTCAACGGCAGCTGTTCAGCCAACGAAATCACCAGTCCAGCAAGCAGCGAGCCTGCGATGCCGTAAAGCAAATAGGAACTGTGGTGCAAGATCTCTCCAAGGTGCGCTGCGTGAAAATTAAAGCCGGTGGCATAAAGCATCAACACGAAGAAATAATCGGGCTTGGGGATCCGCATCACTTTTGACAACAAAAACGCAGAAAACGATAACGCACCGATGATAAAAGGCGCGCTCCAAGGAATCAGTGCTGTCCCAGCGCCTAAAATAAATGCCAGCAGCAGCGCAGCGCCGTGGGTCAAAATGGCGCGCAGATTATAAAAAAGGGACCGATGTTGAAAAGCCAAGTAGGAAAAAGCCCCCATCGCCCCCACAGAACTTATCAAAGGGTCCTGAACGAGGATCCCTATAAACAAAGGAACCGCCATCGCAAACCCTGATCCTAACGGACGCAAGACTTTTCGTTTGTCTTTCATGCAATTCCTCCTATCAAAAAATATGTACGATGATACAGCCGTTTTATAAGCAACGTCCTAAACTAGTATACGAAGCAAAAGATGAATATGCAAATTTTTTTCAGAAACTTTGTGAAATCCTCGCAATGATGTCCTTGATCAACTCAATCGCTCATAGAAAACCGTTTATTCATGAAAAAGCAGCAAAAAGAGAAGCATTCGCTTGGCAACTGATTGCAAGCGAATGCTTCTAGCGATTCCTTCTCTCCCTTTAGACAACCCTTATTTCACTGAAGCGCTGGTGACCGCATCTGCTGCAGGTGCGTCATGAGTACTGGCACTAGTGACCGCATCGGTCGGTTCTTGGTGCACAGAAGCACTGGAAATGGCGTCTTCATTGCCGACAAGTTTTTGACCGGTTTGTTGCAAATACCATTCGATGATTGGCTTGAAATCAAGGATGTATTCGTTGATCCCCGCATATTCGCCGTTTTCATCGTGCATCGCTTGATAATTGTGGACGATGTATTTTTCTGGCACCTGTTTCGGCACATGGACCCGAACCGCGTCGGTTGCCCCACTGCGCAGCTGTTGGATCACCCACTCAACATTTTTGAAGGATTTTTCAGGATGGCATTTTGCTAATGGATTGCCGACTTGTCCTGGCACACGTGCTGCCAGCATATTTTGGGCTTCTTCGCGCAGATTGTAATACAAGAATTGGTTGTTGCTATCGGCAAATGTCAATTCCATCGGCATCGAATCTAAGAAGTAATTGATCTGATCGACTGTCAGCAAGCCGCGATTTAGTTTGACGTAGGTATTGCCAGAAACAGCACCGACTGCTTCAGCGGCTTTTTCCAGCCATTGATCATCATACATATCCACCCCTTCCACGGTGGTTGCGATTTTCCCTGTGGCGTAGAGGTCTTCGGGCGGCAATTGTTTGGGACCCGCTAAGGCAGAAACGACTTTGATAAATTGCAAGAAGCTGTTGATCGTCGCATCTAAAAAAGCAACCGTTCGGGCATCGATCAAATCACCCGCTTCATCGAAAGCTTCTTTGGCTTTGCCCAACAAAAACTCATTCCCTGGCATCACTAAAGCATTGACTCCCGGTGCGTCCAAAATCTGGCGCAGATGCAGCTGGGCCCTTGAAGTTCCTTGATCGTAGTAAGAGGCACCCACGATCATCACTGGTTTGTTTTCCAGAGGATGGATCTTGAATGAAAGCCATTCTAGCAAGCTTTTCAGTCCTGCCGTCACGGTATGGTTGTGCTCTGGTGTAGCAATGATCACACCGTCTGCCATCAGCAATTGCCGATTCAAACGCTGGATGGCTGGGCTTTGGGTTTGATCTTCCTCTTGATTAAAGAGAGGAAAGTCTTTGATCTCTACAAGTTCTAACGTGAATTCCTTTTTGTATTGCTTTTTGATAAAGTTCAGCAGCTGACGATTGGTGGAGACTTCAGCGGCTGATCCGACGATTCCGATCAATTTCATTGTCTTTACGCTCCTATCTTTTGCGATTAGATGGTTTCCCATGAAAATTCAGCAGCTTCTTTTTGATTAGCGGCATGGGCGTGCTGCAACTGGCTGGTAATTTTTACAAATAATAGAAAATCGTTGAACAGTCCTTGCAGTTTTTGGGTCTGCTCTTCATCGATCAAGTTGCCTTGCTCGTCAAACGCTTGCAGCGAATGACCTAATAGAAATTCAGAGCTAGGCATGATCCGTGCTTTTAACTCTGGAGAGTCCAGAATCTGTCTTAGATGGGCTTGGGCACGAGAAGAACCTAACGTCCCATAAGAAGCACCAGTGATCATCACTGGCTTGTCAACAAAAGGGAAAATTCCATAGGACAACCAGTTCAGGGCATTGATCAACGCTGCGGGTACGGCATGATCGTATTCTGGTGTACTGATAATCACACCGTCTGCTGCTGCGATTTTTTCGGCAAGCTGGGTTACTTGTACGGGCAACTCCTTTGATTCTGGTTTGTTGAACATTGGAAGATCTTTGATCTCGACTAGTTCGATCTCTGCCTCATTGGCAAACATTTTTTTCATAAACTGCAACAACGTACGATTGGTGGAACGAGTGGTATTGGTTCCCACGAATCCGATAAATTTCATCCTGTCTCTTCCTTTCTGGTTGGGCTATCTTAAAAGTCTTGCCTGAATGCCTTTAGAGGCAATGACTTCATTTTCTTTGGTTACGATGATTCCTTCGATTTCTGGCTGCTGCTGAATCTCTTGCAAAACAACTGGAATGGGCTTGCCAAACAAGCGCGAAGTCCAGATTTCCCCCAGTAACGATGTCGCTGCAACGATCGTGATGCTCAAATACCCACATTCGATGGAAAAGCCACTCTGAGGATCAATCAAATGATGATACGTTCCTTCAGCGGTGGTCAAGACCCGCTCATAGATCCCCGAAGTGACGACGGTTTGGTCCTTGATTGGCAGAATGCCCAAGGTGTCTGCCCGACCGCCTTTGGGATCTCGGATCCCGATCCGCCAATGCCCGTCCGAATGATTTGGTGCAGCGCCGAAACAGACAATATTTCCGCCTAAGTTGATCAATCCATACGCTGCTCCACGGGCTTGGCAATGGGTGCGTAACTTATCAGCGATGTAGCCTTTTGCTAATGCTCCGAGGTCGATCCTCATTCCAGCTTTTTTCAAAAAAACCTTGCCTGCTGCCAATTGGATCTGTTGCGGGTCTGTTAGCGCAAGCAATTCTTTGACCTGCGTCTTTGATACGATGCGGGCATCTTCAAACCCGATGCGCCATGCTTGGACCAGTGGACCGATGGCAATATTCAGCTGACTGTGGGGAGCACAGCTATGATGTTTGCCGATTTCGATCAGCTGGTACAATTCTGGATCAAGCACAAGCCCCTTTTGTCCTGCTAACTGATTCAGCTGATTCAATTCCGATCGCGGATCATTGGCACTAAAGCGATGGTCGTATACTTTCAGTTGGGTCTCCAGCTCGTCCAGTACACTTTCTGGTTTTGTATGAGCGACTTTTAACTCAATGGACGTGCCCATCCGCTGAATCGTGCGAGCGGCTTCTCTCACTGCTGTCTTCATAAAATCCCTTCTCCTAAAAACGATATACCTCAAATTATGTTAGTTTTTTCACAATTAAAGAATACTCCCGATATATTTTTTTGTCAACACGATTATATATTTTTTTATATAAAGAAAATTCAAAAAAGCAGTCCCTTCGTCGAAAGGACTGCTAGTTATCAAGCATTTGCGCAACAAAACTTTTTTGTCGAAAATATATTTTTAATCAATCGTTTCTTCGACCGCTTTTAAATGCGCCAATAATTTTACATTTTTATTGATTTTGGCATACGCTCGTGCATCGTGTAACATTTCCAAAATTGTTTCTTTCGGCTGTTGTTCACGAATGGCATTTTCGGTCAGTTGGGCTGCCGCGCGAGCCAAGTAGTAGGTCAAATGATTGTCGGAACAAATCGCCAACACATAATTCAACAAGGTATCACTAGTTTCCAAATCATCGACTTTGGCATAAAAGACGCCGCAATGAAAAACGATGTTCAACACCCGCCACGTGTCTTCGATCGTTTTGATCGGATAGGTATAAATTTTCTCAAAGACCTTCGTCACATAAAACTCAGCCTTTGCCCATTCCTCTTCTCTGGCATACACCAAACCGATCCCAGTATAAGCTAAGAGATCAAACAATTCCTCCGCCGTTTCATTCATCAATAACTGATCGAATTGAAACAAGACATCGGTAATCGCAGCTTCATTAAAAATCATTTCAAAGCCTTTTAAATAATCATATTGCGCTTTTAATGCTGGTTCATCGATCAACTTCACTTCGATTTGACTTAACAATGCAGCCAACTGTTCATACTCGCTCGTGATCAAGTAGAATTCGGCTTTTGCCAATTCTTCCTTGATTTTGGTCGTTGCGACATTCATGGAAGAAAACAAGTCGACCAATGGCAAGCCGATCCGATTACACAATTTGATCAAAATTTTGAGGGACGGTGCTTGACCGTTGTTTTCAAATTTACTCAAAGTGGCTTGCGTACAGATTCCTTCCGAAAGTTCTTGCTGCGAGAAGCCCGCCTGTTTCCTCGCTTCAATAAATCGTTCAACATTCATCGCCTTGCTCCCTCCCATTGTCGATAAGACACTTGTTTTTTTCGTAAGCTGTCTCAACTGCTGGGTCAGCTTGTCACAGATGCTGCGTTTTTCTTAGAAAAATCACCTTTTGCGATGGCTTTGTCCGTACAATAGTGGCCTTTGCCATGGGTCTGACGGACTTCCGCCAATTTTTCTTGGATCATCTCGAGGATCACCATGAGGTTGTCTTCATTGGCAACAAAGTCCAATTGATCCCCATCAATTTGCATTTTCGGACAAACGTCAAAGTTTTCATACCATTCATCGTATCGCTGATTCAACTCTTTGTAATAGTCGTACAATGTCGGATCGTTGGCAATTTGTTCATAGGAACGACCACGTTTGTTGATCCGTTCAATCATTGTATCCAAGGAAACCTTAATATGAACCATTAGATCTGGATGTTTCAATGGCGCTGATTCTTCCAATTCCCGCAACATCGTATTCAACAGGTTATCGTATTGTTCGACCTCCATCGGTGCGATTCGACCTAGATCCGCATTTAGATGAAACATCAAACTGTCCTCATAGATGGAGCGATCAATGACATTGTCATCATTCGACAAAGCTTCTCGCATCCCTAAAAAACTTTTGTTTAAGAAAAAAATCTGCAATAAAAAGGCGTATCGTTCTGGATTGGAATAAAACAATGGCAGAACATCGTTGTCCTCCACGTTTTCATAAAAAGGCTTCGACGCCATTTCCTTCGATAAAAAATCAGTCAAACTGCTTTTTCCTGCCCCGATCGTACCTGCGATTAATAACACATTCATCCATCCTTTATTAAATATAGTCACCGACAAATGCTCGGTGCGCCATCTCTTCAAAATCGTACGCTCTTAGTGCCGTCAAATCAGTCAAATACGCTTGTACCGACTCCGTCAACATCAGATTGACCGCCGCGGCTTTTTCCTGAAAAGCGATCACTGGTTTATTTAGTACGTGTGCTGCGCCGATTTCAAAGGCTGTTCCCGGATCAGTGATTCCTTCATGGTAATCCAAAACGGCAACGACGACGTCGGCTCGTGTCAATTCCAGCACGTCTTTTTCAAAAATTTCTCTCGCCCATTCCGGTGTATTGGGTTCAGATGAACCTTCTTGATACAGGCGCGGCGAATAGACCGCCAAAGGCTGTGGGTTTTCAGCTAAACTGCGTTCTACCTGTTTGAGTCGTGCGACTTGTTCGTTTGAAAAAACGGTCCAGCTAAATAGACATGCTTCATCCTGCCAAGCACTCCTTTCCTGACCCCTTCGCCGCCAATCGTTGGATCAACGACTCAACGTCAGATAGGAAAAAGAGCGTTTCCGGCAGTTCAGCCCAAGCAAAGCTGGAAGCTTCAAACATTTTTAGCAGTGGCTTCAGTCCATCCTTCAAGACTTCGTTCATCAACACACCGATTGGCTTGACTGGCAATTTCCCAAGAGTCATAAAAGAGCATATTGATGACAACTCCTCTAGTGTACCAAATCCACCAGGTAATACAAGGTAGGCATCGCTCATTTCCAGCAATTGTTGTGTTTGCTCCTCCCTCGTATCCGTATAGAACTCGGTGTATGTGCTTGATCCAGTGACGATTGACGGCAAATCTTCTGCAAAGGAACCTGATGGATAGATCCCCGTCACTGCGCCTTCTTTTTCAAAGACCCCATTAACGATCTCCCTCATCAAGCCAGCCAAAGGGGCGCAATAAATCAACTCGATGTGATTTTTTGCTAAGGCATTGCCGATGGCACGAGCGGTCTTTGCCAACTTTTCCTCATTTTCTAAACGGGTACCGCAAAATACAGTTACTCTCAAAAACAACAGCTCCTTCTTCACTACACCTGCTATTTTACACAATCTATTAAAAAAGTAAATACTACATATTGTGCTTTATTTAGATAAAAATCGATCTATTCACTATATATTGTATATATCCATTTACATCTTTTCGCTTTCCCTTAAACGTTACAAACTTTGAAAATAGCAGATAAGAAAAAACAGCATCAGCTGCCATCGATTGCCTCAGTCCTCTTTCATCCCACATAAAAAAACACGATGCAGGTAGGCTCGTGTTTTTTTATCCATCACTTTTTTTCTCTTGTCCAAGCAAAATTTAGCAAAAATCTGTATAAAAAAATTATTTTTCGTCGGTGGCTGCTTTCAGCTTTTTCAAATCCTCTTGCTCGACAAAAAAGGTCACTTCTCCTGTTTCTAAATCGACGGATGCTTTGACTTCAACCCCTCGTGGGAAAAACTTGCTGGCATCAGTCTCGATTTTCAAACGCATCGTTCCGTCTTTCAATCCAGCACCATAGGTCATCGTACGAAAGTTCTTTTTCATTCCTGCTCGCTCCTTTTTTAATAGCTCATCGACACTGCACCCATAAAGGGTACTCAGTTTCAATAAATTCAAACTGTCTGGTACCGTCTTGCCGGTTTCCCAATTTGAGATCGATGTGCGGGTCACTAAAATTTTTTTTGCTACTTCTTCTTGGCTCATTTGCTGTGTGACTCGATGGTTCTTTAGTGCTTCCCCAATCGTCATCTTGGCCTCCTTCTTCTACCTTAACGCAGACCTGCTGTGGTTTCTGCTCAAATCCATTGATATCATGGCGTTGTCAAACAGTTTTGACAGGATTTTCTTAAACGAACTCTCCGTGATAGCGGTTTTCTTTCTATCATAGATGAAAAAAGAACAAATGACTAGAAAATGATTTTTTTATCTCGACTATATTACTACAAAAAAAGTAGCACGAATAAATCGTACTACTTGAGAAAACACGATCTGTTGTTAACGGTGGATCGTCACTTCTTTTTTTACTTCCACAGTGACACGGCCATTTTTGATGACCACTAAACGTTCAGGAATATCGATCAGCACATCGGCTTTTCTCTGGGTATCTAAAAGAATCAAATCTGCGCGGTTGCCAACAGCGATCCCATAGTCTTTGATATTTAATGCTTTGGCGGTATTGGTCGTAATCATTGGCAAGACCGTCGGCAGGTCATCGGCGCCGCCTAAGTGTGCCACTGGCACAGCCAACATAGCGATTTGAATCAAATCACCGTTGCCATATGGCGTAAAGGCGTTACGAATATTGTTGCTGCCTAAGCAGATATTCACACCGGCATCACGTAATTTGCGAATCGGCGTCACGGCACGACGAACGTTGTAGGCATCGTTTCTAGCACCTAAGTGTAAGTCGGTCGCAGGCAACGGCATCACATTGATTTGGGCTTTGACCATCAAATCGATAACTTCTGCCAGCTGATCCGGTTCCATGGCGTGCAGCGCAGTCAAATGTCCTACAGATACCCGACCTTGGTAGCCTTCTGCGATGGTTTTTTCACACAGGTAGACGATCGATGTATCGTCTGCTTCGTCAGCAAAATCCTGATGCAAGTCAATGTCTTTGTCAAATTGTTTGGCGATCTCAAAGATCAAGTCGATGTGTTCATTGGCTGGCGCATCATTGTAAGGAATGCCGCCAACGACATCGGCGCCTTTTTCCATCGCTTCGATCATCATTTTATCCGTCCCTGGAGCTTTAAAAATCCCTTCTTGCGGAAAGGCAACGACCTGAATATCGATCAAGTCGCGGTATTCTTCTTTTAAGCGCATGATGGTGTCAAATCCAGTGAAGCCTTGTGCTGGATCAAATTCGGCATGGGTGCGCACAGCAGTCGTGCCATGTACGATCAGCATTTCTAATGCGCGTTTCGCCCGATCGTAAATGTCTTCTTCGGTAAAGGTCGGTTTCAGTTTTGCCGTAACTTGGATCGCTTCTTGCAATGTACCTGAATTATTGGGCTCACGATCGGCGATCAAGGCTTTGTCTAAGTGGATATGGCTTTCGATCAATCCAGGGATCACCACTTTGCCTTTCGCCTCAATCGTTGTTGCTGCTGATTCTTCAATGTTGGGTGCAACTGCGGTGATTTTTCCTTCTGAAATTGCAATGTCTACTAATACTGCATCGTCTTCAAGACGTGCTTGCTTGATCAATAAATCCATGTTTTCCTCCTATCCATCAGCCAAACACTAAGCCGATGACTAATAATAATACGGCTGCTAAACTCAACCACTTCACGTTTCCTTTGACTACAGCCAGAATCGGAATTTGGAAACCAGAAGATAAAGCTTGCATCGTAATGTTGACGAAACTCATTTGACTGCCGAGGCCAACCCCCATCGTTACAAAGCCAAGAGCTAAGACTGGGAAGCCTAATGAAACGGCAACTGGTAGCACTAATGTTAAAACGGAGCCGACATAGGCACCTGCGGGAATCCCAATCAAGACACCCGTCAAGATCGCCACGGGAACGACGATCGCTGCGGGGGCATTTTGTGCCGCACCTGCAATTACAGCAAACGTCCCAGTTTCAGCGATTACGTTGATGAAGGCTAAAAAGATCCCCACTTGGAACAAGCGGGTCAAAATATACGTGGATCCGTCCACCATCGCTTCCACCGATTGATTCATCGAAAAGTCGGTACAAACAAAAATCAACGCCAACGTGACCACCATATAAACTAGCGGTGTAAAGAGGACAAAGCCGATCAGGTCATTGATCAACGGACCAAAGATGACCGCAAAAAGCAAGAAGATCGCAGGCAGTGTCGTTTTGAACAACTCGCCATTGCTTTTGTTCTCATACTCTTGATTGGCTGATTCTTTGAAGCCCAGATGACGACGCTTGGTCCCGAAGAATGCCAATAAAATCGCCAAACCAACGAATAACAACCAAAATGGGCGCATTTGATCGACATAAGAAGCGACACTAAAGCCGCCTAGTTCAGACACGATACTAGATTCCAAAGAGGCAGGAGAAGTCGTAAAGGAGACCGCTGCTGCCAACGACATCGCTGCGATCAATTCGGGTACCACCCCAACTGCCGCAAATGCTAACGGTGCGATCACCATTGCACTCCCGCCGCCGATCCCAGACATATAAGTCGCTGCTGCCAATAAGATGACAATAAAACCAGCCACATATTCCACTTTTCCTTTGGTCCCTCTTTTGGCTAAGGTTAAGGCTGCCGTATAACTACCGGCTTTGAAGACCGCCATCGCTACAGCGGAATTGATGATTGGCACCGTAATACTTAACATCGTCGGAATAGCTTCCAACAGTTGCGAATTGGCTTCAGCTAAACTGATCCCGCCAATAATCATCGCCAATATCCCAGCAATCAAGCCAGCAATGATCATATCTACTTTTTTAAAGAGTAAAACCAGTACTAACACTAACGGAATCAGTACTAAAAATGCTTTGACTCCAGTTGGTGCAACGATCTCATTGATCGCTTCTGCCGCAAACACTGTTCTTTCTGAAAAGATAAAAAGAATGAGAGCCATAAACAGTGAGACGAACGTTCCCTTTTTTTTCATCACATTTCTCCTAACTTATATGAATCTTCATATAATAAATGTTGTGTTGCTATGGGGTGTTGCTGATTGATTTTTCCGCTGATTATTCTCTGGTGTTTCCCACCTTCTTTCCTCGAAGAAAGGAATCAAGCAAAAGACACCTGCTTTTTCGACCTTTTTCGCCACTTTTTCTTTCTCTATTATAATTCTTGTTGTTAACGCTTTCTTTGGACATTATTCTAAAATAAATCTACGTTTTTTATCCAATTGGCTAAACGCGCAGAAAAAAGCGCGGCTTGTGGAGAAAAGAGCCTTCATTTGATCCTCTGGTCTTTTCTCGGAGCCCCGCTTTTTTTGATGTATCTTCTGCCTATGATCGTTTTTCCCCTCGGTTTGTCCAGCGTTTCAGTTTATAAAAAAGCATCAGTTGCTTGCGCGCTCGCTTGATCCGCTGGTAGCGCTTGGGCTGCTTCTTGTAAAATTCTTGATGGTAGTTTTCCGCTGGCCAAAAGGGTGCAGCCATGCGGATCTCGGTCACGATGGGTTGCTGATAATAACCAGATTGTGCTAGTTCCTTTTTGGCTCGTTGCGCAAGCACTTCTTGCTCAGCAGTCGTACAGAAAATGATTGGACGATAAAAATTGCCGCGATCTTGAAATTGTCCGAAAGCATCTGTCGGGTCTGTCACTTGCCAATACAACTGTAACAAGTCCTGATAGGTGATGATTTTGGGATCAAAAATGATCTCTACTGCTTCGACATGCCCTGTTGTTCCACTTAGTACTTGATCATACGTCGGATTCGGGACTGTTCCCCCAGTATACCCCGACAAAACGGAAAGAATGCCCGGCTGGTCTTCAAAAGGCTCTACCATACACCAAAAGCAGCCGCCAGCAAAAATAGCCACTTCTTGTGCTTTTCCACCTGTTTCGGTCGGCTCCACGGAAACTTCTGCTGGTTGGGCTTTGCTTGTTTCTTCATTCCTTGCCTTTTTCGGTGCTGGCTGGCTGATTGTTTGATAAAACTCGGCGACATTCGGGGTCAGATTGTTTCTCAGTGCCAAAGGACGCAACGACGCTTCTAGTTTTTCCAAAACCCGTCTGGTCTGTTGGTCTTCAAGGCTATTTAACGATTCCTTTTCGTGTTTGCCTGCTTTTTGTTTGGTCGCCAGCTGAGTTTCCAGTGTATTTTTTGCTTGCACCAGTTGTTCTCGTTCCCACTGTCTCGTGCCAGGATGCAAGATCAAATTATAGATTTCTGACAGCCACGCCATCGTTGTTTGCTTCATCACCATTGCCCCTTTGTCTCATGAAGGAGCGGCTCTCACTCCTTGTTTGGTTGCACTGTACCATAGTTTCGCCGATTCGCCCAATTTGATGCCCAAAAAACGTTCGAGAGAATGTCTCGAACGTTTTTGGCTTTTGTATAGGTTAGCGTATAAATCGTTCAGGATTTTGAGAATGGCGTTGCTATCTCAAAGATTACAAAGGAGTATAAGTTTACGGACACACTGTCTATAGAATAAAAGAAAACAGCATGGTCAACATAGATAAGATGATCATGTTGTTTTTATTTACTTACTTTTTGAAATATTGTTCTAACTTTCATCAATAACTCCTCAACCAATCTCTCATGCGCTTTTTCCAAAAAAACACACGCTCTGGCCTCATAATCAATTGTCGTTAATTGATCTAGCAATACTTTTCCTGTTGTTTTCATGCCATAATCTGGATCAATACTTACGTATAACGAATAGTTTCTACTTGTACTAGAAATCGGAGCAATGGTGGCAACGTTACTATAATCTGCAATCATGTCATGACTTAAAACAATATAGGGCCTTTTTTCCGTTTGTTCATGTCCAGAACGAGGAGCTGTATCCAACAACAAAATATCACCTTATCTAGGTTTTCTTACCATTTTTCATTTCCTATTGCTTCACCTAAATGTTGAATTTCCTCCTGATTTCTCTCAGCAGTGTAATTTTCAAATAACTTTTCAATCGTTAACTCGTTTTCTGAATTTGCCGCTTCGATGATTAGTCGCTTATGCCCGTTTACTTCTTCTTGTATTATCTTCACTTTGTCATCAGTATGAATGCCAAGATACTCCATAATGTACTTTGGCAATCTAAGACCGTTACTATTGCCCCATTTTTTTATAGGTAACATTTCCATGCGCGACACCTCTTTCTATATATACATAGTATAAGATATATCACGACGGAGTATATACATAATTATCCTTTTGTCGAAGCACCTAAATTCATTTAAAAAGAATTGTTCTTAAAAGTTTACTCTGCTGTCCTAAATTAGGATCTTTCTATCCTAACTAATTGAGCTACTAAAGGAATTTTGAAATGAAGAATAGAAAAAGGATCAAAAATTATTAAGTTTCTGATCCTCAATAATATTGTACCAATATTATCTCACAACAAGAACAAAATACATAAATTAGACTCTGTCGCATTCTTAAAAATCAAAATTGTATAATATCATACTATGATTAGTTGCTTGATTCGGTGAAACCTTCTTCATTAGGCGCAACTTGCCACCCAGCACTATGAAATGCTCTTGTTATTAAGTCTTCAACAAAATTTGGATTATCTGTAGGGTAGCCGTGGTCATATAATATTTACCTAGAATAGATTAATAACATGCCACTATCTTGATTAGACCGTGCCATCAGTTGAATAGCATGTTCTAACTCGTCGACAGTGGCGCCAATATTGAAAGTAGTGTTTTGGTTTTGTGCCAAAGTCATCCGTTCATGAAAATCCGATATCAAACTTTCTGCTTGGTTATACCATTGCGGCTCCGATGTAGATGGCGCCATAGTTTCGCTTGTGCTCCTTCCTGATTGTTCGGTACTCCCAATAGACTCCATAAACGTTGGTTCCTTCATCGCCTCGACAAACCGATTTATTGGGTGCTCCGATTTTGCCAAGACATAGCCAAATAAAATTACCAATGCGCAAGTTATACCAGATACAATCACAGATGAAAGAGTTGATTTTTTCATAGATTAATTTCCTATTAATAATAACTCTTGCTTCAAGAGTATCTGTGCTAACTTTTGAACCTCTTGTCGATTACATTTTCTCTCAATTTCTTTCTGACGTTTCTGATCGATTGGGCTTTTGAACTTAAGGGATCCGCATCGGTATGTTTTATATGTTAATTCTTCCATTTGATTTCCTCTTTCCTTACAATGTAAATCTTATAATAAGGCTATTTAAGAAGAAAATAAAAAAAGTCCGATATAATGGACTTCCCAACAATTTCTATATAAATATTCATTCCCCAAATAAGTTATTGACAACTATGTTTATAGTTATTATCCCTTTAATTAATATAAATCATAATTCTCTTTAAATACCTTCAGCTTCCTATTTGGGCAAATTCATCTAATTTGACCATCTAATTCAAATTAGTAAACATATTTAGAATGAAAAATAAACCATAGTATTTTAAAACTTAAATAGCTTTCTAATTTAAGTCTTAATATCTACTTTTAAATAGATGCACAATCGAAAACTACATGCCCTATATAATTATGAAACTAATTGTGAATAAAGCTCAGCTAAAGAGTCTTGATTTAAATCTCTCATTATCTGAAGCATTTTTTGTGTAAGATCTCTTCCCTCTTGCTCAGGCCCTCTTTTTATTAATAGTAACCCGCTAAAAAACTTATATACCGTTCGGTGAAAAAATTCTTTATAATCGGTTGATAGTAAATCGAGCTGTGTTAATAATACTTCTGTATAGTCATACTGCTGCCTTTTAAATGTATATTCAATTAGGTTGATCAACAAAACACAATATATTTCTCTTCCTTTTTCAAGTTTCACATAACGTTCCATCAATTTTGAAACTCTTTTAAAAAAAACTAGAATAATTTCACTATCTAAAAATTCGAGTGTATTCGTAAATAGTTGAATTTCTTGCAGAGACCAACTTTCCACATCGATCAGATAGGTTAAAATGGTATGTCTATCAGCTTCTAAAACTACTTTGGTATTATATTCCCCATACTCTTCAAAATATTCTAAGAGACGTATCCGAGATCTGACCTCAGCAATTCTAATTCCATTTAACTTGCCGGATTTTACTTGCAGATCTTCTAAAAGATGTTTGAGTCCTTTGATATCTTGATTGTTCGCCAGTTTATTATAAATATAATTATAGTTATTCTGTTCATTTAATTGGTATCCATTAGAAATAAACATAAATTCATCAATGTCCATAGAAATATTGTCTAATATTTGCATCAGTATATTGGCTGATATTTGATGTTTTCCTTTTTCAAATTCAATAGCATATGATTTAGATATAATATTTCCATATACATCTTTCTGGCTAAATCCTTTTTTTAATCTTATTTCCCTTATAGTTTCTCCGTACATATAGTACTCCTCTCACATTCAAGATTCTCTCATCCATATCAACAAAGAAATATGTATGCTAGCATATTATTCATTAAATTTCTTTAAAATAATATTTGATCTTATTATACAATTTGTTTTCTGATCATTATAGTGACTTAACCTATAAGATGAAAGAAAAAGAGGAGTGAATGACTTGGATACATCTCATTCGCTCCTCTTTTTCTTTCGTTTAGATTAAAAACAAGAAGTCCTAATCGTGAAAAACATCTCATCTGTATCATTTAGTCTTTAATTTATTTATTAATAGCTTAGTAGTAGTTATAGAAATTGAAATAAAGATTGATAAATATCCTAGTGGTATACAAAAGAATGCTGGCTCTACAACAAATCCTCTTGAGTCCAGATGCGACCCTACCAAGTTACTAACCATAAAGAGCACTACTGCTAATAAAAAAAAGAAAATTGAACTGCCAAATTGTTTCATTTTATATTCCTCCTGCTTTTTAATTTATTTAAATGATTGGTTCAGTTTAACAAGTAATGGATTTATTATCATCTATGAAAAAATCCGTTAAATCAATAAAAGGGCGTACAACTTCGCTAGTGGTTCTTGGTTTAATTTTTTCATAATATCTAACATATTTTCTGCAATAGCTCTTCCCTTTTCTTGATCAAGTTTTTTCATTACCAAGAGTCCCTCAAAAAAATTATAAACGGTTCTAAAAAAAAACTCTTTATAGTTGGATGATAAAAGATCCAATTGGATAAGTAATATTTCTGTATAGTCGTATTGCTTTTTCTTAAATGTATATTCCAATAAATTTATAATCAATGCGCAATATATTTCTTTCCCCTTCTCTAGATCGGCATAATATTCAAGCACACGAGAAACTCTTTTAAAAAGAATAAATATTGATTCATTGTCTAACAAATCTATCGTATTAGCGAAAAGCTTAATTTCTTGAAGTGTCCAACTTTCCCTCTCAATTAGGTAGGTTAAAATAGTCTGTCTATCTTCTTGTAAAATCACATTTGTATCATAAACACCATTGTCTCTGAAATTTCGTAAAATTCGGAGACGAGACCTTACTTCAGCTATTCTAATATCATTTAATCTACCTTCCCTACTTTTTAATGTTTTTAATAAATCTTCTAGACCTTCAATATCATGCTTGTTGGCTAACTTACTGTACGTATAATCATAATACGTTTTTTCGTTCATATTATAGTTATTAGCAATAAATAAAAATTCGTCTATTTCTATAGATAGATTCTGTAAAATTTCAAGCAATATATAAGTAGAAATTTGATGCTTTCCTTTTTCGAATTCTACTGCATATGATTTTGATATGATGTTTTCATACACTTCTTTTTGAGTTAACCCTTTTTTCAGACGAATTTTCCTTAACGTTTCTCCATACATTTATTATCCTCCTATCATAAGATTGTATTAAAAAACTTCTTACATTTCTTATTATAGTAATCTTTCTTTTTTTGGATCATCAGGTATGAAATATGAGACCGAAAAATTCGAAACAATAATTTTTTTATAACTATTACGAGTCATGTATTGAACAATAAGGTTCTTTATATAAATAGAAAAAAAGAGAACTAGCAAGTTCTTGCTAATTCTCTTATTCGTCTATATATCAATATAGGAATTAAAAAAACACTATTTGAGAAAAAAGATAATAAAGCCTAGCGAGTCATAGATAAAATGACAGATCCAACTCACCCAAACACTAGATGATTTCTTCCATACATAGTTTAGTGCTAACCTAGCCGGTGCTAGGGTGAATATTAATTGTATAGGGTGAAATCCATACGCAGGAATGTGCCAGAATGCAAAAAGAATGCTGCAGATAATTGTTGACCAGAAAAAAGAAAGGCCTTTTTTCTGAAGAGCGATTAGGATATTTGTACTTAATAGTTCTTCTCCCATCAGCATAAAGGGCACTTGAAACAAAATCATTTTTACTGAAAGTGTATCATTAATCGCATTCGGCGTAGGTTGCCCAAAAATTAATGAATAGAGGAATGAAAAAAGCATTCCAGAAAACAAAACAAGAGGTAATCCCCAGGCGAATGATTTAAAGTTGAAGTGCTTGAACTGATTTAGAAAGTCCTTTCTTAATAAACAATACCCGGCAATAAAGGCAAATACTAAATTCCAAACCGTTCCAAAAACGACATGAAGTAGCTCGGGAAAATTTATAAAAGATAAAATTTGATAAATCAAAGCAATTCCTATAGTAGTCAATAACAAGAAATTAGCTGATTGTTTTTTCATATTTACCCAACCTCCTTATTTTTATCTGATTATTATTTTAAAACTATTCAAACATGGTAGCCTTCTCGGGAAAAATAAATATACATACTAATTTTCTGTTTCATACAAAATTTTGTAAAGTTTTGTATTTTAATTATAACATATTCATATTGAATACCAGGAAGATTGAGAAAGACTGATACTATACCAAGGACAACTAATTTTCCCAGCAATATCGTGCTTGCTAAAAATGAAACATACGATCATATAGATAAATCATTATTTATATTATATATACCTATATTTTACTTTTTTGAAGTATGAAATATCTGTCTTTTTAGGTAATTTGAACCTAAAATAACCTAAAATAGATTTTGCAACAAAATAAATAAATGGAGAATTTAGAACATGAAAAAAAAGCAATTATCAAAATCTTTAATAGCCACTGGCTTACTTTGTACAATATTCGGGAGTGTTACAACATTTGCAGCCAGCACTGCACTTTATCGTGACTCCACGGCAACTACAGAAGCTATCTACCAAGGTGTTCATGCCTTATCCCGAACTTTAAGCGGCACTAAGACAGACTTGGCAACAGCGTTAGTAGATAAAGCAAAAGCAGAAGCTGATAAAATAAAAGCTGAGAATGAGAAGAAAGCTGTCGAAAATAATCTCGAAACGGCAAATAACACAATTACTGATTTAAGAACACAACTTACAAATGCCAATAACGCTGTCACAGAAGCGCAAGCCAGTGCAGCTCTTGATAAAAAAACTGCTGAAGATAAAGGAAGTGCCGTAGCAGCTGCAAAAGATGAACAACTAGGCGCCCTTAAAACTGCAGTTGATAGTATCCTGTCTGAGCACAATGTGCTTCCTGACAGTAATAAAGATAGTGTAGAAGCATTAAAAGGTAGCGATGATGCAGCAAAAGCTGTCGATGACGCCAATAAGAATCAAACAGAAAAAGTGAATCAAGGTAATTCATAAATTTGTTTAGTTCTTCTAATATCAAACTGTAAATCATGGACCCTAACATTAAATAGGTTTATTCAAAGTATTATGCTCAATAGATAATAAACTTTGAGATAAATAATAAAAAAGCAACCCGTCATAAATAAAAATGTCAGGTCAGGAGAGTAAAGTTCTGTCCTGTCTTTTTATTGTAAATATATATTTAAATCGCATATTAAAATTTTATATTATCTGAATAAAATTCACTTTGAACAGTCTCCTGAAGTCATTTATTTTATAGAAGTATAAGTGAGTGAATCTTACTAATATTTGTCATTCCATCCATCCTGAATATTTCTTCATAGTAAGTTCCGCTATCTATTTCTGCCAATCTTATTATTTCAGTTTCAGATAATTTGAAAATATTGTCATCAATTAAACTAGATAAAATTTGCAACTTAGCATCGATTCGTACCAATTCTTTGATGGTTGCAAACGCATTTTTGGTAGAAATATTCTGAATCAATTTAATGAAATTTTCTTTTGTCGTTATATAGTACTCGTTAATTAATGGATAGTTATATTTTTCGAAAAAATCATCGAAAAATAAGAAATATTCGTTAGCTGATTTTATTGTCACTTGTTATCTCCTTTCAAATTTATTCTAAGAGATCCGCACAATACCTATTCGTTTATTCAAAATGTTTCCTCTTCTACTTGTCATTTTAAAAGCAGTCTGCGAATTTCCATTTATTTTACCTCTTGAATTTGGTCAAAGAAAAAAAAGTCTTTAATTTAGGACTTATAAAAAAACATATGACTTTGGAAGTTTATTGTTATTCATGGAATTGAGTTACAAAAGAGATATTAATCATCTTTATGTACACACATATTCAGAAAAATTAATTAACCATTTTGTCCTTATTATCTTTGAATACAAGTAAGAATATGATTACTAGAAACAAAAGAAGAAACAATGGGCTGTTTTAGAACAAGAATTTCAATAAATAATATAATAGCACTCACCATAATTATCATTGAGGTACTAAATTTAAGACCTTCTATGTAGAATAAGCCAAAACCTTATATGATAAGTTTTGTCAGACAGAATCAAGAAATTTTCATGAAATAATTCATTGAATTTAAATACCATTCAGTATTTACTTCCATTTTCACTGGTGTTCATGGAGATTTGTCTTTTATTTTGCCGTGGATTGACTATCTTATTCTAAGTTCTTAGACAAGATACTTGTATTTCTACGAGAAAAACCAATCACAAATCGAATTTGAGGAGAAATTTTAATCATGAAAAAACAAATCATTGCCACATCAATCATATTAGCTAGCATAACTACCGTAATCGCGACTGAGGCTCAAGCCAATGCAGACTCCATCAATGGCGTTGATGTAACAACTGATCAAACACAAAAAAAAGCCACCAGTGAAAATGGTGAAACTTGGGTTAATGATAATAATGTATGGTATAACCAAACTTCAGGGGATAACGGTATCATTACACCACCGAATACTCCCGGTCAGCAAAAACCTGAGCAGTCTTTAACGCCTGCTGAACCTAATCAAACACCGTCGATTATTAAGCAAGAAACCCCATCTGCACCATCGGTACCTACAAAAGCCGAGTATATCGCACCAGCTAAACCTATCTCTGAGCAAAAAGTATCGAATACGCCAGCTGTTCCTGCTACTCCTGTGATAAATGTCCCTGATTTGCAGCCGAATGCATCGGTTCAATTGGTTCCTGCTACTCCTGCTGTTCCTACAAAAGCCGAGTATATCGCACCGGTTAAACCTGTCTCTGAGCAAAAAGTACCGAATACGCCAGCTGTTCCTGCAACTCCTGTGATAAACGTGCCTGATTTGCAGCCGAATACGCCTGTGCAATTGGTTCCTGCTACTCCTGCTGTTCCTACAAAAGCCGAGTATATCGCACCAGTTAAACCTGTCTCTGAGCAAAAAGTATCGAATACGCCAGCTGTTCCTGCTACTCCTGTGATAAACGTGCCTGATTTGCAGCCGAATACGCCTGTGCAATTGGTTCCTGCTACTCCTGCTGTTCCTACAAAAGCCGAGTATATCGCACCAGTTAAACCTGTCTCTGAGCAAAAAGTACCAAATACGCCCTTTGTACCTGCTACTCCTGTGATAAATGTCCCTGATTTGCAGCCGAATGCATCGGTTCAATTGGTTCCTGCTACTCCTGCTGTTCCTACAAAAGCTGAGTATATCGCACCGGTTAAACCTGTCTCTGAGCAAAAAGTACCGAATACGCCAGCTGTTCCTGCAACTCCTGTGATAAACGTCCCTGATTTGCAGCCGAATACGCCTGTGCAATTGGTTCCTGCTACTCCTGCTGTTCCTACAAAAGCCGAGTATATCGCACCGGTTAAACCTGTCTCTGAGCAAAAAGTACCGAATACGCCAGCTGTTCCTGCAACTCCTGTGATAAACGTGCCTGATTTGCAGCCGAATACACCGGTTCAATTGGTTCCTGCTACTCCTGCTGTTCCTACAAAAGCCGAGTATATCGCACCAGTTAAACCTGTCTCTGAGCAAAAAGTACCGAATAAAAAATACGAGGATCCAATAAATAAACAGCTAAAAGAAGTACCTAGTATGATACCTAGCCAACCAGTAGAAATGACAATAAATGTTCCTATTAAAAAATTTCCACAAATGAATACTTTTAATTTTTCTATGCAAGCAATCAATACTTTTGCGACTACTATAATTGATAATACATTCTCTACAAATACAGAAAAGATTACTCCTGCAACTAATGTACTAGTCGAAAAACAGCCATCACTTATCGATGGAGATATCCCTAAAAATTTAAACCCTTTTGATCATAAACAGTTTATTCAAGCTAGTAGAGTACCAATTATTGAAAAACCAGTAATTATGAAATTGGAACAACTAAGTGAACAGAAAACAAGCCGACCTGTCCCTAAGACTTCTGAAGAAAAGCAAACAATTAAAACAATCCAATTCAAAACAGCGCTCATGAAATCTGAAAGTAAACAAACAGCGCAATCTTTAACAAAAAAAGAAAATCAGGTAAATAGAGAGACGATTCCCCTGCCTACTAGGTCTTCAAGGCATGACGTGAAATCCACACTCTTAAAATCTTCAAGCCTAGCAATGATGCCTAAAACAGGAGACACCGACTCTTTTACTTTTCAAGAAAGTTTACGAATCATTGGTTTTGTTTTGGCTAGTCTAAGTCTGTTAGGTTTATCATTTAAAAGTAGAAAAGGTTACAAGAAATAAGATATAAAAAAGACTAGCTCTATATGGCTAGTCTTTTTATGCTTTATTGAAATTTGACATATAAAGTATTATTATTTGTAAACTTAAGTTAATATATTTTCATAGATCGCTAGTACTAATAATCTATGAAAATATTAATAAAATAGAGATCAAAATTTTAAGTTTCTGCCCCTCTTTTCTTAATCTATAAAAAAGGCGCTATAATTTATGGGACTGATGAATCAGAATTGACTCTCCAATCTCATTTTCATTTTAAGTAGAAAAAAGATCATTCTCTAGTTTGTTTAAATCACCCCAAAACAACTAAGGACACGATATACTATATGAACGACTCCATCAAAAATACCAATATGAATAGACAAGCACTCGTTGATTACTGAGTTCTTTTATGAGTCTTTTTGAAAAAAGCACAGTTCGAAAGGGCGTACCATCAGTTAGGTATGCCCTTTAAGAGAAGTAGGAAATTCTCATGTTACGGAAGTTCCACACAGTTATTTTTCAAAGACATTAAGTGATGTTGGCGTTTCTTCCTTTTGCAACGTCATGATGACTGGACCTTCTTTGGTGATGGCGATCGAATGTTCATATTGGGCACAATAGCTCCCATCAATCGTGCGTGCTGTCCAGCCGTTTGGGTCCATCTTCATGCGCCAAGTGCCGGTCGTGATCATCGGTTCGATGGTGATCGTCATGCCCTCTTTCAAACGAATTCCTTTGCCAGGTAACCCGAAATGAGGAAAGAATGGTTCTTCATGAATGGTTGGGCCAATGCCGTGAGCAATAAAGTCGCGCACAACACCATAACCTTTTTCTTCAGCGAAGCTTTGGATCGCATAACCAATATCGCCGACTCGGTTGCCAACCTGTGCTTGCTCGATGCCTCTCATCAAGGCTTCTTTCGTTACTTCCATCAGCGCTTGATGTTCTGGCGAAATCTCTCCTACAGCATATGTCCAACAGCTGTCAGAGATTGCTCCTTTGTAATCGACACAAAAATCGACTTTGACGACATCGCCTGAATCTAAAACATATTCTGAAGGGAAACCATGACAAATCTCTTCATTGACACTGATACACGTCGCAAATTCATAGCCTTCAAACCCGATTTGCGCGGCTGTTGCCCCTGCAGCTTCTATCTGTTGATGGACAAAGGCGTTGATTTGGTTCGTGGTGATACCGGGAACGATTTTTTCCCGTAGCTGCTCGTGAATACTTGCCAAGATACGACCAGAAGTTTTCATTTGTTCGATCTCTCGTGGGGATTTTAATGTGATCAATAGATGATCTCCTTTCCTTAAATAGCCATTACCATGTTTCTTTTAATAATACACCTCATCTAGAAATAAGCCATGAGAAGGCACTGTTTCACCAGCTGCTTGTCGTACTTTATCGGCTAACACTTGATCGATCACTTCTGGCGGTAGCGTGCCATCGCCAATGGCAATCAGTGTGCCTGTCAAGATTCGGACCATTTTATGCAAAAAGCCGTTGCCTTTGAAGGTAAACCGCAATAGGTCGCCTTCTGGTGTGATAGTGATTTTATCGATTGTGCGCACCGTTGATTTTTTTGATTTTTTCAACGCAGAAAAGCCAATAAAATCATGGGTGCCGATCAACTTCTCAGCCGCTTGCTGCATTTTTTCCAAATCAAGGGGCTGCGGGCAATGAAAACTGGTATTGCGAGCAAAGACCGATGGGATCGCGTTGTTCCAAACATAATAGCTGTATTGCTTGCCTTTAGCGTGATAGCGTGCATGGAATCGTTCAGGCACTTCTTCAATCTTGTTGACAACAATGTCTTGCGGCAAATAGCGGTTAAAGAACTGCTGCATCTCTGGCAAACTCATTTGATGGGTCGTCTTGAAATTTGCCACTTGTCCTCGAGCATGCGTGCCCGCATCGGTTCTACCAGAACCCACGATCTCAATTTCTTCTCCCGTCAATAATTTGATGACCCCTTCAACTTTTTCTTGGATCGTTTTTTCAGAATCTCCTAGTCGTTGCCACCCTAAGTAGCGCTTGCCGTCATATTCAATCGTTAATTTGATATTTCGCATGATTGTTGCTCCTTTTTACCGGTAGTACCGGTGGATAATTGTGATAATGTTTTTTCCTTTTGTATCATCCATCAACATAAAGGTCTTCAATTACCTTCTAAATAAAAGTCCGTTTTCACTTGTTCATATAAATTCCTTCTTAAGCTCTTCTTCTACAATTCTTATTCTATTTAAAAATTCAGAATAGCTTGAAGCTTCTTGAGGTATAAAGAACTTATAAGTAAACATTTCTCCGCCAAAACCACACAAAATCCCCAACTTTTTATAACCATGTTTTTCAGGATTAACATCTGAGGTAGGCTGTATAAAACCACCCCTTATCTTTCCTTTTTTCTCTTTGTTCATGATATGAATATAAGTTGTCATTTGATTGTAATCGTTCCTAGTATCAAGGTTCTTTTTATATTTAGTATCAATTGGCAAGTTTCCAACAGAAAAATCTGGATACCGAGGAGATCGTCTTGAATTCTGAAATAGACTTATAGTTGCTAACTCTTTGTTTCTCCCATAGTGTTTCCAACCTGTAACTTTCCCAATGTATTCTTCCCATAACCATGATATGTCTATAATTATACCGTGTATCTGCTGGTGATCACTGTCAAAACCAGATTTTTCTTCCGATAGAATTTGAATGCATAGTCTCTGGAGAGCCGCGTATTCAGCATAGTAACTGTGTCGGATCGGATGCATAATATTGGACTGAAGAACTTCAAAACGTTTTAGTTTAGAATAAGTAGTAGTTGTTTGCTTTATTAGGCTCACATATTTTTTTATACTATCATTATTATTAAGTATATATTGATATTCATTTTGAATTTTCTCAATCGTGTGTCGTACAAGCTGGGTCAATTTATTGTCGTAACTGAATTCCCTTGTACGATAGGCAACATTTCCAATAAAAGGAATATTTGAACGCACGTGACGTGCGACATCTATAGTGCCGCTAATATTAGTATTATTATATTGCCGTTTAACATATTCTTTGTATACACCTTTTCTCATCGCTTCTTCTAGATAGTACGGAAATAAAAAAATTAACATATTATAGTAAGACATTTTCTCTGATGAGCTTATTGAATCCTCAATCACATTATAATTTAAAACTTTTTGGAGCATATATCTCAAAAAGTAATCTTCATTAATCGTTCTATTACTAAATCTAGAATTAATTCTAAGTTCGTCCTTAGAACCACTAAAAATGCCTACAACATTACATGTCCATATTTTTCCATTTCTTGATTGAAAAATCATATTATCTTCTTTTAAATCATTTGATTCATTGATATGTTGAGGAAATATAATGAATTTCTGTCTATCTAAACTTTTCAAATCATGATTAATTAGCTTTTTTATAATCGGGTGCTCAGTCAATGAATCATTGATCACTTCATTGTCATAAAGCATCTTAATTTTCATCAGAATCACCAAGTCCAAAGTATATCTTTGTCAAATGTTCAATTTTATCAGAAGCTTTATAATCGCCTCGGTAGTAATCTTTTAATAGTGGATAAAGTTTTGTTTGCCACAAGTCTTCAATAGATTCTTCATCAGAATCTATACCTAAAAAATAGCTAGCACCAATCTGATAGTCTGTCGACAACCCACCTATTTCACTATTTACAATTGCTTCATTCAAGCGCATCATAATTTCTTTTGTTTCTTGACGAGATAACATATTATCTGCTGACTCTTTAGCCGTAATTTCTATAAACGAAAATCTTCGACGCATAGCAAAATCGAATGTATCTACAGATCGATCTATATCATTCATCGTCCCAATTATATATACATTATCTGGAATGTAAAATTTCTCTTCTGGATTTGTATGAATACTTGCATACTGTGTATATACACCTGCAGTATTCCCACGATATCCAGGATCTATCGAGAAGAAAAGCTCTCCAAAAATTTTAGAGATTTCACCACGATTAATTTCATCAATGATGAAAACATAATTTTGATTATTAAATGAATCCTTTCTTGATTCTATATAGTTTCTCAATCCAAATTCTTCTTTTAAATGTTTTACAATAGCTTTGCGGTAAGTATCAAATCCCCCTTTAGGTGTTCCAGGTAAACCTCGGTAAACATTGTAGACTTGATCGTGATTCAGGTAGATATTCCTATTCTCAGGATATACTCCTTGAATTTCATTTCTTTCGTAAGCAAACAGATTATGAACGGGTTTTCCAGTTAACGTTTTAAGTTTATTATAACCACCATCAGCACTCGCTTCCGTCACCGTGTCGAAAAATTTTTCCCAAGCTTCATCAAAATCAGATTGATTATCGCTCGTGTTAGGTTTCAACGCTTTTTCTATAAATGATTTAAAACTCCCAGATTTCAAAGTAAAACTTACAACACCATCTTCTGATGTTGAGGGTCTCAGTCCTTCAACAAAATCAGTGTAATCGTAACTTGGATGAAACTGGACAAAACCGATTCTACTTTTTTCATCTTCATTTAATTCATTCATTTCTGTAGTTTTACCATTTGAAACTATATCTGCAGCAACTTGATTAGCAATAAAGGTTTTCCCTGTTCCAGGAGCTCCTCGCAAAATTACATTTTTAGTCTTAATCAGTCTATCTGATATCTCTAATAGGTATTTTTGTCTCTTTGTCATTACAGTTTTTGATCTTTCCTTGTCCATAAAGCTCCAAAATATTTTAACTATCTCTTTTATCTCAGAAGTAAAAGGTCTATCTGACAATAAATAAATCTCTTTTTTGATCTCTTTATTTACACTAAAAACCAATTTTTTATTATTTTCATCACTGCGATCGTAAGAAATATTATTGTAACCAGTATTAAGGAAACCTTTTGGCCAAAGTTTTTTTCCAGCATTATTTTGGTTGTAATTCCATCCAAAGTGTAAGTCATCTATAATAATGGAAGAATTTCTATCGATCTTCCGTTTTCCTGTAATAAACTTATTCCGCTTTGCTCGATCTTCATTATAATTGCCATTATTTTCCTCATAACACCAATCACTAAATTCAATCAGCTCAGAAACCACTTCACATAATTCCACAATTCGGTTATCACTGCTCATTTCGATTCCTCCATAATATGTAACCCATGATACGCCTTGACAATAGTTCAGTAAATTAGGTTTTTTATAAGATTACAGCTAAATAAATAGTTCAACTTACATTTAAAAGCTATACTTCAATTGATGATTATACTCTTATTACTTATGATACGGCGCCCCCGTATTGATTCGATACGCGCGATAGATTTGCTCCAATAAGATCAGTTTCATGAGTTGGTGGGGGTAGGTCATTTTGCCAAAGGAGATTTTGGCATCACTACGGGTCATGACTTCTTGACTCAAGCCTAGGGAGCCGCCAATGACGAAGGTCAGTTGGCTTTTTCCTTGGATGCCGAGTTGATCGATTTGTTTGGCGAAGGCTTCGCTAGTGGGGTTAGTGCCTTCGATCGCTAAGGCAAAGACATATTCGGTGTCTTTGATTTTGGCTAAAATGCGCTGCCCTTCTTTTTCTTTGATCTGCAGCATTTGGGCTTCACTCAAGGTTTCTGGTGCTTTTTCATCTGGTACTTCGACAAACTCAAGCTTTGCGTATGCCCCCAATCGTTTGGCGTACTCGTTGATTCCTTGAACGAGGTACTTTTCTTTTAGTTTTCCTACCGTGACGATTTTGATTTTCATAGGTTCCTCCTCGTTATCCCCTTATTTTATGAAAATGTGGACAATGCTATCCACAACCTTTTACACACTTTGACTTTCTTTGAAATTCTTCTATCCTATCTATAAAACCGCGACACTTGAAGGGTTTCTTCATCCACCCAACCAAAGCTTTCAAGTTTGTCCACACACTGTGGATAAAAAGACCTTCGCTTCTCCCCAGTTTCGCCTGCTATTTTTATTCAAAAATGAACGGGTTTTGCGAAGAAAATTTCATCGTTTGAAACAGATTCTTACGCAACTTCTTCATATTTTTTTCAAAATCTCTTAGTAGACTAATCTCAGATAGAAGGAATATACTGATTATAACGAATTATTCATTAAGGGGGAAATAGTAATGGCAAGAAAATATGTCACACCAGGTAAGAAAACTTCTCCTGGTTTATTAAAACGATTAGGTATTGGGATTTTAGGCGGTATGGTCGGCGGTTTATTGACCTTCGGCGGTCTGTATCTGGCAATGGGTTCCTCTTTGACTTCAACACCAGAAACCACGACCAACAGCGGGGTCCAAGATTCTAACGGACAAACCCAAGTATCCAATGTAAAACTTGATGTGACTAGCGATGTCACTGAGGCAGTTGAAAAAGTACAAGATTCTGTCGTTTCCATCATTAATCTACAACAAAGTCAAAGCAACGACTGGAACAGCCTCTTTGGTCAGCAAGGCGGACAAAGTGAAGGCGATAGCCAAAGCGACGACGACAGTGCTTTAGAAGCTTCTTCTGAAGGTAGTGGGGTCATCTACAAAATCGATGGCGACGATGCCTATGTTGTAACCAACAACCACGTCGTAGAAGGTCAAGACGGTTTAGAAGTTGTTTTAGCAGACGGTACGAAAGTCAAAGCTGAATTGGTCGGTACTGACGCTTACACAGACTTAGCTGTATTGAAAATCTCTTCAGAGCATGTGACGACTGCCGCAACATTTGGTGATTCAAGTGCCTTGAAAGTCGGCGAACCAGCCATCGCGATCGGTTCTCCTCTCGGCTCTGACTACGCAAACTCTGTGACACAAGGGATCGTTTCTTCCTTGAATCGTCAAGTAACAAGCCAAAACGAATCCGGTGGTACGATCAGCATCAATGCGATCCAAACGGATGCTGCGATCAACCCAGGGAACTCAGGTGGTCCACTGATCAACGTTGATGGCCAAGTGATTGGGATCAACTCAAGTAAGATCGCCAGCACCTCTGGCTCTGCTTCAGGTGTTAGTGTCGAAGGGATGGGCTTTGCGATCCCAAGTAACGATGTCGTTGAAATCATCAATCAACTAGAAGCAGACGGCAAAGTGGTCCGCCCTGCACTAGGGATCCAAACGATCGATTTAGGTTCCATCACATCACAACAACAAGAACAAATCTTGAAAGTTCCTTCATCCGTAACTTCAGGCGTTGTGATCTACTCCGTCAACAATGCAACACCAGCAGAACAAGCAGGATTGCAACAATATGACGTTATCACGAAGATCGATGACACAGAAGTCAGCACCACAACGGATCTACAATCTGCGTTGTACAAACACAAAGTCGGTGACACGATCACTGTAACCTTCTATCGTGGCGATGAAGAAAAAACAGCAGAAGTAAAACTTTCCGTTGATACGTCGATCAACGAACAATCAACAGACAGCAGCAACTAATCACTAAAACCAATCGAAACAATCAAAAAATGAACTGCCGCAAAAACAGGAAGCGGCAGTTCATTTTTTTAGGCTTTACCGACTGGAAAAGCTTCACCTACAACGGCATCTTGAGGCAGCTCAAGGATGCCTTTTTTCATTGGTGCACCTTCTAAATGCAGTTCTTTAGCAGAGCAGATCATTCCAAAGCTTTCTACGCCACGAAGCGTCCCCGGCCAAATCATCAAGCCATCTGGCATCATTGCCCCAGGTTTTGCGACAACGACTTTCAAGCCTTTACGGATATTGGCAGCACCACAGACGATTTGCAAGACTTCCCCATCCCCAACTTCTGTTTCCGTGATAGACAGATGGTCGCTGTCTGGATGTTCCACACAAGACTTCACATAGCCAACGACGATTTTTGGTTCTGTGTCTGCAGGCAGTTCTTCGCTGAATCCAGCTTCTTTGATCATGGTGTTCAATTGTTGGATTTGTTCTTTCGTCAACGTCACTTGACCACGGCCTTCGATCGTCATCACTTCTGAGATCGCAAAAAAGTTCCAGCCGACGATCGTGCCTTCTTCATTTTTGATTTGGGCAACATTGCCTTTGCGTTCGACGGTTTGTTCTAATCCTTTATCATCTGCTGTGATGGCAAGCAGTGTATCACTGACATATTCTTTGTTATAAGCAAAAATCACGTTTTTTCCTCCTTAGGTACTTACACATTCCGCCCATAATCTTAACAAATTTTTCGGCATCCGTCATGGAATTTCTTTGTTTTCCTTGAAATTCTACTTATTTTCAAAGACAAAAAACGCCTGAGAACCAACTTCTGCTGGCTGGCTTAGGTTGAGAATTGGCGAAGGAGCAGAACCCGCGGCTTCTAAAGAACTTGATAGTAGAACTACTCTCTACGAAAGAAGGCAACAATAAGTTATCCAAAAACTGTATACAGGAAAAAACTAAGAACCAGCTGCGGCTTATTAGCTAAGACGCTGCTTTGCTAACGAGCCGATAAACGCTGGTTTTAAAACTTCTGTTTGGCACTATTACCTACGAAACAAGACAGCAGCGACAGATGTTTTACCTCAAAACGAGCACAAAAAAACCTAAGAACCAGCTGCAGCTTATCAGCGAAAGACAATGCTTTGCTAACAAGTGAAACATCGCTGGTTCTCAGGAACTTTCTTTTAACCCTTGTCTTCTTTTGCTGCCATCTTCTTTATGGAAAAGAACACGGCAACGACAAGCTTATTTTTTCAAAAATGACCTTACGCTTTTGTTTCTTCAGGCGATACGATCAGCACGTCGCACCGGGCTTCACGGATAACGAAGCTGGCGACACTCCCCATCATGAAGCGTTCCACTGCGTTCAGCCCAGATTGCCCCACCATGATCAAATCGATGTCGTATTGGTCTGGTAATTGAGTGGCAAGGGCATCTTTGATGGAGCCGTAAGCGACGATGCCTTCTACTAGATCAAAATCCACTGATTTTGCATAAGCTTTGCAGTCGTCGATCAGATTTTTCGCCGTATCTTTTTCTTGTTCCAAGATCGAACTATCCAAAGGTGCATAGCCCATCATGGTCGGCACTTGCTGGTCGATGATCGTTGCGGCATAGACCTTCCCTTGATTTCGACGAGCGACTTCCACTGCTTTTTTGAAGGCAGACATCGCTTGATCTGAACCGTCGATCCCTACTAAAATGTTTTGATATCTTTGTGCTTCCATCTTTTTCCCCTCCTATGCTGATTGTACGCTGGTTAAAAAGGCTTCGATCTCTTCTTTGGTTTTGCGATCCTTGTTGACTAACCGTCCCAGCTCCTTGCCGTCTTCGATAACGACGAGGCTAGGAATACCAAAAATGTTCCATTCAACCGCTACATCCATGTATTCATCACGGTCGACTTCGACAAATTGAAGATCTGGAAAGTCCGCTTCGATCTCAGGCAATTGCGGTTTGATGTATCGACAATCGCCACACCAATCGGCGGTAAAAAAGAAGACATTTTTGCCTTTCTCCACATATGTTGCTAACTCTGCTAAATCTTTTGGAATAATCAAATGCTCACCACTTTCTTTTCTTTCAGTATACACCTTTCTTTCAGGGACTACCAACTGACATGCTGATCTTGCAAAGCCCTGCAGAAAAAAAGAGACAACGGATGGCTGTCTCTTTGCTTTCGTTCGTTCTCGCTTATTGTCCTGCCAAGATCGTATCAACAGTTGAACGATCCAAACCTTTCAAGACTTGAATCACCATTTCCCGTGCCGCTTCATAATCAGCGATACTGAATAGGGTTTGGTGGGTGTGGATGTAACGTCCAGGAACACCGATGACTGAACTTGGGATCCCTTCATTTGCCATGTGTGCCGCACCAGCGTCGGTACCACCTTTTGAAACAAAGTATTGGTACGGAATGTTGTTGGTTTCTGCTGTGTCCAACAAGAATTCTTTCATCCGTGGCAACATGATCATGCCTGGATCATAGATTCGCATCAAAGTCCCGGCTCCTAGATGACCAAAGGTACCATTTTTGGTGACTGTGTCATCTGCTGGCGAGCAATCTACTGCAAAGAACAAGTCTGGTTTGAATTTTGTCACAGACGGACGAGAACCCCGTAAGCCGACTTCTTCTTGAACGTTGGCACCAGCAATCAGCGTATGGCCTAACGTTTCCTCTTTCAAGGCTTCAAGCGCTTCTAATACGACCGCACAGCCGTAACGGTTGTCCCAAGCTTTCGAGATGATGTTTTTTCCATTGGCTGTTTTGATGGTTTCCACTTGTGGGACGATCGTATCGCCAGGACGTACGCCAAAGCTTTCTGCTTCTTCTTTTGATTCAAAACCAGCATCAAACAAAATATCTGTCACTTCGACATTTTTTTGACCGCTACTTCCTCGCAACAAATGTGGCGGTACTGAAGAAGAAACACATGGATAATCGCCTTTTGCTGTTTTCAATGTAAAGCGTTGAGCAGAAACCACATAAGGGTTCCATCCGCCCAAAGGAGTGACTTTGAATAAGCCGCGATCGGTGATCGTCGTCAATAAGAAACCAACTTCATCCATGTGAGCAGCTACCATCACTCGTGGTGCATCTGCTTCTTGGTGGTGACGCAAACCGAAGATGCCGCCTAAGCCGTCTTGTTGGATCTCGTCCACCAAGGGGGTCATCGCTTCACGCATATACGCCCGCACGTCGTGTTCAAACCCGCTGGTTCCTTGTAACTCCGTTAGTTCTTTGATGCGTTGAAATGTTTTTTCTTCCATGATCATTCGAGAAACACGTATCGGTTGTTTGCTGCCCTAAAGAAACAAAGCTGCTTTTTTTGAAAAAGCAACGCTTGCTGTTGCTGTGTTTTCCAGCAATTTTTGGGTGAAACAACGGATGTGCTCTCTTCCTCCTTATTCCTACTGATATTCTTTATTATAGCGCAAATTTCTATTGTTGGTTATTTTTCTTATAGAATATTTCTAAACTATGGTAAACTATTGTTAAGAGAACCTGTGCTTTCACCGAGATCAAAACATTCGGGAAAACTTACTTTAGGAGGGACATTAGATGGAGAATGATCATCCATTGCATTATTTTAAAAATGGACTGACCATCGGTTTAGGTCTTGGCTTTGCAGGAGGGATTTTTTCAACGATCTGGTTGAAGAAAAGGCAAGCCATGAATGCCGATGATGTCTTAGACAATATAAAAGCGGCGTTTATCAAAGAAGGACCGATCGAAGGTTCTTGGATCAATTTCGAAAAACAACCTTTGCGCAAATTTGCGATCACTTCCCAAGGCTATACTGGCGGCATCACCCGCACCGAAGACGGGCAGCTTGTCACCTATGAATTTTTGGCAGATGCTCATACAGGTACCGTCTTAGATATCCAACGAGCAATCGTGGAATAATCACTGCACTTACGACCAGCTTCTTAAGAGGCTGGTCTTTTTTCTTTTTAAGCAGTGCTTTTACTGGAGCAAGGTCGCAAGGTCCAATACCACGACTTCATCAATGCTGCCGCCTTTTTGCCGATACGCCCATGCCCCACTTTCAAACAAGCAGTACAGCTGCCCTTTTTCTACCACGATCTGTTCAAGGTAATGGGGAAACTTGATGCGCCGCAACGCATGTTTGCGGGTCAGCACCGTTGCATCCTTTAAAAAGACCCATAACTCCGCCGACCCTGGTCCAAATGAACGTGCCAGCAACATATATTCAGTGGTAAAGGCGATACTTTGGACTTTCGTGGTGGTGACCCTTCTCTTACGCGGCTTGATGCGAGGAGACGCTTTGCGACCGCTGTCTGAAAGAACAGGCAGCGGATAATTCGCCACCACGCCCCCTTGTTTCAAGGCAAAGGTCCCTGAGACAAGTTCACCGCTATCGGCTGCCAAATAGGAGCTGTGAGTGATGCCTGCCAATTCGATGACTTGCTGATAAGCGATAGGCTGATTGGTTGCCAAGGAATCATCTTCCAGCAGTGCTTGTAGAGAAACACACGCCACGCGCCCCATTCCTTTCCCTGTAATGGTTAGCCACAGCATTTGCGTTGCTCGATCAAAGACTAGGCCACCGACATGGGGTCGCTTTGGCAGAACCACCGTTTTCAGATGCCGCCCGCTCGTTCTTTCTATTATATAAAGCTGTGAGTGATGTTCCTGCTGCGAACAATACGCTGAGATGATCAAATAGTCCTCTGAAACGGCCAACCCTTGTGGGGTCATTGCCTGACATTGATCTGCATGCTTGTGCAGCCTCGTTTCTGCTTTCGCCGTTGCTGTCGTTGCCACTGCGGCAGTGGCTTCTTTTAAACCGGGAGCCAAAAGGACTGCTTCCCTCTTTGCCCCGGCTGCCAGCCACGCTTGCCGCACGTTGGGATAACGCTTCAGTTGAGCTGCCAGTGCTTGGTTGTGGCGCGCCTGTCGGTGCTTTTTTAGCCAGTACACCACAAAAAGGCCAACCACAAACACGCCCAAAAGCAGCAAGCTCTCTGTTTGTCTCATTGATTGGCCTCCTTGATGAATTCCCTCTTGTCGGCTGATTTTTCAGCCGCTTATTGTTTGTCTATTCGTAATACTGCTTAGACTACTTGAACTTCGACATCAATGTTGCCGCGAGTGGCCCGAGAATACGGACAAAAATCGTGGGCTTCTTCTGCGATTTTCTCTGCCTCGGCTTTTTCAACGCCTGGTAACGATACTTCTAAAATCACGCCGATTTGGTAACTACCGTCCTCATGCTGATACAAAGACACTCTTGCTTTAACTTCGGATTCGGATTCGATGTTATGCTCTTTCAGCATATGCTGTACGGCACCGTTGAAGCATGAAGCATAGCCTGCGGCAAATAATTGCTCTGGATTGGTCCCTTCACTATGAAGACCCGGCTTGTCGATTTTCAGGTGAAAACTACCGTTTGGTGCTTCAACCTCTCCGACACGTCCGCCTCGATTGATCATCGCTGTTTCATATTGCTTTTTCATTGAACCTCTTCCTTTCTTTTTTTGACCTACTTCAAGTGTAACGACAATTTTCTAATCTGACAAAAGGATTGCTTATGCTTCCTTAAAAAATACAAAAAAGGCAAACCCAGAAACTCTGGATTTGCCTGTCTATTCGAGGTAATTGCTACCCGAAATAAATGAATGTAAAAAATTGCTGAATGGACTAGCCGTTTGAACGTCCTAAGAAGAATGAAACAACAGCAACTACAATAACCGCACCAATAATTGATGGGACGATTGCCATTCCAGCAAGTGATGGACCCCAAGAACCTAAGATCGCTTGTCCAATAGCTGAACCTACTAAACCTGCAACGATGTTGGCGATCCAACCCATTGATCCACCTTTATTTGTGATAGCTCCGGCGATCAAACCGATAATAGCTCCTACGATTAATACCCATAACCAATGCATATTTTTCTCCTTCTTTCTTTTAAGTAGTTATTACACATATTATGTTACGCTTAATCCCCGTTTTAGACAAAAGATTTGCACTCAATTTGCAAAAAAAAATTTCAAACCTTGTTATATTAACGTTTATCAGCACTTCCTAATTATCGTTGTAAGAGCTTTAATTCGTTTTTTTTAGTATTGGTGCATTTTTTGAAATCGTTTTATTTTGTATTTTGCATCTTATCCGCTAAACTGAGGGAGAACCACTCTTATTTTGTCAGATAATTGGCACTTTTCACTCCTCAATCAGTCCTAGGACTGCTATCTTTTCAGTACTTCAGCTATTTTTCATTGGGGGACGTTTCGATCGTTTTCGATTGGAAACGTTTTTTTGAACAAAAATCATTCAATTAAGGAGAGGAACAAAATGAACAAAAAAATAGGGTATTCAATTTTGTCTTTGGCGGCAGTGATGTTAGGGGTCGCTGGCTGCGGCAGTGGTGACAGTGCCAGCGAGAACAAGCAGATTCGTATGTTCGTTTCTGGAGATACCAGTGAAGGCGGCGCTTATTCGAAAATGGCGGAAAAATACAAGGAAGAAACTGGTGTGACTGTCGAAGTCACCGACGTGCCTTATGCGGACTTGCTGACAAAGATCACCAAAGCTGTTCAAGCGGATGATGCGCCAGAAGTCGTGCGGGTTTCTACTGTTCAACCTGACTGGAATGACTATCTGATGGATCTATCAGACATCGCCAGTGAGGCAAAAACATTGGAATCGATGACGATCAAAGATGAAGCAGATGTCGTCAAAGCACTTCCTTCTGATGTCACTGCCACTGGGTTGTTTATCAATACGGATTTGTTTGACGAAGCTGGTGTGACCTACCCCACTTCGGAAGAGGACATTTGGACTTGGGATGAATTTTTAACTGCGATCAATGAAGTCGTTGAAAAAACCGATGCCAAATACGGCATGGTCATGGACGCGTCGGATCACCGTTTACGGGCTTTCACCTATCAATACGGGGGACAAGATTTCTTTTTAGATGACAGCGGTGATTCTTACACGACCGATGATGCTACGAAAGCGGCTTTGCAAAAATTTGTTGATTTGAACAATGACGAAGTAATGCCAAAATCGGTTTGGACCTCTGGAGAAGATGCTTCTGCTATGTTCAAGAGCGGCCGTGTTCCAGCTTACTTTTCTGGCAGCTGGCAGATCGTTGATTTTTCTACCAACATCAGCAACTTTAACTGGCAATCCACCTATTCTCCTTATGAAGAGACCCGCGCGGTCAATATGGGCGGCAACTTCATCACTGGCTTCAACAATAGTAAAAACAGTGAAGAAGGCGAAAAATTCATCAAATGGTTGTACGAAGAAGAAAATTACAAACAGCTTTGTACCTATGCTGGTTACTTACCTGCGGTGGAAGATTTGACGGTCGACTATGAACAAGGCCAGGATGCTTATGAAATCTACAACCAAGAGATCGCAGCCGCTGCTCAACCAATCAGCAGCAAGCAAACTACCGATCAAGTGACGATGAGTATGAAAGGCTACACTGGATTGACAGGGGCTTACCGTGATGCCATCGTGCAAGTATTAAATGATGAAATTACATTAGATGAGGCAATCGACAAGACGATCAAGGATTACAATGATGGGTTTTTGAAGAAATAAACAGACGTTCAACCACAAAGAACCCATAGTCTGACTTTTTGCAGACTGCGGGTTCTTTGTTGCTGATACGATCGTCGGAGGAGGAATTTTCTGTGAGTACTTTACAAAAAAACAAATGGCCGTTGCTATTCACTGGCGCAAGCATCATTTTGTTCATTATCTTCTTTTTGATTCCAGCACTCTTAGGACTTTATTACTCGTTAACCGACTATAAAGGCTTTGCGACAGCCAATTTTATCGGCTTGGCGAATTATCAAGAATTGTTTCAAGACGCCAGCTTCTATAAAGCACTATTTCGTACATTTCGTTATGTGATCATTCTGGTCCCAAGTATCTATGTCGTTTCTCTCGCCGTCGCTTTGATGTTGAACAGTCAGCTGGCGAAAGGCAAATTTTTCGCAAAGATCATTTTTTTCTTACCATGGACCATCTCTGGGATCATCGCTGGGGTTATCTGGAAATGGCTGTTTGGTGAAAACTTTGGCTTTATCAACTTTATTCTAGAGCAAGCAGGACAACCAACTGTCCCGTGGTTTACCGACTCGAATGCTGCCTTTTCTGTTATTATTTTGGCTGCCATCTGGGGCGGGACTGCCTTTAACATGCTGCAATTTACTGCAGCTTTGAAAAATATCCCCCGCTCGTTGTATGAAGCTGCCGAGATCGACGGCGCCAGCTTTGGGCATAAATTACGCTACATCACCTTGCCTATGCTGCGACCGACTTCCTTTATGGTCATCTTATTGGCTTCGATCGGCGCCATGAAAGAGTTCGCCCTCGTGCAATCGCTGACCAATGGTGGTCCAGGAACCGACAACATGTTGATCGTGCAATATATCTATACGACTGGGTTTGACAAAATGCGGGTCGGCTATGCCAGTGCTGCCTCCATGGTACTTTTCGTGATTCTTTTACTGTTAGGCTTAGCACAAATGAAGATTGGAGGCGGCAAGAATGACATCTAAGACCATCAAAACCAAACGACCTGTCACAAGAAAGTCAGCGATGTTTTTTTTAACGCTGGCACTGATCATCACTTCCCTGCTGTACCTTTTTCCACTACTTTGGTTCTTATTAAGTGCCTTTAAACCAGGAACTGAACTATTTGCTTATCCCTTGAAAATCATTCCTGAAAATCCAACCATCCAAAACTTTATTGATGCTTGGACGACATTGGATTTCTTTCGTTACTTCAATAATACGTTGATTTCAGCGGTCGTCACCACTTTATTGACGATCCTAGTCAGCGCCGCCTGTGGCTATGCCTTTGCAAAATACGATGCCAAATGGCTGCGTTTTTTCTTCATCTGTATCATCGCCACCACCATGCTGCCGACGGAAGTTATTATGAATCCGACGTTTTCCGTCATTCGTTCGCTGGGCTTATATGATAACTTGTTGGGGATCATCATTCCTTCCATCAATACAGCAACCGGTATCTTTATGTTCCGAACCTTTTTCGTCTCCGTCCCTGACGACTTGATTGAATCAGCCCGCATCGATGGCGCTTCGGATGGGATGATCTTTTTGAAAATCATGCTGCCGATTGCCCGACCAATCATTATGACATTGGGGATCTTCTCCTTTCAGTGGCGGTGGAATGATTATATCTGGCCCTTGATCGTCTTGAATGATCCGAAAAAATACACCTTGCAAGTGGCGATCCGGAGCTTGGTGGGCGCGGAAAATATCAATTGGACGATTTTGATCGCTGCCTCAGTAATTTCCATTTTGCCTTTGCTGCTGGTCTTCCTCGCCTTTCAGCGCTGGATTCTCGACAGCAATTTAGACAGCGGACTAAAATAAAAAAAGTGCCGACTGCTTCGTCACACCTTTCTCCTTTTATGGATGAATGGTGCAACAGAGCAGCGGCACTTTTTATTTTGAAAAGTCTTTTCGTGACAAGTAGACGGCAGTTAAAATGCCGACTAAAATAGCCAAGCCAAAGACAATGATCGTACCGATCGCATTGTCTTTTCCTGGCAGTCCTCCGGTGTTGATCCCCCATAGCCCCGCGATCAAGGACGGCACAGCCACCACTAATGCCGCAGAATCTAAGTATTTCATCAGATGGTTTAGATTGTTGTCCATCATATCGGAGAACAAGCCACCGATGGTTTCTAACAAGTCGCGATAGATAGTGACCATTTTCATGGCAAATTTCTGCCGCAGCTTGATGTCATAAACGAGTGCTTCATTATCCAAACGATCCAAAAATTCTTTGCGATCCATCAATCGATCGACAGTATGGTTTTGGTCCCGCAAGGTGTGATCAAGATAGACCATGTCTCGTTCAGTATCGGCTAAATTGAACAATTCCTTGTTTTCCGTCGTTTTACGAGCTGCTTGATCCAAATCATCGATTTGCTTCTTCATTTCCTGCAGACCTTTGATGTAATGGGTGTAGATCATCAACGTCGAATAGGCAACAATATCTTCATACCGCTGGATATCTTGCTCATGCTTTTCGATCAATCGTTTGATCAGATTGGATTGTTCAGATACGTAGGTGATCAACAGATCCTTGGTGTAGATAAAAGTCACAGGCTCAAGTCGGTCTTCGATCCGATCCTCAGTCGCTTCCGATAAATCGATCAAGGTATAAAGAATCGGATGATGAAACTTGGTATTACGGAGGTATTCCAACCGTGACACTTCTTCTGGATCGTTCGCTCCCATAAAAATATCTTCGGGCAGTTGATACTTATTTAACAAGTGTCGTTGTTCCTCTGGATCTGTGCCAGAAACCACTAGCCAATTGTAATCCTCCTCCGAAGATTTGCTTATTTTTCGGTCTTCCATTTTGTAATACTGAAACATGGTGACTCGCTCCTTTTCTAATTCTCTCTTAATTTAACTATCTAACGCTTACGGCTTTTTGTCAAAATAAATGGCTTTTCTTTTCGATGCTTTTTTCATTCGGGAGAAAGTGCATTTTGTTAGACGAACGTTTCGATTCATGAGAAACTTTTTATGGGCCCAATAAAAAATTTTAGGAGGAATCGTATGTTTCGTCATCAGAAAGAATTACAGTTTGAAGCTAAGCCAGAAAAACCAAATCCGTTAGTTGCGAAATACCTTCAAGAATTAATCGGTGGACAATATGGAGAGATGAGTGTTGCCATGCAATACTTATTCCAAGGATGGAGCTGCCGTGGGGAAGAAAAATACAAAGACATGTTAATGGATATCGCTACTGAAGAGCTTGGACACGTTGAAATGTTAGCAACGATGGTTGCACGTCTACTGGAAGGTGCACCTGTGGAAGATCAAGAAGCGGCTATGAAAAAAGACCCAACGATCGGTGCGATCATTTCTGGAATGAATCCGCAACATGCCATCGTTGCAGGCTTAGGACCACGTCCTGCTGATAGCGTCGGCAATCCATGGTCAGGTGCGTATATCATTGCTAGTGGCAACTTACTTGCTGATTTTCGTGCCAACTTAAATGCGGAATCACAAGGTCGTCTGCAAGTAGCACGCATCTATGAAATGATCGATGACCGTGGGGTCAAAGACTTACTTTCGGTCTTATTAGCGCGTGATAGCTACCACCAAAATCTCTGGGCAGCTGCCGTGAAAGAATTGGAAGAAAACGAAGGCTCGATTTTAGTGCCGACTACCTTTGACCGCAAAAACGAACGCTTAGATATCGCTTATGATTTCTATAACTTCTCAGAAGGCGACCAAAGTAAAGAAGGCTCTTGGGCGAAAGGCAAAGCCCTTGATGGTGAAGGCGAATACCAATGGCTAGACGAACCAAAAGTCGAAGGAAAAGCGCCAAAACTCGATCAAGTCACACCAAAAATGTATGGCACACCGCCTGAAAAATAATTTGATCAAAAAGAGCAATTGTTTCTGAAACAGAAACCGTTGCTCTTTTTTCTTTGTCTGTTTGAGCAAGTTGGTTACGTTCCTGTCAAAAAAGCGTTAGAGTAGAATGTAGAGAAGAAAAGGAGGAATCATTTTATGAAAGCACCTTTACTGACATTAAACGACGGCAATTTACGCCCCGCAGTGGGCATCGGTACCTATCAGATCCGTGGTGGCGAAGGATTGAGCCAGCTGCAAGCAGCGATCGCCGACGGGTATCGCTTGATCGATTCTTCAACCAATTATGACAATGAAGGCATTGTCGGCAAAGCGATCCGTCGCTCTGGTATCCCACGTTCAGAATTTTATATCACCTCAAAATTACCAGGAAAATACCATGGCTATGATGATGCCTTAACCAGCATTCAAGAATCCCTTGCTCGCATGGGGCTCGACTACTTCGATGCCTTTTTGATCCACTGGCCATTACCAAAACGCGGCAAATATGTCGAAGCTTGGCAAGCCTTAGTGACCGCCCAGAAATTAGGTTTGATCCGTTCCATCGGCGTTTCCAATTTCGAGCCAGAACATTTGGATGCCATCATTGAAGCAACTGGTGTGACCCCTGCACTAAATCAAATTGAGATCCATCCTTACTGGGTTCAAGAACGAATGGTTGCAGAGAACAAAAAACGCGGCATCGTAACGGAAGCTTGGAGCCCATTAGGCCGCGGCAGCGATGCCCTGAAAGAACCACTGATCACTGAATTAGCTGAGAAATACCAAAAATCAGCTGGTCAAATCATCTTGCGCTGGCATGTGGAACGTGGCATTTTGCCCCTTCCAAAATCAAGAAACCTCGCCCATCAACGAGAAAATCTTGCGATCTTCGACTTTGAACTGACTGAAGATGAAATCAATCAAATCAATCAGTTAAACAAAGCAGACGGCCGTATCGATGGTCAAGACCCAAATGAGTATGAAGAATTTGAATAAACAATTTCAACTGAAAAAAACACCATAGCTATCTCTTGGCAGACAAAACCTCTCAAAAATCAGCGACCAGCTGCTTTTGAGAGGTTTTTTATGTAACCAAGGCTCCAGTGGTTAGCTTTGCCTGAATCAAAGTCGTACGATAAAATATTCTTTTTGGCAGAAATTCCCTTGCTAGCAGTTCGATTTTCTTAAAGGTGACAAGCGTCAGCTAGGCGTTCATCACAGCTTTTAATCGAATGTCGGTTTCTCGAAAGAAGGTTGTCCTTCACTGTTTCGACACTTAAAGACAACAACGTTTCTCCGTTTTCCTTCAGCTTGAAAGGAATTTCCACATGCCCATCAGTGAACGTTACCCCCAAAACTCGTGTTTCTTGCGAGGAGGTCTTTTTCGGTAAATGAAGATGGCGAAATTCAGAATGCCACAAAATAGACTGGCGCCTCCTAGTAGTTTCACGATAGTCGGCAGCCCTCTTAAGCCCATATCTGCCATTGAAGAAACTGTGCCATTTTCATTAATCCTTCCCCAAAATTGGTATATTTGTTGTTCTAAGTGATTTAATCGCCTATCAAGAGGTTTTCTTTCGTATTCAGGAATTGTGGCATAACGTGGTGTTTTTATGTCTGCCAATATAGCTAAACGTGCTTCTGCAAAAATGTTGGGGTGCTCTGCCAATAGTTTTTGGGCTTTTTTTATCAATTCTCTAGGTGTCCCATCAGCAACCTTTACGCGGAAAAGAGAATAACTAGAAGGATTTCTTTCCAATCGAATCCCATCTATTGCTGTAATTGTTTCATCAATCTTATTTTCTATCAGTTTTTTACTAAGGTAAGTCTCTGGAAACGTTTCAGCATTCAAAAAAGATGTTTCTTCATGCAATTGAAAGCTCAACACATTGTTTTGATACCTTCTCAAAAACAATCCAGGAACAAAACCAACTCGCACCATTTCAGGTTTTAACTCAAAGGAGCGGTTGACAGGTTCTTCCTCACTAGGCAATAAATCTGATGTGGCTAAAGCTATCTCTTGGATCTTTCCATCAGCGATAAATCCATAGGATTCTGAGATTGACTTCTGTATAATCCTTTCAAGCTCTTCATAAGAAGTTCCCTTCAAACGAATTGTTGCAAAATCATTTTTATCTGGACCGGATAGAAGTTCACCACCAAAATATGAAAGTTCATAAAGTAATTTGTCTAAAACCGTTTCATGGTTTGACCCGAATTCTCGATTAAAGCGCTCCCTATCCAGTTGAAAATGGAGCCGATTGTTAATGAAGGTCACTTCTTCACCGGAATACTCTTCCGTCGTTACATCAGCGATAGTCGGCAACGGCGGCTCGGGATTTTCCAATAACCAAAATGACTGCTCTATGGGATAATAAGTCCTTTTGTTACTGCTATCGACGGCGACCAATTCAAATTTACTTTCCTGTTGATCAGCAGAAAGAAAAAGCCTCGCCTCACCAAATGTTCGCTCCGTGACTTTGGGCTCCCCCATCGCTCTTTGATACAAATGCCGATCGTATTCGCCGTTCACACTAACATAGACTTCTTCCAGCATTTGCCCCGCACTTGGTGTCACTGCATAAATCAGTTCTAAAAAGGAAATCATTAATTCTGAATCGGGAAGTTCCGTGACGATTTCCAGCAATGGTTCAGTGAGTGGCTCTGTGGGTTCTGGGGTATTCCTTTCGCTGTTGAAGATGTCGGCTAAGACGCCTTGAGACTGGCCGGTTGGTCCTTCGGCTGCTGATACTTGCCAACTGGTCATATGATAGATGGCAAGAGCAAAGAAACACAGACTAAAGATTTTATAGATGGGAAAGATATTTTCAAAAAATTTCTCTTCGGTTGAATTTATTTGCGCAGCGACTTGCATTCACTTTGCTCCTTTCTTCTTTGGAGGTAACAGAATTCTATTAGAATTTAAGAATGGCCAACGAGAATCAGTTTTTACCTGATTGTCTATTCCTTTTCCGTCTTTCTGCCCTTTGACAAGCAAAAAGTTCAAATATAAACACAATAAAGCCGATAGAACCAAATCCTATCACCAACGCCATGCTGACAGTCACGCCGTGCCAACCCATACTCGTTAACGACGAAACTGTGCCATTCGGGTTGATGATTGCCCAGATAGGATAGTTCCGTTCTTCAAAGGTGCTCATAACACGCCATCGTCGTTTGTATTCGTCTGTGGTACCATAACCATAAATATTTTGCCTTCCTCTGATTATTACATACCCTTTTGAAAAGACTTCGGGATAATTCGTCAGTAGTTGCTGCCCTTTCTTCACTAAATTCCTTGGTGTATTTCCTCCTACAGCTATTTGCACATAAGGATAAGAAAGTCGATTTTCTTCTAAACGAATGCCGTCAATCGCTGCAACAGCTTCGTCGATTTTTTCATTTATCAGTTTCTTACTGAGATAAGTTTCAGGAAACGACTCGGGATTTAAAAAAATGGTTTCTTCATGCAGCTTGAAACCTACCACGTTGTCCTGATACCTTCGGAAAAACAAGCCCGGTACCCAGCCGATTTTTAACATATGACGTTTAAACTCAACCGAGCGATCGATGGGTGCTGCTGTTTTGGGTAACTGGTCCGCCTCAGCTAAAGTCATCTCTTCAATTTCTCCATCGGTAACAATACCAGAAGTAAATGTTTCTAAATCACGAAAGAATCTATTAAGCTCTCTATAAGGAGTTTGCTTTAACTGAATCGTTACTCTCTCATTCTTGTCTGGTCCAGCAATCAACGCCATGTCATAATAAGAAAGTTCATCCAACAGCTGATCTAAACTCGTTTCGCCGTTTTGCTCGTTTATTCCTGTAAGTATCTCGTCATTATATTGGAGATGGAGACGATTATGTACAAAAGCTATCTTTCCTTCATAACGGTCAAGTATTGATATGTCGGCAATAGTCGGCAACGGCGGTTCGGGATTTTCCGATAACCAAAATGACTGCTCTATGGGATAATAAGTCCTTTTGTTACTGCTATCGACAGCGACTAATTCAAATCGGCTCGCCTGTTCATCGGCAGAAAGAAAGAGACGAGCTTCACCGAATGTTCGCTCCATGACCTTCGGCTCCCCTATCGCTCTTTGATACAAATGCCGATCATATTCACCGTTCACATTGACATAGACTTCTTTCAGCATTTCCCCTTCACTTGGTGTCACTGCATAAATCAATTCAAAAAAGGGAATCATTAGTTCTGAATCGGGTAGCTCTGTGACGATTTCCAGCAATGGTTCAGTGAGCGGCTCTGTGGGCTCTGGGCTATTCCTTTCGCTGTTGAGGATGTCGGCTAAGATGCCTTTGGACTGGTCGGTTGGTACTTCGACTGCTGATACTTGTATGCTTGTAAAGTGATAAGTGGCAAGAGTAAAGAAGAGCAGGTAGCAGATTTTCAAGTGGCGAAAGAGTTCCCTAAAGACTCTCTCGACGATTGATGCCGCATAATCAATGAATTGCATCTATTTAACTCCCTTCTTTTATTGATTTGAGATACGCACCACATCGTATGCTGTATCAGATTCTAATTTGTTACACATTTGGAACCAAAAGGTTTACACAAAAACATTCTCTACCTTATAGAAATAAATCATTGCCTTTGAAGCCTGCCTTCGTAATGAAAGGAGATTCATTTGTCCTTCAACGAATTTCAACCCCAAAATTCATGTTTCTTGCGAGGAGGTCTTTTTCGGTAAATGAAGATGACGAAACTCAGAATGCCACAAAATAGACCGGCGCCTCCTAGTAGTTTCACGATAGTCGGCAACCCTCTTAAGCCCATTTTGTATATGGATGATACTGTGCCATTCCTATTGATGGTCGCCCAGATAGGATAGTTCCGTTCTTCAAAGGTGCTCATAACACGCCATCGTCGTAGATAGACATCTGGCACACTATGAAGTTTTTGACTTTCTCTGATTATTACATACCCTTTTGAAAAGACTTCGGGATAATCAGTTAGTAGTTGTTGCCCTTTTTTCACTAAATTCCTTGGGGTATTTCCTGCAACGCCTACTTCCACATAAGGATAGGAAGGTCGATTTTCTTCTAAACGAACGCCGTCAATCACTGCAACAACTTCATCGATTTTTTCGTTTATCGTTGTCTTACTGAGATAAGTTTCAGGAAACGACTCAGGATTTAAAAATGTCGTTTCTTCATACAGCTTGAATCTTACCGCATTGTCTTGGTACCTTCGGAAAAACAAACCTGGTACCCAGCCAATTTTTAACATCTCTGGTTTGAATTCTACAGAACGATTGACAGGTTCCTCTGTTTTTGGGAGATGCTCAGCCGCTGCTAAATCGATTTCCTCTTTCCTCCCATTGGCAATCACATCACGTGTGAAAAGTCTCAAATCAGAAATAAGCCTGCCCAGTTCCTCGTACGAGGTTTGCTTCAACTGGACCACTACTCGATCATTTCTGTCTGGTCCAGCAATCAGCTCCATATCGTAGTAGGAAAATTCATCAAGAACAAGGTCAAGCATCGTTTCGAACCCTCCCTCATTTTCTCGCGAAAAACTCTCACCATTCAATTGGAGATGGAGACGATTATTAATATAGGTCACTTCTTCCCCATAATAATCTTCCGTCGTTACATCAGCGATAGTCGGTAACGGCGGTTTAGGATTTTCGGACAACCAAAATGACTGCTCAATAAAATAGCTACTGACAGCACCACCACTATCGACGGCGACCAATTCAAAGTAACTTTCCTTTTGGTCGCTAGAGAGAAAGAGTCGTGCCTCACCGAATGTTCGCTCCGTGACCTTGGGTTCCCCTATCGCTCTTTGATACAGATGCCGATCGTATTCGCCGTTCACATTGACATAGACTTCTTTCAGCATTTCCCCCGCACTTGGTGTTACCGCATAAATCAATTCTAAAAAAGGAACCATCAATTCTGAATTCGGAAGTTCCGTGACGATTTCCAGCAATGGTTCAGTGAGCGGAACTGTGGGTTCTGTAGTATTCCTTTCGCTGTTAAGGATGGCGGCTAAGGTGCCTTCTATCTGAATTGAATCAGCATCTGAAACCTCGGCTGCTTTTACAGGTAAAACTAAAAAGTGACAGATGGTGAAACAGATAAATAAAATACAAAGAATGGTACATAATGAATCTGCTCTATCAGCCTCTTTCTTACTCATTGCGGTTATGCGTTTATCTGATTGCATTCAATTCACTCCTTACATCTAAGGTTTTGGAAGTTTATGAAAAATGTTCATCAAATGATTATTTTTTCATTAGTTAAACATCAACTAATTGACAACCATTTGATGAACAACAAATTCAGATTCCTTGAAAAGAACTCTATGCTACTAAACGTTCAGACTCCACATTGGTCGTCTGAAGATTTTGAGCAATAGTATCTGAAAGTTCGATTTGCAGCTTTTGGATATCTTCGTCAAATAGTTCGTAACGAATTTTTTCAAAAATTTCTGCTAATTGTTGGAAGTTAGAGATATGGAAGAATTCACCATCTGTTTCTTTTGCAATATTTTCAAGAAAGCGTTGATTTAGATTATTCCCCACCCCTATAGAAAAGATTGTTACATCGTTTTCTTTAGCCTGTTGGATCAATTCTGCCTCTGGGGGACCTGAAATATTATTGTGTCCATCTGTAAGAACAACCATTACTTTTTTTGCGTTTTTTCGTCCATACTGTTCAAATTCTTGGTTACCTTGCGCAATTGCTTGGTTTAATGCAGTACTACCGCCAACTTGCCTAGGAAGCCGCTCAGCTGCAAGTAAAGGATTTAAAAATGAGAAATGTCGATTTACTCTAGAATTAAAGGTAAACAAGCTAATCCGATCGTCACTCGTAAAAGCATCTTCATTTAAAAATAATGCCTGTACTTCATTAGTCATCTGCCTAAAATTATTCGCGCTGATACTGCCAGAATCATCTAATAAAAAGACAGTGTCAATTCCTACATAAGAAGATTCATGGAGGAAAATTAGCCCTACATTCGTTTCTTGACTGCCAGCAGTAGTTGAAAGATTATTGATTCTGGCAGCTGCATGCCATGGGTAGTGCACTGTTATTCGGTAATCATGACCGGGCGTTTGATTGTGGAATCGAAACTCTCCCCCTTGATCTGTCCATGTTCGTTCTAATAGTTCATTATTCTGATACAAATGAACACGAGCATTTTCGACCATATGACCATTAGATTCTAGACAAACTTTTCCACGAATGAGAACCGTATCAATATCTGGATTTACTCCACGAGCTTGACTTAGTGCAGCATGAGCATCTACTTGATAGTATGTTAGTTTAGGAAGATCTGCTCTAGTTTCTTTAACCTCTGTGCCAGACCTTTTTGCAGATTGGGTGATGACCTCTTTAACTTGTGCACTCGAAAGTCCTGGATTTTCCGACCATACTAGAGCAGCTAGACCAGCTACATGAGGTGCTGCCATGGAAGTACCGTTTTTTTTAACATATAAGTCTTTGCTAACCGATGAAGCACTTTTTATATCATGCCCTGGAGCAACAACATCTATAATCGTTCCATAATTTGAATTGCTCCACATTTCAACTTGATTGTTCCTATTCATTGTTGCTCCGACTGTTATAATACGTTCTCTGAGCTTGTGTCCCTCTCCAATATTTGAAAAAGATTGGTTGAACTTAGCATCAATTGCCCTATTCCCAGCAGAATGAACGACAATGAACTCATATTGAGCACTAACTAAGTTTTGTGTGGTTCTTATGAAAGGGTTTAGAAAACTATTTTGATACATCAGTCGATCCACTTCTTTTCCCCCACCAAGACTCACGTTTACAACTTGGGCACCATTTACGACATTCCAGTTTAGTCCTCTTGTTTGTGCAAAATTACTAGTTGTAAGTCTTTCAACCTCTGACTTACTACCATCCTCGTCGTCATTTTTTACTAAACCTATCCTATCAAACGAATTATAACTAAGAAGATTCTGCCGTGAAATATTAATCAGTCCACTGACTCCTAGTTGATTATCTTGAATGGCTCCGATCGTTCCTATAACATGCGTACCATGATCGGCTGTAAATAGATCCGTCTTTATTTTAGCGTTTGGATCATTTTCAATATTTCCAGCTGGTATTTGTAGATCCTCGTGCTCCCCCCATACACCATCATCGATAATCCCTACTTTGACATTCTCCCTTTCATGTGTGCCAAATAACGCCCATGCTTCGGGTAAATTAATCGCACGTAGCCCCCATTCACCGTTATTCCACCATGGATCGTCAGGAAAATATTCCTTATTGCTCATTGTTTCCACAGGGGTGACTTCGTTGAATGATGCATCATCTAATGTATCAAGATTGCCATCTTCAAAGACTTCTGGGAAATTTTCTATCACATTTTCAATCATTTCAATCAGCTCTTCTGCCGTACTTTCTTTCACTTGAACAGTAAGCTGACCGAGCCAATCAGGTTCGATCAATAAAGTGGCATCGATGGAAGCAAGTGCTTCTTCAATCATCTCTGGCGTTACATTTTTTCTTTCCTCAACGGTAGCTCCTGTAAGCCATAACTGGAAGCGATTATTCACAAAGGTGCGTTCATCTTCCCAAAAGAACTCCGTACTAATTTCTTCTGGTTTTGGTGAATCTGGAACAGGATGTTCCACCACTTTCACAGGTTGATCAACTTTATAACTTCCTTTCACACCACTACTATCAAAAGCCACGACCTCAATATGATTTTCTCCTTGTATCGGTCGGAAAAAGACTCTCCCTGTACCCAACTCACCCTTGGGCGTAATACCATTCCCGCCTTTCAGATACAAATAACTATCAAAATTACCGTTGATTTTCACATAGACTTCTATAATCTCATTGCCTATTGTTGGGGTTGCTGTATACTCAATGTCAATGAATGGGACAGTGACTTCTCCTTCTGGAAACGCCGTATGAACAATGATCATGGGTTCTTCGATCTCCTTTGGAATGTCAGGTTCTTTATAGGAAAATTGAAATACCGGATAGCCCTTATCAATGATCCAAGTGTCATCAAAGTCCCACCCATCAAATGTCCCTGACTGTGAAAATTCTTGCGTATCTTTTCCTTGAGGTCTAGCACCACTCGTTTGCTCGCCGCCTGCATTACTTAAATTTTGTGCGATACCAGCTATTTGCTGATCAAAATAATTCGTCCCTGCATATTGTTGCCGTGTGCCAAGATGTTGACCGGCAAAAGCACCGGCACGCTCTTGATTTCTTTCATCCGTATGGATCGTATTCGCTGCATAGCTGTTTTCAATGATCGCTGAATCATAGAATGTACCAACAAAACCACCTAGTTCGGTCGTTCCAGTCACTGCTCCTCGTGCGTAAGAATTACTTACAGAGGCCGAGTTATACAACGCTCCGACAAAGCCCCCTGTATAGCGCACAGCCTCGACAGAACCATAAGCCGCAGATTGGTCAACCGTTGAACGATCGTAAATGACTCCAGCAAAGCCGCCATTGTAGGACCCTTTGCCGATTACTTTCGCATGTGTCAGTGTTTGCCGCACTTCACTTCCTTCATAAATTGCCCCAAATGCCCCTCCGGCATAGGAGCCTCTTCCCTGTACGCTGCTTTCAGTATCGACAATATTTTTCGTTACTAATGTGCCATTGCTGTGCGCCTGAGCAGAGTATCCATAAGTAACCCCAGCTATCCCTCCAGCATAGGAATACGCCTCTACCTTGGCACGATTGATTGCATTATCGAATAATGAAGAGTTACGAGCAGCACCGACAAGTCCTCCGGCGTAATTGCTAACGCCATTTGTCAGGACATTGATATGTTCTACCTGATTGTTTTCCAGTCGTGTATTATCTCCAGAATAACCAATCAGCCCGCCGGCATACCCAAGCAGCGCCGTGGCTCTAACTGTATGCCCGTTGCCAATCACCTGATTGTTTTCTAAAACGGCACCATTGTTTGTTACATGCGTCGTTCGCCCTGCAATGACACCAACAGCGGAAGATCCTAGGATATCCCCACCAAGTGCAACGGTCACATTTTTGATTGTCGCTCCATTGACTGAACCAAATAAACCTAAAAAACTACTACCTGTTCGATTTATCCGCAACCCACTGATCGTATGGCCATTACCATTGAACACACCCGTAAAGTTTGGGATCGGTAGCCATCCTTGATTCGCAGTATTTGTATTAGAACGATAGTCGGATAGATCAATGTCCTTAACTAGCTTAAAATTACCGTTTAGTTCCTTACGTATTAAGGTATCTAATTCTTCTGCTGAATGAATCTCTGTATATTCGATACCATCTTCACTATTTTGCTTTTGTTCTGTAGAAGTAACGGCTTCTACCACATTGTCAGCATAACGACCAAATGGAAATAGATTAAGTACAAGGACAACGATCAGTCCGACAAGCAGATACTTATGTAGTTTCCGACTCCTTCGCTTGTCTGTTTCTTCACAATAACTTTTATCACCTAACATTCTCTTTTCTTTTTTCATATTCTTCCTCTCCTTCTTATCGAAAAATCGATACCCACTACCTACTCCATAAGCTGCTCCTTTCTAATCAACGGTTTGTAGATTTTTTATTCATTATTTGTTGTCTTGCTGTAGCTCCCAAGCTAATTATACCGAGCGGGAAGTTAAACAACAATCGTTTTTGTAGTATTTTATTCATATTTTAGCTAGTATTTTATATAATTTTATTTTTAAAGACCATTATTAAGCAAAAATACATAATTCCAGTTTAAGCCTTCTTTGCTTGAATCGCTTTTTCATCCCTATGCTCCGGCCCTTTTCTAACAAGTAAGCAAAAAAAAGACATTCTCTCGCAAGGAGAAAATGTCTTGAATGGTTTCTTTGACCGTCTTATTTCGCTAAGGAACGACTAACTCTTGACTTACAGCTGATAATGGATCGCTTCTTGGTACTTTTCAAACAGGGACTGGTTCAATTCATCCCCGCCGTCTAGGTTCGCTGAGTAAAAAATCGGCGGATAGTCGACACCGGCTTCTTTTAGTTTTTGGCAAACTTCAACGATAATCGCATTTAAGATCGTTGCGCCGACTACGGTGGATGTAGGTCCGACTTTTTGTTCGACGTCTGGAATCGTACACGCAGCATCGCCAATCTCCCCATGATTGTCGATGACGATATCCGCCGTTTCAAACAAACGCAAGCCTGATGTATGACGGCTGCTGACTGTTTTCGAATAGGTAAGGTTCGTTAATGCGATGATCTTGACCCCTTTTTCTTTGGCATGAAGCGCCATATCGATGATAACTGGATTTCGCCCAGACACCGAATGCAAGATCAGCACATCGCCTGCTGTAAAGGGCTGGGTCGCCGCCAAGGTACTACCGTAGCCTTCTAAGCGCTCCATTTTACTAGTGAAGGTGATTGGGCTGCGATCAAGCATCAGTTCTCTTCCAAAGATCGCGTTGATCGTCATCATGCCGCCTGCTCGATAATACATCTCTTCGGCTAAGATCCCAGCGTGACTAGCGCCAAAAATGTAGATGGCTTTTTTGGTCAAGTTGGCTTGCGTCAGCAATTCAATGGCTTGCTCAATCGCTGGTGCTTCTTTTTCTTCTACAATAGACAATAGTTCTTTTGCTTTTTCAAAGTATTGAAACATTTAAAACCCTCCAAACAGCTTGCCGATCAATTCACCAAGGATGCCCCATAGAGATAAATCGTTCCCACCGAAAATCAAGATCCAGTTTTGAATCGTCGTTGAGAATAACGCTGCAGAGATCCCAACGAGTGCTACCATAACGACAGAAGCTGTGATCGTACCAATAATGGCCCCTCGCAAGCCCCCTTGTCCTTCACCGATCACCGCAGCACCGCCACATTCAAAGAAGCTGGTGATGACTAAAGGAACGATCAAAATGCCAAAGACGTTGGTGGTATTGGCAATCACCACTAAAATCGTTGAGGTGATCATCGCCACGATAAAGCCGATGATTACAGCATTTGGACGGTAGTTGAACAAGATTGGCACATCAAAAGCTGGTTTTGCTCCAGGAACGACTTTTTCTGCGATCCCTTGAAAGGCGGGAATGATTTGGTTGATCAATAGACGTACCCCATACAACATGATCAATAATCCTGCACCGAAGTTCAAGCCAGCATCAACCGCAAACATCACCAAGTTGCCCCCTTCAGGAACTAATACGGGCGCAATCAAACCGATAACGATATTCATCAAAAACATCACTAACGCGCCAGTAATCGATATTTCACGGAAAAACGATAGATTTTCTGGCACTTTCAAATCTTCCGTCGATTTTTCTTTGTTTCCGACCCGTTTTGCAACAAAGCCTGAAACCAATGACAAGATCCCCGTTGGATGACCGATCAAGAATGAATCATCGCCTGTGGCATCCCACACATATTTACGCATGATCCATGGCATGAATGACCAGTAACAAGCAGATAGAACCGCCCCTAAGATCAACAGTGGGATTCCGGTAAGTCCGCCTTCAACGCCCCCAGCGACGATGACGAATGGGAACCACCACAACATGTGACCGGTGAGGAAAATCGTCTTCACAGGTGTAAAGCGAGCAATCAATAGATGAATGATCAGGCCGAAAAACATCGCTAAACCAACTGTTCCGCCGTATTCTGCCGTAAAGGTGATGTCAGAGAGTCCATCTGACACAGCAACGCCTAATTGGGTTTGAACCGCAGCATTGATCGGTGCGATCGTTCCCACCAACATGTTTACCCCAGCCGTCAATGCCACCATCCCGAAGGAAGCTGTTAAGGTTCCTTTGACGACTTCTGCGAAGGGCTTTCTTTGTACCAATAACCCAATCATGGCAATGATCCCCAATAGGACTGGCGGATTTTTTAAAATATAATCCGTGACAAAATTCATGATTATCCCTCTCTTTCAGCTAAAAATTTTTCCATTTGCTGTTTGACTTCTTCTTTATCCATATACTTTTTGATTGGATAAACGGGTGCTTTCACGGATGCTTTTAACTCATTCAATAATTCATTACTCGTAAAATAAACATCTGCTGGTGTCGCTTTTGCCGTTGATAAATCAGTATTCTCGGCAGTTGCCGTCAACCCTAACTCTTTGATCACCTTATCGATCGTCATCTTCAATACCATTGAGCTTCCTACACCAAATCCACATACTGCTAAAATTTTCATATCCTTTTCCTCCTATTGGAATAATTGACAAATTTGTTCCCGATCGCCATTTAATATCACGTTGTATTTTTCTTCATCCATAAAGATCGCCATGATCTCTTTCAAGCTTTCTAGATGGCTTTCACTATCTGCGGCGGCTAAGACAAGAAATATCCGCACCGGTTTGCCCTCAAGATCGATGGGCTGTTTCGTTACTAAAAGGCTCATACTTTGCTCCAAAACCCCTTCTCCAGGACGGGCATGCATCAGCGCAAAGTAATCCGCCAACACCATGTAAGGACCATTTTCTTCCACGCTCTGAATCATCGCTTCAATATATTCTGACGTGATCAGCGCTTCATCGAGCAAGGGCTGACTGGCTAATTTTACGGCTGAGCGCCAATCTGCCACTGTCTCATCCGTCTGTATATGCTTCTCAGGCAAAGAATCCTTCACTTTCATTCTGATTTAACCTCCAACATTTTTGATAGGAACCATTCTTTGTTTTCGATTCCTTGCATGATCAATTTCATCATTGGTTCCACCTTTTGCGTCTCATCCTCTCGGATCATCAATAAAATAATGATGTCGGCTTTTTGGTTGCCCCATTCTACTGGCTGATCCAAAAGCAGGATCGAGATCGCTGTTTTTTCGACATAATTCGGATTGCCATGAGGGATGGCAAAGCCATTATCTAAATAGGTTGATTGTAGCTGCTCTCTTTCAATGACGGATTGCTGAAACTGCGCTTTTCGTTTTTCATCACTAAAAGGGGTTTGTTCGATCAAAAAATTGATGGCTTCTGTTTTACTGGCAAATCGCTCGAAAAAGACGGTTGGCTGGATCATCGATTGGGCTTGAAGAAGTAAACCATTTTGATCGACCACCGCCTCATTATCGATGACTAAATCGATGTAGTGATTCATGATCCGCTTCATGTCGCGATTGGTCACCATAGGCGAGATCCGCACCACAGGTTTTTGAATCCCTACGAGATCGATGGTTGAAATAATAAAATCGATCGCCGAGATGTCCATCTGCTTTAATTTTTCTACTGAAACGGTTTCGATACTGTCGATTTCAGGCAGAATGCGACGAATTTTCGCAGAGACAAATGAGCTAGTGCCGACACCATTGGGACAGACAAAAATGATTTTGTTCATGCGGCGCATTCGCTCGATTGCTGCTTGAAAATGGATCGTGACAAATCCGATCTCATCATCAGAGATCCCCACTTGATACGCTTTCAAGAAATCATGAAGCGAGAACCAGACCACGCCATACAAGGCAGGATAGTTTTGTTTGATTTCTTCTAACAAAGGGTTGATGACTGTGGTTTGCGCTTCGATCCGCAGCAGTAATTGATACAGATGGATCGTCACATCTTCTTCCAAACGATTGTCTTGGGTCAAGTCGGTGCCTAAGCCTTCGCTGATCTTTTGAATCAAGTTACGCACTTTTCCCCGAAACACGAAAGGAACTTTTTCACTTTTCATAAAAAATTTCAAGCCGCTACCTACAATTAGGTAGGTTAGATATTGCACTTCTTTTGGTGAAAATTGATAAATGTGTTGTTCTTCGATTTCTTTCAGTAGCTCATAGACTAACGGATATTTGTCGAACTCCAAAAACAGCTTCCCCACTTGGCGGTTTTCTTCAATCACTAAGTTTTCCGCATGACTCGCCCGCTCGATCAGCAGCACGATGGAAAGGACGATACTTTGAATATAGCTGTCGGGCATTTCTACTTGTTTTTCCACTAACGCTCGACGAAAGGCCTGATTTACTTCCTGGTATTTCTCAGGTTCCACCAACAAGGAAAACGCCGCTGGTTGATCCAGCATCATTAAGCAAAAGCGTTTGAGCACTCGATGGATCTGGGATTCACTTCCTTCAAAAAATGTACCTGAATTATCAAATCTCAGACGTAAGCTTTCTTTTTGAAACAGCTCTTTTAAATAAGAAATATCTTTGGCAATACTGCTGCGGGAAACGAAATAATCCTCTGCTAACTGCTGATAGCTGAGGTGCTCGCCAGCAATCAACCGTTTAAAAATCAAAATCCTTCGTTCCGATGTCCCCGAATAATTCATTTTCATACGCTCACCCTCTACATCTATTTTATTGCTACTGTACCAAATTAGAAGGCTAATTGTTAGATTAAAGAATGATTAAAAGGAGTGTACACTTTGATTTTTAAGGCTCCTGAAGGCATTTTATAACAATTTCAAGGCGCTTTTTTTCACAATCTGCCGCCTTTCTCTTATAATTAAGCTAGGATTTATATAGGAGGAGATAACATGAAATGGCGTGGGGGTAGACAAAGCAGCAATGTCGATGATCGAACGGGGCGATCATCTGGCTCAGGTGGGATGTTGGCTGCTGGTGGCGGGATCGGTACGGTGATCATCGCTGTTTTATTTTTCCTGTTTAGCGGTGGTGATTTAAATTCGCTGCCGGATGTCTTGGGTGGCAGCGGACAAGCTGCCAATTACCAGACAGAAAATGTGGGCACCAGTGAGTACACGGAAGAAAAAGAGTTTTCCGCAGTCGTATTCGGCTATTTAGAAGATTACTGGCAAGACGTTTTTCAAGAGCGTCAAGAAACCTATCAAGACCCAACACTCGTATTATTTACGGGAAGTGTCCAGTCGGCATGCGGCTATGCCACGTCACAGGTTGGTCCGTTTTATTGCCCAGCAGATGAGAATGTGTACCTTGATCTGAGTTTTGCCAATGAGCTTTCTGATAAATATGGCGCAAGTGGCGACTTTGCAATGGCCTATGTCATCGCCCATGAAGTCGGTCATCATGTGCAAAATGAGCTGGGGATCACCCAACAATTGGAAAAAATCCGCCAGCAAGTTTCAGAGAAGGAATACAATCAGTACAGCGTTCGCTTGGAGTTGCAAGCTGACTACTTAGCTGGTACCTTTGCGAAATATTTGCAAGGCGAAACCTATCAAGGACAGCCGATTTTAGAAGCTGGCGATATTCAAGAAGCGATCACGGCTGCCAATGCCATCGGGGATGATACGCTGCAAAAAGAATACCAAGGCTATGTTGTTCCAGATAGTTTTACGCACGGCACATCGCAGCAGCGCGTGGACTGGTTTAACCGTGGCTATCGTTATGGTGACTTAGCACATGGCGACACCTTTAATGTCGATAGCCTTGATTTGAGCAAGTAGCTTCAACTAAAAAAACACTCCGTAACAGCATGAAACGCATGCTGCTTCGGAGTGTTTTTAGGTTCTGGGTGTCCCTTCAAGCCTTTTGGTGAAGGGGCACTTTAGGCTTTCTTAACTTTCGCAACGATTTTTTCGCAAAAACGTGCCTGCTTCGTCATACTTTTTTCACATTTCGAGACTATTATATAAGCATACCAACAAACAACCCTAACACTTTTTCATTTTTACTCCTTTGCCTGTCAGTCCCCGCTGACAGGCTCTTTTTTGTCTTTTGATTGTTGGGCTCAGACCTGCAAGTCTTTGCGCTCGTAACGGTAAAAGGTGCCAAAGAAACACAATACACCGATCAGCAGTACCCATAGGATTGATGTGGCGCCGTTATCCATGAGTTGGACGGGTAATGCGTAAGCTTATCGCAATCGTTACCCATTGTTCTTGATCATAGTCAAACTCCTGTCTTCCATTCGATAATAGCGATCAAATTTCACGGTTGAAAGTTCTTGGTGTGTAATTACAATCAAAATCTTTTTCTCACCAAAAATGTCAAATATTGCTTTGTAAATTTCGTTACCTGTTTTCATGTCTAAAGAAGAGGTAGGTTCATCTAGAATAATAACGTCAGGATTTCTAAGTATTATCCTGCTTAAAGCAATTCTTTGTTTTTGCCCCGTAGATAGATTCATATCTTTTTTATAAATACTTTCGTAGCCATCAGGTAACTTAATGATAAACTCGTGTGCTTGTGCTTTCTTCGCTGCTTCAATCACCTGCGCCTCCGTTACGTTAGGATCGGAAGAACCAAATTTGATGTTTTCCAAAAGTGAGGTTTCAAACAGAAAAATGTCTTGTGACATAAATCCTATGCACTCTCTGATGCTATACAGGTTTAGCCTCTCAAAATCGACACCATTCATCTCAATTATTCCTTCTGTTTGCTTGAGAAATCCTAGCATTAAATGAACGAATGTGGTCTTGCCAACTCCACTTTTGCCTGTTATACATATTTTTTCACCCAACGTAATAGAAAAGCTACTATCTTTTATTAAATAATCTTGGCTATTATGAACTTTATAGCTAATATTTTTAAGATCAATTTTATATATACTATCTAACGTTACACCATCTTCATTTTTAATCACCTGTTCATGCTTTTCAGGTACATATTTTGAGTAACGCGCACAGGAAACAATCGCAGATTGAAATTCACTCATTACTTGAGTAAGTCGAGTAATAGGCCATTCTATTCTGTCAACATAGTTTAAAAGTATCAATAAAGAACCTATAGTCATTCTCCCGTTAACGACTTGTGAGCCACCAATCCATAGTACGAATAACATGTTTACCCAATAAATAACCATCGTCGCACTTGCATATCGTATATACTTTACTTGTTGCACTTTTAGAGGGATAAGAGAATCAAATAGTTCACTTAATGTTTTAATAATCTGACTTTGTTTATTAAAAATCCTTATTTGATTGAAGCCCCCTGCCTCTTCTTCGATCTTTGCATTGATTTCTACCTGTTTTTTCTGAACGAGCGAAGAAGCTTGTTTGATTTTACTTTTGAAAATTATAGGTAAGAATAAATAGAATGGGATGGACAGGAGTGAGAGAATTGCTATCTTAGGCTCTAAATAAACTAAGATACTAATCGTTGAAATTAGTGTTATGGTGTACTCCACGGTATCTTTGAATGTTTTCGAAATCAATGATGCTATTTCAGGTATGTTTTTATTATAAACATTTAATAAGTCACCTTGTGTGGAAAAACTCAGGGAATTATTCTCATCATAAAAAAAATGGCTACTGAGCTGCTTTCTAAGATTTGCTACGATTTCTTCGTTGATTTTGCTACTTAAAATAGGCAGGATTAATGCTAATAGGATACTGACTAAAGCAGCTATCACATACAATGGAACTATATATTTTAATAAATCAAATTGCTGATTCGTTAAAATTTCATCTAGTAATATCTTATTTAACCAAGGGATCGAAAATGAAATGAGTAAGCTTATCAGCACAAGAACAATTACTATCACTATCTTCATCAATCTACTTATTAATAGTTCATACAGAAGGTTCATTTACCGAATAAATCACTCCTAACCTAGTTAATCATTCTTTTGATGCGACCTTTGCTTCATGAGTATTCAACCAATTGAGCAACTCTTTCTTCTTCTCAAAACGTTTATTTTCCTTTATCAAATAAAAACCCCTGTACCTACACCTCCCCTCGCTTCTATCCTTTTCGTTTTAAAGCATGAAGTTATTCCAATGGTTCAAAACGGAGATAAAGGGTTTCTTTGAGAAAAAAGGAGGAAAACACAGAAGAGAAAGCGCTATCTATTAAAATTAACATATACACACTACTTTTTCCATAACATTCTTTGCTTTTAGTCAAATTTCATAAAAGATTATTTCTTAAATGAATTATTTAGGTTTTTTCAGTAAGTATTTTACCATTTCGACATTTCGAGCCTGTCAGTCCCCGCTGACAGGCTCTTTTTTTGTCTTTTGATTGTTGGGCTCAGACCTGCAAGTCTTTGCGCTCGTAACGGTAAAAGGTGCCAAAGAAACACAATACACCGATCAGCAGTACCCATAGGACTGATGTGGCGCCGTTATCCATGAGTTGGACGGGTAATGCCATCCGCACAGGCGAAAGTCCTGCCAGCCATTCCAATTTATCGTAGAGTTCCCCCACGATGCCGAGCAAATACAGACCGAACACGCAGCCTAAGCCGACACTTGCGGTTTGTTTGCTGGAACGCAAGATCGTGGATAAAAAGAAACCTAGACAGAGGAAGAAGACTAAGACACCATACTCGGCAACGAAGATTTTGCTGATTTCTTCTATAAAAGAGGACAGGTCGTCTCCTGGTAGTTTGAATAGGGCAAACGAGGCCAGACTACTGCCATAGGCAATCAGCCAAAAGCCAGTCAGCAGCAACAATCGGGCGAGGAACTTCCACCCAACGATTTCTCTGCGGCTAATAGGCTGAGCATATAAATACTCGATCGTTCCTTCTGATTCTTCAGTGATCAGACTGTTCAAGCCTAAAAGCATCCCATAAATACACGCGGCGATAAATAAGTATTGAAAGTAGTACCCGAAAAAGCCTGTCGGTGAAACCAAGCTTGAGGGTCCTGTCAGTTGGATGTTAAAGATGCCTAGTAATTCTGGGCTGAAAGAGCCCAACATCTGGTCTAAGGACGTTTTCATTTCTGGCGTGATCATTTGAGGATAGATAGCCGTAAATGCAAAAATGATTGCTGCAAAAAGGATCGTCCAGACCAGCCAGCCTTTGAAGGTATTTTTAAGGTCGATTTTCATTAAAGTCATTTTTGAGAACCTCCTTCATAGAGGAGCATAAATTGCTGTTCAAGGGTTGGGTGTTCGATCGTGAACTCTTTAATGGCAGGATTGGTTAAAAAATGTGCCAGCTGATTCATGTCCCCTTGATAGAAAAAACGCAAGCTGTGTGATTCCTGAGCAAGAACCTGTACGTTTTCCAAGCCGGCTAATGAGAGGCTACCCTCATTCGTGAGCGTTACAACTTTGCCGAAATTTTCTTCCTCACTCAGTTCTTTCACGGTGATGATCTGTCCTTCACGAATAAAGGCGGTCCGATGGGCATAGGTCTGAATTTCATGCAGATCATGACTGGATAGAAAAATCGTCATCCCCTGTTTGTTTCTTCTGAGAAGCTCTTCAAACAGCCGTTTTTGGATCAAGGGATCTAATCCATTGGTCGGCTCATCTAAAATCAACATTCTCGGTTGTGCAATCAAGGCGCTCGCAAGCCCGACTTTTTTCTTGTTCCCTAAAGAAAGTTCTGCGATCGATTTGTTTGGATCAATTTGAAAAAGCTCCATCAACTCCTGAATCTCTTTTTTTGGCTGCTTGACTTGATGAAAATCCGCCGTAAATGCCAGTAGTTCTGCTGTCGTCATTTTTGAATAAAACCGTACATCACTGGAAACATACCCAGTAAACGTTTTGATCTCTTTGGCTGCTTGTTGGCAATCTCGTCCAAAAATCGCCGCCTGTCCTGCATCTGGTTTGATAAAATTCAACAATACTTTGATGGTCGTTGATTTTCCCGCACCATTTGGTCCGATAAAGCCAAAAATCTCTCCTTCTGCCACTTGCAATGATACATTCTCGATGGCGTACTTCTTATTGTATTGTTTGCTTAGTCCGTTGATCGTAATGGCATCCATCCTGTTCCCTCCTTTTACTGCTTTGATGCCATCAGTGTAGCCTTATTTCGTATTTCCGTCAATCAAAGATCTAAAAGGCTTCCGTTGGGATTTTTTACGAAAATCATCAACAGATTGACACACTTCTATTGCTTTCTCTTCCTATTTTTTTCACATTTTCCCGCTATTATCAATACATACCAACAAACAACCCTAACACTTTTTCATTTTTACTCCTATCCCGCCAGTCCCCGCTGGCGGGCTCCTTTTTTTAGCGGCAAAAAAACGCAGACCTAGCAGCAACTGACTTTAGCAAATGTAGCACTCGCTAAAGTCAATTGACTGACTATCCTGCGTTTTTTGGCTCGATCATTTCTGGGACGGATGAATCAACTCTGATTTATCCGTCCCACTTTCATTATTGACAATGCGTCCGCTTTTTTTAAGTTTTCATGGGGTGATTTGTTAACGAAATGGATTGTAGAAACGTCCGCCATTAAGGACCATCAAGGACAATCCAAGCGCCACGATCAAGCAAACGACAGCAATCGCCAAGAGATCTTTGCCTTGGATCGGCTTAGCTTTCAGCCAGGTACGCTGCTTGTGCTTGCCAAACCTTCTTAGCTCCATGGCAGCAGAAATATGGTCGATCCGTTCCAAGCTGGAAAAAATCAAAGGAATCGCGATCGCGACATTGCCTGCCACTCGCTTGCGCAAAGGTGCTTTTTTAGAAAGCTCCACGCCCCGTGCTTGCTGCGCTTTGGCAATGGTCCGAAAATCATCTTGAATATCGGGAATGTAACGCAAAGCCAGTGCGACTGCATAGGCGATCTTGTAGGAAATCCCGATGCGGTTGATACTGGACGCCAACTCGCTTGGATTGGTGGTAAACAGGAAAATCAACCCTGGGGGAATCGTGACAAAATATTTGATCAACAGATTCAGCTCATAAAACACTTGCTCTTGGGTCAATGTATACCGACCGATCCCTTCGAAAATCACGTGGCGCGTACCGTAGATCTCCACTCCGTATTCTGGCGCGAAAAGATAGACCGCCACCAAATTCAAAAGCGAAAAGAAGATGATAAATTTCAATACAAAAGCGATATCTCGGTAGCGAATTCCAGCACTGGCAAATAGAAAGACCGAAAATAATGCCAGTCCAATGAGAAAGCGCGTATCATAAGAGATCATCCCGATGACGGATAGCAGCAAAAAACAAATCAGTTTTGCGGCACCGCTTAATTGGTGAATCCACGTTTTGCGGTCAAGATAGCCGATTAGATTACTCTCCATCGTGTCCCCCCTTCTCGCTGGCAATGAAGGCGGCAGTAAAAGCGGCGGGATCTGTCAGCTGGTTAAGGGTCGCCAGTGTATACAAGCTGGTTTCTTTGAGGTTTGCGGCACTCACCACTTGTTTGTCTGCTAAGACAACTTCTGGCGGCGCGTCCAGCAAAATCGTTCCTTTTGTCAAAACGATCGTCCGCTGTGTATACTCCAACATCAAATGCATATCGTGGGTGATCATAACGATCGTTAATCCCCGCTGGTTCAACTCCTGTAAAAATTGCATCATTTCGGTGTAATGGCGATAGTCTTGTCCCGCTGTCGGCTCATCCAATAAAATGAGTTCAGGATCTAAGACAAGGATCGCTGCAATGGCGGCTCGGCGTTTTTGCCCATGACTTAGTGCCGACAATGGCCATGAACGAAACGGATAAAGACCACAAATTTTCAAGGTCTGATGAACTTTTTCTGTGATTTCAGCCTCTGGAACGTTTCGGTTGCGCAAGCCTAAGGCAACTTCATCAAACAGGAAATTTTTTGACAGCATTTGATTGCTGTTTTGCAACACATACCCGATTTTTTGCGCTCGTTCTTTGATGGAATCATTGCCCATGTCCGCTCCTTGCCAAAGTAATTTGCCAGAAGTCGGAGTTAAAAAGCCGGTAATCAAATGGGACAAGGTGGATTTTCCTGCGCCATTATGCCCGACCAAACTAATCATTTCTCCTTGATGGATGGTAAAATCCAGTGCCTGCAAAATTGGTTTGCCCACTTGGTAGGAAAACGATAGATTTTTTGCTTCCAACAACGGCGGCTGGTGGCTAGGAAGTGCCGGTTTCGGAAATTTTTCTTGAAACTGAGTCAGTTTTTCGGCAATCTCAGGTGATGCAAATGCTTCTACCGCGACCAAATCAGCAGCGTCGGTCACGGGAACCCCCGCTTTTTTTAAAGCAGCTAAATACAGTGGTTCACGAATGCCGACTTGCTGTAGCATATCCGTTTTTAATAGTTCATTCGGTGTACTGTCGGCAAGGATGCGGCCTTCTTCCATCACGATGATGCGATCGACAGCTGCTGCTAACACTTCTTCTAAGCGATGTTCAATGATGATGGTGGTAAAACGCTTCTCTTGATACAGCTGGTCGATCATTTTGATGGCTTCCACACCTGTATGCGGATCCAAGTTGGCTAGCGGCTCATCAAACAGTAGAATCGGTGTTTCATCGATCAAAACACCTGCCATTGAAACACGCTGCTTTTGGCCACCCGATAATTCCTGCGGTTTTTTCGCCAAATGATCCATTAAGTCAGTCTTTTCTGCCCAAAAACGCAGCGCCTCTTGCATCACTGCTTGACTGCGCTGATCGTTTTCCAATGAAAACACGATATCTTCTGCTACGGTCAAGCCTACAAATTGGCTATCGGTGTCTTGCAGCACCGTGCCGACGGTCAAAGACAGCTCGTAGATGGAAGCTTGCCCAAAGGCATTGGTACCGATCGTCAATTCTCCAGTACTACTGCCTTTGTCGTTTTGCGGGATCAAACCGTTCAAACATTTTCCTAATGTACTTTTGCCAGAACCGCTGGCACCGACGATCAGGACTTTTTCTCCTTCATAGATCGTTAGATCGATGTTTTTCAAGGTCGGTTCCGCTTGTGCATCATATTGGAAAGAAAAATTCGTAAATTGAATGATTTTTTGTTTCATTTTTAGCCTTCACACATTTCTTTGGTTAGGATTCCTTGCTCAAGCTGCCTTTTTTGGTTTTGGTTTGGGCATAGGCTTTTAGCAGGATCACTCCGATTATCCCAGTTACGACTGCATTGGTCAATCCCGCAATGACTCCTTGCGTAAAGACTTTGTTCGCTGGTTCGCCATAGATCAAAATATCCCCGATCGGGGCAATGATCACCCAGACGACCAAATTTGCGATCGTTTCACCGATCAAGAAGGTCCGAATTTCTTTAGCGCCAAAGGTTCCTTGCTGGATTGGAATCCAACGAGTCAAAAGTCCAAAGAACACCCCTAAGATCCCAGAGGCGGCGATCCAAGACCACCACGGACCATAAGTCGTTAAATCTCCTAGGGCATGCCCGATAAAACCTGCTAAACCAGCCACGATCGGACCGTAGACAACGCCTAATAGCGCCAAGAAAGGATAGGCTGTGGCGATATCTGTATTTGGGAAACCCGTCGGAATCGTGACGAAACGTTTTAAGACGAAAAAGACCGCAGCACCGATACCGATTGCAACAATGTGTTTTACTGTAAATTTTGATTGATTCATTTTTCATTTCTCCTTTTTTTGAGGGTAATTTTCCAATTTGTGCCAGTTCCGATTTTATAGGTTTCAGCAAATGAAGCCAAGTTGAGCCCTAAACCGATATTCAGCAAGGAATTGACATATAAGACGGGTTCTTGTTCTGCCACTTGCGCAAAGGAGCGTCCGAAACGCACTTCTTCTTGATAACGCAGGGTATCTTGGTAGTAGATACTGACGAGCAGCGACTCATTGTATTGGACCTGCCATTGCTTAAAGAACGTGTGGGGAATATTCGTCCACAACGAACCAAAGCGGATATCGAGAATATCGATCGTCCCTGTGATCGTTTCAGCTGTTTGGCTTGGCTTTTCAATGGCAAAAACTTGGATCGCTTCTTTAGGTTCAGGTGTTCCTAGCTCTTCAAAGCTGATGGCACCGCTGGCGAGCCGAGCGGCATTATACATATAAACATCCCGACCATGAAACGTATGGCTTTCGGCTGATCCTGCCAAGCGCTCAGTTGCCTCATTGATCACCCGAAGTTCAGCGATTCCGATATAAGTCGCTAAATAGGTCAGGGTGCCGTTATCTGGTGTCAAAACCAACTGCCCGGTCGCCAGCTTAGCAACCACACTTCGTCGATCAGACCCTACGCCAGGATCGACCACTGAAACAAAGACTGTTCCTGCTGGCCAATAGGTGACGCTTTGCAGCAGGCGATAGCTGGCGTCATGAATGTTGTATGGCTCGATCTCATGAGTCAAATCCGCAATGACCAGCTCTGGTGCCACTTGATAGGCTACCCCGTACATCGCATTGACCGCTCCATCTTGCAAACCAAAATCGGTTTGAACCACTAATTTGTGCATTTTCTCTCCTCCCAACAACCTTTCTCCTTTTCAACAAAACCTTCGCATGAAACAGCTGACCCTACAGACACAAAAAAAGCCCTTAGCCAAAGCTAAGGGCATCACCTGCGGTACCACCTTAATCTGTAAAGCCTTCACAGGCCTCACCTCATTCAGTACCCGAAAACACTCGGAGACTGTCGCTTGTTAACGGGGCAACCGTATTTTCCTAATTAGTCAGAAAATCCGCTCCAAAGTCATTTTCAAATCATTTGTTGTCGTTCCTTCTCACCTGCTGGAACTCTCTGCTAGACAACGCCCGTGATTCTACTTTCTTTTTCATCGCGTTTGCATTTTGTTTCATTAAAATTATCAAAGCTTGTGCCTTTTGTCAATTCTCTTTTAAGAAAAAATTCAAACAGAAGCCATAATTTGTCAAAAGATTCACGCAATTTCTAAATTTCACTCGAAAATTCTTCATATTTTCTCGGTATGATACCTGTATACCAACAAACAACCCTAACACTTTTTCATTTTTACTCCTTCCCGCCAGTCCCCGCTGGCGGGCTCCTTTTTGTCTTCTGACTGTTTTATCTAGTTTCACTTTTTCTTGGCGATTTCTTCTCAGAATTCTGTTTGATTCGTCAATTTTTTTTCACATTTTCACGCTATTATAAATGCATACCAACAAACAACCCTAACACTTTTTCATTTTTACTCCTATCCCGCCAGTCCCCGCTGGCGGGCTCCTTTTTGTCTTCTGACTGTTTTATCTAGTTTCACTTTTTCTTGGCGATTTCTTCTCAGAATTCTGTTTGATTCGTCAATTTTTTTTCACATTTACACGCTATTATAAATGTATACCAACAAACAACCCTAACACTTTTTCATTTTTACTCCTATCCCGCCAGTCCCCACTGGCGGGCTCCTTTTTGTGAGATTGGACTTGCATTTCTTCCTAGAAAGGATTATCTTTATCTTATGCGGAAGTGGCGGAATGGCAGACGCGCACGCTTCAGGCGCGTGTGAGTTTATCTCGTGTGGGTTCAACTCCCATCTTCCGCATTTAGCAGTTCAGCTTTCTGAACTGCTTTTTTTGTTGCAAAAAGCGCATGTTCATCGAATAAACATGCGCTCTTCATTCAGCTATTTTTCTCCTTATTCACTGACATAGGCGGTGCGGAAAAAGAAATGCGCGCCATAGGCTGGGAATTGGATGTCTTTTACATTTGATTTGATCAGATAATTTGAAGCACTTTGGTATAGAGGGACTTGCGCAGCATCTTGTTCCAACAAAATTTCTTCTGCCGCTTTGTAATCTTCAAAATATTGATCGGGGTCATTGGCATGAACGGTGCGAGCATCTTCCGTCAATGCCGTATATTCTTCGTTGACATAGCCGCCGTAGTTAAAGGAAGCGCCATTTTTGTATAAGATAAAGAACATATCCATGTCACTACTTCCAGCGATCCAGCCAGAAACGGAAAGCTCGTAATCACTATTTGCTCTTGATTGATTCAAGCTGGCACGTGGCTGTTTGTTGATGGAGATCGACAAGCCTGGCAAGTTTTCTTGCAGTTGGCTTTGCAAGTACTCCCCGATTTTTTGACCATTGTCATCATCTGTCACTAATAAACGCAACGTCGTACTTTCGCCAATTTCCGCTTGGGCTTTTTCCCACTCTTCCTTGGCCGCCTCTAAATCATACAAGTTGTAATCACCGCTATATGCTCGAAAATCTTCACCGGTATTTGGATTCGCAGCTAAGCCGGTGGGGATCAGCCCGTTTAAAACTTTCGCTCCATCGTTCAACACATTAGCCACGAGACTTTCTTTGTCGATCGCCAACGCGATCGCTTTACGCACATGAACATTTGCCAAGGCATCGTTGGCCGTTTTGTTAAAGTCTAAGAAAAAGTTCGCAACATCATTTTGCGTAACTAGCTCTTCATTGTCTCCATATTGTTGAACGTAGATCCCACTGATTTTTTGCAAATCCAGGTCGCCGCTTTCAAACAATTGGATCCCAGTATTTTCTTCTTTGATGGTGGAGCCTTTGATCTCTTCCAATTGAACGACATCAGCATCATAGTATTGGTCATTTTTCACCAATGTCCACTCATCCCCAGTCTGTTGCCAATCGGTCAATGTAAAGGGACCAGAATACAGCAAATCTTCACTTGTACGAGCATAGGTATCACCTTTTTCTTCAACAAAGGCTTGGTTTTGCGGTGCCAACCAGCCGATGGAAATCAAGGATAAAAAGGATGGCTGTGGCTGCTCCAACTGCACGATAAAGGTCGCGTCATCTGGGGTCTCCAGACCAATCGTTTCTATATCAGCATTGCCTTCACGAATGTCTTTACTATTAACTACATTATCTAACAAATAGGCGTTAGGTCCCATCGTTGCTGGATCGACTAACTTTTTCCACGCATAAGCAAAGTCAGCTGAAGTGATCGCTTCGCCATTGCTCCACTTCGCATCCTCTCGCAAGGTAAAGGTATAGGTTTTGCCATCTTCACTGATTTCGACTCCTTCTGCCAAGCCCGGAACTGGTTCACTGTTTTCATCGAAACGGTAAAGCCCTTCGAATAAATGTTGTACGATGGTAAATGTTGCTTTATCCGTCGTTTGAGTCGTATCGAGAGTCGTCAGCTCAGCCGGTAGACTCACCGCAATCGCTTGATTCGGCGCTCCGTTAGTTTCAGCCTCTGATCCCTCGGTATTTCCTGTTGTCGTGCAGCCGGAAAGGGTCAACCCAATCACTCCTGCTGCAACCAATAAACGCTTCTTCCAGATCATTTCCATTCTTCCTCCTATGTGATTGCGCAACCAACGCAAGTGTTTTTCATGACGGCAAAAAACGCATTCATCGATAAAAAGAAAAAACCTCATCCCTTTGCTTATCAATTTTGACAAACAAAGGGACGAGATTTTCGTGTTACCACCCTTTTTCGCACCATCCTCACAAATGGCACCTCAACAGTACGCTAAGATACTTGGCACGATAACGGCTGCTTTCCGTCTGATTTGCGTGAACAAATCAGATCACTCAGAGCTCATCTTCACTTTTTTTCTGCTGCCCTTTCTCACCATCCGGGTTCTCTTCTAACAGATTCCAAAGCTACTCTTCTCTTCATCGTCTTTCTTTTTATCTAAAAAACAGGTAAATGACGTTTTTTTGTCTATTTAATGATTGTTATAAAGTATACTATTGGTGTTTTTGGAAGTCAACAAGAATTGCGAATATTCAGTTTTTTATGATTTTTCTGGCAGACTTTTTTTTGCATCTTGCTTGCCTTTCATCACGTTCTTCTCTAGGATAAGAACTAGATAAGCTGTTCTCATTTGTAAAAAGGAGTGTGCCAAAATGAAATTAGCAGAAGCGTTACTTTTAAGACGGGATTTGAACAATCGTCTGTTTCAATTACGTAACGAGATCTCTAGCAGTGTGTTAGTCCAAGAAGGCGATACCTTGGATCGTAGTATCACAGAATTGTTCAAGGAATACGATGAGATCAATCAACAATATTCAGAATTAGTCGTTGCCATCAATCGGAAAAATGCGACTGCCTCTTTAGCAGATAGTGCGTTATTGCTGATGGAAGCACTAGAACAGCGAGAACAGCTGCGCCGCAAGCATGCACTGCTAACGCAAGCACTGGATGAAACCAAAGCAGCTCCCCGAATAGGTCGCAACGAAATTCGACTGGTGCGTACGATCGATACAAAAACGCTAACGGAGCAATTGAATGCGACCGCCAAGCAGCTGCGAGAATTAGATGGAAAGATCCAACAAACCAACTGGCTGGTCGATCTTTAATCAATATGGGTGGGTGTCAAAGGCGAGCACAAAGCAGGTACAGGCTGATATGTACACTATGGAACGTCTGGCAGAGACGTAAACGTAACAACCACTGCTTATGAATCACAATCGTAACAATCACATTGTATTTTTTAGCGACCACGTGCTGATTTGACTGGATGGGAAAAACCCTCTTCTTTTTTGAGAAGAGGGTTGTTTTTATCGTATCCAGTCGTACATGGAGGCGGCTCTTTTACTGCGAAGCCTGCTGCTTGTTACTCACAGCGGAAGGACGCGCCAGAAACGCTTGCCCTTTCTCACTGCTCCAAAACTCCTTCATCAATGCCGTCAATCCCTCTTTGGTTTGATTGGCACCAAAGAAAGGACTGCCGGGTTCCAACATGATGCCATTAGCTAAAGCACCGATAGGAAAGGGATCAAAGCCGAAAGCGTCAACGATTTCGTCTGTCTGATCGAGGGCGGTTTGGTTATCACCAGCAATGGCGATGGCTTTTTTGGCAGTTCCTTGAACAGCCGTTCTCGTCAGCAAGGATTCCTCTTGGATGTCGTGGTACCCCATATGATTGAATCCTTTGACTACTTTACTTTGGGAAAAATAGCGTTGCACACGTTCCGAAGAAGTCTGCTCGATGGATGAGTATTCTGTTTCTTTGCCATCGACTTCCCACCAATAATTCATGGCATCGATCACTAGCTTGCCAGCCAATGCTTCTGCCGGCAGCTGTTGGTACTTACTCAATGGGATTGCCAAAATGATCGTTTGGGCTTCTGTCATCACTTCAGCGGCATTTTTTGCGATCGCTCCCGGAGCCAACACAGAAACGGACAAGGCGATTTTTTCTGCTGGCTTCGTACTGGCGATCAAGACCCGATAGCCCGCCTGGGCACCAAGATTTGCGAGCGCTAAGCCTAACTTGCCTGCGCCTAAAATACCGATGGTTTTAGGCATTGCCATCACCTGCTGCCAACAATTCTTTCACTCGTGGAATCACTTTGGTTCCATACAATTCAATCGTTTTGAAACGGTCTTTTTGCAGCTGGCCGCCAGTACCGTAAACCAGATCAAAGCGTTCTACACCGACTTGCGGCATCATACGGGCGATTTTTTGCGCCACGGTTTCTGGACTGCCAACATAATAAGACCCATGTTCGACTTCAAAGTCAAAGCGCTCTTTGCTCATGGCTGGCCAGCCGCGATCAAGACCGATTTTGTCCATGCTCTTTTTGATGTAATTCCAGCCGATTTCATAAGCTTCTTCGTCGGTATCGGCGATCACACCATGAGAGTGCATGCCGATTGGCAAAATCGGTTGCCCCAGTTGCTGCGCTGCCTTTTTATATAGGTCAACATAGGGCGCAAAACGAGCGGGTTCGCCACCGATGATCGCTAACATAACAGGAAACCCATAACGGACGGCACGAATGATCGATTCAGGGGTTCCACCGACACCCACATAGGTATCTAGTTGATGCCCCTCAATTTTTGGAAAAACGTCGGCATTTTTTAAGGATTGCGTAAACTTGCCTTCCCAAGTTAATGGTTTGCCTTTTCTCAATTCACTGAACATTGCTGTTTTTTCTTCAAATAGTTCTTCATAATCTTGCAAGTCATAGCCGAATAGAGGGAATGATTCAGTAAAAGATCCTCGTCCCAGCATGATTTGTGCGCGACCGTTCGACAACGCATCAACGGTCGCGAACCGTTCGTAGACCCGCACAGGATCATCCGAACTCAAGACAGTTACACCGGTACCTAATTTGATGGTTTTGGTAACCATTGCTAAAGCCGCTAGTACCGTATCAGGACTTGAGATCGAATATTCTTCCCGATGGTGCTCCCCTAAGGCAATGACATCGATGCCGACTTCATCGGCTAATTTTCCTTCTGCTACGATATTGCGCAACGATTCGCTGTAACTGATTCGTTCTTTCGTTGTATCATCAAAGGCTAGATCGCCAAAAGTATCTAACCCAAATTCAAGATTTCTGTGATTGATGGTCATTTTCTTTTCCTCATTTCTCATTACTGATTCTCTGTTCTCACTATAACAAGGAACAAAAAAAGTTGCGAACAATATGCTTACTTTTTGTAAGTTAACGATTTTAAAGCGAAAAAAACACTTTCCCGAACAAAAATTCAGGAAAGTGTTTGGTCTTTAAAGATAGATCCCCTTACGATGGAGATTCACTAAGCATTCTTCCAAGTATGCTTCATCATGTTCTGGATAGATCGGCGTAGTCAAAGGGACGGCTTGAACGGATGATTCCAGCGGCAGATTTTTGCCACGATACGCCGGATCGTACCATTCAGGTGCTGGCCGATAGCCTCGACGAGTCATTTCATCCAGCACTAACTGATGGTATTGAAACAATTTATAGGGTGGATGAGTAAAAACGTAATCGACGGTTGCATGCTTCTTGCCCCAGCCTAACCCTCGTAAGGCTGCTGCTTCACGATGCTGGCCTAACAGCTGCTGCCGAGGCAAAGCAGGTATCAGTGCTTCATGCCATAAGCGCATCGGTTCAGCCTCCTTTATTCTGCGTCTTGGCTGATGAAATTGTCTTGATTTTCAATAACGATCTTGCCGACCGCATGATGTGTCTCACTCAATGTGTGGGCATCGTAAATTCCTTGTGCCGTCAATGGGAAGGTTGCACCGATGACACTGTTGACTTTTTCTGCTTCGATCAGCTCTGTCAATTCTGCCAATTGTTTGCCGTTGGTTCGTAACCAAACTGCTTTGGCGAAGATGTCTTTTTCTTTTGCCAAGTCTTCGTCTTCAATACTCAAAATCGAGATCAGACGGCCCTTAGGTTTTAAGACAGTGAAACTTTTCTTCTGGGTGTCGCCCCCCATCGTATCAAAGACCAAATCGATGTCTTGCAAGACTTCTTCAAAATCTGTCGTGTGGTAATCGATGATCTCATCGGCACCAAGTTTTTGCAATAACTCATGGTTACGTGGACTAGCCGTCGTGATGACGTAAGCGCCAACTGCTTTGGCCAGTTGGATCGCATAGGTACCAACTCCGCCTGCTCCGGCATGGATCAAGACTTTTTCCCCTTCTTTTAAACGACCGTGTTCAAACAACGCTTGGTAAGCAGTCAAACCAGCTAATGGCACTGCAGCTGCTTCTGCGTAGTTTTGGTTTTCTGGTTTAATCGCTGCTAACTCAGCATCCACGATGGCATAATCAGCATACGTCCCAAAACGAGTCGTTTCAGGGCGGGCATAGATTGCATCACCAACTTTGAATTCTGTCACGTCAGCGCCTATTTCTACGATATCCCCTGCGACATCCCATCCTAAAATAATTGGGAAGTCCCATGGAAACATTTGTTTCAAATAGCCTTCTCTTAATTTCCAATCGATTGGGTTGATGGATGTTGCGGCAACTTTGACTAATAATTGATTTGCTTTTAATTCTGGTAATTGGACCGTTGCTTCTTTTAATTGGTCTTTTCCACCATAGGCTTCAATAACGACAGCACGTGTTTCCATTGATGCTTCACTCCTTACATTCATTCTTCATCAAAGAGAGGTTCCTGTTTTTCCATCCCTTGATTTCTCACTTCCCTAGCTTAGGCAAAAGGAAGAAATTTGACAAATGATATGTTTGGAAACTGCCGCAGCCACCTGGCCATTCCTCCTGCTAAGCCTTGAAAGAAACGGGTTTATTTTTTCTTCATTTTTTTATTGCCTTTTCTTTAAAAATCAATTACGCTACTCAAGAAATACGAAATTGTAAAGAAAGAAGGAATTGATGAATTGAAAAGGTTGTGGGTATTTTTTGGCGGTGTGATCGGCATCACCGCATTGCTGTTTTTCGGTGCTTCGGTGTTAACGAAAGAATCGGGGGCAGCAACGTCGTCCGACAAAAATACAGTGATTATTTACAATTGGGGCGAATATATTGACCCGGAATTGATCAAAACATTCGAAACTGAGACTGGTTACTCAGTGATTTATAATACATTTGACTCCAACGAAGCGATGGAAACAAAAATCAAACAAGGCGGCTCACGCTATGATTTGGTTTTCCCTAGCGAATCGATCATTCCGAAAATGATCGAAGAAGGACTGTTAGTGCCTTTAGATCATCAGAAATTGACGGGAACGGAAGATCTGTCGCCTTTTTTGATGGATCAAGCCTTTGATCCAAACAATACCTATTCGATCCCCTATTTTTGGGGCACGATCGGGATCATGGCAAATACTGAAGAAGTCGATGTTTCTTCGATCCATGGCTGGGGGGATTTATGGAACCCTGCATTTAAAAATGATGTATTGATGGTGGATGGTGCTCGCGAAACCTTAGGAATCGCGTTACAGACGCTCGGTCTTTCCCAAAATGAAAAAGACCCGACCAAAGTCGCCAAAGCCTTGAAGAAGCTGGAAAGTATCCGTCCCAATGTCAAAGCAGTTTTGACCGACGAGATCAAAACCTTGATGATCAACAACGATGCCCCTTTAGGAATCGGGTATTCGGGCGATGCCGCTTATGTGATGGCGGAAAATCCTGCCGTCACCTATATCGTTCCCAATGACGGCGGTGCGATTTGGACAGACAATTTTGCGATCCCGAAAACCGTTGGTAATCTTGAAGGAGCCTACGCCTTCATCAATTTTATGCTCCGCCCAGAAAATGCCGCACAAAATGCCGAATACGTGGGCTATGCCACGCCGAGTGAAACGGCCAAAGCCATGCTGCCGGCTGAACTGACTGCTGACAAAGCTTTCTACCCTGATCCAAGTGCGATGGAACAAATGGAACATTATGAATACTTAGGAAAAGAAGCGGTTGAGCTTTACAACGACCTTTTCCTTGAATGGAAGTTGGGATTATAATTGTCACTATTACTAAAATCTGAACACATCTTTGATACCAAAACGAAAACGACTTTTGCGGGCTTTCTCCTGATAGAAGACCAGAAAATCACGGCTGTGGGTCCTCTTTCAGCGCTGCCAACACTTGCTGAAGACACCCAGGTCATTGATCTCAAAGAACAAATGATCATCCCGGGCTTTATTGATGCTCATGTTCATTTTTATCTTTCCGCATTACTCCATCAAGGGGCACTGACCCATCTTACGGGAGTGACAGAAGAAGCCGTTGCCCAGCAAGTGCCCGCGCTGCCCATCACACATGGATGGAAAATCGGCATCGGCTGGTTCAGCAGTGATTTCGGTCAGCAAGTCTACCCAACGAAAGATTCGATCGACAACTATTGTGCCGACACGCCTGTCATGCTGATTTCCGGTGATGCCCACAGCATTTGGTTGAATAGCCAAGGGATCGCTGCTTTAGGGATCACACCTGAGAACTTGCCAACGGGGATCAGCGGGGAGGCATTGCTTGACGAAAACAGCGGACAATTAAGCGGCTGCTTTTTAGAAGCGATCGCCATTCATTATTTAGCAAAGGTCTTACAGTCATTCCAAGCGCAAAGCCCTGCTGCGTTTTTGACCTATATGAAACAGCTCAATCAATACGGCATCACGACGATCGGCGATGTTGCCTTGACAGGAGAAAGCTGGGACGATTTGGTCTACCCCAATCTTTATCGACAAACGGAAGCAGAAGCGACCTTGCGCGCTGTCTTTTATCCAGCCATGCGAGAAGACATCACACAACTAACAGAAACTTACCGTACGTATCGCTCCGAAAAAGTACAAATGGGCGGCGTCAAACAATTTTTTGACGGCGTGACGAGTACTCACACCGCTTTTTTAAAAGCGGAATATGAAACACCGTATTTTGCTGGTGATGTCGGGATGCCGTTGATCGATGTTCAACGGATGCGCCGCTTTATATTACAAGCTAACCAGCAAGACTGGCCGATGCGCATCCATACCATCGGTGATGAAGCGATTCGACAGGCACTCCTCTTTTATCAAGAAAGTGCTGCTGCTCACCCGCTTTCTAAAGGAAAAGCCAATACCTTGGAACACTTGGAAGTGATGGATGCCGCCGATTTGCCACTAGTTCGCCAAGAACAACTGGTACTCTCCGTACAGCCTAGCCATTTATTAGTCGGTTATGAGACCCTCGATGAAGAAGTAGGACCTCAGCGTGCCAGTCAAATGTTTCCTTTTCAATCCTTTCTAGAGCAAGGTGCCACCTTGGCTTTTGGGACTGATACGCCGGTCGTGATCGACGTGACCCCTTTAGACTCGCTGTATTATGCGGTTGCTCGACAAGAAAAAAATAGCCAGCCAGCAGGCGGATTGATGCCACAGGAAAAAATCACCATCGCCGATGCCCTCTATGCCCACACCGCAGGCGCCGCCAAAGCCTTGAGTCGGCAAGATATCGGTCAATTAGAAGTTGGCTGTTTAGCCGATCTTTGTATTTTGTCACAAAACATCTTGCCTTTAACTGCCGAAGAATTGCTTCAAACGACCGTTGAAGCCACCGTATTTGATGGACGATTTGTTTATCGGGGCAACTAACATGAACCCCTGATAGGGACCACGCGTGTTTTACGCGTGGTTTTTGTTTTGTACGCGCTGAAATTGATACGCAAAAAAACTCCAGCACTTGTACACCGCAAGTACTGGAGTATTTAATCATAAGCCGTTTCGTTCAATCACTTTTTGATACCAATAGAAACTGTCTTTTTTCTTTCTATCTAAAGTCCCTGTCCCGTCGTCATATTTATCCACAAAAATGATGCCATACCTTTTTTTCATTTCTCCTGTAGAAGCACTGACAATATCAACGGCACTCCAAATCGTGTAACCAATCAACTCGACACCATCATCGATGGCTTTCTCCATTTCAGCAATATGCTTTTCTAAATAATCGATGCGATAATCATCATGAATCTGTCCATCTTCAGCAACAGTTTCTGAAACCCCGATCCCATTTTCCACGATCATCAATGGCAGTTGGTAGCGATCATAAATATCATTCAACGCAATTCTCAATCCTACTGGATCAATCATCGCATTCCATTCCGTCTGCTCTAGATAAGGATTATTTACGCCTGAACCGCCAATCATACTGTGCCCATTTTTGGTAACTTTCTCATCTGCAGAGACACAAAGTGTTAGATAGTAACTAAACGTGTAGTAATCCACTGTTCCCTTAGCTAGGATCGCTTGATCTTCTGGTGCAAACTCGATTGCAAAGCCATGATCAGCAAAATATTTCTTTGCATAATAAGGATATTTCCCTGTGACCTGCACATCGCCACAAAATTTCGAGTGCATATTTTCTTCTTGTTTGGCTAGTAATACATCATTTGGATGGCTAGTATAAGGATAGCGTGGCATATAAGAAATCATACAGCCGATTTTCAGGTCTGGATAATGCTCATGTCCGTAAGCGGCAACCTTTGCACTGGCAACAAATTGATGATGCAGGGCTTGGTAGCGTTGCTGTAGATTATCCGGCTGATTGATAAATTCAGATTCACCAACTTGCAGTCCCAGTGATAAAAAGTTTCCGATACTTAAGGTGGCCGTGTTGATTTCATTAAAAGTGATCCAATAGTTTACTTTTTCGTGATAGCGTTCAAACAACACCGCCGCATATCTCGCAAAAAAGTCGATCACTTCACGACTCGCCCAACCATTGTATTCTTGGCTCAAATATGCGGGAACATCAAAATGAGCAATGGTTACAATTGGTTCAATCCCGTACTTCCGACACTCGTCAAACACGCGATCATAAAAGGCCAGGCCTTCTTCATTCGGTTCAGCGTCGTTGCCCTTGGGAAAAATCCGGGTCCAGTTGATAGACATGCGGAAAGCTTTAAATCCAGCTTCTGCAAACAATGCAATATCTTCTTGATAATGATGATAAAAATCAGTTGCTTCGTGGCTTGGATACAACAACTCTTCTTCAATTTTTGCTGTGATTTTCCGAGAAGTCGTATGGCTGCCACCGCTGATCAAGTCAGCACAAGCGAGCCCTTTTCCGCCCTCATTATAGCCGCCTTCATATTGGTTTGCCGCCGAAGCGCCGCCCCATAAAAAATGTTTTGGGAAACTCATTGCTGTCATCCTTTCTTCTTTCTAATGGTTAAAAAATGGCTAATAACTGATCGCCAGCTTTAATTTCTTGATTTTGGGCAAGTGCCACAACATCTAAGAAGTCTGCCGTATTGGTAACAGTGATCATAACGGTATCTTCATACCCTGCCTGAGCGATTTTTTCTGCATCAAAGTGCAATAATGTTTCTCCCATAGTGATTTGATCACCTTCATTGACTAGTCGTTCAAAGGCACTTCCTTGCATATTCACCGTATCAATACCGATGTGGATCAGAAGTTCAATCCCCTCGGTACTGGTAAGTCCAATCGCATGATTTCCTGGAAAAACGGCAGAAACCTGTCCCGTAAATGGGGCAATCACCTGTTGATCTTGTGGCTTAACAGCAATTCCTTTGCCTAATGCCAATGAAGCAAACGCCTGATCATTGGTTTCTGTCAATGGAACGGCAGTTCCTTTTAAAGGTGATACTACAATTTTTTCAATCGCTGATTGTTCTTTCTTCGTTTCAGAAGAAACATCAGTTGCTTTGGCTGTCACATCTTGCGCTCCAGATTTGACTGCTTGCGGCTGATTATTATTAGGAAAATCTGCATCTTTGACCATGACCCAGGTGTAAGCAAAGGCAATCGCAAAAGTAATCAACGAGCCGATCAGCGCATGAAACACACTGCTGTATGATGGAAGCGCCACAAATGAAGCAATGACTACTGGCGTATTGATTTTCATCAAACCAAAATAAAGTCCCCCAGCAGCACCCCCCAGGATCATTCCGACAATCGGTTTTTTCAGACGTAAGGTTACTCCGTACAAAGCAGGTTCAGACACACCCATCAAGGCAGTAATTGCCGATGAAAAACTCACTTGTTTAAATTCCGTATCCTTAGCTTTGATTCCAGCCGCTAAACAAATCGCTGCTTCGGCAGCCAATCCAAGCAGCATACCAGGGACGATCAAATCATCATACCCGTACGTTGCCAAAGAAGTTAATAAAATAGGGGTCAGCGTCGTGTGCATGCCCGTCATTACTAGCAATTGAGCAAAGGCACCCATAAACAAGACGGCTAACGGACCAAAATTGTTTGTTAAGTAGTTCAAAAACTGTGACACATAGTTGCCGATCGTCACACCTAATGGTCCGATTAGCAATAGAGCCAGCGGTGTGATCACGATGATGGCGATCAATGGACGTAGAATAAATTTGACACTGTTCGGTAAAATCCGATCGGCGAACCGATAGACATAAGACATAACCCAGACACTTAATAAAACTGGCAAAACGGAGGCATTGTAGCTCACATTCGGTACGAGCAATCCAAATAATGTGATTCCTCCTTCTTGGCTAAGAAGGGCCGTCAATCCTGGCATCACAAAAATCGCTCCGACGTAGCTTCCTAAGAAAGGATCAATTTTCAATCGTTTGGCCACAGAATTTCCTAAATAAACGGGAATGAAAAAGAAGGCTGCTTGCGATACTTGATACAATACGAGATACGTATCGTCAGTTGCAGCTAAAATTCCTGATAACTCCAATAGTGAAAGGACCACTTGCAGCATTCCTCCAGCTGCTATGATTGCAATCATCGGTGTAAAACAGCCTGCGATAAAGTCAAGGAGTCGTGAGATGATCGATTGATCGCTACTGCTTTGATCAGCCGTCGTTTCTGTCGTCGGTAGTTGAGCGTATACACTCGATACATCTGGCCCAATAATCACTTGGTATTGACCATTTCCCTGAACGAGTCCAGCCACTCCTTTTAACTGTTTGATTGCTTCACTGTCAGCTTTTTTGTCGTCGGCCAGCGTGAAACGCAGTCTTGTTGCACAATGGGTCACGTGCTGGATATTTTTACCACCGCCGACATTTTCATAAATTTCATTGGCTAGTTGTTTATAGTCCATTGTTTTTCTCCCTTTCTCCTTGTTCCGTCAATTTCTGGATATGGAGTGATAGATAAATTTCTTCATTTTCTGAGATGTTGATATCATACGTATTTTTGATATAAACCTTGATTTTTTCCACACAGTGAAACGCTTGCGGATACATCTTCTCAATTTGTGCATAGAGCGTCGACGCTTCATAGCTGGGAAGTGTATGATTGATCACATTTTGTGCAAAATAGTGCAGATGCGTGACAAAGCGAGAATAATGGAAACTATTCTCATCAAAATTTTGTTTGTACTCATACTTTACGATCGTCAGTACGTCTTCTATAAATTTCGCGATTTGATTGGTAACCGCCATATCCTTCTTTTGTGATTGGACATTTACAAAATGCAATGCGATGGAGATCGCTTCTTCTGTTGGTACATCGATCGTTAGTTCTTGCTCCATAAGTTGGACAGCATACACCCCAATGGCATATTCATCGGGATAAAATCGCCGAATATCCCATTGCAAAGGACTATGAAAAGTCATTTGCTGCTTGATACGATGAACAGTGAAATCAATATGATCCAGCAAAGTCAAATAAATATAGTCGCTGACTGCTAAGCGATAATTCTGTTTGGCATAAGCCACGATTTTAGCAACGATCGCTACGTATTTCGGATCGCACTTTCCTAATTGATAGCTAAAATGTTCCAACATTGCGTGAGTATCCAATACAAAAATCTTTTCAAAATCTTGTTCTTCTACATCATCTCCTACCTTCTTATTGAAGCTGATGCCTGTAGAAAATCCGATAATTTCATTGCTGCCTTTCTTTAGTAAGACAACATTATTATTTAAAAACTTCTTTATTTTCATGATTTCCTCCACCTTAAAAACACTAAAAAACCTCATACTCCACCCTTGGTGGAATATGAGGTTTGCCTTCTTACAGTAACACGCCTCTTGGTCACAGCACTTCTGTAACCGTTATCTAATTACATCGGTATCATAGCACTTCAAAAAAAACTTGTCAATCGCTTCCTTAAATTTTTTCGCACGATCGTTAAGCCCCCGTTGAGCTTCTCACAAAAGCTATTTTTGTCAGACTGGTGTTTTAAGAACAACTTTTGCTTTTTTTATCCCCAAACCAACAACTTGCCGGCACAATAAACAACAATCTTCGTGCTTATGCAGCGCTTGAATCATCGTTTCTTTCTACAAACCATTTTTTGAGGGGAAAATGTCTCAATAACACGCAAAAACGAAAATAGATTCTCTTCTCTACTTTTGACACCTATCTTAGCTATTCCTCGATTGGTCTATTTGTTTAAATTTCAAAACAAAATCGCTCTCATTTTTTGTCCTTCTATGCTGGAAAGCAAGTAGCAGTAACTTTATACATCTAGGTTCCTTCGTCTTTCCTTTCAAATGCGCATTGGTCTATTCCACACCTCCCTTTATCCCTCAATCTTTTCTTAAGCGTTTGAACAATTTCTTAATAAAATAACTAACAAAAAATAAAGTTTTACTATATCTCTTGAATGTAAGCGGTAAATTTGTTATTATTACGAAGGATAAGGAGGTGTTTATCGATTGTATGCGATTAAAATCTTTCATGGTTATCTAACCGCCGAAGGAAAAAGAACACGGGACAAAACAATTGCATTGACCTATACTTGCAGAGAAGATGCTGAACGTTTCGCAAATAAAATCGGCGGGAGAGTTAAAAAAATTGGCTAACCAACTAGAATAAAAAAGGCTGTCAACCTCAGTAGGTGACTGCCTTTTTTTGTTATCTGATTTCTTTTAACTCTTTTCGCGGTACTAACTTTTTACATAACCGCCCCTATCCTTTCGTTGTCGAATCACGCTGTGAAGCAAGTTAGTTGGTTTTGACGCCTTGAGTCTTTATACTGAAACAAAGGCACCAGCCAATCCAAAAAAAGGAGTGACCTGTCCATGTGCGGCCGATACTTATTTGATCCATCAACTGGCGAATTGTCAGAATATTATCAAGAAGCCGCGGCGAAAGCCCGCAAGCGCCAACAGACTGTCGCTATCAATGATGTTTTCCCCTCCAATCACGTCGTAACCATCGGTGCAAATCAACAACAACAAGTTGTAGCTGGTGTGACAAGATGGGGCTTTACCGGCTTTAAAAAAGGGCATTTGATGATCAATGCGCGTTCTGAGACCGTTGAAGAGAAACCGACTTTTCGCCAGCCTTTCCAAGAGCATCGCTGTGTCTTTCCGATGTCTGGTTTCTATGAATGGAATCATGAAAAGGAAAAGTTCCTCTTTTCGCAAGATCACGTGATTTATGCTGCTGGTTTTTATCGCATCCTTCAAAAAGAGGATCAGATCGAAACCGAATCAATCATTCTAACGACTGCCGCGAACGATTCTGTTGAACCAGTCCATGATCGAATGCCTCTGTTCTTAGAAAAAGAAGCGATTGCTTCTTGGATCAATGACTTGGCTTTTGCTCGCCAACAACTCAAAGCAGAAATGCCCAAGCTGAAAACCCAATTGCTCTCTTCTTAACTGCTTGCTACTTCTTTTTCAGCAGAACAAAAACCGCCAAGTCAGCTTTGATTTGGCGGTTTTTTTCTACTTCTGCTTTTTCTTAATAAACGGTGAAGGTCTTGCCAGTCATGATTCCAAAGACTGCTTTTTGATACGCTGCAAAAACGGGTGCGTCACCAACGGGAATAAAGCCTTTGAAAGAATCGGCGAAGGTTTCCCAAGAGCCCACAAGCGCATTGGGACTGACTGCATTGATTCGTATCCCCTGACCGATCTCAAAAGCTGCCGATGCCACGAAGGCTTCTAAACCGCCGTTGACCAGTGCTGAAGGCGTGCCCATTGGGATAAATTCGTCTTTGATAATTCCAGAAGTCAGCGTGATACTGCCACCTTCATTGAGAAAATGCTGGCCAATCAACGCAAGGTTGACTTGTCCTTGCAGCTTTGAAGCCACCGACTGTTGAATATCTGCTGGCGTCAATTCCTCAAAGGGTTTAAACACTGTGCTTCCCGCAGCGGAAACAATGGCATCCACTTTCCCAGTGGCTGCAAATAGCTGGCTGACACTGTCTGCATCCGCAATTTCGACTTGATGATCGCCGCTGCTACGGCTAGCCGTGATCAGCTCCACCTCTGGTAGCTGCTGAAAGCCTTCAACTAAAAGCTGCCCAAGTGTGCCGGTATGTCCAATCAAAACTAATTTCATTTGCTCGCCTCTTTTTTTGTTTTGTGTTTCGATTCTAACCCAACCAAGCGATTTCGACCATTCATCTGCTTTTCCTGCTTTTTAGGTCTATTCTTACCCTTGTCCATTTGTTCCCCTACTACCTGCGTAGTGATTGGAATCACCTATCACGAAAGCAATTGACAACTTTCTCATCTTGTTCTAAGATACTACTAATTTCATACACATGCAGTGAGAAGAAGAGTACGATCCCCCCTTTCTTTCAAGAGAACTCGGAACTGGTGGAAACGAGTAAGGAAGACGATCCGAAAATGACCTTTGAGCATTCGTGGACGAACAATCCCCGACGGAGAAAGCCCGATAGCGCAATGCAGTTTATTTGATGAACTGACTGAGGTTTTTTGTTTCAGCAAAAAACAAACGAAGGTGGTACCGCGAAATGATCGTCCTTCCCAAAGACTATTCTTTGGGAAGGCTTTTTTTATAAAAAAGGAGGAAAAGTTATGAAACGAAAGATTCGATTGGGTGTGGGCTTTGGTTTATTGTCCTTAGTTTTATTTGCCGGTTGTGGCAATCAAGAAGAAGTGACCGGAAATGCCGAAGAGCAGCAGACAGAAATCAGAGTTGGTACGACACCAGGGCCTTACAGCGAGCTGTTTCTTCAAGGAATCAAACCAATTTTAGAAGAAGCAGGCTATACCGTGACCGATATTGGCTTTACTGGGGTATTGGAAGCAGACATTGCACTGAACGATGGCGAAATCGACTTAAACGTGGATCAGCATACCGCCTATTTAGAGAACTTTAATGAAAACACGGGTGCCGATTTGGTCGGTATCACACCGATTCCTACCGTTCCAGCCGGCTTGTATCCTGGCAGAAAGGACAATTTAGCAGCGATTGAAGCAAACGATACCATCGGGATCCCCAATGATCCGTCAAATAGTGCCCGGGCCCTGTTGCTGCTGCAAAAAGCCGGCTGGATCGAACTTGACCCGGAAGTGGCGCCCATTGACGCGACGTTAAGAACCATTACTGACAATCCTTATGACTTTGATATCGTTGAGATGGATTCTGCGCAAATCCCCCGCAGCTTAGCAGATTTAGACTATGCGGTGATTCCCGGCAGCATCGTTTACAGTGCTGAAATCGCTGCAGAGGAAAGCTTATTAAGTGAAGACATTTTGCAAGAGTATGAACTGGTGGCAACGGTAAAAAAAGCCAACAAAGATAGTGACTGGGCACAGGCAGTGGTGGCAGCTTATCATTCTGAAGCCTTTAAAGAACTGCTGGCAGAAGAAAATCAAACGGGTTATTGGTTTATTCCTGAAGAATTGGAATGACCGCTTCACAAGTAGCAATAGGCAGCAACTGTCGTCGTATTTTTTAAAGAAGCTTCTATTACTATAGAAGGAAAAGACATGACTACTATTGATTAGTGGACCATTCCCCGTCTGAATCTTTGTAAAGGAGGTCAAAAATTGAATATTCAACAAATGCGCATCGTGCAAGCGATCGCTGACCATGGAAGTTTTCGTGAAGCAGCCAAACGGCTGTATCTTTCGCAGCCAAGTCTTTCCCAAGCCGTGAAAGAGTTGGAAACAGAATTGGAGGTCCAGCTTTTCGAGCGTACGAATCAAGGCGCCCGCTTGACTGCCGAAGGCTCGGAATTTCTAGACCATGCCCAGCCAATCTTGAGTCAAGTGGCGCAGCTGCAAACGCGTTTTTCCAGCAAGCAAGCAGCGAGTCAAACCTTCGCTATCGCAAGCCAGCACTATGATTTCACGGCTGGAATTTTCAGTGAGCTGCTGCAGGAATTTCCCGACTGCCGCCAGTTTCGCTTATTAGAAACCACGACCTTAAAGGTGATCACGGACGTGCAACAATATCGAAGTGAATTTGGGATCCTTTATTTGAATGAGCAAAACCAAGCAGGATTGGAACGACTGCTGCAAGGCGCCCAATTGTCCTTCGAGGCGTTGGGACGGTTTCGCCCCCATGTCTTTTTGCGAGCAGCTCATCCCTTGACAGAAAAAAGGCAGCTTTCCTTAAGAGATCTCGCCCCTTATCCACAAGTACGCTTTTTGCAAGAAGATGAACGCTATTCGTTCTTCTCAGAAGATTTGATCGACTTCGCTCAAAGCACTCAAGTGGTGCATGTCAGCGATCGAGGCACGATGGTCCAGCTATTACAACAGACGGATCTTTATGGAACCGGCTCGGGGATCGTTGCCCAACCAGAACGCCAAGACTTGGCTTTTCTTCCTTTGATCGACGCGTCCGAGGGTGAGATCATCCTCATTAAAAAGAACGATCGCCCGTTATCAGTGATCGGCGAGCGTTTCTTAGCAAAATTACGGCATCATCTTACAGCTTTTCCTATTGATATATAAGCGAAGGCCTCCTCTTCCAACTCCCCATAGATGATTGGCTGCTCCTTCGCATTATATAAAAAATCCTTGAGCCACTTCCCATGCAGGAGGCTCAAGGATTTTCTTTTACGGTTAACATTGTCGGCAATCACCGCTGATTACAGCTGCTCTGCCTGCATTTGATACATTTGCTGATAGATTCCTTGCCCTTGGACAAGACTCGAATGGGTTCCCCGTTCCACGATCTTCCCTTGATCCAAGACCAAGATTTGATCTGCTTGTTTGATCGTTGACAAACGGTGAGCGATCATAAAGGTCGTCCGTCCTTTTTGCAAGATGGTCATCGCCTTTTGAATGATGGATTCTGTTTCAGTGTCCACATGGCTCGTCGCTTCATCCAGAATCAAGATTTTCGGATCAAACACCAATGCACGGGCAAAACTGATCAGCTGGCGTTCTCCACTAGAAAACTCATTGCCTTTTTCAACGACTGGATGATGGATGCCTTTTTCGTAGCGGCTCAAAAGGTAGTCAGCGCCGACTTGTTTCAAGGCATCGATAATCATCGCTTCGGTGATCGTTGGATCGTTCATTCCGATGTTGCTGGCGATCGTTCCAGTAAATAGATAGGGATCTTGCATGACGATCGCCATTGAATCTCTTAAACTATGACGATCAAAATCAGCGATCACTTGTCCATCCACAACGATTTTTCCGTGCTGCGGATCATAAAAACGGAACAACAGGTTCAAAATACTCGATTTTCCAGAACCAGTATGACCGACTAGAGCAATGGTCTCTCCTGCTGCAACGTCAAAGTTGATATCGTGCAAGATTGCTTGCTCAGGATCGTAGCCAAAGGTCACTTGTTGGAAAGAAACATCGCCATTCGTGACAGTCAGCTGCTCACTTTGTTGTTTTTCAACCGGCTGATCAGCAAACTCAAAGACCCGCTGTCCGGCTGCCAATGATTGCTGCACATTGGTGATGGTTTGGACAAGCCCTTCGATGGGATCATACAGGCGGTTGATGTAATCAATAAAGGCATACAGCAAGCCTGCTGAGATCGCCAAGCGGCCATCAAGGAAAAAGGCAGCCAAGGTCGTGATCAAAATCAAGATCGTTGAATTTCGCAACAAATTGCCTAATCCCCAAGCGATACTTGAATCGAGTAAGAGGTATTTACGTCCGGTTTTGAACCATTTCTCTACTGTCTCATTAAATTCTTTCTGCAACTGATTTTCTCGTTGGAAGGCTTGGATGATCGCCATTCCTTGGACAAATTCATTTAACTGCCCACTGATTTGTGAGATGTATTCCCGCATTGCTAAATTGTAACGAGAGGCATATTTTGTGTAAAAATGCTGCCAGATTCCTAAAATCGGGATCAGGATCAGCATCGCTGCTCCTAAGGTGCGATTCAAAAGAAATAATGCAATAAACGCACCAATGATTTGGATAATGTTGCTTAACAAATTACTGATCACGATCACGTAGAAATTAGACCGCAAAACTTCGGTGTCATTCGTAATCCGTGCGACGACTTTACCAGCTGGGATCTGGTCAAAGTAAGAAACCGGTAATTTGTGCATATGGTCAAAAAGCTGATCCCGCATTTTTTTGACAATACTGTTGGACATTTTTCGCAATTGCAGCAAGCTGATATAACGAAAGAGAGAACCAATCAAATTGACCAGCAAATACCCAGCGAGTAATTGGATCAAAAGCATCGTGTTTAGGTTTCTGCTGTCAACCGCCGGTGTCATCACTCGGTCGATCAGCTGTTTGGCAATCAGTGGTGAAGTCAGTTCGAGCGCTGCTGCCAACAACAGCAAGATTGCGCCCACGGTAAATTGTTTTTTATAATAGCTCAAATACGTGAGCAAACGCTTAATCGTTGAGAACACTTGTATCGTCCTCCTTTAACTGTTGATGGTAATACTGTTCTTGGTACCAGCCTGGCGTTTCGATCAACTCCTGATGGGTACCACGCTGTGTGATCCGTCCGTCTTCTAAGACGATGATTTGATCCGCTTCGGTGATGGCGGACAATCGATGGGTCACGATGATGGAGGTCGGTGCCTGCTTCATCGTTTTCAAATTCGTGATGATGGCTTGTTCCGTTTTGGCATCAACTGCCGAAAGGGCATCATCCAGTAAGAGGACTTCACTGTTTCGTAAAAACGCCCGTGCTAAGGACAAGCGTTGTTTTTGTCCACCAGACAGGGAAACGCCTTTCTCACCGACGACCGTTTCGAGCCCTTCTGGCATCCGCTTGATGTCTTCACTAAAGCAAGCGGCTTCCAGTGCTTCCCACAACACTTCTTCTGAAGCATCTGGCTGTCCGAATAGCAAGTTCTCGCGAATTGTTCGTGAAAACAAGGTATGTTCTTGCGGCACTTCTGCAAAGTGGTTGCGCACTGCTGTTGTTTGATAGGTCGTCAACGGCTGCTCGTTAATCAAGGGTACTTGATCAGAGTATGGATAGCGGTGACCGAATTGTCTTAGCAGCGTCGTTTTTCCGCTACCGGTCTTCCCAACGATCCCTAAGACTTCTCCACGAGTGATCGTCAAATCCAGTCCTTCTAACACATAACGAGCTGCTTGTGGGTATTGGAAATGGTATGCTTCAAAACGGATCGTATTGATGGCTTGCAGGTCGGCTTCACCAGGAGTTTCTAATTCATCACCCGTCTGCAGCACTTCATTGATCCGACGCCAGGATGCGGCACCTTGTTGCATCACATTCACAAGATCTCCTGCTGAGATCATCGGCCAAACGACCATTGTCAAGTACACTTGGAAAGAGACCATCGCACCGATGGTGATCGTTTGGTTGGCAACAAGAAACGCCCCAACACCAAAGCTCATCACAAAACTGATCGCTAAGATGATGGTAATCAGCGGCCCGAAACGGGAATCGATCTCAGAAACGATATTGTTTTTTGCTCTTGTTTCCAGTGTTTTCTTTTGAAACTGTTCAGTGGTGGCTCCTTCTAGTCCATAAGCTCGGACGACCCGAATGCCATCAATGATCTCCAACACTTCACTGTTCATCTCAGAAACAGAATTCTGCGCTTCCGTAAACGCCTTATCGACTTGCGAGCCCCATTTGAAAATGTAATAGGCTAAAAGCGGCATTGGGATCAAGGCAATCAACGTCAATAGCCAAGAAACCGTCCCAGCCATCATCGCCACGATAAAACTTAGATACAAACTAGTATTTAAGAAAACCATCAGTCCATACCCAACGGTCATCCCCATCACTTGGACATCGTCACTGGAACGAGTCATTAAATCGCCTGTTCGGAAACGATGGTAAAACGGCGCCCCCATTTTAAGAAAGTGGCTCATCAATTGTTCCCGCAATTGTTTTTGCAAATCGTAGGAACCAATAAATAAATTAAACGTCCAAACAAATTCGGCCAGATATCCTAACAAGATAGCTCCAGCAAAGAGGGTCACGTATTGGACCAGTATCGAATAATCAAAATTATCTTGGATCAGCGCATCAATGAATAAGCGCAAGATATAGATTGGTGCGACATACATCGCACTAGCAATCACCATAAAGACGAATACGAAGGTATAGCGCACCTTATGTTCTTTAAAATACGTTGTTAATTGTTTTAATACATACTTCATGTTTTATCCCTCACATTCTAAAAAAGTACACAAAAAAGCTCTGTCCCTTCGGAAAAAGGACAGAGCATAAACGTCGTTATTATAGACATTATCTGTACACTAATGGTTACCGAATGAGGGATTCACTTTATTCAATTTGGTTGTTTTTTTATCAAATACTTTTTGCATCGTAATCCCTCCTTCTCTTTTTATTTTGCTGACTACACCTAACACTTTACAGATAAGTTTCTGAGAATGCAACAACTTTTATTAATTTTCTTTAAAAAAGATTGACTTTTCTAAAAACACAGATGTGAAAACAGCCCTTTTTAACAACCTTTTTTTGAAAACGAATTCCTGTTTTACCCCAAGAGTTGCAACGATTTTGGCTAAAATAAAAAAACAGATGCCCTTCTCTTCAACAAACGCTGTTTGATCAGCACACTTGGTTGAAAAAAAGTTCCTCTGTTTTCTTACTACCTGTTTATTCTGTGACAGATGCTAGGCGATAGGATACTGTTCGTCCAAAAGGAAACACTTGCACCCCTTGCAAACGATCTGTTTTCAAATACGCCACCGCCCCTTGATATAACGGCAAAACGGCTGTATCTTCAACGATCAATTGTTTTTCCAGTTCTTTCAATAAGTCCCAACGGGCAGCTGGGTCGTTTGCTAAAGTCGTCCGTGCTTCTGCTAACCCTTGATCGTAACTTTCACTAGCATACCCAGACGTATTCAAGCCACCTGTTGAATCATAAAATTCTAAGAAGTTGATCGGGTCCGCGTAATCTGGTGTCCAAGTCCCAAAAACGAGATCAAATTCACCTTGGGATTGCAAGTCCAAACGGTTTTGTAAAGGAATCGACTTGGCATCGATGGTTAATCCCGGCAAATTGGTTTCTAACTGCCCTTGGACAAACTCGATGGTTTTCTTGGCTGCTGCTGTATCTGCTGACAACAGTTCCAAAGTGATTTCCTCTTGTCCCAACTCTTCTTTGGCTTGTGCCCAAAGCTCTTGTGCGGCTGTTAAATCGTACGGCAGTAAATCGCCATTTTCTTCACGAAAATCTTGGTCTGTTTCAGGATCTTTGGCAAAGTTGCTTGGCACAAAGCCGTTCAATGCAGTGGACCCATCACCTAAGATATTTTCGGCAAATGCCTCTTTGTCGATGGCTTGTAAAATTGCTTGACGTACTTTGACATTGCCTGTGACTTCTCGTTTTTGGTTGGCACTTAAATACCCCACCAGCGCCTTTGGCACATAGTTGGCTTGAGCTGAGTTTTGGTATTGCTGCGCGTAAGTATCCGTTAAGGTGGTGTAGTCCAGTTCTCCTGTTTCAAAAAGGCTGACACCAGTCGCCGTTTCCTTCACTACTTGCACGTCGATCTTGGTCAATTGGACATTCTCAGCATCCCAATAATCAGGATTTTTCGTTAACGTCCATGATTCGTTGGTCCCGTTCCACCCTTCGATCAAGAATGGGCCATTGCCGACAAAATTTTCCGCTGATAACCCATAATCGGCACCTTTTTCTTCAGCAAACGCTTGGTTTTTTGGCATAAAAGGTGTCCCGACCAAAATTTGATCCAGATACGAGATTGGACTTGCCAATGTCAGCTCTAACGTCTGCTGGTCCAATGCTTTTGCACCTAACTCACTCACCTCAGCGTCCCCTTGACGCACTTGACTGCCATTTTTCAACACATCCATTTGATTACTGCTACTAGAACCATTCTCTGGATTAGCAACATATTGAAAGGCGTAGACAAAATCATCCGCAGTAACAGGATCGCCATTGCTCCATTTTGCATCACGAATGGTGAAGGTATAAACCAGTCCGTCTTCTGATACCGTAGGCTCTTCAGCGGCCATCGCAAGCTCAGGATCCCCCTCTTGATCCAGACGGTATAACCCTTCTGCCACTTGTCCGATCATATCGGAACTATTGACATCCGTGTATTGTCCGCTATCAAGGGTTGATAAGGCGCCAGCGGTTGACACTTGAATTTCTTGCGCAACGGCTCCTTGCTCCTCTTGCTGTCCAGAATCCGTCGTGGGGCTCGTGGTACTGCAGGCACTTAAAACCAATACTGTGAAAGCAGTGATACCCATCATTCTCTTTTTCATTTTTCTCCTCCTTGCGTGATCCTCTTTCTTACAATACGTCAACGACATACTTGAAAACCGCTTGTTCTTGTATAAGCGCATCATAGGCAAAATCAGGATGCCATTGAACCGCCAACAAGCGCTGACCCACGTGTTCAATGCCTTCAATGATGCCATCAGGACTCCAAGCTGTCTTTTGCAATGGACGAGCCAATCGATCCACCGCTTGATGATGAAAGGAATTAACCTTTGTTTTTTGACCGTAAACACGAGCCAACATGCTTTTTTCAGCCGTCACGATGGCATGGGTCGGCACTTCTTTCGGAATCGGCGCCTGCATATGAATGATCTCACTGAAGGTACTGATGTCTTGCTGCAGCGTGCCACCGAATGCCACGTTGACCAGCTGCATTCCCCGACAAACCGCAAAAATTGGTTTCTTTTGCAGCAGCGCTTCATCGATCAGCGCTAGTTCAAACTCATCCCGTGCCAACAAGCCGCTTCCAGTTGCCTGATGGGCCTCCTGCCCATAAAACTTGGGTGAAACATCTTGTCCACCAGCTAATACCAGTTTATCGATCTGTGAAACATAGTCCTTGGCTGCAGCTGGCTCACTGATTGGCACGAGCAATGGCAGTCCGCCCGCTTGCTGGATCGCTCGCACATACCCTAATGGTGTGTAGGCGATCGGCAAATGATGCAGCACATCGCCAGCATCTTGCACTTCATTCGCAGCGATCCCTATAATTGGTTTGCCCATCGACATCCCTCCCTGATTAACGATTTTTTCAGAAAAAAGCGGTATCTAGCAGTTGAACAAGGCAAGCGCCGCACTTTTTCTCAAGATATGTTTCAACTATTCTAAACCAATCCGCACTTTTTGTGAAACACTATTTTCACTTTCGCGATCATTTATTACAATCACCATTCTATTTAACCCCCTCTTTGATAAGCAATAAAGAACACCGCTAGTCAGATATAGTTGAATTTTGCCAATGCTTTCTCTACGTAAAAAAACATGCGAGAAGCCGTTGCTTTCCGCATGTTTCGTCATTAAAATAATCGATTGTCTTTTAAAAACTCCAGCATCTGTGTTTTTAGGGGATCTTTTTCATTACGGATCGACTTTGTTTGCGTCGTTTCATCAAGTGTCGATGGCCGCTTTTTAGGAAAAGGCGCCGCTGGTTCTTCTGCCAACTCTATGATTTGGAAGCTATCCACCACCACTTCTGCCGCACAAAGTCTCTGACCTTCTGGTGTTTCATAAGGACAGCCTTGCAAGTGTCCATTGATTTTGATACTTGCCCCTTTTTGAGTATACCGTAAAAAGGTCTCTGCCTGCTTTCCATGAATGACGCAAGCAAACCATTCATGGTGCACTTCTTCACTGTTTTGCCATTGAGACACAATGACAAGATCAAAACGTACGCTTTGATCGTCCGCCGCATCAAACGCTTCTTTACTAGGCATCTCTGCGATTTTCCCAGTAAGAACCACTTTATTCATTGCCACGTTGCATCCTCGCTTTTCTCTCATTTCTTGAGTGATCTTAACTTATGCGACCTATTCTACCACATTCCAAAAAACAAGCAATCAAAGGTCGAATGGCTTAAGAAATGCTTTGAACAAAATGAACCAACTCAAAGAATTCATCTGATCCTGCCAATAATGTGCGATTTTCTGACTGAAAACTTCTCTTTGCTCCAGACAGCAAAAAACAATTGGTTCAATCCCCCTATGAACCAACTGCCTTTTGCGGATTTTTATTTAGCAAAGGAATCTTGACTACCATAGCGATCAAAATGGAGGGTTTCGCTTTCGAGGTAGTCGATGATCGCTTTGGGGATCATGACCCCTTCTTGCTGGGCTTTTTCAAAGTGTATTTGGCTGATCTCTCCAGGATAGTAGACTTGTGATTGCCCTTCTACTGGCGGGATTGCATGCAGCTCAGTCACCATCTGATCGATGCTTTGCTTGAAGGTTTCGGTGTTGGTAAAACGAGATGGATCGATCACAAGAAGGAATTGTCCTAAGCGGCGTTTTTCCGTCAAGTCCGCATACATGGAGGTGACCTGTTTACCAAAAGCCAAGCCTAGCATCGAGCCAGCTAAAATATCCACCATCATCATCAAGCCATATCCTTTAGCACCAGCGATTGGCAATAATCCTTGGACAGCATAGGGATCGGTGGTAGGCAAGCCATGCTCGTCTACTGCCCAAGTATCGGGGATCTGCTGCTTCTTCGAGCGAGCATCCAAAATTTTGCCCCACGCTTGAACCGTCGTCGCCATATCAAAAACCACCGGTGGATGATTGGCTCGTGGTGCAGCAAACGCGATTGGATTGGTGCCAAAATAGTTTTCGGTCCCACCAAAAGGCACCGCCATCGGATCCGATTGACACATGGCGATCGCTACTAAGTCGGCTTCAGCAGCCTGTTTGACGTAATACGCCATCGTCCCGCTATGGCTGGTCTGCTCGATTCCTACTGCAGCGATCCCGGCTTCTTTTGCCAGATGAATGGCGATCGCCATCGCTTCATTGCACACATAATGCCCCATGCCGTTATCTCCGTGGAAAATTCCGGTAGCGGCGCCTGTTTTTTCAAAAGACATGTTTGGTTCCAGCGTGATGCCACCTTTTACTAAACGCTCGGCATAGTAGTCCATCCGCACGGCACCATGAGAATGGATCCCGCAAGCATCCGCAAAGGTCAAATGCGCCGCTGTTTCACTGGCAGCGGCTTCTGGCAAACCAGCAGCCAATAGTTTCTTTTTCATCAATGCTTCTAATTCCAGCAGAGAACGTCTGCTCATTTCTTCCATCTTTTCTCCTCCTTAGAAAAAGAGAAGCACGCTTGGCAACGGCTTCTCTTATTGATTAAACACGCGATAATCCAGTTCATCGGCTGACTTAGCGATCAGCAGCGCTGAATAGACGTCTGAGTTCACGTTCAAGATCGTCCGCAGCATGCCAACAAACCATTCGACACCAGCAAATAGCGCAATGCTTTCGATTGGTAAACCGAGCTGGGGAACAATGATTGCCAAGGAAACTAACCCCGCTCCGGGAACAACTGCATTGGCTAAAGAAACGAAAGTCGCAGTTACAGCTACCGTCACCATTTGGATCCCGTCAAAGTTGATTTGATACATTTGGGCGATCGTCATGACTGTAATCGCCATATGCATCGCTGACCCATTGCTGTTCAAAGACATCCCTAACGGCAATACCAAATTGGTGATGCGGCTACTGAGTCCTAATTTATTCTGGGATTCTTCCATAGCGATCGGCAGCGTGATGGCAGAGGAGGTTGTCGCCAATGCCATGACCGACATATTTTTCATATTTTTGATCAATCGTAACGGATTGATCCGACAATACACGGTCAACAAGACTAGCCACAGCCCAAGGAACGTGACGGTGGCTAGACCGTAGACAAGCAAATAGCTGCCTAATGGCAAAATGATCTGCAAGCCCAGGGAGCTGATCGTTGAAGCGATCAAAGCAAAAATACCGATTGGTGCCACGATCATCACGTAACGAATGATGGCAATGACGACCTCATTCAGATCCACGATCAACCCATAAAGAGCTGACTCAGGTTTCTTTTGCATAAAGCGATTGAGGGCAACACCAAAAAATAACCCAAAAACGATGATTTGAATAATTGACCCTTTACTCAACGCATCGAAAATATTCGTGGGAATAAAGTTGATCACTGTCTCTGATATAGAAATTTCTTGTGCTTGCAGAGGTTCGCCGGCAGCTTGTGAAAAGTCGATCCCTTTGCCTGGAGCAAAGAAGAGCGCCATCAGCACGCCCCATGCAGCAGCGAATAAGGAGGAAATCCCAAAGACAGCGATCGTTTTTCCACCCAAACGAGTGAGTTCTTTCGGGGCAATCCCCCCAACTGCTTGAATGATTTGGCCAACGATCAATAATGGGATCGCCATTTGTATCAGACGCAAGAAAAGATCGCCCAAAATTTTTAGGAACGAAGCGGCTTGCCCAAAGAACAAACCGCAAAGAATCCCTAGAAGAACGGCAATAACGATCTGCGTCACCATCGGTAGTTTTTTTGCTTTCACTTTGATCCCCTCTTTATTTTCGAAGTATGGTTCCTGTATGCTGATCCAGTTCAGCTAACTTTTCGATTGAGGTAATAATCGCGGTTCTGGCTGCATCTTCTTCAACAAAATCAATCGCAGCTTCTATTTTTGGCAACATACTGCCCGCTGCAAAATGGCCTTCCTCGATGTAGCCCTTGGCTTGTGCCACACTGATTTCCCCTAAGGCTTGCTGATTCGGCTGGTTGTAATTGATGTAGATATTGTCGACACCAGTCAAAATGATCAGGCGATCGGCCTGCACGTCTTTTGCTAAGACACTAGCGGTAAAGTCCTTGTCGTTGACGGCTTCCACGCCAGTAAACCCATTGTCGTTGCGAACGACAGGTACGCCACCACCACCGGCGCAAATCGTGATCACACCAGCATCGACCAATGTTTTGATGGCTTCTTTTTCAACGATTTCTTGCGGTTTCGGGGATGGAACCACTTTCCGGTAACCACGCCCAGCATCTTCTTGATATACCCCGCCATTGGCTGCCATCGCAGCATTGGCTTCCTCTTCACTATAAAAAGGTCCGACTGGTTTGGAAGGTTTCTCAAAGGATGGATCTGCTGGATCGACACGAACTTGGGTGACTAATGAGATCACCGATGGATGTGCTTGTCGTGTGGCAAACTCATTGATCAAGGCATTTTGCAGCCAATAACCGATACTTCCTTGGGTCATTGCCACGCAGCTGTCTAATTTCAATTGGGGATTTTTTTCACTTTCCCCTGCTTTTTGCTGCAACAGTAAATTGCCGACTTGTGGTCCATTGCCGTGACAAACAATGACTTTTTCCCCTTTTTCGACAAAATCGGCAATATAACGTGCTGCTTGCGCAACAACTGCTTTTTGTCCTTCATCACTAGGGTCTTTATCTAAAATAGCATTGCCGCCTAACGCGATCACATTCAAACTCATTTTATGCTCTCCTTCTGATTTTCCTTTGCTAATACGGCAAAAACACCTAATCCGATCAGCAGTAATAGACAAGACAGGTAAAACCCGACCTGCATCGATCCTAAAGAATCGGCTAAAAAGCCAGTAACATAAGGTGCTAAGATCGACCCCGACATCCCGATAAAGTTATAGGCACTCAAAGTCGTTCCTAAGGCGCCTTTTGGTGCGTTTTTCGTCACAAAGGTCACGACGATTGGATCAAGCGCCAGCTTGCCAGTCAATCCGTACAAAATCAAAACAGTGATCAATAAGGTACGATCCGTTACAAAGGCAATGGCAAATACGGAAAGGGTCGCCAATGGGACCAATAAATAGACTAATTTTTTCGTTGCGCCTGTTTTATCATTCAATCGAGCAAAAATCAACGCACCTGGAATTGATGCCCATGGGACTAAGGAAGCAATAAAGCCGACACTCGCCCCTTCAAAGCCACGCTCGGCAATCAAGAATTGCGGCAGCCAAGTAATGATCACAAAGTTTGCATAAATGCTGGTAAAGCATAGAACAAAGGCTGCCACGAGATTGCGGTTTGAAAAAATCTGCTTCAAGGAAATCTTTTCTTTCGGCCCTTCTTCTTTTATTTCTTGTCCTTCATCTTCTGGACGAATCACTTTTTCTTTCAAAACAAAATAGAACAAGACACCGACGATCAAGGTCGGAATTGCCATTAGGAAGAAGGGTTGGCTCCAATGGCCCCCGTTATCCAAGACCAATTTACTAGAAAGCAAGTACCCACCAGACGTTCCAAACGCCATCCCACTGTTGATAATGGCATTTCCGACGGTTCGTTTGTTGTCGGGAATCGCTTCGGTAGACAATGCGTATTGCGGACCGTAATAGGCACCTTGACCAATCCCTGCAATGGCACGAATCACTAAAAACAAAACAAAGCTTGTGGCTAGCCCACTGAAGTACGTAGTCACCGCCAATAAAACAAAGCCTAGAGCGATCACCAATTTACGACCGATTTTGTCGCCGATGATCCCAAAAGGAATTTGCGCAACGGCATAAGTCAAAAAGAAAATACTATTGGCAAGTCCTAGTTGTGTGTTACTTAAATTGAATTCTTCACCGATCACACCCATGATTGGATTGAAGATCGTCCGTGTGGCGTACATTAAAATCCAGCCGACAAAGAAAATAGCAACGACTTTTTTCCAGTAAGAATTGCTTACTTTGACCGCATCTTTCTGGTTACTGATTTCCATGATTTCTCCCCTTTTCTATTCTTTCTCCTCAAGTGACAATGACTCCAACGCTAACAACAACCCAAAGCTAAGATCTTTGCCTGACGAATGACCGATGGACATCAGCTGCTGCACATCGTTTTCCAGCACCTGCGGGTTTTTACTTTTTACGTCTTGGAATAATTGCAGCATTACCGAATTGACATACCCTTGACTGGCACTTTGAATATAAGCAAGGCTGACATCCGTCGTAGACAGCGGTTTTGCCAATGCTTGTGCTAACGCGTCGGCTTCTGGCTGTTGCAAGGCATAGAGCATCGCTTGATAGGCAACGAGAAGATCATCGCCGCTAGGTGTCAATCCTTTGCCGCGGCCAATCAGGTGGTCAATGATTGGTTCCCAATCTGAGACAGGTTGCCGCAATGCCGCAAACACTGCTTGGGTTTTCTCATCTTCTGGCAACCCAATCTTGGTTTCTAGTTCTTGCTGAAGCAGTATTTCTTTCAAAAGCTGCAATTCCGCAGAGGTGAAGGATAACTCCTTCACCTGCAGCGAAACCAATTCTTTCTCCTCTAATGAAAGAGAAAATGTTCCTTTTGTGCTGTAAAAGGTCAGACCATGCTCTCGGACTTGCACGCGATTGCCGACTTCGATCAAAGGCAAGACTTGTTCAAACAATGCATCGGGTAAAAAGACCCCGAAGCCAGTCAAATAGTTGCGATAGTTGTTGATATTGACCAGCTGCTGCCCGATCATCACATTGAATGAACGATCAAACACGCTATGCACCCGACCGGTACGACCGAATCGTTGCAGTGGGTCTAGATAATCACTGATTTTAATTTTCTCAGTCAACATCGATCCCCAGATCCTTCGCATAAGCCGTCAAGGCATTTTCAAAACAGCCTAACGGTGCACGCACCGTGCCTGCGCCGACTTGACCGACACCTGCTTCTTTATGGGCGATCCCAGTATTAATGATTGGGGTGATGCCTGTTTCAACGACTTTGCGGATGTCGATCCCCAAACAAGTCCCTTGGAAGTCCCATGTTGGGATCGAGAAGGTCGGATTATGACCGAAACAGATTTTTGCCATTTCGTTGGAAGTTTCCAGCGCATCCTCAAAGCCCCCAGCGCCGACAAAGCGTGTTACCCCTGGTGCGGCTACCATCGCCATTGCTCCGACGCCGACGGTTTCAGTAATGGCACTGTCCCCAATATCAGGATTGCCATCTGCTTCGGTAAACCCAGTAAAGTACAAACCTTTCGGCGTATTGACTGGTGCAGTATGCCATTGGTCTTCTGTTTGAGCGACACGAACCCCAAAGTTAACACCGTTTCTCGTCATGGTGGTCACGATCGTTCCTTTGGCATCGACACGGGCACCGTCAACGATGGCTTTGCCGGTTGCCATCATGATATTCAAGAAGAACTGATCGGTATCTGCTAAGAACTTGATCACTTCATATTTTTGCTTTTCATCGATTTCTGTTTGGATGATCAACGGCGCGATCTCTTTCAAAAAGTTCAATGATGCTGCAATATTTCGCTGATGGAATTCATCCCCCATTGTGATCGACCGGGCAATCAATACATTCAAGTTGATGCCTTCTTCTGTTAATTGTAATGCCTTGGCAATGGTTGGTCCTAAGACGTCTTTGATCCAATCCAAACGATCGATGACTTCTTGTGAATAGGCACCAAATCGTAAGACTTTACCGATCCCTTCGTTCAAAATACAGTAGGCTTTGTTGCCGACAAGGCGGTTTTCAACCACAAAGACAGGCATATTCCCAGAAGTGATTCCCCCCATTGGTCCAACTGCCTGGACATGGTGACATGGCATAAAGCGGACTTCCCCACTTTCGAGTAAGCGGCGGGCTTCGTCTTCATCTTTCGCCCAGCGTTCAAACAAGGCAGCGCCGATACAAGACCCTTGCATCGGTCCCGTCATTTCCGACCATTGGATCGGCGGTCCTGCATGCAGCAAGGTTTTCTGGCTTTCGTTTAATTCAGCGATCACTGATTTAGCTGGAACGACATCAATCAAGAATGGTTGGGCATTTTTGATTTTATCCGTCACTGCTTGATTTTCAGCTGCGATTTTTTCGTCAAATTCTTCTAACGCGTCTAAAATACGGATCATTTTCTTGTTGCCGTTGGCACGAGGACGCCAGTTAAATTGTTCTGTTTTCCCGCCATATTGCAGGATCGATTCATTGAAGCTTTGCAATCCAACATTGATGATCCGTGGTTTGGTGGTCAACAGCTCCATCACTTTCTCGCTAACTGTCGGCACCTCAACTTTGCTACCAGTATAGTCATTGACTGTTTTGTCTGCTTCAGAAAGAGTCGCCCCTTTTAAAGCGAGGGCTAATTGCACTGCTTGAGCATTGCTTGGTGCCACATAGACGCCAGCTGCTTTCAAACGGTTGACTGCTTCTTGATAGTTTTGCGGATCTTTTTCAGTTCCGCAGACGGTAGCAACAAAGTATAGCGCGCGATCAGCTGCTTGGGCTGTTTGCTGTGCAGCTTCGATGGCTGGTAACAGTGCACCTACCATATCTGCATGTGCGCCGTAACCTAACACCACATCAAATAAAATGACCCCGGTTTGCTCATCTTGCGCATAGTCTTCGATTTTTTTGATGCGCACTTCAGGATCGATCATTGGGTGCGGTTTGCCTTGGGTATAGATATCATCACCAAGGTCGATCACATCATAGCCGTGGGAATGCAAGATATAGCCTTCTTGTTTTACAAGGCCTTCTAGATTCAAGGCTTCGGAGATCAGCATTCCTGCTTCGGCAGCTAATGTACCGCCAGAATAAAGACCTTTGACCACTTTGTCTTCAGCGAGTTTGGGCACATCTGGGGTTGCCACGCGTTCAAAATAGTTCGCTTTGACGGGTTCTTCATTGGCAAGATCAACAGCGATGCGCGCTGTTTCTTCCAGCGTATGTGCCAAATAGACTTTTCCTTCATGGGCTTCTGGTTTTTCTCCTAAGAAAATCGCTACCACTGGTTTGCTGATACTTTGCAGCAATTGAACGACTTCATCCCGCACTTCTTTTGCAGGTGGTTTCGAGATCACGCAAATCACATCTGTCGGTTCATGATTTTCTAAAGCAACGATGGCATCTTTGACAGTGATCGCCCCAACTTTGTCGCTTAAGTCACGTCCGCCGGTCCCGATGGCATGAACGACACCACCGCCTAATCGGTCAATGATCGTCGTCACTTCTTGAATCCCTGTACCAGAGGCACCAACGACGCCGATGTTTCCTGGTGCCACGACATTCGTGAAGGCAATCGGAATGCTAGAAATAATACCAGTCCCACAGTCAGGCCCCATCATCAATAAGCCTTTTTCATGAGCCAGCTTTTTCAAACGCACTTCATCTTCGATAGCGACATTGTCCGTAAACGAGAAAACATGCAAGTCATTTTTTAGCGCTTTTTCCATCTCGGCTGCGCCATATTCCCCAGGAATACTAAATAATGCAACATTGGCATCTGGCATTGCGCTCAAGGCTTCTTGCCATGAAGCCGCCGCTGGCGTTTCTTTGCCTTGATCTTTTGCTGAAAGATCAGCTAAAAATGAATCGATCGCTGGCATTACTTGATCCATGATCTGTTCGTTTTGGCTATCGACCACGATCATCATATCGTTGGGTGAAGCACCTTCTGCCTCTTTAGAAAGCAATCCAGTGTTATTTAATATGTCTTTGTTTGCATCCGTCCCCATCATGATTTGACTCATTTCGACATCGCCTAGATCATTGATCGTATTCGTCAGCAGCATTAAGTTAATGGAATCTTGGTAGTTATTCTTTAAGATTACTGTGTGCAGCATTTGTTCTCCTCCTTTTCTTATACTCTCATTCTAACGAGCCTTGTTTGCGTTTTCATTGGATAAAGTTCTAAAAAAATGCTATACTTTTTATCCAAAAGAGAAAAAAGGAGCATTTTATGAAATTAAAAGAATTGGTTGAACTGCCGCTTTTTGAAAAAAGTAAAGTCCTGACTGGCTCCATTGGTTTAACAAATTCCGTTGGTTCCGTTATGGTGTTGGAAGCGATGGATATCGAAAAATGGAGCAAAGCCCATCAATTGATTTTGACTTCTTTTTATGCCTTCAAAGACCAATCGCCTGAGGAACTGCGTGTTTTTTTTGAAAAAATGCAGCAAATCGGTGTCAGCGGTTTAGTGATCAAAGTGGATCGCTTGATCCCTATGATCCCAGATTGGGTGATCGAGCTTAGCTTTGCTTATCAGATCCCTTTGATCAAAGTGCAGCAAGAAGTCAGCTATGAAGCCATCATGCTAGCGGTTTACGAACCATTGCTAAATCACCAAACCCAGCTGCTGCGTACCTATTACGAAGTTCGCCAGCGCTTCATGAAAGTTGAGCGCAACCACTCTTCTTTCGATCAGATCATGCAGGAGTTCTATCAATTGATCGAAAAGCCTTGTTCGTTGCGCATCCCCCATTTAGATGTGTATGTGTCCGTCGGTCAATCCTTTAAGAATTTCGTGGTGACCAAACAAGAACCCATGAAAACCATCGAGTTTACCAAGAACCACTACGAATATTTGGAATTATTTTCTCATGAGAACAATCAATATGTGACTGCCATCAAAGTAGAGATCATCAATCCTTACAATGATCTGTGTACCTTGATCGTTTATCAGAAAGATTCGCAGATCCCTGAGGCAAAAGTCATGATCATTGAAAATGTGATCGACGTCATTTATGAACGCCTCCAAATGGCGTATTTGTTGAAGAAAGAACGCTACAATCGCATGAACAATCTTGCCGATGCGATCTTACAAAACACTCCTAGTAATTTGGCTGAGCTGGATCTTTTGTTAGAAGAAGCGCAACTGGATCGCTACGATTTCTACCAAGGCATTGCCTTTGCTTCCAACAGCTTTAAAGATAAGGAGCGTAAGTCCGTCGTTTTGCACAAGCTACGAGCGTTGAAAACACCCCACGTCTTTTTTGAACACCACAATTATTTGGTGATCCTCTATAATTTCCAATCGATCGCCCATCAGGTGACGAAACAGATGCTGCAGACACATTTTGATGATGCCCTGTTAGCCGATGAACATGGCTGCTTGGTGGTCAGCGAAGTCTTGCGCAAGGAACAGATCAAAGAGATCCTGCCAGAGTGTTTGGATGCGATCCGCTTCAATCGGCAGTTTTATTTGGCGCCGATCATTGCCTATAGCGACTTAGGTATCTTTAGTTCCTTTATCAAGGAGAACCAACTGGAAAAGCTGCAGCAAAGCATTCCCCCGAAGCTGTATCAACTCTCGGAAGAAAATGAAGAGCTGTTCAAAACGCTGTATACCTTTTTTATCACGAATCGCAATTACAAAAATACGGCTGAAACCTTGTTTCTTCATGCCAAAACGATTCGTTATCGGCTAAGCAAAATCGAACAGCTACTAGAGATCGATCTGACAAGTCCGATCCAATTAGTCAATTACGAGATCGGCACCTATTTATTAGAGCTTCAGAAAAGGAGTCAAGCAAAATGAAAAAAGAATGGCAATTGACCACCGGTGCTTCGGTGTCCCTTTATCCTGCTTCGGAGAAATACGTGATTTACTTTCACGGCGGCGGTTTTGTTTATGGAACCCGTCAAGACATTCCCGCATCACTGATCGCACTATTTCAAGAGCAGCAATACAGCGTCCTCACAGTCGATTATTTACTGGCGCCCAATTCCTCGTTAGCGGAGATTTTGGCGCTGAACTGGCAGAACTTTCAAGAATTGCAAGCAACTGTGCTTAAAGATAATTCGTTTTGTTTCTGCGGACGCTCAGCTGGCGGTTATTTGATGCTGGCGCTGACCCAGCAATTACTGAAGGAACAACAGAGATTGCCTGAAAAACTAGTCAATTTTTATGGGTATACCGATCTTTCTTTTATTGAAAACAAACGAGTCTTGCAGCAGCCGCTCTTAAGCAAAGAGCAAGTCCCTTCTTTGGATCAAACCGAGATCGTTTGGGATGATCCGCAGTTTCAGCGCTATTTGCCTTATGTTTATTGGGTTCAACAGCAAGAACTCACCACGATCTATGGTCTAACAGCTGAAGCTCTTTCTGACTATGCCATTGATCCTGAGCTGCTTGCTCAATTTCCTCCAATTTTCAGCAGTGCCAGCAGTACCGATGAGGAAGTTCCTTTTCGTTACAGCAAAGGCTTGAAGAAAGTGCCTAAAAGCAAATTTGTCCCTGTCTATGATTTGCCCCACGACTTTTTGAAAAACGTCGAGGAGCCGCAAGTCCAAATGGTGTTTCAGCAGCTCGCCCGTTGGCTCAAACAATAATTTGATACAAGTAAAGTGAAAATAATGTTTTTTTATTTCGACGAGTGCACAGAAAAACTCTGATTGCCTTCGCTTCCTCCTTATCTCAAAAAACGTGTGGTTTAATGAAACTCTTTTAATAAAAAAAGGCTTGATACAGGCTCAATTCAAGAGAGAATGCTATACTAAAGGGGAGTATGTTATAGGAAAGAAGGATGAGGTTTTATGCATTTTGTCGGGATTTTGTGTTTGATCCTAATCACGACGACCCTCTTCTCGCATCTGGCGAGACGGATGGGCGTTCCTGCTGTTATCGGGCAGTTGTTAGCGGGGGTTTTATTAGGAGGCGCAGGACTCAATTGGGTCCATCCAGATATTCTGGTTCATGATTTTTCAGAGATTGGTGTTATTTTGCTGATGTTTTTAGCGGGATTGGAAAGTGATATTTCTTTATTGAAACGCTATTTTCGTCCAGGGATGCTCGTTGCCCTTTTGGGGATCGTGTTCCCTATGCTCTTCGGGTATGCCACGGGGGTCGGTTTTCAAAGCAGTCCCACAGAAGCGTTCTTTTTCGGGATCGTATTAGCTGCCACCTCAGTCAGTATTTCTGTCGAAGTATTGAAAGAGTTGAATGTGGTGAATACGAAAGAAGGGTCGACGATTCTTGGTGCTTCCGTCGTGGATGATATTTTGGTCGTGTTGGTTTTGAGTCTTAGCCTTTCCTTTTTAGGCGGCGAAAGCAGCCAAGCAACACCACTGCCGGTCACCTTATTGGTAGAATTGATTTATTTTGTGTTGATTTTTCTATTAGTGAAATGGATTGCTCCGTTCTTATTGGCACTTGCAGAAAAGCTATTTGCAAATTCCGCGGTGATCATCATGTCACTGATCATCTGCTTAGGAATGGCGTATCTTGCTGACCTCGTTGGGTTAAGCTCGGTCATTGGTGCCTTCTTCGCAGGGATCGCTGTCAGTCAAACGAAGGTTCGTGAGGAAGTGGAACACAGTGTCGAAGCATTAGGTTACGCCGTCTTCATTCCGGTGTTCTTTGTCAGCGTTGGCTTAGAAGTTGATTTTTCCCGCTTAAATGAGCAATTATTCTTTATTCTTGCCTTTACCGTGGTCGCGATCATGACCAAATTGGTCGGTGGCTATGTCGGGGCGAAAATCGCGAAATTCTCAAACAACAGTGCTTGGATGGTGGGAGCTGGAATGATTTCCCGAGGTGAAATGGCATTGATCATTTTGCAGATTGGTCAACAAAACCAATTGATCTCATCCGCATTGTATTCCCCTTTGGTGATCGTTGTCTTGTTGAGTACCTTGATCTCTCCCCTGATCTTAAAATACTTTACGAAAAAGATTTATTAAGCGATGTAGCAACAGCGAGGCGATACCGATGATTGCAAAAAAAAACAGCGCGGGTTTTGTAGTGACCGCTCAACGGCCGATTGTTGATCGAACGTTGGGCGGTCGCTTCCTTTCCCGCGCTGTTTTTCTCTATACAGGTATAAAAGCGACAATGCTGCTAGTTACTGGAAACCAATGTTAATTTTCCATGATCGATTTGATACACATCATCCGCGACGGCATCGATAAACGCTTGATCGTGAGATGTGAACAAAACGATGCCTCGATAGCTGCGAATCAATTGTTCCAAGACGGTGATTGTCGGTAGATCAATAAAGTTCGTCGGTTCATCAAGTATCAAGACATTGGCAGATTGAGTAAAGATGCGTGCGAGCTCGACCCGTGTCGCTTCCCCGCCGCTTAGCACATTGACTGGCTTCATCACGTCAATCTGGCTAAATCCCAGATTGTGTAAAATACTGCGGACCAGTGGTTCCTGATAGTCTGTTTGAGCCATCAATTCCGTCAAAAGCGGTGTGGTGCTGTTTTTTCGATAGCCCATTTGCTCGTAGACCGCAAAGACGATTTTCGGTGATACATAGATTCCCTCTCCACCTGCGATGATTTCTTTTAGTAAAGTCGACTTCCCCGAACCGTTCGGACCCACGATAGCGATTTTCTTCCCGGCAGCAAACTGGAAACTGCTGCTGTCTAGCAAACGTTTCGCCCCTCTTTGAATGGTTACTTGCTCCCCACGAATCGGTCGTTTATTATGCAGCTCCACTGCAGGGACTACTGGAAAACGAATCACCTGCTGCCGGGCAACACCCTTCACTTCTTCCAACTGATCCAAGCGGCTTTCCATGGCTTTGACTGTTTTTTGCAATGATTTTTGCACCGTGTCTTTTTGTTTTGATGACGACAAACGGTCTGGTCGGATGTTCTGCTGCCGCTTTTTTTCAGAAATACGACTGCTCTTGATCGCTTGTTCTTTTTTCTTTTGGATTGCTTGGGTCAACTGCTGTTTTTGTTGCTGATACTGCGTAGCCTCCCAGGCAACACGCTGTGCCGCTTGCTCTTTTTGCTGTCGGTAACTGTCATAATTGCCAGAATACTCGGTGACTTTGCCTTGATCGACTTCCCAGATTTTCGTTGCCAGCTGATTCAATAGATACCGATCATGACTGACCACGATCAGGGTACCATAATAATACTGCAATTCCTCAATCAAGACTTGAATTCCTTGCTGGTCTAAATGGGTCGTTGGCTCATCGAGCAAAAGTCCTAACTGATAGGAAGATAACGTTTGTGCCAACCGGTATTTGGTCTCCTCCCCGCCGCTTAGTGTCGCCAATTCATTTGTTGGGATCGAAAAACGACCAAACAGCGCCCAGTCAAGGGCCTCCGTCTTTTCAGTCACCTCAGCGATTTGTGGGAAATAGTGAAACGAATTTTCTCTTTGGATCGTTCCTGAATCAGGATCGATCACTCCCGCAATCAATTTTAGCAAGGTAGACTTGCCTTGCCCGTTTGCGCCCACGATCCCGATACGATCCGTTTGATAGGCACTCAGTTCTTCAATGTTCAGTACTTCTTTGGCCCCATAATTTTTGATTAGATTGTTTATTTTTACACTTAATTGTTCCATCAGTCTGTCCTTCCCGTCTAGGAAAACGCAAGCACAAAAAAAAGGGCATAGCCTACCGCTATACCCTGATTTTAATAAGAAATTGGAAAAAAGAGGACACTCATCCCTTGAAATCACGATTGCCTAGACTTTTGAAATAGATTTAAGTTAGCTATTCAAAAGGTCAATCCACAATTTCATCGATGCTGTCATGTTTTTTCCTCCTCTTTTTGTCGTAGTTGTCTGTTGAATGACAAGCGGAAAATCAGCCGCTACTGTTTACCGTTTACGGTATTTCAGGAAGCTTCTTTAGTCTATCAACGAATCAATCGTAGCACGTTTTCAAAAAAGAGTAAAGTTTCATCACAAGAATGATTGGTCTTATACGCCATCGGTGATTTTTTCTGCTAATTTGACCTGGGCTTTTTCACCATTGAAGACTGCACGATCCAGTTCTCCTTCATCATGAGCAACGATCAACGCCACCGTGACGTCAGGGTCAACATTCAAGAGGGTCCGAAACATCCCAGAAAACCAATCGATCCCTGCCAGTAAGGCGATGCTTTCATTAGGTAGTCCTAACATAGGTAAAACCGTAGCCAGTGTGACTAATCCGCCGCCTGGAACGACGATCGTTCCCAAGCATGCCAACGAGGACAACAAGACCACTTGCAAAAGATCCCCCCAGCTCAATTGGATCTGGTACGCCTGAGCAACGGTTACGATTGCCAGGGCTAAAAATAAGGAGAGCCCATTGCTATTTAAGGTCATGCCTAAAGGCATCACGAGCTTATTGATTCGATCACTGATCCCAAATCGTTCTTTGCCATCTTCGATTTGAAACGGCAATGAAACAGCAGAAGAGGTGGTCGTAAAGGAAACCACCGATAGACGCCACATATTCTTTATCAAACGAAACAAGGAAACTTTGCAATAGAGCGACGTCAAGAGAAACCAAAGAAACAAAAAGAGCAAAGATGCCGCTGCTAACGTCAATAAAAAACTGGCTAACATTCCCAACACACGAATGCCGGTATCTTCTACCAAGGAAGCAACAAGGCCGAAAATCCCGATCGGCGCCAACTTCATGATCATGCTGACCATTTTTAACAAAATATGATTAAAACTACCGATCATATCTAGAAACAGCTGATTCTTTTTTTCATGCTTGATTAAGCTCAAGGCAAGGCCAAAGAAGAGCGAAAAAATAATCACTTGGATCATATTCTGCTCCACCATGGCTTGAATAATGTTCAGTGGAACAAAGTTCAAGATGACTTCTTCTATGCTGCTGGTACTTAATGCAGTTTCTGTACTTTGCAGCAGCGACTGGTCAAGGCCTGCGCCGGGCTTGAGGATCAAGGCGAACAAGAGACCGAAAATAGCGGCGACGAGGGTCGAACCGGTAAACCAGAGGAAGACTTTCCCGCCGATCCCACCTAATTCTTTTGGATCAAGTCCCCCCACCGCTTCAATCACCGAGCCCATGACCAACACGACCACAGACATTTGAATCAGTCGCAAGAAGAAGTCCCCGACTAGCTGCATTTGATCACCTAAACCGGGAAAGGAAACGCCCCAAAAAATCCCCAATACCGTTGCAATCATGATTTGGTTGGTCAAACTGATTTTTAAGGATCGTTTTTTCATCTGTTGTTCCTCACTTTTCTACTTTGCTGTTTTCTTAGAGTTTACAGTCAAGAATAAGAATGTACCACCGATCAACAAAATAATTGCGATATAAAAGCCCATTACTTTTGACCCTGTTGCATCCGAGATCGATCCGGTCAATGTTGGTGCGATAACGGAAGACATCATGCCGAAAAAGTTGAAGACCCCTAATGTCGTACCGACCCCAACTTTTGGTGCATTTTCCCCTAACCAAGAAATGATGATTGGTTCAACCGCTAGTTTTCCAAGGAACCCGTACAAGATCAACGCGATCATTAAGAAAGTCGAATTTGTTGCTTGCACCGTTACTAATAACATCAACGCCGCTAATACTTCTAAAATAACGATAAAGGTAACTTTTTTATGCATGTATTTGTCTGCCAAGCGGCTAAAGAACAAGGCCCCAGGAATCGAAGCAAATGCCACCAATGAAGAAGAGAAGCCGATTGCGACTCCTTGGAAGCCTCGTTCTGTTCCTAAGAAGTTTGGTAGCCAAGTAACCGTCATATAGTAGGCATAACACGTCGCAAAATATAACACATACGTAAAGAGCATCCGCAGGGAGAACAAGGTCGAAAGGGAAACTTTTTCTTTCGGCTGATCCGTTGTTTCTTCTTCAGCTGCTGCTTGACTCTCCAAGAAAGCTACGTCTTCTTTGTTGCTGCGGATAACCAATGCGAAAGCGATCGTCATACAAACGATCAAGAAAGCGGATAAATACATCATTGTTTGCCAAGGCATATTCATCTGAATAACGATAAAGCTTGATAAGATCATCCCAAACCCTGAACCAACGGCAGAACCACTATTGACGATCGCTGTTGAGAAGCTCTTCTTTTCTTTCGGAATGTTCTGTGAGGTCAAAGAATACGCGGAACCATAAAATGATCCACAGCCGATCCCTGCTAAAAAGCTACCGGTATAGATCATGGAGATTGAAGAGGCTTGTGAAATCAGTAAAGCTGCCAGTGCAAATACCACAAATCCTGGGAGCAGAACTGTTTTCTTCCCAATCTTATCCACTAAAAAGCCGGCAGGGATCTGCATGATCACATAGCCGAAAAAGTAAAAGCTGGCGATCGATCCTAATGCTGTATCAGAAATATTGCCGCCAAGTGACTCATTGATTTGCGGATAGACCGGTGATAACGCAGCGCGATAAATCCAGATAGTGACCCAGCCTGAACACATTAAGATAATAATTTGTTTCCAGTAGGCAAGCCCACCACGTTCTTTATTGATTTCCATTTTTTCCCCTCCATCAGTTACACAAGTAAAGTTTGTGAAGCACGCCAACGAAAGCGCTTTAAGATAGTCTTAGTGTACGTTTTTTTGCCGACTATTGCATTTGTCATTTTTCACAAAGCGCTTTCAGTCGTTGTGCATTTGTGCTAAAATTTTAAGTCGTTTTTTGGTAGTAATTTAACGCAGCGATGAGCGCTTTGCCGGCAGAAATTGGTGCTTGCTGGTACAATAGTGCCCCTTCTAACGCGGCTAGGACATGTAAAATATTTTCTTTGCGGCTGCTGTAGCCCATATTTCCAATCCGCCAGATTTTTCCTTTTAGATCACCAAATGAACTAGCGATCTCTACACCAAAGGAGTGAAGCATCTCTTCTCGGACAGCTTCGCCATCAACACCTTCTGGAATAAAGATGGGGGTAACTGTCGGCATTTTGGTTGCTTTTTCGCCATAAATCGAAAGCCCCATTGCCTCCAGTCCAGCGACCAACGCCCCTTCATTCGTCAAATGACGTTGATAGGCTGCATCGAGGCCTTCGTTTAGCAACATCCGTAATCCTTCATGAAGCGCATAGATCATACTCGTCGCTTCTGTGTGATGGTTGATTCGCTCTTTGTTCCAGTAGCGTTGCAATTGACTCAAATCCAAGTAATTACTCATAATGTGCCGCTTGTTTCGATCCGTTTTGCTCAAGCCTAATTCTTTTTGGTAACGGGCATTAAGGACGGCTTCGACGCGATCGTTGTAGGTCACTAATGAAAGACCAGACGGCACACTTAAACACTTCTGTGTACCGGCAATTGCCAAATCGACACACCAATCATCGACTGACAGGGCCACGCCACCATAAGTCGCCACCATGTCAACGACAAAGAAAATATCTTTTGCGCGACAATACTGCCCGATTTCTGCTAACGGCTGCATTTGCCCATTGGCAGTTTCCCCGTGGACCATCGCCACGATCTTGGGTTGAAATGCGTCGATTTCTTTGATGACCTCTGCGGGTGCAAAAGGAGCCGTCCATTCTTTTTCTACATATTTGACTTGCGCTTGGGCACGTTCACAGATTTCTCCAAGTAAGAAAGCAAAGCGCCCATAGGCGGGGATCAAGACTTTGTCCCCTGGTTCGATCAAAGCGATCAGCGCCGCTTCTAAACCAGCTCGGGAAGTCCCATCAATGGCAAATGCCTCTTTGTTTTTGGTTCCAAACGGTTGTTTGATCATTTCTTTGACCTCATCCATGATCGCCAAAAAATTCGGATCAAACTGTCCCAAAATACGATTGGTCATTGCTTGAAGAACAGCTGGATGGGCTTCTACAGGCCCAGGTGTCATGATCGTACGTTGTGCGATCGTTAACTCTTTATACATCTTTTCCCCTCATTTCTCTTTTTGATTTCACTGCCCAACGCCTTGTCAACGTTTCCAAGTTTGTTGTACAATAAAGCTAAAAAAGGACATGTTTTTGTTTGTTTTGTTCAATTCTAAAAGGAGTTTCTCTATGAAGTTAGTTGCTGAATTGCTTGCTACACCACGCTTTTCCAATTTGCGTTTGTTGACAGATCCCATTACCGCGGAAATTCCCGTCGACAGTATCGAAATCACTGAGACCCCCGATATCGCCCACTATATTCCTGAGCATACCTTTATCTTAAGCACGGCGATGGTTTATAAAGATAATCAAGGAGCACTGCTTGAACTGATCGATTCCCTCGTAGCCAAAAATGCCGCTGGATTAGGCATCAAGATCGGTCGTTTTTTGGATGTCATCGATCCTGAAGTCATCGCTTACGCCGATAGTTTAGGTTTCCCCATCGTAGAAGTACCTGCCACGATGCCGCTGGGCCGTTTGATGCACCAGCTTTTGAATTTACTATGGAACACCAAAACCGAGCAGCTGAGTTATGCCTTAGATATCCAAAAACGGTTCTCTGCTTCCTTGATGAAGGATGTCAGCATCGCTCGCTTTATCGCTGATTTTGGCCAAATGGTCAATACACCGATCATTTTGTTGAATCCTTTTAAACAAGTGATTGCCCACTCCAAGCATTTCACCCGCATGTCAAAACCCGCGGAGTACTACATCCATCAATTAGGACAAACGAAAGGGGTTTTTACTGGTGAAAAAAGTGGGGCGATCCCTATCAAAGATCTCCATGAAAAAACGTCACAAATTTCTTATTATGCCATTGAAACCTCCACTTATTTCCCGCATTATTTAGTCATTTTGAATCCTGAGGCGATTCCTTATCCTGTCTCGGATTTTGCGCTGGAACAAGCAGCATTGGTCTTGTCGTTTATGCTCTACAAAAACCAAAAAGTGCAAGAATCTTTTGAAGATTTAAAAAGTGACTTTTTAACACGGATGATCGAATACCAGCAATCTTCCAAACAGGAACAAAAAGATTGGTTAGATCTCGGAAAGACTTACGGGTTGGTCAAAGCCCGCCATTATCGTGTCATCTATGGTGCCTGTGAACCAACCAAAGAAACCAAAGACAAAGACAAATACCTAAAAGAAGAAAGTGACTTGGTCTATCAGTGGTTTAGTGAACAACTGCCTTATCGCATCAAAGATGTTTGTCTCTTTCGCTTAAAGGGCAGCAATCACTTTGCGATTTTCGTGCAGCATAAGTGTGATGCCTTAGAAGACCATTTGATTGAGACCGCCAATGCTTTGACCAATCGGTTGCCTTTTCGAATGGCCTTTGGTGTAGGGAGTGTCTGTGAAAGCATCAATGATTTAGCCAGCTCCTACATTGAAGCAAAGACTGCTTATGAAGAACGAAGAGGCCAACATGATTCTCCCATCGTCTCTTTCTACCATCAACGGGGAATGCGGAGTCTATTTGAAAAAATGAGCCCTGAAGATATCCATTATTTCTGCCGCACGATCCTCAAAGAATTGGCGTTTCCGCAAGAAGATGCCACCATCGAATTGCGCAAAACCTTACGGGCTTACTTGGATTATCAATGTGAGATCACCCGCACCGCCAAAGCCTTGTTCGTTCATCGCAATACGATCAAATACCGCATCGAACAGTGCCAAAAGCTACTAGGAAAAAACGTGCATGATCCTAGCATTAGCCTGGATCTGCGCTTAGCCCTTGAGCTGTCCGAAGAAGGCGACTAATAGGCGAATCAAGCAGTTGGATCGCTGGTGTTACCCAGCGATCCTTGTGCCTGCTTCACCTAACAATGCTAAGTCTGCTTCTTCCAATGAGCAGATGATTGCCGTCTTTCCTTGCTTGGCAAACGCAATCGCTGCTTCCATTTTCGGCCCCATACTGCCTTCTGCAAAATGCCCCGCATCAAAATATGCTTGCGCTTCACTTACGGATAACCCCGTTAATTTTTCTTGCTCCGGTGTTCCGTAATTGATATAAACGTTGCTGACGTCGGTCAGCATCATAAATACATCGGCATCCACTTGTTCTGCCAATTTTTTCCCAGTTCGGTCTTTATCGATGACTGCTTCGATCCCTTTCAAGCCTTCCGCTTGTTTTACGACTGGAATCCCACCGCCGCCACCAGCGATCACGATGGTATTTTGATTCAATAAATGAACCATTGATTCCACGCCGTGGATCGTCACAGGTTGTGGGGATGGCACGACGCGACGGTACCCACGTCCAGCATCTTCTTCCATCACCCAATGTTTTTCCTCAGCCATTGTTTTTGCTTCTTCTTCTGAGTAGAACAAGCCGATCGGCTTCGTTGGCTTTTCAAACGCGGGATCATCCGCTGCCACTTCCACTTGAGTCAATAAGGTCACGACATTGCTGGTCAGTTCTTCTTGATCGATTTTATTTTTGATGCTTTGCTCCATCAAATAACCGATAAAGCCTTGTGACTCTGCATTGCAGACATCCAGTGGAAAAGGCGGCACGACTTCTTTGGCTTCTTCATTTTGTCGTAAAATATTGCCGACTTGCGGCCCATTGCCATGCGTCACAACGATTTGATGGTCAAGTTTCTCGATTTTAGCGATCTGTTCTGCACTTAACTGGATATTTGCAAGCTGTGTCTCTACGGTCGCTGGTTGATTCGGTTTTAAAATTGCATTGCCCCCTAGAGCGATGACCACTCGTTTTGCCATATGAATTCCTCATTTCTATTGTTTTGAAATTGATTGATACTGCGAGCAAACCCTGCCAAAAAGTCAGCCCCCGAGGTATGACCGATCGCTAGTATCTCTTTGATTACTTGGTAAAAAGCCGCTGAATCGGTACACCTGGTCAAGGATAACGCCGATTGATTGAATGCGCCTGTCAACGCATGCAGAAGATAATGTTTACTGACGTCAGTCGTCAAATCATTGACTGTCAACAGCCTTCTTTGTAGATAAGCCACCAAGCGGGTATCTTCTTGCCCCATCACTCGGCGAGCCAGTAAATGACCAACTAGCATATCATCGCCTGTGGGGGTCAATCCGACACCCCGTCCGACTAAATAAGCGACTGCTTGCCGTTGTTCTTTAAATGAAGGCGTGCATAGCTGATCGATTGCGTCATAAAACGGATGATTGCTGCTGATGGTTTGTGAAACAGCTTCTTGAATCCCCGTCTTTTCCGTGACATGTTGGAGGGTTGACCAAAACAGTTCTCGATCAAATGGGGCTGTGCCAGCTGGGAAGGTGGTTGTAAACATGGCTGCCTTTTGAAAAGACAGACGATGATGCGGAAAATGGATCACTCGTTGCTGAACCAAAAGAGTGGTACCAGCAAGCAAGTCGGTCGCCAACGCTGCATAATCGTCGGCAGCTAAAATCATCCCTTTGGGCACGCGAGCCGCTTGTTTAGAGACACAGATCAGCTGATCCTGACGAGGATCTTGCAGATTGAAACTATGCTGAAACACACTGTGAACGAGCCAGGTGCCATTGATAAATGCGGGTTCAAATAAAGCTTGGTCGATCCATTTTGCCTGTATCATCGCTAGGTTGCTCCTTTTCACGTTTTCAGACCCTGAGTTATTCTTCAAATCCTAATTTTTTTGCATAAGCCAAGACAGCTTTTTCAAAGCAATCCATTGGTGGTGTCACTGTCCCGGCCCCAATTTGTCCCCGTCCAGCTTGTTTGTTGGCGATCCCTGTATTGATCACCGGTAAGATCCCTGTTTCCACGACTTTCCGAGCATCGATCCCTAAACAGATCCCTTTGAAGTCCCATGTAGGAACGGGAAAATTCGGATTGGTATCAATGGAGATCTCTAACATCTCATTGCTGGTTTTCAACGCATCGTGAAATCCGCCGGAACCAACGAAGCGTGTCACAGCTGGGGCAGCAATCATCGCCATTCCCCCAACACCAAAGGTTTCCGTAATGGCACTGTCGCCCATATCTGGAGAGGCATCTTCTTCACTGAATCCTGAGAAATACAACCCTTTTGGTGTATTGACAGGACCGGTAAACCACTCGTCCCCCATACCAGAAATACGGATACCGAATTCATGCCCGTTGCGACACATTGCTGTCACAACCGTTCCTTCTTCAATCGTCCGGGCGCCATCAAGCACCGCTTTTGAAGAAGCCATCATGATATTCAAGAAAAACTGATCCGTGTCTGCTAGAAACTGAATGACTTCTGGTTTTTCTTTTTCAAATCCTTCAAGGGTAACGATCGCTGGTGCTACTTCTTTTAAGAACGCCAACGAAGCAGCGATATTCCGTTGATGGAACTCATCCCCCATGGCGATTGCTTTTGCGACTAAGACATTGATGTTCAAGCCATCGGGTTTTGTTTGTAGTGCAGCACTTAAAACTGGTGCTAACGTATTTTTCATCCAATGCAAGCGATCAATGACTTCTTGAGAATAGGCGCCAAAACGTAAAACTGCCCCAATCCCTTCGTTCATCGTACAGTACGCTCGGTTGCCGTCTGTTTTGTTTTCCACCACGAGAACCGGCATATTGGCAGAGGTGATGCCCCCCATTGGGCCAACCGCTTGCACGTGGTGACAAGGAATCAGTTGAACTTCCCCAGATGCTAATAAATGACGTACCTCTTCTTCCGTTTCGCCCCAGCCTTCAAAAAGTCCCGCTCCAACACAAGCGCCTTGAATCGGATCGATCATCTGGTCGTAGCGGATCGGTGGTCCTGCGTGCAATAGGACTTTTCCTTCACCTAATTCTGGAATGACACTGACTGCTGGAACGACATCCAACAAAAAAGGCGAACCGGCAACGATCTTGGCAATAACGGCTTGGTTTGCTTCTTCAATAGTTTCGTACACGATAACTTCCTCCTACTCTGATAGTGACACTTGTGCTAAGAAACGTAAGGCTTTTTGTAACGTTACGTTCCCACCAGCAATTGGCTGCCAGTCATATTGAACGACTTGACCGTGATGCGTCTGGATCGCTTCTGCAAAGCTACGCAACCCTACATTGATGAACGCGTCATTCGACAACAATTCGCGGCTCTTTTCAGATGGCTCTGGCAACCCATCGGCAGTTGTCACTGCTTTTGGCAACAGCTTACGACTAATTGGGGAAAAGGGATGGCCGAGCATTGCTAAAGCTTTTTTGACTGCTTGGGCATTGCTTTGACACAAAATCACGCCAGCTGCGGTTAAAATCTCTGCTTGCTCGTTGCTATCTTGGGGGTCTAAATCAGTTCCAACGATCGTAGCGATCACCGCTAACTCCCGACCAGCTGCTTGTGCTTCTTCCTTCAATGATTTGATGGTCGGTGCCAATTCACTCGCCATATCTTGATGAGAGCCGTACCCTAAAACGATATCTAACAAAATCACTGCCGTTTCAAGATCTTCCCCCGCTTGTTTCAACAGTTCGATCCGCTTTGTTGGGTCGATCATCGGATGGGGCTTGCCTTGAGTATAAATGTCATCACCTAAATCGATGATCTCATGGCCAGCTGCTTTTAAGATGTACCCTTCCTGATAGGTATCTTCTTGTTCCAGATTTAATCCTGCTTTAACAAGCATCGCTGCTTCGTACGCCAATGTTCCGCCAGAATAGTAAGCTTTGATTTTTTGTTGTTCAGGTCCGAAAGTGGCAGCTGCTGTTTCCTCTTTCACTGGCTCTAGTCCAATCTGTTCTTGACGTAGCAGCTGCACGGCTAATTGAGCCGCTTCTTCCAGCGTGTAGGCTCGGTAAAGATTTTCTTCGTGGTCCGTTGGCTCTTCCCCAAGAAAAATCGTGACTGCAGGTTTTGTTCCTCTTCTTAAAAGTGCCAACACTTCATCTCGGACACGTGGTGCAGGTGGTTTGGAGATCACCACGATCACCTCCGTATCAGGATCGTGTTCCAAGGCAAGAATGCTATCTTTCATGGTGATCCCACCGACGGCTTCTTTGAGATCTCGTCCACCGGTTCCGATGGCTTGTGTCACACCGGCACCTAATTTATGAATAATAGTGGTGACTTCTTGGATGCCAGTACCCGAAGCGCCGACAACACCGATTTTCCCTTTACGGACGGCATTGGTGAAGGCTACTGGCATCCCATTGAGAATCCCTGTGCCACAATCTGGTCCCATTAAAAGAAGTCCTTTTTCATGCGCCAGTTTCTTTAGCCGAACTTCCTCTTCCAATGAAACGTTATCACTGAAACAAAATACATGTTTGCCCGCTGCTAATGCGGTTTCAATTTCTGGTGCTGCCATAGTACCGGGAATCGATAAGACAGCGACCTTCGCATCTTTTCCAAGATCTAAGGCTTTTTCCCAAGTTTTGACGCTTTGGGTTTCCTCTCCTGCGCTATTGCTTTGGTCCGATAAGAAGGCATCGATTTCTGACAGGACTGTTTCGATGATTTCTTCCTCTTCGATGTCTAAAACGAGCACCATATCGTTGGATGTCGCATTGCTCATCTCCTCGGTATAAAGACCACCCGTCTTGAAAATGTCCTTATTGGCAGGTGTGCCCATCATGACCGAAGCGTTGTTGATCCCTTCGATCGTCAGTAGACGATTGGTCAAAAGCATTAAAACAATGGAATCTTGGTAATTGTTTTTTTGAATAATAGTGTGTAACATGGGTCTCCTCACTCTCCTGTTCCTGTCTGTGCAAAGGCATCTGACCCAGAATACTGGTCAAAATGAACCGTGTCGCTAATGAGATAGCGATAAATGTTCTTCTCGATGGGAATGCCTTCTGCCATATATTTTTCATAGGTTAGTTGATTGATCTCGCCTGGATAATAGACTTGCTGGAACTGTTCAGCAGCCGGTATGTCATGCAGTTCGGCAACCATCGTCTCCACCGACTCTTTAAATGTGTCTAAATCTGTAAAGCGTTGCGGATCGATCAGCAAAATAAATTGCCCTAAGTCGCGACCTTTCGTCAGATCGTTGTACATAGAGGAAACATGCTTGCCAAAAGGCAGCCCAAGGAGCATTCCTGATAAGATATCCACCATCATCATCAACCCAAAGCCTTTTGGCCCTGAGATCGGCAGTAAGCCGTGGACATGATGTGGATTCGTCGTTGGCTTGCCATGAGCATCCACGGCCCATGTCGCAGGAATCTCTTTATTTTTGGAGCGAGCGTCTAATATTTTGCCCCACGCTTGGACCGTCGTTGCCATGTCAAAGACCACCGGTGCCCCCTGTTTTCTTGGTGCGGCAAATGCGATTGGATTGGTACCAAAATAATTTTCTTTGCCGCCAAAAGGAACCACCATTGAATCTGATTGGCACATAGATAATGCAATCAAGTCAGCTTCTGCAGCTTTTTTGACATAATAGGATAGCGCCCCACTATGACTCGTTTTCCGTACACCAACCGCCGCGATCCCAGAACGTTTGGCCATCTCAATGGCATGCTTTGTCGCTTCTAATACAACGACCTGCCCTGCGCCATTTTGACCGTGAACGATCCCGCTGCTAGGCCCAGTCTCTTCAAACGTGATCTGTGGAGTGCGATTCATTCCACCTTTAGCGATCCGCTCTGCGTAATAGTCTACCCGTACAGCCCCATGAGAGTGGATCCCGCTGGCATCGGCAAAGACCAAATGCTCTGCAACGATGGCTGCGTGCGCTTCAGACAAACCAGCAGCCGCTAATTTTTTTTGGATCAATTGCTGTAACTCTTGTGACTGTACAATAACCGTCTCTTCCATTTTCTAAACTCCTTTAAATTTCCGGATCGCGGTTGCAATCTTTGGAATAAATATAGGTCAATGGTTCATCACGACCGACACCATAGGCTGCTTGCTGTACATAGGCACTCATGAAAATATAGTCGCCTTTTTCCACTGGGAACCACTCATTGTCTAAGTTATACATCCCTTTACCTGACAGTAAGTACGCCCCGTGTTCTTGATAGTGGGTCTCAATGTAGCCATGACTTGCCCCTGGTTCAAAGGAAAGGATATGGATATTCATGTCAAAACCCAACTCTTTCGGTAAGAAATCCCAAAGCAGGACGTCTTCCATCCCTTCGTATTGGATCGGTATCAACTCTGAAAGATTCCCCACTACTTTGTAGGCTTGGTGATTTTCTAACGGTTGGTAACGCTTCTTATATAAGAACACTTCTGTCGTTTCTTCTTGGAGATTTTTCATATACAGTTTTTCTCCAGCCGGCAGATAGATATAGCCTCCGTCCGTCAATGTATGGGTTTCTTTACCATCACTCACTTCCAGTTTGCCCGAGATGACATACAAGAAACTCTCGATCTCTGGTCCGCCGAAGCCCAATTGGTTGGCGCCATCTTTTTTGAATGAAATGATGTAATCGACAAAAGACGCCCCTAATTTTGGTGTGCCGAGTATCGAACATTCACAGTTTTCGAATCCTGGAATGACATTATTCACTAACCCGTCATGCGGCAAGATCGCAAAATTATTTTTTCTAATGACTGCACGTGATTGCAGCAATCCATCTAAATAGCCCGTATTATTATTTTTGTATCCCATGTGTGTCCCTGCTTTCTATTCTTTGTATGCTAGCTCGTAAAGGGAAGCTGCTAAAACTTCTACCCCAGCTGTTAAATCTTCGATAGTTGTTGCTTCGGCTGGGTTGTGGCTAATCCCATCAATACTTGGTACAAACAGCATCGCCGTTGGAAAATGTGGTGCAATGATTTGGGAATCATGACCCGCCCCACTATGCATCACTTTGTAGCGTTTGCCGGTTTGCTTCACCGCTTGTTCCACCGTGGCAACGATCGTATCGTCCATCGGCACTGGGCGTTCATCCATCCATAGGTCCATCTCCACTGTCAGGTCGTGCTCTTTGGCGATCGCTTGAATGATCTGTTCTGCTTCAGCAGTAAAGGCATCCAATAGCTGCCCATCAGTATGGCGACAATCCATCGTAAACAACACTTCACCAGGAACCACGTTGACCGTATTCGGCTTTGGATCAACTTTACCGAATGTCACAACTAATGGATCCCCAAGATCTAAGCCACGGTCGATCACTGCGGCACACATTTTGGCAAAACCATACACAGCATCTTGACGATAGCCCATCGGTGTGGTGCCTGCATGATTGGCTTGTCCTTTTAAAACAAAGGTGTAGCGCTTTTGACCAGCGATACTATTGACGACGCCGATCTGCAAGTTTTCTTTTTCTAAAACACTGCCTTGTTCGATATGGATTTCCACGAAGGCTTTGATGTCTGATCGAACCGGTTCTTGTGGGTCGCGAAAATCAAAGCCTTGGCGTTGCATCTCTGCCACGAAGCTATTGCCTTCAAAATCTGCGATCGCTTCAACATCGGCTTTTTCGGCCTCTCCGACAAAGTTTTTACTTCCCCAAAAAACGGTTGGAAAACGACTGCCTTCTTCTTCTGCCATTGAGATGACTTCCAAGGAGCGTAAAGGTTGCCCATAGGTCTCTTTTAAATACTTGATCGCTAAAGCAGCAGCAACGACCCCGTATTGACCGTCTAATGTGCCACCGTTGACGACGGTATCGATATGTGACCCTGAAAGAATCGTTTCTTCTGGATACTGGCTGCCTTCCATTCTGCCGAAGAGATTGCCGACTGCATCATAGGACGTCGTTAAGCCAGTTTTTTTTAATTGTTTTTCTACAAATGATTGCGCTTCTTTCCATGAATCGGTATAAAGCAGTCTAGTCATTCCTCCAGTTGGATCATTCCCAATCTGAGATAATGCATCGATCATTGCCGCTACTTCTTTTTTCAACTCCATTGTTCTGCCTCCTTTAATTTATACGGTTATTGTAAGCGTGTTACTGAAGGACATCATTGTTCACTTTCGACAAAACCGTTTCTATTTTTAGTCATAACGCTGTTTTTTAAACCGCTTCCTTCTCCTATACTCTTCCTTATACTATCGAAGAAGAGAAAGGAAGAAAACAATGGTTTATCCTAAAAATGCCTTTGCGCAAACAGAAAAAATCCAATTTGACACCTACGGCACTTTGCCGTTAGAAGTGACGATCCTAAAAGTAGCGCAGCCTCGGATCAGCCTTTTGTATTTTCATGGTGGTGGCTTCCTCTATGGTCAGCGAGAAGACCTTCCGCAGGATTATGTCCACCAATTGCTGGCTGCCGGTGTTAGCCTTTATCTCTTTGATTATCCACTGGCTCCCGAAGTAGCGCTGAACGACATTTACCTTCATACAAAAAAGGCAGTGGAATGGTTTTTGACAGAGGGCTGGCACTTCAGCGGCGTTGGTGCAAATGAGTACATTCTATTCGGTCGCTCCGCCGGCGGTTTTTTAGCGACCTTACAGACCGCACGCACAAAGCATCCGGAGCAAAAAGGCTTGATCCGATTTTACGGATACCAAGAGTTGTTTTATAAAGAATTTTTGCAGCCGGCACGCTTTTACACGCAATTTCCGAAAGTCCCGCCACTCGACGCCGAAGCTATGATCGAAAGCCAACCAATCACCCACGGCACGTTAGAAAAACGATTCCCTTTGTACCTTTCCGCCCGTCAATATGGCAACTGGCAGCGTTATTTAGGCAATCGGGAACAGCTGGCAGCCTTGGCGATTCCTGCTGCCGCTTACAAAGACTTTCCTCCTTGCTTTGTCGTTCATTGCAAAAAAGATCCAGACGTTCCCTTCAGCGCCTCCGAAGCTTTCGCAGCACAAGTCCCCCGTGCCAAAACACTTTGGCTCGATTTAGATCAGCATGACTTTGATCGGACACCAAACACTGTCGCTGATGACTGCTATCGACAGATGATTTCATGGCTCCTTTTAATAATAGAGAAACAATGAGCGTAAACTTATCCGCGTTTCCTTAATAAATAAAAACAGGCGATCTTCAAAGGAGTATCCCCCTTTAAAGATCGCCTGTTATTTTATTATAGTGATTTAAAAGTATTCACAACATTTTCAACACTAAAGCCGAATTCTGCTAATACTTTGTCGCCAGGTGCTGATGCACCGAAGTGATCGATCGCGATCACTTTTCCATGACAACTGGTGTAACGTTCCCAACCAAATGGGGAAGCCGCTTCAATCGCTACCCGTTTCTTCACTGCTTTTGGCAAGACACTTTCTTTGTATTCTGAACTTTGTGCTTCAAACAAATCAAAGCTTGGTAAGGAGACCACCGATACATCGATGCCTTCTTCTGCCAATTTAGCTTGTGCTTGAACCGCAAGATTCACTTCAGAACCTGTGGCGATCAAAATCCCCGCTGGTGTTTCACCGGCTTGTTTTGAAATCACATAGCCACCTTTTGCGACATTTTCATCCGCACCAGTTTGCGTGCCTTCGATCACTGGTAGGTTTTGTCGGCTTAAGACTAAGACCGTTGGTTTATCCGTTGTTGTCATAGCCAGTTTCCAAGCAGCACGGGTTTCATTGCCGTCTGCTGGACGAATCACTTGGACATTTGGCATGCAACGGACGCTAGCTAATTGCTCGATTGGCTCGTGGGTCGGTCCATCTTCCCCAACCGCCACGGAGTCATGTGTCAAGACATAGATCACAGGTGCATGCTGGATCGCAGACAAGCGCACCGCTGGACGCAAGTAATCAACGAAGACGAAGAAGGTCCCGCCATAGATTCGGGTACCGCCATGCAATTGGATGCCGTTCATGGCTGCCGCCATCGCAAATTCTCGGACACCAAACCAAATGTTGCGGCCTTCGTATTGGCCAGGTTCAAAGTCTTTTTCTGCTGCCACCATCGTGTTGTTGGAGCCAGAAAGGTCAGCCGATCCACCCCAGAGACTAGGGACGGCTTTGGATAAGGCTTGGATCATCTCTTTGCTAGAAACCCGACTAGCTTGTGAGCTGCCAACTTCGTAGCTTGGTAATGTTGCATCCCAATCTGCTGGCAATTCACCCGCAAAGGCTTGTTTGAATTGCGCCGCAAGTTCTGGGTAGGCTGCTTCATAGGCACGGAAGGTTTCGTTCCAAGCGGCTTCAGCTTTTTGCCCTTCATCGATCATGGTTTCTTTGAAGCGCGCGGCAACTTCTTCAGGTACGGTAAATTCTGGGTATTCCCAACCATAAATCGCTTTAGCTGCAGAAATGCCTTCGGCACCGATCGGCGCACCATGAACGGCAGAGGTGCCTTGATTTGGCGCACCGTATCCGATCACAGTCTTGATTTCGATCAAGGTTGGTTTGTCGCTTTCAGCTTTTGCTTCGTCGATCGCTTTTGAGATTGCTTCTAAATCATTGCCGTCTTCAACGAGAATGTGTTGCCAGCCATACGCTTCAAAACGCGCACCGACATTTTCTGTAAAGGCTTTTGAAGTCGGACCATCTAGGGAAATGTCATTTGAATCGTACAAGACGATCAGTTTATCTAATTTCATGTGACCCGCCATGGATGCAGCTTCTTGCGAAACACCTTCCATCAAATCCCCATCGCCACATAAAGCGTAGGTATAGTGATCGATGACTTGATACTTGTCGCGATTGTAGGTTGCAGCCAAGTGGGCTTCGGCCATTGCCATACCGACTGCCATAGCGATCCCTTGTCCTAAAGGTCCAGTGGTTGCTTCCACGCCGTCTGTGTGATCGACTTCTGGATGTCCTGGCGTGCGGCTATCCCATTGACGGAAGTTTTTTAGATCCTCAATGGTCACATCGTAACCAGACACATGCAACAAGCTGTACAATAACGCCGAACCGTGTCCAGCAGACAAAACAAAACGGTCACGATCCACCCACTTGCGAGAAGTCGTTGGATTGACTTTCAAGTGTTTGGTCCACAAGGCATAGGCCATGGGTGCTGCCCCCATCGGTAATCCCGGATGTCCTGAATTGGCTTTTTGTACGGCTTCGATACTTAATGTACGAAGGGTGTTCACTCCTAATTGATCGATTTTATCAAATAATTTTTTCAATTAAATTGCCTCCTTCACTTTCTTCAGCCAGCATGTTTCTATTCGCTGCCTTTTCACAATTGAAAAGAACCGGACGTCCAAAGTTTACTGGCTAATAGGCAACGAATGCTCCTCTTTTTAACAGTCCTAACTTTGGTCGTCCGATTCTTTTGCTTTCGGCTTTGCTTAGCTGCTCAAAACTTTTCCAGTCATTTCTTGATAATCTGCGACCATGATCGACCATGCTTTGGCAATGTCGTCATCTAAACCAAACAATCCACTGCGTCCGACAATATAGATGTCTGGATTGGCTTCATCGATCCGTTTGAAGGATTTCCGATTGGAGGAACCGTCCATTTCAATGACATAGTGATAGTCGTATTCTTCCCGTAATTCCCGCAGTTCAACAATTTTATCTAACGCCCCTTCAATAAAGCGTTGGCCCGCAAACCCTGGATCAACCGTCATGATCGTGACTTTATCCAAAAGATCGATATAAGGCAAAATGACCGATACTGGCGTTTCAGGATTTAAAACGATCCCGGCTTTTAATCCAGCATCATGGATTTGATCGATCAGACGAAATGCTAACCCATCCAAAACCTCAGCGTGCATGCAGATCCATTCACAGTTGATATCGATCAGCTGCTGCACCCAAAAAGCAGGTTCAGTGACCATCAAATGAGCGGACAGAGGCAACGTACTGATTTTGCGGACCTCTTGAATAAACCATGGGGATAGGGAAATATTGGGTACGTAATGACCATCCATAATATCAATATGATAGGAGTCAACTTGGTCATTCAAAAAAGTGATTTGTTCTTTAAATTTATCTAGATCCATCGTCATCAATGACGGTGAAAATTCAACTTTGTTCATAGACTTATCCTTTCTCCTCAATCAGTCTTCTACTGAGAGGAACGATTCTTCTTCCAATTGAATCGCTTTTCTTAGAAAATTTGAATATCATCTAAATCGATTTCTTCTTCTTCCACTTCTGCTTGTGCGACTACTTGTTCTTCAGTGACATTTTTCTTAATCAAAGCCAAGGTGATCCCAGTCACTACTATATTTACCAGCAAAGCTACTGCCCCAGCCCACGGACGAGTCATGGTCGGCAGCATCAGCACACCACCAAACGGTACCGTTGCATCTGCTCCTAAGACCATTGAAACAGCCCCGCCAGCAGCGCCGCCAATAGCTGTTGCGATCAGCCCTCGGACGATATCGTTCATAACGATTGGGATCACCCCTTCAACGATATTGATCACACCCATTGGTACGGCAGATTTTAACGTTTCCACTTCTACAGGCGTATAGATGTTTTTGCCGAACAGTTTTGCAATAAAGAATGCTAAACCAAAGCCGATCGGTGTTGCAGTATTGACTAATTGAAGTGCAGTGATCGGTCCATTGATCCCTTCTGCTTGCATCGTCAGAACAAAAGCAAAGACCGTTTTATTGATTGGTCCACCATAATCAACGCCGCTCAACAAGCCGATGACGGCACCAAAAACCAATAATGAAGAGGAGCCTAAGCTATTTAGTGCGTTCGTCAGTAAGTTCGTAAAGGCAGTGATCGGTGTACCGATAATATAGACCATGATCAGACCACCGATCAAAGAGGTCAAAAAGGGAATGATCAATGTCGGCATCAAGCCTTTCGCCCAATTTGGTACTTTAATAAATCGTAAAATAGCAATTACTAGATATCCAGCTAAGTAGCCGCCCAAAATTCCCCCAATAAAACCTGCACCAATGGCATTGGCTGTCAAACCAATAATAAACCCTGGCGCGATCCCCGGTTTTTCGGCAATCGCATAAGAAATTCCTGTCGCAATGACCACTGGAAGCAACCCGAGTCCTGCGCCTCCCATCGTAGCTAAAGCATCCCAAATCGTAAATTCACCTGGCACTAGTTGTCCCTGGCTGGTGCCGCCGAAAGCCATGCCAATGGCAATCAAGAATCCGGCACCGCAGACGATCGGAATCAAATAGGAGATGGCTGTCAACAAATGTCCTTTTAAATTCAATGCTTTGATTTTTTCCATAGTTTCCTTCCTCCTTCGGTTTGCTTAGACCGCCTGCTGTTGAACGACCTCTTTGGCTTTTTCCAACAATTTGCTTGGGGACTTGATGGCAACTTCGGTCGGCACTTGAATGATCCGTTTCCCTTCAAATCGTTCACGTCCTGCTACTTTGACGTCAACTGCTAAAATCACGACATCTGCAGCCGCAATCGCTTCAGGTGACAATTCATTTTCACGGCCGATCGTTCCTTGTGTTTCCACATGGATCTCGTAACCTGCCTTTTTTGCCGCATTTTCTAACTTTTCTTGCGCAATATAAGTGTGAGCGATCCCTACTGTACATGCACATACTCCGACGATTTTCATAATAATTCCTCCTTAAATTTTCTGTTATCCTTGAAATGCTTCAATCACTTGCTGCGGCTCTTTTGCTTTCAACAAGGCAGCCGTCACCTCGTCATTTCCTAATTTCCGAGCGAACAAAGAGAGCAGTTTCAAATGCTTTTGCGCCCCTTCCGTGTCATCACCGACGGCAAATAAGATAATTCCTTTCACTCCCTTGCCATCCAACGTTTCCCAAGGGATTTCTTGTTTTAAAACCCCGATTGCTACGCCGATCTCCTTCACATGAGCACTTTTTCCATGGGGAATGGCAATGTAATTGCCAATCCCTGTTTGACCGACTGCTTCCCGCTCATAGACATCTTTTAAAAATGCTGCCTGATCCGTCAAGTACTCATTGGTATATAAAAGCTGACTCAATTGCTGCAGGGCTTCTTCTTTAGAAGCTGCCTCCATGTTGGTTTTTATTATTTTTGGATCAATCACTGTTGAAATATCCATTCGTTTTCCTCCTCTAGTTGATTACCTTTTACCTTACTGAATTGACCATTCATTCCTATCAGCCGCATTGGTTGAGAAGGAAGGCTTCGATTTCTTCTTTTGATTTTTCTGCAATGAATTGCAGATTTTCTTCATAGGCGAAACATTTCATTAAACGGATGACTGCTTGTTTCACCGCGGTTGTTTCGTTAGTCTTCATCAGGATCGCAAAAATCGTTTTTGCTTGCAGCGTTCCCTGCCAAAGGACTTCTTCACCTCTGACGAGGACGATTCCACTTTTTTTTACCACAGCACTTTCAATGTGCGGTAGCGCAAAATCTTCAGCAATCATCGTATTGCCGCTCGCTTCTCGGGCCTGCAGTGCTTCAAATAGCAGGATTTTGCTCTCCGTCAGCCCGATCGTTTGGCTAACACCTGCAATCTTCCTTAAAACATCGACTTTCGTCTCTCCTGCTTCTGTTGAAACTAAAGTAAGGGACAAAGGGAATTTAGTCATTTCTCACCCTCCCAATCATCACTTCAAGGCGTTTTTGGTCTTCCATCGTCAGCATGGCGCTCACGATCACAACCGGAATCGGACTATCGATCGTTAATTGAACGGTTGAGATGATCATCTCCGTATCCGGGTGTTGCTTTAAAGCCGCTTCCACATCACGAGAAGGTAGGACAGCGGTGATTGCTAACTCACGAAATTTCTTATGCACTTTTACTTTTAATAATTCGGAGGTCCCGATTCCTGTAGTACAGACGATCATTACCTTGAGTTGTTGAGGATGTTCTTCGATCGCTTGAGCAAAGTAAAGGGTGACAAAGCCGATTTCATCTTCTGTGAGCGCTGGCAAATCGTACACTTGGCAGATTTCTCTTGCAGTCTCTTCGGTAGCAAAAAACAAATCTGTATATTCTAATTTGATTTGCTCCAAAAGATTGTTTTTGACTTCGATCCCATGTCGCAACCGATTGATCATTGGTTTGATATGGCGAGCCAATTTACCGAATAACTCCTCGTCTTCAAATGACCGCTGCAGCTGAGTGCTCATTTTTTCTATAAATGCATTAGAAATTAGTTTTACTTGTTCTGACAGATCCTCTAATTCATCCGTGGCCTTTTGCATCCGTGAGGAGACGAGGTATTGATACATATAATAGCTTTCGTTTTCCGGTAATTTCGTATGCAAGTACTGTTCGCTATTGCCAATGATCTCTTTGGCGATGGTGGCTAATTCTGGGTTTTCTTGCATTTGCTGTTTCTCTTTCTCATCTAAAATATCCTCATTAAATGAATTCCCTACTTTGCGAAACCGTCGCAATAAGATATACAGGTGAGAAAAAAGATTAATGTTATAAGGATGTGGTATTACTAATCCTAGGTGATTTTCAATCAAATTCAGCTGTCGCAAAACAAACTCCGCATCATAGCGGTTGAACGCCTCATTCGTCACATGCAGATCATCCAAGCGGATATTGCGGGTTTGTTGGATATACTCCTGCAATGCACGACGGATATTTTTTTCTGCACCGTTCACCCCGATCATTTTATTTTTGCGGGAAACCGTCAGCTCAAAACGCTGCAAAGCTTCAGAAATTAATTTCTCATCACTGTTGATAACCGTTTCACTCACATAAAAAGGCTGATACAGGGAAAAAATATTCTTTCTTTTTGGGGAAATAAGCAATAGCTCCTCCATCACCTTGTTCCGGCGTTCCACTGGTGTCAGCGCATTCGGCATTTCCGCTTTCTGACTCTGGGACTTTTCTTGATGATGGAAACTTAAGCGGTAGCCTTTCCCTTTTTCTGAGAGAATCACATAGTCAATCGCGGCATCCTCATTGATTGCTTTTACGATGCGATAAATCGACTTTGTAGAAAGTCGAAGCGCTGCGGATAGTTCATCGGCCGTGACAAATTCTCTCGTATTGGAAAGAATATGGATGATTTTTCTCTTTCGTTGTTCCATAACAGTCATGTAACCGTTCTCCTTTCTACACACTTATCATAGCACTAGGAAATGTAAGCGTTCTATCATTCTTTGTCCCCTTCATGGGACAAAGATGATCAATAATAAGAATTACAATACAACGTTAAGGACAAAAAAAACAGCCATTTTTCAAAATGGCTGTAACAAAGTCAGTGTTATCATCAATGTTCATTATTCAACTGTTGGAATAAGAAAAGCTGCTAGTTCCCATGAAACGAGAAGGAAAACGCCGTTTATCGAAACCATTCAACCTTCGTTAAGGAGCAATCCAGGTTTGAGCGCCTATACAGCAAGCGAAATAAGCACGCTCATTGAAAGGAACGATTTGAGCTTTTACATCAACGAACGATAAAGCTCAATAATCTCTTCTAAAGTCGTTTCCCGCGGGTTGCCTGGTGTGCAGACATCGTTCAAGGCATCTTTGGCGATGGCTGGGATATCTTCTTCTTTGACGCCTAATTCAGAAATGGTCGCTGGAATGCCCACATCTTTGCTTAACTGATCGATTGCTTGGCAAGCAGCATCTCGGACGTCTTCAAGTGACATCGTTTCTGCCCCTTCAATGTCTAAAACGATCGCGATCTCACGGTATTTTTCACCCGTAAAGTCTTTGTTGTATTTCATGATGGTTGGCAACAAAGACGCGCACGCTACTCCGTGAGGAATGTTGTACCAAGCGGACAATGGATGTGCCATGCCGTGGACTAAGCCCAAGCCGACGTTTGAAAAGCCCATACCGGCAATGTATTGCCCTAGTGCCATCGCTTCTCGTCCTGCTTGATCGCCATTCACGGAATCTCTCAATGAGCGCCCGATGATCTCGATTGCTTTGATGTGCAGCATGTCAGTCATTTCCCAAGCGCCTTTGGTGATGAAGCCTTCGATGGCGTGGGTCATGGCATCCATCCCCGTTGCAGCTGCCAGGCTCTTCGGCATCCCCATCATCATATCGCTGTCCACAAAGGCTACTAGAGGAATATCGTGAGGATCTACACAAACAAATTTCCGATGATTTTCTTCATCTGTAATCACATAGTTAATCGTTACTTCGGCTGCAGTCCCAGAAGTTGTCGGTACCGCTAAAATCGGCAAGCATGGATGTTTCGTGTCTGCCACGCCTTCCAAACTAATCACATCTGAAAATTCAGGATTCGTAGCAATGATTGCGATCGCTTTTGCCGTATCGATCGGTGAACCACCGCCAATCGCAATGATACAATCGGCTTGGGCTTCTTTGACAAAGGCTAAGCCGTCTTTGACATTTTGGATCGTTGGGTTGGGCACGATCCCATCATATAACGCATAGTCGACACCTGCTTCATCCAATAATTTCGTCACTTTGGTTGCTACTTCAAATTCCACCAAATCTTTGTCGGTGATCACAGCCGCTTTTTTGAACCCTCGTGCTTTGAATTCGGTCGGTACGTTCTCGATCGCTCCTTTTCCAAAATACGATGTTTCATTCAAAATCATTCTATTTGCCATTCTTCCTACCTCCATTTGTTTGTTTATTCACAATATAGTTTAAATAGAAAAGACTGAGAGCCTTTTCTATTCTTCTACCATTACTTATACCTCAAGATAGCCTGCTCGGGGAGTGACTTTGAAAGCGTCAGCCAATTTTTTCAGATTTTCATCTGTAATGGTTTGTAAGATTGGGCCTTGCGCTTTAACATAGGTGTACACTTCCGCAGCTTTCTCTGCCGTTTCAATCAAGCCAAAGACTTCATCCATATCTTTGCCAGCACCGTAGATGCCATGTTGCGGCCAAAGTACCAAACGGGTTTCTTTCATTTTAGCAGCTGTTGCTTCGCCGATCTCGTTCGTTCCTGGAACCATCCAAGGAATGATGGAAACACCTTCTGGGAAGACCACCAAGCACTCCGTACACATCTGCCACAGGGTCCTCGTGAAACTGCGTTCATCCAACTCATGGGTAAAACTCATGGCCAAAAGATGCGATGCGTGGTTATGCATGATGATTCGGTTTTCTGGATCGACCGACAAGCGAGCGATATGACTCATGAAATGACTTGGCAATTCACTCGTTGGCACCGCACCATTTTCCAAGCCCCAAAGCAATTCCAATGTTTGCCCATCTTCTTTGACCCGAATCACACCAAGGTTTTCCGCTGGATGTGCGGCTACATTTTTAAAGTATTTTCCTGAACCTGTCACAATAAAGTACTTGCCGGCTAGTGCCGTAGCATCAAAAATCATGGGAATTTCCCGCAAGACGCTTTGCGGATCGATGAAAGGCAAGATCTCTTCTTCTGTTAATAAGTAAGAAATATTGCCACCGTTGCGCTCATCCCACCCTAAACGGTAAAGATTTGCTGTCGTTTCCATCATTTCTTGTACAAAATTCGCTTGTAAAATATCAATTTTTTTCATCGTTCTCCTACTTTCTGGCTTTTAAGACGGTTTCTTCATAGGCTTTCACTTCTGATAGCCAATCCAGACCTGCTGGTACCCCTTGGCTTTCACAGAAGTAATTCCAAACATCTGCATACGGATAGTCTTTTAATTCTTCCGTCATGGCTAAACGAGTGGTGAAATCACCTGACAATTCGATTGCTTTTAGTTCTTCGATCGGTTCTAGCATCGCTTTTAGCAACGCTTTTTGAGTATTGCGCGTCCCGATCACCCACGCAGCGACCCGATTGATCGTTGCATCAAAGAAATCTAACCCAATGTTGGTTTTTGGCAATAAGTCATTGCGAACCAATTCGCGGCCAATCTCTTGCAATTCATCGTCCATGATCACGACATGATCACTATCCCAGCGTACAGGACGGCTGACATGCAGCAAAATGCCTTTGCTGAATAGTGCCAATGAAGACAATTTATTGGAGATCACTTCGGTTGGATGGAAATGTCCAGCATCCAAACAAATCAATTTATCGCGCGTCAAGCCATAGCCCATATAAAATTCATGAGAGCCGACGGTGTAGGCTTCGGCACCAAGACCAAACAGCTTGCTTTCCACGGCATCCACTGTGTATTCCGCTGGCAATTCTTCAGCAAAAATCTCATCTAATGCTGTCATCAAGCGTTCCCGTGGTGTAAAACGATCGATCGGGTTGTCTTTGTAGCCATCTGGCACCCAGAAATTATTGACACAGACTTGCCCAGTTTCTTTCCCCATATAGGCAGCGATTTGACGCGAACGTTTGCCGTGTTCGATCCAAAACTGACGAACTTCTTCATCTGGTGAAGCAAGGGTAAAGCCATCTTTGAACATGGGATGTGAGAAAAAGGTTGGATTGAAGTCTAAACCTAAGCCTTGTTCTTTCGCCCAAGCGACCCATTTTTCAAAATGCTTCGGCTCCAATTCATTTAGATCCACTGCTTCCTCGGTGTCTAAATAGATAGCGTGAAGGTTCAATTTGTGTTTTCCAGGAATCAAAGAGTAGGCTTTTTCTAAATCTTGGCGCAACTCCTCTGGGGTATGGGCAGCACCAGGATAATTCCCCGTTACAGAGATCCCACCAGATAATGCTTCATCACTCAAAAATCCTTGGACATCGTCCCCTTGCCAAACATGCATCGAGATTTTCACATTGGCTAATTTTTTCAAAACCGTATCCGTGTCGACGCCCAATTTGGCATATGCTGTCTTAGCTTCTTCATAACGCTGTTGAATCGTTGTCATTTTTTCCTTCTCCTTCTATAAAACGTTGATAGTCGCTTAAAATCTTGTGATCAAAAGGCTGTGGTTCATGAACACTGCAAGGAAATGAGTGTTTGACCGCGCGGCGTGCTTCAACCAGCGACGTGAAGATGCTAGCACTCATCATCTGCATTAAAAGATTGCCGATCGCCGTTGCTTCACTTGGGCCAGCTTCGATCGTCAGCTGCGCAGCATCAGCCGTCAGTTGATTTAAAAAGCGATTGTTGGAACCGCCCCCCACGATATGCAGTTTTTGCAGCTTGTTCGTCGTACCTGTCAGCTGTTCCAGCTTTTGCAATTCGCTGGCATAACAAAGCGCTAAGTTATCATACACACAGCGAGCCAGCTCCCCTGCGGTTTCTGGAACTTTCTGCTGGGTTTCTCGACAATACGCTTGCAGTTCAGTAATCATATTTTCTGGATTCAAAAAACGAGGATCATTGACATCGACAAACTGTTGAAAAGCAGGCGTTGCTTGCGCCAATTCCGCCAATTCTGCATAGGAATACTGATAATCTTGCTGCCGAGCCACTTCTTGGATCAGCCACATGCCCATGATATTTTTTAAAAAGCGAATCGTGTTGTGGGCACCCCATTCGTTCGTATAATTTTCATCGAAGGCGGCAAGGGAAACGTTGGGTACTTTGGTTTCGATCCCCAGCAATGACCATGTCCCGCTGCTGATGTAGCCCCACTCTGACCCTTCTCCGGGTGTACCGATGATCGCCGACGCCGTATCATGACTAGCGACAGTGACAATGGTCGCTTGTGGCAAATCATAGGCTGGAAACTTCTGAGTTTGCAGTGTGCCTAAAACCGTTCCAGCATCAACCAATGGTGGGAACAGTCCTTCTGTTACGCCAATCTCAGCTAATAATTCTACATCCCATGTTTGGGTATTGGCATTTAGAAGCTGCATCGTCGAGGCATTGGTTTTTTCCGTGACCATCTTGCCGGTAAAAACGTAGCCCAAATAATCTGGAATCAACAGCAGTTTGTCGGCTTTTTGCAACAGTTGCGCTTCTTCTGTAGCTAATTGAAAAATCGTGTTGAAGGGCTGCAGCTGAATGCCTGTTTTCTCATACAGTTTTTGCAAAGAATAGCGCTGGCCAAAAGCCGCGATCGCATCATTGGTGCGACTATCTCGATAAGCGACTGGGTCGCCTAAACGTTCGCCTGCTTGATCGATCAAACAGTAGTCCACTGCCCAGGTGTCGATTCCAACGAAGCAGTCATTGATACCGGCTTGTTTCACTTTTTGCAGTCCTACTAAAATCTCTTGGATCAAATAATCGATCGCCCAGCGGTCAAAGCCTTCAAGGGGACGAAAGCCGTTTTTAAAGCGATGGATCTCTTCTAAAGTGATCTGCTCATTTTCCCAACGGCTCAACATCAGACGACCGCTTGATGCGCCGATATCGATTGCGATAAATGTGTTCACTGGTCTCCACCTTTCATTATCTTGGTTAAAAATAAATCGATTACAATTTACTGATTCATTCTTGTTGCCTCAATTTTAGCTTGACAATCAACGAGTTTCATCACACAATTTTGATAAAGACTTGCACAATCTTGGTAAAAAGGAGGATCCGATGGATTACTGGGAAAAAGCCAACCACTCATGGTCAACCGATTCACTGCGTTACATCAATACTTCAACCCAAAAGCAGCGTGAACTTTTCTATTACATTCAAGAAATCGGCTATTTCAAAGCCAGCAAACCTTACTTTACAGAACGAGAGAACCTGCCTTCTTATTTGATCAAATATACATTGTCCGGTTGCGGTGAATTGCGCTACAAAGGAAAAAGCTATCAATTAAAAGCAGGTGATGTGTTTTTTATCGACTGCCTAGACTATCAGTACTACCGCACCGTTAGTCAAGAGCCCTGGGAAATGGACTGGATCCATCTATATGGCGCCAACGTCGCAGCGTTTTATGATGAATTTCTCAAAAATGGCAGTCCAGTTTTTCACACAAATCCTGCCAGCAGCCGCCAAAATCCGATCCATTTGGTCTTACAAGATTTATTGATGTTACAGCCAGAACCAAATGCGAAAACTGCCTTCCAAAGCTCTGTTTTGATCCATCAGCTACTCAATGAACTGCTCCTGCAAAAATATCATCTCGATTTTTCGGATAGTGAGATCCCGCCTTATATTTTGCAGATTCGTGACCAGCTAGAAGAGGATTTCCGTCAAGGGATCACCTTGGAATCTTTGGAGGAAAGGTACCATATCAATAAGTATCAAATCGTCAAGGAGTTTTCCAAATACATGGGCTTGCCCCCCATCGAGTACCAGATCAGCAAACGCATCTCTTACTCGAAAGACCTTTTGCGCTATTCTCGTCTTTCCATCAAAGAGATCTCATTGGCGATCGGCATCGAAAACACCGCCTATTTCAGCCGTTTATTCAAGAGAAAAGTCGGCATTTCACCTAGTGATTATCGACAAACGGAGAATGGACGGTAAAAAAGAAACATGAAATCATTCACTGATTTCATGTTTCTTTTCATTGAATCTAAGGTTTTAGTTGGCAACAATAAGTGACTCTTTTTCATTCATGATCTTCTCAAATGCTGACGCATTCGTTACCACAACTGGCGTAATGGTCGCATATCCCTCTGCTTGGATAGCTGCGAGATCGGCTTTTATCAGCGGCTGGCCCTTTTTGATTGCTTGATTTGCTTCAATAAGGGTCGTAAAGTGCCTTCCCTCTAGCTCTACTGTGTCAACACCGATATGGATCAAAAGTTCAACGCCTTGATCACTGGTCAAGCCGATCGCATGCTTTGTTGGAAATAAAGCAGTGACCACGCCATCAAAAGGGGCATAAAAGGTGTTTGATTGTGGTTTGATTGCTTTCCCTTGCCCCATCAAGCCTTCTGAAAAAACTTTGTCAGGAACCTCTGTTAAGGGAACGACTTCTCCTTGAACGACTTCTTGAAAATTGATTTTTGTATTCACTGGCTCTTTTGAATTGACTGCTTTCCTTTTTTCAGGTTCTACAATTCCCCAAAAATAGGTGATTAGAAATGCCGCAACAAGCCCTACTACCTGCGAAGCAATCCCACCATAAAATCCACCATCGATTCCTGCTGGATTGATAATCAAAGGAATACCCAACAATCCTGAACCACCAAAAGAATACTGCACTGTCTGCATAAATCCTGCAATAACACCACCTAAACTTCCACCGATGACAGCAGCGATCAACGGACGTTTATAAGGAAGTAATACTCCGTACAATGCTGGTTCACTGACACCAATCAGGGTTGTCAGACCTGTTGAGTATGCGAGTGCTTTCGTTTTATCGTTTTTCGTTCGTAGACCAACCGCCACGACAGCTCCAGCCATTGCCATTTGGTTCGCTAAGAGCAGACCCATCACAGGATCGAATCCTTGCATCGCCATGTTGTTAAGAAAAATTGGAATGAATGCCCAATGCAATCCGAACATGACCATCAAGATCCATGGTCCCCCAATCACCAGCCCGCCCAAAACCGGACTGAAGTGATAAACATTATTAACAAGCGTTGCCAGTAGACTTGATAAGTTGGATATAATTGGACCAACGACCAGCAAGGCAAGAGGGACAGAAACTAGTAACACGATAAGAGGCTGTACCATGAATCGCAAATCTTTCAACGGCCAATTCTGAACGAAGCCATTGATTTTGGCTGCCACCCAGACAGCAATGATTGCCGGAAAAACGGAAGAAGTATAGTCCATCATATTCACGGGAATCGACAAAAAGGTCAAACTACCTTCTGTCGCATACGGCAGCAAAGTAGGATAGATCAATGATGCCCCAATCAACATTCCGACATAGCTGTTTAATTTAAAATAATTTGCCGCCGAAGCACCTAATAAGATTGGCATGAAGTAAAAGAAAGCATTAGACAATGCATACAAAACGATATAGGTTCCCGAAGTTTCTGACAAAATACCTGCTACTGATAAAATCGTCAAGATCCCTTTGATCGTTCCTGACGCAGCCATAGCGCCTAAAGCTGGCGTGAAAATCCCTGAAATCGTGGAGGTAAACTGATCAAAAAGAGATTTTTTTGTTTTTTCATGGGTAGTGTCTTCTATTAATTCGCCGACTTGTTGCAGGACCGCTTCATAGACATCGTTTACACGATTTCCTAAAACGATCTGGTACTGTCCGCCCTGTTCAACGACTGAAATCACTCCGTCAAGACTAGCAATGGTCTCCTTACTTGGGGTATCTGTATCATGTAATACAAAACGCAGACGTGTGACGCAATGGGTCACCGATTCGATATTGGCTTTTCCACCAATTTCCTTTAAAACCTCTGTTGCCAACTGCTGGTTGTTCATTTTTGCTCCTCCTCAATAAAAAGTTTGATTTCGCCAGTGATCCCCAAAGGCTCGAACAGGACAAACTGTGAAAGATAATCCCGCATACTGCGACCTAAATTATTGATCACTTCAATCTGGATGGAATTATTCGTTTCTTGAAGCAGGTCCGTCAACTCAAATGTATACGGTGTACTGATTCTTGTGCCTACACAATGACCGTTCACTGAAACAGTCACAACTTCTGAAGCATCTTCAATACTTAATAAAACCTCTCCTGCTGCTTTAGGGAAGTCCACGGTATAAGTGATTTTCCCGCTAAACCGACTGAAGTCATCACCGACTCCCAGTAAAGGCAATGACGAATATTGTTTTTGACAGGCAACTACCGCTTGCTCTTTCCCGATTCCTTCGAAAGTGACTTGCCATGGCTGATCGTTTAGATGAACTTCTTTCACTGGTTTGCTTCTATCAATACGCAATGGTTGTTCCGAGGTAGCTTCAAAAAGAATCATACTCTCTGCTGGTGCTAAATGAATCTCATAGCTGCCATTTTTATATGACACAGGTTTCAGTTTATTTTCTACTGGATCATATTGAACTAAAGGCTTCTTAGCAGGAAAAACAGCCTGAAACTGCAGCGATTCACTGTCATTTTCATTGAAAAGCATGAATATTTCATCTGTCTGCTGCTGATAATGATAGTAGCGCAAATACGGCAGAGCTTTTGATGTTTCTAAACGATCCCGTACCTTCAAGCCAACGTTATCAGTGAGTGCTGTGAGCGGTGTTACTTCCGTAAGGCGAGCGAGAAGCCGCAGTTCATGGGTAAGCAGAGTTTGTTCAAGGGCTTCTTTCACCATTTCCTCAACAAAAATAATTTGAATTCCAGATTCTGCGAGAGCTGTCAGCTTTTTGATCAATGGACCAGACATTCGCTCAGTATATGGAATGACTAGTGTTTGAAAGGCATACTCATTGATGACAAACGTTTGATCCGTAAATTGCGCATCAAGCATCATCTCAACCGAAACGATTTCAAATTCGTATTGATGTTCCATCAGTTCACGAGCAACTTTTTGAATCGGCATATAAGCGCCTGCCCACTCCGCTTCAGCATGGTACAGCACAGCAATATCCGCTTGATGTTTCCCGTCGCTAAATAGATAACTCAAACGATTCATATACGTCATCAGCTGTTTGAAGCCCTCAAATTGTGGATTATGGCCTTGCGCATAAAAGTGTGGCGGGCAATCGGCATCAGGAAAGTCATTCATTGAAAAAGCATGAGGGACAAAATGATTGACCCCTCGCACCAGCATGTGATCGGTTAGCCATTTCATCAGTTTGGTTCCTTCTGACCAACCATATGCACCGAATACTTCGCACATCGTTCGACCTTGTTTCACAGGGTCTAAGTTTCCTAAAGATGCCCCCATTTTCCCTAATGCGTAATGGAAAAATTCGCCATCCCAGCCAGTAGATGTCATGGCTTCAAAGTATCCGTCATTTTGTTGCGGCATCAATTGATGCAAAACGACATCGATCCCTGCCATCGATTGTCCTTTCATCGATTGAAAGAAGTGACCTGCCCCATAGCCTAAACGTGCATGGGCATTGTTATCCTCAATCACATGTCCGATATAGTCGACCTTATGTTCCCGACACCAGCGTCCGATCCGCTGAGAAAAGTGTTGACTATATAGCTCAGAAACCAACGACATATAATTGTAACGAATCTTAACCGTCTGTTTTGATTCACCACGATAGAGAGCCGGCAACAGCCCTCGCAGCTCAGTTTCAGATATGGCTAGCTGGTTTGCTAACAAAGTCAACAAATCATACCGCCACGGCAATGGCATATCTACTTTTCCAAGGACTGCATCAGGACCCTTGATATTCCCAAACCGCGGTTCATCTGAGAAAAATCCTTGGATCGTTGTGCCAAATTTCTCTCCAAAGTGTTGATAATGACTTTGATAAACCGTTTCCAGCAAAACATCCGTTGCTTCTGGTACCAAAGGATTCAAGTACCCTTGTGTCGAAGCTTCCCCTCCTTCTTGTGTCGTGTAAAAGACAAAGATACTCCACTCTCCTTCAGGAATAGACCAATACAATGTCTCATCAATCATTGAGTCTGTAAGGTCGATCCACTCCTCCTCGCTGATCTGCTTAAATCCAGTTTTTTTGACCGCAACGGCGCTGATGATTTCAGCAGAAAAAAATGATTTGCCACTCTCGTTAACCGTTTCCCCTTCGGAATTCAAAATATTCGGTCGCTCTGCATTGAAACACCAATCCAACATAATTCCAGCATTCTTTTTTGGGCCTACAAAATCAAATTGTCGAAAATTCAAAAATTCTTTCTGCAAATGTCGATGATTCTTCTCAATTTCTCCTGCGGCGTAGCCTGTTGGAAAGTGCTTGTCATCCAAAATCCAAAGTGTCATTTGTCTTTTTTCACACTCTTCAATGATGATCGCCAACTCGTCCCACCATTGCGCTTTCAAAAATTCTTCATGGGGTCGTGATTCGATGCAGACAGATCGGATGCCGGCTTCGTAAATTTTATTGATGTAAGTTTGAATCGTCTCCTTCTCTTCTCCATGCATCCATAAAAACGGAAAAATATGATTATCATATTTTTCGTTCAATAAATTCGTTATCTTTTTCATACAAATTCCTCTTTCTTTCTCATTCAACTTCATTTAAAATCATAATAAATACGCTTTCAAATGTATCATAAGCAATTCTGCAGATTGAAACAATGTCATCTTCTTTGCAGATAATTATCACATTTTTAGATTTACGAAAGGAGGAGATCATAATGACAACCGAAGAAATGGAAAAAAAGCTTTTTCAGTTATCTGAGCGGGAATGCTATCACAGAGACCATCCAAACCACCTTTCTGACTATTATCAACAGCTGGAAAAAGTGATGATCAATGGCCGACAAGTTTACTTATTCGATAATCTGATGGAAGAACAAGAAAACTTTACTCTGTTAAAGCAAAGCCGCTTCAGTCCAGTTCCTTATCATAACCACAGTTTTATCGAATTAAATTATATCTACTCAGGAACATGCACCCAATTGATCGATGATCAGAAAGTTACGCTGACAAAAGGACAAATTTGTCTGATTGATACCGGAATTCCCCATTCGATTGAAATGACTGGTGAAGACGATGTTTTGATCAATCTTTTGATCAAGCGGGATTATTTCGCTCAATTGATTAGTCGAGAACAGTTTAATGAAGGGGTCGTGCTTGATTTTGTTCTGACTGCATTGTCAGACAAGCACGCGCATGACCAATATATTGTCTTTAAGAACAATAAAGATGATCGGATCCATGCTGTGATTCAAGAAATGCTGAAAGAAACTTATGAAAAAGCCATTGGTAGTAAACGAATCATCAGCAATCTAATAGCCATTCTTTTCACTTTTCTCGTACGTGAGTTCGACTATCAGACCAACAAGCAAGAAGCGGCAAAAAAACAGCACATTCTAGCGATCTTGACCTATATCGAAGAGAACTTCCAAACGGTTACTTTGCCAAAACTCGCCACCCTTTTTAACTATTCTCCTTCCTATTTAAGTGCATTGATCAAACGAGAAACTAGTAAAAATTTGACCGAATTGATTATCGAAAAGAAATTGAATCTCGCCCACAACTTAATTGCTTCCTCCACCAAACCAATCACCCAATGTGCGGCTGAAGCAGGTTTCACCAATATCACTTTTTTCTATAAAAAATACAAATTGTATTATGGGCATACGCCAAAAAAGAAAAAATGATTCTATGTCGCTACTTGCTTAAATAAAAAAATGTGGCATAAGTTAAATATTCATGTTCTAAACAAAAAAAAGAGTGGTTACCCACTCTTTGATTTTTAAGATAAGTTCTTTATTGGTTAAACTGTTATCTGCTACTTTATTGATCACTAACTAAAATTGCTCAGGTGCAAAGTTATTTCAACCAACTCATCCCTAATACACCAACAATATAGAGCAAGCTACCAAGAGCTACAAATTGCTTTTCTCTGCCAACTTTTTGTTCCTTTAAGAGGACAATACTTCCATAAGTAGCAACAAGTAAGCTCATTTGAGAAAATGAATAGGTTACGCCTACACCTAAAGAAGACGATACAGCGAATAACGAAGTATTCGCGATAACCCATGTGCTACCAGTACCTAAATTGTGGATTATTTTGCGGAAACGCAACTGTTGCTTACTTTTCAAGGAAATTACGCTTCCCCCGAGAAACATCCCTACTGCCTGAGGCAAGAAAATCTGTGCGCCACTTATCTGAAACAGACCAGTGACTGTCACATATAGCATCAAAAAAGCTGAAGAACAACATAGATAAAGAAGTACTTGCTGTGTTAAGCCTGTTTGCTGATGAGTTGTCTTAGTTACAAGGAAAACACCAGTTAGAATGACTCCTAATGCCATGATTGAGAAAATTACAGTCGTTAAATCTGTCCATTCTTTGAGAAAGAAGCCAGATGCTAATGTAACAAATAATAATTGGGTCCCGACGGAGACGGGCATTACTTTAGAAACCTCCGCTTTCTCCAAAGCGAGAAATTGGAAGTATTGTCCGCAAGCCCAAAAAACCCCAGATAATAAACTGATGAAAAATGGCACCATGGCATAACTCACTTGATTCAAGAAACCAAATACACTACCGAAAATCAAGGCTGCGATTGTTGTTCCTAGCAGTTGTTCCTCTGATTTTCCTCCCATCAATTTAGCGACGATTGGCATTAAGCCCCATCCTAGTGCAGGCAGTGAGGCAAGCAATAAAAGTTGTACGGACATAAAAACTCCTTCTAAATATTGTAAAAAAGCGAGAACACAAAATCTTGTAGAGGAAAACGTTACAGAAGCAATTCCTTCTCGACAAATTTTGTGTTCTTTATTCCTAGTTTTTAGTTAATAAATAGGTTGCTACTCCATAAGCGTGGATGATATGATCCGCTTCAAGCGGTTCTTCTAAGGCATTGATTCGCTGATATTCGTACCCATTAAATAATCTTTTGGGCTCAAGAGGACGTTCTTTGTTCGTTGAATTGACGAAACGGACAACGATTCCCTCAGAGTAATACGCATTATGGAGCGCACTGACTCCCACACCTGGTTCTAAGCTGCAAGACAACAAAGAAAGAGACATGTCGGTCAGAGATAATGGATCAATGCGCTTTTGAATTTTATTGTCTATACGATAAATAAAGTAATTCAAATCTTGCAATTGATAAGAAATCGATGGCTGTTCTTTAACAGTTTTCCAAGTAGCCAACAACTCTTCAGAAATAGCTGTTGATGCGACCCTTAGGGAAAAATCGAAGACCATCTCATAGTTTTCCATTTGAGCAAGAGGTGTTTCCATCATAATATGTCCCTTTTTGGTTGTATCGCCAGAAGCACGACCTGGTCGATACAACAAATCTGGTTTTCCTAGAGAGTCGGTTGTAGCTAGTACCGTTACATATAAGGAGTCATCGATATATTCATACTCTTTGCTCTGCTCGCTATAAAAAACGAGGGCGTTCTCTTGATCATAAACAACCACTTGTTTTTCAAATGGTTCAATATTGACAGGTTTTTCTGCATATTTTTCTTGCCAATTTTCCAGTGTTTGATTTCTTTTTTCAAGATAGCCAAATTGAATGGCCGCAACCGCTCTTTCTATCGGCTTGTTTAATCGAGCTTTCACTCGAATCCGATGATTTAAAAGCGTATTTTTAAAACGTAGCTTTGCGTTTACCTCACCATTTTTTGTCAGTTGGAGGGTCAATGTATAAGCGAATGTTTTGGTGGCGATTCCTTTCATCCGTTCTTCGATCGTATACGGTAGCTGTAAACTTCCTTCCAAAGCCAATGTTTCTTGCTTCCCTTTGCAGCTGGCAAAACGAAGCGTTATCGGTTGATCATTCAAAATAGGCGAATAGTCATACGTATCACCGGCATTACTATCATCGATGATCGACAAGAAATCCACGATCTGTTGTTTTCCATCTGAATAAATCAGATGGCCGTCTTCAAAGGAAAGCATGTATTTTCCATTTCTAATCCATGTGTTTTGATCTAAAGACGAATCGGGAGTTGTCTCTTGCTCTTCAAATGTAAGGACTTGATAACCAAGGCCTGAAAAGGCACAGGTCACTTGAACGGTTAACAGATAATACCCCTCTTCTTCAATAAAACGGTTGCCAGCCGGAGTTTCTTCCATAATATTTTTCCTGCTTGGGATATACACTGCTTCAAGTACAGATGAATCAGCTCCAATAACCTTGATATTGTTGGTTCTGGATACGATCTTAACTAATTTCTCTCCTTGAAATGGCACTGGTGTTGGATGAAGAATCAGAAATTGGTTGGCTTGTAAAGCGAGTCCTTCACTGATTCTTTTTAAAATCAAATTTTCAATGCTCTCACAAATCTCACTGATTTCTTTTACCCGATGACTGATATCTTGTGCAACACTATCTGATACACAGCCTGCCAAACTATCATGGGCTTGACATTCAAATAACTTTTTCCATGCTTTCATTAGCAAGCGATTGCTTAATTCGATCCCTAAATCTTTCGCAATAACTAACATTGGTTCAATTTCTAAAACTAATTTGTTTTCTAATCGAAAAATCTCACGTTTCAGATCCATTCGTACAGAACCAATCGTTTTGTGAACCCGTGCAAAAACCGGTGCACGAAACTCTCCTTGATAAACTTCCAGTTCTTTTTGACGGACGATCTCCATAAATGCTGGATAGGTGCTCAATTGATACTTGTATTTTCCAAGCTGATTGATTTTCGTTAGTTTTTCTTCTATGGCAGAAACAATGCCTAACTGATCATTTCCAGTTGGAATCAAGATTTCAGGTTCATTCGCGTAGCTCTTAATAAAATCAACACCTCTATCGAGTCTGCCATCTACATAACTGCTCGTTGGCTCCAATTGCTGCTGTGCACCATATCCTTGAGGAAAATTCACCGCATACAGTGAACCTCGCCCACTTAAACTCGTCCATTTAAAGTAAGGGGATTTGACCTGTTCCCCTAAATCGATGCCTCGCCAAAAGATAATGTTATCAAGTCCAACTTCGTTCAATATGGTTGGCATTTGAGCATTAAAACCAAATGTATCTGGCAAATAGCCGATCGGCATATAGCTGCCATATTTTTTGCTATCAAATATACCAATCATGGCATTTCGAATGATGGACTCACCAGAAGCGAAAAAGGCATCTGTTTGGGTGTACCAAGGACCGATGAACAATTGACCATTGGCGATCAACTCTTTGACCTCAGTCAAGCGCTCAGGATAGAGTTCTAAGTAATCGTCCAGAATAGACAGTTGTCCATCTAGCACGAAAGAAGCAGTCGGTTGCCTCTTTAGTTCTTTTAGTACATCACTAAATAATTGGTCACTCAAAACGACACAGTCCATCGAAGTAAAATACCATTCACGATCCCAATGGGTGTGGTTTACTATGTGTACATTTGTCATAGCTATGCTTCCCACTGCTCTTCCCAAGCCGCTTCGTCAAACTCTTCCATCGTGGCATCTGTTTCTTTCCCCGCATCTTTTGAACGTAGGAAGCTTGTACAAATCGCAATGAATAATGAGCCAGTAGCAATCGATAAAACATACAGTGGCCATTTTTCTACGGTGAACCAACCATAAAAACCAGAGATTGGCGCTGTATTGACAGCTCCTAGACCTACAGCCATTGCAGAACCAACCGCTGAACCAATCATATTCACTGGGATCACTTTTAGTGGATTTTCCACCGCAAATGGGATCGCTCCTTCTGAAATACCTACTAGTCCCATAATGATCGACGATTTTCCTGCTTCTTTTAGTTCGTTATTGTATTTATTCTTTGCAAAAACAGTCGCTAATCCTAAACCAATTGGCGGAATGATAATCGCCACTTGTGCTGCAGTGTTTGGTGCATAAACGTTACTTGTCAATAAAGCCATCGCGGTTGTCACAGCTGCCTTATTTACTGGCCCTCCAAGATCAAATCCAACCATTGCCCCTACAACTGCCGCCATCACGATCGCATTTCCGCCACTCAATCCGTTCAACCATGACTCTAAGCCCACATTGATAGCTGCAAATGGTGTACCGATCACATAATTCACAAGTAGGACAGTGACTAAAGTACCTAAAACAGGAACTAAGAACACTGGAACTACCGATGCCATCGATTTTGGCAGCTTTATATGGTTTTTGATCCACAAGCAGATGTACCCAGCGATCAGCCCTGAAACAATTGCGCCTAAGAAGCCTGCGTTAATGTCTTTTACTAACATACCTCCAACAAGACCAGGGGCTATCCCTAGCTTATCGGAAATCGAATAAGCAATAAATGCCGATATTACGGGAAACATCAATCCTAAAGCGATGCCACCGAATCCATCTAAACTATGGAGTAATCGGATGATCGTATTCGCACTTTCTCCATGAGAGGCATCCCAAATATCGACGATCCCAAATATTGATCCGCCTACTCGAGAAATCGCCATGATAACTGCTCCGGCAATCACTAGAGGAATCATATAGGATATTCCTGTTAAAACATGATTTTTCATTTCACTTGCCAACTTTTTCATCTGATTTTCCTCCTCTTTATTGATCAATCAGCTTTAATGCATCTTCAATTACTTTTTCTGCGTTTTTTATAGGGGCTGCTACCGGGACTTTGAGAATCATTTTGCCATTGAAACGCTCCTCATTTCTCACTTTCGTATCAACGGCAAAAATCACGACTTCCCCAATTTGACAATCCCGCTCGTTCAATTCATTTTCGATACCTGTTGCTCCTTGTGTCTCAACCTTGATTAAATCGCCACGTTTCGCTGCTGCTTTTTTTAGCGCCTGTGCCGCCATAAAGGTATGAGCAACTCCTGTGGCACACGCCGTTACTGCAATAATTTTTCTCTTCATTCGTCTTTCCCCTTTTCTCCATTTTATTCGCTTAATAATTTCGCGATAATCTCTTTATCTGTTTCGCTTTTCAGCGCTTCTGTGATGTCTTCATCCATCAATTTCATGGCAATTTCTGATAAAATCCGTAAATGGGTTTCTCCTTGATGTTCTTCAGGAATAGCAAGCATAATCACAACCGTTACCGGTTCATCATCTAAAGATTGCCATTCTAATGGTGCCTTTAACCGAGCAAAAACGATTGCGGGTTCAGAAACTGCACGACTTTTTCCATGAGGGATAGCTATATTATTGCCTATTCCTGTGGTCGAGTGATCTTCTCTTTCCATGACTGATTGAACATACTCATTTTCGGATTGAACGATTCCTTCAATTACTAATATTTTTGCTAATTGACGGACCACTTCTTCTTTAGTGGTTGCCTCTAGACCAAGAACAATATGTTCAAAAGGTAGTAGTGTTTCTATATTCATTTTATGTTCCCCCTTGTAAATACTTTTTTAATTCCTCTTTCGTCCCTTTAAGGAGGAAGGTTCGTTCATCTGATTCCATCACATTAAGCATCGTGTCATAGATTTCCTCAAGGTCTTGTACAGTTTCATCCTTGATACAGATGAAAAAGACATATTTCACCTTTGTTTCTCCCCAGTGGATCTCATTATTAAGACGTAAAAATACAATCGCTGATTTTTTCACGTATTCTGGCGTCCCATGAGGCGTTGCGAATCGTCCAAAAGAAGTAAAGGAAAGCTGTTCCCTTTTTAGGGAAGAATCAATCATTTCCTCGATCACATACCCACGAGTAACCAACTGCTCTCCAATAAATGTAATCACCTCTTGATAATTTTCAAAATGATGATCTAAAAAAATCAAGTCCTCGTGAATCAGTTTCGCAAACTGACTGAAAGAACCATTTTGCTTTTCTTCGACATTTTTTAAAAAGGTTTCTATTTTTCGCTGCTCATCTTTATTCAGTACAGGTGAAACATTGATTGTTGGAATCGAATCGATTTTTAAATCCACTGTCGATAAAATCAAGTCCTCATAAATATTGGTCTGAATCAACTCTTGAATAGAAAGAATTCTGGAAATATCGATTTGCTCATAATTTCTCCGAATGCGAGCAGCTAATAGCTGTGAAGTGCCTTTCCCACTGCTACAAACTAATAAGACACTCACTTTCTGCGGTTGTTTTTCTTCTCGCTGTTCTTTCATCACTTGGATGTGTACGGCCAGAAAAGCAACCTCATCTTCGGGGATCGAAATCGAAAACTGCCCATTTAAGGCATGAGCTAATCGAAGCGCTTCCTCAAAAGACAAAGGGAAATTCTTCTTCACATCATTTAGAAACGGGTTATGAATGACTAATCCTTTTTGAATGCGATAAATAGCTTCTTTGACATGTGATACCAATCCTAACAAAAGACTTTCATTGCGTAGGGAGATCGTCTCATGAATCAATTTTCGTATCGTTTCATCAAGCAAATCATCGGAGTCATTCTTCTTCATCAACGAATCCCCATAGATATGAAGCGAAATATAATGAACTTCCGAAACTGGCAACGACAGAGAAAACGTTTCTTCTATTGATGCGATAAATCGATAAAAAGCTCTATTCTCCATCAAAGGATGGCTTCTTTCTTCGAAAGTCAGATAATTCTTCTCTTTGACCCGATCAATCATGATGATTAGATGAAGCAATAGTGAGTGATAGGCAGCATCATTAAGCGTAATTTGTTCTTTTTTCAAATACTCTTGTAAGAGCGTATCAACTAAAGAAATTTTTGTCAGGTCAATAAAATCATTAACAAACTGAGGAATTCCTTGAATCGAATGCAAATAGCGTTGCTGCTCTTGTGTTATTTTCCAATTTCCACCCCAGAAATAGTAGATCAAATCAAATGCTAAACGACGTTTTTCTTGTTCTGACAAATTCAAAAAGGAACCCTTCCCCGGTAAAACTTCAATCGTAACGTTAAAATGACGAAAGATCTCGCTTACCTGCCCCATGTCATTTTCTAAAGTTGATTTACTGATGTAGAGTGCATCTTGCAGTTGTTGACGCGTAAAATACGTTTTTTGTTTCAGTATTTCAAAGCAAAGAAACTGAATACGATCTTTTTTGCTCGTCGGTAAGTTTGATTCCTCGTTCCCATCAAGATACTTTAGAATTTCAGCTGAATCGCCATCAAGAAATACACCTACTCTAGGTTTGCGAACAAGCCTTATTGCTGTTTCCTGCAAAAATTCATCAATTCTCTTTAGCGATTGCGAAACTGTCTTTTGCGAAAGCGACATATGCAACCCAATTTTAGCAACCGTTGTTGGTCCATTCTCTAAGAGATATCGAATAATTGCTTTTTCCCGTTCACTGATCATGAAACTTTCACCTCGTCTACATTTCTAATAGTAGCTTTTTCTCAAAAAAATGAAAACACTTACTTTTACTGCATTGATTACAGTAAATCATAGGCACTGAAAATATTGCGCCGTTTTTTTATTCATGTGTACCCTTTCGTTTAATCCAGATTATTTACATATCTTTTGGTATTTTCATAGTATAGAGGATATTACTCAGTGGGAACAGAAAAAAAATACCAATGAACAAACGATACGTCTGTTTCATTGGTATTTTTACTATTGATTCTCTAATAAGGAGACGCGCTTGAGAAATTCCTTCATCTATTGCCCCAACACCTCCGCCACCGAATAAACACCAGGGGCAAAGGTCTTGCCTGTTAGCTTCTTCGTCATGGCATTAAAGGTGTAGTGTTCTTCTAAGATGACGACTTCATCGTATTGCTTTAATAGCGTGCGAAAATCTGCATCTGGTAAGAGGAAATTCTCTCGGCCATCGACATTGGGTGAAAACAAGTAATATTTGCCGACATAGCCAACTAAGTAGCTGTCTACTGCTTCTTTGTTGGTACTGACCACCAAATATTTTTTCTGGTTCAGGTCAAAGTGATCGCCAGTAACGGCTGAAACCTGTGCTGGAATCGAATCAGCATATTCACGATTGGTATAACGCATGCCATTATTTTCTGAAAGGATCAGCAATGTCGCAAAAAATAGCAGAATCAAGGTGCTGTATTGATAGATTTTTTTTGTGGTCAAACTGGCAAAGCTACGGTAGTTTCGCCGATCGATCGCTTGTTCATGATACAAATAATCAATGCCCCGGACCATGAAAAAGGTCATCAAACCTAATGCCAAGATCACAATACTCGAGGCATAGCGATCGAACCCTGCCAAAGACAATGCTTCATCAGTCGGCATCGAAAACAAGAACATGGCGTAAATACCCAAGTAATAGAGACCAATAATACCATCGATCAACAGCAGTTCTTTTAGAAATGGATTGCGTTTTTTTATAATAAATCGGACAAATAGCCAACTGCCCAACAGGATGACCTGGATCAAGAGAATCCCTTGCGTGGAAACCGTCGTAACATCCGTGATCGTTTTGACAAAAACATCCGTAATCTGCTGCAGTATCTGAGAATCCTTTTCACCAAAAATCTGTTTATAAGCGGTCACGCTGACTTCATGCTTCGATTTAGGAAAATTCGCTTTGACATGCAGGTTCCAAAGAATCGCCGGCAGGACAGATAGCCCAATGGCAGCTAATCCTACAATCATCAAGCCTAGCCGTTGCCGCCAACGAATTGATGCCTGCCATAAGCAGACTAGTAAATAGCCACCTAAAATCAGCAGAAAAAAGACGGCACTATTTTTGACCAAATCAAGAGAGGCGCCAATCAAAAGAAAGTAGCTGATTGAAGGCAGCACTTTGCCTTTTAAAGAAAATAACCCGGAGATGCCTGCCAAAGTTAAAACGGGAAGAATGAAGTCTACCAGCAAATTATTCATTCGAATCGCAATATTAAAATAATTGAATACGGCCATGCTGGTGAAGACCAAGACAAAAGCCAGCTTTCTTTTCGGATCACGAATAATCGCAAAAAAACTATACAGACTACAGAAAATCAAAATCAATTGACCAATCAGCAAGACATTCTCATGATAGCCAACGATGATTGCTGTATAAGTAACAAACAGTGAGCTGCCTAAAGGATAGGAAGTAAAACTGATGATGGCATCGGTTGCCGTTGGCAATTGTTCCTGCGTATAAAGGAATTTAACGATCGTCGCCCAATGAGAGAAGTTGTCATAGTGGGTCAAATGACTGTGAAGCAATGTTAAAACGAACAAAGCAAAATAGCCATAAAACCACAGCATGATGGGCTCTTGTAAACCCCACCGCACCTGATGGCGCTCCTGCCAAAAACGCCAAACGCATAATAGTAAGCCAAGACCAAATAAAAACCAGGCCCCCCAGATCAACCATCCTTTGGGACCATATGCGACAAAGGAAAGAACGAGGATCGGCAAACAGCAGGCAGCGATCCAGCTAATGTATTTGGTAAAATGACAAACTCGTACAAAAAGATAGGCATAGCCAGCTAATGATAAACCAAATAGACTAAATCGCAGCAGGATCTCGATCATCGTCTGCCTCCTTTCTCAGCAAGCTGTCTACCCATTCTTGGAGGGCTACTGTGGAACGCAGCTCTGAAAGATTGCTTACTTGATATATCACTTGATTTTCTTTTGGCTGAAGCGTCGCTTTTTCAGCGTGAAGCACAAGATTACTGATCGGTAAGTTTAGATGGACCGGCATCTCGACCTCTTTTGTTTTTGCCAACGTGAACTGATCAAAACCAAATGTTGTGACCGCATAGGTTCCTTCATCAAAGTGCCATTTTTGATCAATAGTCAGTATGGGCACTCGTTGAGGCGGCAATGGCTTTTGTTTGGCTTGCAGCAGATGCTTACCGAGATTTTCAAAAAGACTGTCAAAGAAGGTCATCCACGGATCCCGCAGAACCGGCAGGCTTTGATTGAAGCCATCATAAATGATCTGCAGATAGGCTAAGTAATCTTTTTCTGTCAACTGGTTTAAAGCAACGCCATAGCCCCAGCGATCTTTTCCAGAAAAGACGCGGACAATATTTCCAGTCATCTCTGCTTGGTAGCCATTACGGGTGATTTTAAAAGTCAGCGGCGCATCTGGCGAAAAATAAAGAGGAACGTCAGAAACGAAGGACAAGCCATTTTCTGAGATATTTTCTGTCATCAAAGAATAGCTGGCGTCTTGGTCGGAAACTTCAACAGGATAATGGGCTCTGAACCGTTCCGTCGTTCGATAAATCGGGCGACCGAGATAAAATAAAACCGCAAAGGTTAAGTTAAAGAAATGGGTCAGCAGCCAGAAGGTCAACACACTGCCGTAGAAAATCTCTGAGCCGAATTTGCCGTAATTAAACTTCACTAAGCCGATAATCGTCAAAATCAACAGCAACAAATGCGGCACCACAAACAACAAGTCTTTTTTAGACTGAGTTGCTGCTTTATTAGTCACCTTGAAGCGGGTCTCTTTGATGCCAATGGCTTGCAAAAAGACAGGAATCACTAGGTAAGGTGCAAAAATCGTTTCCTGGATCTCGCCCCAACGCTGCGTTCGAATATCACTGCTCAAATCCTGCATCGCCAAATGCAAGAACGTATAGCTTGGCAGCCAAAACAGCAGCAAGACCCAAAAGTTTGTCTCTACGACCCTTACATTAAAGACGGTGTACAAAATCGGCGCGAAAATAAATAGTAGCCGTCGTAGAAACGACCACCAATACAAATAGCTGTTTAAGAAAACCATTTTTTGCGCCAAAGACAACGTCTTATTCTTAAAAAGATGGAGATTGTGGACACTTTGGACCACTCCTCTTCCCCAGCGAATCCGCTGCTTTAAGGCACTTGGGATATCAATTGGAGACAGACCGCTGGCCATTGGCTGCAGTGTTGATAAACTGCGATAACCTTGGCAATTGATCAAGGCGCCTAATTCAAAATCTTCCGTGATCGTGTCCGTCGGAAATCCGCCAGCGGCTTCGATCGCTTCTCGTGCAATCACCGTATTAGAACCTGTATAAATAGCGGTATCATGGGCGTTGTTCAAAACATTGACTTCTCTGGAAAAGAAGTCCTGCTCGTTAGGGATCGCCGCTTCTGAAAAAAGATTGTACTGAAAAAGATCCGCGTTGTAAAAACTTTGCGGTGTTTGAACAAAGCCCAACGGTTTGATGGTCTGGTCATTGCGGCGTTCCTGCTGATTTGCCACAAAATATGGCACTGTTTCCAGCAAAAAATCTGAGTAAGGAATCATATCTGCATCAAAGGTCGCCACTAGCGGCGAATTGGTTTTTGATAATGCATGATTGAGATTGCCTGACTTGGCATGCTGATTGCCGATCAATCCGATATAGCCGATGCCAAATTTATCTGCCAGTGCTTTGACCTCTGGACGGTTGGTGTCATCTGACAAATAGATGTGAACTTTTTTGGGATCGGGGTATTTCATATGAACTGCCGCATTGACCGTTTTTAATAAAAGCGGCACTTCTTCATTATGAGTAGCAATCAACACATCGATCGCCGGATAGTCGGCTTCTGGCACGACCGGTTTTTCAAAGGGCTTTGCTTTGTTTTTGTTCCAAATCAACAGCAAGCCCGTAAAGTTCGATACGATCTCACTGCCCCAAAGCAGCAAACCAAACAGCAAGGCAAACCAAGACTCGTGCCATGGCAATGTATACAGCCCCCGCCATGATAAATAGATCAGCGAAAAGACAAACGCCAGAAAGTAAACGACTTTTTTCACCCAAGGCAAACGTTTTTGTTCCACCTCAATCACTCCTTAAAGATGACATTTTTTTGCACATGGTAACTAAAGAAAAAGAGCAGGCAATCGACGCCTATTTTTAACAACACAGAATCTCCGATCGGTAGGATCAAATAAATCAGGTAGACGAGAAAAGAGGACAGCAAAATCTGTACGATCACCAATAAAAAATACTGCAGCATACTGTTCTTTGTCCGTTGACCAAAAACAAGCTCGCGATTGATGTAGTAATTGACGATCGCCGAAATCAATCGGGCACCCAACGAAGCGATCACGATGGAGGACAGATTGATGACAGACAAGAAATGGATCAATAACGCATAAGCGATCACATCGACAAAAAAGGAGACCACAGATGAAAACAAATACTTCAAAAAGACGCTATAGATAGCGACAGAATCTGCCAAGACCCGAAAATGGGAAGAGGCATTTTCTTCAATATAGATGGTTGCGATCGGTTGTGAAAGAATCGGCCACCCCCGCTTCTGGGCTTCGATTAGCATCCGCGTTTCATATTCAAAACGCTCACCTGAGATCGCCAACAAATCTGTCATGAATTTTCGAGGGAAAACCCTTAAGCCCGTCTGCGAATCCTCAATAGCAAGACCAGTCGCTAAACGCAGGATATTTCGGGTCAAAATGTTGCCGAACTTACTCCGCAAGGGCACTTCTTTGCCAAAGGATCGGGTCCCTAAAATAATGCTGTCCGGATGGGCTTGGGCCTTTGCTAAGCAAGCCATCATATCGGTATACTCATGCTGCCCGTCCGAATCAATGGTCACCATAAATTCAACAGCTGGCTGGTTTGTCAGCACTTCAGTGAGAGCGGTTTTGATGGCTGCGCCTTTTCCCTGATTCTTTGGATGGGTCAAAACCTGACAACCAAACTTCTGTTCCAATGCCGAAAAGACGGACTGATAAGCTGCCCCACTGCCATCATCCACGACCAAAATCGGCAGGTGCTGATTATGCAAACGAATTTTCTCCACCAGAGCCAGCAGTTTGTGGTCAGGTTCTAGCGAAGGAATCATGATTAAACTATTTTCCATATGCGCTCCTCATTTAAGGTAGTATTTTTGAAAACAAAAAAAGAAAAGAAGCCACCCCCATCAGTAAAGACAGAGTTGGTCGCGACCGCTGCGTTTGGCTCGATACAATGCTTGATCCGCACGTTCTTGCGTTTGTTGTAGCAACTCACCCCTTTGCCGTTGTGCGATCCCAATCGACAACGTGATGCTGACCGAATCGCCTGCATCCAAGATGATTTCTTGGTAACGGATGCGCTTTTGGATTTTTTCGAGGAGATAAGCAGCAGCCTGTGCGTCTCCTTGAATCAAGATTGCAAACTCTTCCCCACCGATGCGATAGACCGGATTGCTCGCCGTACAGTAGGTCGAAAAAATACGAGCGATTTCTTGCAAAATCACATCCCCGGCACGGTGTCCGTAACGGTCATTGTAATTTTTGAAATGATCGATATCGATCAAAGCGATCGATAAGTCCACCTCGGTCGTATCTAGGCGTTGGCGGTCATCTTGAAATTTACGAAAGTTGTTCAACTGCGTAAGATCATCGATTTTGACCAATGCCAAAATGCGCTGCATATCATTGACTATCGAATAAAGGAAGAACGCCAACGTATAGGCGAGAATGCCATAAACTATATAAATTAGGGTCGTTTTTTGAATATCACCCGTCAAATAAAAACCAAAAAGAAAGGAGATAGCGATCAAGTAGGTTATTGATAGGAACAACTCTTGTTTGTCAGTAAATCGCCGTTTGGCCCAGGCATGCAGAAATGTCAGTGTCACCATCAAAAAAAACGTAAGATATAAGTTCAGCCAAGAAGATTTTGATACTTCAAACAAGAAACGCCCTAACGCTAGATTGACCATCGTCGGTACGGTCACCTTCCACCCCAGATATTTCATGGAAAAAGCGTAAAGCAAGAAGCGCAGGTCAAATCGCGTTTCGTATACGACGTAAGAGAAATTCATCATCAGCATCCCCACCACGGTTTCACAAGCAATCGCCGCTGCGATCTGTTTCGCTTTGAATGTCCCTTGACCTACGAAGCCATCACTGATTTTGAATAACAAATAAATATTGATGATAATTGCGCCTAAATTTGCGAGTGTATTGACAACCAGCGTATTTGCCATTTCCTGTGCTTCCTTTCTAAAAAAAAGAACCCTTACTTGCTGATTCGACGGGACAATTCCAGAGACATTTCATTGGAAAAGCGGACAAAGCATCAAGTAAGGATCACTATTTATTATTGACAGTTTTTATCACTCTTGATTTAGAATAATTTACCAGAAATTATACATAGTTTCAATCTTTTTGTTGATATGCGAAGATTCTCAAGATAAATAAAATAATCAAAATGTATATTTTGTAAATAAATAACATTATTTCTTTATTATTACTAACTTTTTGTGCATAAACATTTAATTCTTTGTGAATTTGTGTAAATTATTTTTCCATTATTTTTTTACGTCTCAGGCAAGGTGCACACCCGGTTTCGGCCACTTTGTTTTGCGAGATAGAGTGCTTGATCGGCTCTTTCAACAGCTGCCAAGATATCGCCATGACAAACTGTACTCGCTTCAACGCCGCAAGACAAAGACATCGTCCCTTTTTCAAAATTAGCCACAGGAAACATACTGCTGGAAATGGTTTGACACAGTGTCGTCATTGCAGCTACGGTCCGTTCTTTGACATCCCCTTCGATCACGAGACAGAACTCTTCGCCGCCATAACGATAAAAGGAATAGGTCTCGGCAAAATGCGCCTCTAAAAAAGTAGTCGTCCGTGAGGCAAAGGTTCTCAACAACTCATTTCCGGCGATATGACCATAACGGTCGTTGACCTTTTTGAAGTGATCGAGATCAATCATGGCGATCGTCACAGTCTTTTTCTGTGAAACGGCTTGAAGCAGATCGTGGTTATAGGTCCCATAGTTGAAGCAGCCGGTCAACGCATCGATCTTACTATTCGCCAGCTCTGCCAGTACTTGGTATTCTTGCCCCTCAATCAATCGATGCAACCACATAAAACTTCCTAGCAGCACGAAAGAACCAACAAATACTGCCAACATCGCTTCCCAGTCATAGGTCGTCGTATGATGGACTAGCATCGAAAAACGCGGTGAGAGCAGGCAGGTCAAAAAATACATCATATAAAATTGCTGTTGCGGACGGATCAGCTTGACTTTTGATAAAAGAAAATCAAGGACAAAGATCCCCACTCCGAATAATGGAAGATAAAAAGCTTTACCCACATCAGAAAAACCGACAAACCACAAATAAAAGACGACCATACACGGCGTTATCAAAATCAAGATCTTGCCACGATCACCATAGAAAAAATGACTCGCAATAAAAGCAGTTGTGTATTGATAACAGATAAACCCAACTGAATTCATTGAAAAAGAAAGAATAAAATACAAATGCGTAAACGTCAGAATACCAATAATAAAATACTTAAATGGACGAGAAACCGATATTTTTTGCACACTTCGTACAAAAACATCTGCGGTCACCAGTAAACTGGCAATCATCAGCGGCAAACCAAACGCCAAAAGCACGCCTCGTTCTAACATTCCATCACAATCGCTCTCCTTTAGACCATAAATATCCTTGTTGCAAATGCACCCCCATCTCAAGCAACTGGACCATTTTTTCGCGGTTCTCGATCCCTTCAACGATCAGCTCAAGCTGATATTTTTGGGCAACCTTCAACCAACAAGCCAAAAAGCTGAAGCCAATCTCCTCATCAAGCTGAATAAACGGTAACAACGAAAATTTCAAACAATCAACGCTGGCAAGATTGGCAAAGACCAACGAGAGGGTATTTTGTCCGCAACCGATATCATCGACCGCAATCACATAACCATAAGCTTTAATTTTTGCAATGGCTACAGACAAATCAAATGACTCTTGCTGTATGCGTACGGGGTGTTCCGTCAATTCAATCTGCAACTGCGCCTTATAAACAGCCATCGTTTCAAAAAAGGACCACGTAGACTGCCACAGCAGCTGTTGTGGATGTATATTGACACTAAAGCGGGTTTCCGGCTTTTTTTTGCATAAACGCCGCAATTCCTTGGCATACCATCTCATCAATTGCTGATTGCCACTTTCAGTTTGAATCATTGTGCTGAATTCTTGCTGTGGAAATCGGTTGTTCTTCTCGCTACGTAGCAAGACTTCATAGCCATTCACCTCTTGCTGACTTAGCGATTTTACCTGCATGATTGGTTGACACAACAGATAAAGGCGGTCTGTGTTCTCCCAAGTCGTTTCATTTCCCATCTTCGTTAAGCCCCCATCTAGTAAAGTTATCACTTCCGAAAATCGGTAATATTCCTGTCATCGCTCGTTTCTCATGCTATAAAATGGTTCTCTCAAAGGAACTGATTTGCCTAAGTATACCAAACAGAACCAAAAATGCCCAAATATTTTAAATTCTCTGAAAGAAATTTCTGTGAAAGAATCGACTGTGATTTTCCGTTCCACTCCATGCCTGTTTCATAGAAATGCCCCAAAGCAACCATTGCTTTTTTCAATTTCGTAGAAACTAGCTTGTTGAAAGTGGCTTCTTCCATATCAGTCTCCTGTTTCTTTAAGTACTTATAAAAAACACGATTCTTTTTAAATAACAAAAAAACAGCAAGAGTGCTTGCTGTTTTTTTCTACGTATCTCTTTGACTGGGGTAGCTGGATTCGAACCAACGCATGACGGAGTCAAAGTCCGTTGCCTTACCGCTTGGCTATACCCCAATAATGGTGGAGGAGAGTGGATTCGAACCACTGAACCCTAAGGAACGGATTTACAGTCCGTCGCGTTTAGCCACTTCGCTACTCCTCCAAAAGGTTTTTCTCAAACCTGACAATAGTTATAATACCGAAAAAGATAACAAATTGCAAGAGCAAAAAGTAAATTTTTCTAGAAATTATTCATGTAAATTCCATTGACGAATAATCATCTCGATGGCAGCTTCTAAGCTTCTGCTCGAACCTAGATCTTCATCCCCTAAAAAGCTTTGAAATTCTTTTGGTCCAGTTGTTAAAATCTCACCAATGCGTTTTTTTCCGATGAATAATTCATTGACGGTATAGTCTTTGCCATGAATGGCTTTTGTTGTTTCTTCAATACGTACTTCGATATCTTTATTTTTCTTAGACATGGTTGCACCTCTTTCTTTACAGCACCTTCCTATTTTAACAGAAAAGCAACAAAAGAAAAAGAAAATCTCTTCTGGAAATAAAAAAAGTAGCCAATCTTTACGATCAGCTACTTTTTCTTAGATCACTTCTGGTTCGTCAAGACAGCACTCGTCACGGTATAGCCTGCATCGCTTAAAATTTTCTCGATTGCTGCGACTTGCCGTGATTCTACTTGGATCTCAACAACTGTTTTTAGTGCCATCCGATTTACCACAATCGTCAAAATACTCATCTGATGATCCGCAAGGAGTTTCGTCACGTCTGCTAAAACCCCCACATGGTCATCCGTGATCTCAATGGACACTCGTGTTCCACCATCGTGGTACCCAGTGATTTTCAAAAAGGCATCGAAAATATCATTGTTGGTAATGATTCCCACTAAGGCATCATCATCCATGACTGGTAAAACCCCCACGTTCTCACTACGCATGACGGAAATGGCGTCCTCTAATAGTGCATCTGGTTCAATCGTAGTCACTTTTTTCAACATGATATCAGCGACTGTCGTTTTATTTAAGAGATAGTTCATTTCATAAACACTTAAACTTGTCGCTTTTGAGGGGGTTGCTTCAGCGATCGTTCCTTCCGTGATCAACCCTACTAATTTGCCATCATCAACGACAGGTAGACGATGGATATCGTGCTGCTTCATCACATCTATTGCATCAAAGATCGGTGTTTGTGAATCGACGGTGATGACCGTCTTCGTCATAAAATCACTTACGCTCATTGTTTAACCTCCTAGATACGCTTTTCTAACTTCATCACTTGCTAGTAATTCTTCTCCAGTACCTTCTAAAACGATTTTCCCGGTTTCTAATACATAGCCGCGATCGGCAATCGATAAAGCCATTTTCGCATTTTGTTCGATCAGCAGCACAGTCGTTCCTTGCTGCTTGATTTCTTGAATGATGGAAAAAATTTCTTTGATAAAAATTGGCGCCAAGCCCATCGATGGCTCATCCAGCAAAAGCAAGCGCGGTTTTGACATCAATGCCCGCCCCATTGCCAACATCTGCTGCTCACCGCCAGATAATGTCGACGCATCTTGCGAGAGGCGTTCTTTCAATACAGGAAACTTGCGGTAAACTTGTTCATAGTCTTCTTTGACACCACTGTCTTTACGCAAGAAGGCGCCCATCTCTAAGTTTTCTTGAACCGTCAAACCGGAAAAGACGTGCCGCCCTTCTGGCACCTGCGACAAACCGTTTGCGACGATTTTTTGCGGTGCTTCTTTCTCAATTTGCTTTCCTTCAAAAGTGACGGAGCCTTTTGAAGGACGGATCAATCCAGAAATCGTCCGTAAAATCGTGGTTTTTCCGGCACCATTGGCACCAATCAGCGAAACGATCTCTCCTTGATTGACGTGGAAGGAAACATCATGAACTGCTTGGATCATGCCGTAGTGAACACTTAAATTTTGAATTTCCAGCATCAGATTTCCCCTCCTAGATAGGCTTCGATTACCCGTGGATTGTTTTTGATCTCTTCTGGTTCACCGTGGGCGATGACTTGTCCGTATTCCAGTACATAGATCCGTTCGCACACTTCCATGACCAAACTCATATCATGCTCGATCAAGAGGATCGTCAATTGAAAATCTTTTTGGATCTTATAGATCAGCTTTGTCAGTTCTGTTGTTTCCTGAGGATTCATCCCCGCTGCCGGCTCGTCAAGAAACAAAATTTTTGGCTCTGTAGCCAATGCGCGTACGATCTCTAAACGGCGTTGCTCGCCATAAGGCAAATTTTTCGCTAACGTTTGGCTTTTGCCATCCATATCAAAGATCCGTAACAGCTCTAAGGCTTTTTTCTTCATGGATTCTTCGTTTTTGTAATACTTTGGCAAACGCAAGATGCTCGTCAGTAGTCCTTCTTTATGCTTACTGTTCATAGCGATCAAGACGTTATCCATTACGGACAAGTTTTTAAACAAGCGAATATTTTGGAAGGTTCTTGAAAGGCCTAAATCCGCGATTTTATAAGGCTTCACGCCATTTAAACGTTTTGGCTTACCTTGGGTCTCAAAAAGCACTTCGCCTTCACTAGGCTCATAAACACCTGTCAGGAGGTTAAAGAGCGTTGTCTTGCCGGCACCGTTTGGTCCAATCAACCCGACCAGCTCATTGGTATCTAGATGGAGGTCTACATGAGAAACAGCAGCTAAACCACCGAAGTTTTTCGTTAAGCTTTTAACTTCTAATAGAGGCATCGTTGTCATCCCCCTTTTTTCTAAATTTGTCCAACAGTCCTTTTACGGAGAATTCCCAGGTCCCTAAAAGTCCGCTTGGTTTAAAGATCATGATGATGATCAAAGCCAATGCATAAATGATCATGCGCAAATCAGAGAAGCCTTGCAAGTACATGTTTAAGATTCCTAGCACTACTGCCGAAACAACCGCTCCTGTGGTACTCCCAAGCCCTCCAAAAACGACGATGATCAACACATCGATCGATTTCATAAAACCGTAATCTCGTGGGAAAACCGACTGCTGATAGCTGGCATAAAGGGTACCAGCAATGCTTGCCATCACTGCCCCCATCACAAACGCAATTACCTTGTATTTCGTTGTGTTGACCCCCATCGACTCTGCAGCGATCTCATCTTCCCGAATCGCTAAAGTCGCTCTGCCTGGTCCGCTATGGATAAAGTTTGAAACGACAAGAATCGATAGAACGGCAAAGAGAAAGACGATCTGCCAATTACTGAATTGGGGCAATCCGAAAATTCCAGCAGGACCATTGGTCAAGCCTCGTAGGTTCACCAACAAGATCCGAATGATCTCTGCCACACCTAGGGTAGCGATCGCTAGATAGTCGCCTTTTAAACGGAGGGTCGGGATCCCAACCACTAATGCGACTGCACCTGAAACCAGCATCCCCACCAGTAAACCAGTTAAAAAGCCGCCAAAGGTTGGATTGCTTGCCGACAGGATCGCGCCAGCATAAGCACCGATTGCCATAAACCCAGCATGTCCTAAGGAGAATTGCCCTGAAAAGCCGATGATTAGATTCAAACTGACTGCCAAGATGATATTGATTCCGATATTGACGATGATCGCATCAGAGAACAGATTAATCATTCCGCCATTGTAGGCTGCAAATAATCCAAAATAAAGAATAGCTGCCAGAGCGAGCCAGATTAAGTTGTAACGTAAATTCTTTTTCATTTCTGCCACCTACACTTTCTCTTTGATATTTTTGCCGAGAATCCCAGCTGGACGAACCAACAATATAATTATTAAAATGACATACACTAAAGCATCCTTGTAATCAGAAAAACCAAGCGCTGTCGCTGCTGTCTCCACTAAACCGATCACAAAGCCGCCTAAAGCTGCACCAGGAATGATCCCGATCCCACCGAGAACCGCCGCAACAAAAGACTTCAGACCAGGAACGACCCCCATTGATGGATCAATGGAATTATAATACAAACCGATCAGCATCCCGCCAGCTGCAGCCAAAGCCGAGCCTAAGGCAAAGGTAAAGGAAATCGTTCGATTAACATTGATCCCCATCAAACGCGCTGCATCTGCATCAACACTTACTGCACGCATCGCTTTTCCCATACGGGTCTTTTTCACGATCAATTGCAAGAGAATCATTAAGGTAACCGAAACAGCCAAGATCAATAACTGGACATTACTTACTTGAACAAACCCGATGGAATAGGTTTTTCGTTCGATTGCTTGCGGAAACGGGCGCACATTGGCAGAAAAGAAAAAGATCATGACATTTTGCAAAAAATAAGAAACCCCGATTGCCGTAATCAATGCCGAAATTCGCGTGGAATTTCTCAAAGGACGATAGGCTAAAAATTCAATCGTTACCCCAAGTGCTGCACTGGCGATCATCGAAATGAATAACGCTGGGAAAAAGCCCAATTGCCATTGATTGATCAAAAAGTAACCAATAAAACTACCAATCATATAAACTTCTCCGTGGGCGAAGTTGATCAGCTTGATGATGCCATACACCATCGTATAACCCAACGCTAACAAGGCGTAGATACTGCCTAGAAACAAGCCGTTGATCAATTGTTGGATCATCATTTCCATATACTCACTTCCAATATCATTTATTATGGTTCTTCTCATTAGAGAAAAGAAACTGAGACAAACACATCAGGTCTGTCCCAGTTTTCACTGCCAAACAACTACAGGTTTTTAAGGTTCCACAGTGTCTGCTGAGGTTTCCTTCCCGTCAGTCAATCCTAAAACAACTGCTGATTTCTCAGGGTTATGATTTTCATCCATTGTGATTTCACCTGTCACGCCGACAAAGTCTTTCAGTTCAGACAAACCAGCTGCAATTGCCAATGAATCTGCTGAGTTTTGATCTTCGATTGCTTGTTTGATCATGTAAACTGCATCATAGGCTAACGCATTAAAAGCAGAAGGTTCTTTGCCATACTTTTCATTGAAAGCTGCCACAAACGGCTCAACTTTGTCGTTTGCTGGTGCTTTGGTAGAGAAGTGACCGGTATAGTAAACATTGCTGACATTTTCTGCACCAGCTGTTTGAACCATTTTTTCATCACCGAATCCATCGGCACCAATGATTGCTTGATCAATTCCTAATTCTCGCGCTTGCTTGATGATCAAACCAGCTTCTGTGTAGTAGCCTGGAATGAACAAGACATCGAAGTCGACATCTTTGATTCTTGTAAGAACTGCTTGGAAATCTTTGTCGCCTTCAGTAAAGTTATCTTCTAAGACAATTTCGCCTGGGTAACTTTCTTTAAATGCTTCCGTCAATCCAATTGCGTAATCACTTGAGTTGTCTCCCAAGATCACAGCTTTTGATGCATCCAAATTTTCAGCCGCATATTTCGCTAAGATCGTTCCTTGGAAGCTATCTTGGAAACAAGAACGGAAGGCAAATTCTTGCACTTTCCCACTAGTATAAGTAATCGCATCGTCAGTACCTGAAGGTGTAACCATTGGTACTTGTGCTCTGGTCACGTTAGGCAAAGCCGCTTTCGTAGCACCAGAAGTTGCTGGACCAATGATGGCTACAACTTTATCATTTGTAGCTAAGTTGGCTGCTACCGTTGCAGCTTCATTGTTATCTGATTTGTTATCTTTCGAAATAATTTCAATTTGTTTTCCAAGAATACCGCCGGCAGCATTGATTTCTTCTACTGCTAAGTCGATTCCTTCTTTTTCAGCCGTCCCATAAGCAGCTACGGCTCCTGACAACTCTAAGTTGGTTCCGATCTTGATGGTATCTCCCTCTTGTTTATTGCCACCTTCAGCACCCCCGCTGCCATCCGTTGATCCACCTGTTGGTCCAGCGCTACATGCTGTTAACAAAAACAAACTCGCAAACAAAAACGCAAATTTCTTTTTCATAATTTTCCTCTCCTTCACTTCCCCTGAATATGTTATCCAATATACTGAAAAATCTGGAAAATGTCAACGAATTATCAGAATATTTCACCTATTCAGAATTTATTTTTTTTACTAGGAAAAAATGGTGTTTTTAAAACACTGTTCCATCAATAATGGAATCGCTTTTCATTTTTTTGAACAAAAAGAAAAGCAAGCAAAGTTTTTTTTCCTTTGCTTACTTTTTGATCGTTTCGAATTGCTTCATTTTTTGTCAAAAGGACGTTTGAAAACATTACATCAAGATGTTAGCGGCTATTCGTGGATACAATGCTTGAAAATTGGCTGCCGCCCCAACTAGATTGGCATCGTTGCGATAGTCACATAGCTTGATCAGTGGGACAAAATCATTTAAAGCTTGATCTGCCAACATTTTTTTCAACCGTTGATTCACTTCTTCTAACAAGCCATTTTTGGCACTGACACCGCCACCGATAATGATCACTTCAGGATCAAAAGCAAATTGAATACTGAATAGTCCTTGCGCTAAATAGCGGTAAAATTTATTGACTTCCTCGATCGCAATGGCATCCCCATCTTCTGCACGTTGAAAGACCTCTTCGCCGGTAATTGTGGTTCGATCTACACCAATTCGATCACAATAACGCCAAGCCATCTGAACCGCTGTCCCTAGTTGCGAAAATGTTTTGCCTTGATCCAAAATCATCAACCCAAATTCACCGCCGTATAAATGTGCCCCACGGACTAGCTCACCATTTTGAAACAGGGTACCGCCAACGCCTGTTCCGATCACAACGAAAGCTGCTTGCTGATACTCTTTGCCCGCTCCTTGATAGAATTCAGCCATCCCAGCGCAATTAGCATCATTTTCGATGGTTACTGGTACCCCAAACACTCCTTCGAGTTCAGAGTAGATGTCAAACCCATGGATATAAGGAATCGCACTGATACCGTCGATTCGACGTTCTTGGGCATTGACTGCACCTGGAGCACTGATCCCGACCCCTTCGATCTCTTCGTTTACGCTTGCTCTTACTTGCTGCAACTGGGCTTTCATTTCTTGCCACGTGCTTGGTGTAGTAAATTTGCCTTTACTCACCAAAGAATCCTGTGCCCAGACGCCATATTTTACTGCTGAACCACCCATATCAAAGACTAAAATCGCCATTTTTTTCCCTCAATCCTTTATTATTCTGATACTATCTATTTTACCGTAAGTCCCCACTTGAAGAAAGCGATTTCCGAGAACAATAAAAAAAACAGCCTAAAATCGCCATAGACTGTCTCTATGGGATTAGAGCTGCTTTTCCAAAATAACTTGATCGATCAACTGCTGCCCATTTTCGAAAATCGGTTCAGCATAGTGAGTGGTGAAATAATTTTCCATCCGGTCTTTTTCAACATAGCCTTGCGTTTGGTACAAAGTCAGGGCTGCAGAGGGCAGACTACCAGTTTTGATCACTACAATCGGCCGTTTTGCCCCAAGGTGTTGACTGAGGATCGCTTCTTCGGCAGCTTGCAGCAATTGACAACCAATGCCCATTCCTTGCTTTTCTGGAGAAACGGCCACATTCATAATCTCCCAGTTGTTGCCTTGATTTTGATAAACTAGCACACCAATCATTTCTCCAGCTTCTTCATAAACAAGTGTTTGGCTATTATATAGATAGCTTTCTACGACTGCTTTTTCAGGATCTGCATCCAGCAGCAACGCCCAAGGATACGCTTCATTAGAGTCGATTGGACGAATCATGGCTTTTTGGCTCCTTTTTTACATTTTTGTTGATTCCTTTTAACTTTTCCGATAACGGTACGTTGGTTTGACTTTGTCTTGCGTATTTCGTTTTAAAGTAAACGTCTGGGGTACGTAATCTATACCGCCTTTTACAAAGGGATGGCAGCGTAAGATACGAGCTACCCCCATCAAACCTCCTTTGGCTGCGCCATGGACTTGGATCGCTTGGATCATGTATCCTGAGCAAGTCGGATAATAACGACAGCTAGGAGGAAATAATGGGGAAATAAAACGTTGATAGAAACGAACAAAGCCAATCAAAAGTTTACTCATTTCTTGCCAACCTTTCTTTTTATGATCACGATTCAGTGAAGATAGATAGAAAAAACTAGGACTCAGCACGAGGCATAAGTCCTAGTTTGGGGTTACTTCATAAACTCAAAGATATGATTCCAAAGACTTGGAGAGAAGACTTTAAAAGGACTACCGTCGCCAATCACCCCATAGCCAATCATCGTTCCGGCTAAGAACAATAAAATAGCTAATAATATGACGATTAGAATTTTTATCAAGCTAGTTAGAATGTAACGGTTCAACTTCACTTTATTCTCTCCTACTCCTACTATGCGTTTACTGGTACGGTTTCTTCAACTGCTTCAGAAACTCGTTCCACAGAAGCACCTAATTGCTGCAATTTTTCATGGAATTTGTAATAGCCACGATCCAAATATTTTAGATTGCGGACACGTGTCCGACCAGTTGAACGTAGACCTAATAAAATTAACGCTGCTGCTGCACGTAAATCCGTTGCATAGACCAGCGCACCTTGCAATTCATGGCCGCCTTCGATCACTGCTACGTTGCCGTCTATTTTGACATGAGCATTCATCCGACGCATTTCTTCTAAATGTTGGAAACGGTTCTCAAATACAGTTTCGTTCACAACACTCGTTCCAGCTGCTAAAAGTTGAATAGCAGACATTTGCGCTTGCATGTCCGTAGGAAAACCTGGATGAGGCATTGTTTTCACATCTGTTGCCTTCAATTGTTCAGGTCCAACGACACGAATCCCTTCAGCTACTTCAGTCACTTCTGCGCCCATTTCGATCAATTTTGAGATCAATGGACGATTGTGTTCTGAGATCGCATCTTTAATAATGACGTCTCCTTGGGTCATCGCTGCTGCAACCATAAAGGTTCCTGCTTCGATACGGTCTTGGACGATCGAATGTTCCACCGCATGAAGGTGATCGACCCCTTCGATACGCATCGTTTCGGTTCCTGCACCAAAGACTTTGGCACCCATTTTGTTTAAAATGTTTGCTAAATCGACGATTTCAGGTTCACGAGCGACGTTTTCAATGATGGTGATACCTTTAGCTTTTACCGCAGCCATCATGATATTTTGCGTTGCGCCGACACTTGGGAAATCCAAGTAAATGCTATTGCCTTTTAACTCATCGGCGATCGCTTCTATGTATCCATCTTTTTGGATGATTTGAGCGCCTAGTGCTTGAAATCCCTTCAAATGCAAATCAATTGGTCGTTTGCCGATTGCACAGCCGCCAGGCATTGCCACTTTGGCATGACCATTACGGGCTAACAAAGGCCCCATGACTACGATTGAAGCGCGCATTTGGCTTACATACTCATAAGGTGCTTCGATCGCTAACTCTTGTGATGCATCGATCGTCATCGTATTGTTTTCTTCTTCAAAATCGATTGCGACATTTAAATGCCGAATCACTTCTTTCATTGTTAATACATCGGAAAGGATCGGTACATTTGTTAATGTCGTTGTTCCTTCTTCCGCTAATAAGCTTGCCGCTAAGATAGGTAGAACAGCATTTTTTGCCCCTTCGATCTTCACTGTTCCAGTTAATCGATTACCACCTTGAACGATCATCTCTTCCATTTATGTTCCCTCCAAATAATGCAGTGACTCACACAAATCTTGCCAATTATAGCATAATATTCGGTGTTTTTGCATATATTAATGAAATTCTTAAAAACCTGTTAAAAATAAATTACGACATAACGCAATCAACTCAAGGAAAAAAGTACTGGCGGTGTAGCCTAATGCAATCGCAAGAAACACCATGACCATTCGTATCTGAGTCGTTCGTAAGGCTTTAAAAAAAGCATCGATCCGCACAGATTGCAATGCCCAAAATGCTAAATAGATGAACGCTAAATGACTCACGATTCGAATGATTGCATCAATTCCATACACTTGCATACTTCCTGCTCCTTTTTCATAATTGAACATTCCTATCATACCACAAAGATGTCAAGATAAAAAATAATCTTTCTTGAAACCTTCATGAAAAGACTTTAAAAAGTTTTTAAAACGTTTTCTCGAATAAAAAAAAACAAAGGCAAGATGCCCTTGTTTTTTTAGGAATGTTTTGACACGTTGATTCGATTAATGGCGCGGTGCAAAGCAACCGTTGCGCGACGAAGCTGGTCGATATCTTCGACTTGTTTGGCCTCTTCGATTTGACGTTCTGCACGTTGTTTTGCTCTTTCTGCCCGTGAAACGTCGATATCACGATCACGTTCCGCACTATCGGCTACGATGGAGACAACATTGTCCCGCACTTCAAGGATACCGCCATTGACGGCGACCCAGTCGACGTGAGTATCTGAATCGATCCGTTTGACCCGGACTTCATCAATCGTCAAAGGAACGATGATTGGGGCATGATGCGGCAAAATACCGATCTCACCATCTGTCGTACGTGCAACCACGATTTTCGCGTGATGATCGTAAACCAAACCAGCAGGTGTCACCACATTGACTGTTAAAAATTGATCCATGAGGTTCCCCTCTTTCTTCAAGGCTGGTTAATTAATAGCCAATTTTTTTCGCTTTTTCAATGACGTCTTCAATTCGTCCTACACTACGGAAGGCTTCTTCTGGAAGATCATCATATTTTCCTTCAAGAATCTCAGCAAAGCCTTTGATCGTTTCTTCAACTGGTACATAAGAACCAGGTTGTCCAGTAAACTGTTCCGCTACGTGGAAGTTTTGCGACAAGAAGAATTGGATCCGACGCGCACGAGCCACTAACGTTTTTTCTTCATCAGACAACTCATCCATCCCTAAGATAGCGATGATGTCTTGTAGTTCGCGATAACGTTGCAACGCATGCTGTACTTCAGTCGCTACTTCATAGTGTTTTTCACCAACGATTTCAGGTGCTAACGCACTAGAAGAAGAAGCTAGCGGATCAACAGCTGGATAGATCCCTTGTTCAGTCAATTTACGTTCCAAGTTGGTTGTTGCATCCAAATGGGCAAAAGCAGTCGCTGGTGCCGGGTCCGTGTAGTCATCGGCAGGAACATAGATTGCTTGAATAGAAGTAACCGATCCTTTTTTTGTTGAAGTGATCCGTTCTTGCAATTGTCCCATTTCGGTTGCTAGTGTCGGTTGATATCCAACGGCAGAAGGCATCCGACCTAGTAAGGCAGATACTTCAGAACCAGCTTGAGTAAATCGGAAGATATTATCGATAAACAAGAGCACGTCTTGTCCTTCTACATCGCGGAAGTACTCCGCTAAGGTCAACCCAGTCAAGGCAACCCGCATCCGGGCACCTGGTGGTTCGTTCATTTGTCCAAACACCATGGCTGTTTTTTCGATAACGCCAGATTCTTTCATTTCATTATAAAGGTCGTTTCCTTCACGTGTCCGTTCACCAACACCTGTGAAGACAGAGATCCCCCCATGCTCTTGGGCAATGTTGTGGATCAGTTCTTGGATCAAGACAGTTTTACCAACACCGGCACCACCGAAAAGACCAACTTTCCCCCCTTTTAAATAAGGGGCTAATAAGTCGATAACTTTGATCCCAGTCTCAAGGATCTCGGTACTTGTTGACAATTCATCAAAGTCAGGAGCTTTTTTGTGGATCCCACTGCGGGGTGCTTCTTCAGGAAACGGTGCTTCTAAATCGATGGTGTCCCCTAAGACATTAAACACCCGTCCTAAGGTTTCTGTCCCAACTGGAACAGAAATGGAGGCGCCTGTATCGATTACTTCCATTCCTCGTTGTAAGCCATCTGTTGATTCCATGGCAATCGTACGGATAACGCCGTCGCCAAGTTCTAAGGCAGCTTCTAACACAACTTTTGTTTTCTGCTCATCTTTTTTGTAAACAATCAACGCATTGTTGATATCTGGTAATGATTGGTCTAGAGAGAATTCCACGTCAACAACGGGACCAATGACTTGAACAATCTTGCCTGAACTCATTCGTATTCCTCCATTCGTTCTTGAAACTATTCTAACGCGGATGCCCCCGCCACAATTTCAGTAATTTCTTGGGTGATCGCTCCTTGGCGCGCTCGGTTATAAGAGATCGTCAAGTCCCCAATAATATTTTTGGCATTATCTGTTGCTGTTTTCATCGCTGTCATTCCGGCAGCATGCTCGGCTGTTTTTGCGTCAACAATCGCACCATAAATCAAGCTTTCAGCGTATTGAGGCAGTAATTGATTCAAAATTGCTTCTCTGGAAGGTTCAAACAAGTATTCTTGTTCATAACTTTCGGCTTCTTCAGGATCTAGATCGGAAATCGGCAACATTTTCTCCACACGAAATTGGCTAGTCAATGAGTTGATGTGATGGTTATAACACACATATAATTCATCGAAGACTTCGTTTTGGTACATCGTTGTCGCCAATGTTACGATTTTACGCACCTCGTCAAAGCTTGGTTGATCCGAAAGGTTTCTTAGCTCGTACGCCAAATTGATGCCCCGTGCTTTGAAAAAGTCAGCGCCAGTTGCACCAATGGCAATCATGACATACTCTTCTTCTTTTGCATGGTCTTCATCCAGCATGGTCATCATTTGCTTCAAGATGGAACTATTGTAGCCGCCCACTAGACCGCCATCAGAAGTGATGACGATGTAGCCTGTGCGTTTGACCGGACGACTAACCAACATACTGTTATAGTTCACACCATCTTTTGGACCAGAACCTGCAAGATCGGAAAGCTGCTGCGCAGTTAAATGCGTAACGATTTCACGTACTTTGTTGGCATACACTTGAAACTGTTTCGAATGAGCTTCAGATTTTGTTAATTTTGCAGCTGAAACCATTTGCATGGCCTTTGTGATTTGGCTGGTTTTTTTTGTTGAGGCAATTCGTTGCTTGATTTCATTTAATGAAGCAGCCATTTTCTCTCACCTCTTTTTATGCGTTTTGCATTGTCGATATTTTATCTTGGGGTGTCACCCGAGAACCGTTGGATGCCATGAAAATATCTTTGAATGCTTTAATGGTGTCATCTAACAAGCTTTCTTCTGGCAAATCTTTCGTTGTCCGAATGGTTTCAAAAATCGTCGCTGCATTTGCTTCGATATATTCAAATAATTCTGCTTCAAAGTCCAATAGTTTATTGACTGGTACACTATCAATGAATCCATGCGTCAAGGCATAAAGAATCACGACTTGTTTTTCTACTGCCAGTGGTTCATGCAGTTTTTGCTTCAAGATTTCAACGGTTCGACGACCGCGGTTTAATTTGGCTTGTGTTGCAGCATCTAGATCAGACCCAAACTGCGTAAAGGCCTCTAGTTCGCGATAGCTAGCCAAGTCCAAACGCAAGGTACCGGCAACTTTTTTCATTGCTTTGATCTGCGCAGACCCCCCAACCCGTGAAACGGATAATCCAGCCGCTACGGCAGGACGAACACCAGAATAGAAAAGGTCGTTTTCTAAGAAAATTTGTCCATCTGTGATAGAAATCACGTTGGTTGGGATATAGGCTGAAATATCCCCTGCTTGTGTTTCAACAAACGGCAATGCCGTCATCGATCCACCACCTAGTTCATCACTTAATTTCGCTGCACGTTCCAATAAACGAGAATGCAAGTAGAAGACATCCCCTGGGTATGCTTCACGACCTGGCGGACGACGTAGAAGTAGAGAAAGTTCACGATAAGCGACCGCTTGTTTTGATAAGTCATCAAAGACGATCAAAACATGTTTGCCGTTATACATGAATTCTTCCCCCATCGCAGCCCCCGCATAAGGTGCGATATAAAGCAGTGGTGCTGGTTGTGAAGCACCTGCTGAAACCACGATCGTGTAATCAAGGGCCCCGTAACGCCGCAATGTTTCCACTTGTGCACGAACAGTTGAATCTTTTTGGCCAATTGCGACATAAATACAGATCATGTCTTGCCCTTTTTGGTTGATGATCGCATCAATAGCGATCGTTGTTTTTCCGGTTTTCCGGTCACCGATGACTAATTCCCGTTGGCCACGACCGATTGGTACTAAAGCATCAATAGCTTTCAACCCTGTTTGCATTGGTTCCGAAACGGATTTCCGTTGCATAACACCTGGTGCAGCTGCTTCGACTGGGCGTGATTTATCTGTTTCGATCGGACCTAAACCATCGATTGGTTGCCCTAATGGATTTACTACCCGGCCAATTAATGCATCGCCGACAGGAACTTCCATGATTTTACCGGTTCGTTTTACTTTGTCCCCTTCACGAATGGTTTCAAAATCACCTAGGATGATGATTCCGACATCGTTTGACTCTAAGTTTTGTGCCATCCCATAAGAACCGTTTGAAAACTCAAGCAGTTCTCCACTCATGGCATTTTCTAAACCGTGGGCGCGGGCGATCCCGTCCCCAACATATGTGACAGTACCGATTTCTTCTACAGAAAGTTCGTTCTGATAATTTTTAATTTGCTCTTTGATCAAGGCACTAATTTCTTCTGCTTTGATGGCCATCCGATTCACCTCTTATCTCTTGTTTATCTGCCGATTTTTTGTCGCAGATAATCCAGTTGGCTCTTAATACTACCGTCGATCACTTGATGATTTGCTTCAACGATGACACCGCCTAAAATCGTTGGATCGATCGTTTCTTTCAATTGTGCCTGCTTGTACCCAAGCTTATCGGCGATTTGCTTTTCGATTTTGCTTTTTTGTTCTGCTGACAAAGCAACAGCCGTTGTGATCGTTCCGAGAACAAGACCTTGATATTCATCGTAACGACGTTCGTATTCATCAATGATCAGCAATAGATCATCCATGCGATCATATTCATAAACGATCTCTAAGAAATTTCTGACCAAGCCTTCAAAGCCCTTCAGCAATTGATCGACTAATTGTCTTTTTTCATGGAGATCCAAGCGGTTATCCGTCACGATCTGACCGAATGTTGGAATCTCCTGATAAATCTGACGCAAGGTCATTAATTCTTGGTAAACTTCTGTCAAGCGCTGTTCTTCCATCGCCAATTCGAACAAGGCTTTTCCATAGCGTTTTCCCACTGTGAATTTATCGAGTTTCATTAACTGAACCCAATCCTTCGATATATTGATTGATTAGGGATTCATGATTTTCGGGAGTCAATTCGCGTCCTAAGATTTTTTCTGCGATTTGAAGCGAAAGTTCTGCAACATCATCTTTCACTTCTTTTAACGCAGTTTCTTTTTCAAGGGTGATATCTGAGTTTGCTTTTTCTTTCAAACGAGCCACTTCTTCTTTGGTCTCGCTCAAAATATTTTGTCGACTCAATTCCCCGCTGTCTTTGGCGCTCTTGATGATCTCCGCAGCTTCAGAATGAGAACGTGCCAATTTTTCTTGGCGTTCTTTTTCTAATTTTGCTGCATTCAAGCGTGATTGTTCCGCTGAATCCAAATCATTGGCGATTTTATCTTCCCGTTTTTGCATCATGCTGCTGATGGCATCCCATGCAAAATGTTTCAATAAGAATAGCAAAAGAAGAATTGATCCGCTGACAACGATAATATTGCCAAGCATTGGATTTTGAACTTCCGCTATAACCAACTGATTTAGCATAACGATTCTTCCTTTCTGAAAGTCATTGTTTCATTAGAAAAAAGCAAAAACGAGTGCAATTGTTCGTTTCTGCCTTTTCGTGCTTGTCTTATCGGAAGACTAATAACAGCGCGATAACTACCCCTAGAATCGGTACAGCTTCGACTAACGCTACCCCGATAAACATTGTTGAACGTAGTTGACCTGACATTTCAGGTTGGCGTGCCATTGATTCGATCGTTTTTGCGATTACTTGTCCGTTACCATACCCTGCACCAATTGCTGCTCCGATAATTGCTAATCCTGCTCCAATAAAGTTCATTCTTTTTTCCTCCTAATTGTATGTCGATTCGATTAATGTTCTGCCACGATTTTGTGGCTCATAAATACCATGGTCAATGTAACAAATACATAAGCTTGGATCGCTCCAATAAAGAGCGAGAAGCCAATCCAGATCATTTCTAGCGGCATCACGATCGGCAATGACCACCAACCAAGACTAATAAACATGTTGGCAATCAATCCTAATAACACTTCACCAGCGAATATATTTCCATATAAACGCAAGCCTAACGTGATGACATTAGTAAATTCTTCGATGATTTTTAGCGGCAATAAAAAGCCCACCGGTTTCAGATACGAATTGATCAAGTAATTTTTGAAGCCCAACGACTTGATCCCAAAGAAATGTGTCAAGGAAATAACCATAAGTGCAAGTGTCAATGTAACAAACGGGTCTGCTGTCGGACTTTTCCATAAGGTAATGTCATCTGTCGTCACGATTTTTGTGACTAAGCCGATCTCATTTGCCACAAACACAAAAAGAAACATTGTTACACCGAGCAAATGAAAGTTGTTCACTTGAGATCCTGGTAGATTGTCCGCCACGATGCCACGAACAAAGTCAATGACCCATTCAATGAAGTTCTGCTTCCCTTTCGGTTTCATTTGCAGGTTACGTGTACAAATAAAGACCACCAAAAAAACAATAATACAAGAAATGATTGTCATCATAGCTACAGTTCCATCAAACCATATAGGACCGATATGAAACATAAGCGATTTATCTTCCAATCTTTCTCACCTCTTTTCCTGTCATCTCCAGAAAAAATCTGGTGTTACAATGCGTTTCCTCTCATAACAATCGGTATCATACCACCACGAATGGAAAATTTCAAAGCATTTTCAAGAAAATTAGACAAAAAACTCACAATGCCAAAAATCCTAAATTAATTGAAAAATCCTCGTGTCGCTATGTGGAAGAAAAAGCCTGTTATATCAACAGCTTTCCCTTAAATGCTACCAAATTTAGCGTGATTTTCAAAGCAATAACCTCTATCGGATTCTAAAAGAAGTTCTTAGAAAATTAGAAATTTCTAAGAACTCGGTCAATTTGTCTTTCTTGATCTTTGCGTTTCAAGGATTCCCGCTTGTCATATTCGCGTTTTCCTTTCGCTAAACCAATCAAAACTTTGGCATAACCATCCTTGATATACACCTTTAATGGCACAATCGTCATACCGGTATTTTTTGTTTCGCCAATCAGACGAGCGATCTGCTTTTTGTGTAGCAACAGTTTTCTCGTCCGCAATGGATCGTGATTAAAAATGTTTCCTTGCTCGTAAGGACTGATATGCACATTGACTAAGAATGCCTCACCGTTACGAATGCGTACAAAGCCGTCTTTCAAATTGATCCGGCTGTTACGGATCGCTTTGATCTCTGTTCCCTGTAAGACGATCCCCGCTTCGATCGTATCGAGGATCGTGTAATCATGGCGGGCCTTTTTGTTTTGGGCGATTAATTTCCCTTCTCCTTTAGGCACGGGCCATCCCTCCAATTATTTTTTCTTGATTCCTTTGTAAAAAGGTTTTTTCTTTTTCACTTTGCCAGCTTTTTTCGGCTTGCCTTTGCCTGATTGCTCAAAGCGTTTCCCTTGGTTTTTCTCAGGGTTTCGTTGTTTTTTTCCACGGCGGCTAGCTTCATTTTTTTGATTGTTGTTACGTTTGTTGGCTTTTGGTGCTTGCAGTTTTTCAACTTCTTCTGCTGCTACCAGTTCGAAATCGATCTCTCTTGTTTCTGGATCAGCCTTTACGACTTTGATGCGAACTTTCTGACCAATTTTAAAGGTCAGGCCTGTCCGTTCACCCACAAGTGCCAGATGGTTTTCCAAATAATGGAAGTAATCTTGCTTCAGATTATTGATATGGATCAACCCTTCAATCGTGTTAGGCAATTCAATAAACAAGCCAAACTTAACGACGGAACTGATGATACCGTCAAACTCTTCTCCTACTTTATCGGCCATATACTCAGCTTTTTTAAGCGCATCGACTTCTCTTTCTGCATCGACTGCTCGTCGTTCCATTTGGGAGCTGTGCAGCGCGATGTCCGGCAAGATTTCAGCCCATTTGTTTTGGTTGGCTTCTGAGACATCTTCACTGTAAGATCGAATCAAACGATGCACGATCAAGTCGGGATAACGACGGATCGGTGATGTAAAGTGGGTATAATCTTCCGCTGCCAAACCATAGTGGCCGACGTTTTCTTCTGAATACTTCGCTTGCTGCATACTTCTTAGCAGCATTGTATTGACAACCATTGCCTCTGGCTTATCTGCGACATCTTCAACCACTTTTTGCAATTGTTTTGGTGAGATCGAGCCATTGGTCTGCTTGACTACGATCCCTAAAGCAGATGCAAAATCAAAGAAGCGTCGCATTTTCTCTTCTTTTGGTTCCTCATGGATCCGGTAAATAAATGGTAAATGCTTCTGATTGAAATGACGCGCCACGGTTTCATTGGCTGCCAACATGAATGATTCGATCAATCGTTCGCCGACGCCCCGTGCTCGTAGAACGATTTCTTGCGGGTGTCCTTCTCCATCGACCAAGACTTTTGCTTCTCGGTCTTCAAAAGAAACTGCCCCACGTTTGATGCGCATCGCTTCTAACACGTGATGCAAGGCGGCCATATCATGGAACATCGGTACTAATTCCGCATATTCTTTGGTGGTTTCTGGATCATTGTCTTCAATGATTTGATTGACTGCTTGATACGTCATACGGGCACTTGTTTGAATAATACTTTGGAAAATATTGTAATCTGTGACGATCCCCTCTTGGTTGATCCACATTTCACAGCTCATAGTCAACCTTGGGACATTCGGATTCAACGAACAGATCCCGTTTGATAAACGCTGTGGGATCATCGGAATCACACGATCCGTAAGATAGACACTCGTTCCCCGATCAAACGCTTCTTTATCCAATGCGCTGTTTTCGGTCACATAATAAGAAACATCGGCGATATGCACGCCCAAATAGAAGCTACCGTCAGGCAATGCTTTTACGGTCACCGCATCATCCAAATCTTTGGCATCCGCTCCATCGATTGTTACAATCTGTTGATCTCGTAAATCCCGCCGTTCCGGAAAGTCGGCAGGATCGATCGTATCTGGTACTGCATCTGCCGCTGCTAAGGTTTCTTCCTCGAATTTTGTTGGAATCCCGTTCGCCACGACGATCGATAATATATCCATTCCAGGATCGTTTTTATGTCCTACAACTTTCGTGATCAACCCCTCTAAGCTTTTCGAATAACCTTTTTCTGGGTAATGGCTGATTTCAACGATCACAATGCTCCCATCTACAGGTCGAATCCCTTGAGCACCAATAAACACCTTTAATTCACTTAGTTTTTTATCTTTAGGCTGAACAACGCCATATAGATCCGACTCTTCGATCTCTTTTTCATCAAATAATGTAAACTCGCCGACCAACTGACTGATGGCCCGTTTTTTGATCTCAACGACTTTCCCCTCTGCACCACGATCTGAGAAAGGATCCGAAACGTGCACGATGTCCACAGCAACGGTATCGCCGTCCATGGCATAGCCTGTTGCTTCTTTAGGGATATAAATATCGTCTTCTTCTTCATCCAAAGTGACAAAGCCGAAGCCCCGCTCGTTGGCACGGAAGGTTCCTTCCACAAACACTCGTTTCATGGGTAATTTCACTTTGCCTTTTTTGTTAAAAATCACGCTGCCTTCTCGTTCCATCGCCGCTACTGTCTGAACAAGATTCTTAAAGTCTGAACTTTTTTGAAGTCCTAGACCTTCAGCAATTTCTTCCATTGAAAAACTTTTTTTGCGGCTTTCTTCGAGAAACTGAATGATTTTTGTTTTAATCGTTTCTGTCATAACTCACTCTTTCCAAGCAAGTGTTTCTAAGAAAGCAAACACATCCTGCTCTAATTTTTTCCGTTCTGGTCCAACGGTCACCACATGACCGCTTTCGGGATACCATTGAAGCGTATAGGGAACATGGGACAGTGCCCCTGCTGTTTTGAAAACCGTCTGTGGATCGATCATTTGATCCTTTCCTGCTTGTGCTAGAAAGACTGGGCGCTCGATTTTCCCTAAATGCCCAGCTGTGGTTTGTCCGACTGTTTCGATTCCTTGCAGTTGCTCTCTGACCTTACGAGGGACTTCTGCCAATATTTCTTTTTGGGTCGCCTCGTCTAAATCAGCATAGGGTATGACCATTTCAGCATACTTTTCAAAATTGACTGGCACTTCATTCTTGGTTTCAAATAATGGCGAACAAAACAGTCCGCCCCCCATCAATGTTGGATCTTGTGTCAAACGATCCATCGCTAAAATCCCGCCCATCGAAAGTCCAAGAACGGCAACTTCTTCATAGCCTTTTTCTCTTACATAAGTAACTGCATCTGCAGCATCCTGCTGCCAAACAGCCATCCCTTGATTTAAGATATCATCTGGATTGGGCGTACCATGTCCAGTAAACATCGGAGTATAAACCGTGTAGTCTTTTTGTTCTAACGAACGACAAAGCATACGCACATCGTTAGGACTACCTGAATAGGCATGGAACAAAATGACTGCTCGCTTGCCGTGTTCAGCAAAAACCGGTTTTGGTTGATTAAATGTTTTCATGTTTCCTTTCACCTCACGTCCAATTCTACCATAGTTAAGAAGAATACTTCGACAAATGCGATCAAAATCTTCCCCTTAAAAAGAAAAAAACCTCTCTTTACGAGAGGTTCGCTAGCAAAATGATTAGTTTGATGAAAGAAAAGCCAAAATAAAGAGCAAGACCATCCAAACAAACCCTAAAATGGCCGTTGAGCGCTGCATCACTGCTTCAAATCCACGGGCTTTTTGCTTACCAAACAATTGATCCGCACCGCCAGTAAAGGCACTAGCTGCACTATTTTGCTTGCTAGGCTGCATCATGATCGTAATGACCATTAAAATCGAAATAACAATTACAGCAGTTAATAAGATATTATACACGTTAGCTCCTCCTTGCTTGCTAAAGTCGTCCTTTCTATTTTAGCATTTTCCGCTAGAAATTACTACTCCCTTTTTGTCATTGCTCGTTGCGTGACGGTTTAAAAAAAAGACTGTCCTTTCTGACAGCCTTTTTCTCATAGATCGCTTTCGTTCAAATCAGCGAACGAGTACGTCATCATATTCTGGTTTTTCTTTGAACTCTTTGACCGCAAAGGAGCAGACAGGCATAATTTTTTTCTCTTCCCGTCGTGCTTTTTCAACAACTGCTTTGAGCAATTTTTGCGCCAATTGCTGTCCACGATAATCAGGGTTGACGAAGGTGTGATCAACTTCAAGTACATCATCTGGTGTTTCTTGCCATGTAATCTCACCAATTTCTGTTTCTCCATCATATAAAGCAAAACGCTTATTTTCTTCTTTTATTTCCATTGTTTTCGCCCTTTCTATCAGACAATGTCTGTTTTTTGTTTGATCTTCTCAATAAATTGCAAAACGGTTGGCCAATATTCTGGGGCATCTTTAACTGCCTGTAAATGTCCCATATTGGGAAAAAGGACTTTTTGTTTCGGACCAGCCGTTGCTTCCATTAAAGTATTGATTTCTTTTTCAGAAAGAAACGTATCCTTTTCTCCTTGTAAAAACAGCACAGGTAAATGGTTGCTGCCGACTTGTCGGGTCACTGAGATTTGTAGGAAGGGGTAGCCGACTAAGTGTTTACTGTAACGATTGGCTAATCGCAAAAAGCGCTTGACGGGTAACCGAGAAAATTGTGGTAGACTTGCCCGAATGGCACTATAAACGGACGTATAACTGCTGTCTGAGATCAAACCCGCAACTTGCACCGGCATGACTTCTCCACTGGCCAGCAGCAAAGTCGCCGCTCCCATCCCTAAACCATAGAGGAAGATTTGGGTTTGTGGGTCTTTTTCCAAAATCTTATCGATCCACAAAAGCAGATCCATCCGATCTAGCCACCCTAAGCCGATCTCTTTGCCTTCACTACGGCCATGTCCACGCAAATCAGGAACTAAAACATTGTAACCCGCAGCCCAGAATTTCTCGGCCGCATCTTGACAGTCTGCTTGCCCATCACTGCGATACCCATGCAAGCAGATCACCCACGTTTTAGCACACTGATCAAAGACTTCTGCTCTCAGGATCAGATCATCGGTGGTCGTTACCGTACATTCCGAACCTTGTGACCAAAAAGCCGAACTGCTTTTCGCGATCCGCTCTTTGTATGGAATCCCCAGTTTCTTTCTGCCTTCTTTTTCATACCATTCATTGTTACGCATAATAATTGCCGAAACAAAATAGCGTACGCCCTTTTTCATCACAGACGTGCGATATACATAGTACACCAAAAAAATAAAAATTAGCAGTAGTAGCAATAGCCAAACCATAGGATCCCCCCTTCATTTTAGTTTACCATTTACACCGGTTTTCAGCCAAAGTTTTGTCGCAAGTCTTAAATAAGTCCTATACTTTTTTAAGAAAAAATCTTTGTACTGACTTCTAGCGAAGGAGCAGTACAAAGATTTGTTTGGTTAAATATGTTTCTGTTTATAGAATAGGAAGGCGATCATGGTGAGTAAAATACTTCCAAGAACACTTAGTTCATAAGAGGATTCCTCGTTTGTCTTTGGCAATCTTTTTTCATTATCTGTCTGTGATGGCTCTGTCTGGTTCTTTTTGTCATCCAGCTTTTGCTCGGCGTTTCCGGCTATTTTTTTCGGTTTATCAGACTTGTCAGAAGGTGTTGGTGCTTTGGGACCGCTAGGAGCAACCGGTGTCTCAGGCGTTCTCGGCGTTTTAGGTTCGACATAAGTATTGATCAAGTCATAATCATGGACTTCTGACCTGTATCCTTTGACAGCCACTTCTTGAATGCTATAGGTGTACGCTTGAGCTTTCTCATCATATTTTGGCAGATCTTCAAAACGATAGGTCCAGTTGCCTTGGTTATCTGCTTTTACGACTTGTTTGTCGATTTCTTTATCATTTCGCATCAATTTGACAGTGATACTCTTCGGCCGCGTATTGAACTTGTTGCCATAGTCATTCCACGTCTTCGTTCCCGATACTACCGTTGTTTCGGTATTGTGATAGGTGTTGACCAGGTCATAGCCGTTGACTTTAATAGTGTAACCTGGCACTTTTTCTTCTTGGATCGCGTACGTGTATGCTTGACCTTTTTCATCATACTTAGGCAAATTTTCAAAGCGATAGGTCCAGTTCCCTTGGTTATCTGCTTTTACGGTTTGTTTGTCAATTTTTTTATCATTTTGCATCAGCTTCACAGTGATACTCTCTGGACGGGTATTGAACTTGTTGTCGTAGTCATTCCATGTCTTTGTTCCTGATACTTCTGTCGTTTCGTTATTACGGTAGGTGTTGACTAAGTCATAGCCGTTTACTTTGGTGGTGTATCCTGAAACTTTTTCTTCTTGGATCGTGTAAGTGTAGGCTTTTCCTTTGGCATCGTATTTTGGCAGCTTATCAAAGCGATAGGTCCAGTTGCCGTGGTTATCTGACTTTACATTTTTTTCTGCGTATTTTTCGCCGTTTCGCATCAGCTTGACAGTGATGCTTTCAGGGCGGGTATTGAACTTGTTGTCGTTGTCATTCCATGTCTTTGTTCCTGATACTTCTGTCGTTTCGGTATTACGGTAGGTGTTGACTAGGTCATAGCCATTTACTTTGGTGGTGTATTCTGGAACATTTTCTTCTTGAATCGTGTAAGTGTACACTTTTCCTTCGGCGTCGTATTTTGGCAGCTTATCAAAGCGATAAGTCCAGTTGCCGTGGTTATCTGATTTTACGACTTGCTTGTCGATTTCCTTATCATTTTGTATCAGTTTGACAGTGATGCTTTCAGGACGGGTATTGAACTTATTTTCATAGTCATTCCATGTCTTTGTTCCTGATATTTCTGTCGTTTCGGTGTTACGGTAGGTGTTGACTAGGTCATAGCCATTTACTTTGGTGGTATATTCTGGAACATTTTCTTCTTGAATCGTGTAAGTGTACACTTTTCCTTCGGCGTCGTATTTTGGCAGCTTATCAAAGCGATAAGTCCAGTTGCCGTGGTTATCTGATTTTACGACTTGCTTGTTGATTTCCTTATCATTTTGAATCAGTTTGACAGTGATGCTTTCAGGGCGGGTGTTGAACTTGTTGTCGTAGTCATTCCATGTCTTTGTTCCTGATACTTCTGTCGTTTCGTTATTACGGTAGGTGTTGACTAGGTCATAGACATTTACTTTGGTGGTGTATCCTTCAACGGGTGTTTCTTGAATTGCGTAGTCATAGGTCTGACCAGATTCGTCGGTTGTTGGTAGATCGGTAAATTCATAATGCCATTCCCCCTCTTTATTCGGGGTAACCGTTTTTGTTTGGAACACTTCACCGTTTTGTAATAATTGAACCGTAATGCTTGTCGGACGGGTATTAAATTTGTTGTCATAATCGTCCCACGTTTTGGTTCCGCTGACTGTCGTTGTATCAAGAGATAGCAGGTGATTCATTGCAGCTAGTTTGATTATCGGTACAACCGTTTCATTGGCTTGAAGATCCCAGCGATGGGTTTCCGCATTGACCAATACCGTATCAGCAATGATACTGCCGTCAACATTTTGGTGGACATCAACTGTATCACCAACAGCCAAAATCGTTCCTTGGAAGGGACTATTAATCGAAAGCATTTGATTTTCTGGCTGATTAATAAAATTCCACAGGATAACGGCATCATCAAACGCTTCTGTTTCATGACTATTGCGCGTCGTGCCATCTGTATATTCTAGTTTGATTTGCGACTTGATATTAACGGTACTTGCTCCTTCGGTATCCACATTGATGAGTACAGGAGACGTGCCTTTTGTTAGCCCTTTGATGGTAATGGGTGTATCTTTTTCTAACTCTGTTTTTGAAAGAGTAACGACTACCTTTTGATCTTCTTCATCAATAGTATCTGCCGAAAAGGAAATTGGTTTCTTGTCGATTAGATAGCCATCTGGCGCTTCTGTTTCAACAAAGGAATAATCCCCTTCTGGAAGATCCGTTTCGATTACTTGGCCATCATCATTTGTGACCTCTTCATCAACCTCTTTATGTGTCTTTTTATTTTGAAGTTCGTAAACACCGTCATCAAGCGGGTTTCCTTGTTCATCCGTTAAGGTCAACACAACCTCTTGTGTATCATTTTCAGCACGGGCGGTATTGATGACCCGCTGATTATTATCAGTAAAGTCTTTGGTTACACCGGGTGTTTGCGGATAGGCTCCTAGCCTTTCTGACGTCGCCTGTAACGTTGAAAATACCTTTTTAAAATCTATATACGGTTCACTTGCGGATTGATCTTGGAAAACTTCGGAAGTTTTCAAGTGATCCATTCTCTGTCCATTTACAAAAACGGCAGGTTGTTGATTTTGATCTGCTAAATCTACTGTGACTGATGGGCCAAAGACAACTTTGTTTTTTCTGCTATCAGTTCCTGACACAAAGGAAGAATTTGCGATCGTATTGACTTTTTGAATATAATTGATTTCTGTTGGCAAAGAACCATCCTGAATACTGGTCCCAAAATTGACATTTCCGTTTAATTCACCAACGGCCAAATTTCCGTTCGTGTGTGTATTTAGCGTCGCATGGTTAGCAAAAATATGAAAATATTGCGCTTCTCCTAGAAGTGCGTCATCAACTTCAGGAACATCATTTTTAAAAATGCCCCCACTTGAAAGTTGTGAAGCTGCTGGCGCACTTGCTTGGGTATCAGGCGTTGATTCTATGGTTTTTGATGCAGTATTTGACGCCGTTTGTTGTTGTGACTCGTTGCTTGTTGTTACAACCTTTTTTTCAGAAGCCTCTGTTTGATCCTGAGTATCAGAAAGTACGGCTTCTGTACTCGTTGCTTCTGTGGATTCATTTTCAGGTAGAACAACTGCTACATCTGTTGTGTTGATGATGTCTTCTTTCACTTGTCCATTTTTTTCATCTGTTTGAAGAAAGGCGGATTTGATTGTCAATGTTTGAAGACTTTTTGTTTGAAACGTTAGCGTCATTTGGCTAAAAGAACTGCTAGCGGTTTCTTCCATCAGCTGCTGTCTTTGCGGATCATATGTAAATGGCGTGCCGCTGCTTTGAATCGAGTTCGGCAGAACCGTTTGTTCCCCTTCACTCAAGCTGAATGCTAGTTGATTAGCTGCTGCTTGTTGATTTTTTTCTACCTCGATCGTCCAAGTGATTTCTCCTGTCGTAGGATCTGGTAATGAGGTCACTTGCGCTGTGCCCTTTTCGTTTTGAAATAGGATTGTTTTGGGATTCTCCTCGGTGTCCGCATTGGCTGTGATGACTGATAATAAAGGCGCCAAATAGGATAACATAAGTAAGGACAGCATGAACATTGGGTAAGCTATTTTTTTCACATAAGTACACATTTCTCTTCCTCCAAACAACAAATTTTACTCAGGTGATTATCCTAATCGGAAAAAAGAGAAAATGCAAAATGACCCAAATTTTGATTCTGTGAGAAAAATGAGAGCAAAAACCGAAAAATGGGTCCTGCTCTCAAGGAAATTTGTGAAAATGAAATAGGATTTCTTTTGTTTGAAAAACAATAGAATATTTTTTTCATGATAAATACTCAAAATCCAGAAAGAATCTTTTGTTTGTGATAAAAGTTCTTTAATTGAAAACTCTTAAACACCAGGAGTGATTGGCTACTCGCTAAAATTTCACTTGTCAAAAAAAAATAATTGTAAACTGAAAATGAAAATTTTCATAAACAATCATATTATTTTCATTTTCGGTTACGAAAATTTTAGCAGATTCTTTAAAATCTTATTGTTATTTTCCCTCTATTTATAAGTTCTCTTAACTTTTCAACTTACATTCTATAGAAAAAAACTGTTCCTTGTTCATCTACTAGAAACAGATTTTTTCTATATAGCTTTCATTCACTTTTAATTACTAAAAGTTTGAACAATCTCCTCTTGATCAAAGTCACAAGCCACATCCAAGGACAAAGAATCCGCAGTAGCCAATGCACCCCATGACAAACAAAATCTTAAATCAGCTGGACTTTGATTCCCCTCAATATAATAAGCTGGGAATCCCGAGTCAGATCTGTCAAGTTGATATACACCCCCGGATTTTTTCAGGAAACACTCATCGTCATAATATTGAGTTACAGCAAAATTAAGGTTATTGGCAGATTTTTTTAACAAATATTGCGCGCCATAGTATCTTTGCCCACTAACGATTTCAAAATCACGGAAAGAGTGTCGAGGAAGATTCGTTTTTATCTCAAGTTTTCCCTTCCCTTTGATCATTTTTAAATTAGGCAATAAGATAAAGCGACCGATTATTTCGCTGACCCAATCTGGATGACTTTCACCGTAGTCACTCGAAAAATTGCTATGACCATCGATTACTTTAAAAGAAATCGGCTCCCCGTTAAAGGTTAACCACCAGTTGCCAACAGTTGTGGGTAGCAACTGTTGACTATAAAGATCGCCAAACGATCTGTCTGGTCTTTCATCACATGAATCAGACACAGCTATATCCTTACAATGCTTTTCTATATATACCAATAGATCTGTATCGTCTGTAACGACAGAATATGAGCTACCATCATCAATGATTAATTCTAAGCTGCCTAATGGATGCTGAACGTACGGAAGATCTACATCACGATTCCAGCCTTCCCACTCAGGATAAGAATCAAAGATCAAAAGATCATCCAAAGAAATGCTGGGTAAAAAACCAGTTAGCACCCCTTCATAAAGATAAGTATCTTTGATTGCATCCAATAAATTATGGCCGCTCAGCCAAATAAGCGACTTTCCATTTTTCTTCTTTTCAATCGAATGCAAAATACTTATGTCACCTGAATAATCGGTAATCAGCCAATTATACTGGAGGATCACTTCTTTTGGAAATAGGTCAATAATTCCTGCAGCCGAAACAATATGTTCTACTTCCTTTGATACTACATTATTTATGTACAATTTTTTCATCAGCATTCTCTCCTAAAATACTAAGTTTTCCTATAGTCTATCATACAATTAGCATACCGAAAAAACTCTTTTTCCACTTTGATTCCTGTGAAAATTTTATCAGATTAAAAGTTAATCAAAAAATAAGTGTTCACGAAATTTGAATGAAGCAAAACCAATCCACGGTTTTTACTTAAATAAATCTACCAACCAGTTTTGTTGACCTGTTTCAGCTAAACTCCCTGATCCGTGAATTGTAAGTAAAAAAGTCCCCTCATGTCATTTACACATGAGGGGACTTTACCATCATTTCAGTTCAGCCAAACGACAACGTTTGATTAAGCTAAGATTATTTATTTTTTAAGTTGTAGAAAGCTTGCAAGCCTTTGTATTCAGCAACTTCACCAAGTTGGTCTTCGATACGTAGCAATTGGTTGTATTTTGCAATACGGTCAGTACGTGAAAGAGAACCAGTTTTGATTTGGCCAGCGTTTGTTGCAACAGCGATATCAGAGATTGTTGAATCTTCTGTTTCACCTGAACGGTGAGAAACTACTGCAGTGTAACCAGCTTCTTTCGCCATTTCGATTGCATTGAATGTTTCCGTCAATGTACCGATTTGGTTAACTTTGATAAGGATTGAGTTACCGATACCATTTTTGATTCCTTTTTCAAGGATTTCAGTATTTGTAACAAACAAGTCATCCCCTACTAATTGAACTTTGTCGCCTAAGCGTTCAGTTAATAGTTTCCAACCATCCCAGTCATTTTCATCCATACCGTCTTCGATAGTGATGATTGGGTATTTGTTAACTAATTCTTCTAAGTAGTCAACTTGTTCAGCAGCAGTACGTTTTACGCCGTTTTCGCCTTCAAATTTAGAGTAGTCGTAAACACCGTTTTCGTAGAATTCTGATGATGCACAGTCAAATCCTAGGTATACATCTTTACCTGGTTCTAAACCAGCAGCTTTGATTGCTTCTAAGATTGTTTCAACACCGTCTTCAGTTCCTTCAAAACGAGGAGCGAAACCACCTTCGTCACCTACTGAAGTTTCTAAACCACGTTTAGACAAGATTGATTTCAAAGCGTGGAATACTTCAGTACCCCAACGTAAGCCTTCTTTGAATGTAGGTGCGCCTACAGGCAAGATCATGAATTCTTGGAAAGCGATTGGTGCGTCAGAGTGAGAACCACCGTTGATGATGTTCATCATAGGAGTTGGCAATACTTTTGTATTGAATCCGCCTAAGTAGTGGTATAAAGGTACTTCTAGGTAATCAGCAGCTGCACGAGCAACAGCGATAGAAACACCAAGAATCGCGTTTGCGCCTAATTTGCCTTTGTTAGGAGTTCCGTCTAAAGCGATCATTGCTTTATCGATAGCCATTTGGTCACGGACATCGTAGCCGATGATAGCTTCTGCAATGATGTTATTTACATTGTCAACTGCTTTCGTTACACCTTTACCGCCATAACGAGCTTTGTCGCCATCACGTAATTCAACTGCTTCGTGTTCACCTGTTGAAGCTCCTGAAGGAACCATTCCGCGGCCGAAAGCACCTGATTCTGTGTAGACTTCTACTTCGATAGTTGGGTTACCACGTGAGTCTAAGACTTCGCGTGCGTAAACATCAGTAATAATTGACATGTTTTGTCTCTCCTTTGAGTTTGTTTTATCTTAAGGGGAATGCCCCTTGCGAACAACTTAATTGTATTGAAAAAATGACGATTCTGCAAATGTTATTTTCATGAAAATGAAATTATTTTACAGCATCTAATAATGCTAGGAATGAATCAGCTTGCAAGCTTGCGCCGCCAACTAATGCTCCGTCAACATTTTCTTTTGCCATGTATTCAGCAATGTTTTCAGGCTTTACAGAGCCGCCGTATTGAATACGTACGCTGTCTGAAACTTCTTTGCCGTATAATTTTTCAACGGTTTTGCGGACAACGCCACAAATTTCGTCTGCGATGTTTGCATCCGCAGATTTACCAGTACCGATCGCCCAGATTGGTTCGTAAGCAATCACAAGATTACTTACTTGACCGTCTGTTAAACCGTCTAAGCCAGCAGTGATTTGTCCTTCGATCCACTCCGCTGTTTTGCCAGCTTCATAGGTTTCTAAAGATTCACCACAGCATAGGATTGGAATCATGCCGTTTGCAAAGATTGCTTTGGCTTTTTTGTTGATGTCTTCATCTGTCTCATGGAAGTATTCACGACGTTCTGAATGACCAATGATGACATAGTCAACACCTAGATCTGCTAAAGCTGCTGGTGAAGTTTCGCCAGTAAAGGCACCTTCATTTTCCCAGTAGCTGTTTTGAGCAGCAATTTTTAATTCTGTTCCTTCAGCAGCATTCACTAATGTTTCTAAGAATAAAGCTGGCGAACCGATCACAGAGTCAACTGTCTCGTTGCTAGGAATTTTTGTTTTGACTGCTTCAGCAAATTCTTTTGCTTCTTTCGCAGTTTTGTTCATTTTCCAGTTTCCGGCAATAATTGGTTTGCGCATGTTCTGGCACTCCTTTTCGTTATCAAGCGTGCAAAGAAAGTTCTTTGCACGGCTTGTCATTGATTATTTATCGTTGATCGCAGCTAGGCCAGGAAGTGTTTTTCCTTCTAGCAATTCAAGGCTGGCACCGCCACCTGTTGAGATGTGGGTAAATTTGTCAGCAAACCCTAATTGTTCTGCTGCAGCTGCAGAGTCACCGCCACCGATGATCGTTGTTGCATCTTCAAGGTTGGCAATTGCTTCACAAACACCAATCGTACCGTTTGCGAAGTTAGACATTTCAAACACACCCATAGGTCCGTTCCAAACGACTGTTTTTGCGCCTTTTAATGTTTCAGCAAACAAAGCGATGGTTTCAGGTCCGATATCTAAGCCCATTTGTCCTTCAGGAACATCACCAGTATGTTCTTCTGTTGGGACATCATTTGAAAATTCAGCAGCAGTGATTGAATCAACTGGTAATACTAATTTATCGCCAGCTTTTTCGATCAATTCTTTTGCTAATTCTACTTTATCTGCTTCCACAAGAGAATTACCGATTTCCATGCCTTTTGCTTTGTAGAACGTATACGTCATTCCGCCGCCGATCAAGATTTTGTCTGCTTTAGGAATCAAGTTTTCGATTACGCCGATTTTATCAGATACTTTTGCTCCACCAAGAATCGCGATCATTGGACGTTTTGGTTCTTCGACTGCTTCCCCGATGAATTTGATTTCTTTTTCCATTAAGAAACCAGCAACTGTTGGGATACCTGTTGAAGCGATCCCTACGTTTGAAGCGTGTGCGCGGTGTGCGGTACCAAAGGCATCATTTACAAAAACATCGCCTAAAGAAGCCCAGTATTTGCCTAGTTCAGGATCGTTTTTGCTTTCTTTTTTGCCATCGATGTCTTCGAAACGAGTGTTTTCAAAAACAACGACATCGCCATCTTGCATGTTGTTGATCGCTGCTTCTAATTTTTCGCCGCGGGTTTCATCAACGAATGTTACTTCTTTGCCTAACAATTCGCCAAGACGTTTCGCAACTGGCGCTAAAGATTTTCCAGCTTTATCTGCTTCTTCTTTCACACGACCTAAGTGTGAGAAAAGAATTGCTTTTCCGCCGTTTTCGATCACATAATTGATTGTTGGTAATGCTGCTTTGATCCGTGTATCATCTCCGATCACTCCATCTTTCAATGGAACGTTGAAGTCCACACGTACAAGAACTTTTTTATCTTTTAAATCGATATCTTGAACTGTCATTTTAGCCATGAACAGATTCCTCCTAGCATAATTGTTAAAAAAAGCGGAGAAGCGCGATGCTTCCCCGCTTTCTCTTGCGATGGTTTAAATTAAAGTCGTTCGCAACTCTTATAGGTTAGCGAAGTATTCTAAAGTACGTACTAATTGTGCAGTGTATGACATTTCATTGTCGTACCAAGCAACAGTTTTAACTAATTGTTTGTCGCCAACAGTCATAACTTTTGTTTGAGTTGCATCAAATAATGAACCGTAAGTCATACCAACGATATCAGAAGAAACGATTTCGTCTGTGTTGTAACCGTAAGATTCGTTTGAAGCTTCTTTCATTGCTGCATTGATTTCATCAACAGTTACTTCTTTGTCAAGAACAGTAACTAATTCAGTTAATGAACCAGTTGCAACAGGAACACGTTGAGCAGCACCATCTAATTTGCCGTTCAATTCTGGGATTACTAAGCCGATCGCTTTAGCAGCACCAGTTGAGTTAGGCACGATGTTTGCAGCAGCAGCACGGGCACGGCGGAAGTCACCTTTAGGGTGTGGTCCGTCTAGAGTCATTTGGTCACCTGTGTAAGCATGGATTGTAGTCATTAATCCTTCAATCACACCAAATTTGTCGTTCAATGTTTTCGCCATAGGAGCTAAACAGTTTGTTGTACATGAAGCACCAGAGATAACTGTTTCTTCACCTGTTAAAGTTTCATGGTTTGTGTTGTAAACGATTGTTGGAACATCGTTTCCACCAGGAGCTGAGATAACTACACGTTTTGCACCAGCTGTTAAATGTTTTTCAGCAGCTGCTTTAGAAGTGAAGAATCCAGTACATTCTAACACGATTTCAACACCTAGTTCGCCCCAAGGCAATTCTTCAGGGTTGCGGTTAGCTAAAACTTTGATTTCGTTTCCGTTCACATTGAATGAACCTTCGTGAACTTCAACTGTACCGTTGAAACGTCCTTGTGTTGTATCATATTTTAACAAGTGAGCTAACATTTTAGCGTCTGTTAAGTCATTGATAGCCACAACTTCGATTCCTTCTACTTCTTGGATACGACGAAATGCTAAGCGTCCGATACGTCCAAATCCATTAATACCTACTTTAACTGTCATTTAAGATTTCCTCCTTATGAAAATCATAAAAATATTTATTTTAAAGGGTTGCCCCTTTTAAAATCTCATTTGCGCAAGCTTCATCGGTGATGAGCCAGGTTTGTTTTGGTGCATTTTTCATGTATGCATTGACCGCTTTGGCTTTTGATTGTCCGCCAGCGACCGCAAAAATGATTGGGACTTTTTGTAAATCTTTTAATTGAAGTCCGATTCGAGGAACTTTGTAAACGACCTCGCCTGCTTCGTTAAAGAAATACCCAAAGGATTCTGCAACTGCATTTTTTTGTTTCAACATCAGAATTTCTTGTTCTGACATTTTTCTTCGAGCCGCCATATGCAACGCCCGTCCAATACTATGAATAACACAATTTGCTTGACTTATCAAGTTTAAGACATCAACGATGGCGGGTTCTTTCAAGAGAAACTCGTAGGTGTTCATGCTTAATTGTTCTGGTACAAACAAGGAGCGATAATCGCCATTTGTCTGCATTGCCATCACCGAGCTGACAGAGTTTGCTTGCACGTTGACTGATTCTCCGATACCACCACGGGCTGGAACAAACAAGTTATGACGTTTGGCGGTTTCCAAATTACCCAATTCCTCGGCAACTTTCGCCATTGTCGTCCCTCCCATTACTGCGATGGTGTTTTTGCCTTCTGGCAATAAGAGATCCAACGATTCATTCAGCAACTGGCCAAATTCAGCAATAACTTTCGGTTGTCGATCACCATCGCCGCTCGCAATCAAACAACGTTCGATGCCAAAGGTCTCTGATAATCGTTTCTCGATTTGGTGCATTCCGAACAGCTGATCCATCAGTGCACCAATCTTCGTGTACACTTCTTCTCCGTAGGCGGTCAATTGCATGCCGCTTTTTGAAGAGTCGATCAGTTTCAGCTTTTTAAGGATATCTGTTTCCGTCCTCAACACGCGTTCCGTCATTGATAAACTTTCCGAAAGTGTCCGGCGGCCAACGGGCTGCATCCAATAAATATTTCTTAAGATACGGTAACGTTCCTGGAGTACAGCGAGAATATCCGGGGTGATTGCCTCAATCAATTTTAATTCATCGAGCATTTTATATCCTCCCGTTGGACAATTTTCGTCCTACAATGACTTAAAATGACCCATCGATTGCAAAAAAAATTTAAATCTGTTTCCTACACCAATAATAGTAGCACTTATCGCCTTGATACGCAACTATTTCAGTCACAAAATCTTGCTTTTCATAAAATCGTCATAATTTGAAAAAGAGGAAAGGATCCATAAAAAAAGGAAAGGCTTTGCTGCCTTCCCTACTCATCGTTAATAGTAAGTTTTGCTTTACTCGAATCGTTTCCTCTTGGAAGAACCAGGGATATTCATGGCTTCACGATACTTTGCCACCGTTCGTCTAGAAATATCGATGCCTTGGGCTTTGAGGGCATCTGTCAACTTTTGGTCTGACAATGGTTTGTTTTTATTTTCTTCATCGATCAGTGCTTTTAGCTGCTGTTTGATTGATGCCGTCGTCAGGTCATCACCGCTTTCTTGCGTCGAAACTTTCTGTCCAAAAAATAGTTTTAATTCAAACACCCCAAAGGAGGTTTCCAAGTATTTCCCATTGACTGCCCGGCTGACCGTTGATTCATGAATTCCTAATTCTTCGGCAACTTCTCTTAAAACCAATGGCTTTAATGGTCGATCTGGTTGAGTAAAAAACTCCTTTTGCCGCGCAACGATCTGCACCCCGACACGATAGATGGTATCCCCTCGTTGCAGCAAGGTCTTCTTTAACCACTCGAACTCTTGGGCTTTATTGTCTAAATAACTTAAGACTTCTGGATCACCGCTTTGCTTCAATTGGTCAAAGTACTGTTGCTGAAAGCGAACTTCTGGTAAGGCGCGTTTGTTTGATTTCACGATCGGTTGTCCTTTTTCAACCGTCACTCGCAGGTCAGGAACGATGTAAAGCCCATCGGTCGACCCAAACGCCGCCCCTGGTGTGGGGGTCAATGTTTGAACATAATCAAAGACCTTTTGAATCTCAGTTAATGGAATCTGCAGCGCTTTGCTGATTTTGTCCCACTTGCGCTCTGCCATTTCCGTGAAGAATTCTTCTAAAATGAGATAAGCCATTGGCGGCGCATAGTCATCTCTTTCCGTTTGCAGCATCAAACACTCTCTTAGATCACGAGCACCGACTCCTGCCGGATCCAGTTGCTGGATCAAGGTTAAAGCATCAAGCATTTGGATCGGCGTCCCCCCGACAAGCTTCCCAGCTTCTTCCAAATCAATCGTCAAAAAGCCGTTTAAATCAATGTACTCGACTAAAAATAAAACGATCGTCCGCAAAAAGGTGTCGCGGTAATTTAAATGAACTTGATCAATGAGGTGTTCGAATAAAGACGTGTGCTGATCAGGGATCTGGCTTAAGTAATCCATTATTTGTTCTGACGAGCCGCTGCTCTTGCTTGGTGTGATGGGCGAATCATATTCCCCCAGATCAATCAACGGATTTTCTAATGCCTGGTTATCTATGAAGGACAATAATTCGTCTGCGGAAAATTGCAGCACTTGGATCGATTGCTGTAATTTCTGCGTCATAGCAAGCTTTTGCGTCTGTTTTTGTTGTTGTGAAAATTGCTGTTGAAATTTCATCATTCTACCTCTTGTTTTTTTCACTGAAATTGGTTAAACTAATATTTGTGCTTCGCGCCTTTAGTGTAGTGGATATCACGTAAGATTCCGGTTCTTGAGACGGGGGTTCGATTCCCTCAAGGCGCGTTTTTTCTTTTCGTTACAAGTATACTCGATTCAAATCAATAATTCAAAAGCACTTAGGGACCGCTGATGCGGTTCCTTTTTTATTTGTATCTATGTAAGAAGGCGAACTCGTCCTTCAACGATTAAAAGCTGCTTGCAGCCATAAGGCGAAAAAAAGAAGAGGATTACTCCTCTTCTTCCTCTTCATCCGCAAAATCATCTTCATCATCGTCATCGATAATGGTGAGATCTTCCTCAATGCTGTCAGGTAATTCTTCTTCATCATCGGTGCTATTGTCGGCGCCGATTTCTTGCAAGTCTGAATTGTATGCCGAGATTTCTTCATCCTCGTCATCATCATCATCAAAGAGATCATCTTCTTCGTCATCTGACAAATCAGTATCCTCAGGATCATCATCGTTATAATCGATTGCATCTTCATCATCGTTGATAAAGGCATTGACTTTTTTACGTTTGCGACGACGTGGTGTATCTTCATCCTCGTCTTCGATGCCATGGTTGACTTCTTCATCGATCGAATCAATGGCGTACCATGAACGTAAGCCCCAACGATTGTCGCCTAAAGAAATAAAACTACCGTCGATATTCAAGTCTGTATAAAACTGCGCCAATGAATCACGAATCTCGCTGTCTGAAGTTTCAAGATAGTTTTGAATTTGGTTGACCAAATCAGAAAAATCCATCACGTCACCGCGCTGCTCTAAAATCGCATGGGCAACTTCAATCATCGACAATTCGTTTTTATTTACACCTTCAAATACATTAATTTCCAAACGGGACACGTCCTTTCACAGTCTACTCCTAATCATACAAAATTACGTCTCAAATTGCAATTTTTTCTTTCAATTTCCCTTTGATTAAGCGGTAAATTCTAAAGACAGTTTGTATTCGCCGACTTTGTCAGCAGCCATGAACAAGTCATAATCGATATCGATCTTTCCCGAGTATGGACGGTCTTTCAAGCTAACGTGCAAGTGATTGGTGAAGGTGTGGAACATCATCAAGCCATACGGGGTTTGATAACTCGTCTCTAAACGTTCCTTATAAGAAAATTTCAAGCGCATGCGCATTTCCCCTGAGCGAATCAATTGAATCAATCCGTCTGGCATAATTTTCATCGTAACGGGAATGTCGGTGCCGTCTGGCTGGATCTCTTTGTAACGGAGATATAAGGTATCACCGATCTTGACCGCTTGTCCTTGCAGATCAAACAGAAAGTTCTCTGTTCCCCCTGCTTGACGTACATTGGTTGTTAAATGAATCGAGATTGGGATTCCTTTTGATAATTCTTGCATGTACGTGTGCCTCCTTTGAAGATTTCAGTTTCATTCTTGCTTTTTTTCATTCGTTTGTCAATCATTTCAGTTGATTCTCCTTAGTCTATTTCTTCATTGAAAATAAAAAACGAAAACAATAGCAAGTTTTCATTCTTTTCTCCAAGTAATTTTCCAAGAATCGTATATAATAAGGATAACAGGTATTTTAAAGGAGTTTAACCGATTTGACTATCTATGTAATGGATCAAACCTTACCACGTATCCACAATCCTTATGAGCCGTTTGCCTTCACCGATGTTGCCACCGAAGTTGCTGGCAAACAGGAACAAGTTTATTGTCATTTTTGGCAGTTGTCCGATACGATGATTTTAGGCATGAAAGATACCCGGCTGCCTTTTTTGACAGATGGTCTGCAGGTTTTGAAAGAAGCTGGCTATGCCTCGATCATCCGCAACTCAGGGGGGCTTGGCGTAATTAATGATGCCGGTATTTTGAATGTCTCCCTCATCTTCCCTAAACATTTGGCTGCCACCACAGATGCAGCCTATGAAATGATGGCGACATTGCTGCAAACCGCCTTTCCTGAGCGGACAATTTTGGCTTATGAAATTGCTGACTCGTATTGCCCAGGCACCTATGACCTGAGTATTGATGGGAAAAAAATTGCTGGTACAGCACAACGACGAATCAAAGACGGCGTGGCTGTCATGATGTATCTGAGTGTCAACGGCGACCAACCAGCCCGCGGCTCTCTCGTTCGTCGTTTTTACCAAGCAGGTTTGAAAGAGCGCTTTGGTACAGATGGCTATCCAGCCGTCAATCCTGCGAGCATGACCACTTTAGAAGCGGCCCTCGGCCGTAAGTTTACCACACACGAGGTGACTGACCGCTTGCAAAAAGCCCTGCTTTCCTTGATCACAGACCAATCCCTATATCCGCTTGAATCACTGGATCAATGGCTGACAGAAAATAACCTTAGCGAACAAATGCAGCAACGCTTAGCTGGCATGGAAAAGCGAAACCAACCAATAAAGGAGTTTAGCGATGAGCCTACCATATAAATATCAAACCTTAGCGATAGAAAAAGTATTTCGTGATCCTGTTCATAACTATGTCCATGTACAGCACCAAGTGATTTTAGATTTGATCAATTCCAAAGAAGTGCAGCGTTTGCGGCGCATCAAACAGCTGGGAACTGCTTCCTTTACCTTTCACGGAGCAGAACATAGCCGCTTTTCTCACTCCTTGGGCGTTTATGAAATCAGCCGTCGCATTTGCGATATTTTCCAACGCAATTATTCCCTTGAAAAAGTCGGACCAAACGGCTGGGATGATAAAGAGCGTTTAGTGACCTTGTGTGCAGCATTGCTTCATGATGTGGGCCACGGACCATACTCCCACACCTTTGAGCACATTTTCCATACAGACCATGAAGCCATCACAGTGGCGATCATTACTTCTCCTGAAACGGAAGTTCATCAGATATTGAACCGAGTGGAAGCTGGATTTCCTGAGAAAGTCGCAAGTGTTATCACTAAAACTTATCCAAATCCTCAAGTCGTTCAAATGATTTCTAGTCAAATCGATGCTGATCGGATGGACTACTTGCTGCGCGATGCTTATTTTACCGGCACTGAATACGGCACGTTTGATCTGACCCGAATTTTACGAGTGATTCGTCCGTACGAAGGCGGTATTGCTTTTTCTATGAATGGCATGCACGCTGTGGAGGACTACATCGTCAGTCGTTACCAGATGTATGTGCAAGTTTATTTCCATGCGAGTTCTCGAGGGATGGAAGTGATCTTAGCCCATTTGCTGGATCGAGCTGCAGAACTGTATCAAGTGGATTCAGAATTGTTTCAAGGCCATTCGCAGCTGCTTCTCCCATTTTTAAAACAAGAATTCACCTTAGATGAATACTTGAAACTCGACGATGGCGTTCTGAATACCTACTTTACCCAATGGACGGAAGAAAATGATCCGATCCTCAGCGATTTGGCCAAGCGGTTCTTAAATCGTAAACCGTTGAAATCCGCCCGCTTTGACGATGAGATGCAGTTGCCGATGATTGAAGAAATGCAGGGACTGGTGGAAAAAGTCGGCTTCAATCCCCGCTATTATACTGCCATCAATTCAAGCTTCGATCTGCCTTATGATTTTTATCGGCCGACTTCAGGCAAACATCGGACACAAATCGAATTACAGGAAAAAGATGGTTCCCTTGTGGAATTATCCCAAGCCAGTCAGCTAGTTGCAGCTTTAGCGGGACAAACCCAAGGTGACCAACGCTTTTATTTTCCAAAAGAAATGATTGACCCCAACATCCAAAATCACTATGATTTATTTGGAGAGACGTATCAAGAGTTTGCCAAGCACATTCGCAATGGTGCTTTGATCAAACCAAGCCACTAGGAGGAACTTATGAGTATCAAATTGATCGCCATCGATATCGATGGTACCCTGTTGAACAACGACCGCAAGATCACCCCAGCCGTTTACAAGGCATTGAAAGACGCTGAAAAGCAAGGTGTACGCATCGTTTTGTGTACGGGACGCCCTTTAACTGGTGTCCAAGATTTATTAAAGGAACTAGACTTATTTACGGACAATGATTTCGTTATTACTTATAATGGCTCTTTGGTTCAAAAAACCAAAAACCAAGAGATCATCTCTGAATTCGGCTTGTCCCAAGATGACTATCTCTTTGTTGAGATGACTGCGAGAAAATTAGGGGTTCATCTTCATGTAGAAACCGAAGATACCATGTATACCGCTAACCGCGATATCAGTCCTTATACGATTTATGAAGCCTTCTTAGTCAACATGCCATTGAAATATCGGACACCAGAAGAAATGACTGCTGACTTGAATATCATCAAAATGATGATGATCGATGATCCCGAAATACTTAATCAGATCATCCCACAATTGCCGAGCAGTTTGACGCACAATTACAATGTGGTCAAAAGTGCTCCTTACTTCTTGGAAGTTCTAAATAAACAAGCCCATAAAGGGGCTGCTGTCAAAAAATTGGCGGAGCACTTAGGCATCAAACAAGAAGAAGTCATGGCGATCGGCGATAACGAAAATGATTTAACCATGGTGGAATACGCTGGTATCGGTGTGGCGATGGCCAATGCCACTGAAAACGTGAAAAATGCCGCAGATGTCCTAACTGCATCAAACGAAGAAGATGGTGTGGCAGAAGTAATCAACAAGTATGTTTTAGCAAATAACTAAGTGTAAAAGGCAGGTTTCCTTTTTATCGGAAGCCTGCCTTTTTTATTTTGCCAACCATTGTTCAACTGCCCATTTATGGCTGCCGCGTTTCAATCGCTGAATCGCTTCTTCTGGCGTATGCCATGACAACTGATTGTTTTCTTCTGTCGGTTCACAGACTTTTTTCCATTTGGTCATTAAATAGAAATAGCCGGGATGATGGTAAAATGTATCGCGATGGCGTGAATAGAAGTATTCAACTGCCTCCCCTAAATAGGCAGCGATCTCCCCTTCAAATCCAAGTTCTTCTATTAATTCTCGCTGGATCGCTTCTTCTTTGGTCTCATTTGGTTCAATTTCACCGCCTGGTAAAAAATAGGCGCCATTGGGTGCTTGTACCAAGATCACTTCATTTTTTTCATTTGGAAGAACGACATACGCGCCATATCTTGATTTGTATGGTTTCCCCGCTTCTTTTTCCCCGAACACAATTTCCTTTTCTGGCATGATTCCCTCCACCAACACTTTCTTTCCATTTTACCCTATGCCAATAGTCTGGACAAGCTGGAAATAACGCTCTGTTGTCTTTTATTCGTTATAAAATGAGAAAATATGTTATCATACAACTATCAAGATCGAAAGGATGATTTACCCATGAAAATGGCTCACACTTGTGTCCGCGTCAAAGACTTAACGGCTTCTCTAGATTTTTATCAAACTGCCTTTGGTTTTGAAGAATCTCGCCGTCGTGATTTTCCTGAACATCAATTTACTTTGGTTTACTTAACATTGCCTGGAGATGACTACGAGCTAGAGTTGACATATAACTATGACCATCCTGGCTATGAGTTAGGCGACGGCTATGGCCACATCGCCATCAGTACCGATGATCTAGAAGCGCTTCATGAGAAGCACCAAGCTGCCGGATTTGACGTCACTGACTTGAAAGGACTACCAGGGACTTCTCCATCTTACTATTTTGTGAAAGATCCTGATGGTTATAAAATCGAAGTTATTCGCGAAAAATAAAGCGAAGATGCTCGAAAAAAGGACCTCGTGTCCTTTTTTCTTTTCGTTCCATTTACTTATAGAAAGGTTTGATCAAATGAAACCCATTATCGGCATCGCTGCTAATGAACGGCCAATGATTGAAGAAGCAGAACATTGGTTGTCCTATACACCCAAAAATTTTGTCACCCATATCCAACAAGCCCAAGGCATTCCCCTAATATTACCAATGGGTGTCGTGGAAGATGCTGCGACTTACATCAGCAAAATCGATAAACTCTTGTTAGCCGGTGGTCATGATGTCTCCCCTGATCATTATGGCGAAGATCCTCATCCTTTGATTCAAGGCATTCATCCTGATCGTGATGTCTTTGAATTGGCATTGATCAAAGAAGCAGTGGCTCAAAACAAACCCATCTTTGGAATCTGCCGCGGCATGCAGTTACTAAATGTCGCATTTGGTGGGAGTTTGTACCAAGATCTCTCTTTGATCGATCACCCAACGATCAAACACGTGCAATTACCAACGTTCTTTCAATTCCCTACACATCGGGTGGAAATCAAGGCAGACAGTCGTTTGGCTGCTCTTTTAGGCACAACCTATCAAGTCAATTCTTTTCATCACCAAGCAGTCAAAACAGTTGCAGATGATTTCAATGTGACCGCCACCGCTCCTGATGGTGTTGTTGAAGCCATTGAATCCACCGCCTATGGCGCACCGATCTTAGGCATTCAATGGCATCCTGAGCTAGCCGCTCACAAGCTGCCTTCTGAGCAATCGATCTTCGACTTTTTTGTGCAGGAATTCTAAAGGCCTGCACCTTGTTTTCTAGATGCTAGCCAATAAAAAACGCCCGATCACAAAAAGGATCGGGCGTTTTGTTTATTTCTCATTTTTCATTAACACCAGTGATTGTTTCAACGTTGCCAAGATGCCATTGTCGTTATAGATCAAGACATTTGATTTGTACATTTTTGCAGAAACCAGCATCAGGACGATCGTGGTAACAGCAAGGATCCCTACTGAAATCAACGCTCCGCCAATCCCCACTGTATCATTAGCAAGCCGTACTGGCATAATATACGAGGACAAGAATGGGATATAAGAAGTTACTCGTAAAACAACGTTATGCGGATCCATACCGCCTAGTACGATTCCTAGCATATACCCGCCCAACGAAAGATACGTCACTGGAATAATGGCTTTCGCCGTATCTTCTGCTTTGTTCACTAACGACCCGCAAAGGGCTGACAAGACAGAATAGATCAAGATTCCTAAGAAGACGAAAACGATCGCAAACACGAGGAAAGGACCAAAAATGCCATCTGATGAAAAACTTGCCAATAAGTCTTTTACCATGGAGTTGTCCTTGATCCAGAAATAACTCCCGCCAAAAATCGCAACATACGCAACTAGCTGGGTCGCTGCAACCATGATCACCCCAGTTAATTTGGCGTAGTAATGGGTTTGTGCTCGCGTACTAGACAAAATGACTTCCATAATGCGCGTTCCTTTTTCAGAAGCAATTTCTTGCGCAATGATTTGTGCGTAAGTGATGATAAAGAAAAAGAGAACGATTGTTGCGATGGTACTAACTGCTGCTTGCATCGCGGTATTATCTTCTCCATAGGTCATTTCGCCACCTTCACTGAAGGAAACTTTTTGCCGGTCAAGTGGTGCAACTTCACTAAGAACTGCCACTTGCTCAGCAGTCAAACCAAGCTCGCTAGCTCGAAAGGATGACTGCAAGCCCGTCAATAATTGTTGGATCGTCAGCTCTAAAGCTTGCCCCATCGAGGACTCGCTTAATAATTCCCCTTGCAGCGTATCCCCTGAAGCAGTAATAACTAACAAGGCATCAGCATCTTTGTCAGCCAACTGTTGTTGTCCTTGTTCTTCGCTTTCCACAACTTCAAATTCATAATCATCGCTACTTTGCTCCACAAAGGTCTGCGCAATGGCTGGTTCATTCGCATAAACGACAATTTTATCCACACTGCTCATACCATCGGCAAAGTAACTAATCAGATAAAATCCGCCCATTGCAATGAATGGAACCAATATCATAATCAAAAACGAAATTGATTTGATATTTTTCTTATAAACATCTAATGCGATTACCCAAAACTTATTCATTTGTTTTTCCTGCCTTCCGCTTAAAGATTTCTTCTAACGTTGGCGGTTGTTGATTGAACATAGGGATATAACCATCCGCCGTCGCTAAATCAAATAAGGTTTTTCCTACTGCAGGATCAGCGATCGTAATATCATAGCTGCCGTCTTCTCTGGCAATGACTTCCTCAACACCTGCCACTGCCAAAAGCTGTTCTTTCGTCAAATTAGACTCCAAATAAACTTTCGTCCGTCCAAAGGATTCACGAATTTCATGGACCTTTCCGTTTAAGACAGTTTGACCATCCCTTAGCATAATCAAGTGGTCACAGATTTTTTCTACGTTATCCATATTATGACTGGAGAAGATGACACAAGAGCCATTTTTTTTCAGTTCAATGATCCCGTTTTTCAACAGTTCCGCGTTGACTGGGTCTAAGCCACTAAACGGTTCATCTAGAATCACTAATTTTGGTTCATGGATCAACGTTGAAATTAGCTGAACTTTTTGCTGATTTCCTTTTGATAAAGATTTGACTTTATCAGTTTTCTTGCCTTTGACTTTAAACTTGTCCATCCAATAGTCGATTTTGGGTACGATGTCTTCTTTCTTTTTGCCACGTAAACGCGCGAAGTAGATTAATTGATCTTCAATCGTGACTTTTGGATACAAGCCGCGTTCTTCTGGCAGATAGCCAATAAGATTGTATTCTTTTTCACTAATTTTGTGACCATCCCATAATACTTCTCCTTGATCGGCTTTCAAAAAATCCAAGATCAATCGGAATGTCGTCGTTTTTCCTGCTCCGTTTTGACCAATTAATCCCATAATCTGACCATCATTGATGGTAAAGGACAATTGATCGACTGCTGTATAATCCCCAAATGTTTTTACTAGCTGTTTTGCTTCTAACACATGCTCACCTTCCCTGTCTAATAAAATATGTCACTAAAGAAAAAACCGATAATGGCACCAACGATTGCTCCTGCAACCATCAAGATGATAGAGTCGCGGATCACCCGTTGGCGTTTCGCCAGTTTCTCTGGTTCATTGTAATAACTTGCTCGATTTTTGTATAAAAATTTCATCAAAATCGTGGTCAATCCTACCCCTATCGGAATAAATACTAGCCCAGTAATCAATCCTAGCCCAAAGGACCAAAAGGGATTTGTACGAATATTGAAATAACGAATGGAAAAATAAATCACTGCTAAAATTGCTAAACTGACCACTGAAAATAGAATCGATTTTTTCATCAAATAGCGCGTCTCATTATCGATTCGTTCTTGATAGCTTTCTTGATCGCTGAAAATCGCTGGTGTATCCGGAGATGCTTTAAAATAAAAATACCGATCTTTATAATTGCTGATATAGGTCCAGCCCCCAGCTTGATACATCGCTAGGTAATCAACGATCTCAGAAGGATCTCCTTCGAAAAAGTCCACTGCATATTTGGTCGTTTCCGATTTTCCTTTGATAAACTTCAAAAACCCTAACCGATTCATCTTCACAAAATGCCAGCCCATTGACGCTTGTTTTTGTAAACGAACCATTTCCTTTTCCGGATAATAGGCGACTCCAAGAGAAAGAAGATATTTCTTATTGATGCCCATCTTGTTCCCCTCCTAACGCTTCGAAGACCTGTTCTCCGATTTGATAAAATAGTTTGCGTCGCTGAATATCTTTCTCCAGAACCTGTCTTCCTTCTGGTGTGATCTGATAGATTTTTTTTCGATCGACGCTTTCTTCTAAATCGATCCACCCCTTTTTCGTCAGCTTTTTCAAAATCGTATACATCGTCGCGGGGCCAATCTCAAATGTTCCTTGGCTTAGCTCATGGATTTGTTTCATAATGACATACCCATGTTTTGGCTTTAAAAGCGCTAATAAAATCAAATAGGTTGAATCTGTCAATGCCTCATCCATTTGATTCCTCCATCCCACTAACTATATCACTTAATGATATATTATCGAATGATATAGCCAGCGTCAATCTTTTTTTTTTGGAAAATAAAAGCCGTCTCCGTTGACGGAAACGACTTTTGATCATTAATTAGCAATTTTGACGGGCGTATTATAAGGCATGTTATAGTAAAACCATTTGGCATCCGGCACTGCTAATCGAATACAGCCATGAGAAGCCCGAGTGCCTAATTTTCGTCCTTCAACGGAACTAAAAGCATTGGTGGACCAAGCGATACTCGTTGGGATCGTATGGAATAAATAGACCCCATGGTCTTTAAAGGAACGGTAGTAGGCGGCTCCTGAAAAAGCTAAGCCTTTTTCTGCTTGGATGCGAAAATTCCCTAAAGGTGTTGGTGTATTGAAGGCACCGGTCGAGCAAAGCATCGTATAAATCACTTTATTCCCTGATTTGATATAAACCCGCTGTTTGCTGATGGATACTTCAATATTTAAGTTTTGAACGTTTAATGAAGGATATTTTCCTCCAGTAGTATACATCCAAAAGTTACTATTTACATTTGTGGTTTGATTTTCCTTGACCCAACCGATTCGACCGGCTGGCGAAACGAGATACAGGTAGTTGCCATCACTCGTTTTTGCTAGTTTGGTCGCTTGTGCCATATACCCTTTGTAGGCACTCTTTTTCCCAAGTTTCGTACTATTTGGATCAGCTTTTTCAAAGAAATTGCCATCCCCATTCTTGACGACCACGTAGCGGCTAATGTTGCTTTGAGAGGTGATCGTATGGGCATTAGTCACCCCACTTGCATTGATGTAACCCAGCCACTTGTTATTGAGATAAAGTGAATAGTAGGTGGAGCCGTTGAAATGTTGATATTTCCCAGTAACTTGAATATTCTTGTTCATATAATCAGCGCTGCTGCCTTTTTTCTTCGCAAAAGCTAAATCTTGCCATAAGGTATAATTCTTACTTTTTAGGCGGACTGTGCGTTTTTCACTTTGCCAAGTACCGCCTTGATTGTTGGCAACCGTTGCTGCATCGGCATTTAAGTAGCCGATCCATTTTCCGTTAGCATCATAAAGGGACAAGTAGACACCGCCATTGACATGGTTATATCTTCCTTTTGCAAGATAGGTTTTTCCCGCTAATTTCGTTGTAGTATTTTTCTTACTCGACCAACGGAAATCCCCCCAAATCGTGTAATTTTTCTTGGTCAATGTCACATATTTTCCGTAGGATTGATAGGCACCTTGTGCATCCGTCGTTAACTTAACACCCGAGGCATTGATATAGCCTAGCCATTTATTGTTATTTGTATAAAGGGAATAGTACGTCGACCCATTCAAGTGACGATATTTCCCAGTAACTTTGACTGTTTTGCCATTTAAAGCGGCTGTCGTTCCTTTCTTCGCTGTCCAATTAAAATTTTGCCATAGCGTATAATTCCCGCTGATGATCGTGGCATATTTTGATTCAGACTGCCATGCACCACCAGGAGTTGTCGCTAACTTAACACCGGCGGCTTTTATCCAACCGATGAGAACATTTTTATTTGAATACAATGCGTAATAGGCTACGTTATTATTCGTCGTGAATATTTCTTTGATTTCAAAGGTTTGACCATTAATGCTTGAAGAGGTGCTCGTTTTTTTATCTAAAAACACATCTTGCCAAATCGGTTCTTTCGCACTTGTGATGGTTGCATATTTCTTCTCGGTTTTGAAGGTTCCGCCGGCAACTTTCACTGCTGCTTCTGCTACGACACCGATAACCTTTCGATCGTCGCGAATTTCAAGATAGGTCTGCTTATCGGTATCTTGATACCGTTTGACACTACGGTATACCTTGCCAGCTAATTCATCGATCGTTCCTTGTTCGATCAATTGATCCTTCTCAAAACGGTAAAGGATTTTGTGTGTTTCTGGATCCGTTGCTACGACCGGCTTGATTTTTACATATTGGTTTTTATCTGCAACTGGTTCAACATCAATGTTCCCAAGTTCTGGTTCTTCCGAAGTTTCTTCCGTCGATTGAGTAGATGAGTCTTGGGTGGCCTCGGTCTGACTGGTCTCAGTCGTAGCCGTGCCAGTACTTGACGTTGTTTCTGATGAAGAGGTAGACGTTGATGAGGACTCTGTTGTCGAACTTGACTCTATACTTTCAGTGCTGGCCTCTTGAGATGATGCTGCGCTTTCTTCTGAGAAACTTTCTGACGTCGTCTCTTGCGCAGCGAAAGAAGCTGTTGTCGAATCTCCTTCATTTGCTGCATAGACTTGTGTGATCGTTCCTACGAAGGGTGCGACCAGTACCCCAACAATCGCAACGCCTTGAAATAACCCGCGTTTCAACTTTTTCATTTTTATTCCCCCTTTAATCCTATTTTGGTATCACTTTCTTACTATATAAACGAGATATTTTTTAGTGCCACTCCCCACTTTAAGTATACCACTGCCGAAAGAAATATCTAAAAAAAACCTCCCAAAAACAAAAAAGCAATAGCCTCTTTCGGCTATTGCTTCAAAAACACTTATTCTATTACATATGTTCCGCAACTAAAGCTTTCAATTGATCTTTTGTATGCACCCCAATTGCTTTATCAACGACTTGACCGTCTTTTTTCAACAACAAAGTAGGAATAGACATGATCCCGAATGAAGCAGGTGTTTCAGGATTTTCATCCACATCCATTTTCACGATCTTCAATTCGTCTTCCTCATATTCATTCGCTAATTGTTCCAAGATCGGTGCTTGCATACGACAAGGGCCACACCAAGTTGCCCAAAAATCAATAAGGACTAAGCCTTTATCGGTTTCTTCTGAAAAAGTTTTATCGGTTATTTCTTTTGCCATCGTACTTCCCCTCCATTTTTAAAACTAAAAAAAGTATACCACGTATCGTAAGTTTTTTAAAATCGTCTGCTTACAAAAGGTAAGGGTTCTTAACGTTTAGTTAAACTTCACAATGGTCGCTCCATTGCCCCCTTGGTTTGCTGGCGCAAATTCAAAACTTTTCACCGAGCGATGATTTTTTAGGTAGTCAGTGATCCCTTGACGCAATGCGCCAGTTCCTTTACCGTGAACGATCGTCACCTGCGGATAGCCTGCCAAAATTGCTGCATCCAAATACTGATCCACTTCATTGAGGGCTTCTTCGTACCGCTTGCCGCGTAAATCCAACTGATTGACCACTGGACTGCTGTCAGCAGAACGAATCGTATTAACGATACGCTGTGTAGGCTCCTTCACTGGCGCTGCTGGTTGGAGATCTGTTTCTGGCAAATTCATTTTCAGAATGCCGATTTGGACTTGCCACTGATTTTTACCGGCTTTTTTCAACAGTACCCCACGCTGCCCATAAGAAGTTACGAGTACCTCGTCTCCTTCTTTCAGCGTCTTGGCTGCTTTGGCTTTTTGCAGAACCTTGTTTTTTTGCAGATGTTCTTCTTGCTGCAGTCCTGATAGCTTGGTGCGCGCGTCGATCAGTTCGTGTTCTTTGACCTTCGTTTGACCGCCGGCTAACTGCATTTTACGAATATCGGCAATGATTTTTTCAGATTCCTCTTTAGCCTCTTCTACGATTTGATTGGCTTTTTGACGGGCTTTTGCCAATTCTTTTTCGCGTTCTTCAAAGAAATAACTGTAAGCTGCTTCTAATTCTTGGTGCAAGCGGGCTGCTTCTTTTACATGATGACGAACTTCCAGATACTCGGTTTCCGTCATTTTTCTTCGATTTTCTAAATCAGCGATCATTTCATTCAGGTCTTGGCTTTCTCCGTCCATGATCTCTTTGGCTTGATCAATGATCGTCTCTGGCAAGCCAAGTCTTTTCGAAATCTCAAACGCATTGCTTCGTCCCGGAACCCCGATCAACAAGCGATAGGTCGGACTTAAGGTATCGACATCAAACTCCATAGAGGCGTTGATCGTATTGGATCGGTTATAGCCATAAACTTTCAATTCTGGATAATGGGTCGTCGCCATGACATAAGCCGACTTAGCCCCAAGTTCGTCCAGAATCGCAATTGCTAGTGCTGCCCCTTCTTGGGGATCGGTCCCAGCACCTAGTTCATCAAAAAGCACCAGACTTGTTTCGTCGACTTTTTTCAACACATCAACGATCGTTGTCATATGTGAAGAAAAGGTCGATAGACTTTGCTCAATGGATTGTTCATCACCAATGTCCGCAAAAATCTCATTGAAGATCCCCATTTGGCTTTCTTCTTCTGCCAAGATTGGTAAGCCGGCTTGGCCCATGATCTGCAATAGCCCTAATGTTTTTAAGGTGATGGTTTTTCCGCCGGTATTCGGCCCAGTAATGACAACAGCTTGATAGTCTTTTCCAATCGTAATATCGTTAGGAACGACTTTTTCTTGATCGATCAATGGATGACGTGCTTTTTTAAAAAAGACATGGTTATCTTGATTGATCGCTGGTACGATTGCCTTCATCTCTTTCCCAAAACGAGCCTTGGCATTCATGAAATCCATGATTCCGATCACATATGCATTATGGAGGATCTCTCTTTGGTACGGAGCTAACTCTGCTGATAATTCCGCCAAAATACGAGTGATTTCGTCCCGTTCCGCAATTTGATGCTGACGCAAGCGGTTATTTTGTTCCACTACTTGTTTCGGTTCGATAAACAAGGTTTGACCAGATGAACTTTGGTCGTGAACCACGCCGCCGAAAACACCTCGGTATTCTTGTTTGACTGGAATCACATAACGCTCATTTCGCATGGTTACGATCGTATCACTTAGATACTTTGCATTGCCACCTCGGACGATGCCATCCAATGTCTCACGGATCGTCCGTTCTGCTCGTCGGATCGATTGACGAATTCCCCGAAGTGCTGGAGAGGCATCGTCTGTGACTCGGCCATCCTCATCGATAGCTTCTTTCAAGCGACGATTCAAGGTTGGTAAAGAAACCAACTGTTCTTCCCAGTGATACAAGCGGGAAAATTCAATCTCACTTTCAGACAAATCAGCAAAAAAGCGTTTCAATTCCTGCGTAGTTGATAAGACGCGGGCAACTTGTGCCAATTCAACGCCGTTTAAATCTGCGCCGATTTCGATCCGTTTCATTTGGGGACGAATATTCTCAATTTTTGGTACAGGGATTCCGCCTCTTAAACGCTGGATCTTGATCGCGTCTTCTGTTTCTGCTAGCCAAGAGGAAATGACTTGCGCATCACTTGATGGCACAAGCTTTGCTAAGGCTTCTTTTCCTTGGGCTGTTACGATATACTGACCGATTTGACTCTTTACTTGTTCAAATCCTAAAACATCAAGGATCTTAGTATTCATTCTTTTCTCACCTGCTTTGTTTTAACTTTTTGTTCCTAAGAAAAAGGCAGAATGGCTCTGCAACCATCTGCCTGCTTTTTACCCAATCACATCTGTGATCCACAATCGATAGAAGTAATCTGAGAGAATCGGTGACCGATCAACGATGAAATTCGCAGTTCCGCTCGTTTCAAACAGATTTTGAATCGTGGCAAACGGGATCATTGAGAGAATCATGAAAAACATATACAAATTGATATACATCAAGATGACATTCAAAACACCCGCAACTGCCCAGTCATAGCCGCCTAAAAAACGTAGGCGTTTGTAACGCAAACTGTCTGCAAAAATCACTAATAGTTTGGTGATCAGCCAACCAGCAAAGAGTACCATCACAAAAGCGATGGCCGCATAATAGGCTTTGTCTAAATCTAAAGCCAGTTCCATATCGTAGTATTTTAACTTTGAATCCGCCGTTACTGACATATAAGGAACATAGAGCTCAATTTTTTTCGCAATTTCTTGGTAATTCGCAACTGCAAAGAAAAAAGAGAGCAAATAGCCCAAAACTGAGACCAATTGTAAACTGGTTCCGCGCCGCGCGCCGCCGTAAAAGGCTGCCAACAACAAAACCAAGACAAATAATCCAATCATTTAGGAATCCTTTCTACGCCGCACTACCCATGGGCTGTCTTTTCTTGAATTTTTCGTTTCCTTTGTTCATTTAAGATCTGTTGTGCTTCCACATGATTATGGATCTCCACATCACTGCGACCTGTCTCATCGAGAACTTTCCGTGCTTCGGATTCGATTGCTTCGATCCGCTTGATGCGATTCTCAAGCTCCGTTGCTTTAATGGCTTGTCCCCGCAACTCGTCCACTTTTTTTTGTAGAACCAAAAGCTGTTCTTGTTTTTTCAGCTGGTCGGAAACAGCGTTGATCGCTAATAAGATCGACGCTTGTTCTTGATCGGTTTGTGGCGATAATTGCATGATCTCAAGCAGTTGGTCATTGACCAATCTTGTCACCATATCCATGTGTTCTTTGCTTTCGCGTCCAATAATCGTGTAACTTTGATTCGCGATAACTGCTTTATAGCGTTTCTTTTGCTCCGTCATAGGAATATTTCCTCCCATTGCTTACATTCTGCTCTATTCTATCACTTATTGAACATGTGTCGCAAACTCTTAACTATTATACGTGATTTTCTTATGAATTTCCATGCCAATCGTTTGTTTGCTGATCGTCTTAGTAAAAAAGAATAAGAAGTATGGTAAAATCTTAAAGTATCCTTTTGTCTACCTAAGAAAAGACAAAAAAACAGGAGGAATCAAATGAGTACGATCGTTATCAAAGTACCAACTTCAACTATCCAAAAGATGCAGCAATTTTACCAACGAGAACTGCTGGCTAAGAAAGTTCCTTATACAGTGTTTGTCGCCAAAAAAGGGCCAACGACGATCACTGCTTATACGTCTGGAAAAGTCATGTTTCAAGGAGCGACTGCTGAAAAAGAAGCTTCCTTATGGGGCGATACGGCAAGTGCTGTACCGGATAAGAAAAAAGCGACTGTTTCAACCACTGCGTTGCCAGCAGGATTTAGCGAAAAAAGCGTCGTCGGCAGTGACGAGGTCGGCAACGGCAGTTATTTCGGTCCTTTGGTGGTCTGTGCCGTCTATGCCAAAAAAGAGCAATTGCCACAGCTGAAAGCCTTAGGTGTCAAGGACTCAAAAATGCTGACAGATCCAGAGATCCGTAAGATGGCGCCGAAAATCAAAGAATTGGTTCCTTACCAATTGCTCACTGTTACACCCAGCAAATACAACGAGATCCAACCAAAATACAACACGGTCCGAATGAAAGTTGCTTTGCATAATCAAGCCATTCGTTTGCTTTTGCAAAAGATTGCTCCTGAGACACCAGATGCCATTTTGATCGATCAGTTCACAAGCGAAAAAAATTATCGCACTTATTTAAAATCGGAACAAGCAGCGGTTACCGAAAAGCTCTATTTTGCGACGAAAGGTGAACAATATCATCTAGCAGTAGCGGCAGCCTCTATTTTATGTCGTACAGTCTTTTTGGATGAATTAGAGGCAGCCTCCAAAGAAGTCGGTATGCGCTTGCCTTCTGGCGCCCACGCAGCTGCTGACCAAGTTGCCGCAAAATTACTGCAGCAAGGTGGCATAGCACTATTGGGCAAATATGCCAAACTGCATTTTGCGAATACCGAAAAAGCACAGAAACTCGCTAAACTGTGAGTTCTCGTATTTTCAAAAAAACTGCCACTGCTTCTGATAAAGGAAGCAGCGGCAGTTTTTGTCCTCAGTACCAGTTAAATGCTGCGAATCAAAGCCCTAAGCCCGCTGCTTCGATTCCCATCGTGATCAACCCAGCCAAATAGTTTTCTGAAAACCGATCTGAAAAGTGTAACTTTGGTAAGACGCCATAATGAAACACTGCTGCCAGCTGCTTTTCCAAAAAAGAGCGCGGCACAAGCGCCTGCCACTCAGAGGGCAAAAACAAAATGACTTGATGCGGGTCCGTGACTGCCACGATCGCTTGAAGAGTGGCAGTCACTTGCTCTTGGATCGCCTCTGTTGCCAAAGGGTAAGAAACTTTGTAAAGATGCGGCAAATGCTTGATTTCGCCACTTAAATGGTTGGCTCCTTTAAAGAGCTGTTGGTCGATGACCAGTCCCGCACCTGGTGGATAATTTTTTGGAAAATAAATGCCAGCCACGATTTTTTTCTCTTCTTTAAAATGAAATACCGCAGCATTCACGTCATTCTCAATAAGCGCTTTTACAGCGATCTCCTTTTCAATCAATTCCCCTAGCGCCATGTCCTTAAATGCTGGAGCATCCATGATCTTCAGTCTTCCAGCAATTTCCACACCCGGAATCCCCACGACTGCCAAGCTGATTTTCGGGTATTCCTGTTTTATCTGACGAATCACTTGCAAGAACTGCGGCAATCGGCCCTCTGCTGACTGCTCATGATGCAAAATGTTCCCCACGAGATCAACAACTGAAAAACGAATCACGATCTGCTGGTCTTCTTCGATAAACTGAATGATCAACAGCAGTGTCCGTTGCGCATTGTACTGGTAAGCCGCAGCTTGACGTCCCCCCGTTCGTTGCGGTTGATCCGTCGTCAAAAGTAGCTGCTTTTCAATCAATTCAGGAAGCAACTTGTTGATTGTTACCACGCTTAATTGAGAGGCATCTGCCAATTGGCGCTTGGTCATAGGCGCTTGCTGCTGTTTTAGCAAATCCAGCAATACTGCCTGATTATGTAATTTAATGGTCGTTGGCTGATAAGCTTTCATTTTTCTCCCCCTCAACGCTCCTATTTTAACAGATAAAAAGCTGGGAATATACCTTTATTAATTTTGTTAACAAAGGTATAATAGAAGCAACTTATTAAACAAAGTTTACTAAGTTCAAAAAGGAACGAAGAAAGAACGACGCATGTTGCGTATTAAAGGAGTTGTCAATAATGAAAATTGAACACATCGCACTATATGTCAATGATTTAGAAAAAATGAGAACATTTTATGAAACCTACTTTCAGGCGGTCAGCAACCAAAAATATCATAATCCGAAAACAGGCTTTCAGTCCTATTTTTTGACCTTTGATTCTGGAAGTCGGTTAGAATTAACGACCAAGAAATTTTTAAGCCCTCGTGTCAGTGAGAGCTTAGGCTACACTCACCTTGCGATTGCAGTAGGTGATCAAGCTGACGTTGATCGATACGCTCAACGGTTTGTTGAAGATGGCTACCCTCTTTTAAATGGTCCTCGTACGACAGGCGATGGCTATTATGAAGCAGTTGTCCAAGACCCCGAAGGCAATTTGATTGAATTAACCACCGACGATTTAACGTCTTAGAAAGGATTTTGCAATGAAAGAAGATTTTGATTATCAAGCGATGTTGGCTGGTCAACTGTATCAAGCTACCGGTATTCTCCCTGAGAATGGCTCAGCGGAGGGGAAAAAACGTGCCCAGGAAATCAACCTTTTACCAGTCGATGACCGAGAAGGAATCATCGCCAAAGAAAAAGCACTCTTTGGCAAATTTGGGCAGCATTGCTTTGTCCAACCACCCCTTTTTGTCGACTATGGTCGCCATGTTGAGATTGGTGATCACTTTTATGCCAATATGGATTGCATTTTTTTAGATGTCAATAAGATTTTGATTGGCGATCATGTGATGGTGGGACCACGGGTCAGCTTCTATACAGCCGGCCATCCGATCGATTCTGTGATCCGCAGTCAAGATTTGGAATTTGGTCTACCGATCACCGTCGAAGATTACGTTTGGATTGGGGGCAATAGTACGATTTTACCAGGTGTCACGATCGGCAAACATGCCATCGTCGCTGCTGGTTCCGTCGTCACAAAAGATGTGCCGCCGAATACGATCGTCGGCGGCAATCCAGCCCGTCTGATCCGTGAGATTCAGCCGACTGACAAAGAGCATTGGGAAACGGCCGCCCAGCTTTATTATCAAAAACGAGCAGACTGGCAGAAGCAGCAAAAATAACGAAACAAAAGGAGACGCCATGATTTTTACAGACTATCACGTTCATAGTGATTACAGCGATGATTCTTGGTATTTGATGGAAGATGTAGTCAAAGACGCCATTAACCTAGGCTTAGCAGAAATCTGCTTTACCGATCATGTGGATTATGGGGTCAAAGAAGACTGGCAAGCGACGGATGCGTACCTCGTCGGAGCCAATAAAGTCGTAAAAAATGTCTACTACGACTTGTATTTTACCGAACTGGCACGCTTAAAGGAAACATACAGTGACCAAATCAAGCTAAAAACTGGGCTGGAATTTGGGATGCAAATGCACACGATCCCACAATTTACCCGTCTTTATCATTCGCATCCCTTTGACTTCATTTTACTTTCCGTTCATCAGGTAGACGATCAAGAATTTTGGACCGGAGAATTTCAAAAAGGACGCAGCCAACAGGAATGCTACGAGCGCTATTATGATGAAATGTATCAGCTGGTCACGACATATAAAGAGTATTCCGTCTTAGCTCATATGGATTTGATTCGTCGTTATTTAGATAAAGAGAAGGACGCTTTTAAACAAACGAAAGAACAAATCGCAGAGATCTTGAAAGTCGTGATCAAAGATGGCAAAGGCATTGAACTGAATACCTCTTCCCACCGTTACGGAATCAATGGGTATACGCCATCGATCGAGATCCTCAAGCTTTATCGTGACTTGGGGGGAAGCGTGCTAACCATCGGCAGCGACAGTCATAAACCAGAGCAGCTCGGGTTTCAAATCAAAGAGGGACAAGATCTTTTACGATCATTAGGATTTACTGAACTCTGTACGTTTGAACAGATGCAGCCGATTTTTCATCGTTTTGCTTAACCTAAAAATCACCTGATAAAACGCATACTGAAGCTACCTCGACTCGTTAGAGTTTTGGTCTAACTGTTCGAGGTTGCTCCATGATCAGGTGATTTTTTGTTGCTCAACGAACCGAATGCTTTCGCGCAAACTCCATGACTGGCGCAAAGTTCAGTAATAATAAGATGGCAATCAGCCCTACGCCAAATAATGCCAGATAAATTGGAACCAAGGCTAACAGCAGCCAACTACTAATGATGATCATAAAACTTAACATATATCGGCTGGATTTCAAAATAAATAATTGGAGATTAAGCAAAAGAGCTTCCTTGATTGAAAGAGACGGTGCCGTTGCGACCACTAAAAAATAGTTGATCGCAAACGTCAAGGCGACGATCAGCAGAAACAGATTTAGCCATTTCAATTCAGTGATTTGGATCGTGACCCTCAGTAACAATAAATTTGCACTACATAACCCAATAACGACTAAAACAGGAAGCCACCCTAGAAGACTATGCTTAAATTTCCTGCGATAGGCCAATAAAAATACTTTTGGGGTACCATCTTTCTCCTTTGCTTCTTTCAAATAGATGAGTAACGCTGTAAAAGCTGGGGCTACTGGCAAGAAGGACAGGAGAAACAATGGTAAGGTGCTAAGTTTGATTTCCATTGTTAGCAATAAAAAAAGAAGGGGTAAATTGAACAACCAAAACAGCAGCGTCCCTAGAAAAGTATAGATAATATAATTTAAATAAGATAGATGATGAAACAGTTTGTAGCTATCTTTTTGATTGATCTCCGGTTGTCGAATATTTTTTTCCATCTGTCGCTCCTTGTAACTCTATTTTTCTATATGCGATCGTCAGTTTTTTCATAAGCTCTTCAACTTATTTTGTCCCGCTATTGCCAATCCCCAAATTGATTTGGAACAAATATTTTTGTCCTAAGAAATAGATAACGATCTGTGGAAGTGTCAGCAGCAATGACATTACCATTAACATCGACATATTGACGGTACCCGCTGGATTGGAGGTGGCGGACATAGATTGTGCGCCTAAAGCTAAGGTCATTTTGCTCGTATCTGATACATAGATCAAAGGACCCATGATGTCGCTCCAAGCAAAGTTAAAGGTAAAAATAGCAATGGCAGCCATCGCTGGTTTGATCAAAGGTAAGACTATTTTGGTAAAGGATCTAAATGGTCCTAAACCATCCATTTCTGCCGCTTCAAATAAGTTTCCCGGAATCGCCGTAATAAATTGGCGAGTAAAAAAGATATTATAGGCAGAGCCAAAGAATTGCGGGATGATCAGTGGCCAAAGAGTGTTATAAAGACCTAAGTTTCTAAAAATCAAAAACACAGGAATCAAGGTGATTTGACCTGGTAACATCATTGTTCCTAATACCAATAGAAACAATTTATTTTTATGTTTATACTTCATTCGGGCAAAGCCAAAAGCAACCAGTGTCGAAGAAATAATTTGTCCAACAATGCTAAGAACGACAATCAGCATCGTGTTGAAAAACCACAACAAGATTGGTCGCTCTCCTGAAAAGGAATCTCTAAACAAATTGGTGAAATTGGACAAATAGAATTCCATCGGCAGTAAAGTGAACTGTTCTTTGATATTTGACTCCGGCGAAGCTAGTGCAATCGAAATCATATAAACGAATGGAATGATCAAAATTCCCGCAAACAAAATCAAGGTCAGATAGATCAATAATTTAGATACTTTGGATAGATTTTTATCTAACACTTACTTCACCTCCTCTTCATAAAATACCCATAAGCTTGAGCTCTTAAGCACGATCAAGGATAAGACCATCACGATCATAAACAACACCCAAGCCATTGCCGAAGCATAGCCCATCCGATAAAATGAAAAGGCATTTCGATAAAGGTACGGAACAATCATTTCGCTGGCATAATCAGGCCCACCACCGGTCATCATATATACTTGAGTAAAGGTTTGAAGGGAGCCAATGACTCCGGTAATCAGGTTGAAAAATAAAATCGGCGAAATTTGGGGAATGGTTATACTAATAAACATCCTGAATCTGGATGCACCATCAAGAAGTGCCGATTCATACATTTCTTCCCCCACACTATTGATAGCAGACAACATCAAAATCATTGTTCCACCGACACCCCATAGAGAAAGGAATACGAAGCTCCAAAGCACATGGTCCTTACTCAACAGCCAAACTGGTCCGTCGATACCAAATAAGGCTAGTGCCTGGTTGACTAGTCCTTTGGAAGAAAGCAAACGGGTAAACAGCATCGTGCTCGCAACGATTGGTACAATGGAGGGTAAGTAATAGATGGTACGAAAAACACGCATCCCTTTCAAATGAAAGCTCAATAAATAAGCCATACCTAATGAAAGTAACAAATTGATTGGAACACTGATCAAGGTATATTGAAAAGTATTTGCTAAAGCTTTTAAAAAAATATCATCCTTAAAAAGACGCAGATAGTTATCAAATCCGATAAAATTAAATTCCGAAAACATATCCCAATCAGTAAAACTCATGATGATCGAAAAAATCATTGGTCCGATGGTAAAACAAACAAACCCAATGATCCAAGGTGAAACAAAGGCAAAAAACCAGCGGGACTGAGTCCGCTTACGCTTTTTTTGATTTAGTTGAAGTTGTGTCGCTGAAATGTCCAATAGGAAACCCTCCTTAACTAAGGTGCTTAAGGAAGAAAATTTTTTCTTCCCTAAGCTATCCTTTCTCTGAATTAATATTGTTCCATGATTTTTTCGCCAGATTCTTGCATTTTCTCAAGCGCTTCTTCTGGTGTTAAACGGCCAAGGAGCATTTCTTTTACTTGATTACTGAACTCACCGGTCAGTTCTCCGTAGTAAGGACCTTCGAAAATACCATCGATCACAACACGTTCTGTCGAGATTCCTACGACGTCCAAGCGAAGATCTTTCCCATTTACTTGTCTATTGGTAAATTCTTCAGAGTTCAATACTTTGATATTGGCAGGAGAATCCACTAAACTTTCACCAAGAATTTTTTGTGCTTCTTCGCTCGTCATATATTCAATGAATCGAAAGGCGGCATCTTGTTTGGTCGATTGCTTAGAAATCGCTAAGGCACTTCCGAAAGGCCATGTAACTTTTTCATTGAAGAAAGGCATCGGTGCAATATCAAAATTTAAATCATCCAGTTGTGTGAAGTTGCCAATATTCCAAAATCCTGTCGTCAACATACCAATTCTACCTTGTGAGAACATTGAATCCGCACCAGACTGCGCAACAGATTCATAAAATTCATATGTGCCAACATAACCGTCTTGGTATAGATTATTAAACCAAGTAAGAACTTCTAAGTTTTCGGGAGAATTGATCACAACCTCATTATTTTCCACAAGGGAACCACCATTGGACTTGATAAATACTCCCCAGTTTGGCACCCAATCCATTCCACTAGCACCATACTGAACCGTTTCGCCGTTTTCTATTTTTGTTAATTTTTCGGCAGCAGCTGTGTATTCTTCAATCGTCCAATCATTTGTCGGGTATTCGATCCCTGCTTCATCAAATAAGTCTTTATTGTAGTAAAGAATTTCCGGGCCCCCTCTATCCGGCAAACCAAATGGTTGGCCATCATAGGTATATTGGGTTATTGCCTCCCCCCAATTGCTTTCTACGTCAATCGATGATTCCTCAATATATTCTGAAAGATCAATAAACAATCCCTTAGAAGCAAAGTTTTGCCCATTTTCTGCCACTTGGACAACGTCAGGTGCTTCATTTCCGGCATACATTGTTTGCAGTTTGGTGTCATAATCACTTGGCACTTGAACGAAGTCTACTTTTATGTCAGGATTCGCTTCCTCAAAGGCTTTGATGCGTGGCTCATAGATGGGAAGGTCACCTTCACCTCCCCACGTATAAAACTGGATCGTTGTGATTTCTCCATCCGAATCATTATTGTTGTTTTCTTGCCCACAAGCAACAAATAAGACTACTGAAGACGCCAATAAAGATGTTTTAGCAATTTTCCCAAAGTTCATAGCCATTTCCCCTTTTCTTATTCATTCGTTGTAACGCTCTTCAAGGTAACGATCGATTGCCGAGGGATTGTCAGTTCCTGAGAAGTGATGCTCTGCTCTTCTAAATCAGATTCACCATCTGTCGTATAGCTGATGATTTCACCAAATCCGACTCCTTGAAGATCAATCTCTTTTTCCTGAAAACTGTTATTGATAAGCACTGTAATAAGTTCTTCTTCGTTTGCTTCATTTTTTCCCAAAAAGCTTACGACATTCACCTCTTTGTCGTCGCTGATTGCGGAAACTCTCGTGTACCCTGGTCGAATAAACTTGCTGAAATTCCCCATTCCCCAAAGTCTTTTTGTCGGAATAATTTCTTTTGAACCTAAGTTTACATAGATCAGACCATCCCGATAATCGTAACTACTGACTGCGATCCAATATTGCCAAGCAACCACATCAAGGATCGTTAAATCATCGTGTATCTCGTTGGCTAAATTTAGGGCAGAATCCATAGTGTAGTCGCGACCATTGATCATTTCTGTCCACTCAGACATTTTTAAGGTAACATCGATTTCCTTTTCTTCTAACCACTCTTTAAAATTCATTTTCTCGACGTTAGTTGTCCAATATGAATGGACTTCCCACGTGTCAAAGTAATTCATCAATGTATCATTTTCGATGATTGCTTCGAAATATTCCTTGCTGGTGTTTGCCCATTCTCCTAATTCAGGCATCGATAGCGCTATTTGTTTCAGCTCTGGTCTTTTTTGTTTTTCTTCAATAAATACCTCTAAGAGTGCGACTACTTCAGCTGGATCGTAGTAGGTTCCCTCCTGACCACCAGTCCAATCCCATTGTGGTTCATTGATTGGCGACACATGCGTGACGGGAATGTCTTCTTTTAAGAAGTGTTCCGTTACATCATAGACGTAGTTGGCAAATGCTTGATAATTCTCAGGAGCTAGATTACTGCGTTTTTCTTCCAGCTGATCACCATACGCAGAACCATTTTTCGTTAGCCTCGTCAATGGACTATTGACGAATAAATAGATATCATCAATTCCATAATCAACCGCTGTTTTCAGCATCCATCGTGCATTTTCATCCTTCGACCAATCATAGACTTCGGGTCCTTCTTCAAAGTTTTCTGCTCGTCGCCAGGGATCTTCAATGCGAGGACTATTTTGTAACGTACTTCCGGCGCCTAAGTTGTAGCGATAAGACGTCAAGCCAATCCCTTCAAGCGGATCAAATAATAATTCTGCGATATATTCTCGCTTCGAAAGTTCTGCTGTTTCTTCTTCGATCCAGCCACCAACATCTTGACTCCACCAAGCACCACTTGCGCCAAAGCTTTCAATTGTCTGGTAGGTTTCTGCCGTATTTAAGGTGATCATCGCCGTATCAATGACTTCATCTGTCTCTGGCTCTTTTTCTTTCTGTGTATTTTCCTCGACCGTTCCACACGCTGTCAGTATACTCAATAAGACCAAAGGAATAAGGAGTGTCCGCTTTTTTATCATGTACTTCCCTCTCTATTCTCTAGAATCAATCGTGTATCTGGTAGTCCAGGTGAGCGCAGCGTCACAACTGTCTCTTTCTTGCGCTCTCCTGCTACAAAGCAAAGCAACTTTCCTTGCATCGTTCTACGGAATGACTCTGTATAAGCGGTAGTATCTGCTAGATCACCATTCTCCAAACCTAATAATGTCCCATTTTCGACTTCTAGATAGACCATCACTTCTGCTGCTATCGGATTTTCAGCATAATCCAAGACTTGGCATTCGATTTGATGAAGGGTCTTATCTAGCGTTAAATCGGTAGCAGCTAATTTCTCCCGCCATCTTTGAGGAATTTCGTAATTCATAGCTGCCAAAGCAGTTGGCGCTGCTTCGGGTTTTATTTCATCATGCAGAATCGTTTCTTCAAATACTGCTTCGACCGACAAGTTTTTTGGCTGATAGTTGATCCGTGCAACATAATAACCAAAGGTATCATCATAACGAACATCGGGTACTTCCAAGTCGCCAATCTTCAATCGAATCTCTTTTGCATTTGTATAACACCTTACTTCAATTTCTTGCTCAGCTGGGTAAGACCATTTTCGATAGGTGGGTTCCCATTCTGCTCTTCGTTTGTTTTTCTCGTAAGGAATCGTTGTCAAATAAACAGTCGGTTCTTGACTCCACCAGCTCTTTCTCTTGTAATAACTAGGCTTTTCAATACCAGCCAATGTCAATAAGCCTGCCCCAGATCCGTGAATAGGCCAGCCATGGGCTTCCCCTAAATAATCAATGCCCGTCCATAAAAATTGTCCAGCGATATACGGAAGAGTGTTTGCCGTTTGCCATTCTTTAAACCCGTGACTGTTCTCACTCCCAATAAAAGGTTTATCTGGGAATTTGCGATGATCTTCTTCGTATAGATGTTCTTTGTAGTTATAGCCAACGACATCCAAGTGATCGATCAAGCCAATTTTCGTAGATAATTCTGGAAAAGCTGCTGCCAAGGTAACTGGTCGAGTCGGATCGAGTGTTTTGCTCAAATGGACCAGCTTTTCGGCTATCGTGCGTAACCTTCTCATATCAGGTCGATGTGGATTATAGATGCGCTCAGCTTCTGGTTTGCTATTGTCATTATTCCCTGTCATTTCAGCAAACAATGGACTAGCATATGGATCATTGGGATAATCAATCTCATTGCCAACGCTCCAAGCAATGATCGATGGATGGTTTCGATTGCGTAAAATCATATTTTCCAAATCTTTTTCATACCAAGTTGGAAAATGTTCTGCTGCTCCTTCTAACTTGGGTGGATACACATTATGACCTTGCCACCATTTATTTTTAGGATTTTCCCATTCATCAAATGCTTCATCAAAGACTAAAAATCCCATGGTGTCGCACAAACGATACAAAGCAAACGAATGAGGATTGTGTGCCATTCGTATAGCATTTGCCCCCATCTCTTTTAACTTTATTAAACGCCGTACCCATACCTCGCTCGGAACAGCTGTACCGAAAGAGCCCGCATCTTCGTGCAAGCAAACACCTTTGATTTTCAGCTTTTGCCCATTTAAAGAAAAGCCCTCATTGGCATCAAAATGAAAGGATCTGATCCCGATATACTCGTTGTATACGCTCTCAATTCTATTTAAGGACGCATCTTGAAAACTCACCTTTGTTCGTAGCTGATAAAGATTCGGCGCTTCAGGTGACCATAGCTCTGGCTTTTCAATTTTTGCTTTCAATGTGACCGTGCGGCGTTCCCCTGCGTTAAGTTGGATTTCCTCACTTATGTTCATCACTTTTTCCGTTTGTAAACTTTCCAGCACTTGTTCGATCCTAACAACACGGTCTTGTTTTAAGGTATTTACTAGCCGATGTTCGATCATGATCTCCGCTTGCCCCTCTGTAACACTTGGCGTTGAAAAACTCGTTCCGTATTCGTCGATATAAATAGAATCATGAATTTCAAGAGAAACAGGACGTGTGAGTCCATTTCCGTTATACCATCTTGAATCTGCCAAATCTGTGTGCTCGACACGGACACTAATAAGCAAGCTATCATCCGAATTGTAAGTTAAAATCTCTGTCAAATCATAATAAAATGAAGCATATCCTGAAGGTCTAATCCCCATATGATAGCCATTGATCCAAACCCGTGCATTTTTATAAACACCTTCAAAATGAATTTTTACGACTTTATTCGTAAGGTCACCCAACTCTTGCAGCGGCTGTTTGGTTCGATACCAACCTATTCCTCCGGATAGATACCCTGTTCCGCTTGAAAAATGTTTTTCAAAGGGATAAGAGACACCCCAATCATGAGGAATCGTTACCTTTTCCCAAATAGAATCATCAAAATCTTTTTTCCATGCTTCTTTTTCTTCTTGTTTTGAGAATCGCCATTCATTCAAAAAACGTTTTTCCATTTAACTCCTAACCTCCCTTTTACCAATACTCACATAAAGAAATCGCTTTCTTTCACTTAATTTTACTAAAACATTTAATGAAGAACATAGTCTATCCGATTCATTTTCATGTATTATATGATATGAAGAAAAAAAAGCGCCTACTTTTTCGTAGGTAATAGGAGGGAACTATGTACCACATCCATTCGAATATATTTAATCCTGAAATTATTTATGTCGTTGACTTTTGGAATAAAAAGAAAAATCTTCGGGGCTACCACCATCATGATTTCATTGAGATCAGCATCGTATTAGAAGGAACCGTTGATTACGAATTCAATGAAACCCGCACAAGGCTATATACTGGTGACACGCTCCTTTTTAACCCTGGCCTTCCCCATACCGAAATCCATCCAGCAGGGATGGAATCCCATGAACTTCATATCGGCCTTTCTAATATTCTGATCGAAGGACTTCCTTTTAATACCTTCCCTAATGAAGATCGCCTGCTCAATTTAGGGATTTATCAAGAAGCGTTCTTCAAAAAAGCATGGCAGCTGACCCATGAGTTTAACAGCCATAATATTCATCACGATTTGATGGGCAAAGGAATCATTCTCGAAATGCTAGCTTTGATTTTAAGAAGTTTGACGCCCTCCGATCCAAACAATAGCCTGTCAGTAATTTCTGAAAAAGATAAACAAAAACAAACGCTAGTAAACCATACGATTTATTATTTGGAAAATCATCATCAAGAAGACATCACTTTGGAAATGCTAGCGGACATGCTTTATATTAGTCCTGCCCAACTTTCAAAAGTTTTTCGGAAAATCACTGGTCGTAGTCCGATTAAATATTTGATCGAGATTCGTCTCAAACATGCCTATGAGCTGTTGCTTCATACCAATTTGACCGTCAAAGAAATCGCAGAAAAAGTAGGCTATCATGATCCTTTTTATTTTAGTAAACTATTTAAAAAGCATTATGATCTTGCTCCTTCTAATGTTCGTAAAAGAAACTAACTGAATTTGCAGACAAAAAAGGATGCATCGCTGCACCCTTTTTCTTATACGACTACTTGCTTCATATAGCCTGTTTTGTCAAAATCTAATGGGGAAATGCGAACCTGTCGATGAAATCCGCGGGCTTCTTCTGGATACTTACTAAGTGGAACAGCAAAGCTGTGATAAGCAATATAATATCGATCAAAATGTTCCAAAATGCTGTGATGACCGGTTCCTAAAATGCCTTTCTCAACATTTTTTTGTAAGATAGGATAATGATACTGAATCGGTCCATACAATGAAGATGAGGTACCATAATTCACATGATAGTCTTCACTGCGGGTATCTTCTCCCGACCAGGTAAAGTGATACAAATCATCTTTTTTCAAAACAGTAATGGCTTCTCGAAAATCTTCCAGCCCTTGATATTCTGTTAGCGTATCAAGTTTGACAGTCCGCATGTCATCTCCCAACGCTACGATGGCAGCAGTCCCTCCCGCAGAATTGCCAAACAATAGATAATACTTTCCAGCTTCTACGTAAACAGATGGATCAATGACTTGACTCATGTTTAACCCATAGTCATCGATAAGATCAGGACTCAATAGCGGTTTCTCATCTGCAATAAAGGGACCTGTTGGATGATCCGCATAAGCGACACCGATTCCTGAGCGTCCATCCGCCATTTTTCCAGTAAAGTAAAAATAAAACGTTCCTTCTTTTTCTGCTATACAGGGTGCCCACGCACCACCGATCGTCCACTTCACCTGAGCGGATGCTAGATCAAGGATCGTTCCTTTATTTGTCCACTGAGTGAGATCTTCTGATTCAAATACCGAAAAGCTAGTCCCAGACCAATCCGTAAAACCATCTGATGTTGGATATAAGTAAAATTTCCCATTAAATGAAACCAAATCAGGGTCAGCATAAAGTCCCTCTAAAACCGGGTTTTTTTGTTGATAATAGGTCAGTAGTCGTTGATACTCCTCATCTGTGATCGTGATCACCCCACCATGGCGCTTGATAGATTGACCGAAGTCGAAGGCAGAAACAGGTTCGAAAACGCCTGTTGTGAGATCATCACTTACTGCGATCCCATATCCTGTGCCTTTTTTAAAGTGATCTACGATCAGCGCCCATTTGCCATCAGGTAATTGGTACACTTGCGGTCCTTCAACCCCTTCTAATTGAGCGAGGTATTCAGAAGTTACTTCCTGATAGTCTCCTGTCAGCTGTTGACTGCGATCTAAAAAAATGCGACTATTTTCTTCGTTTTTTGTAAAACGATAATAATACCCCTGACTAAAAACAATCGTTGTATCGATCACATCCATCGTTTTTTCAATAAATAGCACAGGCTCAGTAAACGTCTGAAAATCCATAGTAGAAACAGAATAAATCTTATGTTTTCCATTAACCTTTGCAGCAAAATAGACAAAAAATGTCTCTTTTTCTGCGTCATAAATTGCCTCTGGCGCCCACAAATTCCCTGCACCTTCTGGAGCAATCGTTGCGGTCCATGGGTTTGTCCAATACACAAGATCCGTTGATGACCAGATAACCATCTGGCGGCTACCATTGGTTTGAGCATGTGCCCAGCCAAGTCCCTTTTCAATACGCAAATCTGTCGCAATGAGATAATACGTGTCCTTCCCCTTAACCAGAAAAGGATCTCTGACTCCTTTTTCCCCAAGATCACTTTTCAAAACGGGATGGCCTTGATTTAAATCTGTAAAAGTCAATCCATCCTTGCTTACACTAAAGTATACTTGCTCACCATTTTTTGCTCGCCAGTGAAATGACAAAATAAATAAGCTGTCATTCAATCCCTCCTAATTCCTTCTCTATGCACTCGACTTCCTTCTCTCTCATTTTATAGAAGTCCCCGTGAATTTGTATAAGTTGATGAACGAACTTTTATAAGATTTTGAAACACTTGCTTTCCTATTTTCTTACACGAGCGATTCCATTGACTTGCCATTTTTTGCTATCTCTTGTCAAAAATCGTCGGCCATTATTCTTTCATTTTCTTTATACCTGAAGTTTGTGCAGCAAATAAACGATCAAAAAAAGCACACATCCACTTTCGGATGTGTGCTAACTCAACATTAAAATCGATTGAAGATTTAATACACTTATTTGAAAGAAGTTAGTTCGTCCAAGCAGCAACTTCTTCTGGGTGATTGGCTACCCAATCTTTGGCTGCATCTTCGGCTGATGTTCCGTCATTGATTGCTAACATGACTTCTTCCATATCTTCCTGTGTCCAGTTGAAACGATCAAGTACTTCGTAAACTTCTGGCATGTCATCTGCTAATCCTTGACGTACAACAGTATTGATGCTTTCTGCTTCACCCATTGTTCCTTCTGGATCATCCAGATATTTCAGATCATATTTCGCAAACATCCAATGTGGAGACCAACCAGTAATAACGATCTCATCTTGGTTCTTGATGGCTTGGCCCAATGCCACTGTCATCGCTCCAGAAGAAGAGGTAGCGACATTCCAATCGGAAAGGTTGTCATACGTTGCAACCGTATTTTCCGCTGCATTTACGACACCAGCGCCTGGTTCGATACCAGTGATGGTTTTTCCAGCTTCGTCAGAAAGGTCTGCGATGGAATCTACATCCATATAGCTTGGGACAACGATCCCCAGTTTTGCCCCTTCTAAGTTAGGACCTAAGTTCTCGACTTGATCTTGGTACTGTTCATACTGGGATTGATGCGTAGATGGCAGCCAAGCAGCAACCATCCCGTCAACTTCCCCTTTTGCCACCGATTCCCACATGATGGCATTATCCAAAGGCGTCGTGTTGACTTCGTAGCCCATTTGCGACAAGACTTCTGCCACCACATGGGTAGATGCGACTTCCGTATCCCATTCGACATACGCCAAGTTCACCGTGCCTTTGCTGTCAGAAACATTTCCAAAGGCAAACGATGCGCCAATCAAAGCAACGACTGCCGCTGCAGCAATCCCGCCAAAAAGACGTTTTTGTTTGCGACTTGTCTTGCTGGCTGCTTTTTGATGTGCCGAACGATTCAAATTCTGGGTAAAGCGATCCATGATGATCGCCAAAATAACTAAGGATACCCCACTGACAAATCCGTTACCGACTTGTGCTCGTTGCAAGGCGGACAAGACGCCGCGCCCTAACCCAGGAGCACCGATCATTGACGCGATCACGACCATTGATAATGCCAGCATCGTGGTTTGGTTGACCCCAGCCAAAATAGTGCTTTTGGCTAGTGGCAATTCTAATTTGATCAGTTTTTGCCAGCCAGTCCCACCGAAGGAATCAGAGGCTTCTACCAATTCACGAGAAATTTGGCGAATCCCTAAGTTCGTCATCCGAACGGTTGGTGGTAGAGCAAAGATCACTGAGGCAAAGACCCCAGGAACCATGCCGATCCCAAAGAAAGCAACCGCAGGAATCAAATAAACGAAACCAGGCATCGTTTGCATAAAGTCTAAGATTGGCGTCACGATGCTTTGCGCTTTTTCGCTTTTCGCCATTAAGATCCCTAGTGGAATCCCAATGATGATCGAAACCAAACTTGACAACAAGACCAACGTCACGGTGTTCATCAAGTCTGTCCATAACCCTTGGTTATAGATGAACAGCAACCCAACAAAAGTAAAGGCTGGCAAGCCGAATTTTTTGCGTGAAACGAAAAAGGCAGCAGCCGTCAATAAGACGATCATTAACAACGGTGGTACAAACAATAATACATTTGTAATAGCGTCCATGATAAATTGTCCGAAAGACTGTAAGGCTGAAAACAATCCACTGAAAGTTCCTGTTAGCCAATCAGTAAAGTTTTCGACCCAATCAGCCACCGGAATCGTATGTTGTAAGAAATTATCCATTTGTCACTACCCCTTCCTCTGCTAGAGAGGCTGAATCGGTCTCAGCCAACGCTTCAATCACGCTTCCGCGGATCACGACTCCGATCAAACGATCGTTTTCTACCACGGCTAAAGGTGTAGGCGAATCATAGATCAAATTGAAGATATCCGTTACCAGCATATCTTTATCAATCTTTTTAACATTTTTATCAATAACTTCCTTCAAGGTCAGATTGTTTTTCCGCGCCTCACGAGCAGACTCGGCTGTCAAGCTTCCTTTTAGGTGACGACGTTTGTCGACGGCTAACAACATGCTGACTTCTTCTTTCCGCATCCGGTTCAATGCTACGCTTGGTCCATCGATCTCGATGTTCGTCGTCAATGCTGGAACCATGATGTTTTGCGCAGTCAAGACTTTGGAACGATCGACATCTTCCACGAAATCACGCACGTATTGGTTGGCAGGATTCGTCAAAATATCTTCTCCTGTACCGATCTGCATGATCTGACCATCTTTCATTAAAGCGATCCGGTCACCGATCCGCAAGGCCTCGTTCAAATCATGGGTGATAAAGATGATCGTTTTTTGAACATTGGCTTGTAGTTCTAAAAGTTCATCTTGCATTTCACGGCGAATCAGCGGATCGAGTGCTGAAAAGGCTTCGTCCATCAAGAGGATCTCTGGATCATTGGCTAACGCACGGGCAAGTCCCACACGCTGTTGCATCCCTCCAGACAGCTGGTCAGGATATTGGTCTTTAAAAGAAAGCAATCCTGAGTTTTCTAACGCTTTTTCCGCTTTCGCTGTTCGTTCTTCTTTCGAGACCCCACGGACTTCTAGTCCATATTCGGTGTTCTCTAAAATCGTCCGATGAGGGAAAAGGCCAAAGCTTTGGAAAACCATGTTGATTTTGTGACGACGAACTTCTCGCAGTTCTTCTTTACTCATTTTGGCAACATCTACGCCATCTATGTAAATATCTCCGCCAGACGGCTCGATCAATCGATTCAATAGTCGAATCAATGTTGACTTCCCGCTTCCAGAAAGGCCCATGATGACGAAAATCTCGCCTTCGTTGACTTCAAAGTTCACATCATAGACCCCGACGGTGGCACCTGTTTTTTCTAAAATCTCGTTTTTGCTGCGTTGTTCTTTGACCATGGCAAGAGCTTGCTGCTTTTTCTTACCGAAGATTTTGGTTAAGTGTTCCACTTTAACTTTACTCAAATGATTAATACTCCTTTTTCTGAAAAATTTCACGAAAGTGACCATACTATCTTAACAAGATGTGGTCACTTTGTCAAAAAAAATTTCCCAATGCTTTTTCTTTTGCAAAAAAAGCATGGGAATCAGGAAAAAGAATTACGCTGAATGGTCCGTTGGATAGAAGAAATTGGTCATGCGCTGCAACGCCAGTTCATTTCCGACAAAATAAATCGTATTGCCTGCACTGAATTTCGCATAAGGTCCTGGTGACAACAACAATTCTTCGGTTGTTTGGATTGCGATGATCGTCGCCCCTGTGGCTTGCCAAATATTCAATTCATTGATACTTTTTTCCAAATGCTGCGCTTGTACCGTCAACTGAAGCTCAAAGGGCACAAACGGACTCATGTGGTGTACCTTTTTGGTTTGCTGCACTAGCGTGTTCAACAAGTCAGAAAAATTATCCAGCTCTTGCTGCTGCCGCTCCACACTGTCTAAAATATCTTGTCTAATTTCTTGGATCGACTGCACATCTTGGTATTGTTCCACAAAGGCCTGTGCTTTTTCCTTTGAAGCAATATAGGCGCCGCTGCCATGACGGACGTCCATGATTTCTAAATCAACTAATACATTGATCGCTTTGCGGGCTGTTTCAGGAGAGACATTGAAATTGCTGGCTAATGTTGAGCGTGCATGGATCTTTTGCCCAACTTGGTAGCGATTTTCAACGATTCGTTCCGCGATCGCTACGGCAATCTGCTGATAACGAGGCAAAGCGACCTTCTTTTTATCTTGAAACTTATTCGTCATGATGAACTTCCTTTACTTTTTTTTCATCATAACAAGAAACATTGTTGGTGGCAACTATTCACTGGTTCGCGAATTTTTGATCAAGCGGGCACGGATGATCGCTGTTTCTTGCTGTATCTGCTTTTGTAGATCTTGCAGCAGTATTTCATTTGTCTCATCAAGATCAATCAAGGTATAGGCGACTCCGGCTTTTCTCTCACTCGCCAAATTATCGATATCTACGCCTGCTTCAGAAATGATCCGCAATAGCGGGGCAAAAGCACCAGGCTTGTCGTGATAAAACAGCGCCAAGCGATACGGTGCCAAAAAAGGCAACTCTGCATGAGGAAAATTGACCGATTCTTGAATCGTCCCAGCGCGCAAATAGGCATGCATGCGATTAAAAACTACGTGATCCCCCTTTTCCAAGGCATTGGTAGTACTGCCGCCGATATGCGGATAACACAACACTTTCGGTTGTCCGATCAAGCCGGCACTAGGAAAGTCGGTGATGTATTGTTTGAGCTGATTTTTGGCTAGTGCTTCTAAGACGGCTGCTTCTTCCACGATCTCCCCGCGACCAAAATTCATCAACACTGCATTTTTTTTCATCTGCTGAATCGTTTGGCGATTCAGCATGCCTTTGGTTTCCTGACTTAAAGGGAGCAAAACCACTACAAAATCTGATTCGGCCAACAGTACGTGCAAGTCACTAACTTGTTCGTAATCGTGGGCCGCTTTTTTCGTACGGGCATAGCCGAGGACTTCCATTCCTAACTGGTGACAGGCTTTTGCCACCCGTTCACCGATCTCTCCTAAGCCTAAAATACCGATGGTTTTTCCAGCTAATTCTTCGCCGATCACTTCTTTTCGCCGTTCTTCAGCTACCTTCAACACATCTTCTGCTTCAATTTGACCTGACGTTAGCTCTTCTTGCAAATCGGCTACCGTCTGGATGGCTTTGAATAAGGGGCGAACGCTGAGAAACAAATTGGAGAGCACCAATTCTTTGACTGCATTGGCATTGACACCGGGACTATTGAAGACTACTGTGCCATTTTGAGTACACCGTGCCAAATCGATCGTATTGGTGCCTGTTCCTGAGCGAGCGATCACAGCTAATTCTGGTGTGATCAATTCGTTAGGAACCGTTGAACTGCGTACAAACAGCGCCTCTGGGGCCGCTTGATTTTTTAACGAGTATCCTTTTTTGATTGCTCGCTTACCTATCGTTTCGGTCATCTTATCTAACTGATAAATCGTCTCCATAAAGCAGACCTCCTTTTGTCTTTAGTGCGTATTAGTCAAATAGTACAAAAAAGTGCGGTAAAATGATAGCAATACGCAAGAGAGGATGATTACTATGCACCTATCGATCACAAATTTTCCAGATGAACAGCCGATCGTTGGCAAAGACTCGCAGCTTCAAGACACAACTTTAGGAGACTATGTCGAAATTGGCGAAGCCAATCACATTGATCATTCTTCCATCGGCAATTATACCTATACGGGGCAATATTGCTTTATTCAGAACAGTCAATTAGGACGTTTTATCAGTATCGCAGCGATGGTCCGCATCGGCCCCACCAATCATCCCTATGAACGCCCTAGTCAGCATCTTTTTGCCTATAATGGCGAAGGCTATGGATTTGCGCCAAAGGACGAGTCCTTCTTAGAAAAACGCAAAGCAAAAACGACCGTCATTGGCAATGATGTCTGGATCGGCCACGGTGCCGTGATCCAATCTGGTTTGACCGTCGGTGATGGTGCCGTGATCGCCTCAAACGCAGTCGTAACCAAAGATGTGCCGCCTTATGCGATCGTCGGCGGGGTTCCAGCAAAAGTGATCAAATACCGCTTTGATCCAGAAACGATCACTGCTTTACAAGAAATCGCTTGGTGGAATTGGAGTCGTGCAGAATTAGAAGCACGCTATCTGGATTTCCGGCTCCCAATCGAAGATTTTATAGTAAAATACACCCGTTGATTATGCGCTTTTTCCGCTTAGTACGAGGAATGAATGATAACACATCACAGTCATTCATTCTTCGAAAGTCTTTGAGGGAAGGATTTTTTAGAAATAAATAAAAAACACTGAAAATCTATTGTATCGAGAAATTCCTGTGCTAAAATGGAGAAATCAAATGAAGTTTTTCACGAACTTTTAAAGGAGTGTTCTATTTGACCATTTTAGACTATCGTCCATTAAATCTTTACACCAATTACCGCGAAGCTGCCGAGGCATTTCCTGACACAACCATCATCCACGATGAAGTGCTGCCAGCATTTCCTGAACTTGGCTATCGTAGTACTTACCGTTCGAGCCATGAAATGATTTTAAAACGTGCTTACCAACTTGCTGCACTAGGCGTGCAAGCCGGCGATAAAATCATTCTTTATAAATCTTCAAAATTCGATACCTATTTATTAGCAACGGCTGCTTCTTACCTTGGCGCAGTGCCTGCTATGATCTCTTATCATTTCCCTGCTGAAACCATCGAAGTGTTTGTGGATCGCTTAGAAGATCCATTCATCTTATTTGATGAAGAAACCGAAGGCCGCGTCGCACAAGTGAAAAATAGCAGTACTGACAAACAGATTGCTGTTCGTCGTCTGCTGCAACAACCAGCGGAACCCGTGGCACAAACTGAGTTACCGGTGGATCAAATTTCCTATATGACCCACACTTCTGGAACAACGGGTATTCCAAAATTGATTTGTCATTCGGCAAACTCCATGGGCTGGCGGACAAAATGGCAAAAAACGATCTTCACCAAGATTGATCGCACCAAGGCAGACTCTGATAATGCAGACTCTGATTTAGTGGCGTTCCATATTTCACCGGTGCACTCCCGCTTCAATATCGGCATCTCATCCTTGATGGCGATGGGCTTTCCGATGATGCCATTAGCCAATGCCAACGGCGCTCATGTCGTAAGCATGCTAAAAGAATACCCACCAATCGCTTTGGAAACTCATCCAAACAATTTTGTCCAATGGAGCTTTGTGGCAAAAGAACAACCAGATGCTTTCGCCAATATTCGCTATTACCATTCAACCTTTGATGCCATCAACAACCAAACAATGGCCACTTTTTTAAATACTTCAGCAACAAAAGAAGCAATCTTTTTGCAAGTCTATGGTCAAAGTGAATGCGGGCCAATGATCCTAAAAGCACATACCTTAGAAAGCATTGCTACCAACGATGCCCGTGATATGGGTGTTGGTCTAGAGGACTTAACGAGAGCACGGATCGCCGATGCAGAGGGCAACGAGCTGCCAGCCAATACCGATGGGCACATCCATTTCCTTTCAAAAGGACGCGCGTTGACCTATTATAAAGAAGATCAGCGTTTTGCTGACAATGTCTATGGCGCTTGGTGGGACAGTGGAGACTACGGCATGATGGATGATCAGGGACATCTTTACTTAAAAGACCGTCAAGTGGACTTGATCAAAAATATTGAAAGCAATCTTGCTTTGGAAGACCTTTTGCTGGATCATTTAGACTTCCTTGCCGAAGTTGTGATCGTTCGCGACAAAGAGAACTCACCACAACCTATCATTGCTTTAGCGCCAAATCGTGAAATGGATTGGGATGCTTGGTGGAAAATGGTGGAAGATCTCCCTCACCTCAATCAGCCAATTTTACGCGACTACGAAGATATCCCACGAACAGCAACCATGAAAGTCCAACGACTACAAATTGAAAAAGAATTCAAAAACGCAGAATAAAACAAAAGAAACGGCCAGCAGATTTCCCTGCTGGCCGTTTCTTTTGCTTTCGCTGTTTTTCTTTGGCTGATGTTATTCTTTCGCTGACCCTTTTCTTGAGTAGATACGTTCTTTAGGTTGCCCATATTGACTTAGCTTTGTTTCAGCTAACGTGATACCAAAGCCCTCTCCATCAGGTACCAGCAGCTTTCCTTTATGCAAAGTTGCAGGCTGTGTAATGACATCATCATAAAAGTAACGGTCAGAAGCGGAAAGGTCCCCGGGGAAATGGAAAATATCTTGACTCGCAAATTGCAAATTCATGGCTCGTCCTACACCAGACTCAAACATGCCGCCTAACCAAACAAGCAGTCCATGGGTTTGACATCGATCAAGGATTCGCAAAGCTTCGGTGATCCCACCGACACGGGGGATTTTCAGGTTGATCGCACGGCAGCTGTCCAGTGCTGCGACGGTATCGACGTCTTCTGCCGTTCGAATATCTTCATCCAAACATAGAGGCGTCTTCATCTGTCGCTGTAGCTGACTGTGCCCCACCAGATCTCGTACCTTAAGGGGTTGCTCGATCATCACCAAGCCTAAGTCATCAAGTGCCAAAATGCGTTCTGGCGCACTCTGATAGGCTCCGTTCGCATCTGCCATCAAAAGCAATTCTGGAAAGGCTTGTCGAATCGCTCGCAAGGGTGCCACATCTTGCCCCGGCTTGATTTTTAACTTGATTCGTTGATACCCTTGGGCGACATAAGCGGCAACAAGAGCCATTAGTTTTTCGACAGAGTCTTGTATGCCGATACTAACGCCAACCGCGACACTCGGTCGGGTCGCGGTATACAGCTCTTTCACACTTTGATGCGTTTGCTTGCCATATAGATCCCAAATTGCTGTTTCCAAAGCCGATTTTGCCATGTAGTTTCCTTGGACCGTTTGAAACAATTGCCAAACTTCTTGCGGATGCTCGATCTCCTGGTCAATCAATAATGGGATCAGTGCTGTTTCAATCACTTGTCGAGCAGAAAAGAGGGTTTCTTCAATGTAATCTGGCTGCTCAAAAGCGACCAATTCACCGATGCCCACCGTTCCCTCCTCTGCCGTCACCAAATAAAGATCAGAGGCTTTTTCTGCTAAATGTCCGTAACTTGTCACAAAGGGTTGTTTGAGGGGCAAGCGACAGGCGATGCGTTCAATTTTCTCAATCTTCATTGCGTTCTCTCCTTGTCAATCAGCTGACTGTGGCCTCGATCCTTTTACAAACCATTGATCGATTTCATGACGAACCTGTGTCGGCTGTTCTAAATGGATACAATGTCCAGCATTAGCAACGACTTTGATGGTCATCTCTGGTTGCAGCTGCTTCATTTGGTGGGCGATTTTCCGAAACTTTAAATCTTTTTCCCCCGCTAAATAAAGAATTTCACAAGCTAGCTGCGGAAGTGCCGACCAACAGCTTGGCTGTTTGCCAGTACCACCGTAAACCAAGCTTACTGCCAAGCCAAATTTATTTTGCTGCAAGCGTCCTTGGCGTACAGCAGCCTGCTGCACTAAGGGCAGCTCCTTTTGACTAGCAAACAACGGCAGTTCTTGCCAGTAATCGACAAAATCGACCAAAGGCTCCCTTAGTAAGCGCAATCCTAAGCAGCGATCGTGCCGCTGACGAGCGAGTCGTTCTCCTGGATCAGCCAACCCGGGGGAACCACTCTCAAGCAAAAGATGGGTCACTGCAGCTGGTTCCTTGACTGCCCAGACAAGTGCGATTCGTGCCCCCATCGAGTAGCCATAAAGACCATAGCGTTCAATCCCTAACTTCGCTAAAAGCTGTGCGAGATCCTCCACCAGTAAAGGAAGTTCATAACGCATGGGATGGACATAAATCGATGACCGTCCATGTCCAATCAAGTCGACAGCCAATACATTATAAGAACCTTCCTCTACAAAAACCGGTCGAAAACTTTCCGAAGAACCCGTGAAGCCATGCAATGCCACAAGGGTTGGTAAGGCTGGTCGGTAAGGTTGCAACCACTGATAAAAATAACTGACACCATTTATCGTGTCCCTCATTGCTGCGCTCCCGCCTCGCTAAACTGCTGTTGCAGTGCTTGCCAAGTATCAACCGGATCTTTTTGCTCACCCTTCACTTCGATTATTTGAAAGCACGGCTGTTGGCTTGTTTCCGTTAAAATCGTTTGAAACTCTAGCAAAGAGGTCGGTGTGTGCCAATCTGCCTCATATAAGGCCGCCACTTTTTGAAACTCAAGGTCTAACGGCGTGCCAAAGAGCGGGACAAAGTCGTTTGGTTCTAAGGTGTTTTGTGACAAAAAGGAAAAGATCCCACCACCGTTATTATTCAGTAAAATGATCGTTATTGGCAATTGATACTGACGCAGTAGTTGTAGGCCGTTCATATCATGGTACAACGCTAAATCACCAATCAACAAGTAGGTAGACTTTTGACTGGCGGAAGCAATCCCAGCTACGGTCGAGACAAGGCCGTCGATCCCATTGACGCCCCGATTTCCATACACTCGATAAGTGGAGGAAGTTTTGCTGCCGTAGCGATCAAAGAAACGGATCGCATTGCTGTTTGCCAAAAGAATTTGCGCTTCTTCAGGTAGACATTGTTGGAGCATGCGCACAGCGCTGCTCTCATCCCATTGTTTCAACTGCGGACTTGCAGCAATCACCTGATCTGCCCGCGCTTGAAGTGCTTGCCATTGTTGTTGCCACGCCTTATGTTTGACGATCGGCAACTGGGTGATGGCCGCCACGAAAGTGCTGATCGCTGCTTCGATCAAATAGTTTGCCCGATGCAGCTGATCTTGCCACTGCCCCGATGGATCAACAAAGAGCCACGTCGTCGTATCCGCTGCTTTGTTCAACCATAATAGGACATTTTTAGTGACTGGTAAGCGACCAAAACGCACGACCACTTCTGGTTGGAAGGCAGAAGTCAATTGCGGGAAAACAAGATCGGCTTGACTGATAAATGTTCCTACTTTGGTACCGGCTGTCGCCAGATTGGTCAATGGATCGCCGACAATCGGCCAGCCTAATTTCTCTGAAAAAGCCAGCAACTGCTGCGCTTCTTCGATCGTAAGGCTTTCTCCAGCAATCAGAATACCTTTTTTATCAAAGTAAGGGGCTAGCTGGGTGATCATCTCTGCTGACAGCTCTTGTTGTGGTGCCAGATAGCTCACGTCTTGCTGAATACTGCATTGGCGACTAAAGTCAGGCAACAGCGGCTCCCGTAATGGAAAGTTGATTTGGACCGGGCCTTTCGGCTGTTTTTGCGCTTCGATCGTGCAAGTTGTAGCTTGCCAAAAACTATAACGCAACAAAGCAGGATCGTTTTCTGGCACCGTCATCTCTACCATCTTTTTGACGTGAGAGGCATACAAATTCTGTTGGTCCATTGCTTGTGGCGCCCCAACGCCCCGCAGTTCTGGCGGGCGATCAGCCGTTAAGACGATCAATGGCAAGTTGGTGGCCTCTGCTTCACAAATTGCTGGATAATAATTGGCTGCTGCAGTTCCAGAGGTACACAGTAAGATCGTCGGTTGGAGATCAACTTTGGACATCCCTAAAGCAAAAAAAGCAGCCGAACGTTCATCGACAGCCACCATACAGGTGATCTCAGGATCACGATGCAATAGTAGCGCCAATGGCGTTGAGCGTGAACCGGGACTAATAACCGCTCGCTTCGCACCCGCTGCTTTTAGTCCTTGGATTGCCGCTAATAAATAGTCTGTCATGACTGTCTGGTTATTCATCTCCTAAGATCCCTCTCCTCATCGGTTGAAATTTTAACCGTGTTTCTTGACGTTCGGATTCCGCATCTGAATCGGCAACGATCCCACAGCCTGCATACAGCGTTGCTTGATTGCCGCTAAAGAATCCTGAGCGGATGGCCACTGCAAACTCGCCAATATCTTCTTGAATACCCAACCAACCGATCGGTCCACCGTACATCCCTCTGCTGGCTGGTTCATGGGTACGAATCCAAGAGACGGCTGCTTCTTTCGGTTCTCCCCCCAATGCTGGGGTCGGGTGTAGTTTTTGCACGGCGCTCAGAAAGTTGACTCCTGCTTTTCTTTGCCCTGCTAAAGGAACAAACAAATGCTGAATGTCACGATTTTTGATGACGGAGCGGGCTTCTGATTGAAAACCGTCAGCTAACAAAGTAGCCAATGCCGTTTCCAAGCGATCGACAACTACTTGATGTTCATGGGTATTTTTTGCGTCCGCTAAGAGGGCTTGTGCCAGTGCCTCATCTTCTTCTTTGGTTTTGCCTCTTGGCGCGGAACCTGCGATACTTACCGTTTCAAACTGATCGACAGTTGCTTTTAGCAAGCGTTCTGGCGTCGCACCAGCAAAAACATGGCCCCCATGTTCGATGGCAAAAAGATAGGTATTCGGCTGCTGTTGCGCCAACCGTTGCAACACCCCAGCACTAATGATCGACTGCTTCGTTTCTATCTTCATTCTCCTGGCCAGAACCACTTTTTTCAACGGTGTTTCAGTCGAGCGAATGGCTGCCACTGTCTCTTCGACCGCTTGCAGCCATTGGGGCACCTCTAGTTCCTCTTGTGCCTGAAAAGCAGGCGTTTCTGCTACAAGACTCTTGTCCGGGTTGGCATTCAACCAGCTTGCGACTTTTTCCTGTAAGGCAGCGACTTTTTGTTGTCGTTGTTCCTCGGAAGAAGCGGCTACTGTATAAACGACGCCACACTGATCATCAGTTTTGCTGACCAGTATTTCTGGCAACGCAAAGAGACCGGCACCTAGCTCAGCCCAATCCTGACTGACTTCTGCCTGTTCATCAAAAGCAAAACCACCAACCAACTGCGCCTGCAAAGGTGCCTCTGGTTGATAATGGGCTTGCTTTAAGAGAGAGCGGACTTCTGAAAAGTCTGCAAGTTTGGGTTGCGAAAAAGTGGCTAACCAACCCAACCCTACCAGACTAGTCGTTTCATCAGGGGTACGCCAGAAATAGCGTTCCCCTTGATATTCTTGTGCCGCTGCATAAAGAGCCAGTAAGTCACACCTTTTTAAAGGCTGATACTCACTCAAATAGATTTTCCCGGCAGCGATCGCTGCTTCATAATTACTTGATGATTTGCTGTTCAATGTAGTTCACTCTTTCTTCACTCAGCAATAGCCGTTTTAAAAGTTTGCCGCTTGCTGTGCGCGGCATTTCTCGCACGTGATAAAAACGGCGCGGAAATTTATAATGGGCGATCTGCCCTTCTAATGTATCCAACAAGGCTTGGAGTCGGACGGACTCATTTAACGTTAAATAAGCCGCGACAGATTGTCCCCACTCCTCGTCTGGTTCCCCCACCACAGCTGCCTCTTTGACCGCTGGATGCTGCAACAAGGCTTGCTCCACTTCTGCAGGATAGATGTTTTCTCCACCAGATATGATCAGTTCGCTTGCACGACTGACTACATACAAAAAGCCCTCTTGATCAAGATACCCTAGATCTCCTGTGGCAAACCAGCCCTCTTGGTCCCACTGCTGTGGACTGCGATCGTTTAAGTAACGGGTCGTGATCGCCGGTCCTTGCAGTTGGATCTCTCCGATCGACTGGGTACTTTCAGCAGTCCGATGATCTGCCATTTTCGCATCAACCGCAATTCGTAGATGGACACCTTGCAGGGGAACCCCTGAGGAGCCGATTTTTTCTGAAGCTTTTTCTGGCGGCAATGCCACCACTTGTGAACAGGTTTCTGTCATCCCATAGGATTGGATCACAGAAAGCTGTTTTTGCTGGCATTTTTCCAATATACTTTTGGCAATGGGCCCGCCGCCTAGCAGTACATAACGCAACGAATCAAAGCCTTGTTGGGGCACCAATGGCAACAAATCTGTCAACATTTTCGCCACCAAAGAAACGATCGTCCCTTTTCCTGCCTCAAGATCTTTCGCCATTTCTCCAGCATCAAAGCGCTCATACAAACGAACACTCATTCCAAGTCGCAAGGAACGCAAGAGAATTGATAATCCACTGATATGATACAGCGGAACTGCACAAAGCCAACAATCCTCACTAGTGATCGTTAAGTTCTTTTGAGTCGCTTCGGCACTTGCTAGATGATTCCTAAAGGTTTGCGGCACACCCTTGGGATTGCCCGTCGTACCGGATGTATACATAATCGAAGCTACTTGTTCTGCTTGATAGATTGCTTTATTAGGAACAAACGAAGGATCAAAAGAACTGGCAAGAGCCTTCGCCTGTTCCATCGCTTGTCCAAAGGTCAGGCTGCGAACACCCGGGACCGCTGCCTGATCCGCCGTGATCACCCAGTCGCAGTGGGCATCTTGCAATTGGAAGGTGATTTCAGCGGCTGTCAATCGCGTATTCAACAGCTGGACTTCGATCCCCAACTCCCACAAAGCAAGGATCGTAAAGACCATTTCAGGGGAGTTATTGCTAAAAAGGGCTGCCCGGTTTGGCAGAACAACGAATTGGGCTTGATAATAAGCAGCATAAGCATAAACCTCTTTTTGCAAGGCAGCAAACGACCAGCTTTTTTCATGCCAATAAAAAGCTGGTCGTTCTGGATGAAGTTGTGCTTGCCTTTGCAGCCAACTCCCAGTCATTATGGGAATTTAGGGAATTGGTCGAAGTCTGGTTGACGTTTTTCTTTAAACGCGTCACGACCTTCTTTGGCTTCATCCATCGTGTAATACAATAAGGTCGCATCGCCGGCCAATTGCTGAATGCCAGCTAATCCGTCCGTATCGGCATTCATTGATGCTTTGATCATACGTAACGCCAACGGGCTCTTTTGCAGCATCGTTTCGGCCCATTCCATCGTTTCATCTTCTACTCGATCAAGAGGAACGACCGTATTGATCCAGTTCATTGCCAATGCTTCTTCGGCAGTATATTGTTTTGTCATGAACCAAACTTCCTTGGCTTTTTTATGTCCGATCGTCCGTGCAAGATAGCCCGAACCATAGCCACCATCAAAACTACCGACATTTGGTCCTGTTTGACCAAATTTAGCATTGTCAGCGGCAATCGTTAAATCACAAACTAATTGTAAAACATTCCCGCCGCCGATCGACCAGCCTTTGACCATGGCGATCACCGGTTTTGGCAACGTGCGGATCAAGCGTTGCAGATCCAATACGTTTAAGCGAGGAACCTGATCTTCCCCAACATAGCCACCGTGACCACGGACTTTTTGGTCTCCGCCTGAACAAAAGGCTTTGTCGCCGGCGCCTGTCAAAATAATCACGCCGATGCCTGGTTCATCGCGACTGATTGAAAACGCATCAATCATTTCAAACACCGTTTTTGGTGTAAACGCATTGTGGACTTCTGGGCGGTTGATCGTGATTTTCGCCACTTTTCCATGTTGTTCAAATAAAATTTCATCGTACTCTTTTAAGGTTTTCCATTCTCTCATTACTTGTTCCTCCTCAATTCACATAGCTCTATTATACACATATCTAGTCGCTTTTCGTTAGAAATTGCTTTGTTTAAGGGAATTTCTTAAGACTTCTCCACCTGTTGCTGTCTTTCTTAGAACTTCGGCTATTTCTACCAAAACTCGTGCTATAATCATGGTAACTTTCTTAGAAAAAGGAGCAAAAAATGAACTTACTAGAAGCTTTAGAAATCGAAGTAGAAGCAGCAACAGCCGATTTTGTTCGTTTACGGATGCCAATCAAAGAACAGCACAAACAGCCTTTTGGTCTCGTTCACGGTGGCATTAACGGCGTTTTGATCGAGACTGCCTGCAGCATCGGCGCCAATCAAGCTTTGGCTCAAGAAGAAGCCTTCGCCGCCGGCGTTGACCTACAAGTCAACCATCTAGCCGCCGCTCAAGAAGGAACCCTGATCGTAGAAGCTAGTCCTGATCGTATCGGCGCTCGTATCCAAACTTGGCAAGCCACTATTTGGTTAGCTAGCGGGTTAAAAACAGCCGTTGGTCGCTGTACCTTGACGACAGTGCGCAAATAATTCTTTTCGCTCCTGTGTTGTAAACACGGGAGCATTTTTGGCCTGCTTTGAAGAAAGATGCCATCAGTTAACCCCTTATCAAAGATATTCTTTCATTATAAAGATATTGAGAATATGAGCGTAGTTTTTTCAAAAGGTACGTTGTTTTTTTACAGAATAGGGGTCTTTCGTTATAATGTAGCTAAGAAAGCGAGGCTTATTATGAAAAATAACCGATTGATCCACTTTTTAGGCGGCAAAACAAGCTATTATGTCTTAGGACTGATTACCTTGTCGGCAGTTGCTGTCTTTTTGCTAAATCAGATTTCTTTTTTATTTACACCCTTTTCAGCCATACTTACAGCTATTATCCCACCCTTTTTATTTGGGCTGATCCTTTACTATCTGTTTAACCCGGTAGTCGATAAATTGGAATCGAAAAAAATTCCCCGCAGTGTTTCGATTGCTGGGATCTATCTTTTGATTCTTTTATTGATCGTCTTTGCTGGTTTCCAGCTTTACCCGATTTTGGAGCAGCAAACCACCGATCTGATCAACAGCTTACCGAGTTTGGTCAGTGACTTTGAGAAAAACGCGACCGCCTTTTTAGAAAATACCCCGTTTCAAGATGAGATGGCACAAATTACAGACACATTGCAAAATATTACCAACAACATCATGAGTTTTATTGGAGACTATTGGGAAACTGGTGCTGCTGGGCTCAGCAGTTTGTTTTCAACGATTTCGACCTTGTTCATCGCTTTGTTTACGGGACCGATCATTGCCTTTTTCTTATTGCGCAACCCCAACAAGTTTTATTTTTCAGTTCTCTCGTTAGTGCCACCACGTTTTCGCAAAGACTTTAATGAAATCGTCAAGATCTCTGACATACAAGTCGGTGCCTTTTTGAAAGGACAAATCATTTCTTCCTTGATTTTAGGGGCGATCTATTGGGTCGTTTTCCTATTGATTGGCTTAGAGTATGCCAGTATTCTGGCGATCGCCGCTGGTCTGCTTTGCATCATCCCCTATATTGGTCCTTTTATCGTCTTTTTCCCGGGACTTTTCATTGCCGCACAAGACTCCACCGGGATGTTGGTTAAATTTTTGATTGCTTGGTTTGCTGTACAGTTGCTTCATGGGGATTTAGTCGTGCCCCGTGTGATGGGTGACCGATTGAAAATTCATCCTATTACGATTCTGGTTGTTTTATTAGTGATGGGTGATTTGATGGGGATCGTTGGGGTGATTTTCGGGATTCCAATTTATTGTCTGCTAAAAGTTCTTGTCGTTTACGTGTTCCGCAAATTCAAGCAGCGCTATAACCGCTATTACGGTCAAGAAGGCAAATACTTCCACAGTGCCTTCACTAGCAAAGATTACCTAGGTGACGAAGACAAAGACACCAAGAAAAATGCCTAAAAAAACTGTCGCGAATCGTTGGTTCGCGGCAGTTTTTTGGTCTATTTTATTTCATCTCATGTTCCAAAAAGAAATGATAGAGTGCCCCTAATAAGTTTGCATCGTTTTGAAATTTGCACGCTTGGATCTCCGGCTTCGTCAAAGTCTGCTGCAAAATCGGTAAACTAGCTAGCAGTTGCTGATACTGACGGTCGATTTCTTCCACCACGATCGCTTGGGCACTGATGCCACCGCCAATCACGAAGCGCTCTAAGTCGATCACGGCTTGAACATTGAGCATGACACACGCGATTTCTCGGCAATACGCTGTAAACAGCGCCCAGACCTGTGGCTCTTTCTGATTGATGGCGTCAAAAACTGCTTCACCATCCGCAAGATCAGCTAAGCCTAGCAGTTGGGCGCTGCGGCGAATCATGGCGACCGCTGAACCGCTAAAACCTGCCAATTGCTGCAGGGTCAATCCCTGATTATTTGGTTGCTCAGCGTTTTCTGGAGCATCGCTTCTCTTAGTGGCATTTAGTAGAAAACTTAATTCCCCGGTTTGAAAATGTGCACCTTGGATCAGTTTTCCCTCAACGATTACGCCACCGCCCAAACCAGTACCTAATGTTATGGCAGCTCCGTTTTGAATCCCTTTAAGGTTTCCTAGCCACCATTCAGCTAATGCGGCTGCTTTGCCATCGTTGGTCAAAGCCAGCGGCACTTGGTACTTTGCCAGCAGCTGTTTTAAGGAGACCCCATCTAAAAAAGGCAATGCCCCGCCAAACGAGATTGTCCCTGTCTCTGGGTTGACTTTTCCCGGGGTACTAACCGCAATGCCCCGAATGCTTCCATGAACGTCCTCAACGATCGTTTCAATCCCCGTCAAAAATTCCGCAAGACTTTTCGGCGTATCCATCCGTCCTCGTGTCAGAATATTCCCCGAGCGATCAATGACAGCCGATTTGATTTTCGTGCCGCCGATGTCGATGCTTAAATAGTTTTTATTCACTGAATCCCACCTTCTGATTCTACTGCCCATCGCAGGACGGTTTTGGCTTTATCTGGTGAGTCTTTTCGCGGATCAGACAAATAGATTTCTCGATGCTGGAACGTGTCCATCGTTGGACGGATCACTAACTGTTCTTGTTTTAACAGCTCCTTCATTTGCGCAAATGTTTCCGCTTCAGTATCAAAAGAGCCTGTATGCATTGCTTGCAGACACAGTCCTTCTTCATAACGTTCAAAGATGAGCTTCTCTAGATTTGGATTGTCTTTCTTCTCTTTGACTGCCAAGAGCTGTTCTTGAAACAGTGTTTCCGTGACTGGCTCTGGTTGGCGAATCATGATTTTATAGATCAATTCTTCTTTGTTGATGGCACCCTCTGGCTTTGTCAGAGAGGTCCACACACCTTCTAAAGGAAAGACCGTGTATTCAAAGGGTTCATTGCCAAAAGCTCCTTTTTTTAACCCCATCCTGAGTGAATAAGAAATCGTATATAAAGCGGCTATTTCTTCGCTGAATTCAGGACGATTCGGATCGCCGCTGCCGCTCAAACTGATAAATTGATACGTTGGCACCTCGATCACTGTTGGTTTTTTGGGAAGATAAAGCTCTTTTTCTAGTTTGCGCCATTCATACTTCATAAAAGACCCTCCTCGATTTGCTTTTCTTTATTTTACCATGAAAAAGAAGGGACATCGCAAAAACAGTTATCCCCTCAACTGCAAAGGGACGATTGTTTTTTCTATAGAGATAATGTAGCTACTTGCTGTTTCCCCAACTGCTCGTCTTATGCGGCTTCTTGTTCTTCTTTCAGCAATTTTGTGTCATAAAACTTCGCAAATGGAAAATAGATCAAGAAAGAAACAACTGCACAAACAATGGCAACGACGCCTGCACGCCAGTCTCCACCGGTGCCAATAAAACCACCAAGTCCAACGGGTGTTGGGAAAGGAATATTGGCGATCATGGGACGAATCAATTCCATCCTTGTGGCAAAATACGCGATCGTGGCGGATGCCATCGGTGCTAACAAGAAAGGAATTGCTAAATAAGGATTATAGATGATCGGCACCCCGAAAATAATCGGTTCATTGATATTGAAAATCGACGGGACGATGGCAGCTCTCCCTAATACTTTCATCTGTTTCGATTTAGCAATGTAGATCATAAATAAGGTAAAACCAAGGGTTGCTCCCGAACCACCTAATGTCACGTACCCGTTGGTAAATTGGCCTGCTAATGGGAAACTCGCCCCTTCAACATTGGCAGCTAAATTAGCTAACATGATCGGGGTGATCAGTGGACTAATGATATTGAATCCATGAATCCCTACCAACCACAAGGCATGCGCGAGGAAGTAAATCACCATGATTCCCAACCAACTATCCGTAAGGTGGGTAACAAACCCAAACGGAATTGCCACTAGTTGAAAAATATCCGTCCCAAAAACAACTAAAACACCATTGATGGTCAGAACCACAACTGCCACTACAAAGGCTGGTATCAGTGCTGTAAAACTACGAGCCACACCTTCAGGCACTTCTTCGGGCATTTTGATGACCCAGTTGTTTTTTACACAGAGACGATACAGCTGAACGGCAACGACCGCCATCACGATACCGGTGAAAATACCAACAGTTCCTAGACGTGCGACTCCATCGGCACCAATCAACCAGCCATTGATCAGCCCTTCTTCCACATCATTCATCCGTGTCATTTTTCCGCCGTCAAAAACAAGCTGAGGAATCGACATCAATGTAGCAAAAACACCTAACAACGCCCCATTGATCGGCGTCAGGTCGAGATTCTCCTCGACTTGAATGATCTTGGAATACTCATAGCCCAGAACGATACAAAAATATAATGCCAATAACCCCATGGTCGTACTATTTGCTAACATATACAAATCACTGAAATTCAAAAAAGTCGCTTCAAAAAAGTCAGCTAAAAACGGAAACGTGATCGGTAAAATGTTGAATACTAAAAACATTGAGCCTACGATCGTAAAAGGAATCGACGCCATCCCTGCCGCCATGATGCTACGAACGATTTTGTATTGGGAAATCTTTCCCATCGGACCCATTACTGCTTTTTCCAAAAGTTGAAATAGTTTATTGTTCGATTCTGTCAATTCAATCACCCTTTCTTTCTATCTCTTCAAATTCACGTATCCATTGCCATTGTCGATCTTTATTACGAAAAATTTTCTTCAGTTTTCTGATACCACTCCAAGCAAAGACGCCACTTATCCAGAGAACTATGCGAACATACTCCGTACTTTGCGAGGTGAAATAGGGGAAAATAACTTCTGTCACTCCAAAAAAAGTCAATAAAAAAAGAATGGCCATTGTCCCCATTTGAAGGCGTAAATACCAAGTAGTAAAAAAGAGTTGCTTGCGGACGATGGTTGCGTGGTGTCCATATAAGCGGATAAACTCACTGATCGCTCCCATTGAAAAAAGCAACAGGCTCAGTGGAACCACACGCAGCCATTGCCCTGCCAAAGAAGCAGCTAACAGCCAATATAGGTTAAAAAAGAAAGAGAATGCGACTAAGTACCGCAAAAACAACAGACGTTGAAAATAGAGATTTTTCTTCGTCAGTTTTTGCGATGCATCTCTTTGCGCGACTTTTGCTTGCTTACTCGCCATCTGCACTCCTGCATTGGATCGCTTCTTCAAGGCGATTCATCTTTTGATAAATCCTTAGCATTTCTAGTGCAACCTCTCTGAGGGTCATGGTTGTCATCAAATGATCTTGTGCATGGATCAACAAGATATCGCAGGTAAATGAGGTCCCTGAAGCATATTCTTGCAGCATTTTTGACTGGATGCGGTGGGCTTTGACTAATGAATCATTGGCTGTGTCCAACAACTCTTGCGCTTCTTGACAACTACTGATTCGCATCTGTTCAAAGGCTTGATGAATCATCGTGCGGGCATCACCGCTTGCTAAAATAAGTTCAAAGGATATTTCTTGTATTTTTTCACTATCCATAGCCTGCCTCCATTTATTTCGTACTTTTTTTTAATGCAATGCTTTCTTTGACTAACTGTGCTAATTTCTCGATTCCGATTGGGATCGGAATATACGCTTGCGGGGGAATATTCACGATTGGTTTGCCGTATTTATCGGCGCTTTTCTTTAAATTGGCAAAATGCATTTTCGTTTGCGGGCTAACTAGATATAAATCGTAGTCATCCTTGGCGATCGTAGCGATGCCCTCTGAAGCAGAGATGGCATCGATCCTAACTGACCACCCTTCTGTTGTTAAAAAACTTGTTCCTTTTTTGGCGACCAACGATGAAGACATGCCTGCTGCACAAATTATCAATACTTTTTTCATTTCCCTTCCTCCTTCTATGAAACGCTTCCATTTTGTTGTATCTGTTCCTTTCTTCTCCCCTCCTTCGTGCTATAAAAAATCCTTGAGAACGATTCACTATCTGCTGATTCTTACAGGTAGTAATCCTTCTTCACATAAATAGTATTACATATCGAGTACTTTGTAAATGCAATAAAACTCTATTAGTGATATAAAACATTAATTTCTTTCTGCTTCTATCGTGTCATAGTAGAATAATTTTGTGGAGGGGATTTCATGTTTAAAGATCGTTTAAGACAGTTGCGGAAAACGCGATCTGGTTTAACACAAGCAAAAATGGCAAAATATTTAGGAATCGCCAAAACAACCTATGCTTCGTATGAGCAAGGCAATCGGATGCCCGATATTGAGATCCAAAAAGAACTTGCTGATTACTTCAATGTCAGTCTCGATTATTTACATGGACGTCCGAATGATTTGGAAGCCCTCTCTATGAAACAGATTCGTGTGGCTTCAAGAATCAATGAGGACTTTACTGAATATCAACTATCTGAAATCATTACCTTTATCGAATTTATAAAAAACCGTCCAGAGTAAACGCGATACTATTCTGCCTTTTTTCTCTGGCTAACTTGTGGTGCTGCTTCATTACCTAAAGAAAAAACTGCTGTCAATGTCTCACAATGAAACATTGACAGCAGTTGAAGGGCCTCGGCTCTTTTTTTATTGTCTTACAGTATCATTAGCAGAAAAGCGTTTTGAAAAATGTTGTTCTAATCGCTTTTGCCCGGCTTCAATCAAAATGCACAACAGCCAATAGATGATGGCAACTAGCACGTACATGGACATGTAATCAAAAGTTCGTCCGCCAACGATCTTGGCTTTTTGAAAAATATCAGGAATCGTGATCATTGCTGCCAAGGAGGTTCCTTTCAACAAATCCATTGCCACATTACTCAATGCCGGTACAGATATACGAAAAGCTTGCGGCAAAATAATCAGACGCATCGTTTTCGTAAATGATAACCCTAACGCATAGGCAGCATCAAATTGCCCGCGATCCACTCCAGCAATTGATCCTCGGTAGATTTCCCCGATAAATGCGCTGCTGGTCAATGTAAAACAGATGATCGCAGCACTAAGCGCCGACAATTGATAGGGCAAGCCAAAATACAGTAGGAACAACAAGACCAACGCTGGGACGCCTCTTAGAAATGAGAGATAGCCCCGCACGAACCCTCTAATGATGGGGTTTTCCAGCATCCCTAAGAAGGTGAGCATGATCCCTAAGAGGTTGCCACCTAGAAAAGAAACGACAGCAATGCCGACCGTATAGGACAAGCCCGACAGCAAATAGGGCAATGAGTCCCACATCAACGGCAAATCAAGGGTTGGAATATACATTAGTCTGTTTCAACCGTTTGGATCGCTTGATCAGATTTTACTGAAATATCGGTTTGAAAATACGTTTCTGCAAGTTCTTTTAAACGGCCGTCTTCTTTCATTTCTGCTAAAACAGCATCCACTTTTTCCTGCAATGCTTTATGATCCTTCACAAATAAGAAGCCCGTTTCATTCGGATTAAAGTAGACATCTTCTAAAATTTTTACAGGGATATCTGGCAAAGCAGCAACCGCCATTTTTTGCAAATAGTAATCATTCAAGATCACATCCGTTCGACCATTCGCAACATCTGTCAAATACTGATCATTCGTTGCGTTGTCGTAAGTCACTAATTCTGCCCCATAGGATTCGGCTAAGCGCATGTAGCTGGTATTCGGTTCACCAGCAGCTTTTTTGCCATCCAAATCTTCTAAAGAAGCAATCCCAGAGTCATCACTTTTTCGCACGATCATACTATCGAACGAGTATTTGATAGGCGTTGAGAGACTGAATTTTTCCGCCCGTTCATCCGTCAAACCAAAATCGTTGGCAGCAAAATCGGCTTCTCCACGTGTTAAAGAAGAAACTTGTCCATCGACATTGTACTCTTTAAATGTGATCTCTACGCCTAATCGTTTGGCGACTTCTTTTGCCACATCGACATCATAGCCCACTAATTCATTTTCATCGTTATAGTAAGACGATGGATACAAGGTTCCCGAAGTAGCAACAACCAATGTTTTGGCTTCTTCCACCTTGTTTAGACTTGAGTCTTCTTCCGTTGGTTTGCTGCAGGCACTTAACAAGACTCCCGCAAATAAACCTAAAAAGCCAACCATTGCAACGATTTTCCCTTTTCTAACTTGTTTCATAATATCCTCCTAGTCTCCTTGTTTTGGCAACAGAAATCGTTGCTGTGTTTCAAATAAATAGCCGACTTGGAAAAGCAGATCTTCTCTGCCTTTAGACGCCATAAATTGGATCCCTAGCGGCAACCCTTCCTCGCTAAGAGCAGTTGGCAAGCTGATGGCTGGCTGCCCCGTTAAATTGGCTAATTGAGTGTAAGGTGTCAGAGCATAGCTCTTGGCAAACATTTCTTCGATCAACTCACCCGCAGCACTTTTTCCAAGCGTCTCGATCTCATGCAGTCTTTGGCGTATGCTATCGCTTTGTAAGTCTTCCTCGATCAAAGGGGCTGGAAAAGCCGTCGTCGGTGTTAAAAAGAGATCATAGGTCGAAAAGACTTCTTCCATTTTTTCTGCCAGCTGATCCCACCACTGCAAGGCAAGAACGTAATCGGCGGCCGGCAGTTTTTTGCCATATTGGTAAAGTGCCCAGGTCATCAATTCCATTTCTTCCCGTCTGACCGGTTCTTGACGAGCAGCATTGATCTCAGCAAACATCGCAGCTGTTTCGCCACCATTCATGGCGTAATAAGTGGTCATCATTTGCTGACCATCCACTGGATAGCCCACTTCAATGACTTCGTGCCCCTGCTTTTCTAAAAATGCGGCTGCACTTCGGACTGCTTGGATGGCAGTTTCAGACACTTGTCCACCGGTCGGCGATGCGGTAGTAAAAGCAATCTTCAACCGCGTTTTTTGACTCGCTTGCTGATGATGCCATTCTACTTGCGGTGCCTGATAAGGGGCAGTCGGCTGTGACGTCCGCAACGCATAAAACAACTGTTCCGTATCACGCATGGAAAGCGTCAACGCAAAGTTGATGGAAGCGCCTTGCCAGCTGCGCCATTCATTAGGACCCACTGGCATCGTACCACGGGTTGGCTTCAAACCGATCAATCCGCTAAAGGATGCTGGAATGCGGATCGATCCGCCGCCATCACTGGCACCCGCAATCGGAAACATCCCCGAAGCCACTGCCGCTGCCGCACCACCACTGGAACCACCAGCTGAATAGGCAGGATTCCACGGATTACGCGTAGACCCATACAATGTTGGATCAGTGATATTTTTGAATCCAAATTCTGGTGCATTGGTTTGCCCTAACGGCACAAAGCCTGCCTCTTCTAAACGAGAGACAAAATGAGCCGTGCGGCTGGCTCGTGCTTTTGCAAACAGTTTGGCTCCTGACGTTGCTGGCCACCCTGCTTTGGTTTGGCCGAGTATTTTTAACGGCATGGGTTGTCCCCCAAAGACCGTTTTTTGAAGATGCTGCTCGTAATGCTGGATCGCTGCTTGCGGATCAAATGTTACAAGCGCATTCAAAAGCGGATTTTGTTGATTGACTCTTTCTTCGATCATCGCCACCCGCTCAGCAAAACTGATTTTTCCTTGCCGCAATTGTTCCGCCCAATAGGTCGCATCTTGCATGCTTGCCCCTCCTTTTTCTCAAAACCTCAAACAATTATCTAAACTGTAACACATGAAAAATTCTTCTTTATATAGACTACAATATACCAAACACTAGGAAATCTTTCAACAAAAATAGAACAGTTTTTAAACCTGTATCATATCGTTATCAAACGTTCCCATCTTTTTACTACCAGCTGTCGACCAACGCTTCTTCTTAGCTGCCCGAATCATTACCTAACAAAAACGGCACATCGCCAAACGATGTGCCGTTTTGATTTACTTGTATTTTTCTTCCAGCTTGCTCATCCAAAGACCTAACCAAGCCCCCAAGACAAACAAGATAATTCCGATGACGGCCGTTACCCAAGTAAAGCCGCTATAGTTTGCCACCGGAGGAATCACGATCAAACCCGTTGAGGCAATAACGATCCCTAAAATGAAGTGATAGACTTTTGAATGATAATGCGTCAATAGCCACTCCATCAATTTCGAAAACAACAGCATCACTGCCAAGCCGCCAATGGCGATCGGTAGAAAGACACCCATGATGTCAAAGCTCTTAAAGCCTTTCAACATCGGATCATAAAGGCCCAGAACGAGCAAAAGGTTTGAAGGACTCAAGCCGGGAACCAAAACACCTAACGCGATCAGACCGCCGGCGATCACAAAACCTATGAAATTGGCAGGGATCGTTCCTAAGATATCGCCCATAAAATAGAGGAACAAGAAGCCGATGACCATACTGCCGAAGAACCAAATCAAATCACCGGTTGTTCGTTTGCTTTTTAAAGTAGATTCTTTGGCAAGTGCCGGTAATGTCCCAATAATTGCCCCCGCAAAGCCCCACAAAACGATGATTTGATAATTTTGCAGCAACCACTCTAATGGCTTCGATAAAAGACCGATCCCTACGATTCCCCCGATCCCTACTGGTAGGAAAAAGAGGAAATTCTCTTTAAAATTCTTCGTCAGATGTGCCATAAAGCGCAGCATCCGCTCATAAATGCCTAAGATGGCTGCCAATACGCCACCTGAAACACCAGGCAAGATAAAGCCCAAGGCAATCACCACGCCTTTAAGAAAACGTGACAAAATACTTTCGTTTCTCTGTTTTTCCATTTACAATTGCTCTCCTTAGCGATGGTTTTCACCAATCGTTCTTTTTTCATCAATCCCTTTAACTATACTTGATTGCCAAAAAAATGGAAAGTAATTTCTAATTCCTCATACAAGGCGGCACTCAAAGCTCTTTCAGCATCAAGAAATCCGTCTGCTCATCATCCCCCATAAAAAAGGAGTGACTCCCAACTCTTTCAAAGCCCATCGTATGATAAAAAGCCAACGCATTGTCGTTAAATTCCCAAACACCTAACCAGATCGACTTTTTCTGCAGCTCTTTAGCGGTCTCTTGGGCAAACAGCAGCAGTGTTTTGCCATAGCCTCTGCGCTTATGTTCTTTTTTGATATAGATTCGTTCAATTTCCAACCCCTCTGGGGCGATCGCTTCCGTTTGCGCCTCACCCCAGTTAAGTTTGATATATCCTACGGTTTGATCATTTTCTTGTAAAAAATAAAACGCCGATTGCGGATTTTCTAACTCTCGGGTCAGTTTCGGCAGATTGTAGGCTTCTTCTAGATAGATACGAGTATTTTCCTCCGTATTGAAAGGAGCAAATGTATCGTAATAGGTGGATACGCTGATTTCTCCCAATTCTTCTAAATCTGCCAAAGTACATCGTTTGATAGCCATCAAAACGCCTCCTCATTTTTTCAAGCTATTCTATCACATCTCCATCATCCCTTGCAAAAGCAAAAAGGGCGGACAGCTTTCCCCACTGTCCGTCCTTTCATAGACTTACTCTTTTATAACCAAGACCCAGAAAACTGATGGATCACCATCGTACTCGGATCTTCCTCGACCTCACCCGTGATATAGCTTTTTGGTGAAAACGTCATTTGCGGGAAAATTTCTACGCCCTTAACGGTTTGTCGTTGATTATTCAATTCTAATCCGTGGTTTTGCAGCAGTTCCGTCACTCGAATCACATTGGTGACGACATCTTCCGTTTTTTCTGCCCGGACAAATTTTCGGTCATCGTAATCGTGGTACCATTCTTCCATAAAGGGATGGTGCGGAACCGCTCCAATGATCCCAGTAGAAATCTTGGTTTCGATCTCAAAGCCCATAAATGCCTCCAGTGTCAAGAGCTCATCTAAAGGTTTGACCACCTCGATATCAGTATCCATATAAATACCGCCTTCTGTCACTAACGCATACAAACGAACCACATCTGACACAAATGCCCATTCTTCTTGGTCATAGGCCTCTTTTAGATAAGGACCGAATTTTGAAAGGTCGATCGTTGATTCATCCCAACGTTTGATCTCATAATCCGGACAATATTTTTTCCAGGTATCCATGTATTTCTTTTCTTGTTCACCTAATGGATTGCCGCCAAACCAGCAATAATGAATAATTTTTGGAATCATCAATCTCTCTCCTTTAGTTTATTGGTCTCTTTTAAGTGTAGCTGATTTTGCAATTGTTTCAAAATCATATACACTTTTTTCAGCGAAAGCAGTTGTTCCTGCTCCTGGGCATGATCAGAAAAATCCATTAAAAAAGCACCAGAATCAGCGATTCTAGCGCCTTTTTGAGGGATTACTTATAAATAGCGATTGTCCCGTAAAACGGCTTTTTTAATATCTGCCACCGTTTGCGTCCCCGCAAGCTGCATGACCATCTCCAATTCTTTTTTGAAGAAATCAAAGACTTGTTGAACACCGGTAGCACCACCTAGAGCCAACCCATAGATCACTGGGCGGCCGATCGCCACTAGATCTGCTCCGCAAGCAATCGCTTTAAAGACATGCTGTCCACGCCGTACCCCGCTATCAAAGACGATCGGCGCCCGACCTGCCACTGCTTCAGCCACGATCTGTAAGGAATCAAAGGAAGCTGGACCACCATCCAATTGGCGTCCCCCGTGATTTGAGACCCAAATCCCTTGTGCACCTGCCCCTAAAGCTCGTTCCACATCTTCTTCTGATTGCACCCCTTTGACATAAACTGGCAAGTCAGATTCTTTGGCGATAAAAGCGACATCCTGGGGACTTAATTTTTGTTTTGAGGAGCCGTAAACGGCATCCATCGTTTGTCCGATCCCTGATTGATAGGCCTGAACGATCGGCATTGCCAACGGAAAGGTGAAGCCATTGCGGCGATCCGTTTCTCGATTGCCCCCAACAGTTGCATCTGCGGTCAAAACGATCGCTTTGGCGCCATTGCGTTTTGCCATCGCCAAGATGTCTTTATTGATGCCATCGTCTTTACTCATATAAAATTGGAACCACTGCGGCGCTTCTTGGCCACCAGCTGCTCGGATTTCTTCCAACGTACAAGAGGCATACGAACTCGCCGTATAGATCGTGCCAAAACGTGAAACCCCTTTGGCTGACGCTTGTTCTGCCGCAACATTTGCTAAGCCGTGGGCGGCAACAGGCGCCATAATGATTGGCGCTGACAACGTATCACCGCCAAAGGACAACGTTGTGTCCGGTAATTCAATGTCCTTTAAGACATGAGGAATGATCAATTTGTGATTGAAGGCGCGTTCATTTTCTTGATAGGTAAAAATATCCCCCGCACCACTGCTGATATAGCCATACCCACCTTTAGGAATCACTTCCTCTGCCGCGATCTCCAAATCGCGCATATTGATAAAATCGATTGCTCCTTCTGCGGTACTTGCTTGATAAATTTTTTCCATGCCTTTCCCTACTCTCCAATAAGATAACGTTTACATTTTCATCCTACGCCTGATTGCAGGATCACGCAACTCATTCGCTCACTCCTACTCAACACGCTGCTTTTACTTTCCCACTCAAGACAGCCCTCCATTTGAGTGGGCTGAATTATTTTTATGTTCGTGAGAAATATTCTGCCAACAACAACGGCTGAATCGTTGGATATGTCCAGTTGGCAGGCGGCTCTGCCATTACATAGATTGCTTCGATTTCTGAGGTCAATTCATCCTGCAAGTCCGTGATCTGGGCTTCAAACACCAAGCCGTAATCGGTCTCCCCGTTTTTTTCTACACCATAGATAAATAACGGTTCTAGGGTAAAGTGCTTGGCGCCTGTTTCTTCTTTTAATTCTCGGGTAGCACACTCTGTGATGCTTTCTCCTAGTTCTCGCTTGCCTCCAGGGATCTCCAAGGTGTCTCGTTCTTTGTGTTTGACATAGACGAACTTTTCTTGGTACTTGCTGATGATCACGGCAAAAACTAGCTGCTCTTCTGCGATCTTTTCAAGCTCGAATATCGTTACGTTACTCATTTTTCTCATTCCTTTCAAAAAAGCAGACATGCTTCTAAAATAAACAGTCGTTAAATCAAAAAAAGTGCTGATCCCTTATGGAAAGGGTCAGCACTTGCAACTTATTACTCTTCTTCTTCCGCCATGAATGTGTTGAAGACTTCTTCAATCATATCCCATTCTGCTTCTGTTTCGATCTGTTCTAATTCACCTTCAGAACCGTCTTCGTTTTCAATATAAGCGTACGCTTGTAATTCAACGTCTTCTTCTTCTGGTACGCCTGCTGGATAAAGCAAGACGTAGTTGCGGCCGAATTCTTCCGTACCGTCAACCGTTAATAGAATTTCGTATAAGGTTTCATTTCCTTGATCATCGATTAAAGTAATGTGTTCATGTCCTTCATGATCGTGATCGTGGTTATGATCGTGTGTATGTTCTGACATTTATTTTCCTCTTTTCTGTAAATTAAAACAGCTGTTTCCCAGCACCATCTAAATAATTCTGCAAAATCATGACTGCTGCTAATTTATCAATCACTTTTTTTCGTTTGGCACGCGATGTATTCGCCTGTTCTACCAGCATTCGTTCTGCTTGAACGGTCGTCAGACGTTCGTCTTGGTAAACGACCGGCAAACCGAATTGCTGTTCGATCGCTGCGCCGTAAGCCATAGAAGCTTCCGCTCTAGGTCCGATCGTATTATTCATATTTTTAGGTAGTCCTACCACAAAACGTGAGACTTCATATTCTTTCACCAATTCAGCAAGTCGATCATAACCGAAATTGCCTTCATCTTCATTGATGCGAATGATCTCGATCCCTTGTGCTGTCCAGCCCATTGGGTCACTGACCGCCACGCCGACTGTCCGCGAACCAACATCCAATCCCATGATTCTCATTATAGGTTGATCCCGTGATTGCCTAAATAATAACGGATCAGAACTTCCATGATCTCATCCCGTTCGTGACGACGAATCAAATTCCGGGCATCCCGATAACGAGGAATGTAAGCCGGGTCGCCAGAAAGGAGATAACCGACGATTTGATTGATCGGATTGTATCCTTTTTCCTCTAATGCTCGGTAGACGATAGCTAATGTTTCGCTGACTTCTTTTTTACGGCTATCATCAAAATCAAAGCGAACTGTTTCATCTGTAAAACCCATTTCACGACACCTCTCTTTTGTATAGATTTTAGCATATGTTCCTTCTATATTGTACTAAACGTTTGATAAAACTACAAACATATGCTTAGATTTTCTTCATTATAACAAAGGTTTATGATGTTTCTATGAACTTTCTTAAAAAAAGCTAGAAAGCGCGATAGACATACTGGTTTTCTGGTGCTTCAATCGTCTTCTCTTGGTCTGCTACCACCATCGGTAAGTCTCGTTTGAAGGGTTGATAGTACTTCGATTGGATCGTCCCTTCCACGTGGAGCCACTGGTTATTTTCTGCAGTCGCTTGCTGCGGCAATTCCACTCGCAAGCCAAAAACGCCTGAATCAGCCACACAATGGATAATGCCAAAACGAAACAAAAAGATTTCATTGGCATCATCTTGATCTGCATGGTACACAAATCCGTCATAGGTGATTTTCTTACCAATGAATTCACTCGGGTACGTATAGATCAACTCCATGACTTCCAAGTAATTTTCTTCCGTTACCGCAATCGTCTCATCTTTGGCGTAACGTGCCAATGCTGCATCCATCTGAGTGTCATAATCTTCTTTGTTAAAATAAAGACTTGTATCGGGTTTCAGATATTGGGTCGTCATTTCTGGATCCCCCACAGATTCTTCACTTAGGGGGAAATTAAACCCTTTTGCTTCAACGATCGTCGTATCCAAGCTAACGGTGGGAAAAAAGAGACCCACGATGATCGGTAAGGCTAATAGAAAATACGCAATCACTCGTTGGTGTTTTTTCTCCAATCCATGCTGATGCTCATCGTCATGATGATGCTCGGGCTCTTGTTTTACCCAAAAATACAGCTGGACCAAAGCCAATAATAAAGAAATGATCATGGATAAAATAGCGAGATAGCGATAATGAATGTTGATAAACTGATTGAGTTTACCCGTCACTTGCAAATACATCATCAATTCAAAATAGCCTGATAAGATCAAAAAACGAACCATTCTTTACACCACCCATGCATAAATTGAAACGACGATTGCGACTAAACCAACTAAAGAAGCGATAAAACGCCCCGAAAAGTACCGCTTCATCATCAACAGGTTTTTAATATCTACCATTGGACCAAAAACCAGGAAACCGACGACTGGTCCAGTGCCGAATAAACTCAACAACGAAGAGCCGATAAAGGCATCTGCTTCGGAACATAGGGATAACGTTAATGCTAACAGCAGCATGACGAAGACCGCTAACAGCTTCGTGGAGCCTAATGTCAGCATCAAGCCAGTTGGCAGATAGGTCTGCATCGCTGAGGCGATCAACGCACCAATGATCAAATAACGCCCAGTATCGAAAAACTCATCCAAGCTATGCTGCAGCAAATGACGAATCTGCCGAAGGAGCGGATGACTGCTCTTTTCCGTTTGATGGTGGGCGTGATCATGCCCCTGATGGTGTGGGTGAGCTGCCTGCTCATTCCCGCCACTTAATTGATTGGCAAGCCGTGTTTTTAAGATCTCTTGTTTGTTAAAATACGCCAGCCAGATCCCCACGACCATTGCGACCAATAAGCTGCCCAGTACACGCAAAAAGGCGAACTTCGCGGAATTTCCAAAGGCAATGAATGTAGAAAAAATCACGATAGGATTGATGATCGGTGCAGTCAGCATAAAGGCAAACGCCGTATACACTGGAACCTCTTTTTTTACGAACTGATTAACGATCGGTACGATCCCACATTCGCAGGAAGGAAAAAAGACCCCCAGACCACAACCAACTGTGATCGATGCCAATTTGTTTTTTGGTAAGAGTCTCGTGACTCTTTCTGGCGTCAAGAAGACTTGTAAGGCACCTGAGATCAAGCAGCCCAATAGGACAAACGGCAAGGCTTCAATGACGATAGATAAAAAAATAACACTCATTTGCAGGACAGAATTCGGTAATGCCTGAAACATAACTTTAACCTTCTTTATCAATAAATTCGAAACGCTGGAATTACTATACGTTTTTTCCTTTTTTTATACAACGTTTTTTTTAAAGCAGCCTATTTTTTTAATCGTTGCTTTAGATTTCCCTTATCTTTGAATCCTTCTTACTCACCTAAGCGATCAGCTGCTAGCAGATATTTTGACTTTTCCTCAAGAACAGCGTACATTTTCCATGGAGGAATGACTTATGCAAAAAAATCAACCGATCCAAGAGAGGCTCGCCCAACATCCGTTGGCACTACTCTATCTCTCTCAACCAAATTGCAGTATTTGTGTTGCGGACAAACCACGCATCCAAACACTGGCACAAACCCAACAACTCCCACTATTTACCATCAACACGCTGACAGAGCCAGAAGCAGCCAGTTTATTTTCGGTCTTGACGGTTCCCGTCGTCCTCTTGTTCGCAAATGGGAAAGAAGTGCATCGCGAAGCCCGCATCATCGATTTCACACGTTTGACTCAACAAATCTTGCGGTATCAAGAAGCACTCACAAGCGTTGAAGAGCAAGATTCCTACGAATCACTTTTTGACCAGTTAGACGAGTAAGTTCAGTGAATGAAAGCAAAAAACAGCTGTCAGATCCTTGTATATACTACGATCTGGCAGCTGTTTTGCTGGTTCCTATTTATGTGATGCGATTATTCGCTTAGTGATGGTTCTTCTACTGGTTCTTCATGCGACAAGACGTTGCCTGAATGCAAGAAATAAATCAATGTTTGCAATTCATTGGTTAAGTCAACGTTTTGAATCAGCACGCCTTTTGGTGCAGTGATTCGCGCAGGTGTAAAGTTCAAAATTCCTTTAATGCCAGCTTTCACAAGCTCGTTCACTAAATCTTGTGAATGTTGTGCGGGAACCGTCAAAATAGCCACATCGATCTGCTGGATCTTCACTTGTTCCTTCATGTCATCCATTGGATAGACCGGCACACCATCTACGATTCGACCAACTAGATCTTCGTTGACATCAAATGCGGCACTGATCCGAATGCTGTTGCTTTGGTGAAATTTGTATTTCAACAAGGCGCTCCCCAAGTTTCCGACACCGACTAAAGCTACGTTCGTCATGTGGTCTTCGTTCAATGTCTTCGCAAAGAACTGCATCAAGCTTTCAACATCATAGCCGTAGCCGCGTTTTCCTAATTCACCAAAGTAGGAAAAGTCGCGGCGGATCGTCGCACTATCAACTTGAACAGCTTCACTTAGTTCGGTCGAAGAAACTTTTAATTTGCCAGCTTGGTGCAAAATACGCAAGTAACGATAATATAAAGGCAATCGCTTCGCTGTTGCCTTTGGAATTTGATGATCTTTCAAAGAATACTCCCCCATTGTGAAAAATTCACTTGTGATGAAGCTATCATAACAAATACATTGTTCAAAAATCAATTTGAATGCTCATAATTTGAAATATAAATTTTATAATGGTAAAATCAAACTTTTTCCCAATCGCTGTTTTTCATAAAATATGATAGACTTGTAGTATTGCAACCTTGATACAGACAAGTTTCTTAAAGATAGGAATGACATACACATGATTTTATTACAAGCCAACCAAATCGCCCGTCTTTTCGGAGCCGAGGTTTTATTTGAAAATATCCAATTAGAGATTGCCAGCAATTCCCGAATCGCGCTTGTTGGGCGCAACGGTGCTGGTAAATCAACGCTACTGAAAATTATTGCTGGACTCGAAAGTCCTGATAAAGGAACGATCGCTAAAAACAAGACCGCTACGATGGGCTACTTAGCTCAAGATACCGGACTTGCTAGTCAGGCCACCGTTTGGGAAGAAATGCTAGGGGCTTTTGCAACGGTTCGACAGATGGAGCAGCGCATGCGTACCTTAGAGATCGCCATCTCCGAAGCAGATCCTGCTGCTGACTCTGGCAATCTCCTGAAAGAATACGACCAGTTGCAGCATGAATTTGCAGAAAAAAACGGCTATGGCTATGAAAATGAGATTCGCTCCGTCTTGCACGGTTTTCAGTTTGATCCTTCTTTTTACACACAGCCGATCGATACCCTTTCCGGTGGTCAAAAAACCCGCTTGGCATTAGCAAAAATGCTGCTGCAAAAACCTGATATCTTGATCCTGGATGAGCCGACCAACCATTTAGACATCGAAACGTTATCTTGGTTGGAAAACTATCTACAAGGATATGCCGGTGCGTTGCTGATCGTTTCCCATGACCGGTACTTCTTAGACAAAGTTGTCAACGAAGTCTACGAACTGAGTCGCCAAAAAATGCGCCACTACAAAGGCAATTACAGCCGCTATTTGACCCTGAAAGCGGAACAGCTGCAAAGTGAATGGAAAGCCTTTGAAAAGCAGCAAGAAGAAATCAATAAACTGGAAGACTTTGTTGCCCGCAACCTTGTCCGTGCGTCTACCACCAAACGCGCGCAAAGCCGCCGTAAGCAATTAGAGAAAATGGACCGGTTGGATCGCCCGCAAGGAGATGAAAAATCCGCCCACTTCCTTTTTTCCATTGAAAAACCTTCAGGAAATGTTGTGATGCAAGTAGAAAATGCCGCTATCGGTTATTCTGAAGAAGAAGTTTTATCGGCGCCCATCGACTTAGATGTTCGTCGCAAAGATGCGATCGCTTTAGTGGGACCGAATGGGATCGGCAAATCAACCTTACTGAAATCGCTGATTCATAAAATCCCCTTTATTCAAGGAAAGGTGCATTTTGGCGCCAATGTCTCAATCGGGTACTATGACCAAACTCAATCCGATCTGCACTCAACCAAAACGATCCTCCATGAGCTTTGGGATGACCACAGTACCACACCTGAAGTCGAGATTCGCAATATATTAGGCAGCTTCTTATTTTCGGGAGAAGATGTTGAAAAGCCGATCACGCTATTAAGCGGTGGCGAAAAAGCCCGTGTCGCTTTGGCAAAATTAGCCATGGACCATGACAATTTCTTGATTTTGGATGAGCCAACCAACCATTTAGACATCGACAGCAAAGAAGTCTTAGAAAATGCGCTGATCGATTATGAAGGCACTTTGTTCTTCGTATCTCATGACCGCTACTTTATCAATCGAATCGCCACCAAGGTCGTGGAACTGTCTGAAAACGGCAGCAAGCTCTATCTCGGCGATTACGATTATTATTTAGAAAAGAAACAAGAAGAAGCTGAGATCGCAGCAATGTTGGAAGCAAAAACAACCGAAACCACCCTCTCAGCGGGCAAGCAAACCTTTGTCCAAAGCAAGGAACAGCAAAAAGCCGTTAGAACCTTACAGCGAAAAGTCACCCAAATCGAAGAAGAGCTTGCCACGATAGAAGAAACGATCCAGCAACTGGAACAAGACATGACCGCACCAGAAGCGTTGAATGATCATGTAAAATTGACCGCGTTGAATCAAGCGTTAGAACAAGCCCGCACTGAACAAGAAGCCCTATTAGAAGCATGGGAAAATACTAGCTTAGAACTAGAGGCATTTGAAAGTTGATCGTGGAATCGGTCTGTAGGCCGATGACAAGCGCCCCCTCCTTTGTTTTACTTAAAGAACAGGATGAATACGTACGATTCGTAAAACAAGGAGGGAAAAATGCAAAAACAGACAGATGTTTATCGAAAGCGTCGGCCAATGATTGTTTTAGCAGGATTGGTGTTGATTTGGATAGGGTTCAATCGAATCTCTCATCACGTGTTGTACGGAGAGTTGTCCGAACACGTGTCTACCGCCGTTGCCTATGATGAGAGTTATGACGACGAATATATTTACTCTCAAGCTATTTTTAGTGATGACATCAATGCTTATTTATGGGAAATGGACATCACGACACCGATTTTCTTGCAGACGAACGAAGAATGGGCCGATAGATCCTATGGCAATGACGGCAGCCAAACCTTAGCAGAAAACGGCTGTGCGATCGCTTCTCTTGCGATGGTTCAATCCTATCTTGAAGGCTATCCCATTTCGCCACTAGAAGTCCTTGATTGGGCAGGAGATCATTATTACGTTGACGGCCAAGGAACGGACTGGCGGATTTTTTCTGACTTTGCCGATGCAAACGGCTACAACTACTATGATCTTGGCACAGATCTAGCCAGTGTTGAAGCTTACTTGCAACAAAATCATCCCGTCATCGTTTCTGTGACTCCAGGGGAATTTACAGATGGCGGCCATATTATGGTCTTAGGTGGAATGATGGACGATCAAGTGTTTGTCTTAGATCCCAATGATGACCCGCAAAAATCCCATTACGCTATCTATTACACACTAGATGAAATCGCTGATCAAAGCTTACGCTTTTGGACCTTCAGCTGATTGTTCGAAAAAAGTCCCATTGTGGGGCTTTTTTCTTTGTCGTCCCGAAAGCAGCAACTGGATCTTATTTTTTAATAAAAAAACCCTTTTTTCTCCCTTTGGGAATCCGCTTTCTATTATAATGGAAGAAAGAAAGGTGTGAAATCTATGAAAATCGGTATCCCCAAAGAAATTAAGAACAATGAAAATCGTGTGGCATTGCCGCCCTCCGGAGTCTATGAGTTAGTCCAAGACGGACACGAAGTCTTCGTTGAACAAGGCGCTGGTGCAGGATCAACCTTTTCTGATCAAGCGTATCAGGAAGTCGGCGCTACGATTGCTACCGTTGAAGAGGTTTGGGCCTCTGAATTGGTTATGAAAGTCAAAGAACCTTTACCAGAAGAATACCCCTTTTTGCATGAGGGACTGGTTTTATTCACCTATTTCCACGTAGCCGCCAATCAACAGCTTGCTCAAGCGTTGATCGACAGCAAAGTGATCGCTGTTGCTTATGAGAACGTCCAGCTGGCGAACGGCACCCTGCCTTTACTGTCTCCCATGAGTGAGATCGCTGGAAGAATGTCTGTTCAAATTGGCGCGCAATTTCTCGAAAAAATTTATGGCGGAAAAGGGATCCTGCTCTCGGGTGTTCCCGGCGTCCGTCAAGGTCGGGTAACGATCATTGGTGGTGGCGTTGCCGGCGAGAATGCCGCGAGAGTCGCCGTAGGTCTAGGCGCACAAGTGACAATTTTAGACGTTTCAATCCCACGCTTACAAGAGCTGGATCGACAATTTTCTGGTCAAGTCCAAACTTTGTATTCCAATCGTTTGAATATCGAGCGAACGATCCAATCCGCAGACTTGGTGGTAGGAGCAGTTTTATTGCCAGGACAAAAAGCCCCGTGCTTAGTGACCCGCGACATGGTGAAACAGATGCCTGAAAAATCCGTGATCGTCGATATTGCCATTGACCAAGGCGGAATTTTCGAGACTGAAGACAAAGTCACCACCCACGACGAGCCAACCTATATCCGGGAAGAAGTTATTCACTATGCAGTGGCGAATATGCCGGGAGCTGTGCCGCAAACGGCAACCATCGCATTGAGCATTGCCACATTACCGTATGCCCAGCAGCTAGCGAAAAACCCTTTAGCAGCGTTGCGAGAAAACGAGGCCCTTGCCAAAGGGGTCATCGCCTATGAGGGCGCATTTACTTCAAAAGAAGCCGCGCACGATCTGTCATTGCCTTTTACCGATCTATCGGAATTGATTTGAGCCACTCTCCCACAATAAAACCAGCAGCCGCACAAGTAATTCGCGGTTGCTGTTTTGCTTTCTATGAGAATTTCCTTTTTTGGGTAGCATGGGCTTTGGAAGTATGCTATATTCATACTTAAAAAAATTCGACCTAGACAGGAGGAACACTGTGCTTATTCAACAACAAATCCAAGCATTTCCCAAAGTAGAACTTCACTGCCATCTCGACGGTTCCATTCGTCCAGAAACATTGATCGCCATCGCCAATCAGCAAGAACTACCGATCGAGCAAGACATCGAAGCTGTGAAAGCACAGATGCAAGCCCCCAAAGATTGTCATGACCTGAGGGATTATCTTAGCTGCTTTGATTTCGTTCGGCCGTATTTGCAAACACAAGAAGCGTTAGCAGCTGCTGCCTATGACGTGATGGAACAAGCCGCTCAAGATGGGGTCGCTTATATTGAGATCCGCTTTGCCCCCAGCTTATCGATGGACAAAGGACTCACTTGCAGCCAGACCATCCAAGCCGTGATCGAAGGCATCGCACGAGCAGAAAAACGCTACCCAATAAAAGGCAATGTTTTGGTCATTGGGATGCGTCAAGAAGACCTACCAGCTATTACGGCGATTTTTGATGAAGCGATCGCTCTTACCGATGAAAAAGTAGTCGGTATTGATCTAGCAGGTCCAGAAGAAGACGGGTACGTCCCTGATTTAGCTGCTAGCTATCAAGTGTTCCTCAAGAACCAAAGTGTCCAGCTGACCTTACATGCAGGCGAATGCGGCTGTGTGCAAAACATTTATCAAGCTATCGAAAGCGGTGCTCAGCGGATTGGCCACGGCATCGCCTTAAAAGGAGATCACACTGCCCAAGCGTTTGTTCGAGAACAAAATCGCTGTATCGAAGGCTGTCCTACCAGCAATGTTCATACGCGTGCGATTCCCACATACTCGGCATACCCATTCAGAGAATGGCTGGAAGCCAAGGTCCCTTTTTGTTTGAACACCGATAACCGAACGGTCTCAAATACGACATTGACCAATGAATACCTGCAAATGGCTCATCATTGCGACATGACCGAATCAGAGATGCGCTTCTTAAACGTAACTGCCGCTCAGCATTCCTTTGCGAAAGCTTCCGACAAAGCGGTACTCTTGAAAAAAATTCAAGAATGGCAATTCTAATAAACATGGACGCTAGTGATCCCCACTTGCGTCCATTCTTTATTTCCGAAACGATCAACTTTCTTTCATGCAAAGAAGAGCCGATCGATCCGTGTTAACCCCAAGGCATCGATTTCTAAAAGAGCTCTTTCGTAAATTTCTGTATTCGTGAAAGCCGCACTCTCGTGGGCATCGATCCCAATAATACAAGAGCAGCCGACTTCCTTGGCGATCTTCCAAAATTCAGGATGCGGATAGCCACCGTTCGTATAGCCTGCCAAATTATACTCCAACGGCAGCTGATACTCTTTGGCTTTTTCACATAAGCGGTAGGCAACTTCTTCACAATGAGAATCGAAGGTTTTATAGCCCCGCATGAACACATCTGGATGTGCCATATAAGCAAAGATCCCTGATTCGATCCCTTGTAGGGAGACTCGAAGATAATCTTTGATCGCTTTTACCGAATCCCCAGGTGTATGGTCGTAATAGTGATTGCTTTCGATTTCAGGAAAGTGATTGCCAAAAATCAAATAGTCGATCGACAGCCTTTCTTTCTCTGCAACTAGCCAAGGGATCATTGTTTCAAAATATTCACACTCTAATCCTAATTTCACATCGATTTGTCCTTGGTATTTTTCCCTTAAGCTTTTCACCGATGAAACGTAATCTTCCAATTGCGCAACATCCATCCGCATGGGGGAGACATACCCATCCTCAAAGGGCCAGGGACAATGATCAGCGAAGCCAATTTCCTTAAAGCCAGCTTGGATGGCTTTGATCACATAGTCTTCATCAGAATCCCGTGCATGTTTGCATCGAGTTGTGTGGGTATGATAGTTTGCTTTCCACATGGTTATTCACTCCTTCTTATTACATTTAGGTTAATTTGTTTTTGTGATCGCATTTTAGGTACACTCTTCTTGAGGCGTTATCCTTCAAACCGTTCGCTATTTTACAGAATCTTTTGTAAACGGAACCATTTTTTCGAAAAAATAGTACTAGCTATCAACACCTATCACTTAGCAACTTCATCAGTCTGGATTTATTCCAGTCCATTTCATTATAGAATTGCGGCTATCCCAAGACAATCAAAAGAAAGCTGCAAGCGGTTGCTTCTTTTCCCATCACTTCCATTGAGTCGTTTCTCTTGGGACAAATGAATTTTTCAAGAGGACGTGTCTTGGTGCGGTTTTGTCTCCTTGTACCTCTTGAAAAAGTAGCTGGGTCGTCCAATCCACCATCTCCTCTAAAGGTCGTGCGATGGACGAAAGCAAAGGGTTAGTACAAAGACAAACATTGGTGTTTTCATAACCAATCACTTGAATCGCTTCACCAACCTTTTTATCCAGTGAATGAAGGGAACGTAAAGCGCAGGCTGCCAAAAAATCACTTGCCGCAAAAATGCCATCGATAGAAGGCCATTGACGAAAAAGTTGATCAAAGGAAGTTTGCGTGACATTTACAAAATCGAGTATGACCTCGTGAACATGGATCTCTGGGTATTGGTCCATCACTTGATAAAAACCAGCTGATTTTTCTTGAACGGAATGTAATGTCTTTGGTCCATTAACGAAGAGGATCTCGCGACAACGATTTTGGATTAAGATCTGTGCTGCCAACTGTCCACCTGAGGTATTATCCGCAGAAACGGAGGATACTTCATCGCTAAGGACTCTACCCACACTCACTAGAGGTAATTTGAGAACCTTTTGCAACAATGGACCTTGCGTACAAAGATTGGTACATAAGATCAACCCATCAATATTATTTGCGAGAAACAAGTTCAAAAAATAGGCTTCTCTTTCAGGATTTCCTTGTGTGGTACCAATCATCAAACTATAGCCTTTCTCAATCAGTTGCGACTCGATTCGGGTAATAAATTGATTATAAAAATCATTTTTCAAATCATAGATCAGCAAGCCGATCATCTTTGAGGAATTGTAATAAAAGGACCGTGCTAATTCATTTGGTACATAATCAAGTGTTTGAATTGCTTCTAGCACAATCTGCTTTGTTTCTTCATTGACATATTTTCTGTTATTGATCACTCGTGAGACGGTGGTCACAGATACATTGGCAAGTTTTGCCACGTCTTGCATGTTTGCCATTGGTCCCTCCTTTCTCTCTTTTACATGTCTCGTAAATATTAAATCCTTTTCCATTTGATCTATTATCCGAATGCAACATTCCAAAACGCTTTCTTTTTATTCTATAATAGCAAACCTTACCTTACATTTTCTATTTTTATGAAAATAAAAAAGCTGTTTAGATGAAATCTCACCATAAACAACTTTTCTATGCTAGATAAAAGTTTGCATTAATGTCAGCGTCTTTGAAGAAAACAAGAAAATCACTCCCGTGTTCTCTTAAACAATCATTTACACAAGCACCCAGCTAATTTTTTAAATCTAAGCCTTCAATCAACGCCACCGCACGATCGATCCCAGCGTCTTTTGTTTCTTCTAACACCACGTAACAGTATGGCTTGTGTTTGATCAGAAGCTGTAAAATTTCTGGATACCGTATTTGTCCTTCACCTAACGGGACAGGGATCACTTCTTCTCTCGAGAGTTGAAAATCCTTTAGGTGCAAGCAGACGATTTTCTCGCCAAAAAGAGTAAACGCTTCTTCTACCAATGCAACTTGATCAGCAGCCGTTTTTGCGGTGATCAAATTCGTTGGATCGTAAATGATCCCTAGATAATCAGAAGGAACACGTTCAATCAGCTCGGCGATGCGCTGATTCGAATACAACGGATGATTCATTCCTGCTTCGATCCCTACCATGGTTTTATGTTTTTCTCCTACTCGAACGAGTCGCTGGATCACATGGATCAAGTCTTCAAAAACCTCATCCGAAAAATTCTCTTCGCTATATCCCAGCGCGGCAATGACTGAGCCTGTTTCTGAAGCCACCATGCTGGCACCAAAATAACGGGCATGGAATAAGTAGCGCTCAAATTTCTGTAAGATTTTCTCTCGTTCCTCTGGTTCGGGATGAATCAAGTTACTATAACAACTTAACAAAGCGATTTGAACGCCTTGTTCTTGGAATTCATTCTTGAAGAAGGTCCCCATACCTGGACTCATTTTTTCAGGAGCACTTAGGTCTGGAAAAGACGCATTCAAGGCAAACTGAACGTTTCTTATTTTCTTTGCTCCTACCGCTTGTGCTAGCTGCTTGGGTGTATATTCTCCTGAGAGGTCATGCCCTCGGATGGCTAAATGAATCATCTGACTCCTCGCTTTCTACTGTTTTTTCCCATTCAATAATCAAATTTTCATAAGGTTCTAGCCTATGGTTACCCCGCGCCAGCGCTTCACCTGATAAGCGTTCGAAACCGGGGAGATGTAAGGTAAAGTCAGCTGTCGTCATCCCTAAGTTACTGATCCAGAGTTGGACATGGGTCGCTGACTCTCGGCGATACTTCATCACACCTTCCGAACATTTGATCAACAGGCGCTCTGATTCATAAGGGAAAAGTTCTTTGTGACAAAACGACTGCCATATCAAACTGTCTGGTAAATTGCTAGGTAGCGCACCTAAATAGATGATCTCTCCTTGAGCCAGTTGTTTCTTAGCTAGTAGCGTTTGGTCATTCCCTCGTCCGATCGTTTCCCAATCTTCTGGGCAATGAAAAACTGTGACCAAATGATCCAAAGGTTCTTTTAGGCCGTCATAGGTTAGCTGATAAGTCAGTCCTTTCACCGTAAACTGCTGGATTTGGTCAAACCCGAGCCATTCTCCTAAACGATCTAAGCCATTCGTCGCTGGCCACGCTAGCTCTTTTGTCCGATCCCCCGTCATCGGGCCTAAAATCAGCTTGCCTCCTGCTTCAGTAAAGGCGGCAAATTTTTTCAGCAAGGTAGGACTGATCCAACGAACAAATGGGGCAAGAACAACATCATACTCTTCTAACGGACTATTTTCTTGAATGATTTCTACACGAATCCCTTGGCGAATCAGACTGCCGTAAAATTCGGTAAACAGGCTGCGATAATCATAAATACCCCCATGATCGATCGTGTAAAAGCGTTTCGAGTAGTCCGAGTAGATGATGGCTATTTTTGCAGATACATACTTCGTTTCCGCTAAAAGTGGTGCGATCTGTTGTCTTAGTTCGCCAATCCGAACTACCTCTTCATACCCACGATCTGGCTCTCCCCAAGCAGTTAACACGGCGCTATGGGGTTGCTCCACACCATAGCGATGTCCACGAAAATGCCAAAAACAGAAGGATTTCAAATGACCAGCATAGCCAATGAACGCTTCACTTGTGACAAACCCATGAGGACGAGGTGCCGCATAGTTTTCAATATGACCGGCATTGGCGGTACAAGTTTCTAACAATAACATTTCCTTGTTGCGCGGTTTGACATTCCGCCAACGATCCAAGTTCATGGTATACGCTGGATAGTTGTCTGCCGGTGCATACGTATCAAAACCGGCAATATCTAAATCAGCAAATAGCTCATCATTTTGCAAGTTAAACCCAAAAGCGGAGTTATGGGTAATGGGTAACGCGGTCTCCATTCGGATAAAATGACAAAGATCATGCGCAAACTCATTCAACGTATCGGTGGTAAAGCGGCGAAAGGCATTCATCAGGGAAGAATTATGCAAAAACGGGGTCGTTAGTGGCAAGACGACATCCTCAAATGCGTCATACCACTCACTCCACACCTTCGTGCCCCAACACTCGTTGAGGTTGGTCACGGATTGATAGTTGTCTTTTAAATACGTATGCCAACGCGTTTGGCACGTCGTACAGTAACATAGATCGACATGACATTTAAACTCATTGTCCAATTGCAACATAACGACATTTTCATGTTTTTCGGCAATCTCAGCGATTTTTCTCGTCAAACGATAGGCATAGCGGCGAAAGTCCTCGTTGTTGGTACAGACATGCTGTCTTGAGCCATGATGCATCTTCGTCCCATCTTGATTAGTGATTAAAGCTTCTGGGTACTGTTTTGTAAACCAGCGGGGCGGAGTTGGCGTTGGAATACATAAGCAAACATCGATGCCATTTGCTTGGTACTGTTCTAGCGCACGTTCCAACAACGCAAAATCATATTCTCCAGGTTGAGGCTCCAAGTCACGCCACATGAATTCCCCAATTCTAGCAAAATTCATGCCCAACGTTTTCATCGTTTGACTATCACTTTGCATGATTTCTTCCGACCAGACTTCTGGATACATGCAGGCGCCGTAATAAATATCAGGAAACAGTGGTTGCTCATGGAAAAACGCCTGTAAACGAATCGCTACATAGCGAGCGATCATATGCGCCCCGACCTTTGAAAAGTGGGTATCATCTGCGAGACCTGCAGGATAATTGGGGTGCTCATCCGGTGCTAACCAAACAAAGAGCGCTTTGGAAGCTTCTAGTCCTAATGTGTCATAATAATGATAGGTATAGCGATTTAAATCAAACAAATCCACTTCTTCCGTTCGACTAAGTTCTCTTAAGACAGGTAAAAATGCTGACAACGTATGCGCCAGTCGTCCCTCTTCCCCTACACGTCGTTCAACAGGTGTACACAGGATAGGAATTCCTGCTTTTTCTTTGATTTGACGGATCATGTCTGTCAAATGAGCAATGTACGCCTCCATCGTGACATGATTTTTCTCTTTTTGGTCATTATGTCCAAATTGCAGTAGGACGACTGTATTCGGTTCGACTTCTTGCAGGAGTTGCTTAAACAACCCTTCTTCGATAAACGAACGAGTCGTACTGCCGTTTTTCGCAAAATTGTGTACGTCTACTTCTGGGGACAGATAGCTTGGTAAAGCTTGTCCCCAGCCCATCATTGGCTGTTGATCAAGGGGATAATCCGCCACGGTTGAATCTCCGCCTAGAACGATTTTCATTTCTTTTCTTCCTCCATCTATTTACTATCAGATTTCCAACAACTTCGACAAGTCCACTGGTTTTCTTGCTGAACATAAGCTGCATTAGAAATCGCTTTCTTTTCTATTATACAAAACATTTGCTGACGAAAACATGGAAAAATCAGAGCAAAAGCTGCGAAAATACGAGCTTTTCCGCAGCAACCAACAGTGATCAGCTCTGACCTTTTCGATATTGTCCTGGGGTCATTCCCGTGCACTTTTTAAATAAACGATTGAAGTAACTGGGATTATACCCAAGGTTTTCTGCAATTTCATTGATTTGGTGATCAGTTTCGAGCAACTGCCGTTTTGCTTCTACGATGCGAACATTGGTTAAATAATCAATAAAGTTGACCTGCTTGGCACGCTTGAACTCCTTACTCAAAAAGATTGGGTCTACTTCGAAACGATCCGCAACGTATTCTAACGAAATTTGTTCATTGCGAAAATCAGATTGGATGTACTCCGCTACTTTTTGGATCATTTCACTATAAGAATTAGCGACATTTTCTTGCCAGAGGATGGAGACGGGTTTTAAGAAATGATGGTACAAAAAGGCTTGGATCTGATTGATGTCCAAAAGTCGTTCGATTCGCTCTAACACAACCGTTTTCGATACATAATCCGTTCGTGAGACCCCATTTTCATTTAAAAGGTAATCGACTTGATCGTACAGTCGATTGACCACATAGATCACCGCAGCCTGTTGATTGTTTTCTGCCACGACCTGTTCTAAAAACCGCTGGACACTTCGTTGCAATTCTTCATGATAGCCACTTTTCAGCGCTGTTAAAATCAAATTTTCTTGCGAAAGAGAATACTTCGGCAGCGGGCGCATTTTCTCTCCTTGAAGCACTTGATTTTCGGGAATCAACCGTTGCAGATGGATTTGCTTTTTGAGACGTTGGGCAACTTCAGGCAACTTGCGAATCTCTGTTTCTTGTTGCGAACTAACGATGGTGACATAACGGCAGACGATCAAATTGATTTGCTTGGTGATCATCGTGAAGTAATCTGTCAGTAGCTGCTCTTGATTGACCACAAAAACCAAAATCCGTCCTTCATTTGAAGAAACAATGGTTGATTCAGGGAAAAACATGGCTGTGACATCCGCTATAATGTTTTCTAAGGCAAACAAAATGTGGGTTTCATCTTGTGAATTTGCTTGATTGCTTAATAGATCATTGAGTTGGAAATAAAACAGGCGATACCCTTGGTCACTTAAGCACCAGTTTTTTTGCTGCAGTAATTGTTGCGATTCTTCCTCCGATAAATAGCCATAATACCCTTCCATCAAATGTTGGATCACTTGTCGCTTCAGCGAATCTTGAAAGCGTTCCGCCTGATTTTGCAACAATCCTTTTTCCCGACTTAATTGTTGCCAACGGTCCACCAAAAACTCCAGATCGTTTTCTTTTTTCCATTGGGTATTACCAAAGAGCTGATCCATCGTTTTTTCAAAAGGTTGGTATTGTTTTTTTGCCAAAAAGAGACTCATGACTGCCACACAAGCAATAAAAAGAATGCTTACGACGATCAGCACTCTAGCCAAATGAGTGACTGGCTCGGTAATCAATGCTAAGGGAACGACGGTATAAAACGTCCATATTTGGTTGAGTCGCGTACTGTTTACGGCGATCATGCTATAATCATTGCCATTGATCGATTCGACCCAGGTTCCTTGATGCTCCTCACTCAGCGGTTGGATAACATTCGCTAAGTTCTGATCGCCAATAAAACGAAAACTCTCATGATTAAAGGAAATCGCTGCGAGTCCATTTTCAATTTGAGTATCATAAAAATACTTTAACAATGATTGCTCGTCGATCGTTGCAACTAAAAAAATTTTAGGCTGATCTTCGCCTTGGCTATCAATGTTTTGTACAAAAATCAATTCATCCTCTTCTTCAATGATCTTCCACTGATACTGCCTACCATTATCGATCCGATAGCGTTCAAATGCTGTTTTGGTTTGCTCGAGCGTTAATTCATACGTGCCGCCACTTTCAATCCCAAAGGGCGCCTCTCCGAGCGAATAAATACCGATTCGATTGACATAATTGGAGCTATTGGTTAAGTAAAACAATTCTTCCGACAGCTGGATCAACGTCTGATAATTCGTCGTTTCCAATAAATCTTCTTGGTAGCGCCTTTGAAACGATTGCCCCCAAACGCTTAAAGTCACTTCCAGCTGCGAGAACTGTTGGTTGATGTTACTAACGATTCCTTCGACTTGGCGATTGTTTAGTTCTTGATACGATCGTTGTAATGGTCCGATCAAATAGGCATGCAAAAAGATTGCAACGGCTAATAGCGGCACGACGATCCATAGACTGGCTAGCTGCAGTTTTCGATGAAAACCGCCTGTTTTAAAGTACTTCATTCCCAAACACCCTTGTAATAGATTTTATGTAACAAATTGTCATGCGAAAAAACGCATGACAACCTATCCACAACTATTGAAGTGTATCATCCTTTGACGGATCCAATCAGCATTCCTTTGGCAAAATGTTTTTGCAAAAACGGATAGAAGATCAAAATTGGTAAAGTCGCCACAATGATGACTGCAAATTTGATTCCTTGTTCAGGCGGCACATAGTTTGGGTCCATACTTGCTAACGCATTGGCACCACTGGAGGCCATCGTGATCTGTCTTAACAATAACTGAATCGGCCATTTTGCTGAATCGTTGATATAGAGCAATCCACTCATGAAGTCGTTCCAGATACCAACGGCGTAAAAAAGGGTGAAGGTCGCGATCACTGGTTTTGATAAAGGCAAAATGATTTTCCATAAGATCCCTAGTTCCGTACAGCCGTCCATCTTGGCGGATTCTTCCAACTCGATCGGCATTTCTTGGAAAAAGTTTTTGATGATCATTAAGTTGAAGGGATTGATCGCGATTGGCAAAATCAATGCCCAATAAGAATTGATCAGTCCTAAATTTTTCACCACGATAAACGTTGGGATCATCCCACCTGAAAAGAGCATTGCAAAAATCACGAGATTCAACAAGGTGTTCCGTCCTTTTAGGTGCTTGCGTGATAAAGGATAGGCAAAGGTGAAGGTACAGAAAAGCTGCACCAGCGTGCCAACGATGGTAACGCCGACCGTTACAAGCAAACTACGGATAAAGGTGTTGGTTGAAAAAATAAAGCGATAGGAGTCGAGACTGATCTCATTTGGCCATAAGAAAAACGAACGTGTGGTCAATTCTAACTCCGTAGCAAATGAACCTGCGATCACATAAATAAAAGGAATCACCATGAATAACCCAATCAATGCCAAAAATAGTGCATTAAAAATGTCAAATATTTTCCCTGCCTTCGTATTGTGTAAAGTATCCATCTTTTTCCTCCTTAGTATAAGCCGCTTTCGCCAAAGCGTTTCGCTAATTTATTGGTACAAAGTACGAGGATGATCCCAACGATCGATTTAAATAATCCGACGGCTGTTGAGTAACTGTAAGCGCCATTGGTGATCCCCATCATATACACATACGTATCAAAAACATCTGCTACTGTTCGGTTCAACTGATTGGTCATCAAGAAAATCTGATCAAACCCAGTAGACAAAATCGACCCGATCCGCATGATCAGCATAATGATGATCGTCGAACGAATCGCAGGCAAAGTGATATGCCACACACGACGAAAACGTCCTGCACCATCCATGATCGCGGCTTCGTATTGTTCCTGATCCACACCTGATAAGGCAGCTAAATAAATAATGGTCCCCCAACCGATCTCTTTCCAAATCGATTGCATCACGATCATGGGGCGGAACCATTGCGGGTCTGAGAGAAAATCGATTTCCACGCCTGTCAACGAAGCGATAAATTGAGTGATCGCTCCATGATCGATGTTGAATAAAATATGCCAAAGACTAACGACGATCGTCCATGAAAGAAAATGCGGTACATAGACGAAGGTTTGAATGGTCCGCTGAAACAGCTTGTTGCGTAATTCATTCAGTAACAGTGCCAAAAAGATTGGTGCTGGAAACGAAAAGAAAATGTTTAAAAAGGCAATCATCAACGTGTTCCACAAGATTCGAAAGAAATCAGGATTATTGAAGAAATCCATAAAATTTTGTGTTCCTACCCATGGGCTATCTGCGATTCCTAAAAAGGGCACATAATCTTTGAAAGCAATGATCAACCCATACATCGGCGCATAACGAAATACTGCAAAATAGATGATCCCGGGAATCGTCAAAATATAGAGCCATTTATTTTGTTTAAAATGGTTGAGAAAACTCCCCCATTGCTCTTTCGTTTTCGGCACTTTTTTTATTGTTGTTTCCATTCATTCTCCTCCTCTAATTCCGCTCCAATCAGTGCTAAACAACAAATCGTATTTAGCCCCCACTGTGACAACACATTGGTCGATACCCACGGCATTTCTTTTATTTTTTTCCACGTTGTCGCTGCTTCAATGGTCGCTTCGATCGGCAATGGAACACCCGATTTGTCATTATCAAGCAATAACTGCCAAGCCCTTTGACTGATTGCTCGATCGTTACGCACTCGCCCAGCAAAGGCCATCATCGTCGACGCAAACATTGGCCAGGCAAAATGAGGTTCCGTCAGTACCTCGTTTGACTCTTCTGCTTTTATTTCAGGACTCAAGCTATAAAACCAGCCAAACTCCCCTAACATCTCTGTCCACTCTGGGTCTTCCAGCACTTGAGCAAGTTCTAACCAAACTTGCGGCGCCCCAAAGGAGATGACCATGTGATAGCCGCCAAAATTCCCTGTTCCCATATAAGATAAGGTTTTGTCTTGTGGATCAAATAACACTGTGGGACCAGACAATAGGCGCTGGGGCATGGCTTTGATGCAGGTGATGCCGGTGCGAATTCTTTCAAGGTACACAGGATCATTCGTCCGTTCCCACTGGGTAAACCAGTTCGAGACTAGCGCAGCCCAATCTGGTCCGATGCGAATCGGTATCCGCTTCGTTTCTCGTTCATAAAACTCGCGCATCGGTGGTAACGCATCAAAAGCATAGGTTTCATTGTCTTTGACTTGTTCCATAATCTCTCCAATGCGTTCATCCGCTGTCAAATAGTAGTAGTAGCGATGGAGACCCGCCATTGAAATTCGAACTTCTTTGGCTTGGCAACCCCAATGAACGACATTATGCCGTGACCCTAATCCTTTGTATTCCCCAGCATGATACTGATCGACTTCTGAAGTATGTCTCGTCATGCTTTCAGCCAGATAGTAGACGCTTGGATCACCAGTCCGTAAGAAATCTAGCCAAAGCCACATGTTAGGGACCAATTCAGTGTTTTGCCAAGCGTACCCACCAAGATCGTAGCGCCATTGGTGTCGAAACTGATCATAGGTATGCATGACATCACCATAGTTCCAATAGCCATACCAACTTCTTTGTTGGACTTCTGCTAAATAGAATTGACGCATCTCAGCCAATTGTTGCTCCAGCAACTGTTTCGTTTTCGTTGATTCGTCTGGTAAACTGATCTTGCCAAAAACCCTCGTCTCTTGATAACGCTCTGGCAATGAAACGATCTGGGCAGGTTCTTGGTTTTCTTGAGCTAAGTCCAGCAACACTTCTTCTGACGGGGCTTCCTCATAAAGATCCAACCAACAACGCGTCGTATTTGCTACGCCAACTGCCGTCGAACGAATCTCTTCCATTCCTTCGTATCCGCTAAGCACATGATCCCGTTTGGAATAGTGCTGAAAATCCATTGGCTTGGCATTCGGTGACCACTGCCACATCGTGATTCGGGTTGCTTTTTGGGTGATGCCTGCCACCTCGATCGCAGATGGTGCTTTTTCCCAAAATTTCTCCATACTGCAAGCAACGCCGCCGGTTTCTCCCCCAGCGTAAAAGGTACCTGAATAACGCTCACCATCCCCAATGGGCAACCAACAGTACCCAGGTTCTGTCTGTTTTTCTAATTCAAATGACCGATGATTGATTTGATTGACCCGAAAATTGTCCCAAATAGCATTTTCCACCGCATGAGACAGCATCGGCTCGTCCGCTGGGGTCAATGAAACGAGCTGTCCACTGGCTTGTTCTTGATAGGGAATGTTTTGTTGATAGTGTCGCCGTGAAAGTAACAATTGCGCCGCTTCATGATACACAGCATCTGCAATAAATTTGACTTGTCGATTCCAATTTTCACCTGTCAACGCATAATCAAATGCTACCCCCATGCCTTCATAAGCAAGTGGTTTGATGATAATGACCGTATGAATGATTTCCAATTTGCTGATTTCGCGAAAGATACGGAACCGTAAAATAAACTCTTGCACCACTTCTTGATTGATCTCAATGACGCCCGATACTTTGATAACGGCTTTTTCTGAACCATTTTCTTCCAACATCAAGTCCGTTACTTTGGACTGCACCTTTTTGTTTTGGTATTGCAGGATTGCGTGAAGATCTTGCAATTTTTTCTGCCCATTGACCGCTACCCAGTCCAATACATTTTTCCCTTCCCCATGTTTCGGGAAGAAGCCTTTGATCGTACCGTTGTCAAAATAAATACCGTTGTATGCTTCCCTAGCAATCGCCTGTTTCTTCTGGACACGCTGTTTTCTTTGAAAAAGTAACTGCGTCGTTTCTGCCACCAGACCACTGTGTCCTGTCCATTTCACACTGCCATCTGGCCAGTAAGCCAGTACTTTCGTTTGCAGCGGCTCCTCCCCCAGCAAAAACAGTTCCTCACTTAGAACCTCAGGTTGTAAAGCTCCTTTTTCCCATGGATACCCAAAACTCAGCCCACGTTTTCCCTTAGGTTTATTTTTGAGCCATTTCAATGCCATGCTCGATTTCCTCCTCTTCCCTCTCTGCAGGTTGAACTGCATCGTTTTGTTGCTTTAGCTTTTGTTCATTTTCATCAAATAATTTCAAGTAAATCCCCATTGTGCCAATGATCCACATCCCAATACTTAAAAATGGCAGGAGACCGGGGAGAAAAAAGCTGATCGTACTACAAATCCCAAACCAAAGGACGCCTAAAAAGGTGCCAATAGGTTGAAAGAAAAGAAAGCGTAGTGAAGCGCCTAGGTACTTCTTCGTTGGGAGCACATAATATTCGTACATGCTAAGCAATGTATTAATCACAGCGATCGCGACGCATTGGCTAACGATCAATAGGATCAAGCCTGTTTGAGTCAATGCCGCTAAAAATCCTTGCTGGATCACTACCATGGGGCACAAATAAAAGAGAATGATCGGTAAGCCCAAGCGATTCGATCGCCAAAAGTTCCTGCGGTAATACCGAAAGAACGTTTGAAAAAAAGGCGGCGATTCCTGTTTAAGGGTTTTCTTTGCTACGTGGAATCCTGCTTGTATGCTAGGCGCCAGTCCAAAGATGATCCCACCTACTAGCGCACCTATAATAACGGTTACATTTATCAGCAAACAATAAAAGACAAAATCTGCTGCTTGATTTACTTTCTGCCAATTCATCACCGTTCCTCCTCTAAGGAATATACCTTTAAGTCTTTATAGCGGGCCTTCATTGGCGCCATTTGCCGAAATCCGATCGCTCCTTTGGTTAATATGGGACCAAACTGTTCCTCATCAAGGTACCTTAACACCAATAAGTCGTTGATCCAAAAGGAGATCGTTGCACCTACCTTATCGATTCTTAGGTGATAAAACCCTCGGGCATCTGCTACACTCGGAAGTGGATCTGCGCCTTGGGCGACCAGATGAAACCCATGGCTTTTGCGCAAATTACACGTTTCAAACGCCCGTTCCTCCTCATACTTTCTTCGAAAATAAGAAAGGTGGTAAGCATCGATCCCTCCAGAATGATACTCGGGATATGCCCCGGTTCGTTTGGGTACTCCAGAATCGAAGATCGAGCCACCCTTGCGATTGGCTGCTGCAAAAAAGAGCATACATAAGCCTGGTTCAGCCAGTGGTTGAAACTGCCAGGTGATTCGTAGGTCCGCTGGAAATTGTTGAGGCAGCCATAAAACAAAATGTGGTTGTTTGTTTGATTCTTCAGAATACGTATTCGCCAGAATCATCCCGTCTTGGAAAGTAATCTTGGGCTCTCCTTCAGCAATAAAGTGTTGAATATCTGCTGCTTGATTCAGCGGATTTTCATAGATCAATTTCGCTAACATTTCTTCTCCTTTTATGCGTATATGAGCTGCTTTTCTCTTTTCATAGTAAACTTGACCTACATTTCTAACAATTGACTTTTTTTGAATTCTTTGATATCAAGCGTTAGATTAGGGTTTTCATTTGCTTGTTTCCATTTTTTCTTTTCTGATTTCTCACTACCTGTCTCGTCTCACTTGACTATTACTCCATTTTATTAGCTGAAAAAAATTATTGAAAAAGAAAAAGGTTGAGAGCAAGATCCACTCAACCTTCTTCGACTGTCGTTATTGTGCTTGATGAAGGGCATTCGTTTCTTCCATCAGCTGCGTGCCTCCTTGATTCTTCCAAAGTTCGATCGCAGCTTCCCAACCCGCTTCATCGATTTGTCCTGCGATAAATTGAACCCGCGCATCACTAATGATCTGATCAAGCTGTGCCCCTTTTGTTACATACGTATCTGTATTATAGGAGGCTGCTGGGTTAAAGACAGCGTGCTCTAAATCAGCTTCCATCAATGACAATCGTTTTTCATAGCTTTCAGTAGCCGCTTCTGTATCAGGCTTAGCAATATAGTACAGGGTATCTTCCGTTACATTCATCCCAATTTGTGAGTACCCTTTGACCGCATTGGCTAACGCTTCAGCTTCTGATCCTTCTAGTGCGACGGACATTCCATCCACTACTTCAAAATTGATTCCTTCGATTCCGTTGTTCAGCAATACCTGTGCTTCTTTATCATTTAATTTATCAAGGAACGTCAACACCTCTTTTAGATGTTCCTCTGTCTGGACACTCGACTTAGGAATCGCCAAGAAACCAGAATAGCCATCTGTCGGTAACGCATTCATCGTACCGCTATTATCTTTTAAATTCCCTGTAAAGACGACGAGGTCTTCTTCTCCAGCTTGCAATAATTTATTACTGATTTGTGCTGCTCGTGAATACGTATCAATAATGATCCCACCACGTCCATTGATAAACGGCTCATCCCATTTATCTGCTGCCATGGTTGCAAAATCACGATTGACATAGCCTTGTTCCACCATATCTTTAACAAATTGCATTGATTCTAGGTATTCTGGTTGCATAAAGGATGGCTCTAAAGTGCCGTCTATTTCTTTCCAAGCATTTCCTGCCCCAAACCAAGTAGCTAACACATCGTAAGGACTATTTGAATTGATCGAGCCAGGCCATTGGGGAATAATCAAACCAAACGTATCATTTTCACCATTCCCATCGGGATCGTTCTCAGTAAATGCTTTGGCAATCTCATAAAGATCATCGATCGTTTCTGGTACCTCTAAGTTTAAGTTTTCTAACCAATCTTTTCGGATGATCACCGCCGTCCGCATCGCATCACGTTTCCGATAAATTCCGTACACTTTGCCATTCACAGAAGAATTACGCAAAACATCCTCGTTAGACTGAAAGAGATTAGGATAATCAGCTAAATAGTCGGTCAAATCCCAAAAAGCCCCATTTTCTGCTGACTTGATAAATCCTCCTGATTTTCCTTGAATGACCATCACTTCTGGAATATCATCTGAAGCTAACGTAATATTCATTTTATCCTCATAGGATGTATTGGGTGCCCAGGTAATATCAATGTTTTTGCCAGTGTAAGCTTCTAATTGTTTCAAAATCTCGTTGTCACTTGCAGGTGGTTCAGTTTCAATGTACGGCGATAAAATCGAAATCGTATCATAATCTGTTGTGGAACCTGCTTCCTCCTTCCCACATGCCGACAAAAAGGCGACTGATAGTAACCCCAAACCAAGAATCGTACTTAATTTTTTCACTACTTTTCCTCCTTAGATTTTGTTGTTGAGCTCGATTAAATAAACCGCTTTCAATACCAAAAGCATAACGAAAAGCAGGATTTCCAGCAATTGACATTTTTTGTTAATCGTTGATATATGGCTGGGTAGGGAGTTTTGCTCTACATTTGCAGGTATCGTAAATTATAGGAAAAAAGAATAAATAGTTCTTCGTGTTCTTAGTTCGCTCAATTAATTTAATTATCGCAGTTTTTCTGATTCCTATCATTCTTAAATTCTCGTTGTAGAAAAAGTAGCCTAAGTACTGATGTTCTTATTCGTGAGAGATTTGGAAACATCTTATCATGAAAAAAAGACCAACTCATTGGTCTTTTTTGATAATTCATCAGTTTTGTAGTACTAAGCGGATCACCACTCATTCATATCCGACAGAAAGAGTACTACCGCTCATACACATCATTTTGATCCAAGGTTGGCGCTAACGCAGTGACGATCGTTTCCACCATCTTTAAGTTTTCGACCCCTGCAATCTTGCCGAACTCGTCGGCATGGATGGAAAGATTTTTCATTGTTAGATTGCGGATCGGTTCTGCTGGGCTGGCCTCGATGAAGAAAGCACGCACGCTTTGTTGTCCTATTTTGGTAGCTTGCACGTTTTCAATATTAATGTCGCAGACCTTTGCTGGACCTACTGGAATAGCAGGTTGTGCCATCAATTTGTGCCAATAGTCGGGAATCTCTTCCGCATAATCAGCTGGCAGTTCTGGATAACTATAATCTGGGTACCAATTTGTTTGTAAGAGAAAAGGAAAGCCAACATCCTTCATCGTTAAATCCGAAGCAGTGACCTTGCGTATAAATCCACCTCGATTGTTAGCGGATTTGATCCGAAACCCTGCGCCAGTTTGCTCAAAGACGACTTTTTGGATTTTGATCTCTTCGATCCCACCTGAAGTTTCACTGCCAATGGCAATTCCTGAACCGTACCCTAACTGACAGTCTTTGATCGTGATTTTCCGACAGCTTCTTTGCTGGGCTAAGGCTTCTGCCCCACGTCCCGCCTTGATCGAGATATTGTCATCGTTGCAGGAAATGTAGGCATTTTGAATGGTGACTTCTTCACAGGAATCAATATCGATGCCATCAGTACTAGGCCCTTTTCCATTGTCTATCGTGATGCCGTCGATCAATATGTGGTGAGAATACGTGATTTGTGTATTCCAAAAACCCGACTGTACCGACGAAATATCTTTGATGGTTACTTGCTGACTTTCATAAACAAGGATATTTCGTGGACGCTTGCAATCATAATCTGCTGCCCAGCGTAAGCCTTTCTTTGCATAATCCGCCATCATCCCGCTGGCTTCATCTGTTCCCCAAAACGTTTGCCACCATGTTTCTCCACGACCATCAAGTTTCCCTTTTCCCGAGATCATGACATTTTCTGCGTGAAAAACATTGATCATCGCTGCAGGCCACTTCATATTGATCCCTGCGACCCGATTATCTACTTCGGGATAATCGGCCAGTTCTTGACTACCATACAGAATCGTATCCTCTGAGACAATCAAGTGCACATTGCTTTTTAAAAACAACGCGCCGATTTGATAGGCGCCGGGTGGTGTAATCACTGTTCCCTGCACAGTTGATGCTTGGTCAATTTCTCGTTGCAATAATTGCGTGATGTCTTCCATTCTTGCTTACCTCCTACGCTTTTGTTTTACGCTACAAATAGGTTTATCGATATCCATGACTTTTAAAAATTTGCGCATCGCCAACCTTTTTTCATCTATCATTTATTTGGATAGAACTAAGTGCTTCTTACTGGCGCTGTCCATCAAGTAAAGCGTTCCTCTTGGCACATCTCGTTGTCTTTTCCCATGTGCTTTCTGGCGTCCTTTTTTCCTACATTCTTTACTATAGTCCCCTTAGTGGCAAAAGAAAGTCCTTTTTGATTTCTGAGGATCGTCTTTTTTTGTAACGTCCTTTCTTGTTAGAAAAATGCGCCTTTTTGTCTACAAAAGCAAAAAGGCGCAACCTGTCAAGGAAGGAAATAAGGTGCTTAACTAACTGTTTCTCATTGGGAAAACCAACGCAGATCATTTCCAAAAGCTTGTTCTACGTGCGTTTCTTTTGCCCCACCATGGATAGTTCGACTGTTTCTTGGCAACTTATTGCGTCACTTATGGCCGCTCGATCAATGATCGCTGCCTCTTTAAAGCTGACCTCCTGACACTGTTCAAAAATCATTTTCTTTTGCCCTTTAGCTGATTCAAAGGCAACTGACTCAAAAGTAACGCGTTGGATCGGTGAAACCTGCTGTGTTTGTTCATCGACAAACCCTTTTAGCTCGACCAAAGGGTTCTGCCCTACGATACGGGTATTCTTGACCAAAATATCCGAAATGATCGGTAACTGTTGTGCTGCCTGACCATCGGCATTGTAAGCAACAGGATGAGCCATGAAACGATCCAACAGGCAATCGGTGATCGTCACTTGACGAATATAGCCACCACGATCATTCTGCGCTTTCAATTCTAGTCCATAAAGCGTATTGGTCAGTTGACAATCTCGAAAAGCGATATTTTCAACACCACCAGATTGCTCACTACCAATCGCGATGCCATGTCCCCCTCGAATAGCCAAATCAAACAGCCGAATATTTTTCGCTGGTCTATTGATCTGATTTCCTTCTGGATTTTTGCCAGATTTGATTGCGATACAATCATCGCCCGTATCAAAAACGGTGTCAAAAATCAGCAAATTTTGCGAAGAATCTGGGTCCCAACCATCGCCATTGTCGATGCCTTTGGACTGAATAGTCACCCCATGGGTCACAACGGTGTCACAGTAAATCATATGAACAGTCCAGCATGGTGGATCACTCAACGTCAGCTCTGTCAAATGGATGTTTTTGGCCTGCATCATACAGATCAAACATCCCCTTACTCGTCTTCCAGGTTTTCCATCAGAAACATATTCTGGATACTGTTCACGGTCTGCATAAGGGTTTCGCATCGCTAGTCCTAATGGATTCCCGCCACCAATGATCGTTCCTTTGCCACAAAGACGGACATTTTCACAAACGATACGCCCTCGATCGCCCCGATCGATATACCCAATGTTGATCAATGAACGAAAACAAAACAATTCCCAGCCTTCATAACGGCTTAATGGCAACCCCTCTTGATTCACGCTTCCTAAATAATCGTGAGGGGCAACCCGATACGTTTCTATGTCGAGGCTTGCTTGCAATGTGCCATCTACCTGAAAAATCATATTGCTTTTTAGCTCCAACGCACCGGAAAGGATCACCGCCCCTGTTGGGATCCAGACTGTGCCGTTGCTAGGACAATCGTTGATCGCTTGCTGGAGAATGGCGGTACTATCTTCTTTGCCTTCGCTATCAGCATGGTATGGTGCTTGCGTAACATCTAACACAACACTTTTTTTCTTTGTACGAAAGGTCGTCGTGACTGCGGTATTTGTAAGCAGACATCCCTGAAGATCGAGGCAGATGATCGTTACTTGATACGTTTGATCGGCAGATAAGTTTGTCAACGTCCAATGCGTCTTGTTTGTTGGTCTGGTTTGGATCAAATCGTTGTCTAAAAACAATTGATAACCAAAAATAGCTTGAGCGTGCAGCGGCTTCTCCCAAATAAGGGTCGCTTGATGAGCGCCGATCGTGCTTGGTACGACATGAAAATCAATTACTTGAAATGGTTCCATCGGTTTGTCCTTTCTTCAACGAATTCATTCAATAGAAAAAAGATATTCCAAAACAGCGAATATCTTTTTCCATACTTATTTAAGACCAGTCGTGCTGATGCCTTCAACAATGTATTTTTGGAAAATAAAGAAAATGATCAACACAGGCAGCAAGGAGACCACAGACATCGCGAACATGGCTCCCCAATTGGAGGTGCTGCTAGCATCCAGGAACTGCTTCAAGGCAATCGATACCGTGTAGTTTTGCGGACGTGTGAGGTACAGCATCGGTCCGATCAGTTCTTCCCATTTCCAATAGAAAGAGAAGATCGCAGCGTTTGCCAAGGAAGGCTTCATCAACGGTAGAATCACGCGGAAGAAAATACCGACCCGTCCACAGCCGTCCATTTTTGCTGCTTCATCTAAATCTGTCGGGATCGCAGAGACGAATTGAACCATCATGAAAATAAAGAAAGCTTGTCCGAAGTATGAAGGAACGGTTACCGGACGAATCGAGTTAAGCCAGCCTAATTGATTAAACCAAAGATACTGAGGCACCATGATGATCTCTTGCGGCAGCATCATCGTGACCAAGATACAAGCAAACCAAAAGCCTTTTCCTTTGAAAGGAATTCGACCAAATCCATAAGAAATGACAGCCGAAGAACAGACCGCCCCTACCATTGAAATCAACGCGATTTGCAACGAGTTGAAAATATAGCGAATGAAGGGAATCCCTGCGATCCCTTCAAACCCCTTGGTAAAATTTTCTAACGTCCAGCTTCGGGGGATCAACTCCGTTGCCGTTCGAAAAATGTCACTACTAGGTTTAAAGGCACTAAACAGTAGCCAGAAAATCGGATAAAGCATCAGTAATGCAGCAACTAAGATCACGGCATCAAAGAAATAATTTTGTTTTTGTTCACGCATCAATCAAACCTCCTCGTTTTCTTTAAACACCCAAAATTTCGATGTTGCGAACAACAGAATCGTAATCAACCCAACGATGACCAGTAAAATCCACGCTAAGGCTGAAGCGTAGCCCATTTTGAAATCGGTAAAGGCTCGTTGATACATGTACAAGGAATAGACTAACGTGCCGTTACGGGGTGAACCCGTCCCATTCGAAATGATAAACGCAGGTGTAAACGTCAAAAAGGCCATGATCGTTTGATAGATCAGATTGAAAAAGATGATTGGCGTCAGGACTGGGACCGTGATATTGAAAAACTGTCTGATTTTTCCTGCCCCATCAATTTCCGCCGCTTCGTAATAATCTTTCGGAATATTTTTCAAACCGGATAAGAAAATCAACATCGATGAGCCAAATTGCCACGCTGCTAATAAAATCAAGGTCATCAACGCTAAGCCAGGACTTTTAAAGAAGTAGATTGGGTCTAAGCCGATCGCCGCTAGCACGCCATTGATCAACCCTGAATCGCCAAAAAGATTCCGCCACATGATCGAGACCGCCACGCTCCCACCTAAAATCGAAGGGATATAAAATAATACCCGATAAGCGCCGCTTAATTTCGATGGGCGGTTGATCAGCATCGCCACTGCTAATGCGACGATCAGCCGTAAAGGGACTGCCAACACAACATATTTCAGCGTAACAGTCAGTGACTGAACAAACTTGGGATCATTCGTAAAAATCGTTTTAAAGTTATTCCAGCCAACAAATTGCGCCTCTGTCAATAAATCATAGTCATGAAAAGACATAAAAAGAGAAATCCCCATCGGGACGATAATAAAAGCAAAAAAGCCGATGATGAAGGGTGAGATAAATAAGTAGCCTGTAACCATATTCTGTTTTGATTCTGGTAATCGATTAAACCAGCTTTTGAGTTTCCCAGGCTCTTTGGCCGTGGGTGATTTTGATTGTAGTTCCATAATTTTCACTTCCTACCTCCTATAGTTGATTACGCTTACAAGTTGATTTTAACGAAGTGCTTCTTAAGAATGAATAGAAAAAAAAGCACAGAAATGTGAAAAACTAGAGGACCTATATTTTTTGCCTCCATTGCTTCTCCTAAAAAACGCCTTTACTGAAAAAGTCAGTAAAGGCGCCACATCTATGCTTATTGATAGTTTTCTGCAAAAATTTCTTCGCAGCGTTGCGTAAAGGCATCATAAGTTTCTTCTGGTGTCATCGTGCCATAAGTGATCTCTGCGTACAGCTCTTTAAAGTACGTGTTGATTTCAGCAAACCCAATTGGTGGGATTGGGGATGGATCACCGACGATGTCTGCAATATCATCTAAGAAATCAGATGACTCTTGCTCTTCTGGTGTCATGTCGGCATAAAGCAATTCTTTGATAGCATCATTGGAAGGAATCCCCCGCTCAGTACCGATGATCTTATTGGCTTCTTCACTATTCACTAAAAAGTCAACAAACTTCGCAGCTGCTTCTTTTGATTCAGAAGCATTCGCGATCGAATAAAAGAACCCTGGTCGATACGCCATCGCCCCGTTTTCTGAGTCGAATGGACGAGCCAAGTTGATTTCGACATCTTCTGCGGCGGAGGCTTTATAGGTCAAGTATTGATTGGACCAAGTCATCATATAGGCTGCTTTTCCTTGTGAAAACGGATATTGATCCATACTGTTGGCATTGCTAGTCACTTCTGCGGTTGGCATTGCTTTGGCTTCCGTAAGGTCCGCGATAGCCCCCATAAATTCAACCCAGTTTTCTTTGGTAAAACCGATCTCTGGTTTGCCGTCCGCATCGTATTTGTATAGATCTTCACCTTTAGTGCGTAAAAAATATTGCAAAATCGTACTGTTGTCATTGTTATCATTCCAACCGTAATCACCTGTTGCTTCAGCGATCGCTGCCGTACTTTCTACAAGGTCATCGAAGGTATAATTGCTAAAGTCGATCCCAGTGCCCCCTTGTTCTACCAATGATGGATTGTAGAGCATCGCCATCGTATTGACAGAAGTTGGTATGCCAAAAACTTTTCCATCTAACTCACCAGTTGCTAAAATCGATTCTTTGATATCATCGGTTTGAATCTCATTGCCGATAAATTCCGACATATCTGCTAATTGATTTTTCGTTCCATATTGCGCAATGTACTGCACATCCATCTGGATCACATCAGGTAATTCTCCAGAAGCCGCTTTTGTCGCTAGTTTTTTCCAATGGTCATCCCAAGAACCATATTCATATTCAACTTTGATGTCAGGATTTTGCTTCTCAAATTCTTTGATCGATTCGATATACTTCTCGTGTCTGACTTCTGAGCCCCACCAGGTAAAGGAAATCGTCGTTTTCCCATCCGCATCAGCTTCTGAACTTCCGCTACTATTACCGTTGTTGCCACAAGCTGCTAAGGTCGCACCAAGAAACAACAAGCTAGCTGCTTTAAAAAAAGTTTTCTTCATTCTTCTACACTCCTTTTTGTTTGCGCTTACAAGGTGATTGTAATGGAAATCCTCGTTAATAAAAATGAAAAAACAAGAGCAAATATGTGAAAAACTAGACTGTCGTTTTTGCTGAAGGCTAAGCCTTCACGGGCAATAGCTAGAAAAAAATAGAAAAACAGATGAAAAATGTAAAAAAAACAGACATGCTCTATTTTTTCCAATATACTATGCTATACTAGCGTTGAAAAGGCTTACTTTTCAAAAAACAAGGTAGGTGGAAACAATGAAAAAAATACAAACCGGACTGTTTCGTCTTTTTACGGTAACAGCTTATTTTGCTAAATTAAACCTTTTATGGCTTTTCTTTACCCTTTTAGGGTTGGGGATTTTTGGCTTCGGTCCTGCCACCGCTGTCACGATCAAATGTTTACATGATTTTCGTAAAACTGGCCATGACTATTCAGCTGTTGCCTTCTGGCAAGCCTACAAGCAAGCCTTTCGCACCTTTTCCCTTTTTGGCATTGGACTATTAAGTACAGTACTCCTGTTGTTGTTTAACTTACGGATTACTCATTTTTTCCCGACTGAAATGGCTTGGCTGCGTCCTGTCTATTTACTTTTAACGATTCTCCTCCTTTACACTGCATTCATCAGCTTTATGACCTATGCCAAAGCCGAACAACACGCTTGGAAACAGACCTTGTACGTCAGTATCTTTCTAGTCTTTCGCTACCCACTGCAAGGCCTTGCCTTGTTGTTTACCTGGTATTTATTGTTTCTCTTATTGACTGCCAAAACCTCCTTGTTACTCGTCTTTGGACTGGTGATTTTCTTGTTTTTCGCTGAATTTTTTCATGGTCAGATGATTGAAAAAACCAAACAATTGCAAGCAAAGCGAGGCAGTGTCCATGAAGTCCCAGAAGCTGATCAATCACTTTAAAAAGCAGCCTTTTGAGCGACAGTTACATTTTGTCTTTTTTGCGACGGTGGCAATTATCGTCTCATTGGCTGTTCTCCTGACCTTAGTTTGGCGACAAGTCTACATGACACAGCTAAAAGAAGCTGCGTATAAAGATGTTTCAATCATTTCAACAAATATCGCCAAACGGTTAACTGCCGTCGAAACCCTCTCTTTTCGCATTATCGATAGTGCACCGATCCAAAATGGCCTACAAAGGATCTTGGCACAAGATTCCTTGCAATCCTTAGAGGCGATCGACCAAAAGAATGCCTTAAGTGCAGAAATCAACGCCCTCGTACGCAATGAATCAACGATTCAAAACGTCTATCTCTTTACCCCAACGAACGAAAACATGATCAACTTTCTAGCCGAGACCGACCATATCTTTAATGGCCAAACCATCAAAGATATGATCGAGACTTTGCCCGATAAGCCTGCCAAAGGGAGTTGGTTTTTTGCAAAGGACCTTTCTCAAGGTGTCTACCTGCGAAAAATCTATTCAACAGCCGATCTTTCTTTAACCTATATTGGTACGGTGATATTTCTAGTCAATACGTCCTTCTTTCGTAACGAGATCGAAAGTCTTCCTATTGTCTCTGAACAAAACCAATTTTTCATGGCGTATCAGAACCAATTTTATAGTACCGCAAATGACGAGCAAACCCTCGCTGCGGATCAAAATACCTTGCAGCAGAAAATGGGAACCTTCCAGCGATCGATCGGCTCCATGACGTTTGATAATCGCCAGTACTACTATGCAATGGATCGGAAGACGATGCCGAATATGACCTTCATTTATTTACTGCCTGAAAACCAAGTCTTAGCGGATCTTTATAAACTACAAGGCCTTTCCATCGCTGTGAGTTTGCCTTTTTTATGTTTGATTATTGTTGTGATTCGGAAAATAAGCAATCAGCTGACCCGTCCTTTAGCTGACTTGGCTTCGCAAATGGCCGTTCTGCGGAAAACGAAAAAACTGGCCTCTTTAAAGACCCTCGCTGTCCCAGAAAATAGTCAAGAAGAGATCATGGTCCTTTACGAAAGCTACAATACGATGATCGATGAATTAAATGCCTTGATCAAGGACAATTATGAAATGCGTATTTTGTCCCAAGAAATCGAATTTAAGGGATTGCAAGCGCAATTAGATCCACATTTTCTCTACAATACGTTAGACTCGATCAACTGGATCGCCATTGAAAATCAGCAGTGGCAGATCTCAGAGATGGTCACCTCCCTTGCCTATTTGTTTCGTAAAAAAATCGATACCAAGTCTGACTTCACGACGCTGCAAGATGAGTTAGATATCGTGCATGCCTATATCAATATTCAAAACGTTCGCTTCGGGAAACGAATCGAGTATATCGAAGTAATTTTGGTGAATGACCTGTCCTTTAAGATTCCTAAGTTACTGATTCAACCATTGATTGAAAATGTCTTTAAATACGCCGTCAATGATATGAAGGAGACGTGTCGCCTCGTCCTTACGATTGAACAACAAGCAACCTTTCTCCAAGTCAGTGTCTCTGACAATGGCCCTGGTTTTAAAGCCAACTTCTCGATTGAAAAAGAAGGCGGCATCGGATTGACCAATATTCAAAAACGATTGCAACTGCATTATGGTGATCAAGCGTCGTTAGCCATCGTCTCCTCGATTCCCTTCAAAAAGACGACGGTGCGCTTTGTGATCCCCTTAAAAGGAGTGAGTGAAACATGAAAAATATCCTCGTTGTTGACGATGAACCCTTGATAGCAAATGGTGTGGCTAACCTCGTTGCTTCTTTTGATTTCCCATTAGTGGTCAAAGGAATTTACACAGACAGTGAAGAAGCCTTGGCATTTTGTCAGCAAAACACCATCGACATCGTAATTACCGACATCAATATGCCTAAAGTCAATGGACTTGCCTTGATCAAAAAATTAAAAGCCATCAATCCTGCGATTCAAATCATTATTTTGACAGGCTTTGGCAGCTTCTCCTTTGCCAAAGAAGCGATGGCTTTAGGGGTCAAGTTTTTCCTTGAAAAACCTGTTTTTCCGAGCAAGCTTTCAGAAGCGTTGGCTGAGACGATCGAACGCTCTGAACGTCGCCAAATGGAATCTACCCTCTATTTAAAACAACAAATTGAACAATACATCAATAGCTGCGGAGAAGAACCGCTGCCTGAATCGTTCGTTTTTCCATTTTGTATGTACTTATTTGATTCGAAATTCTATCACGCCATCGCTAAGCGGATCGAAAGCTATGAGAACCATCACGAGTTGGTGATCGGTCATCAAAACAAAGTTGGCTATATCCTGAACTTCAGTACGGAAAATACCTTTAATCTCTTTTTTAAAACGAAGGTACAGGCTGCGCATCTAGGAAAAGGGATCGCCATCAATTGCTGGGTCGAAACTCCCGAAAAATTTTTACTCAGTTATCATTTAGGCAAGCGGAACTTGGATAAGGAGTTTTATTTTGATACCTTTGAAGTCATCCAAGAAGCCCAAATCTCACAAGAAAATGTCTATGAAAATAGTCTCTACATGGAATACCGTGAAAAACTTTTGGCATTGATCGACAAAGGCGAACTGACTTTAGCCCAAGTTCTTACGGAAAACTTTTTTTCTACCTGTCGCATGGAGCTTTACCCTGTCCAACTATTGCGGCTGCAAGTCAACGATTTGTTATCAGCAATTTTTGAAAATCATCGCATCAAAAAAGACATCTACTTCGATGACTATTCCCCAAAGATCATGCTCTTGAATAATTGGCACGAACTCCAGTTTATGCTGCTTCACTGTATCGATTTGATGCGGGGCAGCTTAGACGATAGTGAGAACATGCAGTTGTCCCAAAAAGTCAACCTGATCATCGAAGAATATTATGACCATGAAGCATTGTCATTGAAATGGATCGCCGCCCATCTTTTGTACTTAAATCCTGAATACTTAGGAAAAACCTATTACAAAGAAACCGGGATTCGCTTCAATCAAAAATTAGCCGAATACCGCATCCAAAAAGCACAAGAATTGCTGAAGAAAAACTACAAAGTCTACGAAGTGGCAGCGATGACGGGCTTTAGTAATGCCCCCGAATATTTTGTTCAAACGTTCAAAAAGATTACCGGTATGACACCAAAGAAATTCTTGAAGCAGCAAGAAAAAGCACTTCTCTCTTAACGGTTCTTCTATCCGAAATGATTGTTTTGCTATTTCAACAAAAGAGGTAGTCCGCTCACATTCGTGAGCGAACTACCTCTTTGACTAACCAGTAATTGATGTCAAACAATTGATGCGACCGTGTTCGTTTTAAGAAATAAACATTTTTGTCTAGCTTACAGCGTAAAGACTTCCTTTAACTCCTGTGTCACTGGCGAATCATCCGGATTTGTTTCCATAAGTTCTGCCATGTAATGCCACCATTTTTGGTTGATCTCGGTTGCCGCTAACTGCTGCCAGCGGGTTTCATCTTCAATCTCAAGGTAGCCAAACAACGCAAGGCTTTCTGGATCTAAGAAAATCTGGTAGCTTTTCGCCCCGTGTGCTATGAGCTGCTCTTTTAGTTCTGGCCATAGTTCGCGATGCCGTTTTTCATATTCTGCTTCATAACCAGGATGTAGCTTCATCCGAATCGCTTTTTTGATCATCTTTGTCTGCTCCTCTCTTTATTACGTAAGGTGTTCTGCTTAACAAAATGAAACCAATAGTTCAGTAAATGCTAAAACTGTCAGTGATTGCCCGTAAGGCATTGCTGTAATCGCGATGTTTTTGTAGTACTCCAAGTCTTCTCCCATTCCAGTACCGATGGAAACATTTTGGACTTCTCCATCTTCTGCGACTTGTTCGATCAAACCGGCTAACGCTTTATAGGCAACATCTTCCCAAGCTTTGTCAATGTAACGCTTATGAACGGCTTTTAAAATCCCATAGGCAAAACCAGCCGTCGCAGAAGCCTCCACATACGAGCTAGGATCATCTAACAAGGTGTGCCACAGGCCACTTTCATCTTGCATTTCTTGCAAGGCAGTTAGTTGGTCTAAGAGGGTATTGATTAAGAAGCCACGTAACGCATCTCCTTCTTGCAAGTCGAGAATTTCAATGATCTCAGGAATCGCAATGGTGATCCAGCAGTTGCCTCTTGCCCAAAGCGCTTGTGCATAATTGTGGCGTTCTTCAAAGGTCCAGCCGTGGAACCAAAGCCCAGTTTTTTTATCCACTAAGTATTTGATATGGATCATAAATTGTTGTTTTGCTTCTTCGATATAAGCCGGACGATTCAGCAACATGCCAATTTTCGCCAAAGGCAAAGCGGTCATCATCAAGGTATCGTCCCAAAGCTGGTTGCGATTTTCTGGTCCATAGGTCGCATGCTGCAGACCATTTTCATCGGTTCGCGGCATATCATGCATGACCCATTCCGCCCATTGTTCAAGGTAAGGCAAGTAACGAGAATCTTTGGTGTCTTCATAAAGATACGCCATTGCCAAAAGCGGCGCCATCGTGTTGACATTTTTAGGCGGCGCGCCTTCTAACATCCGCTGCTCAAACCATTCTTCCACAACTTGGAGCGCTTTAGGATTTTTGGTGATTTGGTAGTTTTTATAAATGCCATATAGTCCCACCCCTTGCGGCCAGTTCCAAATCCCCCAGCTTTTATCATCAACGATCAAGCCGTCAAAGTCTAATAGAAATTCGCCATTATCATCCTTGATCGTCGTTAAATTTTCGATCATGCGATCAATTTTTTCTTCTACAACACGTTTTTCCACAAACAACTGTTCTAAAATCACCATTGGGTTCATCCTCTCATTTCTCTTTGATAGATTGATCGTAACACGCTTACATTTACACAAAAATAGCAGTTATTGACACTTTACTATCTATTCTTGTATGATAAAAACAAACGAGTACGAAAGGAGCCAATCATGGAGAAGCAAAGTGCGGATACGATGATCAACGATCGTTTTGAGGCCTTTCATATCAAAGACATCGTAGAAGAAAACAATACCCTTTATCATTACCATAGTTTTTATGAGATTCACTGTACCTTAAAAGGATCAGCGGTCTTCTTTATCGATGGCGGAGAATTCCCTCTAGAACCTGGTACGATCATCTTGATTCCTCCAAACGTCTTGCATCGAATCGTTCATCAAACTTCTGATTTTTTCGAGCGAACCTACCTGTATATCAATCCTAGTTATCTCGCTGCCCTCTCCACTACCCAAACAGATCTCACTGCCTGTTTTCGTAGCAACGGCGGTATCAACAGTCGTATTTTATCGATCGATGCCGACCAACTAGACCAGCTATTGCGTCCTTTACGCAAAAAAACGGATAGCAATTATGGCACCGACTTACTTTATCAAAACCATTTGATCGCGTTTTTGATTTCCATCAATACGATTGCCTATCAGGAAAAAGAACCGCTATTTTTATCCGACTCACTCTATAAAAATAAAGACATTTTGGCTGCTATTACCTATATCAATCAGCATTTGACCGCTGATCTCTCCTTAGATACCGTCGCCAAAGCCCTTTTCATGAGCCCATACTCGCTTTCAAGGACCTTCAAAAAAGAAACTGGCGTCGCCTTTCATGCCTATGTGGTAAAGAAACGACTCTTAAAGAGCAAAGAAATTTTACGTAAAACCAGAAGCGCCACCGCCACGTTCGAAGCTTGCGGCTTCAACTCCTATACCCATTTTTTACGCTGCTTTAAACAAGAATTTCAGCTGACACCAAAAGAATTTTTACAAGAAGAAGCCCAAAATCAGTTTGTCCGTTTTACGCATTTTGCAGGAAAAAAATAGCAAGCCGTTGCAAAGCGCCAATCATTGGCTCGTGAAAAAAGAGTTGCTGCTTCCCTTTCCTGATGTTAGATGACACAATACAAAAAGAATGACACGAGGAAATGTGTCATTCTTTTTGTATGCTATAAAACTTCCCCATTTGAAGCGATCACTTTTTTATACCACTCAAAGGATTTTTTCTTGGTTCGTTTCAAGGTGCCGTTGCCTTGATCATCTCGATCCACGTAGATAAAGCCGTAGCGTTTACTCATTTGACCGGTACTGGCTGCTACAAGATCAATACAACCCCAAGTAGTATAACCAAGTAGTTCCACGCCATCGATCATCACCGCATCTTTGAAGGCTTGAATATGTTTTTTTAAATAGTTGATCCGATAATCGTCTGCGACAAACCCGTTCTCATCAGGGGTATCGATCGCCCCTAACCCATTTTCTACGATAAACAACGGTTTTTGATAGCGATCATACAATTGATTCAATGAATTTCTCAGTCCTAACGGATCAATCTGCCACCCCCACTCAGTCGATGGTAGATGTTCATTTTTAATTGATGGAAAGAGATTCCCGGTCGCTTGCGCATAGTCTTCTGGATGGGCACTGACCGTTCGCGAACAGTAATAAGAAAAACTGACAAAATCAACAGGAGAAGCCGCTAAAATCGCCTCGTCTTCAGGTGTCATTTTGATCGTTAAGCCTTCTCGCTCAAATTTTTTCAAGGCATAATTGGGGTATTTGCCTCGGGCTTGCACATCGATAAAGAAATAGCCTTCGCGATCACGATTGATTGCTTCTTGGTAATCTTCAGGTCGGCAAGTATAAGGATAATGACTGCCGCCAGCCAGCATACAGCCGACTTTATTGGTCGGATCGATCTCATGAGCTTTTTTGGTTGCTAAGGCACTGGCGACTAACTGATGATGCGCTGCTTGGTATTTGATTTCTTGACGATTGTCCCCTTCTTTAAAGACGATCCCGCCACCTACAAAGGGCTGATGCAGCAAAATATTGATTTCATTGATCGTCAGCCAATATTTGACCAACCCGCGATAGCGCTGGAAGACGGTTTCCGCATAGGTCACATAGAAATCAATGAGCCGACGATTTTTCCAGCCCCCAAATTCCTTGATCAAATGCAGCGGAACATCGAAGTGGGCAATCGTGACCAATGGCTCGATTTGATGTTTTCTCAATTCTTTGAAGATTTTCTCATAAAAAAGCAGTCCTTCTTCGTTGGGCTCTTCGTCATTGCCATTTGGAAAAATCCTTGACCAAGAAAGTGACATCCGATACACTTTAAAACCCATTTCGGCAAAAAGGGTAATATCTTCCATATAATGGTGGTACATATCAATGGCCGTTTGGGCTGGATAAAAAGAATCTTCCTGCCATTCTAACATCTTCAACTCACCAGCAGCGACTCTTGCGCGATCAGGACCAGTTGGTAAGAGGTCGACATTTGATAAGCCACGTCCTCCTGCTAATACACCACCTTCTGCTTGATTGGCAGCCGTTGCACCGCCCCATAAAAAATCATCTGATAATCCCATGTTATTTCCTCCTAAACTTTGACCACAAGTACTTCCTCTTCTTTAGCTACCAAACCTTCTTTCACACGTTCGACTGCGGTATATTGTGGTGTATTGGTAACGATGATCGGTACTTGTGTGACATATCCTGCAGCTTTTATCTGCGGTACATCAAACGTCAGCAATCGCTGCCCTTTTGTAACTTTTTGCTCTGCTTCTACTAAAGCATCAAAATACTGACCATTTAGTTCCACTGTGTCTAAACCGACATGGATCAACAATTCGATTCCGGTGTCTGAAACCAAGCCAATCGCGTGTTTGGTAGGAAAAACAGCAGCGACTTTTCCATCAAAAGGCGCAATGACTTCACCGATGGGTTCATCGACCGCAAATCCTTTTCCGAGTGCTTCAGAAGCAAATGCGTCATCTTTGACTTGATTCAACGGAATCACGATTCCCGGTACAGGATTGATCAAGCCGGTATCTTCTAGTACTACTGCTTTCATCTCCGGAACATCAATTGTCACTTTTGTTTCATATTTGAAACTTAAGACATAGGTAACGGCCCCACTCACCACAGCTGCAATCACCAATGCGATAATGATGTTCCAAAAATAGCGCATCGTATCATCACCGATATATAGTAAGATTGCTGGGAGACCAGACGAACCGGTCGCAAAGCGATGCGTATTGGTCAAGCCAGCATACAAACCACCAGAAGCCCCACCAATCATTGCCGCAACCAACGGATATTTTTTGGGCAAATTGATGCCATATAAAGCGGGTTCGGTAATCCCCATGTAGGCAGTGATTGCCCCTGATACCGCCAACTGCTTAGTTTTTTTCTCTTTCGTACGCAATGCGACAACTGCTACTGCGGTTGCTTGAGCAATGTTTGAGACCAATGCCCCTGGACCAAAAATACTGTCATACCCAAGTTCTGCCATTTGCATCACCCCTAAAGGAGCAATCCCATTGTGCAATCCAAACATCACCATGATTGGCAAAAAGCCCCCAATCAAAACCGCTGGAACCCAGCTAGCATGGACACTTAAGAAGGTAAAGAATGTTGCCAAATAACCACCCAAGATACTACCGATCGGTCCAAATAGCGAGAAGGCTAATGTACCCATTATCAAGAATGTTAGCATCGGAACAAAAACCAGCTCCACTGATTTTGGAATCACTTTGTTCAAAAACTTTTCGACATACGATTGGAAAAAAATCACGATCAGGATCGGAATGACTGATCCCGTATAATTTGCTAATGTAAAAGGAATAACCCCAAAAAAGTGAACGGGTTCGCCTGCTGTGACCAAGGCACCCCAATTAGGATGCATCATCATAGCAGCCACTGAAGCCGCTAAAATCGGATTGCATCGCAATTTTTGTGCCACAGTGAAGGCCAGGATCATTGGTAAGAAGAAGAAAACACCATCTGCAAAAAGATTCAGCATGTAATAGGTTTGCGAATCAGCCGTGATCACATCAAAAACGATCAATAAAGCCAAAACTGCCTTAACCATTCCGGCACCGGACAGTGCGGGAATAATTGGTTGAAACGTTCCTGCCACAAAATCGATCACTGCAGCTGCTGGTCCTTTTTTCTCCCCAGGTTCCGACGCCCCTGATGATTGAAGCGAAACCAATTTTGTGACTTCTTCATAGACATCTTTGACATGTGTTCCGATCACGACTTGATGTACCCCTGCGTTATTGATGTATTTGGCAACCCCATCGAGCGCCTCTAGTTCTCCTTGATCTATACGCTTTTCTTCATTGACTTTAAAGCGCAATCGGGTTTGACAGTGATAGGCATCCGTGATATTTTCTTGTCCCCCCAGATACTGGACGATTTTTTTTGCTAATGATTGATAATTTTCACTCATACATTCCACCCCTAAATAAATTTCAAAGAAAATCTATGTTGTATGTGCTTACCGGTATAACATACTGTTCTTTCTGCCAGCAATGTACCATTTATAGAGAGCGTTTCCAATATATTTTCCCAAAGACGAAATGGATTTCATCTTTTCATTAAAAACCGCTCTTTTTTCGAAATCCATTCCATTAAAAGACCAAACATCGCCTTGACGAAGCCACTAGAAACAATGATATAATTTACTAGATGATTGTGTTACTTTTGATCTATCGCGATCATAATAGGCTTTTTCAACGTAATGGACCCACCAACCGAAAAAGAACGCCCCGATGATCCCGCAACAACGGATCAAACCACTGCTTCTTCCCCCAACCATTGAAGCAATCCTTACTGAATCAACGATTTGGTCTAGCCTGTTATGAACGGCTATTCTAGGTTGGATTTATAAAAAACAGGCGAAGGGAACGAAGAAACATGACAAACGCGAAACAAGCAATACCCCCAAAAACGATTCTCTTTCATGAAGAAGCTTTTCAAAAAACAGATCAAACGATCATTCGCTGGTTAGGAAACTCCGGTATTCTTCTAAACAGCCGTGGTACATGTATCATGGTCGATCCGGTCTTAGAAGGATTTGACCTGCCGTTACTGATCGATCTGCCAATCAAACCGGCGGCAGTCCCTCACTTAGATGCGGTATTGATCACCCATTCAGATAATGATCACTACGGCATTCCGACGATTGAAAAATTAGTCCCGGTTACCGATAGCTTCCATGGACCCAAATATGTTGCCGAACTTATGCAAGAGCACTTTCAAGTTGCTGCCCAAGGTCACGAAATCTATGATTCATTCACCGTTAAAAATTTGGAGATTTCTTTAACAAAGGCGTATCACCTTTGGCAAAATGAGACGACAAAATTTGACCGTGTCTTCCAAATTGAGGACTATTGCGGCTTTTGGATCGATACTCCGGATGGTTCCTTGTGGATTCCTGGCGATTCTCGTCTTTTACCAGAACAATTAGAGATGCCTCAACCAGATGCGATCTTGTTTGACTTTAACGACAACGCTTGGCATATCGGCTTTGAGAACGCCGTGAAACTGGCAAATACCTATCCTCATGCTGAATTGATCCTCTCCCATTGGGGAACAGTGGATGCTCCGCATATCGATGCTTTTAATGGGGACCCTGAAGCTTTGTACGATCGGATCGTCAATCCGAAACGGATTCGTCTAGTTGCTGCCGGTGAGCCGATCGAATTGAAATCAACCACTTCCAACAATTTAGAATAGGGAAAAAGGACCACACCGTTTTTGGTGTGGTCCTTTTATTCTTCTGCCATCTCTTTAAACGTCGTTTTGCGGCTCGTTTCTAAATAACGAGCGTTGCTGATTTTCATTTGGATATTCTCCTGATAATCGAGGGAAAAAATCTGAGCAAACAAAACCGTCAAAAGGAATTGAATCGATTCTTCTGTGGAAAAATTTCCGATTTTAGAATATAGTTTTTCTCGGCTAGCAATCGTCAAGACGATCGTCGAATAGTCCCGCAAATAGTTGTCCCCACCACTCGTAAGACTGATAATTGGCACACCATTTTTCAGCAATGTTTTCACATTTTTCATAGGATAGGTCTCTGAATTATTGCCAGAATAAGAGATAAGAATGGCACAATCCTGCGGGGTCAGCGTTTGGGAAATCAAGCCCGCTTCGTCCGTATCCGCAACAAAGGCTTTTTTATGAATCGTGTTTAAGTTGCGTTTAAACAGCTGCCCGAAATACGAATTTGGACTACGCCCATAGATGACAACGTTTTGAGCGCCATTGATGAGTCGAGCGGCTTGATTCAGGTCTTTTACCGTCATAAGTGCCGCTGTTTCTTTAATCGTCTGCATGCGCAAGTTCGCCAAGTTTTCAATGATTTCTAATGTGTCTGCCGCCTCACCAAAAGGGATATTCACATCGATCGTTGCTGAGCCATCATCAAAGTGTGCCAGTTCATGCACGAAGGCATACACAAATTCTTTCCAACCGGAAAAGCCAAAATATTTTGCAAAACGGACTAACGTCGGCTTTGAGGTATGGGTCAGTTTTGCGATTTCTTCCATAGTATACTCACTGACTTTTTCCCGATTGCCTAGTAAAAAATCACCGATCGTCCTTCTTGCATCATTTTGTTTAAACGCTGCTTCTTCAATTTTTTGAAAAAGATACATCTGGTTCTCCCTTCTGATTGCTGCTGTTAGTTTTACACGTCCCATTCATTCACGTTTCTTTCTATCTAAAAGCACTGAAAGTGATGAATTGAAGACAGAAAAGCGTGGAGCACGCCAGCGTATGCCTACCCTCGTTCAAAATACAAAAAGAATTTATTTCCCAAAAGGGCGATCATACCAATCAGACATAGCATGCCCCCTGATAAGATCATCTGCATCCCTGCTGTTTCATTGCCGCTGACTAGTATCAGCAAGCGTGATGCATAGGGTGCGAGCGTGACCCCTAAATTGTAAGCAACGATCGAGACGATCGTGCCAAACTTAGCTTCTGCTTCACCACCAGTCGTCAGCAAGTGGGTGAAAAAAGGCATGATGCTGCGAAAGGCAAAGCCTAATAATAAAGAACAACCCAAGAGTAGCCCCACTGTCTGCAATGGATAAGTCAAATAGATGCTGCTTCCTGCAAGCAATGCCGCAATGGGCAGCAACCAGCGATGTAGGCGACTGTATATCAAGCCAAAGGCATTGCCGGCGATAAATGCTCCCGTCGCAATGGCGGCAATCATGTTACTGCCTTCAGTGGCGTCCCCGATTCCTTTTTCCAATAACAATGGTGTGATCTGTAAATTGTAATTAATAAATAAGACAACGATTAGAAACAAGAGCACACCCAGAACGAATGATCGCTGTTTCCGTTCTTTTGAAACCGTGACGTTCGCCAATAACGTCTCATTAGTCACAGCCTGTGTTTCGTTTGGAATAAACAGCTGGACAAAGAAGAGACTGATCAGGGCAAAGCCATAAACCAAGAAGGACATTTCCCAACTGATTTTCACTAGCTGCCCAACCAGCAAAGTCATAAAGATACCACCTAAACCACCGACGGCACTTTCTAATCCAAGAGCTTTGGCTTTCTTTTGCGGCTCATTTTGAAACAGCAAACTAATCATTTGAATCGCCAAACGATTGAATAAGCCGATCCCGAAGCCAAGAATCCCTCGAGAAAGAAACAAGACGGGAAAGCTCCCCTGATACCATGCCGGCAGCGTGCCAAAAACCGCCACAATGACCAAGCCGGTGACCATCGTGTATTTTTTGCCGATCCTTTTTTCGATCATGCTGGTAGTAAAAATCCCCAGTAAAAGAAACAATGATGGAATCGTGGTCAGTAATCCAATGTAGACCGCATCAACTTCTGGAAAGCTTGCCGCAATCGCTGGGACATTGGCAGAAATCGCCGGTGCCGAATAGACGACCATTGCCACCGACAACAGTGCCAACAACTTCATAGAAAAAAATTTCATAATTACCCCTTTCCTTAAAAACACCTTTTCTTCCTTGTCTCGGAACCCAATAGCCCAAGATGACAAAGTGATCCTTTCACTACCTTATTATTCGCTAGATTGTCCTCGTTGACCAATGCTTAACGCGCTTGGGCTTTATGCTTGAAAAGCATTGGTCTTCTGTATTTTACTAGGTTTCTATGGCGATTGCTGGAACTCATTTATGTTTGTCTAAAAAAAAGAAACCTTGCAGTATGTTTTCTGCAAGGTTTCCTTCTTTTCATAAATCGACTGTAACTACTCAGAATGCTTTAGTGAATTGATTGCTGTAACTGTTCCATAACGTCTTTCGTAATTGTCTCAACGGTGATACCAAGTTCAGATAAAACGTCCGCTGCCTGGTAATTATCATAAAATTTCTTTTCTAAGCCATAGTTTTTGACGACAATCTCACGATCACCCAGGTAGCTGGCAATCATTTGTCCATAGCCACCCTCTCGTATGCCATCTTCCAACGTGACAACGAGTTTGTGCGATCGTGCCACAGCATCCAACAACTCTTTGTCGACCCCTGAAATAAACTTAGGATTGATCACCGTTGGCGTAATTCCATGTTGCATTTTCAATTGTTCTGCGATCTCTTCCGCTAGCGCATAAAAGTTCCCAACACCGACGATGGCTACCTGCGTGCCAGCTTGAGTCACTTCATTTTTTTGATCACTGTAGTCAGTAGAGACTGTCACTGCCATTTCGTTGACAGGTCCAACCGGTACCCGGATCGCAACTGGTGCGTTGGTTTGTTCCAGCGACCAATCCAACATTGCCAGATATTCTTCTTTAGAGGTTGGCGCAAGATAAATAAGGTTGGGAATATGTGCCAAAAATGGAATATCAAAAATTCCCAAATGGCTCTCGTCATTCATGCCGTGAATCGATGCACCATATACCAGAATCGTTCCAGGCAGATGATTTAAGGCCAAATCATGGGAAATTTGATCAAAACTACGTTGCATAAAGGTAGAAAAAACGGCCCAGACAGGTTTTGCTCCATTTTTTGCTAACCCAGCAACCATCGATACCGCATGTTCTTCTGCAATACCTACATCTACAAATTGTTTGCCTGCTTTTTCTCTTTGTTCCGGAGAAAAAAGCAGCATCGGTGTACCAGCGTTTACTGCCACGACTTTAGGATCTGACGCCATTTTTTCTAATAAATAATCCGTCGTTAAGCTATTGTACGTTACTTGATTGCCGCCAATAGAAATATATTCGCCGGTTTCTAAATGAAAGGGACCGCCTGCATGAAACTTTTCACGATTTTCTTCCGCAAACTTGAAGCCTTTGCCTTTGATCGTATGAATGTGTAATAAAACAGGATGATCAACATCTTTCACTTTTTCAAATAAAGCGATCAGTGCAGCGAGGTCATTTCCTTCATCTAAATAGTGGTACTCAAAACCAATCGCTTTGAACAGATTGTCTGCTACTTGCCCCTTGGTTTCCCGCAATGCCCGCAAATTCTGATACATCCCCCCATGGTTTTCTGCGATCGATTGGTCATTGTCATTGAGGATCACGATGGTATTGGTGCCTAATTCCACGATATTGTTCAAGCCTTCAAACGCTAACCCGCCTGATAGAGAACCATCACCAATCACGGCAACGACGTTATACGTTTCATTTTTTAGGTCACGGGCTTTCGCCACACCATTTGCCAACGAAACTGAGGTGGAGGTATGACCGACCGTAAAGAGATCGTGCTCGCTTTCTTTCGGATTCGTGTAACCAGAAACCGCACCATACTGCGCAGCATCAAGAAAGGCATGGGCGCGTCCCGTCAACATTTTATGGATATAGGTCTGATGGGACACATCAAAAATCAGCTTATCTGTGGGGGAATCAAAGACTTTATGCAACGCAATCGTCATCTCAACCATCCCCAGATTGGGGCCATTGTGCCCCCCATGGTGACTGATTTTTTCCAATAAAGCAGTTCGTGCTTCTACTACCAGTTCTTGAAGTTGCCCACTGGTCAATTCTTTTAACTCTTTGGGGCTTTTGATTTTATCTAATAACATGTACGTACCTCCTGTAGAAATGTTTGAATGGTTCGTGTGTTTACTCACAAGGAAAAAGACACGAAATCGAAATGAGTGGATCGTTCTCTAGAATGAAAAACGTGGCCATCGGAGCTAGACGCTCTTTTTAGAATTCCTGTCAAACCGAGAAATAGCAAGTTATCCTAAAGGGAAATCGTAATTTTTCTGAGTTTCAACAATCGCTGCTCATTTCTTCTATCTAAAAAGATACCACCTAGAGCTGACTTTAGGTCAAGCACTTTTTGTGAATTTATTCTATTTTGATCCTATCTTTACTGCGTGCCCGCCATAATGATACAAAAAAAGATAAGAAGCGCTTGCTTCTTATCTCGGGTTTTACTTGTTCAATGGTCATTCTTAAGAAACCTAAATTTTTTCATTGACCACTTATTCTTCTTTCTCTAAGCCAACAAGCACTCGCTGTTTACGGTTCGATTCTTCTGCAACAAAGTTTAAAACTGTTTTCAATTCGCTAGGCGTTGCCTTTTTCTGTAAGATCGAGAAGTTTCGATGATATTGTATCATGATTGTTTCTACTTTTTCTTTCTCAGTCATTGAGCTTCTCCTCCAATTCTTCCTTTGTGTATGTTAATGGCAAAGCGAACGATACATTGTCAACTGCCATCAACGTATGAGAATGGCGATTCTGAAAATCTTTTATAAAAATATTAACGGTCACATTTTCTTTATACAATTCCTTCATTTTAATCAAGTTATATCTTGATTGAAAAAAAGCATTTATAAAATGTTCTTTAGGAACAAAGCGTCCTTCTATTTTTTCACGTTGCTTCGTATAATTCCAAGCAATAAAAGGATCTTGATAGATATAATAGATAAGCACATCATAATTCTTTTTTAAGCATCGCGCAATATTTTGATCAGCTTTTTTAGTGGGTGAAACAAGAATCATTTATTGCGAGAAGTAAGATGGCAAAAATTTCTGTTAATGAACTATACGCAAAAAAACAGACTACATTTGTCATGCAGTCTGCTTTTCCAACTTTTTCTTTATTTAGTGTTTGTCCCACTGTTTTCCGAAAGATTGTTGTTGTGATTCGACATGTCCTCGATGGCCATATACAGGTATTTGATTCAATTGGTTTTCAATTACTTGAAACTCGGTATCTGTAAGCTGTACATCCCAAGCAGCTAGATTTTCCAAAATCCTGCCTCGATTTTTTGATCCAGGAATCGGCACTGCATTCGGGTACTTGTGAAGCATCCACGCCAATGAAATTTGGGCATTTGTCGACTGCTTTGCTTGAGCGACTTCTGCTAGCATATTTAAAATCGGTTGATTGGCTACGAGGTTTTCTTTAGCCAGCTGAGGGACGAATTTGCGAACATCATCCCCTTCAAAGGATGTATCTGGTGTGACTTTTCCAGATAAAAACCCACTAGCGATTGGTGAAAAAGGAACGACGGCGATCTCGTTCTCAAGACAATAGGGGAAAATCTCTCGCTCACAATCACGCTCAACCATTGAATAGAGATTTTGCACAGCACCAACGGGGGTAATCCCATGTGCTTTAGCAAGTGTCTCCACGGAAACTTGTGAGAGTCCCCATTCTCTGATCATACCTTCTTTGATCAATCGTCCCATCACATCAGCTATTTCTTCTAAAGAAAGCTGTTCATTGATTCGATGAAGATAATAGAGATCAACATAATCGGTGCGCAATTTTTCCATTGAAGCAATCAAATGGTTACGGATGGCTGTGTAAAGAGTTGTGCTTTCATTCACTTCTTTTTCGTCGAGATGATACTTGGTGGCAAGAACAACTTTGTTTCGAAAAGGCGACAGTGCTTTACCCACCAACTCCTCATTATGTCCAGAATAAAACATTTCTTTTCCATAAGCTTCTGCTGTATCAAAAAATGTACAGCCAAATTCGTAAGCTTTGCGAATAGATGCAATACTCTCTTTTTCTTCTGGCACCTTTCCATATCCGTGAGAAAACCCCATACACCCCATTCCGATTGGCGAAACTGCTAAACTTCTGATTTTTCTATTCTTCATATTATAATTCCCTCCTCCATCGATACTTTGTGTGCTCGCTAAGCTAGCTAAACTTTAGCATCTTCGAGTCACTCGAAGTCAAGGAGTTTCTAACAATCATTTTTCTTCCACCTTTTTTCTTTTTGAGGCTCTCAAATAGGAAGCTACTTTTCTCCACAAAATTATCTGTGCTATAATACGCGATATAAAAAGAAAATGATCTACAACAGTTTTTACTAATACGTTCAAACGACTTGCTTGACTTCAGCAAATTATGAAAGGCGTGACCAACATTTACTCTATCAAAGAAGCAGCCACGATCACTGAATTGTCTGAACACACGATTCGCTATTATACCGATATGGGTTTGGTTCCTAGTTTGATCAGGGACAAAAACAACAGACGGGTTTTTAATCAGACTTCCATCAATTGGTTAACTGGTATCAAGAATTTGCGCGAAACAGGCATGTCTTTAGAAGCCATTAAGCATTATATTTCGCTTTGCCTCCTTGGCGATTCGACGATCAAAGAAAGAGCCGACATCATTCAATCGCAAAAAGAAAAAGCGCTCGTTAAACTTACAGAAGCGCAAAAACGAGTCGCTTATTTAGAAAAGAAAAGCAATACCTATCAAGAGCTCATCAACCAGAAAACAGCTTCTAACGATCCATTGAATCCGGCAACTTGGGAGGAGGAAGCAGTATTGCGGAATAGAACTTGAATGAAGATATTTTACCAATGATTTGGATCAATAGACACTTAATTTTTTGATGATTATATTCGTATAGTGCTGAAATAGACTATTCATTACTAAAAAACTGCCATTAAACAGGATTCATTCCCTGCTTAATGGCAGTTTGCTTATTTCCGATACATCTTCAATTCCAAGAACAAATCATTATAGATGCCAAGATACTCAGCACCTAAGTTTTCATAGACTTCGAGGTGTTCCATCAATTCATCGGATGGATAGAACTGTTCGTCTTCGGTGATCTCGTCAGGCAGTAAGGCCATGGCTTCTTGGTTAGGTGTGGAATAGCCGATGTACTCTGCGTTTTGTGCAGCATTCTCGGGTTCCAGCATAAAGTTCAAGAAGGCATAAGCGCCGGCTTCGTTTTGTGAGGTCTTAGGAATGACCATATTATCAAACCACAAGTTGGAGCCTTCCGAAGGGATCACATAATGAATGTGTTCATTTTCGTACATCATGTCGGCTGCTTCCCCAGAAAATGTGACCGCAACCGATGCTTCTTCATTGGCCATGTACATCTTGATTTCATCTGCGACGATGGCTTTGATGTTTGGGGTCATGGTCCGAAGCTTATTGAATGCCTCTTGCAACTGATCATCGTCTTTGCTGTTTAGAGAATAGCCTAAGCTGTCCAAACCTAATCCCATTACTTCACGCGCGCCATCGATCAGCATGATGCTGTTTGCTAATTCGGGTTTCCAAAGATCGTCCCATTGGGTGATCTCACCTTCATCAAAGAATTTATCGTTATAGACGATCCCTAGTGTTCCCCAGAAATAAGGGATCGAATATTGATTGCCCGGATCAAAACTCAGGTCTAAAAAGCGAGGGTCGATATTGTCTAGCCCTTTGATTTTGCTGTGATCCAATGGTTTTAAAAGATTTTGTTCCATCATTTTCTCAATCATGTATTCACTCGGTATGGCGATGTCATAGGACGTACCGCCTTGTTGGATCTTCGTGAACATCGCTTCATTTGAGTCAAAGGTTTCATAATTGACTTTGTAGCCAGTCTCTTCTTCAAACTTACTGATCAAATCAGGGTCGATGTAGTCGCCCCAGTTGTAGATGTTGACGACCTCAGCACCTGCCATACCAGAGGTGCGTTCCAATTCACGGACACCAAAGAGCAAGATCAGGACGATCGCAACAATACCGATAATCAGAGATTGTAGTCGTTTCATCGCAGATTTGCCACCTCCACACGGCGGTTTTTACGTAATTTCTTCGCGCCGTTTTCTTTACTGATAAAGTAATAGCCTACCACCAGAATCATGGAGAATAAGAAGACAAGTGTGCTTAATGCATTGATTTCTAAACTGATTCCTTGACGTGCTCTAGAATAGATCTCTACTGATAAGGTACTAAAGCCATTGCCCGTCACAAAGAATGTCACGGCAAAATCATCAAGTGAATAAGTAAAGGCCATGAAATAGCCGGCGATGATGCCCGGTGTCAAGAAAGGCAAAATGATATTTTTGATGACTTGAAAATTATTCGCGCCTAAATCACGGGCAGCATCGATCATTGAATCGTTCATCTCTTGCAATTTCGGCAAGACCATCAATACCACGATCGGGATACTAAAGGCGATATGCGAAAGCAACACGCTGAAAAAGCCTAAGCTAAACCCACGGAACAAGTTGCCGATCATCGTAAAGAAAATCAAGAAACTGGCGCCAATGATGACATCTGGTGAAACCAGCAAAATATTATTCAAACTCAACAAGGCCGTTCTCGTTCGGCGCTTGCGGGTATAGTAGATGCCCATCGCACCAAATGTGCCAATGATCGTTGCCAGTAATGCTGATAAAAATGCCAGCATAAAGGTGTTCAACACGATGATCATCAAGCGGGTATCTTGAAAGACGGATTGGTAATGTTCAAAAGTGAAACCCGTAAAAGCATTCATGGTGCCTCCTTCATTGAAGGAATAGAAAATCAAATAAAAGATCGGCACGTACAAAAGAATAAAGACGACGATCAGATAAAGATTCGACCAGCGAAATTTTTTCATTTACGTTGCCCTCCTTTTTTCTTTTCTCCCGTAAACAACATCACGAGGAACATGGCGATGATCAAAATGACGCCGATGGTCGAACCCATGCCCCAATTTTGGGTAACGAGAAAGTGCTGCTCGATCGCCGTACCAAGCGTGATCACGCGATTGCCCCCAATCAAACGGGTCAACATGAAGAGGGAGAGCGATGGAATGAAGACGGCTTGGACGCCGCTTTTTACCCCGTTTAACGAAAGAGGGAAAATCACTCGTCGGAAAGTATCATAGCTGTTTGCCCCTAGATCGCGACTGGCACTGATCAAAGAGGGATTCATTTCTTCTAAGGCATTAAAAATCGGCATGATCATAAAGGGCAGTTCGATATAGACGGCAACCGTCAAAAAGCTGAAGTCAGTAAACAAAATCTGCTTTGGTCCAACCCCCATGATTTCTAGGAAGTTGTTGACACTGCCATGAATGCCGAAAATCCCAATAAACGCATAGGCTTTTAACAATAAGTTGACCCACGTTGGTAAGATGATCAACAGCAGCCACAAATCTTTGTGGCGCAGCTTAGTTAAGAAATACGCTGTCGGGTAGCTGATCACTAAGGTAATCAAGGTGATCAAAAAGGCATACCAAACCGAGTTTAAGGTCATGATCAAATATTTGCCAGAACCTAAGTAGCTTTGATAATTGACCAGCGAAAAGTTGCCGTTCATATCAAAAAAAGATTGGTAGATGATCAATAAGACTGGTGCAATAACAAATAGCAATAACCAAAAGACATAGGGTATCGCATAAAAACGACGCATTTTCGTCATTAGCTTTCCCTCCTAATCTTCGTAGCTCTCTAAACGAGCATCAAAATCTTCTTCGGACTCATTGAAACGCATGACGTGGATGTCTTCTGGTTCAAAGGAAAGACCGATCTTGCTTCCTTCAGTGGCTTTTCTTGTAGAGTGAACCATCCACTCGTTGCCTTGTTCGTCGTAACAAATGATTTCGTAATGCACGCCTCGGAACAATTGAGTATCCACTTCAACGACTAACTTGCCTTTCTCAACGGTCGTCAAATTCAAATCTTCCGGACGGATCACGATCTCAACGGCTTCATTCGGACGCATCCCGCCATCGACACATTCAAACTGCTTGCCGACAAACTCCACTAAGTTGTCTTCGATCATCGTACCTGTAACGATGTTGCTTTCACCAACAAAATCCGCTACAAAATGGTTGATTGGTTCATCGTAGATATCCACTGGCGTGCCACTTTGGACGATCTTCCCTTTGTTCATAACGAAAATCTCATCACTCATCGCCAACGCTTCTTCTTGGTCATGGGTGACAAAAATAAAGGTGATGCCTAGTCGCTGCTGCAATTCCCGCAGCTCGTATTGCATGTCAGTTCGCAATTTCAAGTCCAATGCGGACAATGGTTCATCAAGAAGCAATACTTTGGGTTCATTGACGATCGCTCGTGCGATTGCGACCCGTTGGCGTTGACCTCCTGACATTTCGCTGATTTCACGATTCTCATAACCAGGAAGTTGTACTAACCGTAACGCTTCTAAGACTTTTTTATTCACTTCATCTTTTGGTAATTTTTTGATTCGCAGACCAAATGCCACATTTTCAAAAACGTTCATATGTGGGAATAAGGCATAATCTTGAAAGACAGTATTCACTTGCCGTTGATTGGCAGGAACGTCATTAATTCTTTGTCCATCAAAATAAACGTCGCCTTCTGTTGCGTCCGAAAAACCCGCAATGATGCGTAAAATAGTTGTTTTTCCACAACCTGAAGGACCTAACAATGTATAAAAGCGACCTTCTTCAATATCAAAACTCACTTTTTTCAAAACTGTTTCATCATCATCAAATCGTTTCACCACATTGTTGAATGAAATTATTGTTTTTCCCACACTCTTTCCTCCTGTACTATAAATAAGAATCCGTTACGACTACGAGCACACGGCTTTTTTTGCCGGCGATATTTTTTAATTGATGCGGCTCAGTCGCCTGATAATAGATCGATTGGCCTTTACGAGCCTTGTACTGCGTTTCTCCTAACGACAACGCCACACTGCCCTCTAAGACATAGATAAATGTTTCTGCTAACGATGGTTCAAAGGTCTTGTATTCGCCGGCTTTATCAAAAGTCAGCAAGACTGGCTCCATTTCTTTTTCATTGGAATCGGGAATCAGCCATTTCAATTCATAGCCATTTTCTTCATCATAATAAAGCGTGCTGTCTTCTTCGCGATAAACCACTTGATGCTGCGCATTTTCTTCTCGGAAAAATTCCTCTGGTGTCACGCCTAAAACTTCTAAGATCGTAAAAAAAGTTTCCATAGAAGGCGAACTCAAATCACGTTCCAACTGTGAGATATAGCCTTTCGTCAAATCGGTCCGCTCGCCTAATTCTTCTTGGGTCAAATTCTTTTGAACGCGCAAATTGCGCAGCTTCTCGCCAATCTCCATGTTCATTCCCCCTTTTATTGACACAACTGCAAGTAAAAAAGTTTGCTATAAGTAAACTTCATGTTTAATTTCACTTTTTCTAGTATACAAATTATTGCAGAAAACACAAGCCTTTTTTCTGCATTTCTTTGAATTCTTTTCTTGCTGCTCAAAAAAAGGAGTGACGCTAAACGCTTGTGCTATAAAGGAAAGGATTGGCGGTCCCGTCATTTTCGCTTTTCACAGGTTTAAAAGAACAACTTCTATTTTAACGAAGAAAAGGTAGATTTAATAATGATCTGTTTTTACTGATTTTTTGATAAGAAGCCCTGCCTTTTCTTGCTTCACTGGTTAAAAAAATAAAACTTATGGTATTATGAGTACAAACCATCAAAGGAGTGTCTGAAATGATGAATTTCTCTACCTTTCGTGTCATGAATGAACCAAATTTTACTGCTTCACTCACAACTGCAACCCTTGACGAGCTGCCAGCAGGCGATGTGCTTGTCCGGGTTGATTACTCAGATGTCAATTACAAAGATGCCTTGGCAGCAAAAGAAAATGGCGGCGTGATCCGCACGTATCCGATGACGCCGGGAATCGATTTAGCAGGGGAAGTCGTGGACAGTCAGTCTGCTGATTTTGCCCCAGGCGATCAAGTTTTAGTGACTGGCTATGGCTTAGGGGTTTCTCACCCAGGCGGTTACAGTCAATTTCAACAGGTCCCGGCCGAGTGGCTCGTGAAACGTTCTGCTGGTTTTTCAGCGAAAGACAGTATGACCTATGGCACGGCTGGGTTCACAGCAGCTTTAGCGGTGCAAGAATTAGAGCAGCTGCACTTAGCAAAAGACGCTGCGATTTTGGTGACAGGTGCGAGCGGTGGCGTCGGCAGTGTCAGCATTGCCTTATTGAAAAAACTGGGCTATACAAATATAGTGGCGCTATCTCGTAAAACCGATGCGCAATGGTTGTTAGACCTAGGCGCAGCAAAAATCATCCGTCCGGATGAAGTGGTACCCGAAAAGGTCAAACCATTAGCAAAACAATCGTTTGCAGCGGTCATCGATACGGTTGGTGGTCCATTGCTTGCGGCAGTGCTTCCGCAAATCGCTTATGGGGGCGGTGCCTTCTTATGCGGCAATGCTGGTGGGATCAAAATCGAAACGACTGTCTTACCCTTTATTTTGCGTGGGATTCGCGTAATTGGGATCGATTCAGTCAATGTTTCCCATGAGATCCGCACGGCATTATGGGAGAAATTAGCGGGTGAGTGGAATGTGATCGATCAGCTTTACACGAAAGCCATCACTTTGGAAGACTTACCAGAAACGTTGGCAGCTTTATTAGCTGGCACGCACCAAGGACGGACGATCGTTGAGGTGTCACAAGGGCAATGAGAATTTTGATTACGGCTGGCGGTACTTCCGAAAAAATCGATGATGTCCGTGCAATCACGAATCATTCCACGGGTTCACTTGGTCAAGCGATTGCCAATGAATGGCTGCGGTACCTTGAGGTGACCATCGATTACGTTACGACGAAAACTGCCAAGCAACCGCCTACCGATCCACGAGTTACCTGTCATTTCATTGAAGGGACCACGGACTTGTTGGGGCAATTGACCGATTTATTGACGACCCATTCGTATGCTGCCGTGATCCACAGTATGGCAGTTAGTGATTTTACCCCTGCTGCTCATTTTTCAGAAGCAGCCTTTTATGAAGCAATCAACGATGCCCTACCGACTTATGACAACCAGGTCACTCCGGCATTGATGGCACACGTGCTCGAACAATCTGAAGCAACGGCAGGCAAAGTTTCTTCCAATACGGATCATTTGTTTTTAGTGTTGAAGAAAACCCCGAAAGTGATCCAAACCATCAAAGCATTACAGCCGACAACCTTATTAGTCGGATTCAAATTATTAGTAGCCGTCGCGGAAGACGAGTTGTTCGCGGTCGCACGAAAAAGTTTGCTGGCTAGCCAAGCGGATTATGTGTTGGCCAACGACTTGACGCAAATTTCAGGAAACCAGCATGTTGGCCACCTTTTGACACAAGAAGGACAAATCGGGACTGGTCGCACAAAAGCTGAGATCGCAACCTTGATCGTTGACACATTACGCAATGACCTGCGTGCTTAGCTAGATGTTTTTTTAGAAAAGGAGAAAGAATCATGAAACAAAAACACGTTCTGCTTGGCGTCAGCGGCAGTATCTCTGCATACAAAGCAGCCGACCTGACCAATGAATTAACCAAAAAGGGCTATGCAGTGGATGTCTTAATGACTCAAAATAGCACACAATTTATTACGCCTTTGACGTTACAGTCATTATCCAAACGCCCGATCCATGTGGATGTTATGCAAGAGCGCCAACCAGATCGGATCAATCATATTGAACTAGCCAAACAAGCCGATCTTTTCTTGCTCGCCCCAGCCAGTGCTAACAGTATTGGCAAGCTGGCGCATGGGTTAGCCGATGATTTGATCTCAACAGTTGCCTTAGCGTTGCCGTTATCCGTGCCCCGCTTGATTGCACCAGCCATGAATACCGTCATGTACGAAAACCCGATTGTTCAAAGAAATTTAGGGATTTTGAAAGAAGTCGGCTTCCAAGAGATTGAACCCCGTGAAGCGTTACTGGCTTGCGGTGATTTCGGCAGAGGCGCATTAGCAGCAACAGAAACGATTCTCGAAAAAGCATTGACTGCTTTGGAAGTACGGAGTGTCTAATAATGAAAAAAATATCAACTTTTGAACTTGTCTTAACAGCTTTCTTTTTAGGAATCTTGATTCTTTTAGCATCGGTACCCTTTCTTGGGTTTATTCCCTTAGGACCAATCAATGCGACAACGATGCACATTCCTGTGATCATCGCTTCCATTGTATTGGGCCCTCGGATCGGCGGCTTTTTAGGCGGCGCCTTTGGGATCATCAGTATGGTGCGTTCGACATGGATCATCACCCCGCTTTCTTTTGTCTTCTCTCCTTTCGTACCGATTTATGGGAGTGATCAAGGAAGTTGGAAAGCGATCCTCGTAGCGCTGATTCCCCGTATTTTGATTGGTGTCGTTCCTTACTTTGTTTATAAAGGCTGTCAAAAAATCTGGAAAAACAAACAGCAAAGTCTTTCGCTACTGATTGCTGGTGTTGCCGGAGGTTTGACGAATACGATCCTGGTAATGAACTTAATCTACTTCTTGTTCCAGCAAGAATATGCGGAGGTTGTGGGAAAAGCCGGCAATGCTGTTTACGCAGCGATTTTGGGTGTGATCTTCGCCCAAGGCGTGCCTGAAGCCATTGTAGCGGGAATCGCCACGATGGCAGTTGGAACCGTTCTTTTGCGCTTAGTCATGAACCGCAAAAAAAATCGAATCTAAAAAATAGCGACCGCCTAAAGTTAGCTTTTTGGCTAACTTAGGCGGTCGCTTCCCTTTTGAGTGACTCATAAACTTTGTGTCATCTGGAGTGCTTCGACAAGCTCTTGATACTGCTCTTGGGTCAAATACTCTTCATAAAATGTCAGATAATCATCGATATCTGCTTGGGTCAAATAAGGCAGCTCTTGCTTGATTTGCAGCAGCAGTTCTTCAAACTCCTCATCCGTCAGCATATAAGAAGACCAATCATCGGCTTCATCATAGCTATCCCAGTACTCATCATCATAATCATTCTCATCCCCATCGTCATAGCTGTCATCCCAGCCATAATCATAGGGAGAAAACAATTCTTCTGGGTCAATCAATTCTTCCGCTGTGGGAATCGCAACCGCAGTATCACTTTTCTTCCCTGTAAAAGTCACCGTGGCTCCGATAGTGGTTTGCAGCTCATCCGCTTGCACGAAGTGAAAAGCCATTTTCTGCTGATTTGTTTTCGTATTGACGGTCATAGCTAAGTCAAACTGTTCGACTTCTTCCAGCATCGCTTCTAATTCGGCGACTTGCTTTTGATCGGCGCCGTGTTCTTGGGCATAGGTTGCATAATCTGCCAATTCTTCTTTGGTAAACGTGTGGCTGATCGTATCTCCATCTCTTTTGAAAGCATCCGGTTCAAAGGTTTTCAAATAGTCTGCAAATGTCTCATTATGAAAAAGACTGTTCATGGTAAAGAGGTTTTCAGGCGCTTTTTCTGCTTCGGTTGTCCCCTCGCCGTCCTCTGCAAAAGTTTCTTCGCCAAAGTAAGAATCCAAGGTTTCTTGATCGATGCGCAGGTATTTGCCTTCATATTCCGCAGCGTCTGGATTTGTCCCATAACTGTCACTACCAAATGCGCTGATATACCCTTGCAGTGTTTCATAGATTTCAGCTGACACATACGCTTCTTGTTTTTCTGGATCGACGATCAGCTTGATCGGCAGCTCCTGACCGCCATAAGCAACTGCCAGATTGAGTAAAATCGCTTTGGTTTCTTTGTCCTGGACGAAATCCCCTTTAAATGACGAGCCGACTAACTGTGACATCAACATAGAGGCATACCTATCGGCTTCTTGACCGTATTCGCTGGTGCTACCCATCTCAAAGGTATCGATCGTCGCTTGGAATTCACCAGCATTCGTTGCTTGCTGATTCGTCAACTGTTCGGCAAACTGTTCTTGCGGTAATTTCGTACAGCCACCGAAAAGAAAGGCGAACCCAACAAACAAAATGATGCGTCCCCACTTTTTCATCCTGCTCACTCCTTTTCGTTTATTGTACCGAAGACTGCGAAAGCTTACAATCCTAAGCTCTTTTTATTAGCTCTCATGAAAAAAAGATTGCCCCGGGGGACAATCTTTTCGCTAATCTATTCTTCACCGATGATTCGGACTTCTGTTTCTAAGGTGACATCAAAAGTTTCTTTGATGACTTGTTGGATATGGGCAATCAGTTCAACGTAATCCGTGGCTGTTGCTTGATCGACATTCACGATAAAGCCCGCATGTTTTTCTGAAATTTGGGCACCGCCCCATTTCAGTCCTTGTAAGCCTGCATCTTGGATCAGCTTGCCGGTAAAATGACCGACTGGACGTTTGAAGACACTCCCACAAGAGGGGTATTCTAGCGGTTGCTTCAATTGCCGCAATTCTGTCAGTTCATCCATTCGCTTTTTGATTTGTTCTTGATCACCTTTTGTTAGATCAAAGCGACTGCTCAAAATGATCATCTTTTGCTCTTGCAACTTGCTATGACGATAAGCAAATTCCATTTCTTCCTTGGTATATGTCACGATTTGACCATCAGCCAGCAAAACGTCGCAGGACGCAAAGACATCTTGGATCTCGCCATCATAGGCGCCTGCATTCATAAAGACGGCACCGCCGACACTGCCGGGAATCCCGCAGGCAAATTCAAAACCAGTCAAGGATTCATGCAAAGCGACATAGGTGGTATCGATCAACTTTGCTCCAGCATCGACAATCAAAGAAGTGCCGTCTACCACGATTTGGTTCATTTCCGACAGCATGATCACCACGCCACGAATACCACCATCACGGACGATCAAGTTGCTGGCGTTTCCTAAGACGATCCAAGGAATCGCTTGTTCTCGGCAATAATCAAGCAGCTGTTTAGCCTCTTCTGCTGTTTTGGGAAAAGCCAAAATGTCTGCCGGTCCACCAGTTTTTGTATACGTATAGTTCAATAAGGGTTCATCTTTTAATAAGGCAATTTCAGGGAATTGCGCAATCATCAAGTCTTTATTCACGAGAAGGTTTCCTTTCACAATAAACATCTCACTTATTTTAGCATGTTCAAGGAAAAGTTGCTACCTCTGGTGAATCAAAGAAAAGCTTAATAATCGAATGACCTGATTAATAAAGAGTAAGCTTCAAAAAAAGTGTTTTGTTATTTCAGATAATCGTTCTTTCATCTCCGTTGTGACTTTATCGACTACTTCTAAGTTGCTGCGATGCAAGAGGTCCACACTGCGAATATGCTGACAAAGAATCGTCCCTTGAACTTTATTCTTTTGTGTTTCGGTAACTGTTTGAAACGCATTCGATCGAGCGAATTTTTCTTCTACATATTTTTTTGAGCTACTGATTGGCATCACTAAGACGGTATTGAAACTCTTGTTATAATAATCATTACTAACCACCACACACGGTCTTTTTTTTGCCATTTCATTTCCTTTGGTGGGATTTAAGTCAATAAAAAGAATATCTCCTTGTCTTACCATTCAATATTCTCCTCACCTAAATCTTCTCCAAAAAACATCTCACCTGTATCAAATTTCCCCGTTTCTTCTACGATCGCTAATTCTTGTTTCCAAAAATCTTCAAAGGAAGGTGCTGCTTTTTCGCCTGTTACCTTGATCTCGCCTTCTGGAGTAAATTCAAAAATTACCCGCTGATTCTCTTTTAAGCCTAACTTTTGCCGCACACTTTTTGGAATAGTTATTTGATTTTTCGAAGTCATTTTCGCTGAAACTTGCGCTTTGATCGTCATGTGAACTGCCCCCTTTTCAAAACGATTGTAACATAAAACGTAAGGAAAAGTAAGGATTTATTAATCCTTTTTCGTACCACAAACGAATTTTCTCTAGCATCCAAATTTAATCCTCATTCTTCCTCCTTGTTTTCCTTATTCCGCTCACTTGCTTTGCGCTTCTGGCTTTTTTAGGTAAAATGGGAGGCGTAGTGGAAAATAAGGAGGAGTCTTAATGAAATTTATTTCTTGGAATGTGAATGGTTTACGGGCCATCGTTAAAAAAAATTTTTCTGAAGTGTTTGAAGCCCTCGATGCTGATTTCTTTTGTTTACAAGAAACAAAGCTGCAAGAAGGTCAGATCGAATTGGATTTACCAGGCTATCATCAATACTGGAATTATGCGGAGAAGAAAGGCTATTCTGGCACGGCGATTTTCGCAAAAGAACCTGCGCTATCCGTCCGTTATGGATTAGGGATCGAAGAACATGATACGGAAGGTCGCGTCATCACGCTGGAGTATCCTGAATTTTTCTTGATTACTTGCTACACACCGAATTCCCAAAATGAATTGCGCCGCTTGGATTATCGCATGACTTGGGAAGATGCCTTTTTGGCTTACTTGACTGAATTGAAACAACAAAAGCCAGTGATTCTCTGTGGTGATTTGAATGTTGCCCATAAAAATATCGATATCAAAAACTGGAAAACCAATCAAAAAAGTGCTGGGTTTACACCTGAAGAACGGGAAAAGTTTTCAACTCTTTTGGCTGCTGGCTTTACCGATACGTTCCGTTATTTCTATCCAGATGCAGAAGGCATTTATTCTTGGTGGAGCTACCGTTTCAACGCTCGCAAAAACAATGCCGGCTGGCGCATCGATTACTTTGTCGTTTCGGATGACTTAAATGAGCGCTTGCTAGACGCCAAGATCCATACAGATATCATCGGCAGTGACCATTGTCCGGTGGAACTGGATCTCAACTAACCGTAGGAAAACTTCAGTTTTTCTTAACGTTTGTTCGCTTTTCATTCTTTGATTTTGTGCTAGAATGGCAATGAGGTGAGTCTGATGAATTTTATCGCAATGGACTTTGAAACAGCAAATTATCAAAAGCATAGTGCCTGTTCCCTTGCACTAGTCATGGTACAAGACAGCAAAATCGTGGGCGAATATTACACATTGATCCAACCGGAAACGGAATTTTTTTGGAAAAACATTCAAATTCATGGCATCCGTCCAGAAGATGTGCAAGAAGCGCCTAAGTTTCCTGACGTATGGAAACAAATCCAACAATATTATCAATTAAATAGTCTGATCGTTGCGCATAATGCTGGTTTTGATACCGGCGTTTTGGCGGGGTGTCTTGACTATTATGGGTTGTCACAACCAAACTATCTTTCCTTGTGCACGGTACGAACAAGCCGCAAACTGTATCCAGAATTTACGAACCACAAATTAAATACGGTTTGTGAGCAATTGCAGATTCCTTTACTAAACCACCATGATGCCTTGGAAGATAGCCGGGCATGTGCCCAAATCTTATTGCGTCAAGAAGAAGAATTTGGCATCGATCCATTAAAAAAATTGGTTTTAGTCAAATAAATAAGAACGTGCGTCCTAAAGTCAGCATTGCGCTAGACTTTAGGACGCACGTTTTCATTTAAGGAAGCATTCATTTCAGGTCAGGTCGATCCAATAATGACAGATTACAGCGCCATCTTCAGGATCAATGGCTTTTTCGGTTAGTTTACCGCCGTTATTTTCAATGACTTTGGCGGAGGCGCGATTGGCTTCTTCACAGGTTACTAACACGTTGTTCAAGCCAAATTGTTTGGCCTTTACCAATGACTGTGCCAGCATTGCCGAGCCGATGCCTTGCTTTCGATGATCTGGGTGCACCGAATACCCGATGTGTCCGCCAATTTGGCGCAAGTATGCATTAAGTGTCAGACGCAGATTCAAGAGACCGACCACTTTTTGATCTTGGATAGCCAGATAGGTACGGGCGGGAACGAATCCTTCTGGTACTGTTTCTGCTGTTTTAAAATCCGCCAATCCCTTTAGCCAGTCTTTGGCTGTCGGACTTTCTACAAGTCCTGCCCCACCATGGATGACTTCTTGATTCTTCTCGAACGCTTGCCGATACGCTTCGATTTGATCGCAGTCTGCGATCGTCGGTTCCCGAAACTCCATTTCCTTCACTCCTTTTTTATGATTCAAAAAGACGTGCCATCATCAAGACATCAACTTTTTGCCCCTCGCGGGTTTGCACTGCTTCTTTCATGCAGCCTTCTGTTAAAAAACCAAATTTTTGATACAGATGGATCGCTCGTAGATTTCTCGCTTGGACGGTCAACTCGATGCGGGTCAATTCGCCAACTTCTACTACCCAGTCCAGTAATTCTTCAATCAGGAGCGAACCTAAGCCCAAGCCCCAATAGTCTTTTAAAATCGAGATACCGATCTCCCCGACATGGGCTAATTGCCACTCTTCGTTGCCTTTGACTGATGCCATGGCGATCAATTGTTCTTGATCAAATGCCAACAACAGCAAATAGTCCTCCCGTTCATAGATAGCATCCAACTGTTCTGCCAATAGGGCTTCTGGCAACGCCAAGCCGCTTTCGTCCATTAAGAGAAAATCCGTTTCTTCTCCTAGCTGTTGACTGACTGCTAACACGGCTTTCGCATCAGCACCCTTAGCTTCTTTGATCTGTAATTGGATCTCACTCATGGGCTGCCTGCCATTTGGTTGTGATCCGTTGCAAAAAGGCGGTTGCTTTGGTGCCATATGCATGACATTTCACAAGACGTTTTTGTCCATCTGTATCATCTTTTTCCAAAATCAGTTCTAAATAATCCTCTGGCAGGGAGGCTTCTAAGAGATTGCCCCACTCGATCACACACAAGCCATCCCCTTCGAAATAATCATCCAGTCCTAAATCTTCTGCACCGTATTCCACCCGATAGACATCCATATGGTACAGGGGCATCCGCCCATTGGTATATTCACGAATGATCGTATAGGTCGGACTTTTGATCAGTTGCTCGATCCCTAACCCCAAGGCGATGCCTTTCGTCAATGTTGTTTTGCCAGCACCCAAGTCGCCCGTCAATACCAGATTATCCCCTGGCTCGGCTACTTCTCCAATGATTTTTGCAAATGCTGCGGTTGCTTCTAAGTCGTTAATGGTAAACATAGTCCCCATCCTTTGATCAATCTAATTTACTAGTTGCTAGTATAGCTTGTTTTTCAAGGAATTGTAAAGAAGGAGCTTAAGGAAAATTTCCCGACGACCACTGGATCGTTGATTCATATGGACGCCCCCTGCTTTGTTGCCCTCAACTTTCCAAAAGCAAAACAAAAAACTGACCCTCAACGGATCAGTTTTTCATAAGTGCAGCGATAGGCTGCTTATTTTTCCATTAATGTTTGTGCCGCAGTAATGATTGATAATTTGTAGACATCTTCTTCATTTGAACCACGGGACAAATCAGAGATTGGTTTGTTCAACCCTTGTAAGATTGGTCCAATCGCTTCAAAGTTACCGAAACGTTGGGCGATCTTGTAGCCAATGTTTCCTGATTGTAAATCGGGGAAAACAAAGACGGTTGCTTTACCTGCTACTTCAGATTCAGGAGCTTTCAATTGCGCAACTGCTGAGATATACGCAGCATCGAATTGCAATTCTCCATCGATTTGATATTCTGGTGCCAATTCTTTGGCGATTTTTGTTGCTTCAACGACTTTATCTACTTCCGGTGCTTTCGCAGAACCTTTCGTTGAGAAGCTTAACATAGCAACTTTTGGATCGATTTCAAATAATTCAGCGGTTTTCGCTGAGTCAACAGCGATTTCTGCTAGTTCTTGTGCATTTGGGTTTACATTAATGGCACAGTCTGAGAACAAGTATTTTTCTTGGTCACGACCACGAACCATTAAGAAAGCACCACTTGTACGGCTCACACCTGGTTTTGTTTTGATGATTTGTAAAGCGGGTCTTACTGTATCACCCGTAGAATGGATCGCTCCGGAAACCATTCCTTCAGTAATGCCCATGTAAGTCAACATTGTACCGAAATAGTTGACATCTTTTAAGATTTCTTCTGCTTGTTCTTTCGTTGCTTTGCCGTTGCGGCGTTCCACAAAAGCTTCAACCATTTCATCCCAACGATCATAATTTTCAGGATCTAAAATTTCAAAGTTTGATACGTTGATTCCGCGAGCTTCTGCTGCTTTTTCGATTTCAACCGGGTTACCGATCAAAACGGGTTCAATCAATTCTTCTGAACGTAGACGGCTAGCAGCACCTAAGATACGAGGATCTGTTGCTTCTGGAAAAACGATTTTGATATGACGACGCACGATTTTAAATTTTAAACTTTCGAATAATTCCACGGGTAAAGACCTCCAGTTTTTTTATACCCTTCCATTGTACAATAACTGCGAAAAAAAGAACAGATAAAAATCCTGTATTAGTCGATTATTTTAAATATCGTTACCTTTTTCACAAAATCATCAGTTCTAAATAATACAGTTTTACAACTGTGTTATTTTTTCCGGTAACGCCCAAGAAATCGGTTCTTCCCCTAATGCCAGCAACGCTTGATTGATCTTAGAAAAAGGCTTTGAACCAAAGAATCCTCGATGTGCCGACAACGGACTTGGATGAGGCGCTGTTATAATAATATGTTTGCTGGTATCTAGTAAAGCGGCTTTCTTTTGAGCGGGTTTGCCCCAAAGCACAAAAATGACCGGTTTTTCTCGTTGATTCAATTTTTCGATAATCGTATCTGTCAGCTGCTCCCAGCCATGCCCGTGATGTGAATAGGCTTGTCCCTCACGTACCGTCAATACGGTATTCAACAATAAGACCCCTTGCTGCGCCCATGGCACAAGATAGCCATGGGACACAGGTGCAATCCCTAAGTCATCGGCTAATTCCTTGTAAATATTGCGTAAGGAAGGCGGTATTTTGACCCCCGGCTGCACGGAAAACGACAGTCCGTGGGCTTGGTGAGGGCCATGATAAGGATCTTGACCTAAGATGACAACTTTTACGTCATGGTATGGTGTCAGTTTAAGTGCTTCATAAATATGATCCATCGCTGGATGGATCTTTTGCTGGGCATATTCTTGTTTCAAGAAAGCCCGTAGTTGTTGGTAATAGGGTTGCTCAAATGATTCCTGCAATTGTTCTTGCCAATCATTGTCCAATAGTCGTTTCATGGCGAATCTCCTTTGTTTTCTTCTAGGATAACAAATCCCTCCCCTTAGAAACAAGAATTACTCTTCGAAAGAAAAAAAATCCGTGATTTATGGTACACTATTTGTAGAAACGATTAAGAAAGGACGCTGACAATGATCAAATTAATTGCTTCTGATATGGATGGTACGCTTTTAAATGCCAGTATGCAGATTTCAGAAGAAAATATCCAAGCAATCAAATATGCCCAATCCAAAGGAATCGAATTTATGGTCGCAACTGGCCGTAACCGTAAAGAGGCATTGCCGCCGCTGCAAGAAGCCGGGATCGACTGTGCAATGATCACCTTGAATGGGGCCCAAGTCTATGACGAAGCGGGTAATTCATTATTTACTGTGCCGATCAGCCATGAACAAACTCGTTCGTTGATCGACCTACTAAAAGAAAACGACATCTATTTTGAGGTCTCAACGAGCAATGGGATCTATTCGGAAAGTCAGACACGTCGGATCGAAAATTTTGCGATCCATACGGCAGAAGCAATGCCCCATCTCACTCATAAGATGGCGATTGCTATGACAGCTGCCCGTTTAGAATTTTTACCGATCAATTATGTCGATGATTTCAGTGAGTTGTTTTCGATCGAAGAATTAGAATTTTTGAAAGTGATCTGCTTCCATCAAGATGGTGCGCGGGTATTGGGTCCTATCACGAAAATCATCGATGGGTACGGCGATTTAGTGGTGACTTCTTCTGGACAAAACAATATTGAGATCAACCACCGAAACGCGCAAAAAGGAATCGCAGTGGCACATGTCGCCAAAGATCGGATGATCTCACTGGCGGAAGTGATGACGATCGGTGACAACTTAAATGATGTAAGTATGCTGCAACTGGCAGGCGTTAGTTTTGCAATGGGAAATGGCGAGTTAGAGGTAAAAGAAGTCGCGAAGTATTTGACGGACACCAATATTGAGGCTGGTGTCGGCAAAGCAATCGTTCGGGCAATTGATGAAAATCTTTAAACCACGCAGCTTTTTGGGGATACATGAGGAGGCGTAAGTATGTCAGAATTTTTCATCCAAGATAGGCAACTTAGCAGAGTCACACGAACCATTGTCAAAGATGAAACAGGCAAATCACTATTTTTGATGGTGGGACGTTGGGGAACCAAGGGCGATGCCCTCTCCCTTTACCGTTTAAATGGGCAAATGGTCGCTAGTATCAAACAAATCAGCTTTACTTTTGGTACACGCTTTGAGATCTACAAAGACTTTGAGAAAGTCGGTACACTGCAAAAAATCTTTAACTGGCCAGGTGATTTCTACTATATCCAGCAGCTTCACTGGGCGGTCCACGGCGATATCTATAATCATCGCTATGGGATCCATCATTTCAATAAAAAGATTATGGAGATGGACAAAGCGACCTTGTTGACGGGGGATTATTATGTACTGGATGTTGTCGATGACCGGGATGCGCCGGTCTGCATCTGTATTGCGGCCGTCATGGATTACTGGCTGTACAATCGGCACCGCAAAAAAGACCATCCTCTTGAGCTTCGACTAACAAATGGAACCAGCTGAAAAATCAGCTGGTTCTTTTTTGCATATGGTCGTAAAGATGGCCACTGATCTCTCTTTGGGCCACGACTTCAAATCCGTGCTTTTCATAGAGCCGCTTCGCATGGGGATTTGCTCGGTCAACACTCAAGCCGATCACCTCATAACCATCTCTAGAAGCAATTTTCGGCAATGCTTCTAACAAGGCTGAGCCGACGCCTTTGCCCCGAAATTTCTCAGCCACACAGATGGTATCTAAGTACCATTCATTTGGTAAAGTCTCTTCATCGATAAACAGCTTCATGTCTTTACTCAAACCGTACTGTTCCAGCACTTTATCTAGAGGCTGATCGATCGTCGCCTCTTCTTTGTCTGGATATCCAAAGGCGACGCCAGCAACTTCTCCGTCGATCTCATTGACTAGCGCACGGCGAAAGCCGTAACGATAATCGGGTTCTAGCATGGCATCTGCCAATATCTCTAAGGTCTTGGCTTCTCCGATCTCTTTGACAAACGGCAATTCCATGTCCTTTAAAATGACTAAAACGAGTTCAGCCATGACAAAACGATCTTCTTCTTTTGCAAATCTTATCACGTTTTTTCCTCCTTGCTTCTATACATAGAATAACAATTCTCTCAAGAAAAACCAAGTTGAATCGACAAAGGATCAACACAAAGTCTTCCTTGTTTATTCATGTAATTCCAACGGCAAGCCGTCTGGATCTTGGAAAAAGGTCATCTTCTTATTGGTGAAGGTATCAAAACGAATCGGTTCGCACACAATCCCTTTAGTGGCTAACTCCGCTACGACTGCTTCAATATTTTCCACCGCAAAGGCCAAATGTCGCAAGCCGGCTGCTTCGGGAAAACTTGGTCTTGCTGGTGGTTTTTCCACCACAAACAGTTCTATTTCTGATTCCCCAAAGCGCAAGTCGATTTTTACATCTTTCTTTTCTGGGCGCGCATGTTCACGAATCACTTCAAAGCCTAATTTTTCTACATAAAACTCTTTGGTCTGTTGGTAATTACTAGCGATGATCGCCACATGATGCATTTTTGAAAACATTATTGCCACTCCTTTGTATTGGACTCCTCTCTCAGTTTAAAGCCTTTGGCTGCATTTTACTAGAAAAGACTGCCGAAGTTCTCCTCTTTTCATAAATGGTTTCTGTTATACTAGAAAGCGGAAGGTGATAAAAAAATGAAACTACTTTATATTTCAATCTCTGGAAATACCCGTGCATTCGTCAACCGCTTGTTGGCCTATGCAGATCAGCAAGACACACCGAGCACTTGGGAAGCCAAAGAAATTCATGACAATAGTGTCTTTGAACAAGAAGACGAACCTTATGTGGTTTTTGTCCCTACCTATTTAGAAGGTGGAAACGGCGTCGATAACGGCGATCAGGAGATCCTTACAGAAACCATGCGGGAATACATTGACTATGAAAACAACGCCGCTCTTTGCTTAGGCGTGATCGGCAGCGGCAACAAAAACTTTAATTATCAATATTGCTTGACCGCAAAGCAATATGCGGAACAATTTTCGATTCCGTTCTTAGCGGATTTCGAGCTGCGAGGCACGACCCAAGATATTGAACGGATCTATGCTTGTTTAAAAGAAATCGATCCTGCCCACAGCAACACTTAGCTTTAGCCAGCATTCATTAGCCATTAGGAGGACTTTTGCATATGGAACCACAAACGATGGTCATTTTGATCATACTCGCCAGCATTCTCATCTTGACCGCACTAGATATCTGGAATCGATACAAAGTACGCCGTTACGTTCGGCTTGCTTGGGGAAAACTTCCCCGTCAGCCCCGCTTTGATAAAGAAGCGAGTTTGAAAAAAGCTTGGCTGACTGAGAAGAAGTTTCACGATTTTGATAGCGAGGTCGATGACATCACTTGGTATGACTTGGATGGCTTTTCGTTGTTTGAGTCCATTAATCTGACGTTTTCCAGTGTTGGTTCAGAAGCGTTGTACCAGCAATTACGCAATTTCCACTTCAAGCCGGACAAACAGCTGACCAAATTGATCGACTTTTTTGCTGCTGACAGTGCCGCACGCGAACAATCCCAATATACGTTTGCTCGTTTAGGAAAACAAGATGATAATTTTTCGAAAGCCTACTTGGCCAATGAAGCGGCGCAATCGATCGGTTCTCTGCCGTTCTTTGTCTTTTTAGGTGTGCTGCCATTAGTCGGCATCTTGCTGCTCCTGCTGGGGATTGTCCAAGGCCTCCTGTTGACGTTGATTAGTGTCGTTTTCAATACGATCTATTACTCTATCAAAAAAGCCAAGCTGGAAACAGAACTGAACAGCATGCGCTATTTGGTTCAAACGATTGCCTGTGGCAGTCAGATCGCTAAAATCAACACGCCCCTCCAAGATGAGATCAAACAATCCTTGGCACCATTAAAGAAGATCACTCGTTTCGCTTTCTCGTTTCGTGCCAAAAACGGCAGCGAAGGAGACATGTTGTTTGAATACATCAATATCATTTTTATGCTGCCGTTTATTTCCTATCAAACGGTCACCACTACTCTGGCCAAACACCAACAAGCAGCCATCGATCTGTGGAATTTGCTGGGAAAATTGGAAGTCGCAGCCGCCATTTTAAATTTTCGCACGTATATGCCCATCACTTGCCTACCGACCTTCCAAACAAGCGGAGGTGTAGAAGCAACGGGTACGTATCATCCCCTTCTGAGTGAAGCAGTCATGAATGATGTCACTTGGAACCACAATACCCTTGTAACTGGCTCCAATGCCTCAGGCAAATCGACATATGTCAAAAGTGTCGCCATCAACTGTATTTTGGCACAAACGATCCAGACAGCAGTAGCTGAAACCTTTACGATGGTTCCTGGTCACGTCATTACCTCGATGGCTGTCGAAGATGATCTATTTGAAGGCGACAGCTATTTCGTGGCGGAGATCAAATCCATCAAACGCCTGCTAGATACCGTTGCCACGAAACAGCGCTGCTACTGTTTTGTTGATGAGATTTTAAAAGGAACCAATACGGTGGAACGAATCGCTTCTTCTGCCAGCATCATCCATTGGTTGCGAGCCTACCCATCATTGGCCTTTGTCGCTACCCATGATATTGAGCTGACTGAAATTTTGAAAAATGATTGCCGCAACATTCATTTTTCTGAACAAGTCACGGAAGATGACGGCATCTCCTTTGATTACAAGGTCAAATCCGGTCCTGCCTTGAGCCGCAACGCGATCGCCCTCTTAAAAGTCATGGGCTACCCTGAAACGATCGTTCAAGACGCCTACGCCGCCGCCAATGATTTTGATAAAAATCGTAAATGGCAGGAATTATAACTTCACACAAACAAAAGCGCCTTATCCCAGTGTCAGTCACAGGATAAGGCGCTATTTTATGTTTCATTTAGTCAAACAAACCAGTCGTTAAACTGTATTGCTCTCCTTGTAGCACATCATATTGGATCAAATTGTAGGCATCATAGATTTCTTGGGCTTCTTTATCCAACGCAAGAGTCGTCTGCCATTGTCCCTCTTGATAATATTGACCCAGTTCAAAAGCCGGCAACTCATCTTGCAAGGCCAACAACAACTGGTAAAACCCGCTGGTTGGTTGATCACTGGCTTCTAATAGGTTCGGCGCAAAATAAAAAGGACTTGTTACTGGTACATCTTCTGGCGCAAAATTCCCTTGCGAATCAACCATCAAAAATTCGGTTTCATGCAGGGCAGCCGTTTCATTTTGATCCTTGATCTCATCGTCATAAATGCCTGGTAAATGATCTCCCCAAAAGACGACCAGCGTTCGCCGATCCAGCTGCTCTAATTCAGCCACAAAGTTTTTCAACGCTGTACTGCTATAAGAGATATCCTGCAGGTAGTTTTCCAAAGAAGCCATATTGCCCGGACCGCTCGCTTGGTAATTCAACGTATCGTATTTGCCAGCATAAGGCATATGGGTCTGCATCGTCACTAAATGGACAAATTGCGGTTGCTGATCGTTTTCCAACAAAGCCAGCACTTCTTTGTAGGCCGCCTCATCAGAGATATAAGGATTATTTTCGATTTTGTCGGTATAGGTCATCGTATCTTGATCGATAAACTGTTCAAACCCCATCACCCCATAGACATCCTTGCGTTTGTACATCGATGTATCGTAAGGATGGATCGCCGTTGCCGTATACCCTGATTGTTCCAAGAAAGAAACCAAGGATGGCAGTTGCGTCAATTTCGGCACTAGCATCGTGTAAGGCGTTGTCATCTGTGGATTCAATAGGCCCATGGCAAAACCAGTCAACGCTTCAAACTCGATGTTTGCCGTACCGCCTCCATAATTTTGCGAAAGCATTTTTCCACTGATGGTTTGATCGGCGACGTGGTAATAGTCTTTCAACGGATCGCCGGTGATCGATAAGCCATTTAAATGGCTCGGGTCGGAAAAACTCTCGCTCATCACATAGACGATATTTGGTGCTTCACTTTCACGGTCTTGATTTTTCTCCGCCGCCTGTGCATTGTAGGTGTCCGCAATCGCTTGGATCGCTTCTTTTGAATACCCCTCAGGCTTCGTCATGGCATCTACCCGCAGGTTGTACAAAAACCCACCGATAAATCCCGTATTGTAGTAGTTCATTTTTTGTGAATACGGAATCCAGAGCGCCGTCTGATTGTAGGCTTTGCGTAAAAGGTTGTTGCTGTCGTTGAAGTGTGAAACATAGACTAAGCCCAGCGAGCATACGACCAGCACCGCTCCTCGCATCACTTGCAAACGCCGGTTTAATTTGCGGCTGCGATAGATACTCCAGCCGATCGCTCCGATCGCCACCAGAGCGAAGAGGATGGCTAAGAAAAAGGCGCCATTGCCGATCATAGTTCGTAGAAGGTCGAATTGAGTGACCATCTTTAAATCATCGGGATAGATTGGTTCTTGGCGATAGACCATCTTCGTGTGGTTGGCATACCCTAAGATTCCGATGACTACACTATAAAAGATGCCCCCAATCAGTACCGAACCTGCCAAGCTGGCAAACACCCCATACACCAGCAGTAGCACCCCACAAGCCAAGAAAAACTTTGCTGTATGCCACGAAAAGGCAAATTTCAAGGCTAATTCAACGGAAAGATTGTTTTGACACCATTGCAAATATAAATTACTGAAAATGATCAACAGGACGATGGCGATGCCTTTTAATGCGATCTTCAGATAAGGATGGCTATTTATTTTCACGAAGGAACATTCCTCCTTTTCTACACGTTCTAGGTACCCTCGTATTTTATGCTTTCAAGACAAGAAAGTAAAGCCAGGGCAAGAAGCTTTTGTTATTTTTAAAGAAAGCAACCCTCATAAAAAAGAGTCTAAGGTTTCTTGCCCCCTAGACTCTTCTTTCTATCCGAATGGAACTCAATCACTGGTTTCGTTTATTTCCAAAAATCATCAAAAATCGTGACTGGCAAGTGGCGTTTGTGTTGCGTTTTGTTCCACCAGTTTTCAATGGTTTGTTGGGCTTCAGCCGCAATTTCCTTGCCTTCTAAATAGTCATCGATGTCGTTGTAGGTCACTCCTAAAGCTGCTTCATCTGCCACTAAAGGTTTGCCATCTTCCAAGTCCGCAGTTGGGACTTTTGTATACAACGCTTCTGGCGCGCCTAAGTATTGCAAGAGTTGACGACCTTGGCGTTTGTTCAAACGAAACAGTGGTAAGATATCGGCACCGCCATCGCCGTATTTCGTAAAGAAGCCGGTGATATTTTCAGCAGCGTGATCCGTACCCAGAACAGCTCCTGCTTTTTCACCCGCAATGGCATATTGCGTAATCATCCGTTGACGGGCTTTGATATTGCCTTTATTAAAGTCAGAAACCGCTAAGCCTGCTTCTTCCACCGCTTGCACTTGGGCATCGACGGCGGCTTTGATGTTTACCCGCAGCTCAATATCTGGTTTGATAAATTCAATGGCTTTTTTTGCATCTTCTTCATCTGCTTGTTCCCCATAAGGTAAGCGTACCCCTATGAACTGATAGTTGGGATTCCCGGTTTCACTGCGCATTTCCTCCATCGTCAATTGCGCGATCCGGCCAGCTAATGTCGAATCTTGCCCACCACTGATCCCCAAGACAAACGTATGCAAGAACGAATTCTTTTGCAGATACGCCTTTAAAAAATCAATACTCTTACGAACTTCTTCTTTCGGGTCGATGGTCGGTAAGACTCCTAATTCTTTGATAATTTCTTGTTGCATGGTCATAGAAACGCCTCCTCTTATTTTTTGAAGCAGCTGACTGATCCTAGGACCAGCGCAGTTGCGGATTACAAAATCGCGCCATTGGTTTGTTTGCGTACTTTTTCAATCGTCCGCATTTTATGATCCCAACATTCTTGCGAGAGATCAACTGGGTACTTCTGTGGATTCAAATCACGTTTGTACTCATCCCAAAGGGAATCCAAGCAATTCGTCGCATAGGCTTTGACGTGTTCTAAGTCAGGTACTTGATACACTTGCTGGCCATCTACAAAGATATCTTGCAACAATGGTCGCGCATCAAAGTTCGTCACTGTTTTGTTGATAAAAGTGTGAACAGGATGGAACATGAACAGTTCGTCTGCTGCTTGCGGATTTTCTTCCCATAGCGTGACATAATCGCCTTCTGACTTGCCGTCCGATTTACGGGTGATCCGCCAGACTTGTTTTTTCCCAGGGGTCGAAACCTTTTCGGCATTGCTGGATAATTTGATGGTGTCGATCATTTCTCCCTGCTCATTTTCGATGGCAACCAGTTTATAAACCGCACCTAATGCCGGTTGATCGTAAGCGGTGATCAGCTTGGTGCCGACACCCCATACATCGATTTTCGCCTTTTGCATTTTCAAGCTTAGAATCGTATTTTCGTCTAGATCATTGGAAGCATAGACTTTGGCTTCCGTGAATCCCGCTTCATCCAACTGTTCACGGACTTTTTTCGAGATATAGGCCATATCGCCGCTGTCGATCCGCACACCTAAGAAATTGATCTTATCCCCCATCTCTTTGGCCACACGAATCGCATTTGGCACACCTAAACGCAAGGTATCATAGGTATCGACTAAGAATACGCAATCTTTGTGGGTTTGGGCATACGCCATAAATGCATCATAGTCATTGCCGTAGGATTGCACGAGGGAATGGGCGTGGGTTCCGCTGGCTGGGATGCCAAAAATCTTCCCTGCCCGCACATTACTCGTCGCATCCGCTCCGCCAATATAAGCCGCTCGGGTCCCCCAAATGGCTGCATCCAATTCTTGTGCCCGACGTGAACCAAATTCCAACAAGGGATCCGTGCCGATCACGGATTTGATGCGGGCCGCTTTCGTGGCGATCAAGGTTTGGAAATTGACCATATTCAGTAGCGCTGTTTCGATCAGCTGCGCTTGTGCTAACGGCCCTTCTACTTGAATGATTGGTTCATTGTTGAAGACTAAATCGCCTTCTAACGCTGAACGAACGGTACAAGCAAACTTGAACTCCTTTAGATACTCTAAAAAGGCTTCTGGGTAGCCGCCGATTTCTCGCAAGTAGGCAATATCCGTTTCTGAAAAGGATAAATCGTTCAAATAATCGATCAAACGTTCCAGACCGGCAAAGATCGCATAGCCATTTTCAAAAGGCATGTCACGGAAATAGCATTCAAACACCGCATTACGGTCGGCTCTGCCTAACTCCCAATAGGTTTGCATCATGTTGATTTGGTAGAGATCGGTGTGCAGCGTCAAGCTGTCATCTTTAAATAATTTCTGCATGTTCTTACTCCCTCTAGCTTACTTCTTCTCATTATAGCAAAAAAAACACAAAAGACAGAAAAACTTGTTTTTTCAAAAAAAAGTTGGGCTTTTGCCAGTACAAGGCAATCCATCTGAGAACAAATTGCTCCAAAGCATGGGTCAGCCTCCTACTTATTGCGCATTATTTGCGCGCTCGTATAAGGTCGCCCCTTTGTTCAACGTTTGATTGCTCTTGCAACGTGCATGTCCCAACTTCTTTCAACTAGTGTTCTTTCACAGGCAATTGAACAAGAATGACATCTTTTCTCGGTTTAGAAAAGGTGATGCCTCTTGCTTCCATTTCTTTACGAATATTGATATTGACGGTCACGTCTTTGCGATCGACCTTCAGCAAACGATGAATCGCTGTATCGACTTCTTCCCGACTGATTTTCTTTTTATTGTTGATCAATACTAAAGAAATCGTATCAAAACTATCCACATAGAGAATCTGCGTCCGATCAAGCGAATACAATTTATAGTATTTGATCGCTATTTTGTCGAATAGATACTTGGAGATGTTCGGGTAAAAAGTTTCCATATTTAGATTTTGGTTTACTGGGGTTTCAATCAACTTCATGCACAACATCCTCTCTCGAAACTAATTCTGTTAAAATAAAGCGGCCAACACCGCCGTCTTCCGCGCGCTCAATGGTTCGATCACAAACTGCTTTGATCGCTGGGCTGGCATTTGCTACAGCCAAAGAAACATCCACCGCTTCAAACATCGCAAGGTCATTTTCACCATCACCGATCCCGTAGCTTTTGGCAGCGGGAAAAGCTTCTAAAAAGCTACGGATCGCCGCACCTTTGGTCGCCAATGGATCAACGATTTCCAGTGTTTGGACAAAGGATTGAAAAATCGCTGCCGTTTCTGACTGGATCATCGCCCGCAGCCGTTCTCTTTTTTCGTCTGACGCTTCCATCAGTTCGATTTTGATGACCTTTATCTCTGGATGTTCCTTCATAAACTGCAACACGTCGTCTTTATGAAGGCATTCGTTGTAGAAGAACTCGTATTTGTAGTCAGCGATGATTTGCCCTCGCTCCCCTAACTCCGCGAGTAACTGCTTACGGCTTTCTTGAAATTGCGCTTCATACAAATGCGCTTGTGGGGAAATGATGCCATGGTCAGTATGTAAGAAATAAAAAACCGCTTCTGTCTCTAAGATACCAATCACTTGTGCCAATGTCTTATAGGGTAAGGTATGCGTCAAAACAGGCGCTTCTCCTTTTATCATCAGACCGGCGCCGTTTCCGAAAATCACATCGCAGGAAAGGCCTTCTTCCGCCATCATATCTTGAACAAGCTCAAATCCTCGCCCTGTGACAAACACAAAGTGATCCCCTTGGGCTTGCAAACAACGGATGGCTTCTTTATTGATCTCATGAATCGGGTGCCCCATTTCTTGAAACGTCCCATCAATATCAGAAAAAACTATTTGCATCTTATCTTCCTTTCTTTGTTATAATTATAGCACATTTTAAAAAACGCAAAAAAATTTTCTTGACTTTGTCGTTACGTCAACCTTTAGGATACAGGTGTAAGGAGGGAAAAGCCGATGGAATATACGATCAGTGCCTTAGCCAAACTGTCAGGAGTCAGCAGCCGTACCCTGCGGTATTATGATCAGATCAAGTTGTTACAACCGCAACGCACCAACTCAGCTGGTTACCGTATCTACGGGAGACAGGAAGTCGATCGCCTACAGCAGATTTTGTATTTTAAGTCTTTTGGGCTGTCATTAGAAACGATCCGCGGGATCTTGGATGAGCCGCAAGCATCGATCCAAACGGTCTTGTTGCAGCATTACCAACAGCTTTTACAAGAGCGAGCAGCCCTGGACAGTCTTTTGACCACCTTAGCGCAAACAATTGATTATTATGAAGGAGAAAAGACGATGACCGATCAAGAGAAATTCAGTTATTTTAAGAAACAAAAAATTCGTGAAAACGAAGCAAACTACGGTGCCGAGTTACGAGAAACCTACGGTGAGGAGATCATCGAAAAAAGCAACCAAAAGTGGCAGCAGATGACCCAAGTCAATTATCAAGCACTGACCGACAACGAAAACCGCTTATTACAGCTGTTAAAAGAGCTATTGACTGAAAAGGAAGGGAAACGAATCCCTTCTGACAAAGCCCAAATGGCTTTTGCTGCGCATCAAGCATGGCTTAAACAAGCAGCGCCCTTTTACTCAGCAGAATATCACCGATCTTTAGGGGAAATGTACGTTCAAGACGAGCGTTTTACCGCCTATTACGATCAAAAAGCAGGCGTCGGCAGCGCGCAGCTGTTGAAACAGATCATTGACCATTACACCAAATCCCATTAAAAAAACGATGCGCAAGCACTGCCCGCTCAGGGGCACTGTTTGCGCATCGTTTCGTCTATGCTATCGTTTGATGAACTCATAGGACATGCGATAGTTGCCGCTTTTTTCCATTATCGCCAATTGGACGGCAGTCTCCCCGCAAGCTTGCAAGTGATGATCGATCGTTGAAAGCTGTAGCAGCTCACTGATGTATAAATTGTCCCGTCCAATCACGAGCCATTCTCCCGGCGCCTGTGACTGGATCCCAGCAGCAACATGATCCCCATTGGTGAAAATCGCTTCGATCCCTTTATCTGCAAAATAAGCAGCTGCTTCTTTGCCATCTTCTTCCGTCAAACAATCCCAAAAGATCAAGTCTTCGGAAAAAGTCGAAAAATAGTCATGAGCCAAACGGACCGTGATTTTTGAATTGCTGCTGAGCTTGCGGCTACGTCCCAATGTCACGCCAATTTTCTGGATACCTTGTTCCTTAAAATACGTAAAGACTTCTTTGATCGATTCCTCTCGATCAATATAGGTGCAACCGTCAGTCAAATACGAGATATTCTCACAAAAGACGATGCGACCGTAAGAACGATAAGGCAATAAGGTTTCGATCGGATTCGCCCGCGAGGCAATGATCAAGGCATCAAAGCTTTTCGCCGCAAATTCTTGCAAATACGCTTCCTCTACTTGCGGATCATAGTTCGTGGCTAAAAGCGTAACCTTATAGCCCCGAGCAAACGCTGCTGTTGTGATGCCGCTCAACAAGCGATCGAAGTACGGATGATTGACAAATGGCAGAATCACACCAATATTTTGGGTTTTGCCAACACTCAATGCCCGCGCGGTGTAATTTGGAATATAGTTGACCTCTTTCATGACAGCCAGGATCTTACGACGCTTTTCTTCACTGACATACGGATTGTTATTAATGACTCGTGAAACCGTTGAGACCGAATAGCCAGTCAAGCGTGCAATATCCCGAATGTTTGCCATGACTCACTGCTCCTTAAACGAATAATTGTTCTTTCATATAGTCTATCACACTTAGCCCACATGTATAAAATTCATAGTAATCGTTGTGATGAATAAATCCGATGCGCTGAGACCCGAAGTGTTCATCACACGTCAAGTGACTGATCTCATCCACAGGAATTTCTACTAATCGTTCTTGAAAGAACCCTTTTGGCTTCGTCAATACCAGTTGTTGTCCATCAAAAGCCAACGTTACATAACAACATTCCGCACCATTTTTCTTCATGTATGTATTCATTTTTTCATCCCGCCTTCCTTTTTATAAATCAAGCATACTGTATGAAACGCGTCTCAGAGCAAGTCATTTGTTTCACTTTTTAACAAAAACCGTTCGACCTTCATGTGAATTACTTCGCATATTTTGCTTTTGTTGGTACAATAAAAAGAGAACAGTGCGAAAGGAAGCGCAATTTTTTAAGGAGGACCGCAAAGTGACATTAGAAGAAGCTTTTTTATTAGACACCTTGCGTTGCCGCTTCAAGTTTTTAAGAGAAGAACGCGGATTGAGCCCAAAAGAAGTATGCCAGCATCTCGATGTGTCTTACCCCGATTACACCTTATACGAAGCAGGCGATCGCTTACCCGATGTATTGACGCTGTTACACGCAGCTTCCCTCTATAATGTCTCTGTCGATTACTTACTAGGACAGACAGAACGACCAGAACGGTATTTATGCTAACAATCGACTTTATCGAAAAAACGATCAAATGGTCGTTTTTTCTTTTGCCTCTTTCCCACTTCTCATCGATTAGCAACAATTGTTATCTAATCAAATGAAAAAAATCAAATCATGCGGTTCTTCTTGAAAAAAAATGATAGAATAAACCATCATACATAGAAGGAGTTCAAACAAACATGACCTATGCACTAGAACTAACCGATTTACGCAAAGTCTATGCTACCGGCGTTGAAGCGTTGCGGGGCATAAATTTGACGGTGGAAGAAGGCGACTTTTATGCCTTGTTAGGCCCAAACGGCGCTGGAAAGTCCACCACTATCGGCATTATCACCTCTCTTGTCAATAAATCTTCCGGAAGTGTCAAAGTCTTCGGCTACGATTTAGACAAAGAATTGGTCCAAGTCAAACAACAGATTGGTCTAGTTCCCCAAGAATTCAATTTCAATCCCTTTGAAACGGTCCAGCAGATCGTGGTCAATCAAGCCGGGTATTATGGTGTTCCCCGCAACGAAGCCATCAAACGCAGCGAAAAATACTTGAAGCAGTCGAATTTGTGGGAAAAACGCAATGTTCGTGCGCGGATGCTGTCTGGCGGGATGAAACGCCGTTTGATGATTGCTCGTGCCCTGATGCATGAACCACGGCTATTGATTTTGGATGAACCGACGGCAGGTGTCGATATCGAATTGCGTCGGGAAATGTGGAGCTTTTTGCGGGAGCTGAACCAAAATGGCACAACGATCATTTTGACGACCCATTATTTAGAAGAGGCCGAAATGCTTTGTCGCAACATCGGGATCATTCAATCTGGTGAACTGATCGAAAACACCAGCATGAAGTCCTTGTTGGCAAACCTGCAATTTGAAACCTTTCTTTTTGATATCGCACCGATCAAACAAGCACCAACGATCAATGGGTATCCGATCCAAATGGAAGATGAACAGACCATTGCCGTTGAAGTCGCTCGGGACCAAGGCGTCAACGATCTTTTTGCTCAATTCAGCCAGCAAGGGATCAATGTCCTCTCCATGCGCAACAAATCCAATCGCTTGGAAGAACTATTTTTGAAAATCACCGAAGAAGCACACGAAGCGGAGGAAAACCATGTTTAGTCTTTATTTTACAGCCTTAAAAAGTTTAGCGGTCAAAGAGACCAACCGCTATCTACGGATTTGGGTGCAGACCCTCGTCCCACCCGTCATCACTACTTCCTTATACTTCATTATCTTTGGGAAAATGATTGGCAGCCGCATCGGCGAAATGGGCGGCTTTTCTTATATGGAATTTATCGTTCCTGGGCTGATCATGATGTCGACGATCACCAGCTCTTACTCCAATGTGTCTTCTTCCTTCTTTTCACAGAAGTTTCAAAAAAACATTGAGGAACTCTTAGTGGCGCCGGTTCCTACTCACGTCATCATTTGGGGCTTTGTCTTTGGCGGACTTGGCCGTAGTATCTTGGTGGGCACATTGGTGACCATCATTTCCCTTTTCTTCGTGCCATTACATGTGTATTCTTGGGTCATCGTTGTCTTAACCCTAGTCATGACCGCCATCTTATTTTCATTAGCAGGGTTGCTAAATGGGATCTTCGCCCAATCCTTTGACGATGTTTCCATCGTGCCAACCTTTGTTTTACAACCATTGACCTATCTTGGAGGCGTCTTTTACTCCATCAGCATGCTGCCGCCGATTTGGCAAACGATCTCCAAAGTCAACCCGATCGTGTATATGATCTCTGGTTTCCGCTACGGCTTTTTAGGCACCATCGATGTCCCAATTTTCCTATCCATCGGTATTTTGGTCTTGTTCATTGTTGTCTTATACAGCGTATGCTGGTACTTGATCCAAAAAGGCCGCGGGCTGCGTAGTTAATTGAACTTAAAATTTATTTTATAGCTTCTTAGCGATTCCCAGTGGGGGTCGCTTTTTTTCATTTAATTTTAGAAACTACTCCTAAAGACTGATTTATTGGCAATTATTTGTGATAACCTTAACTTATTAACGTTTTTAGAGGAGGAATGAAATGATCGTTTTAGAAACAAGAAAGTTAACGAGGGTTTATGGAAAAGGAGAAACTAGATTCGATGCCTTGAAGGGCATTGATTTAGAAATCTATGCGGGTGAGTCAGTGGCAATTATCGGTAAAAGTGGTTCAGGTAAGTCCACATTGATGCACTTATTAGCCTTGTTGGACCAGCCGACTAGCGGAGATCTATTTTTACTTGGAAGAAATGTCAAAGGAAAAAAGGCTGCTGAATTAAACAAACTGCGAAACGAAACCTTTGGCTTCGTGTTTCAGCAATTTTTTATGAACGCCAAAGATACGGTTCATGACAACGTGATGCTGCCATTGAAAATCAGCGGTATGCGTCGAAATCAACGAAAAAAACTGGTAGATGAAGCGCTACAAGCCGTAGAATTGGGTGATAAAGCAAAAAATAAAGCATCTGACCTTTCTGGCGGTCAAAAACAACGGGTCTGCATTGCCCGAGCACTCGTCAACAAACCAAAAATCATTTTTGCCGATGAGCCCACCGGAAATCTTGATTCAGCGACGGGAGAAAAAGTCGAAGAGCTATTATTTGATCTTAACGAAAAAGAAAATATCACCCTAGTCATCGTCACCCACGATCCTGATCTAGCTGCTCGCTGTGATCGGCAGATCCATATTAAAGATGGTTTAGTGATTGAGGAGGACGATAAATGAAATTCAACGATTTGTTAAAAAATTCTGCGAAGAATCTGTTGCGAAATAAAGGCCGAACGATCCTGACGATCATTGCTATTTTTATTGGTGCCTTTACCATTTATCTGACTATGGGCATCAATACCGGTATTAACAATTACCTCGACCAACAAATTACAGCTGTCGGTGACAATAGCCTACTAGCAGTCTACAAAATGGATGGCAGCAATAATATGATGCCAACATCCAATATTCAAGAATATGATCCAAATAAATCTTCTGCAGAAGCTAACGTAATTACACCTGCAGATATGGAAGTAATTGAAAGTATCGAGCATATTGATACCGTTAAACCAATCAGCTTTTTAGTAGCAGATTACATTCAGGGAAGTTCCAATACGAAATATCAACTCAACGCAATGGCTTCTGGTGATATCGATTTAGAATTAGAAGCTGGTCGACAAGTCAATAATGAAGTTGATGGATTTGAAGTCATTCTTGATCAAGATTATGTGGAAATTTTAGGTTTTAAAGATGCCCAAGAGGCTTTGGAAAAAGAAGTTACTATCGGTGTTTCTTCACAAGCAACTGGCGAACAAGAAACTTTAACAGCAACAATTGTTGGGGTTCGCCACTTTAGCTTTGTTCAAGCTGGTAGGACTATTTTTAATCAGGCTTTGAGCCAAAAAGTGGTGGAGATTTATGAACTAGGCTTACCAGAAAATTTAAAAAACCAATCTTTTATTGTACAGGCTTATCTAGAAGAAAACTTATCCAGTGAAACAATCGATACCATCAAAGAAGCTTTACTAGAAAATGGCTTCCAAGGAATGACTGTGGAAGATGAAATCAATATGTTTCGTATGGTAATTGATGCAATTACTGGCGTCTTGACTTTATTTGGGGCAATTTCGCTGTTAGCCGCCAGCTTTGGCATCATCAATACATTGTATATGTCTGTTCAAGACCGCACCCGAGAAATTGGTTTAATGAAAGCCTTAGGGATGAGCCGCAGTAAAGTTTTTCTGACCTTTAGTTTCGAAGCACTCTTAATTGGTTTCTTCGGCGCTTTCAGTGGGATCATCGCCGCTTTTAGCTTAGGAAATGTCATCAATAACTATGCTTCAAGTACGTTTCTTGAAGCTTTGACCGGATTTCAATTAATTGGTTTTTCTTGGTCGAACACGCTGACTGTTATGGGTATCATCTTATTAATTGCCTTTTTAGCCGGCACATTACCTGCTAATCGAGCAGGTAAACTAGATTCAATCCAAGCTTTGCGTTATGAATAAAAATAAATAGTTACTGGACAAACAAAAAAGATGAACTTCGTTAACGAAGCTCATCTTTTTTCTTTTATTAGGCATTCAAAACGACTTTTTCCAGCAATGCACCGGCTTGGTGTCTGCCTTCTAAATCAGTACTTCCAGAAAATTGCTGCACGCGATCCATGTTGGTGATCAAAACGATCACCATGGTTTCTTTGCCTTGCTGCTTGATATAAGGTAGATCCATTTGTGCCAGTTTGGTTTGCGGAGTGACTTGCTCCCCAGCTTTGACAAAGACATCAAAGCCTTGTCCGCCAAGTGAAACTGTATCGATCCCCATATGCACAAGAACTTCAACGCCGTTTTGGGTTTTGATCCCGACGGCATGTTTTGAAGGGAACACAGTGGTGACTTCGCCACTGACCGGTGCAAAGATTTGCCCATCTTGTGACTCGATGGCATAGCCTTCTCCCATCATTTTCGTTGAAAAAACTTCATCTGGTACATCTTCTAATGGGACATATTCTCCATGGGTCACGGCATGCAGATCCACTTCGTTGGTGTAACGATCGCCTTCGGCTGCTTGATTTGGTACCAAGAACCAGCTCATTGCAAAGGATAAGCCGATTGCCAAGATGATCCCTAAAACAGCATAGATAAAGTATTCCCCAATATAGGCTGGCAAACTAAAGATACTTGAAAGAATGTACCCATAAATCCGAACACCGAAGAAACTGATGAAGGCAGACGCCACAGAACTACCAACTGTTGCTGCGATGAAGGCTTTTTTATACTTCGACAAAATCCCGAATAACGCAGGTTCTGTGATCCCTAACAAGCCCGAAACAGCCGAAGATAGAATGATCGATTTTTCTTCTTTGGTTTTGACTTTGAAATAAATAGCTGCTGTTGCGCCGGTGATTGCCATATTTGCCATAAACATCATTGGCATCAACATGTCATACCCTTGATTGGCGAAGTTTTGCAAAGCGATCGGGGTCATGGCATGATGCAGACCCGTGAAGATTGCGATTGGACGAATCGCCCCTACCACAATTCCTGCTAAGACAGGCGAGATAGTGAATAACCCAGCCACGCCAGCAGCCAGTAAGTTTCCTAGATGGATACTGATTGGGCCAATGACCGTTAATGTCAAGATACCAGCGACAAACAACGAAATCGTCGGTGTAAACACGGTACGCAGCACTTGTGGTAAGAGTTTATCGACCCAACGGTAAATATAGCTAAGCGCTAGCACGGCAAAGATAATGGGAATCACTGTCCCTGCATAGTTAAAGACGGGTACTGGCAGTACGCCGAACAAACGAAAGGCGGAAATGCTTCCTTCGGCTACCGCATTGGTCATCGTTGGAAATTGCAGCGTTGCCGCGATTGCGATCGCTAAATATTGATTGGTTTTAAAAATCCGAGCGGCTGAGGCAGCAACAAAAAATGGCAAGAATGTAAATACGCCGCTCGCGATCATGTCGATCACTAAATAGGTGTCTGTTTGATTAGAGATGACATTCAAAGCCACCAGTCCAGCCATTAATCCTTTGATCATTCCTGCGCCAGCGATAGCTGGAACGATCGGACCAAAAACGCCAGAAACGGTATCCATAAATAAGGAAACGGCTCCTTTTTTCTCTGATGTTTCCCCTTGGTTCGCTTCATCAAGACCTAATTCTTTGGCTAAAGGTGCATAATAATCAGCAACATCCGTTCCTATCACTACTTGCAGCTGATTGCTTTGATATTTTGTTCCTACGACTTTGGGTGTTTTTTCTAACGCCGCATAGTCGACTTTTTTCTCATCCTTTAAATCAAAACGCAAGCGAGTCATACAGTGCCATGCATTGTTGATATTTTCTGATCCGCCAACATCTTTAATAATCTGTTTTACGATGTCTTCTTTGGTCATCTTTTTTTCCCCCTGTTGTTTGCTAACGGTCCTGATCCTTTTGACGGGCGCCCTTTCAGGTGTTTCCGTTTTCACACACATAGTAGCATGCTCACACATACTTGTAAAACCAGTCCTTTTTTGATAAAAACAGAATAAAAACGCTATATATCAACGTTTTATTGTAAAACAGTAAAAAATTGGACTGGTTTTATGGTGTATATCTAGTTTTTATTAGACCAAATTGACAGCGGTTGCCAAGCATGTTTCAATGGCTATAGCAACTAGAGACAAAAATTGGAGTGAATGAAATGACACCAACGATCATCACCGACGTCAAAGCCTTTGCGATCAAACCTGATCGCCATAACCTTGTTGTCGTTAAAGTAGAAACGAACAAAGGCGTATCTGGGTTAGGCTGCGCAACCTTCCAGTTTCGCCCACTAGCCGTAAAAACCGTCGTTGACGAGTATTTACGCCCCCTCTTACTTGGCCGCGATGCCAATCAAATCGAAGATCTTTGGCAAGTGATGAATGTCAATTCTTACTGGCGGAATGGTCCAATCACCAACAATGCCATCTCAGGAGTTGACATGGCTTTGTGGGACATCAAGGGACAATTAGCCGATATGCCATTGTATCAACTGTTAGGTGGAAAAGCGCGTACGGCGATTCCCGCCTATACTCATGCCGTGGCAGATAATCTAGAAGATCTTTATCAAGAAATCGATCGCTTCTTGGCTGAGGGGTATCGCTATATCCGTTGTCAATTAGGCTTTTATGGTGGAAATCCTAGCCAACTGCAAACACCCGATCAGCCCATCGCTGGTTCCTATTTTGATCAAACAGACTACATGGACACAACACTGAAAATGTTTGCTGCGATCCAAGAACGATACGGCAATCAATTTCAAATGCTGCATGACGTGCATGAACGGCTGCATCCAAACCAAGCGATTCAATTTGCAAAAGCCGCTGAACCTTTTAATCTCTTTTTCCTAGAAGATATTTTGCCGCCGGATCAAAACAAGTGGTTGCAGCAACTCCGCAGCCAGTCGGCGACCCCGATCGCGACCGGCGAATTGTTCAATAATCCGATGGAATGGCAAGAGCTAGTCAAAAATCAACAGATTGACTTTATGCGTGCCCATGTCTCACAAATCGGTGGGATCACGCCAGCATTGAAATTGGCTCACTTCTGCGATGCGATGGGCATTCGGATCGCTTGGCACACGCCGTCTGATATCAGCCCTGTCGGCTTAGCCGTCAACACCCATCTAAATATCCATCTGCACAATGCCGCGATCCAAGAAACGATTGCGATCCCAGCAAATACCCAGTCGGTCTTTGGTGGCAGTCCGCAACCTGAAAACGGCTATTTTTATCCGATCGAGAAAAGTGGGATCGGAATCACGTTCGATGAAGCAGCAGCTGCGGAATTTCCCGTGGTTTACCGTCCTCATGAATGGACCCAGAGCCGTACACCAGACGGCACATTGATCACTCCTTAAACACAACAAAAGACATCCCCTGTCCAACCGACGGGGGATGTCTTTTGTTCTTTCTGGATAAAAAAGACGCAACTGGCAAATTTGCTTTTCCAAATCAATCGATGCGTGAGCGATGGATCTCACGGTCAAAGGGACGGATGTAGGTCACGGCATAATCAATGGCAACGATATTACTGAACTCATACACGCGGCCGTCTTCTAAAATCGCCCGATTGCTGATCTGCATTGCCGGCGTCCCCCGCTTGCACAATAAAATGCCCGACTGCGCAGTCGATGTGGTGATGGGGGTATAGCTGGTGATGTAGTGGGAAATGCGGTACCCGCAGCTTTCGACATAGCGTTGGATCGAGTGCTCCACGATTTCTTTTGTCAATTCGGGAAATAGGCTGACGGGCAATTTAGAGGTTTCCAGCTGTTCGATTTTGTAATTAACGATCCGCACTCGTTCAAAGGTCCAGACTTCCTCTTCTGGGCCTATTTGGAAAATCTGCTGTTCATCCAACGTTGCTGCCGCTTTACTCAATGAAATCATTTTGGAATGGATGCGGTCATAAGGGGTGCGGGTCAAGGAATTAAAGATCATTGGGTTTTTGACCCATTTTTCATGGATAAAAATCCCTGAACCTTGAACCACTTTGACGATCCCGATCTCTTCAAGGTTTTTGATTGCTTGCTGGATCGTAAACCGAGAAACGCCATAGGTTTGCGCAAGGGTTCTTTGGTTGGGTAGTTTGCCGGCAGAAAATTCTTCCTGATAGATTTTACTCAACAGATCTTGCACGATAAATTCACGTTTTTTCATAATGGCTCCTTCATTTGAGCGGGAGCGATCTCGCTCATGGACCAACTGCAAGCCTTCATATCGATACGACCACTGGCTTTGAAGACCACCCCTTCATCGACGAGTGCTGCTTTTCGCACATTGGCGGAGGGACCAACTAAGACGCCATCTGCCCGCACGACTCGATGAGCAGGGACATCCTGAGGGCTCAAGCGCATCGCTCGACCGACTGCCCGTGCGCCGTTGATTTGTCCCAATTTCCACGCAATCTGACTATAGGAGACGACTTTACCAAAAGGGATCTGCCGCGCCAGCGCATAGACTTCTTCATAGAATGGATTCATACTACTCGCTCCTTCTTTGATTCTTTCTATCATAGTAATGGATTCCCTGCCAATAGTAAATGACCAGACGCAACTTTAGCAATAGCCATCCAAACACTCGATTCCTTCTCTAGCAAGCCAAGAACGAATCGAGTAGTCATTAGTTTGGAAAATCAAAGTAGGTTTTCGCATTGTGATAGGAGATGTCTGCGACGATCTGCCCTAAATACATTTCATCTGCTGGCAGTTGTCCGTCTTCCACCCATTCACTGATCACCTGACACAAAATCCGCCGGAAATACTCGTGGCGTGGGTAAGACAAAAAGCTGCGAGAATCCGTCAGCATGCCGACGAAGTTTCCGAGAATCCCGCCTTCTGCTAGGGTCGTCAACTGATGCCGCATGCCAGAATACGTATCATTGAACCACCAAGCAGAGCCTAATTGCAGCTTACCTTTGCTTTCTTCTTGGAACGCCCCCATCAGCGCAGTCAACACCGGATAATCTTTGGGATTCAGTGAATACAAAATTGTCTTCGGCAGTAAGCTTTCCGCCTGAAGCTGCGCCAATGTCCGACTTAAGCCGTTCGCTAGACGGTCGTCCCCCATCGCATCACCGCCGCTATCAGGTCCTCGTTGTTGGAAAAGTTTTTGACTGTTGTTGCGAGTCGCCATCAGATGCAATTGCGCGGTCCAGCCTTGTTTCGCATATTGGCGCATCAAGTCAATCAGCAAGCCGGTTTGAAACTGTCTGATTTCTTCATTAGTCAGTATCCCAGTGGTCAAACGCTTCTGAAAAATCGCTTCAAGTGCAGCGGTATTGTAGGCTTTCTCTCCAAGACGTGACAGACTGTGATCTGCTAAACGACAGCCCTGTTGCTGGAAGTAAGAAATACGTACGGTCAATGCTTCAACTAGCGTTTGATAGCTAGTGATCTCTTTGCTCGCAGCTATAGCCAATTTCTTAAGGTATGCTGGAAATTCTGGATTCTGCAGATTGATTGCTTTGTCAGGACGAAAGGTAGGATACACGGCAAAGGATTCTTCTGCCAGCTTTTGATGATACGTCAACGAATCAATGGGATCATCCGTCGTACAGATCACCTCAACAGCCATCTTTTTGATCAGCCCTCGTGGTGAAAATTCCTTCGTTTGCAGCTGTTGATTGGCTTTTTCCCAAATGCTTGCTGCATTGGCTAGTGTCAACCGCTCATCAATACCAAAGATTCGCTTCAATTCCAAATTGGTCCAGACATATAAGGGATTGCCAATGCAAGCCTCCAAGGTCTGCGCCCAAGCACAGAATTTTTCGTAGTCGTCAGCATCGCCAGTGATCAAAGATTCTGCAACACCATTGGCACGCATCAAGCGCCATTTGTAATGGTCCCCCGCCAGCCATGCTTGGGTGAGATTGGTGAAGTTTTGGTTTTCGAAAATCTCTTTCGGCTCTAAATGGCAATGGTAATCAATGATCGGCTGCTTTTTTGCATACTCATGGTACAACTGTTTGGCAAAGCTGTTTTTCAAAATAAAATCGTCAGTTAAAAACATTTCTTCGCTCCTTTTCTTAACGCCCCACGCTCTTGTCGATGGCTTCCCACAACCCTAATAAGTAGGAAGCGCCGATCGCCCGATCATACAAGCCATAGCCTGGACGTCCCGTTTCTCCCCAGATCATTCGCCCATGATCTGGTCGAATGTAGCCGTCAAAGCCATTTTTGTACATCGCTTCTAGGATCTGATACATGTCTAATGAGCCTTCAGAGGAGAGATGCGGTGCTTCATAAAAGTCTTTGTCATTGCCCAAGTATTGAATGTTACGAACATGGGCAAAAGGAATCCGATCCCGGCGACAAAACTCAGCCAAAATCTCATAGACATTATTGGCTGGGTCTTCGGCGATACTGCCAGTACAAAGTGTGATACCATTTGACGGACTGTCGACCACGTTGCAGACCCAATCCAAATCATCGCGGTTTTTAACGATACGCGGCAGACCAAAAATCGAATAGGGAGGATCATCTGGATGAACAGCCATCTTGATGCCGACCTCTTCACAGGTGGGAATGATGGCTTTTAGGAAATAAGCAAAGTTTTCTCTTAATTTGTCATCATCGACATCCTTATACGCAGCAAACAATTCTTTGACATGTGCCAAACGTTCTGGTTCCCAGCCTGGCAAGGTATAGCCAGAGCTTGACTCCTCAACTTCTTTGACGATCTCTTCTGGGTCTTTGTCGATCCCTGCTTTTTCAAATGCCATCGTAGAAGAACCGTCGGCTAAGCGATAATCGAGATCCGTTTTGATCCAATCGAAAATCGGCATAAAATTATAGCAGATCACTTCGATCCCATATGCTGCCAAATTACGAATCGTTTTTTTGTAGTTTTCGATATACAGGTCTCTCGAAGGCAAGCCAATCTTGATGTCATCATGAATATTGACGCTTTCGATCACCTTCAGGGAAAGGCCAACTGCTTCGACTTCTTCCACGAGCGCCTTGATCCGTTCTTTCGGCCAAACTGCCCCCGCAGGCAAATCAAAGAGTGTGCCGACGATGCCTTTCATTCCAGGAATTTGACGGATATCTGCTAACTTGATTTTATCGTAGTCTTTTCCATACCAACGAAATGTCATTTCCATTTTTTATTCGATCCCTTCTACTGTTTCATGTAATGTTTTACGGACTGCGCCGGTTCCTGCCAGCATCTTAGCGAACAAGTGACCCACCTTTTCAGCGATTCCTGCTTGATAAAGATCCAAACCAAAAATCTGCGGATTTGCTAAGATTGGTCGAATGATCCCTGGAACATCGGCGGCTGTCCCTAACTGACACTCCCATAAAATCTCTTGTAATTCTGCTAAGAGGGGATCAGGACTTGGGTCAAATGGATGGCCTTCATCATTGATTGCTAATAGATAACGCAACCAGCCAGCAATCGCTAAGGGAATGTAAGTCAGTTCAGAAGCCGAGCCTTCTTTCTCCACATACTTTTTGATGGTTTCGCCAAAACGGATGGCGATTTTCTGTGAGGTGTCTGCGGCGATCCGCTGTGGGGTGTCAGGAATCAGGGGATTCGGTAAACGAAGACCGACCACCTCATCGATAAATTTCTCTGGCTGAATAATCTCAGGATCTTCCACTACCGGTAAGCCTTCACGATAGCCGATTCCTTTGATCAAAGCAACAATATCTGGATCGGTCATTTCCGCAGCAATGGATGTATAACCGAGTAAACAGCCGAACAAACTCATTGCTGTATGCAGTGGATTCAAGCAAGTTGTGACTTTCATACTGTCGGTTCTGTCGACGATCTCTCGACTCGTCAAGATCACCCCCGCTTTATCCAAATTCGGGCGACCATTTGGAAAATCATCTTCAATCACCAAGTAATGAGTCGCCTCTGTGTTAGCAAACGGAGCGATATTCGTTCCTTTATCGGTACGGATGACTGGCAGCTGCTCGATCCCAGCTGCTGCTAATTCTTCTGCAACTGCTGTTGAAGGATTTGGCGTGATCCGATCGATCATTGACCACGGAAACGTCACCTGCGCGTTGTTTTCTAAGTATCGGACAAACGCTTCTGAAACATGCCCCAGCTTTTGCCATTCTTTTGCAATGGTGACAATCGCCGTTTGGAAACGGAACCCATTTTGCGAAAAATTATCGGTGGAAACCATAGCGATCGGAAGTGCCCCTGATTGAAAACGATCCCATAAAAAGCTAGCCAAAATGCTCATTGTATGGTTGACCTGATGGGGACCCGCAGCGAGATCCGCTTGTACGACAGGTAAAAATTTCCCCTGACTGTCTTTTAAGCCATAGCCTTTTTCTGTGATCGTTACGGTAACCAACTGTAGTGACGGCTCCTGAAATACTTTGCGTATTTGCTCATAACTCGCAGCACGGGAAGGATGGCAATAATAACTAGCCGCCGTTGACTGGAGCAATTTTTTCTCCAACCGTCCCCCTTCATGCATGACCACTTCTAAAATATCATTCTCGTAAGGGGCATATACTTGATCAATCACCTGTTCATCAAAGGTTTCACAAACTACGATTCCTTTTGTCAGCGCTTGTTGATCGATCAACGTTTGGGCTACTTCTGCGTGAAATGCCCCATACAAATTTCCCCCACCAAAGTGTAACCATTGAAACTGAGTATCTGATTGATCCGTCACTTCTTTGGGAACGATCGGCATCGTAACTCCTGCCTGCTTCAAGGCAGCAAAATCAAACATCCTACTTCCTCCTTTTTCTTAAAACTGATATATTAGTATTCTAGTTCATTCTGTGCTGAATTGCAAGCCTTTACAAAAGGTTATTCAACTTATATACTAGTTTTATTACTCAAAACTATCCCTAGGCACCTTCCTTCAGAGTTTTTCTTTAGAAGGTAATTGAATGCCTGATACAGAAAGAAGCGTTTATGTTGAACCCTACAAATTTTCAATCACAAGCTTATGAATCAATCAAAGAGTTGATTTTAACCGCCAAACTGATTCCCGGTCAAAAAATATCTGAAAAGGAATTGGAGCAACGGCTAACCATTGGCAGGACGCCGATCCGTGAAGCAATTATTCGTCTGCGCCGTGAAGCACTGATCCATGTCGTTCCCCAAAGCGGCACCTATATTTCTAAAATCAGTATCAAACAAATTGAAGAAGCTCGTTTTGTCAGAGAGACGCTTGAAAAAGAAGTATTCGTAGCGGCCTGCCAAGCCATTACAGAAGAGCAGCTGAAAGAACTAGAAAAACTCGTTATTTTGCAGCGGACCTATGCACAATTGAAGGATGAAATCGAGTTTTTCCAACTCGACGAGGCCTTCCATCAGTTGATTTATAAAATCGCCGACAAAGAAAATGTCTGGAATTGGCTACAAACGATCAATCTGCCTTTAAATCGCTTCCGCTTCTTACGTTTAGAGGTGGAGGAATTGTCTTGGGAAATTATTTTGCGGGATCACGAAGAAATCTTAGCCACTTTAAAAGAAAAAGACCAAGCCAAAATTGCTCCCTTGGTCGGACAACACATTGATGTCATTGATAACGATTTGATTTTTGTGGAAAAGGCCTTTCCCGATTACTTTACGGAGTAAAGCTATTTGAAAATCATGGACCTTAAAAACCACCCTCGTCGAGTAGATTGCCTACTTGACGAGGGTGGTTTCATACGCTGAACAAGCGAGAATACGCTCATTCGATTGGGTGATAACTAAAGCCTTGGCCCAGTACTTCTGAGACATTATTGACGATCACAAACGCTTTTGGGTCAATGGTCTCAGTGATTTGTCTGATCTGCATAAATTCTTGGTCGCTGGCCACGATCAACAGTACTTGTTTGTCTGCTTGCTGGTAGCCGCCTTGGGCAGCCAATAGTGTGGCACCACGAGCTGTTTTATCAAAGACTGCTTCTCGAATCTCGTTCACGTGGTTCTCACTTAAGATCATGATGGATTTCTTCCGGTTAAAGCCCGTTTCAATGTAGGTCATCACACCAGAGGTGATCACGATCGATAATATCGCAAACAAGAACTCTTCAAACCCGAAAACGAACAAGTTCATGGAGACCACGATCGCATCGGTCGCCAGCAAGCCAATCGCTGGATTCAAATTAAAGTATTTCTTGAAAATCAGCGGTGGAATCGTTGTACCACCGCTAGAAGATTGATTTTTGTACAAAATCGCTACTCCTAAAGCAAAAATCGCACTGCCAAATATCACGGAAAGCAGCCGATCTTCAGCCACCATATATTCTGGGACTAAAGCAATTGCTACTGGAAAAGCAAAACTACCATAGAGGACTTTCAAAAAAGGCCCCTTCCCTAAAAAGGCATAGGCAAGAATAAGCATGAGAATATTCAAGACCATGATCACAGCCGCTCGATCCCAACCGAGGGCTGACTCTAATAAAATACCGATTCCGCTGACACCGCCAGCTGCCACATGATGCGGGCCTAAAAATAAATTGATGCTTGCCGCTAACAAGAAAAGTGCTGCGGTGATTTTTCCATAGGTTTTCAGAATTGTCATTTGTTTCCTCTTTTCTCTGTCATTTTCACGGTTTATTCAAGCCGCTTTGCAGCCATTCTTACTCCTCACTATACGCCCATTTGATGTCACCGACAAAATTTATGTTTAGCCAGAGGGAATAACCGGAAATCTGTTGGCTGATTGCTTGATTCAATCGTTCTCGCAAGGGATCTTGCCGCCCAACTGTATCGAGAGGTGTTGCAGGTAAAATCACCACATCTAATTCCACAATGACTTGATTGCCGACTTTGGCGGTACGTAACACAAAGTCCACCAATTCTTCTGCGCGCAGTTCTTTTTCAACGATCGTCATGATGGACTCTCGTAGTTCTTCTTTCGGAGTTGAAGAAGTCAATTCCAGAATGGCCGCTTTCAACTCTTTAATCGAAAGCTGAATAAAGAACAAGGTGATCCCGATGGAGATGATTGGGTCGACATACATCGCGAAATTTCCATAGGGACTGGCTTGAATCAGCCATGACACAAGAAATGAACCGACGACACCCAGACTAAAGAAAAAGCCGAAACGCCATTGTTCTAGTTCTACCCAGTAAAAGGGATGAGTCAGTGGTTTCTTTTTTAAGTACAAGTAAAAAGAGAAACAGTAGATCGTACCAATCAGCGAGAAATACAAACCGATTGGATCAATCATGCCATCACTGACGTGTAATAAACTAAAAGCAGATTCAATGACTCCATAAATTGAGATCAGCAAGATGATACTATATTGAATAAAAACAACCAACGGCATCAACGCTTCTTTGCCGAATGGGAAACGTTCAAAGTCTTGGGCTTGGATATATTTTGCCACATACAAAGCAATCAGTGACATCACTGCACCAATCAATGTATAAACACCATCTAACAAGAGGACGTTATAACTGACCAGTAACCCAAAAAGCAAGGCACCGCCGCCATAGATACTCCCAGCGACAATCGATGCCAGCAAAAGCTTGCGTATTTTTTTCTTTTCACTCATGATACTCCTCTTTCTTTTTTTCAAAGAAACTATCAATTTGATTGCATTCTTCTATCTATAAGCCTATCTTCCCATATAAATAACATAAAAAACAGTCAATTTTTTCATACAAAGCGGAAAAAAATAGTATTGCTGTCAATCATTCACTCTATTCTCAAGTGATGCATATTCGATCTTTCTATTCCACTCTTTTTACATTCTGGTGTAAATCCCCTTGACTACGCGGATTGATTCCCTTATCATCAAGGGTAACCATATTCAATCAGAATTTTCAGAATATTCCGTTATATTTTTCATAACGGCGATTCATTGGAAGACAGGGAGGATGAAGAGAGTGAATGAAGCAAAACAAGTCCCATGGACAGGAGAACCAAACCAACGAGCGATCAACTATTTGAATGAAGAAGGCAAAGTGATCGTCTGCCCAACCAAAGTCGGCTATATCATTGCCGTCTCTGATAAAAAAGGGCTGGAACGCAAGTTTTCAGCAAAGAATCGCAAGCGTAACAAACCAGGTGTCGTTCTTTGCAGCTCATTGGAGCAGCTACATGAATTAGCCGAATTAAATGCGGAAACCGCCGCCGTTTATGAAACGTGTTGGAACAATGACGTGTTATTCGGTGCGATTTTGCCTTGGAAAGAATCAGGAAAAGCCTATATCCCAAAAGATGGTTCAGAAGAATTGATGACGGACGTTCGGGGAACCAGCTGTTTCGTGATCAAATTCGGTGTCCCTGGTGAGCAGATCTCAAAAGAACTTTGGGATCAAAAAAAGAAATTGCTTTTCGCCAGCTCAGCGAACCCTTCAGGCAAAGGAAACCGCGGACTTGTTGAAGGGATCGGCGAACAAATCGCGCAAGAAGCCGATCTAATCATTGAAGGCAACGACTATGTTGCATCGATCCAACCAGACAAAACGCTGGAAACCCGCTACGAACAAGGAGTCATGGTTTCTTTCGTTGATAAAGACGGTAACTTGATTCCAGAGCAAGGAGACCAACGCTCCATCACTCCCGCACCTGTCTTGATCCGTAAAGGACTCGATGTTGAAAAAATCCAAATGTACCTTTCTGATCACTTCAACTCATGGGACTATCGCCACGGGGAGTATTATTAATCTTTCATCGTCAACAAAGAACCGAAGAACCAGCTAACGGCCCTCCTATTCAAGGAAAAACGCTCAGCTCGTTCTTCGGTTTTTCAATAGAAAAAAATACTTTTCTTCTATCGTGTTTCTTTCAAAAGCTGAATGATCTGTGCCTGTTGTTTGATGATCGTATCTTGTTGCTTGATTTTAATCCAGTTTTGGTCGATTTGGATAGCTGCTCCGAGATTTTTGTAACTAAGGTTGGGGATCTCCATGAAATGTATTCGGTGTGCAGATAAGTCATTAAAGATCTGAACAGACAGTTCCTCACTCAATTCATGAACCTCTTTTTCTACAATATACTGGTTGATCAGGTCTTCTACAGTCAAACGCTTTTTTCGTTTCTTGCCTTGTGTGCCATTCGAATTTTCAGATTTCTTGTTCGTACCAAACATTTTTGTTCTCCTTTCGTTAGGTCATCCTTCCTCCATTTTGTGATTCCGTGTCTCTTCTTCAGTGACCAAAATAAAATTGAGCGAAACCTACATACGAACATTTTGTCATAAAATAGCATTATAATCTACATTTTGTTGTTTTTAAAGATAAAAAAGGAGATAAATTACGATCAGGTTTTCTCTGTCATAGAATTCCAACTCTATTTCTGCTATAATCCCCTCATAAACACATAGGAGGGACTCTATGAAAAAGCATTCCTCAATTGCTTTCTAGGGGACGACGCCAATGACAGTGACTTTGGACTACACTTACTGCTGGGTTGTGGGCTGCCGCAACACAGTGCTTAGCACAAAACGAAAAAACTAAGCGTGGTACGGATTGCGAAATCGCATGAAGCTGGAAGCAGAAGTAATCGTTACGGACGGTGAATGTGTCCCTAGCCAAAGAAGCCTGATGAAGAACGAACGGAACCCTTTTCTCTCAAAAGAAATCATTCTTTTGGAGGAAAGCAAAATGAGAAAAGGTGAAAATACGACCTTTGTTTGTAAAAACTGCAGTACGCCTGTGGCACCCTTGACCAATGGTTCTTACCGCAACCATTGTCCCCAGTGTCTCTACTCGTTACACGTGGATATTCGCCCAGGTGATCGTCAAAATACTTGCCATGGCCTGATGCGACCCATCGATTATCGCCAACATTCCAAAAAAGGCTATCAGCTGCTGCATCAATGCACTCGCTGCAAAAACCAGCAGTGGAATATCGTGGCACAGGATACGCAACAGCCTGACCATTTTATTGAGTGGTTAGCTCAAACCGCTGCGTATCACTAAACAGCCAAAGAAGACCATGCTTCAGGCTGGTCTTTTTTGGTAATCAGAACAACGGCCCCCTTATACCACTAACTGCTCATAGACATTGTCGTCATAAGAAGTGCTTACTTTAACCTAAAAAAAACAGCTCGCTGTCTCGTCGATTGGTTGACGAAATCAGCGGGCTGTCCTGCTAGTGTCTTCTTGATGATTTTACGTTGGTTTGCGCTTATTCAAAAACGAATTGATTGTGATACAGTTCCGCATAAAAGCCGTCAGCCGCCACCAATTGATGGTGATTGCCTTCTTCAATGACTTCGCCGTCCTTTAAGACAACGATGCGATCGGCATTCAAAATCGTCTTCAAGCGATGGGCGATCACAAAACTGGTTCGTCCTTTGATTGCTTCATCCATTGCTCGTTGAATTTTCGCTTCGGTCACGGTATCAACATTACTGGTGGCTTCATCCAAAATCAACAATTCTGGATTGGTCAAAATCGTTCGGGCAATACTCATCAATTGTTTTTGACCAGTACTGAAAAGATTGTTCTCTTCGGTGATCTCCGTGTCATAGCCTTTTTCCAACGTCATAACAAACTCATGGATATTGGCTTGTTTCGCTGCTGCAATGACTTCGGCTTCAGTCGCTTCTGGTTTCCCAAAAGCAATGTTTTCACGAATCGTCCCTGAGAACAGCACGGATTCTTGCAAAACGATTCCCACTTGAGAACGCAGCAGATCCAAGTCTAGCTCCCGGATGTCGATGCCGTCAAAGGTCACAGAACCACCATTCACATCATAGAAGCGATTCAACAAGTTCATGATGGTCGTTTTTCCTGAACCAGTCGGTCCGACCAATGCGACCATTTCGCCTTTGTTGACCGTGATCGACACATCTTTTAGGACCAATTTTTGACTGTCATACCCAAAGTCCACATGATTCAAAGCAACCGCCTCTTTGATGCCCTTCACTTTGATCCCGTCTTTTGGTTTGACCTCATCAGGTTCATCAAACATTTCATTGATTCTGCGCGCACCGGTGATCGCCAACTGAATCATGCTGTAACCAGAAGAGATCTGCATCAATGGTTGGTAATACTGCTGCGAATACTGGACAAAGGTCACAACTAATCCTAAAGCAACGGAACGTTCTAAGTCACCGTTCAATGCTAACCAGCCACCAAAGAAAATCACGATTGCCGTGTTCAACAAGGACATCCCTTGCATCAAGGGGAAAAGCAGCCCAGAGTAGACTTGCCCTTTGTAGGTAGCTTCCCGGACTTGTTGGTTGTGGACCAGAAAACCATCGATGGTTTCTTCTTGCAGTCCATTGGTGATGATGATTCGTTGACCACTGATTTTTTCATCGATATAGCCGTTTAATTTTCCGACTTCATCTTGCTGCAGATCGACATATTTGCGGGCTTTTTGGATCACGATCACCGCGATCAACACCGCAATCGGGGTAGAAGCAATCGTTGCCCATGCCAATTCAACGTTTTGACGGAACATCATGATCAAGATCCCCACCATTAAGACTACATTGGTCAGCACTTGCAACAATGCTTGGTTCAGACTGTTTTGGATGTTATCCAAGTCACTGGTGAAACGGCTCAAAATATCACCGTCTTGATGAGAATCAAAGAATTTGATCGTCAATTTTTCCAGTTTATTAAATAAACCGATCCGCATTCTGTTGGTTGATTTCCCCACCACTTGCGTGAACAAGATACTATAGACAAAATTAGCTGCACTGGCTAAGACATAAAAAATCAACAGTTTCCAAATGATCGATAGAAAAGCCGATTTATCATCGACCCCTTGCATCAAACCGCCAACATAATTCGCCAATTCCTGGAACGCTTCTCCGATAAAGACTGGCGCTTGTACTTGCAGATACGTTGCCAGAATCACCGTCACAAAAATGAATAGAAACGACCACTTGTATTGTTTTAAGTAATGGTAGAAAAATTTACTCGCTTTGAACAAATCTGTCATGGTTACTCCTCTCCTTTCTGTGTTGCGAAGATTTCTTGATAGATGGCATTGTTATTGGCTAAAAATTCATGGCTTCCTTCACCAACCAAACGTCCATTATCTAAAACGAAGATGCGGTCGGCTTTCACAACAGAGGCAATCTTTTGCGCGATAATGATTGTTGTCGTGTCTTTTAATTGTTTTTCAAACGCTTCGCGAACCAATTTTTCCGAACGAGCATCTAATGCACTCGTACTATCATCCAAAATCAAAATTTTCGGTTCACCGATCACGCCTCGAGAAATCGATAAGCGTTGCTTTTGTCCTCCAGAAAAATTGCTGCTGCGCTCGGAGACCGGCGCTTCAAAACCCGCTGTCAATTTTTGAATAAATTCGCTGGCTTGAGCGATTTCTGTTGCGCGAGACATCTCAGACTCTGAGGCATCTTTTTTCCCTTGCCGTAAGTTTTGGGCAATCGTTCCTGAAAAGAGGATCGCTTTTTGCAAGACAAAAGCGACCGTTTTACGCAAGCTTTGTTCATTGACTTCTTTCAAGTCAACACCGCCAACCCGCACGACACCTTCTGTTGGGTCAAACAAACGGGGAATCAGTTGCGCCAGTGTTGATTTGCCGGCACCAGTCGCTCCTACGATCCCAATCATTTCGCCAGGTTTGATGGTAAAACTGATAGCCGTTAGGGCATTTTTTTCATCCCCAGGGTAACGGAAGCTGACGTTTTCAAAAGCGACACTTCCAGACAATTCTTGTTCTGGGACATCTTGGTATTGCAGATCCGGTTCGGTATCTAGAATCTCTTTGATCCGTTTTAGCGAAACTGCAGCCCGTGAAGTCATCATCATCATCATGCCGCCGATAATGATCGCCATCATAATTTGCATCAAATAATTCATGAATGAGGCAATTCCCCCAATCAAAGTTGGGTCATCTTTCGCTAGATCACTGACAAAGAAAATCGCGCCGACCACTGCTAAGTTGGCCGCCAGCATAAAGGAGGGGATCATTACAGAGAACAGGGTTCCTACAATAATATTATGCTTCGTTAACGTTTCACTGACTTTAGAAAAGCCTTGCAGTTGGTTGTCTTCTTGAACAAAAGATTTCACCACACGAATCCCCATCAAATTTTCTTTGGCAATCCCATTGATTTTGTCGATCAAGTTCTGGATGATCATAAAGTGTTTGCCCATCCGTGTAAAGGATAGTGCCGTAATCACTAGGACAGCGATAATCAGTAAGACGATGATCCACCACAGTTGCGGCATGGTTGTCATCGCCAAAATGAAGGCACCGATAAATAAGAACGGGATCCGAAACAACGATTGTAGCGAGATCATCACTAAGTTTTGAATTTGCGTGATGTCATTGGTCAAGCGCACCACAAGATTTCCCGCTGAGAAGGTTTCGATATTTCCAAATGAGAATGTCTGGATTTTCCGAAACATCTCTTCCCGAATATCGGCACTAACGCCTTGCGCCACTTTCGCAGAAAAAACCGTGTTGATGATCCCTGCAACAAGGCCTAGCAATGCTAGCCCAATCAACTGCACACCAATTTTTTTCATTTCATCATTGTTTTCGGTAATAATTGATTCTAGCACTTGCTGCAAGAGCTTTGGCTGCCATAATGCAGCAACGACCATTAAAATGACCGATAATAAGGCAATGCTGGTTGCCGCTTTGTACTTTTTGACATGGCGTAAGACCAGATCCATATACGTACCACTCCTTTGTGTTTAGCAGAAAAGACTGCCAAAAAATTTCGGCTGCACAACAATTTACCATGGATCACGACTAGAAACAAGCGAACAAATAAAACAAAAAGAGCTTTCATGAAAGCTCTTTGAAAATATTGCATAAATGTTGGCGAAAATAACGAATAATAAAGGGATTATGATGATCCTCAAGAGGGTCTTCCTTATTTTCTGGCGCTAAATCTTTGACTTACGATTCGCTGTTTTCCAGCTCACTTTTTTGTTTTTTTGTCAGTTTTTGTTTGACTAGATCGTAGGAAACCAAAATCATTTGTTCGATGTTTTCTTCCATCAAGGCATCAGATGCCAACTTGATGGTATTCCAATGGGTCTTATTGGCATAATACCCCGGAATGATGACGTCAGGAAATTGCTCTCGCAGCGTTTCGTTGACCTCGGGCAGATTTTTCAAAGTCAAAAATGCTGTTTCTTCTGCTTGCGGACTCATGATCCCAAACTGTTTTCCTACTAAATCAAAGTAGATTGCATCCCAATCTTCGCGGTAATAGACTTTGGCTCCCGGCAAGCCTTCCCCAAATGCTTGAAATCGCTGCATTTTTTGTGCAATTTTTTCTTCAATCGATGTACTCATTGTGTTTCCCTCACTTTCTACTATCAAAACCGTCATTTTCTGTCTCAATTTTGACAGATTGAATCGCTTTCTGCTCTATTTCCTACTATTATACATGGTTGCCGTGTAAAAAGGGATTTTTTATCAGTGGCATGTCGACTGATAATGACGTTACATGCAGCTGTAAGCGGCGTTACATTCATTCACCTTTCTCAGAAGACACAAAAAAGCCCTCATCAGCGAGTAAGTTGTACTCGCCAATAAGGGCAATTGATTACTAGATATCATGGCCAAGATTCATTTTAGAATCTTAGTACCAACCATTTGCTTCCCAGAATGCTTTGGCAGCAGACCAAGAACCATAACGTGATGCTACATATTCATCAGCAACCTTTTCTTGGTTAGCAGCTGAATAGTCACCATTTAAGTAAGAGTTGGTTAATTGGTAACGACCATAGTATTGTCCGTTTGTCGCTGTATAAGAACCACCAGATTCTTTGTTTGCGATCCATTCTTTTGCTGAAGCTTCTGAGCCGCTAGCTGAAGAGCTGTAGCTTGAGCTGCTTTGTGTGCTTGCAGCAGCAGATTGTGTGTTGCTTGATTGTGAAGCTGCTGGTTCACTTGGTTGTTGTACACTTGCTGCAGCAGTCGTGTTTGCAGATTCTGTATAAGTGGCAGTGCCATCTGTAGGGATGATCAATGCTTCCCCAACAAAAATCAAGTTTTTATCAGCAATCTCGTTTGCTTCAACGATCGCATTGATCGTATCATCAGAGCTATAACCGTAAAAGTTAGTAGCGATTGTTGATAATGTATCACCAGATTGAACAGTGTATTGTTCGTCTGCAAAGGCGTCTTTCCCACCTAAGAAAAGGCCGAAACCGGCAAGGACAGCTGTACTAAGTAAAACAGTTTTTAAAGACTTCATATAATTAAATCTCCTTCTTTGAAACTCATTTTGCGTCATTTGAGATGACTCAAGCGCATAAACAAGTCTAACACCGAAGAATATTTCATAGGTAAAGAAATCATTACAGATGATTACGAAAACGACAGTTGCCTTACGTTTCGTAAGAATTGAAAAAGACTATCATATCAAGCTTTTCTCTGCTGTAATTTTTAACATTACAGTTATTTTGTTTCTAGGTAAACCAGTTAACCTTAGAAAACCTTTCCTATATTACAAAAAACCCTCTTTTTACACAGATTTGTAACAAAAGAAGGAATGAGACCTTGTCTCGTTCCTCATTTACTTCCTATTTTTTCTTCACTGGGATCAATTTATTCATGACGATCGCCGCAATAGCGCTTAAAGCAATCGGTGAATCTAATAAATATTGTAAGAATTGAGGCGCAGATTCTTTGATTTCTGCTGGCAAAAACAACAAGCCGATGGCAATAATCAATGGTACCCCGATAATATACAACTCACGCTCGGAAAACTCTTCATTCTTAATGACCCGAAAGCCGCTCAACAAAATAATGACACAGACGACCGCGAACACGCCGCCGATGACAGCAGAAGGTACTGCGTGAATCAAGGCTGAAAGTTTTCCCATGAAGGACAATAGGATAAACCAGACGGACGCCATCACAAAGACTTTTTTACTAGCAACCCCGGTGATCGAAATGATCCCTGCATTGGTAGAATAACCAGTTACAGGTGTCGTTCCTACTAAGGCGGCAACCAAGCAGCCTAATCCTTCGCCGATCACGCCTTTATTGATCTGTTCATCCGTAACAGGTTCTTCTGTCACGGAACTGACCGCATACCAAGTACCTGTTGTTTCTGCTAGGAGCACCATATAGATCACTAGCATCGTTAAGATCGCTGAAACATCAAAGTGCAGGCCATAGTTTAGAAATACCAGTTTTGGCAGACTAAAGAAAGAAGCATCCGCCACCGACTGAAAATCAACGCCCCCCATAAAGGAAGCAATCACGGTACCGATAACCAAAGCAATAATGACCGAACTGATTCGGAAGTATTTTCCCATTCCCGGAAAATAATCGCCTAACATGGAAAACAAAATCAAAATCGCCGCAGTAATCGCAGCCAACAACATGTTTTGATTGGCACTTAGTGTTTCAGTGGCAGGATAGATATTGCTGGTAAAGGCCGTTGGCAGCAATGTCAACCCAACGATCATAATGATCGTTCCACTGACGATCGTAGGAATAAAATGACGAACGATATACTTATAAATGCCCGTAAAACCTAGTAAAATGACTGCTGCGGCACCAACGATGCTGGCTCCTAACACCGTGTCCATGCCGTTGGCACCAAAATAAATACCGATGATCGCTCCAACGGGGACAAAGGATGGCCCTTGACATACGGGTAATTTCAAGAAAAAGAGGACTTGGATCAAAGAAGCGATCCCTGCTCCTAAAAAGGTCGATTGGATCAAACCTGATGCATCTGAAGAGGACATCGCCACCGCCGTTGCGATAATAAATGGCGGCACATACACGTCCATTGCCAACACATGCTGCAACCCTAAAAGTACTGCTTGACCAAAGGGAATGTCTTCATTCATTCCGATCGTTAAATGTTTATTTTTCGTTGATTCCACTGTCTCATTCTCCTCGTTTTTCGTGTACTTTTTTTCCTTGGACCCAGACTTGGCGAATATTTTGCATCGTTGCTAAGTACAGGATTTTTTGTAATCTTGCTTCGGGTGAGGTGAACACACCGAAGTCAGGCAAAGGATTTTCTTTTTGTCGCGTATCGATCACTTGCACATCAAACGCATACCCTTCTTTGATGACACCTACTGGTAATTTCAGTGCCTCACCGCCGCCTTTTGTCGCCAATGAGAACGCATCGATCACGGATATACGAGAATCGGCTACTCCTCGTGTGTTTTGAGGAAGCGTGACATCCACGCCATCTTCTAACATTCTCGAAGACATCACAGCTTGTTTGATGTTGTCATACAAACTCGGTGAAAAACCGCCGGAGATATCCGTTCCTAAACCAATCGTGACCCCTTGCTCTTTCAAGCGCTTGATTGGGATCACACCATTGGCAAAGTAGGCATTTGAGATGGGACAGTGCGCAACTGCGGCGCCGCTTTCGACAAAACGGGCGCCGTCAGCTGGGCTGATGAAATTGCCATGAGCCATCACTGCTTTTTCTCGCAACAAGCCGAAATCTTGCAGCACTTCGGTATCCGTTTTGCCAAATCGCTCTTGAACAAAGTCATGTTCCCATTGCCCTTCACTGCAGTGGGTCTGAACATGGACATCATATTTTTGAGCCAATGCGCCTAACCCTGCCAAGCCTTCATCGGTACAGCTCGGGACAAATCGCGGAGTAACCACAGGATAAACGCCTTGAGGTGCGGTCTTTGCGATTGCTTGTACTTCTTGAATAAAACGTTCTGTATCCGCTAATGCCTCTTCTGTTGATGCGTCCCGATAAAAAGCAGGATTGGCTTTGGGATCGTCCATAACGACTTTTCCGACTAATCCCCGTTGACCAAGAGCGGCACAAATCTTCGCCAATTGAAGGCTCGCTTCTAGATGGATCGTTGCAAAATAAAGAACCGTTGTCGTTCCTCTTGCCAACAACTGTGCCACCAAATCCTGATAGACAGCTTTGGCAAATGCTGGATCGGCATATTTTGCCTCCAGCGGAAACGTGCATTCATCTAACCAGACATTTAACGGTTCATCTAACGCGATCCCTGCTTGCGGCCATTGCGGTGCATGGACATGCAGATCAACAAACCCAGGTAAAAAACACTGGCCTGCAGATAATGCCTGCAGATTCTCTGATGCTTTCGCCAGCTCTGACTCATACCCTTGATCTGTTTTAGCAGTCACTTTTACGATGATCCCTGCGTCATCGACTTGAATCAAAGCTTCTTCTATATATTCTAGTTTTCCATCAGTTGGCGTATGGAAAACATCTCCTTTAAAATAGTGAATGGTTGCCATTTGTTTGATTTCCCCCGTTCTCTAAGACATTGTCAGGAAAAAGCCGTTCATTTAATGTTCCTTTTTCACTAACACGATGTTCTTATTTTAACGCTATTCGAAAATAGTGCAATAAAATTCACTATCATAAAGGAAGATAAAACGCTGAACGTTCGGTTTTTATGCGATTTCAAAAAAAAGCAGCCACTGTCTTGAATCAAGATAGTGACTGCTAAAGACGCTTATTCTTTTGTTTTCTTTGATTGTCGGCGAAATACCACCAATCCACCTACTAGCAAACAGAGTACTCCTGCAATCGAGCCCCATTTTGCTGGCTCTAAAAAGCTTTGGATCCTTGAGGTCTGATTCGTTGCCGTCGTTCCTGATAGCTGAAACAAGAAAGCCAGCGGCTGATGTTCAAAACGAAGAATGACGAACAGGAGTGTCATCAAAAGAAATTGATGTACCAGACTCCCTTTGTTTTGTGTGGCATACTTGGCTAAACTCTGCTGCTCAATTGCTTCCGGTTTTGCCGCCAAATACTGTTTCGTAAGCCATTGATTCAATCCCGCATTAAAGAAGCTAATGACGAATAAACTTATTGGGATCAGTGTGTCGCTGCTGAACAGAAGAACACCTGCCATCAGCCCAAGTAAATATGTTGGTACCAGCTGTTTTTCTAAACGATGAGCGAGTTTTCCTCCGAGAAACATCGCGCCAAAAAGGCCCAGTGCATATGGTAAGTAAACGTGCGTGCTTAGCGCTTGTGCTCCAAGTCGACCGGTAACATACACCGAGCCGAAAAGAAAAAGAAAGTTTCCGATCACCCCACGAATGAAGGTGAGCACATTTAGATGAAGTGGCTGTTTCCACGACTTACTGCGTTTCGTTAAAGTGATCAGCAGCAAAGCAAAGAGAAACAAGAAACCAGTGATCGCCCACTCAAAGAGGGCATTCGACTTGATCAGCCTGGCTGCTCGCAAGCCAAACAGTAAGAGAAAGAAAAAGAAATACAACAAAAATTGCTTGTTGAATAACTGGTTGCGCTGCATCAGCGGTCTTTTCGGTAGGTTTTTGAAGGTTTGACTACTCTTAGCCGCCAGCACAAAGAGTGCAAGATAACTGCCAAATAGACCAATGCCTCGAAGGTCATCAGGCAACCGTAAGGCAAACAATAAAACGAAAAGAAAGAACAGCGCCTCCTTCCAATCATTTTTCAGCGGCTGTTCAGTGAGCTTGGCTTTTTGGCGTACCATCAGGTCAGCTGGCGGCAACCAAGAAGCACTGATCCCCAACAAACCAGCAGCTGGCAAGAGTGCAGCGCTCCACCAAGTGCTCAAGATACCTACCAATGCGCCGGCGCCGCCGATCAAGACACTGGCTGCTAACAATGATGGTGCAAAAAGCGCCGTAAGCGTCTGTAAGAAAAAGACCCCTGTCATGCGAAAGGTATAAAAGAGCGCAAAGGCTAATGCTGCACTTAGCGACTGCTCTTTGCTCAAAGATAAGAAATAAAGATACGGGATGATCGTGATCGTATTGCTGATGATCAAAAGTGCGGTATGGGATTTTAAAACTTTCATCGTCCGACTCCTTGCCTTGATTTAAAGTTCCATCTTTCTTCTATCCTACACTTTCAAGCAATCCTGTCAACTTGCGTGCCAAATTTAAGCAAAAAGAAACCAAGTGTATTGTCAAAAGACTGACACTTCGTTTCTTTTTCTTATTGCGATTTTCGGCTAGGAGCCAGTAGACTGAATCATTTGCTTAATTGCCTGAATTTCTTCATACAACCCTTGAAACTCTTTTGCAAGCTCACTCATGATGTCTGCGCTCATCAAAAGATCTTCCGCATGACTTAATAGTAAGGACATCCAAACTTTGTCCCCTTGAGCTTCTTGTTGAACTAACTTCCGATGTGCCAAATGGGCTTCATGATAGTGTTCTTTTCCTTTTTCGATTGCTTGCAGTGCAGCCAGATTCTGGGCTTCTCTTCCTTTTTGAATACTTTCAAAAAAGCAACTTCTTGCCATACCCGCTTGCGAGATAATCTGAAAACAAATTTGTTCTTTTTCTTCCATTCTACTCTCCTATTAGTTCAAGTGCTTGTTCCAATGCTTTTTTTCCATCCATCATGCCATAGGTGCGCATGTCGATACTGGCTGCTGGACAAGCAACTAAGCCTTGGACTTCATTTAATCGGTAAGAAACTTGCGGTCCTAACAGTACGCAATCAGCATCTTTTGCTGCAGTCGTGACCGATTCAATGGAGAACGCATCGATCGCCACCGCTTCTCCTTTTTCTTGCGCTGCTTTCTTCATATTATTTACTAAGACGCCAGTAGACATGCCGCCAGCGCAAACTAACACTATTTTTTTCATCATTTTTCCTCCATTTTCTCGTTATTTGTTACTCAACGACTGCCGCTTGGGTTTGCAGATTCTTTTCTTCAGCTAGTGCTGCTTTGTCTTGCAGACGCATAAAAGGGATGTAGATGATGACACATAAGACAAATTGAATCAATTGTGCAATGATCCCTTGCCAGCCATTCACTAAGAAGCCACCGAAAATAATCGGAAAGCCAGTCGGGATATTGACTCCATTGTGATAAGGCAAAAAGCCGACAATTGTTAAGAGATATGCTGACAACACGGAAACAGCCGGTGTTACCATCAAGGGAAGCAGCATTCTGATATTCATCACCTGAGGAATCCCAAATTTGATTGGCTCAGAAATACCAAACATGGAAGGGATCAATCCAATTTTACCAACAGCTTTTAGTTGCTCTGATTTGCAGCCAAAAATAGCCAGTAAAGCGACTGCAAATGAACGAGCCCCGCGATTGTTCAAAATAAACCCAATCGTAAACAGATGTGGTAATGCTTGGCCGGCACTGTACGCCGCCAGATTATCAAGCCCTGGTTGGTAAAAGACCAACATCAAGATCGGATAAACAGCCAACACTCCGTGAATGCCAAAGAACCAAAGAAATTCGATAAACGCCACAATGATCATACAAGCAAAAATATTCGCTCCTAATAAGGTCAATGGAGCTTGTACCCAAGTATAGATCATATCTGTCAGTGTGCCGTAAGGAGTTGCCGCCATACCCACGTAAATGATGCCCATAATGGCTGAAACAATAATTGCTGGCACGATCGCTGCAAAGGATTTGTTGACGATCGGCGGTACCGAATCCGGCATTTTGATCATCAAATTCTTCTGTACACATAAAATGTAAATTCTGGCACCCAACAATCCGCCAAACATGGCGACAAACATCCCACCGGAGCCAAGGGTCGACAACTCCATCGTACGGGTTTCTTCTAAAGTCGAAATCGGACTCAAGATCAAAAATGATACCAAACTCATGATACCGGCATTTAGTTGATCCGCATTTAAATGCTCGGCTAATTTATAGCCAACTAGAAAGGCGACATAAACGGAAACGACATCGATCGTCATCGCGTTGACTTGGGTTAATAATGCTTTCACACCAATTTGTTCCATTATCTGTTGCGTTGCCCCAATGTCGATCGCATTGATCAAGGAAGCAATGGAACTGATCATCATGACGGGCATTAAGCCCATCATTGCATTGGCAATGGCTTTCATATAAATATTGTTTTGTACTTGAACGGCTGCAGCTAGTATTTTATCTTTCAGTGTATTCATAAGGTCCTCCTTCACTTAATCCCGCAAGTATTTATCTTTAAGCAGCTGGATTTTCTGCTGTGAAAAACCCAGTTCTTCTTTTACATACGTTTCAATCCCCCCATGAGCCTCAATCAAATCCAAAGCGGTTTGTAAAAAACACCGATCAGCTTCTTTGAAGTATCGCATTGCTGCCACAAAATCGGGGTTGTTCGTTTCTTCTTGTATCTGCTTGAGACTCTTGGTATTTTTCTCCCTTTTGTACTCGTTGGTCAGCAGGTAATCTTCCATGACCTCTTCATAACTGACACCCAACAGTAACTGAATCAGGGCAACCCCATACCCGGTGCGGTCTTTGCCACCACGACAGTGCTGAACCACTGCACCTTCAGCTTCCAAATGAATGGCCAATACTTCTTTAAAAACGGTCTTGCATTGACTGTTTTCAACAAATTCATAATTTTGCCGAATCATCAATTCTTTTGCAACTTCGGCGGTGATTTTTTCTGCAGAAAGCGCCATTGGCTCCCCTTCTTCTGAAGAAGCTAAAGCAGCAATATCAGCAATTGGCGTCAAATAAAGTATCTGAGCATTCCCAATGGGTTTGTCTTCATTGTCTGCTCTTTCTTGGGCATTGCGGTAGTCAATAATTTTCTCAATTCCCAGAGCTGCTAATTTTTTCTGATCAGCTTCTGTCAATTTGCTCAATTCGTCTGAGCGGTATAGTTTTCCAGTCACTACGTATTTGCCCTCTTTGGTCCGATAGCCGCCAAAATCGCGAAAATTATACGCACCTTCTAAGGTTACTTTTTCATTTGTCATACACTACTCCTTTAAATAATTAATGAACGTCATAAAGTCCGTTGTCGCAGCTAGTTTGTTTACTTTATCCAACGAAGAACATTGTTTGATCAAATGATCATTCAGCGGTTTCACTTTTAAGTGATCTTGTTCAGCAATCACTAATAAGAAAACGAGACGAACCGTCTGTTTGTACCAGAACACTGGCTTTTTCAAGTTTGCAACGGCAATCACCGTTTCTGCACCAATCAGCGCATTGGGATGAGGGAAAGCGACTGACGGTAAGAAATCGGTTCCAAAAAAGGCTTCTCGTTCAAAAACCAACGTTTCAAAATTCTCAGGCATTGAATACTGTTCTTTGATTTGTTGGCATAAAAAATGCAACACCGCTTCTTTTGTTTCAAATTCTTGTTCACAGATGAATAACGATTCCTTAAAGTAGTTCAAAAGCACTTCTTCTGTGAAGACAGCGGCCAATGCGGCTTCGATCTTTTTGATCATATCCGGTTGCATAAAATAATCAACACTCATAACAGGAATCGTTCCTTCGTAAGGAAGTGGAATCGAAGAAAAGATAAAATCGAACTCCTGCTCTTCGATCATTTGCAAAAATTCATATTGATTGCATACCGTGACTTTCTTGATATAATTGCGAAAATAAAACTCAAATTTCTCTTTAAGGAAGGTATTGGCCGCTCGGCCTAGGTCATTGACCACTAAAATATACTTGCGCTGTGTTTGCGAATTTTTCTTATTTAAAGCCACATCAAAGTGCATCGCCAAATAGCTGAGTTCATGATCACTGATGGTCTTTTCAAATTGCTTTGCAATGACTTGACCGGCAATGATGGCTAAATCATAAGCGACATTACAGTGTACCTTCACCTCATTCAACAAAGGATTTTTCAGCTCGATCCCCAATTCGATCCGATCGATCAGCGGAGCAAAGTGCAACATCAACATCGTTTGCAGATCCAAGTCTTTGCTGAAATCGATTTGGCGGCTTTCCTTGATCGCTTTTAAAATTTTGCTGACCAATTCTGCTGCTTCATCTGAAACAGTCATCTTTTCATTTCTAGGGACTACTCGTTTGCCAACGATTTGCCCTAAAACATAATTTCGCTCGTATTCGGTAAAATGTACAGCACACTCTTTTTCAATTCTGGCGATGATTCGCTCTCCTAGTAATGTCTGCTCATCATTGGTCCTGCCGCTGATCGGTAGGTTTCGATCTAAGTAGCGGCCGCTTTGCATGCGTAAGACAGCAATCGCTAAATGATTCACCAGATTGTTCAAAATAGCCTCCGACATGGGGTAGGCTTTTTGCGAAAACTCCGACGAAACGATCGCTTTTATCTGCTGGTGAAGAAGCGACGGTGTATCTTCGCTGATTGTGCCCTCTTCTAACTGCTTGATATGGGTTCTTTGCAAATAATTACTAGCCATAAACCGTCTCAAGTCAAATTCGCTACCGCTAAGTTTCATTCCGTAATACGGCTTCGTTTGAATGGAGAGCTGGTAATGGCTTAGTATCCGTCGCAGCTTTTTCAATTCTTGAGATAGCTTACTCTGAGAAATGAATAAGCGTTCGCAAAGCATTTCGGATTTAATATACGTTTCTTCTTGAATAAAGAATTCAATAATTCTAGAAACAAAGTCGTCATTGTGGGACGCTTGTTCTTTCCTTCGCTGAAAAGCTTCTTCGTTCGTTATTTGTAAATACAACCCACTCCCTTTTTTCGCTTGAATCATACAACCGTATCGTTCTTGATGCTGGTTGATTTCTTCTGCATAACGGCGAACGGTTTTTCTGCTAACACCCAACTCGGCAGCAGCCGCTTTACTCGTCATAAAACCGTCATGCTCCGAAAGTGTTCTTAACAACAATAGGCTTAATTTTTCCATCTCTCTCTCCCTCGCTTACTAGTTTAGAGTCAAACCCAAGCAACCTCCATAGGTATATCTTCCCTTTCATTAAGGGAAATTTCTACAAGAAGTTGCTTGCCTTGTGCTTTGCTTCTTATCAAAAAAACGAATGGTCGTGACTTTCACTTTGTTGTTGCCACATATGACCGACCAATTTGTTTGAGTTTTCTTCTCCACAAAAAAAGACATGATCTTCACTCAATGAAGGTCATGTCTTTTTTATTTAGCGAACCTCGCTGATTTTCTCTACCGACTGTCGCACTTTTAATTGATGGGGACTAATTTTTCGATGGCTCGTTTCTGCTTGATTGGTGATGATGTCTGCTAGTAATTCAGCTGCTTCGTAACCGATTCGTTCCATATCTTGGGCAACGGTTGTTAATTCAGGCGTTACGTAGCTAGCCAAAATAATATCATCGAACCCGATGACCGAAATATCTTCAGGAACCCGCAAGCCCATGTCTTTGATTCCTCGTATCGCTCCGATTGCCATAATATCACTAGCACAGAACAGTGCAGTGATTTCTTGATTGTTTTCTAACAGATTTTTACAAATCAAATAGGCAATTTCTTCTTCATAGTTGGCGTACTGGATATACGACTCATTCACTAACAAGCCATGCGCTGCCAAAGAAGCGCGGTAGCCTTTTTCTCTAAGTTCACTGACATTGGCATCACGACTCCCGTTGATCATGCCAATTTGTCGATGATTATTGGCAATCAAAAAATCCACAGCTTCTTGCGCCGCTTTTTCATTGTCAATCGAAACCAAGCCGATCTTAGGATTGTCGATTTCCATATCAATCAGAACTGTCGGCAAAGAGGTTTGCTGTACTTCCTGGTAGTAAGGATCGGTGGTTTTTAACCCTTGGATCACTACACCAGTGATATTGTGCTCATTGCAGAACTGACTAAACGTCTTTTGCTTTTGTTTCTCAGTACTTGTCCCATAAAAGACAAACTCAAAATCTGACTGATCCGTATAACGATAGACCCCATTCAACACTTCCAAAGGCATCGTTGATTTTCGGTTGAAATTCAACTCATTTAAAATCAAGGCGATGGTTTGTTGTTTCTTCGAAGACAGTGTCCTTGCTGCCATGTTTGGGGAATAGTCTAATTCTTTCGCTATTTTTAAAATTTCTTGCTTGGTTTGTTGGTTGATATCACTATACCCGTTAAAAACTTTGGATACAGTCGCTATTGATACACCGGCTGCCTTTGCCACATCGCGAATCGTTGTTCGCATTTGCTATCTCTCCTTTATCCAAATACCACCATCAGTCTTCGTAGCGAGCAATTGGGTTGTCTCCGCTAACTGACAGTCAATATCGCGATCCTTTAAACTGATTTTAACAGGTTCTCCTTGATAAAAGAGCGTAAATTTTAGTTCTTTTATTTTCTGTGGCAAATGATTCGCTAATCGCAGGCCTTGATCGTAATACAACCCTGCAAAACCGTAAATCAAGCTCAGCCAACTTCCCCCCATATTTGCTGCGTGAATGCCATCGACAACATTTTTTTGGAGATCCGTTAAATCCATCAAAGCCGTATCCATAAAATAACGATAGGCTTTTTCAGAATCCCCAATTCGACTCGCCATCACGCTAAAAATAGAACGAGACAAGGAGGAATCATGCGTCGTCACTTGTTCGTAATAGTCATAATCTTTTTTTAATTGCTCAAGACTGAAGTCTCCTGTATAGAGCATTTGGGCTAAAACCGTATCGGCTTGCTTACAGACTTGATGTTTGTAGATGACCATTGGATGATAATGCAGCAGGAGAGGATACTTTTCAGCAGGTGTAGTCTCAAATGGCCAGACTGCTTGTTCTAAGAATCCATCGTCTTGCTTCGTAATCCCTCGCTGTTCATCGTAACCAAAGTACATTAAGTCGGCTGCTTGCTGCCAAGCACTAATTGTTTCTTGGTATTTACCATACCGCTGTGCTAACTCAATGGCATAATATAGATTATTTTGAACCATTTTATTCGTATAAAAATTATTATTAACAAGGGCACTGTACTCATCAGGTCCAGTCACTCCATTGATGCAAAAGGCAAGTTTGCCCTCTTTTTCTACTAGATCGCCATAGCTCAACCAGAATTTCGCCGTTTCAAAAACAACTTCACTGCCAACCGTTTCGATGAATGCCTGGTCGCCAGTCACTCGTTCATACAATTGGAATGCATAAACGATATCCGCATTGATATGGACTTGGGCAGTTCCCGCTGGATAATAAGCACTCGTCTCATTTCCATCAATTGTTCGCCAAGCAAACAAAGCACCCTCTTGGCTTAGCTCCTGCGCCCGTTGTTTGGCTTGCGGCAAGATCTTCCCGCGATAGGAAAGCAATGCCTTGGCTATTTCAGGGTTCGTGAAAATAAAAAATGGCAACAGATACATTTCCGTATCCCAGAAGTAATGCCCTTCATATCCCTCGCCAGTCAATCCTTTGGCTGCGAAATTTGTTCTGCCGTCTCGCCCCGCACCTTGATTCAAATGAAACAAATTGAACCGAATGCCTTTTTGAAGAACTGGATCTCCTTCGATTTGGATATCACTTGCCGCCCAAAATTGCTGATAACTTTGTTGCTGCTCTTGCAAGAGAACTTCAAAATCGGCTAACTCTTGGTTAAAAGGTGTTTCGTGATTTTGATTATCTTCAAGTAGTTTCATTTGGAAAACCGTCGTAAGCGTTTCCTCTGCTTGTAATTGCTTTTCGCCATTGATCACTCGAATTGCTATACTTCGTTGACTATTTTCAGCAGTCCAAATCGCATAATCCTGATAATCAGCTTTTCGTAAGTGATGTGCTTTACTAGCAACCCGAGGATCATCTGTTTGAACAATTGCTGCTTTTTGTTCTAACGGATGTGTTATGGAAATTGGCTCTGAGAAATTGGTGTTCTTAATTTGATACTGACAGACGTAAAGTTCACTTCGTGTCACAGAGGCAAACGACTGCATCACCAATTCAAAAGTTTTACCTAGTGGCGTTACTACTTTATAGGATTCATCCAACACGCCTTTTTCCAAATCCAAAGTCATTTGTATAGGCTTTACTTGCCATTCTGAAGCACTAGAGTCCTCGTCACCAATCTGTAAACGTACGCCTCTTAGATTCGGCAGCTTGATGATCGTCTGATGCTCTTTGGCATAGCCGTATGCCCATTCACCATATTGGATCGTCTCACTATCAAAAAAACCATTAACAAAGGAGCCTGGGTTTCCCTCGTAAAGCTCATTGACTTTTAAGGGGTGACCTGCACGCACGCCAATTTGACCATTGCCAACTGCAAACAATGTTTCTAAGTATTCAGGGGTTTGATGAGAAAGTTCCTGTGCTCTTACTTTAAATGAATCATTTTTCGCCATCCATTCGCACTCCTTGTAAGAAATATTTGTTGAACAGCAAGTAAATGATCACAATGGGAATGATCGTGATCACACTTGCCGCCATCGTCTGATCCCATCGTACACCACCATTTCGACTTTGGAAAGTCTGCAACCCTAGAGTCAAAGTATATTTACTTGGCGTGGTCAAATAGAGCATTGGTTTCATGAATTCGTTCCAAAAGCCCATAAAAATAAAGACAGCTTGTGTTGCGATGGATGGTTTTGCTAATGGCATCACGATACGAAAGAATGTTTGAAATCTGCCGAGACCATCGATTGCCGCAGCTTCTTCCACATCTTTTGGAAAAGATAAAAAGAATTGACGCATCATAAAGATATTCCCGATGTTGATCGCAGCTGGTAAAATCAACGCTGAAAAACTATCTAACATTCCTAGATTCATCAAGATTAAGTAATTTGGAATCAACAAAACCTGAGCTGGCACCATCATCAATGCCAAAAACCCATAGTAAATTCGTTCACGCCCCGGAAAATTTAATCTTGCTAAGGCATAACCTGCCATCGTATTTAATAAAATATTGATGGTCGTTCCAATAACGGATATAATCACGGAGTTTAGAAACCAGCGCATAAACAAAGAAGAGCGCCCCAAGACATATCGAAAATTGTCTAAAGTAAACTCATTGGGGATCAAACTCATATCCCCAGAAACAATTTCTCTATAGGGTTTGAAAGATGCAGCAATTGCCCAGACAAAAGGATAAAAGGTCAGTACTGCATAAAGAATCAAGATCGTATAAAGCAAGATCTTTAAAATTTTTGTTTTCTCTTTTCCTCTCACGGACGTTACCCTCTTTCTTTGTTCAATTTTTCTGCTAAAAGTGACGTGATAAAGATAATAATTGCTAAAACGATCGCTAATGCTGCCGCATACCCCATCGTGTTCATTTGTCCAAAGGCGTATTGGTAAATCATTAGTGACAAGGTCAGAGTCGAATTGTTGGGTCCCCCTGATCCGTTCGAGAAGATATACGCCTGGTCAAACATCTGAAAGGTACCAATGATCCCCGTCAGCAGTACATAGGTAGTGATTGGGCGTAGATAAGGAATCGTGATATACCGTAATTTATCCACGGTTGTCGCACCATCGATCTCTGCTGCTTCGTACAAAGAATGAGGCAGATCAACTAAAGAAGCCAAATAGATCGTCATATAATAAGGCACGGTCGACCAGATATTCATTACCATAATCACTTTCAACGCATAGGCCGGTTCTTGTAAAAAATTGATTGGTTCTGAGTAAAATCCTAAATTCATAAATAAGTCATTGACTGGACCGTAAATATTAAAAATAAACATAAAGATGATCGTCAATGCTGAACTAGAAGTTAAAGTTGGCAAAAAATAAACCATCCGAAACAGTTTCTTCCCCTTGATTCCTTTGCTGCTTAAAATATACGCGATAATCAAAGCAAAAATCGTTTGTAACGGAACGACGACCAAGGCAAACGTGGCCGTATTTCTAAGAGCGATTCGCGCTTTTTGATCGGTGAAGATACGTAAATAGTTTTCTATCCCTTTAAAAGAAAATGTATTGGTAAACAAATTGACGTCGTTGAAAGATAGATAAAAAGCAAAGAGAACAGCTAAGACGAAAAAGATTCCTACGACAATGATTGCTGGAGCCAGAAAGAGCCAAGCTTGTCGGATTTCTTGCCATTGGCTTTTTGTATAGTTAGTTTTTTTTCGTTCCATCATGTTGTCACCTTTCCCAAAAGAAAAGAGAGAGGAGTTCCTCTCCCTCGTTCAAATTCAGACTAGTTTGCTGTAATATCTGCGTTCGCTTGTTCATCAGCAGCTTCCATTGCTTCTTCAAAGGTCATGTTTCCATTTAAAGCATTCGGTAAAAAGTTTTGATAGGCTTTGTTGATCGTATCTAAAGTGGTGCCCTTTTGCCAAATCGTTGCATAATCCCAAGCCTCTAGGTGAACATTCAAGTCACTGTTTTCTGTGATTTTGGCCGCATCTGCTACATCTTGACGACTAGGTAATGTCCCGGTTCCTTCAACCCATGCTTGCATACCGCTTTGACCAGTAGCGTGTTGAATCCATTTATCTGCCAAGGCACTTTTTTCGGTCCCAACATATTTTCCCCAACCGACAGAAAACATCATTGACCCTTCCGTTCCTTTATACGTTGGCATTTCTTTTACAACAAAAGGAATATCAGGAAATTCTGTCTTAAGTGTCTCATACACCCAGTTTCCTTCATCCATGATCGCAATTTTTCCAGAACCAAAAGCTTCGCCGTTCCAACCTGTTCCGATATCTTGCGGTGTAACAGCTGCTTTCGTATCGACCAACTCTTTTAAAATCGAAAGATTATCAACTACTGCTGGATCAGCCAAATTAGCCGTCCCATCTTCATTGATTGGTTGAGCATTTTCCCGCGTTGCAAGATGATAGTTGCGAGCCATATCTTGGTTATAGCTCATGGCAAAAACATTTCCGTCACCATACGCCTCATTGATTTTTTCTTGGAACGACGGCAGCCACTCAACATACGCTTCAAGTGTGTCTGGCACTTCATCGATCGACACACCCGCTTCTTCAAAAATCGCTGTATTGAAATAGAGTGCTAAAGTTGACATATCTTTGGGAACAGCCTGCAGTTGTCCATCCGAAGTCGTAAAAGCATCGATCAAGCTATCATAAAACTGCTCACTTTCAAAATTAGCCGGATCCAGCTCTGCAAGTGTGCCATTCTCTGAGAACCATGGGAACATATAGGCATCCACGTAAAAGACATCTGGTGCCGTTCTACCAGCCATGTCAGCTTGAATTTGGGTATTATAATCGGTATATACTTTCTTTTCAACTGTTGCACCCGTTGCTTCTTCAAAAGATTGGATCATCTCATCCAACGATTTTTCTTCTGCCTCGTTGCCACCCCAAACACCGATCGTTAACGAATCCCCCGTGAAATCCGTCTGATCTGTCGAACTACTGGTGTCTTCGTTTCCCCCACAAGCTGCCAGCACCACTGCTCCAGACAATAGAAGCCCTGTTCCTACTACTTTTTTCCATCCAGTCATTTTATTTCCCCCTAAAAAGTGATTTTGATTTGTTCTTCAAGCAGATAAACCTTATCAAAAGCGATAAACTCAATCGCTTGCTCCCCATGGTTGGTGACCGTAAAACCTTCCTGTGTGACCTCAATCTTTAATGGCTGTTGGTGCCACATAATACCAAATTCAAGTGCTTCCCAAGCCTTTGGTAAATGTGGTTCGATTCTTAACTGGCCGTCTAAACAACGGATACCACCATAGCCGAAGACCGTCATTTGCCAAATACCGCCGAGTGATGCTGCATGAATCCCTTCATTGGAAGACAGCATATTTTCTCCCATATCAATGTTGATTGCTTGTTGAAACAAATCATAAGAAAGTGCTACTTCCCCTAAATCAGCAGCGAGGATGGCATGTGTCGATAAGGATAAGGAAGAATCATGCAACGTTTTCGGCTCATAGTAATCCCAATTCAACCGTTTCTCTTCTTTTGGAAAAAGGTTCTCAAATAAGAACAAGAGCAAAAGAACATCCGCTTGTTTCGAAACTTGCATCTCGTTGACCTGTTCTAAGTTATACTCATGGAACAGTGTGCCTACTTGCGAATCATTTTTATATTTCGTGAGATCGATCTCTTTTTTCGTCAAATAGGTATCATCTTGCGGGATGATTCCCGCTTCATTCGGTTGCGGTAAATAAATAGCAGCTACTTTTGCTTGCCATTCTTGATAAGCTTCATTTAATGGTAATTTTTCAGCTAGTTTCGTAAATTGTTCTGGCTGGTTCTTTTTCAACTCTTCATACAATGAAATAGCTAATTGAATGTTCCAGTGCGCAGTATGATTCGTGAAAGCATTATTATCGACATGCTCCTTATATTCATCTGGTCCGACTACGTCTAAAATTTCAAAGCGCTGGTTTTCTTCGGACCACTCTAAACGACTCGCCCAGAAGATCGCCGTATCAAAAATCACTTCATAGCCTTTTTCCCATGCAAATTGTTGATCATTCGTTACATCAATAAATTGTTTGATGCCGTAGGTGACATCGCTGGTAATATGCTGTTCAATAAATCCTGACCAAATTTTCGTTGGTAAGCCCGTAAGGATATCCGCAGCGCCCCAAACTGGCGTAGTCTCACCATCTTCAGGCCAAGCAGCTTCCCACGGAAATTGGGCGCCTTGATAGCCGTTCTCAGTAGCTTTTTTATGGGCACCAGCCAAACCTAAATAGCGATAAGTCACTAATTTTTTGGCGATTTCTGGGTGTGTGAAGGTAAAATATGGCAGCATAAAAATCTCTGTATCCCAAAAGGTATGTCCTTTGTACCCTTCCCCAGATAGGCCTTTGGCACCTATGTTCATGCGTTCGTCATGGGCTGGTGTCATCACATGTAGATGATATTTTGCAAAATGAATCGCTAATTGATCTAGTGTGTTCTCTGTCTTGATTTTGATTGGAAAGACGGACCAGACTTCTTTGTCCCATGCCGTTGCTGAAGCTTTTGCTAATTCCTGATAGCCGTTTTTGCGAATCTCTTTCAGCTCTTCAAGGGCAATCTTCTTCAAATCTTGTGGTGTCTTTCCTAAATGCTCTTTATCGATCGTGGTATAAACAGAAGAAAACTTCTCAAGCTTCAACGTCTCATTAGGTGCCAAGGTTTGCCAGTAACGATTGTAGATTTTCCGTCTTCCCATCTCGATCCGCTTCTTGGTTCCATCATAGCAATCTTCTGTTTTTTCTAGATTATGTGCTGTCGAAAGAACAAAGGCGATCTTAGATTGAGTGGTCTTTGGCATCATTTGTAAGAAACGATTTTCTGTTAATGATTTGTCACCTTCAGTAAAATGCTGCGAGCCGCTATTTGTCTTTTGTCCGTCAATACCAGAAATAATTTCCAACGTGACTTCTTTTCCTAAATTTTCGACCAGCACTTGTTGCGCAAACACATGCTTTTGGGCAAAGGAAACACATCGCTTAAAGGTCAGTTCGACATTAATCTGACCATGTTTCCATTGAAAGGAGCGCGTGAGTTCCCCAGTTCTCAAATTTAAGACACGTGAATAGTTTGAATATTTGCCTTTTGATAAATCTAATCGTTCGCCATCAAAAAGGAGCTCCATTCCAATCATATCCGGCACATTAGGAAGCTCAGTCACTTCATTTTCGTCGAATTTATTAAAGGTTCCTGCAACAAAAAGATTACGCGTTTCGCCAACATATTTCTCTTCTGTCACAGAGCGCATCCCCAGATACCCGTTGCCCAAACACATGATGGCTTCTGCTTTGCCTAACCATTTTGTATCAAAGGTCTTTTCCGTAATTTTCCAAGGGTCTTCTTTTAAATACTGCATCGCTGTCTCCATTTTTTCCTCCTATTTCTTCAGAAAACGTTTTAGTTTCTTTCAAAAATTTTTTATTTATAAAAATAGTTATTGGACCGAAACAAAAGTACAATCAAGCCCATGAAATAACTACCAATTACTAGGACAATTGCTGCGTTAAGAAACACCCATCCTACGATCAAGTGGAGTGGCGCATAGTAAGCATAATCTCTAATTATTTTTGCGGCTTGGTATTCGTTTCGCCACTTCCAAGCAATAAGACTAGCACTAGCCCAAGCAAAAATAACTAACAAAAGTAGCGCTTGTGTATTGATCTCCAATAAAGGATTCCCTGTTAACAACTCATCGAAGGAGGTTTCGTTCATACTGATCATTCCCCTGTTTCTTATTGAACCCCACTACACTTTGTCCTAAAATGTCGTGTAACGTTTTTTTCGTACCTAGATAGAGGAAGAAAGAACCAGTGAAAAACAACCAACCGATCATTGGTAAAAAGTAGAGCAATTTTGCTACTTCCCTCATTCCTACAGTTAATAAATTACGTTGATTCGTAAAAACAACGAGTTTCGCAAAATGTTTGCCAATCGTTTTCCCCTCAAAACTACTCAAACAAATCATGTTGTAGACCACAAAGAGAAGTTGTGGCAAGACAATCGTTACTCCAGGAGGTACCATTAGGAGATAGCTAAGCATGGTACTTGGTAAAAAAATGATCATGCAATCAATCAAAAATGCTAGCAATCTTAGTAACAGCATATTTGTCCCCCTTTTTTCGAAAACCTTTTCGTTACATTCACATATTACCAGACATCTTTTCTCTATTCAAGCGTTTTCATAAAAAAATAATGTTTATTTTTTCCGATTTCCTAATGGAAAATCGCGTAAATACTAAAACGTTTTAGATTGTCTGTTTTTTTGCAAGCGATTTGGTTGGGAACCAGCTTTACTTGTGATACCATGAAGCAAATACGAAAGAAGGCGATTTCTTGGATTTATGGCTTACAAATGTACAACTTGAGACGAGTTATTTAAAAGAAGGCGATTGGTCTTATGGAACCAAAACAGAAAATACAGCAATCGGAATCAATGATGGAAAAATAGCGAAGATCGTGCCGATGACCGAATGGCAGGCATCAAGCGAAGCGACGATCATTGATGGGGGAAATCAGTTATTGTTGCCAGGATTGATCGAAAAACATTGTCATTTGGACAAAAGTAAATTAGGTACTCCTTGGCGTCCAGTAACGCCGGCAGCTAGCTTGGTGGAACGATTTGAAACTGAGATTCCCCAATTAGATGCCTTGCCGTTATCGATCAAAGAACGCGGACAAGCGCTAATCGATTTAGAACTGCCTCATGGTGCGGTGATGTTCCGCTCACATATTGATATTGAACCAATGACTCAGCTGCGTTATTTTGATGCGATTACCGAATTAGTTGCCGAACAACCTTTTGGCTCGGAGTTGGTCTTATTCCCACAACATGGCTTATTGCGCTCAAATGCTGCTTCTTTGATTGAAGAAGCCTTAGCAACGGGCAAAGCATCTTTTATTGGCGGTGTTGATCCTTATACACTCGATCAAGATTACCAGGCTTCCTTACGGACAACTTTTGAACTTGCTCAAAAAGGACATGTCGGGATTGACCTCCATCTTCACGATCGGCAAGAAGCTGGCAGAGCGACCGTCAAAGAAATGATTCGTTTGACGAAGGAATTCAATATGCAAGGAAATGTGGCGATCAGTCACGCCTTTGGTCTAAATGACTTTGAAGGCACAGAACGCAAAGAAGTCTTTCAAGCCTTAGCAGATTTAGAGATCCACATCATTTCAAGTATTCCCATCAGCCCTGGCACGATTCCACCGCTTAAGGAATTGCAAAGCTATGGCGTTGCTGTTCATATTGGTTGCGACAACGTCTATGATTCTTGGTCTTCTCTAGGAGATGGTTCTTTACAAGAAAAACTGGCCCGCTATTTAGAGATTTTTGCCGTCAAAAGTCAGGAAGACTTGACGCAAGCATTAGGTTTAGTCACGGATGGCAAAGTCCCGTTGGATAAAAACGGTGTGCAGCAATGGCCTAAGGTTGGTGATTCGGCTGATTTCTTACTGACACCAGCTACTTGTACGGCAGAATTCGTTGCCCGTAAAGGCTTCGTCAGCAAAAGCTTTTATCAAGGAACAGTTGTTTTCACCGCATAAATCTTACCTATATAAAAGGCATCTGCGCTTCTTTTTAGAGGCGCAGATGCCTTTTTTCAGGAATAGTCGTTTGCTAATTGTACATAGCCTTTCAGGTAAATGAATCAACCTGCTGCTTCATAAACTCTTCTATTTCACTTCTTAGTGGCATTCCTGTTTGAGCCCCCAGCTTTTGAACGGACAGACTAGCTCCATTATTCGCCATAGAAACGGCTTCATAAAAATCGGCTCCTTCCCCTAAAGCTGCTGCCAAGATGCCATTAAAGGTATCCCCTGCACCGGTAGTGTCTACAACTGAAACTTTGTTCGATGGAATCGTCACAACTTGTGACTTTTCTACAAATGTTACCCCTTTGCTTCCTCGTGTGACAACGATTCGCGTGGCATATTTTTTTTGCCAATCAGCAATGACCTGCTCAATTTCGTCTTCCAAAATGGCCTCTTTACCGATCAAAGCGGCAAATTCCGTTTCATTTGGTGTCAAAATATCAATATACGGCAGGAGTTCCGGTACGATTTCATTGTAAGGAGCAGGATTCAAAATCGTTAGAACTCCTTTTTTCTTGGCAAGAATCAATGCTTGTTTGATTGTTTCCACAGGAATTTCCAGTTGAGTAAGTAAGATATCCCCTTGTGAAAGTTCACTGATTGTTTGCTGAACGTAGGCTTCATCGATCAGTCCATTCGCACCGGGGACGACAGTGATACAATTATCCTCTGCTAATTTAAAAATACTCGCAATTCCTGTGAACATATTTTTTTCACGGGAAACAGCCGATAAATCGAGAGCTTCTCTGCTGAGGTGCTGAAGAACCTTTTCCCCAAAAGTATCTTCCCCGATTTTCCCTAAAAATTTTGTTGATGCACCGTAACGAGAAGCTGCCACTGCTTGATTTGCTCCTTTGCCCCCGACAAAATAATCAATTTGCTCCCCAATGATCGTTTCGCCGATCCTCGGCATTCGTGTTGTCGTGATCACGATATCCATGTTCACACTACCTAAAATCGTTATCTTACTCAAAAAATCACCTATTTCTCTTGAATATATAAAAAGGACCAAAGGCTTCCCGACCCTCAATGGTCGTTTCACCAACCTTTAAAAACCCTGTTTTTACAAATAATCGCTGCATGGGCAGATTGGTATGATTTGTGATTGAAAGAAGTGTTTCCCCTTCATCACACTGTTGTTCCAAACAGCTTCTGATCCACTGGCGGCCAAAGCCTTGCCCCGCTTGAGATGGTCTCGCAACGAGTCGCTGAATCGTTCTTATCCCATGATATTCTTTGCTACAATTTGACAATGAGTCAACTGACAAAACACCGACACTTACAATGTTTTTATTTTCATCCTTCAACACCAACAGTTCCTTTTTCTCGATATCCTTCGCTAAGATTTCTAGGGAGGGATAAGTATCAGTCCACTGGTAGATTTTCCTTCTATTCATCTGCTGCTTTGCTTCGATGAACAGTTGAAAAATCTCTGCTAATTCTTGCCGTGACGCCCTTTGTAGTTCATTCATGACTCTAGTAAGGGAGCAATACCAACGACAAAATGACCACTGCTATAATCCCAACGATCGTTGGAACGCTGGTTCGTTTCAGTAACCGAACAGGGCTGACGTCGATTGAAGAAGACACAATCATAATTACAGCGGCAACTGGTGAGATCGTTCTGCCAAGATTGGCGATCATCTGCATTGGCAAGGCGATCAAAATCCCGTCAATTCCCGCTTTAGCGGCAATATCGGGAATCAGTTCAATCACAGCGTAAAACATCGCCAATCCTCCGCCACTCAAAATACCGAACAATGCGGTTGCGCCGCTGAATATCAATGCCGTTAACACGCCAGCAGATTGAGAATTTTCTACCGCACTCATTAGTGAATCAATCACTCCTAAGCTTTGGATAGCTGTGGTAAATAATGATCCACCCACAACCAACATGACTACTTGACTAAACCCTTGTCCCATTCCTTTGAATAGTTCCACTGCACTTTCTTGCGCGATTTTGAAAGATTTCTTTCTCAAACATTCAATCAGTAATGCGACAAAAAAGGAAATCATCGTTAGGACGAAAATATCCATTGTTACACCTTCTTTGAATATACCGATTATACCAACGATAATGATCAACACCAAAGGAAGGAGTGGTAAAATTGCATAAAATCCAGGAACAGCCGTTTCTTCTGACTTACTTTCAATTTCTTTTAGTTCTACAAAGGCATCTTTGCCTTCTTTTTTATCACAATACGTTTGCCAAAAGTAATGAACAATGGCCATGATCAGCAATGTTGGGATGGAAATTTTCGCATGGTACAGAACATAAGTTAAGATGTTGTAATTCAATGTCTGAGCCGCAATCACATTATCCGCACCTAATGGCGTCGGCATGATCGTGGCAGTCATTGCGATAACACCGGCTGCTGTTAAGGAAGAGATACCAATCCCTTGAAGCAGTGGATAAAGGATTGCCATCAAAATTATTGCCAAACTAGATGCACTTGGGACGACTAATGACATCAAATTCCCTAATAAGAAAACGATCGGAATAAATAATGCCTTAGACTTGATTTTGGTCATTGGCTGAACCAGGATATTGACAGCTTTTTGATTGGCACCAATGAGATTCATATAACCTGAATATCCGAATAAGATCATGATCACTAGACCAGCAGAACTTACTTGAGAGATGATCGTATCTTTAAGCTTTAAAAAAATATCGAATAAGGCCAAGCCAGTCCCTTCGCCTTCTGGGTAAAGCGGATTTCCTAAAGCAACGGATGCACAAAGCAAGACAAGTGCCCCAATAATCAAAATCAATGCTGGATTATAACTCTTAATAATAAAATATCCGACGATCCCCAAAACAACGAGTACTAAAATCGCTTCTATCATTTCTTTCCCCTCCTATTTACACTTGCTGATTGCCTGTAAAAACCATTCTTTAAAGAGCGCTTCATCGATATCGACACAAACACGGCAATTGTTTTTCTGCTTCAGACGATTGTTGAGATCGACAATTGTCGCACCTGCTGTGTAGGCTCCTTGTGTTTCGATCGCAACAAAAGTCTCTTGAACAGTGAACATCTCTGGACACAAAAGATAAGCGATCGCACAACTGTCATACATTTTCAGCCCCGTGCCAAAACTGCCACCACGGTATTTTTTGAATAATTGAACCATCATATCTCCGGTTTGATTCATTTCTTTGATTTTTGCGCTGTCTTCTGGGTAAACAAGCGCTTTTGCGCCCACATCTAATGGTGCTACAGAAAGTGGTAAGCCGCTCTCAAAAACAATCGTTGCAGCCTCGGGGTCAATCGCAATATTGAACTCTGACAATACACCAAAGTTTCCTCTGCCTAAGGCTCCGCCCATTAAAACGATCTCATCGATTTTTTCTTTGACTTCTGGATAAATCTTAAGCAAAAGAGCAATATTCGTTAGAGGACCTAATGCGACAATTGTGATTTTTTCTTTATTCTTTTTGATCGTTTGATACATCGTTTCCACAGCTGAAGTTTCCAGCAGCAATGAACGATCTGGTTCTGGAAATGAATAGCCGGCCATTCCTGTGACCCCATGAACATCGCTGGCATCTTTGACTGCTCGCGTTAGTGGCTGAGATGCACCTTGTGTTGCTGGAATCGACAAATCCCAAAAGGAAAGCAGTTTCAGTAAATTATTGGTGACATGTTCAATACCGACATTTCCGGCCACTGTCGTGATCAACTTGACCTCCAAGCCTTCACTAAATAGAGCAATTCCCAACGCAACTGCATCATCGATCCCCGGATCCGTATCAATAATGACTTCTTTTTTTGACATACGTATTCTCCTCTCACCTTTGATAAAACGTTTTATCATTTTTCTAAAAAAAGCGAACATCTGATAAAGCGTTTTATCTAATGTTCACACAAAGAATAGCATCGTTTTAAAGCGCTGTCAATAGTAAAAAAAGAGTTTCGCTAGGAAACTCTTTCAGTCACACTGTTCTTTTTTATCAATCTAGGTGTCAATTGGACGTAACGTGGCTTCTGTCCGCTGATTGCATTCATCAAGGCAAGAACCGTTTTTTCACCTAAATCATTTACATCTTGTTCCACAGACGTTAGAGATACTTCTAAAAGATCATTCAAAACAAGATTGTCGTATCCTACGATCGAAACATCCTCTGGAACCTTGATTCCTAGTTCTTTGGCACGCTTCATAATTCCCAATGCAATCAAGTCGTTGCCAGCAACAATGCCGGTTACATCTCGGTTTTTTAAGAGAATGTCTGCTTTTTCATAGGCGTCTTCAAATTGGAACTTTGTTACCACATGCCAACTGTCTTTTCGTTGGAGATTGAATTCCTTCAGCGCATCTAAATAGCCTTGGTATCGATACACACAATTGATATTTTTATCAGGGTTCATCATCGTACCAATCTTTTTGTGTCCTTTTTTTATTAGCTCACTGGTAGCAATGTATCCCCCATGCCGATTATTATAAATGACTTGATCGACCTCAAAGTTATCTATTCCTCTATCAACCAAAACGATTGGAACCGAAAGATTCTTCAATCGTTCTTTGGTTTGTACCTCATCCGCGTAGGATTCGGTTGAAAGGGCGATGATCAACGCATCAACGTTGCGGTCAATCAGGAGCTGAATCAATTCCTTCTCAACGTCAACTTTATCATCTGAGTTGACCAAAATCAGCAGATACCCCTGTTTTCGCAGCAAATCTTCTAAGACCTTGGCCAAGTTGGCAAAAAAAGGATTGTTGATATCTGGGATGATCAGTCCGATCGTATTGGTTTTTTTCAAAACCAGGCTTTTAGCCGCAGCATTCGGCGTATAATTGTTTTCTGCCGCCAAGCGCTTGATTTGCTGTTTTTTTTCTTCTGTGATCCGAATCGGTTTGTCATTTAACACTTGAGAAACGGCTGCGATCGATACACCTACTTCTTTTGCAATGTCTTTTAATCTGACTTTCACTGAATACCCCTTTCGCTTTCCTAATTTTGTAAATGAACCAAGCACTCAATCTTATGTTTTCAGTAAATCCTTTTTATACTGCTGAAAAAACGGATTTGAGAATTAGACAAAGATGATTGATTAAAGATTATACTGTTTTTTTGAATTCCTCTTAGATGTTCCACCTCACCCAATCAGCAAACAATTCTGGCCAACGGACAACCGATGCTTCGATCCCGTGTTGATTGCCGTTGGCGGTTTCCGGTGTTCCTAAACTTAGTCCATGACCACCGCGAGGGAAAATGTGCAGCTCATAAGGTATATTAAATTTGCGCAGCTGTTCGGCAAAAAGGAGGCTGTTTTCCGCCAAGACTAATCCATCTTCTAACGTATGCCAAAGAAACGTCGGCGGTGTCTGTTCATTGACTAAAGTCTCTAAAGACAAAGCGGCTTTTTCTGTTTCATAGCGATCTGCTAATAATGAACGGAAGGAATCTTGGTGCCCAAGTTCACCACTAGATAAGACCGGATAACTCAACAGTAACCCGTTAGGTCGCCATTCTTCATTGGCTCCTTGTAAAGCCTCTGCTAGAAAAGGTTGCTGCCAAGACACACCCAGATTAGCAGCTAAGTGACCACCAGCTGAAAAACCGGCAACAATGATTTTTTCAGGATCGACGTGCCAGACCTCATGATTGGTGCGCACAAGACGAACGGCAGCCGCCAATTCCTTTAAGGCTAACGGATAGACAGCCGGTTTGATACTATAATGCAACACAAAGGCTTGGAAACCAAAGCTCATCATTTTGATGGCGATGGGTTCCGCTTCGCGATCAGACAACATTTCATAGCCGCCGCCAGGACAGATGATGACCGCTGGTCGAACACGATCTGGTTCCATTTCAGGAGAATTTTCCATGACATACGTGGTTAAACTGGCTTGGCTTTCTGGTAAAAGTGCGGTTCTTTTTTCATGTATCACGGATTGCGCCTCATTTCATTGTAATTTTATAGACGATTGGTTGGTCGGTTTCAATTGGTTCAAAAGTTAGTTGCAAGCCTTCATCGGTCACTTGCCAATCAATAGGCTGTTCTTCGTGTCCTAGAATCGTCACGGTTTGGATGATGCCGTGAAATTCTGGCAAATTTTGATCTTTAGACTGGGCCAGTGCTTGGATCCTTGCGTGTCCATTCTCAGGACTTGCCATGCCAATAGCATACAACGAATCCCCCTGAACCGTAAAGCGGAAATCCTGGCTCGTGTATGTCGTCGCCTGTGCCTCTTGAAATTGGCCTGAGACAACGGTCGTGGGTCCTTCCCCGGCTTTGCGCCATGGTTTCGCTTCATAAATGGCTTCACCGTTTACATCCAGCCACGCACCGATTTCTTTTAAGATCGTTTGATCTTTTTCTGGGATCGAACCATTCCCTTTCGGCCCGATATTCAAAAGAAGATTGCCATTTTTACTGACGACTTCGATCAAATCCTGTAAAATCTCACGCGTTGTTTTGTAATCCAACGTTGTGGTATAACACCATGAATTGCGAGCGATCGCTGTATCTGTTTGCCAGTAAAAAGGTTGTGGTTCGGCAAATTTTCCCCGTTCGATCTCCACAATACCACTACCAAACATCATGGCATCGTGTTTGTAGCAGATACCAACTTGTTTGCCCCATTCAGCCCCACGATTGTAATAGTAAGCAGCGAAAACTTGCAGGTGCTCCTTGAAGGCTTCGTGTTGGATCCACCAATCAAAATACAGCAGCTCTGGTTGATAGTTGTCGACGAGTTCACAGGTTCGCAGTAGCCAATCATCTAAAAACTCTTTTGAGGGATATGGCTCGCTATACAAATCTTGATTATCAGGTTCTGGCATAGCAGGCCAATAAAAGTCGCCTTTTGCTAACGGTTCCTTGATGTCGCTGTCAAATTCCTTACCATGTCCCATGAAAAACCAATGTTCGGCACGATGAGATGAGGTGCAAAAATGCAGGCCTTGTTCCTCAGCTGCTTCTTTTAATTCCGCAAGAATATCTTTTTTCGGTCCCATAACTGCCGCATTCCATTCAGAAAGCTCGCTTTTGTACATCTGAAACCCATCGTGATGTTCTGCAACGGGAAAAAGATAATTGGCACCGGCTTGTTTGATCAGTCGAATCCACTCATTTGCATCGAATTTTTCTGCAGTAAATATGGGAATAAAGTCTTTGTAGCCGAAGTTTTTTTGCGGACCGTAGGTGTTGATATGGTGATCGTATTCCGGATGGTGTTTGATGTACATATTTCTGGAGTACCACTCGTTATTAAATGCAGGAACACTATACAATCCCCAATGAATGAAGACCCCAAATTTTGCTTTGGGGAACCATTCCGGTAGAACAAAAGCGCCCAAAGATTGCCAATTTGGGAAAAAGGGGCCTTGATGCGCGACTTGGTGGATCGTTTCTACTGTGATCATGGTCTTTCCTCCAAAATACCGACTGTTTCCAGCCATGTTTTTGCAATCAACACATGTCCTGCAGTCGACGGATGCACACGATCACTGCTTAAGACATAGGATGACTGATAAAGCAAAAAATCATCAAACTTTTCCTGCGTATCTCCTAAAAGGATACCATACTCTTGCGCTACTTTAGCAAGCACGTGTTGGTAGTTGGTAAGCATTTCTCTTAGTGGATCTTCTTTGTTGGCTTCAACCATAAACGGGGTCAAGAGAATCATTCCTTTGACACTCGGTAATGTCTGAGCGATCAAATCACGCAACTCTGATTCAAATCTTTCAATCCCCACCAGTTCCGTTTGAGCAAATGTGCCATCAAAATGCCGCCACACATCATTTACACCGATCATGATCGTTACCCAATCTGGTTGAAATGCCAATACATCATCCTTCCAACGCTTCTTCAAATCGACGACTGTATCTCCACTGATGCCTCGGTTAACGATCATTAATTCCATTTGTGGGAGTAATGCTGTGGTATAGGCGTTGATCAGATGAACATAGCCGTCCCCCCATGACGACCATCCCGCAGGTATCGCTTGATAATTTCGATTACTATCTGTGATCGAATCCCCCATAAAAAGCAGACGATCTTTTTTATCCACTATCATTGTTTTCCTCCTTAAAGAAAGAAGACTGATCCGCTGGTGCTGGATCAATCTTCTTAAGTGATTGCTTAACCAAACGCTGTTTACTCACTTTTGTCAAGGAACCGTTGACCAACCATTTTTATGATTCTTTGTTTTTGATTAGTCCCCAAATTCTTTCGCTACTTCTACCCGTTTTTCGTTTTGATCTTTCGCATTATTCATGTCAAATTCTAGCACTGTTTGATAGCCTAAGCCGTCTGCTGTTTCTTGCATTTCTTTTAGCAATTGGTCAAATTCTGCTTCATCTTTGGCAAAAACCATTCGCCAAGAGTACTCGATGATTGTCGCTTTGGCTTGGTTCCGCAACGTAGAGATCTCTGAACTATCTTCTGGCGCTACATAGCTGGCACCAGGGGCAACTAACAATTGGTCGTTCTCCTCTAAATAGCCAATGGTCGATTCTGCACCACCCATATTTTTTGACCAATCTTCTTTTACAGGATCGGTTGTTTCATTTTGATAGCTTTCCCACATCGTATAAGCATATGGGAAGCCGGTATCAGGATTGATATCGATCGGTAATACCGTATTGACGTTTAGCGCGGATACACCATCTTTGTAACTTCCGCCACCATATTCTTCTGGCACATCCCCATCGCCATCTAGCAACGCTTGTTTCCCAAACTCAGTTAAGACAGGCTCGCCATCTTTCATTTCCCAAGTTAAGCCTTCAGGGCCACTACTACCGCTTGTTTGAGAAGAATTTGCTAACACGCCTTCTGAAGAGTAGAGCCAGTCAATAAAGGCTGCGATTCGCTCTGGGTCTTCGGCATTTGAACCGATCCCGATAAATTGTTTGCCACCGTAAACTTCCGCACCATAAGAGAAGATTTTTTGGTCTTGAATCGGTGCCAACATAAAGCCTTTTCCTTCATTCAAGTTCGTAGTCGTATTAAAAGCCGCTTGACCTAACCAAGGCCACCATGAGAATAAGACTTGTCCTTCTTGGAATTTGGCAAAAAGTGTATCGTAATTTTGCGTCGTTGATTCTGGATCCACTAAGCCCATTTGATTGGCTTGGAAATAAAACTTAAGTGCGCGAATATATTCAGAATCACTATCGAGAATGCTTTGATAATCAGAACCATCCGCTTTTGCCAAGACAAAACCTGATTCATCGTACCCATAGTAGGTGACCAGCTGTTTGCCTGCATTCATCATGTTGCCGTCCCAATCGCTGAATAGAGAAAACCCATAAACTTTTTTCCCAGAATCTGTTGTTGGATTGTCTTCTTGCATTTTTTGAATCACAGGAAGCAGGTCTTCCAATGTACCGATTTCTGGATATCCTTGATCCCCATAAAGATCCCAACGCACATAAGCACCAAATGTAGGATCTAATCCTTCTGAAGGATCGGTGGCTTTTAATGTAGAAACGGAAGTTGGAAAGCCATATAGACCATCGGCATCTTTGTTTAGATTTTGAACAGCCGCATCGAAGCGCTGAACATTTTCCATAGTTTCATAATACTCGCTCGCATCGGTCAACAAACCAGCTTCAACCAATTCGTTGTATTGTTGGCCATTATCAACAATGATCAAATCGCCCAAATCACCTGCTGCCGTCCTCGTTTGATAAAGAGTGTCTCCGTTTCCAGCAACGTTTGGTGCGATGATGTTCAATTCCATATTGAATTTATCCCGCACGATTTTGGCAAACCAACCTTCTTGCATCCCCATATAGTTGGCTAGCCCATTATAGACATCGATCGTGATCGTTTCATCGTAGCCACTTTCGCTGGAAGCAGCGTCTGTGTCAGAGTCAGCCGCTCCTCCACAGCCGGCTAAACTACCTAGCAATGTCATGCCTAACAAACCTGTTGTTACATATTTCGACATTTTTTTCATTTTCTTCCCTCTTTCTTTTTATTAACCTTTCACCGCACCCAACATAATTCCTTTGACAAAATATTTCTGGAAAAGCGGATAAATAAACATGATTGGTAAAACAACAATGACTGAAACGGTCATGCGAATCGAAGTCGGTGTCTGCGTTGTTGCAGCTGAAGCGATACTGGAAAGTGATCCCGATGTATTTTTGACCATTTGTGCCAACGAATTGGCTTGATTGATATACGTATAAAGAAGGTATTGCAAGGAGTAGAGACTTTGATCCGTAATGTAAATCAGTGTATCTTGGAAAGAATTCCATTGACCAACTGCCGAGAAGATCGCGACTGTTGCTAAAATCGGCGTACAGTTGGGTAAAATTACCCGAAAGAATACTTGAATGATGCCAGCTCCATCCATTTCAGCTGCTTCTTGCAACGATTTGGGGATTGACTCAATATAGGTTTTCACTAAGATGATGTTAAAAGGCTGAACGACAGCCGGCAAAATATAGACCCAAAAATTATTCGTTAAACCTAATGTCTTCATCGTGATGAATAATGGAATCAGCCCTGCATTGAAATACATTGTAATCACGACAAAGCGATACCAAAATTTTCGTTTCCACATTTTTTCTTGGGTAAACATAAAGCCTAAGAAGGCTGAAGCTAAGACGGTTGCTGCTGTTCCGATCACCGTTCTAGCCACCGAAACGGTTGCGGCTAATGGCAACCCTTTTAGTTGTAACACTTGACTGTAGTTTTCAAAATGGATCTCTTGTGGAAAAAAGCGAATTTGTCCTAACGCACTCAACTCATTATTACTGATTGAATTAATAATCAAGTAATAAAAAGGATACGCACAAATCAACGTAATCAGAAAGAAAAAGGTATAATTGAGGATACTAAACGTCAGGTTTTCACGTTTGGGTACTTTTTTCGCCTTTTTCTTTTCACTAATCGATAGTTCCATAGATATCCTCCTCTCCTAAATAATGGAAGTCCCCCGAATTTTTTTCGAAGCAATATTGACGATGGCTAACAAGGCAACAGAAATGACACTTTTTAGCATACTGATCGCGGTAGCCAGAGATAGACTATTTCCACCCATCCCTAAATTGTAGACATACAAATCGAGGACTTGGATCGTATTTCGATTGAATGCATTTTGGAAAACAAAGTACTGATCCATCCCGTTGTTCAACAAGTTGGCGATAGACAGCATCAGCATCACAAGGAACGTCGGCATCAAGGCAGGCAGTGTGATATGACGCATCAGGTGGAAACGATTCGCCCCATCGATTCGTGCCGATTCATACAATTCGGGGTCAATTCCTGAAATGCCTGCAAGATACATGATGGCACCCCAGCCCAAGCCTTTCCAAATATTCCAAAGACACATCATAAGCCACGTATGATTGCCGCTATCCAAAAATTTGACTGGATCTGTAACGAAGCCCCATTCTTGCAGCAACGTGTTTACCAGCCCTGTTGAAGAAAACAAGCTAAAGGCGATCGTATACACCAAAACCCAACTGATAAAATTCGGCAGCGTGGTCAGCGTTTGGACCAAGTTTTTAAACCATTTGCACTTGATTTCGTTCAATAAAATGGCGAAGCCTACTGGTAGGATCGAAGTGGCGATCCCTAAAAAACTCATGGCAAAGGTGTTTTTCATTACTTGTACGATCTGATCCACTTGTGTTGGACTAGAGACAAGAAGTCGAAACCATTTGAAGCCTACAAACTCGCTGCGCGCTAAACCTAATGCTGGTTTGTAATCATAAAGTGAATAAATCCATCCGTGCAAAGGAAAATAAGAGAACAAAAACACGAGAATCAGAAAGGGAACGATACATAAAAACAAAATCTTCCCTTCTCGTGTCACCCGCTTATTTTTTCTTGGGACACTGCTTAGTTTACTTTCCATTTTCCTCCCCCTTTTTTGTAACCGCTTTTACATTTTTAATACTAGCACCTGAAATCTCATTTGCCACCTGTTAAAAATAGAGGTCAATCCGTACATTTTAGACTTTATTTTTCTTTTATTTATAAAGAATGCTGATACATCAAGGTTTCAGATAAAAGACACCTAAATGGCAAGGCTTTCAAAATTTGTTTTTTGCGAGTACTATAGGAATATATCAATTTTGGAGGGATAAAAATGAAGTACAATCCTGATGGTCAACTGTACAAAATAACCACCGTTTTTTCACAATTCACATTGTTAAATTTACTATATATCATTAGCTGTTTGCCAATTATTACGATTGGAGCTGCGACAGCTGCCCTTTATGAAGTGACGATTCGTTATGCGGATGAAGAGCGTGGTGAATTGATCGTGGGCTATGTCCGAGCGCTACGAGCAAACTTTATGAAAGCCACCGGTAGTTTTCTCCTTCTTGGATTGCCCATGGTAGCACTACTGTATAGTAGCTTGTTTTGGTTTTCCTCAAAAACCATTCTTGCCAGTATTTTTGCCTTCGTTCTAATTGTTACAGCTATTTATCTGTTTATTGTGTTAGTCTATTGCCTCGCGTTAATTGGACGTTATGAAAACAGCTTTAGGCAAACATTAAAAAACGCGTTTCTGTTACCGATTGCGGACCCTATCCGTTCGTTAGCCCTCGCGCTTATTCCTATCGCTGCGTTTTGTTTTGTTGTTTTATTTCCATTGTTTAAATTCCTCTTGTTGATTTTTGGTTTTTCTTTCGTTATTTATTGTAGTTCGTTCCTGTTGCTTTCTATCTTTCGTAATCAACAAGCATGAAAAAAATCAGTCATCTCTCACTTTTTCGTCGTCTGAGTCAGTTTTCCATTCGGCGACAATTATTCATTCTTTATCTGCCTGTTGTTTTTTTATCCACAGTGACTATAGGTCTCTTATTGGTCTACGATTCAACCAAACAGCTGACAGGCAATTACCAACACTTGGCAGAGTTGAATGCTCAGCGTGTCAAATCTGTTCTTTTTGATACAACAAACACGCTGACCAACACGGCGAGTTCCTTATCAAACGATACTCATCTACGTCAGCTTTTAACTGCCAATTACCTTGACGACCAAGAAGCGATCGTGGACATCAATAGCTATGATCAGCTAGATGAGATCAGAAATCTTCAAACCTCGATTGCGAAATTAACTATCTATACGACGAATCAAACCATTCCGAACTATAAATATTTTCAACAGGCAGATGACACAATTCAAGCGACCGCCTGGTACCAACGAGCCCTCAAGCAACCCGATGCTTTTTTGATGACGATGCCAGAGGATTACAAAGCAAATCGTTTGAGTCTTTATAAAACGTTGCCTTTGCCTTTATCAAAAGAAACTGCCGTTTTGGAGATCCAAGTCGATTATAATTATCTCAGCAACCGACTTCGTAATTCATCCTATGAATTGGAATTACAGTTAAATGATGATGTCATCTTTTATAGCGACAAAATCAATCAAGTCGGTGAACCGGGACAGCTTACAACTCTTTCTGAGCCGCAAACGAGTGCTGCCTTTTTAAAAGATGATGGTACCAAGGTGATGCTCACCAAAAGCACCTTACCCATGAGTAACAAAGAAGACATCATCACAATTTATAGTGCGGATACAAATGCCTATCGCAATCTACGCGCCAATCTGATCCGTTGGAGCACGATCGTTTTGGTGATTTTGATCACTACTTTCATCATCGTCTTTCTGTTTGCTCGATTCTTTACCAAACGAATTTCTCAACTGCAGCAGGCGGTCTACTTTGCCTCGATCGAGGATTATGATTTCTTTCAAAATATTAGCGGCGAAGACGAAATTTCTCAGATCTCTCTTGATTTCCATAAGATCATTCAACGAATCAAGAAAAAAGAAGAAGAGATCTACCGTTCGCGTCTGGCGCAGCAAGAGCTGTTGACTCAACAACAGCAAATGGAATTTAATATCTTAGCGGGGCAGATCAATCCCCACTTTTTGTTCAACACGTTAGAAACGATTCGCATGATGGCGCTGACTTCCGGCAATTCTGACGTCGTTTACGCCATCAAATTACTGGCAAAATCGATGCGCTATACGCTAGAAGCCCACGGAACCAAGCGAACGAGTTTAGAAGAGTCCTTAGATGCCGTTCACGTATATGTCAAGATCCAGCGGATGCGCTTTGGCGATCGAGTCAACTTTTCCTATTCAGTCTCCAATGAGATCGACCAAAAAGAAGTCCAAATATTGCCCCTCCTGATTCAACCATTGGTGGAAAACGCCATCTCCCATGGCTTGGAAGGCATCACCTATCCAGGGTTTGTCCGTTTGACGATCACCAAAGACGGCCATGATCTGGTGATCGTGGTACAAGACAACGGCAGCGGGATACCGCCAGAAAAACTCGAAGGCTTGCAGCAAAAAATCAAGACGCCCTCCACCCATGCCAAAAAGAACATTGGGCTAGCCAACGTCAATCATCGGGTCAAAATGTTTTATGGACCTGAATACGGCTTGACGATCGAGAGTGTGCTGGGTAGCGGCACACAAGTCATCTTGCGCATCCATGATCTAAGCCAAGATTCATTTTCTCTTCACTAAAACAGTAAAGCCCCCCTTCGATTCCTGTTTCAGAAATCGAAAGGGGGCTTTTGCTTGGTTAGAAATCCCACACACGAACTGTTTGTTGTGGTGAAGAAGCACTGGCGTAACAGCCCACCATGATCCCAGTAAAGACACCACCGACTTCAGTGGTCAGATATTTTGTTTCTCCACTGCCTAAAAGCTGTGCTTGTCCTTGTTCATCAAGAACAGAAAAACGATAGGTTTCTTTATCGGCGCTCAGCTGCAAGGTGACCATATCTGCTGCATAAGGCAGTTTCTTTTCAACTTTCCATAAGGAACCGATTTGTCGGCGGAAAACCAACTGTCGACTGATGGCTGTTTTTTCCAGGTAACCCTCATAGTGATGGGTGGCATTTAAGAAAACCGTCAATCCTGCTTGCCCATCCGTTAGTTGCCGACAATCAAAGGTTGCCTGAAATTGTTGCTCAAAGGCGGTTTGCCGTTGGAACACTGCGGCAAGTTTGCCTTGATCGGACAGACCCGTCTGATTAGGATGCAGCAAGAAGCCATGTGGCTCTTCTTCAATCAACGTCGGGGCCCATTCGAATAAAGTCACGTAATCAGGCTTGCTGCTCTCCTTCCGTGTTTCCTTTGGTACCACCGCTGTGTCTATCTGAACGGTTTCTGGCAAGTGACCTTCCTCGCCAAACACCGGCCATTGGTTTGACCAGTCCACCGGTAGCAGGCATGTTTCCCGACCTAACAAATGCCTCAAAGGATAGCTGATGGGGCGTACTGCCAGACAAACTGCCCACCAGTTGCCTTGGATATCTTGCACGAGGTCCGCATGCCCTGCAGCTTGCAGCGGCAGATTCGTACTGCGATTGGTCATCACTGGATTATTGGAACATGCTTCATAGGGTCCCGTCAAGGAACGGCTGCGGGCCATGGTCAGCATATGACCATAGGACGTTCCACCTTCGGAGATCAACAGGTAGTAATAGCCGTCTTTTTTATACAAGTGGGGGCCTTCTGGATCAGCCGCTCCGCTGCCTGTCCAAATGTTTTGGCGCGGACCTAATTCTCCAGAAGCCAAATTGATCGTCCGCAGATAGATCTCCTTATGGGTGCCTAAGTAATAGGTCTGCCCATCGTCATCTGCGAAAATCGTCGGGTCGATCCCAGGGGTGTCCAGCCAAATCGGGTCAGACCATTCACCGGCGATGTCATCTGTCCAGATCAGAAAGTTGCCTTCTCTTCCTTCGTTTGCCCCAACGTTGGTACAAACGAGGTAAAAGCGGTCCTTGATAAAACGCAAGGTTGGGGCATACAGACCAAAAGCGTTGGGGTTTTTCGTCGATAACTGCAGCTGCTCAGGTCGCGAAAGTCCATGACAAATCAGCTGCCAGTCTGCCAAGTTTTTACTGTGATAAATTGGTAATCCAGGAAAATATTCAAAAGTACTCGTCACCAGATAAAAGTCTTCACCGACACGGCAAATACTGGGATCTGGATGAAATCCAGGTAAAATTGGATTCGTGATGGTTCGCATCGGCATCTAGAACTCCTTTATCGTGGTTTGGTCAGCCGTCAGCTTATGGCTCGTTTTTCCAGCAGTCGTGTGAATCTGCAAGGATGCTTGCTGGATCCCTGTCAGCTTGACGATCAGTTCTTGATCGACTCTTTCAACAGCCACCTCGCCAATCCACTCACCGTGGTGATCATAGATAGCCGCAGCGGTCTTGTCTTGCGGATCAAAGAGATGGATCGTTGGATGTTCGGCATAGTCATAGACTGCTTTGGTTTGTTCATGGCCTTCGATAATCAGTTGATTTGGTCGGACTAACAGTGGCAAGTGGAAATAATCATAGGTTTCTTGGTACCAACGTCCGCCCTCGTAAGCTTTGCCAGATAAATAGTCGATCCAATGCCCCTTCGTCTTCGGTACGTAAAAGGAGACCGTTCCTTGATCATTAAAAATAGGCGCAACTAAAAGGTGTTCCCCCAGCATGTATTGGCGATCCAAATGATGGGTCATCTCGTCTTCAGGAAACTCTAAGACCATCGCCCGCATCATCGGAATCCCCGTTTGGGCGGTTAGCACCGATTGAGCTTGCAAGTAAGGCATCAAGGACAATTTTAACTTGGTAAAGGCTTTGGCTACCGCCACGGCTTCGTCGTCATAAACCCAAGGCACTTTGTATTCCCAGCTGCCATGGTAACGGCTATGGGAAGACAGCAGACCAAATTGTGTCCAGCGCTTGTAAAGGTCTGGGGTTGAGCCAGCTTCAAACCCTGAGATATCGTGGCTCCAATACCCAAAGCCGCCTAACCCAAAGGACAGACCTGCCCGCAGTGACTCTGCCATTGATGGATAATCTGAGGTACTGTCGCCACCCCAGTGTACAGGCAAGCGTTGCGAACCAACCGAAGCTGCCCGCGCAAAAACGATGGCTTCTTCTGCTCCCTTGACTTCTTTCAGCAAGTCAAAGACGACTTTATTGTATAGGTAGGCGTAATAATTGTGCATTTTTTCTGGATCAGAGCCGTCATAGTACACCGCATCGGTGGGAATCCGTTCACCAAAATCCGTTTTGAAGCAATCCACACCCATGTCTAATAAGGCACGCAGCTTGCTATTGTACCAAGCGACCGCTTCAGGGTTGGTGAAGTCGACGATCGCCAAACCTGCTTGCCATTTGTCCCATTGCCAGACATCTCCATTGGCGCGTTTCAAAAAGTAGCCATTGGCCATCCCTTCGTCAAACAAGGGTGATTTTTGCCCAATGTACGGATTGATCCAGACACAGATTTTCAATCCTTTGGCTTTCAAGCGCTGCAGCATTTTTTCCGGTTCTGGGAAAGTTCGTTCGTCCCACGTGAAGTTGCACCACTCGTATTCCTTCATCCATAAGCAGTCAAAATGAAAGACCTCAAGGGGAATCTCACGTTCTGCCATACCGTCTACAAAAGATGTTACGGTTTGTTCATCATAATCCGTCAAGAACGAGGTACTTAGCCACAACCCAAAGGACCACGCAGGTGGCAGCGACGGTTTCCCCGTCAAATCAGTGTAGCGCTGGATCACTTGTTTTAACTCATCACCGGCGATCACAAAGTACTGCAGCGTTTGTCCTGGATTGCTGAATTGAACACGAGAAACTTTTTCACTCCCCACTTCAAATTGCACCCGGTCGGGTGAATTGACAAAGACGCCATACCCTTTATTACTTACATAAAACGGAATATTTTTGTAAGCTTGCTCCGTACCAGTGCCCCCGTCGGCATTCCAGATATCAACACTTTGGCCGTTCTTCACGAAATTTGTAAAGCGTTCCCCTAAACCATAAATCGTTTCTCCCACATCCAGGGTCAACTGTTCGCTGATATGGGTATTTGCTTGCGGATCAATCACTAAGGCTTTGCTGCGAGGTTTGCTTTGGGTAATCAGCTGTTCTTTGTAATAAAACGAAGCTGTCACATTTTCCTCTTTGCTGATCACGACTTGCAAGTCTCCCGAGCGAAAAACATACGATTGCTCATCTTCTGAAATATCAGGAGTGATCTCTTCTGTCATCAATTCAAAGTTGGGGGCTTTGGCTTGGACCCCTTTATAATTGTAGAGGGTGATCCCAATGATATTGGTTCTAGGGGTAGTAACTTCCATCGTTAACAATCCGCCATCCAGTGTTGCCCCTTTATGCCCGACATAGCTATAAGGCAGATATAAGACCAATTTGTTTTCTTCTTTACGGGCATCGTAGACATGCACCGCAAATTTCACATCAAATCCTTCACGAAATAACCAACCGCCATCTGAAAATTTCATTTTTTTCCTCCTTGTTGGATCAATGTCAACGCCCCTAACAGACCAGAATCATTATAGTAACGACAAGTCTCTATCGGCACTTGGAAATCCGGCCAATGGGGGTTCTCATTGATTGCTTGTTTGATTATAGCTAATAGATCAGGGTTTTGGCTGATGCCGCCGCCGATCAGTATTTTTTCGGGATTCATCGTGACAGCTAGGTTGTAAATCGCAAGTGCGACATAACGTGCCCACTGTTTCAGAATCTCTTGCGTTTCAGGATCACTCGACCGCTGCTGCATGATGGTTTCGCCTAAAATCTCCTCTGATTCAGGAATCGCTTTTGCCCGTCGATAGGCATCAATCAGTCCTCTCGTTGAAGCTAGGTCATGGAGGGTCGCAAAAGAAGATGCTTGAAAATCAGTGATCATCATTCCGAATTCTCCTGCCCGAAACCCATTTCCGTGAATCAACTGGCGCTGATGAACGAGCGCGCCACCAATACCGGTGCCTAATGTGATCATGACAAAATCTTGTACGTCAGTAGCATTGCCGGTCGAGAGTTCTGCTAAAGCAGCACATTTCGCATCATTTTCGATCCAGATCGGATAAGACTTGGTTAAACGCTGCTGTAGCTCTTGTACGACAGCACAGCCGTGTAAAGGAGCCAACGCCCCCGCCATGATCGCTCGGCCATTGACTGAATCAATGAAACCAGGAAAACTCAGCCCGATCCCTTCGATAACATGCGCTTGCTCGACTTCTTGTATTTTGGCAGCTAAGGCAGCAAAAAATTCATCCCGCGTATTACTCGGGGTTTTGATTTTGCCTCGGTCCAGCCATTGATTCTTCTCGGTAAAAACCCCGAATTTGATATAGGTCCCGCCTACATCAAAGCACAGGCGTACATCTGTCATTTCTCCTCCTCCGTTCAAAAAGCGCTTACAGTTTCATTTAAATTATATAAAAGAAAAAAAAGAAAGCCTACCAAGCAATTTAGTCATCGTTACCCTAAAAAATAGATGTCCGTAGAAAATCACGGACATCTTTGTGGTTATTCATTTTTCCGAAACTCATTCGGTGAAACCCGATGGTATTGTTTGAACTTTTTATAGAAATAATCAACATTGCTGTAGCCCACCAATTCAGCAACTTCGTAGACCATTAGATTGGAATGACGTAAGATTTCCACCGCTTTTTCCATTCGTACTTCATCCAAGAACGCCAAATAATTTTTACCGGTTTCTTTGCGAAACTTCTTGCCTAGATAGGCACTATTGTAATTGAAACGTTCCCCGATTTTTTTCAAGGTCAAATCTTCTTGATAATGCTTTTTTGTGTATTGGATCAATTCTGCAATGATATCGATTTGGTTCAAACTGCTGGCGACTGTTGCTTGCAAGTCTGCTAGTTTTTCGGTGATCACCTCTTGTAGCATCGGAAACGTTTGGGCGAGAAAAATCTGCTGATGCACTTCGTCTGTCGACCATTCGATCGCTAATGCTACTTTTTCACTGATTTGATGCTGCAGCCATTCGATGTCGCCATTGACTTGCCATTTGATCTCTTCTTCCAATGCCAATAAATGATAAAAGGTTTGATAATAGCGGAATAACGGCTGTTCCAACGGATCGTTTGCCAAAATCGCTTTTACTAATTCTTCACGCAAATCGCTTCGTTCTTCTGCTTCTTGGGTCGTATCCAAAACATGGTGAGAAATGACTTGATTGGGAAATAAGAAAATCAATTTACTTAATGTCTGGATATCGATCATCAATGGCTTCAAGTTCTCTTGCGCCGCAAACCAGCGGGAGATCAAGATCTCTTGATGAGCCATTTTTTTGCGGCACCACGCATCGATCGCCTCGTCGGGAAAGCGTTCCTCGTTTAACAAAACCAAATACCGATGATGCCGATGGATCAAGGTGATGACTTGCGCCACTTGCTCCTGCAATTTCTCAACCAGCTTTTGGGCATCTGCCTCCTCGGAAAGTCGCAATAGCTTGATGGCTTGTGCGTCTTTGATCCCCGTTTGATCCCCGCCAAACAATTTCTCCATCAACTGACTCTTCTGATTTTTCTGCTGATCGGTCTTGGCTTTTTGATCGATTTTCGTCAAAATACCGATCAGCTCTTCTTCATCAACTGGTTTCAGCAAATAGGTCACAGCGCCCAGTTGCAACGCTTGCTTGGCATAGTCAAAATCTGAGTAGCCGGACAAAATAATGGCAAAAAACAAAAGCCCTTCCTCCGATGCTGCTTGCACCATCTCAAGACCATTTTTTCCCGGCATACGGATATCAGCGATCACAACGTCTGGCTTCAATTCGCGGATCATTGCCAAGCCATCTTCGCCGTTTTCCGCCGACCCGACAATTTGATACCCCAGACATTCCCAATCGATGATCAGAGGCAGTCCATTTCGGATCGATGCTTCATCATCAACGATCAACACTTTACGCATTTTCCAACCTCCATTTTCAGCTACTCCTTCGTTACATCATGTTTCACTTGTCAAACTTGCCCCATTGGTGCGAATCACCTCTTGATACCAATAAAAACTATCCTTCGGGATGCGCGCCAACTGACGTTCGTTTTGATTGTCGCGATCGACATAAACAAACCCATAGCGTTTTTGGTATCCATTCAACCAACTTAGTAGATCTGTAAAGGACCAAGCACAATAGCCGATCAGCTCAACCCCATCCGTGATAGCCTTTTGCAGTTCCGCCAGATGTTCCTGCAAATAGGTAATGCGGTATGGATCATGGATCTGTTTGTCTTCTGTCAATTGATCGATGGCGCCTAACCCATTTTCAGTAATAAAAATCGGCAAGTCATAATTGGCTTGGATACGTCGCAAGGCTACACGGAAACCAACGGGATCGATCTCCCAGCCCCAATCTGTTTTTTTCAAGTGGGGATTTTCCGCCGTCGCAAACATGGTTTCTTCTGGTGAGAACTCGCCAGCTGCCGCTTGCATCAAATACGGATCGACTTTAGAAAATTCTTTCTTTTCAGCTGACTGCTTTTGCAAATTGTTTTGTTGGGCCGTTCCACCGTGATAGTAATTGATCCCTAAGAAGTCAGGTTTTGCCTGTTTTAATAGTGCTTGATCTTCTGAAGTGACTTCAGGAGCCAGACCGACTTTGGCTAATTGCTTGTAGACAAATTTCGGGTATTCGCCTTTGCAATAGACATCTAAAAACCACGCGTTGTTGAAGGCTTCGCCATTTTCTGCAGCCAGCACATCTTCTGGGTCACAGCTAAACGGATACATCGGACCATAGCCAAAACTTGGACCAATCTTGCCCTGTGGAACCAGCTCATGGAACAAATTAATTGCCTTTGCATTGGCAAGGTTGATGATATGATTGGCTGCATACATCCGTTTTAAGTCCTTCAAGCCCGGTGGATGTGCCGCCCAACGGTACCCAAGAGAAGTGAAGACATTTTGTTCATTCATGGTGACCCAATAGGTGACTTTCTTTCCTAAGCGTTCAAAAAGGATTCGGCAATACCGTTCAAATGCCGCTGCTGTTTCTCGTCCCTCCCATCCTTGGTATTTGTCTTGCAAAGCCTGAGGAAGATCCCAATGATACAGCGTCAAAATCGGTTCTACTCCTTGCCGAAGCAATTCGTCCACCAGCTTTTCGTAAAACGCCACACCAGCTTCATTGACCGCACCTTCGCCATCAGGCACGATTCGCGACCACGCCACGCTGAAGCGATAGGCTTTCAAGCCCATTTGCTTCATCAAGGCAACATCTTCTTTGTATCGATGGTAGTGATCGATCGCCACTTTGCCGTTGGTTTCCTCAAAGGTATTGCCGGGAATTTGGGCATAGGTATCCCAAATCGACGGACCTTTGCCGTCTTCTGCCCATGCACCTTCAATTTGATAGGCCGCCGAAGCCGCCCCCCATAAGAAGTTTTCTGGGAAAGGATCTAAGTTTGTGTGAAACATCAAGTTGCCTCCTTCAATTCCTAAACCGAGTTAAATCGGTTACATTTTATCGTATCATAATTTGGTTGATTCGTAACAATTGCCAAAAGATATTTTTTAGGTGAAAAAACTGTCGCTCCTCAGAACGACAGTCGTTTCTTATTAAAACAGGTAATCATTCAAACGAGATTTCACATATTCAATGTGGCTGGATTCTAATTCGATTTGATCATGCGCCAATGCGTAATCTGTCAGTGTTTCTAAGTTTTCCTCATCAGCAACGATCTTCGCTCCGATGCCTTCTTGGAACGAGGCGTACCGTTTTTCCTTCAACTCGTCTAAGAAGCGGTCTTCTTTCAGTTTCGCTGCTGCTTTTAACGCTCGGGCATACGTATCCATACCAGCGATGTGGGCTAACAACAGATCTTCCATTTCAAATGACGAACGACGGACTTTAGAATCGAAGTTGATTCCTCCCGGTGCGATGCCGCCGTTTTCTAAGACTTCGTATAAAGCGAGTGTCGAGTCAAAAACGTTGGTTGGAAATTCATCCGTATCCCATCCTAACAGCATATCTCCTTGGTTGGCATCCAGTGAGCCTAATGCGTTATAGCTACGGGCAACGGCGATTTCATGTTCAAAGGTATGGCCAGCTAATGTTGCATGATTGGCTTCTAGGTTTAATTTGAAATCTCCTTCTAAGCCGTAGTGCTGAATGAAGGCCATCGTTGTCGCTGCATCAAAATCATATTGGTGCTTTGATGGTTCTTTTGGTTTCGGCTCTAATAAGAACTGCGGTTTATGACCGATTTTTTCGCCATAAGCGATCGCCATTTTGAATAGACGGGCGATGTTGTCTTGTTCAAATTTCATGTCTGTATTCAACAAGGTTTCATAGCCTTCACGGCCGCCCCAGAAGACATAGTTTTCACCGCCTAATTTTTTCGAGATATCTAAGCCTTTTTTAACTTGGGCTGCTGCATACGCGTAAACTTCCGCATTATTGGTGGAAGCAGCGCCGTTGTTGAAACGAGGGTGTGAGAACATATTTGCTGTATTCCATAAGAGTTTGATCCCCGTTTGTTCCATTTTTTCTTTGATCAAATCGGTGATTTCGTCTAAGTTTTGGAAAAATTCTTCTAACGTTTCTCCCGCAGGTGCCACGTCAACATCATGGAAACAGAAGAACTCTGCCCCTAATTTTTCGCAAATCTCAAAAAAAGCTTCTACTCGATTTTTCGCCGTTTCCATTTCGGTGTCACCGATCCACGTCCGTTTGTTGACGGGTGCGCCGAAAGGATCGGAACCATCTTGCGTCATGGTGTGCCAATAGGCAATTGCAAAACGTAGATGATCTTTCATTTTCTTGCCTAAAACAACTTCTTCGGCATCGTAATGGCGAAATGCAAACATATTGTCTGTTTTAGGACCTTCGTAGCGGATTTTTTCGATTTCTGGGAAATAAGTCATTGTTGTTGCCTCCATTTTATGTTTTTTAGTGTAATAAACTAACTTACTTAGTTCCAATCATTTAGAACCAATAACGATTCCTCGCTTTGATCAAACAAATTGTCTGCTGCCATTACGCTATTCGAGCTGCGCCAACGCATGGCAGATAGGCGCGGTCTGCTGGTAGACGGTCCGGTAGATCGCATAAATTTCTTGGTATTTGGCGACATTTTCAGGAATCGGTGCAATTGCCTTGCTGTATTTGACAAAGGTGTTAACACAAGCGGCCGCATCTGGATAAATGCCACTGCCGATTGCTGCCAGCATTGCTGCGCCCATACCTGGACCTTGTTCAGTAGATAAAGTCAGCATTTCTGCATTAAAAATATCGGCTTGCATTTGCAGCCATTCGGCATTTTTCGCACCGCCCCCCACAGAAACGATCTGGGTGAATTTCCGCTGTGCTCGTTCTTCCATGATCATTTGGGAATCTTTCAGAGAGAAGGTGATCCCTTCTAAGACGGCACGACTGAAATGCTTTTCGCGATGCCGTGTGTCAATACCAATAAAACTTCCCCTGATTTGGCTGTCGGTATGTGGTGTGCGTTCGCCCACGATATAAGGCGTAAACAGCAGGCCTTCTGCCCCCGGTTTTACCTCACTGATCGCTGAAAGCAATTCCTGAAACGATTGGTTTGGGGCAAACGTATCACGATACCAGCTTAAGGAATTTCCAGCGGCTAAAGTGACCCCCATTGAATACAACTTGTCTTTGATCGCATGACGGAAAAGGTGTAGATCGCCTTGATAATCAACCTCTTGCGCTTCTTCAAAGGATAAGAACACACCGCTAGTGCCAATCGACACCATGCCGACACCTTCGGCGATGATCCCGGACCCTAATGCAGCACAGGCATTGTCTGCGCCACCTGCATAGATCGTCACCTCTTGTTCAAAGCCAAAGGCTTCTTGCAGTTCTTTTCGCATTTGCCCTACAGGCGCTGCTGATTCAAAAAGCGGCGGCAGTAAATCCGATGCGATTGCGAATTTTCCTAGAATGGCTTCAGACCAGCACTTCTTTTCGATATCCAGCAGTAACGTACCCGCCGCATCAGAATAATCCATCGAATAGTTACCTGTCAGCCAAAAAGCCAAGTAGTCTTTTGGCAGCATCATGTGACGAACTTGTTGCCAATGTTCAGGCTCGTGTTCTTGGACCCATAAAATTTTGGGTAAGGTGAACCCTTCCAAAGCAACATTCTTGGTGATTTCTTTTATTTCCTCTCCAAAGGATGCCATGATCGCTTGACATTGTTTGGTGGTTCGAACGTCATTCCATAATATTGCCGGGCGAATGACTCGGTTTTCTTCATCCAATAAAACAAGACTATGCATTTGCCCGGAAAAGCTGATGCCGATCAATTCTTTCTGCAACGTTGGAAGCTGCTGGATCAAGGTTTTGATTACCTTATCTGCCGCCTCTTGCCAATGCACAGGCTCTTGCTCACTGAACCCCGGTCTAGGGGATGACAATGGATAGTCAACACTTGCTGTTCCTTGGAGTTCCCCGGTTTGATCAAAAACTAAGCCTTTTAACGCACTTGTTCCTAGATCCAACCCTAAAAAATAAGCCATCTCTTCTCTCCTTCCTCTGTTTGAAGCAGTTAACCATTGCCTCTCAATCGGTTAATTAGCATTCAAAACTAACTAATTGGATAGTAAACGATTCTCGCATTCCTGTCAAGCGCTTTCAACAAATCTTTCTATGATTTTCGTTCTCAAACTGCTGCTTCTACATTCTTCGTCTTTTCTTTATTCTTCAGCTTGCACAATATTAATTTGCACGGTAAACTAACACTAATCACATCTATGAAGAGGAGAACACATGATTATCAATAAAATGGGCATACGCGAACAAAATGAAGCGGCTGTATTGAAGACGATCATTGACAATGAAAATGTGTCACGAGCGGAAGTGTCAAATTTGACCCATCTCAATAAAGCGTCTGTTTCTCAAATAACAAAAAAACTGATCGACACGGACTTCGTTCGCGAAGTCGGCATTGGGGATTCCACTTCGATCGGTGGTCGCAAACCGATTCAATTGCAATTCAATCACCGCAGCAGCTTAGCTGTTACCTTTGACATCGGCTATAACTATGTTCGTGGAATGCTTTCTTATATCAATGGCGAGATGATCGCCTCCGCCGATCATTCCCATGAATTGATCACCAAAGAAAATGTACTGGCGACGATCGATTCTATGATGAAAGAATTTTGGCCGCAAATGCCGCAAACCACTCATGGATTAGTAGGAATCTGTTTGGCGATCCACGGCATCGTTCACAATCAGACGGTCACCTTTGCCCCCTACTACGACTTGGAACACTTTGATTTGATCGCCCCTTTGAGCCAAAAATACAATACGGCGGTCTATATAGAAAACGAAGCCAATCTGACGGCTTTAGGCGAGTACTGTTTTTCTTCTGATTCCACGAATTTACTGAGCGTCAGCGTCCATAGTGGGATCGGTGTCGGAATCATCGTTGATGGGCAGCTACAAACCGGTACTCACGGCATGGCGGGGGAAGTTGGCCATTCTACGCTCTTTCCTCACGGCAACTTGTGCCCTTGCGGCAATCGAGGCTGCTTAGAGCAATATGCGTCGAACAAAGTCTTGTTTGACACCTACAGTCACTATACAAAAACAGCGTTCGTTAATTCGGATACCTTTGCACAAGCCTATCATGCCGGAGAAAAATCAGCAGTCGAATTGGCGCAACAAAATGTTGAGTTTCTTAGTATTGGGCTAAACAATGTCATCACTTTTTCTGATCCCGAAGAAGTCTATATCAACAGCTCGGTCTATCGCAAAATTCCTGATTTATTACTGGCGCTGCAACAAAAATTGACCAGCCAGTTCACCAAAAACACGAAGATCAAAAACAGCCGATTAGGCGATCAAGCCCCGCTGTTTGGCGGTAACGTTTTAGTGGCGAAACATTTCTTGAATATCAACGATTTGCGCTTTGCAGCACTTGATCTCTCCCGTGTGATCCATTAAATGAATGCTGGACTGAAGACTCAGTCCAGCGTTTTCTTTTGGGAAAAAAGGTCTCGCTATCCTTTGATTCCGCCAGCCGTCACACCGCCCACGATGTATTTCGATAGAAACAGGTAAATCAGCAATAAAGGAATAATACTTAATGAGATCCCTAGATACATACTGCCAAATTCAGTACGGTAAACATCAGTTTTCAGCAATTGGACCAGCATCGGCAACGTATACTTTTCCGTATCGTTGATCAAGATCAAGGGCATCAAGAAATTATTCCACGAGGTCACGAACGAGAAAATCGCCATGGTGGCTAAGCCCGGTTTCATCAAGGGCAACATGATGCGATGGAAAATTTTGATTTCGCCGGCTCCGTCCAAACGAGCAGAATCTGCCAAATCAGGATGATAGATCGTTTCTAAGTATTGCTTTAAGAAAAAAACGGTAGCAGGTGATGCGATCGCTGGTAAAATCAATGGCAGAAAATTATTTAAGAGCCCTAAGCGATTCATAAATTGATAAAAACCGATCATGCTAATTTGCTGAGGGATCATGATCAGCCCAAGAATGACAGCAAACAGGACTTTCTTGCCACGAAACTCATAGGCGATCACGCCATAAGCTGTCAATGCCGAAAAATATACATTGAGAACGGTAGCGCCAGCCGCAATCAAGAAACTATTTTTAAATCCATTGAAAACATTGAAGCCTCTGCCCATTAAGACGGACCAGTTGTATTGGAGATTACCGCCAGGCCACAAGGACAGCCCTTGCTGGATCTGTTCTGCTGAACGGGTCGCATTGACTAAGACGACCCAAAACGGCAGAATACTTAAGATGGTCAGCAACACCAAAAAGACATAGATCAACAATCGTTTTGCTCGATAGCTATTTTCCATTTATTTTCGCCCCACTTTGCTGTTTTCTTTGAAAAATTGAAACAATAACGTGCTTAATACGATCGAAAGTACCAATAATAGCACCGACGCGGTTGCGGCAACGTTGAAATTCCGACTCCCGGTAAAGGCTTGGTTGTAGATAAACATCGTGATCGTTAAGACACTATTGTTGGGATTGCCGTTTGTCAGCAAAAAAGGAATGTCGAACATTTGCAAGCCGCCAATCAAAGACGTCACCAATGTATAAAGCAAGATTGGTTTTAACAAAGGCAGCGTGATCTTGCGGAAAATTTGACCATCATTGGCTCCATCGACCATTGCTGATTCAAAAAGAGCATCATCAATGCTCAAAATGCCCGAAACCAAAACGATCGTTGTCTGACCATACCACATCCAAAATTGGATAAAGGAAACGATCAGCCGAGTGCCCGTTTCACTACGGAAAAAGTCATAGGGCTGGTCCAAAACACCGAAATGCTGCAAGACTAGGTTGATCGGACCTAACGGAAAACTGAACAAAACGAAAAATAAGATTGCTACTGAAGCGGCAGTAATGATGTTGGGTAAGTAAAAAGCGACTTTGAAGAAGCCTTTCCCCCGCAAACGCAACTTGATATTGGTAAACCATGCCGCCAGCAACAGAGCCAAGCCAATTTGAGGGACAAAGTTTACGCCCCACAAAATAAAGGTATTGCTGATCGATTTTAAAAATAACGGGTTGCGAAAAATCGCAAAATAGTTATCCAGTCCGACAAGATTGGCAGCTGGATTCCACCCTTTTAGATCCGTAAAGCTTAGGTAAATCGTATAGAGAATTGGATAAAGCTGAAAAACCAAGAATGCTAGAAAAAATGGTGTGATAAATAATAGCCCATAGCGATGATACTGTTCAAATCTTCTCTTATTCTGCATCGTAATCCCCCTGATTTTTTTCTTCTACTGCCAACTTCTGCCTGTAAAGACAAGCCATTTAAGCAGCGCATAGTACCTAGAAAAGGTTGAAACCGACCCCGTCTTCGGTGCCGGTTTCAACAACACCTAATCTACTTGAACATCTGGATAAGCATTGACGACCGCATCTTTAAAGTTTTGGATCGCCGTTTCCTGATCCACTTCACCTTTTGAATATGGTGTCAAACAACTATCCGTAAAGAGGGTTTCAATCGTCTGGTCATACTCGGTCAGAATTTTCGCGTTGATGTCTTGAACCATATCGGCAAATTCTGCATAGTGGTTTTGACCGCCTAAAAATTCCTCTTCATATTCGCCTTTAATTTCTTCAACGACTCGCTCATTTGATACAAAATCACCGGTATCTTCGGCCCATTGTTTTAAAAATGCTTGATCTGTGGTCAAGTAAGCCACCAATTGCGCAGCTTCTTCTTGCATCTCAGAATTTGCCGTAGCACCGATCCATGTGCCGCCCCAGAACCACGACGAAGGTCCTTGGATCATGCGCCAGTCGCCTTCTGTTGAGCTGGAGTTATCGGCAGCTGTCGCATTTGGTTTTAACCAATAGTGCAGCCCCCATGTCGGCAAACTATAACCGAATACATTGTCGCCATTCATTCCAGCAAACCAAGCTTCTGACTGTCCTTCTGTATCTTGTGTCAGGCCTTCTTCTACAAATTTTCGTGATACATCCAACAAGTCATACAAACTGTCGTCGATCACTAATTTGCCGTCTTCAACCCAGCCATGTTCGCGTTGACCATAAAAAGGCTTCGCCAAATCTTGGACACTAGAGATCATATAGGTGGTTCCACCACTTTTTTCTTTGACTGCTTTGGCTTGCTCATAGAACTTGTCATAGTCTGACAAGGCCGCTTGCGCAGCCGCTGGATCATCGATTCCTAGCAGCTCTTCTGCCATCGATGCCCGGTAATAAAACCCGCCAGGAGCAGCTTGCCAAGCCAAGGCATGAAGAACCCCGTCTTTTGAAGTCCCTACGTCTTTGACATATTGATACGTATCTGCTGAGGCTTCATCAAGCCCCAGTGAACCAAGGTCTGCCATCATGCCTGATTCCACATATTTTTTGACAAAGGCAGATTCTAAAGCAATCACATCTGGTGCATCTTTGGAACCGAGAATCGGATCGAGCTTGGTCTCGAATTGGTCAGAAGGAATCTCCACGATCCGAATGTCATAGGCCAAGTCGTCATGCGCCGGCAAATAGTAATCATTGATCATCGTTGATAATTCTGAAGTAAAGGTCCAAACCACGAGTTCATCCTTGCCACTACTTCCCGTTGCGCTATTATCTGAGCTGCTGTTTCCAGAACCATTCCCGCAGCCACTAAGCATAAAAGCTGCTAAGCCCGCCAATGACACTGTTTGTAAGACCCGTTTCCAATTTTTCATCTTTCTTCCTCCTCGATTTTTTGATAGTCAAATGAATCAAAATCAGCCGCCAAACGATTGCCGGTCGTATCAATCGCAAACATCCCTACAAAAGCCCCTGTAAAGAACCCACCGTAATGTTCTGCTACATAGTCGTCAGACAATTGCAAGCTGTCAAATAGCTGATCGATGACCTGCCACTCTTTTTGATCAAACGAGTACGCGTATTGATAGTGGGCATAATTAACGATCGTTTTGAAGTAGACTGTTTGTACATCGGCTGGTATCACAACTTCTGGTGCTTTTTGACTCTTCAGTTGGCCCTTTTCGCTTGTCAATACAGTGATGATTCTGCCTTTCGTCTCATCATGAGTGATGTAGATCGCCGACCAGTTTTGTGTATTGTAGTAATTCGTCATGCCTGCTAACTGTAGAAACGAGTTCGGTGAAAATTCGACGGCAGTCGTTGCTTCGAAACGAAAATCGCTCCATCTTCTTGCCACCAGTGCTTGATGGAACAAGGAATTGAACGACTCTCGCCCATACAAGCGCAAGTACCCTGGTCGTGCGGTCAAACTACCGATTTCCTCAGAAAAAGGAATCCGCAAGGTTTGAAACACTGGTGCCAACGACGCCTCTTCAAAATCATCAAAGCCTGATTCTGTTTCCCACGGATGTTCGGGCAGCTGTGGCTGTGGGACTTCCTCTTTTGGAAAGTTTCCGCCTGTGATATACGGCCAATCATTTTCCCAATAAACAGACTGGATCGCTGTTTCTCGTCCGAGCGGGCAATAGCCGCGATTTTCTAAGAGGGGCGTTTCTGGATACTTCAGCGCTCGCCCTGTTAAGTGAACAAAATACCATTCATCGGTCTGCGTTTTCACAAATGAACCATGGCCAGCTTTTTGTAGCAGGATCTCTGGCTGTCCCCAGGAACTGATCAGAGGGTTTTGAGGATGAACTTCATAAGGCCCTTCGATGTGCGTCCCACGAGCGATGGTACTTGCATGTTCAAACTTGGTGCCGCCTTCTGCCGTCAATAAATAATAATAGCCGTTCACTTTATACATAACCGGTGCTTCCGTCAATTTGCGCTCTGTTCCTTTGAAGATGATTTTGGGCTGCCCCACCAATTTCTTGGCTTGCCAATCAAACTCTTGGAGAGCGATCCCATAAAAGGAATGGTTTGTCGGACGATAATCCCAAACCATGTTCAAAAAATATTTTTTGCCGTCGTCGTCATGAAATAACGAGGGATCGAAACCAGAAGAATTCATATAGATTGGTTCTGACCAATCCCCATCAATGGTCTCACAGGTGATCAAATAATTGTTCACATCTTTCCAACTATTAGATTGTGTTTTGACATCTGAATAAATCAACCAAAAACGACCATCACTGTAACTTAAGTTTGGCGCCCAAACACCCCCAGAATCTGGGTTTCCCAGCATATTCAACTGACTGACACGATTGACTGGTGTACTGATCAAGCGCCAGTTCTTCAAATCCTTCGAATGGAAGATGCGCACACCTGGAAACCATTCAAAGGTCGACGTAGCAATGTAATAATCTTCTCCTGCACGACAAATACTCGGGTCTGGATGAAAGCCTGTTAGTATCGGATTGGTAATCAAAAAAATTTCCTCCTCTTTCCCTTTTTGGCATTTTGTGATTCAACTGAGTGTCAGTAGGAATGAGCTTCATCCAGTTAGTAAGTTTTCTTTACTAATATACCTAACAAAAAAAAGAAACTTGCTGCTGCAGCTCATTTTAAAAATATTCACTAATCATTGTTCTATTTACTTTCTTCAGCTGAACTGTCATAATTATAGAATGAAATCGCTATCATTCACAGGACGATTTCCACACATCGATAGACAAAAAATGGAGGATAGATCGCGTGACTATTTTAGAAGAATACCATTTCGGCGAATACCTAGGCGTTTCCAGTTACCATCCCTACTCGCTTAATTACATGGAACATTTTCATCGTTCCTTTGAATTGCTTTTTTGTAGTGACGGCGAAGCGGTTGTCAAAATCGAAGAAAGTCCCTATGTCCTTACAACTGGCCAAGTGTTATTAGTCATGCCTTACCAGACCCATGCCATCGAAACCCCTAAGGAATCACAACTGCATATTCTGGTTTTTTCGCCGGAGTTTATTCCAGATTTTTATGCCAAAACCAAAGATTTCGCTTTGTCAGATCCCGTTATCACCATTGATTCGTCTGTCGCAAATCAGCTGTATTATCCTTTATTTGAAACGGATTCCCTCTATTTACGAAAATCGGCACTGTATCAAGTCCTTTACCTTTTTGAGCACCAAACGACTTTACTACCAGCCAAAAACCAAGAGGATATCCTGATCCAGCTGCTTGCCTATATCGAGTCACACTTCAAAGAAGAGCTGACGCTCGAAAAACTAAGCAGCAGTATCGGTTATAGTAGCGTCTACGTTTCCAGAATGATCACTGAGAAATTGAAAAGCACCTTTCCTCGGCTTTTGAATCAAGCAAGAATTCGCCATGCCTCTTTTTTGCTGACTCATAGTCTCTTGCCGATTACGGAAGTAGCAGAACAGGCTGGCTTTCAAAATGTGCGAACCTTCAATCGAAATTTCAAAGCTTTGACCTCACTGACTCCGAAAGAATACCGCTTAACACACAATGCTCATTTTTCGTTGCTGAAGGAATAGCGCAAAAAAGCAGCTTCACTTACCTATAAAGTGAGCTGCTACAATCTTACTCGTTTTTCTAGTCAGCCTTTTGCCACGTTCCCAGAAAGTAGTGAAAAACATTCTAACTCTCCCCTTCTTCATAGAGAAATGAGCAGGAAAAGACCAATTGCCAAAATGAACCTTTGTTGTTTTACCGATTCCGCAACGCTATGCCTGATTTATAGCACCGTATGTTCTTGCTTAATGCCGTTTGCTTTATCGAAGCTTCTTGGAACATCGATCAAGGCCAAGAAAAATGATTCACGACTAGCCAGTCTCTGACTTCCGTCAGATCAGAAAAAGTTTTCACCTGTGCAGCTACTTCTTGCTCAAGTTTTGGCTGTTTAAGCAAAGGATACTTCCCATTTTTCTTGACTGGCAAAATACTCAAATCATCCGCAATCAGAAAAGCTGGGATCTTGGCTTGTTTTGCGGCTCTTATGCCGGCTAGAGAATCTTCTAATACCAAGGCTGCTTCAGGCTTTACGCCTAATTGTTGGCATGCTGTCAGAAAGATTTCTGGATCAGGTTTGCCCTTTCGCACTTGATCCCCAGAAACCACCGTATCAAACCAATCTGGCATCTGTTCCATTTCAAAATACGCCTTGATTTTTTCTTTCGACGAAGAGGACGCCACGGCTATCAAGCAATCTTGTTTTTTTAATGCTTCCAATAGTTCAAGAAGGCCGGGCTTTTTGAACACCCGTTTTTCTTCAGCTAAAATCACTTCTTTCTGACGATTCATCGCTTCTCGCCACCTATCCGTTGGTACCGTACTGCCATAGAGTTCCTGCATCCCTTTACGAATATCTGCTTCCGTTCTGCCAGTCAGGTAATAATAAACATCTTGGCAAACTTCAAAATCATACTCCTCCGCGGCTCTTAAATAGGCGCGGTAAGCTAACCGACCAGTTTCAAACATCAAACCGTCCATATCAAAAATCACCAGTTTTATCTTCTCCATCCTATGGCCTCCTTTGCTTTTCTGCGAATAAAAAAGCAATGGTACCAAAATCCTTTGGCACCCATTGCTTCATCTTGTTTATATACAGCTGACTGCTCAACTTAGCAATGATTTTACATGCGCCAAATGGCTGTCAGCCTTTTCCCGCCCTTCTTTTACTAGCGCTTCTGACAGAATGAAGGAGCCGCCAACCGCTAATACTTGCGGATCAGATAAATAGTCTTGAACATTTTCGAGAGTGATTCCGCCAGTTGGGACAAATCGAATATCGTAAAACGGACCACTGAGGGCTTTGATTGCCGACAAGCCCCCGTAGATATCCGCAGGGAAAAATTTCACAACTGATAAGCCATAATCCGTTGCCCGTTGAATGTCATTGGGGGTAGCTGTCCCTGGAAACACTGGAATGTTTTCGGCAAGACAAAATTCCACCACATCAGGTATAAGAGCAGGGGAAACAATAAAGCGCGCCCCTTTCTCAACCGCTGCTTTCGCTTGTTCTAAGGTGCGGACCGTGCCTGCGCCTACGATCAATTTGCCCGATTGAGAGAGTTTTTCAATCGCTTCTAAAGCAAGGTCACTGCGGAAGGTCACTTCAATAAAATACAGTTCATGCTCAATCAGCAGTGATTCTACTACTGGCAAATAGGTAAGGTCTGTTGCAGTGTAAAGAGGCAACACCCTTGTTTTTGCCAATTGTTCATAGAGTGTCATACGCTCTCTCCTCCCTTCGTTCCCCTCGATTGCATTTGCTCTTTCAAGACGGCTTCATGAAGCCCTTGAAGATAACTGATACCAATCGCGCGATCATACAGACCATAGCCTGGCATCGCCACTTCCCCCCAGATCGTCCGCCCGTGATCAGGACGGATGACACCATCAAAACCGACCTCAACCAAGGCTTTCATAATGGCATACATATCTAACGATCCTTCAGTGGAAAGATGGGCAGATTCTTTAAATTTGCGTTCCCCCATAAACAACACATTGCGAAAATGAACAAAGTTGATGCGGCCTTTTAAGCCATGAACGATCTCCACCATGTCGTTTTCTGGATCGGCACCTAACGAACCGGTGCACAACGTCACCCCATTATAAGGCGAATCCACGATGGCCATGATTTTTTTCAAGTCCTCTAAATTTTTGGTGATCCGTGGCAAACCAAAAATTTCCCAAGGTGGATCGTCCGGATGGATCGCCATTTTCACATCTACTTCTTCACACACAGGAATGATCCGCTTTAAGAAATAGCTTAAGTTATCAAAGAGGATCTCTTGAGTGACCCCTTCATAAGTTGCCATCAAACGCTGGAACTTTTTCAGTCGTTCTTCTTCCCAGCCTGGCAATTTAAAGCCTTTTGATTGGCTATGGATTAGCGTATACATCTCACTAGGTTCCATATCATCCACAACGGCTTGATCATAGAGCAAGGAGAAGCTGCCATCCTCGTTTTGATAAAATAGGTTTGTTTTTGCCCAGCCGAAGATCGGTTTGAAGCTATAGCAGATCATATGTACATCACAAGCTGCTAAATTCCGAATCGTTTGAATATATTGATCGATGTAGTGATCCCGTTCCTCTGTTCCAGCTTTGATCGCATCGTGGATCGCGACACTCTCAATCCCTAATAGCGAAAGATGCTCTTTTTCAATTGATGCTTTTAGTGCGTTGATTTCGGAAATCTCCCAGACATCTCCGGGCATTTTATTCAGAAGTGTTCCTACAATGCCGTGCATTCCTGGAATTTGTCGAATATTCGTTAACGGGATCGTATCCCCTTCCCCGTACCATCGAAACCCCCATTGCATTTGCTGTCACCCTTTCGTTTTTAAAAATCATCGTCCTCATCAGTTTCTTCGCTACTATCACCTGCTGAAGAATTGTGCCAAATCGCTACACTGTTTTCTCCTTGCTGGATCACTGCTGCCACCGCCTGTTCAATCGGTGTCGCCAAAAATTGATGATTGATTGCTTCTAATACCATCGGTAGATTCACTCCGCCGATCACATACGTCTTTTCCTGAAGTGGTTCATCTAATTGATTGATCGTTACAACCGACTGATTGTAGGGACTGGCACTCAATAGATCAGCAAACACCACGACACCGTCCCCTTGATCTGTTTCATGGATTGCTTCATGGATTTTGTTTCCCAGAAGTTGAATATCCTCTCCGTGGTTCAAATTAACGACCGCAATATTTTCGACACTGCCCATGATCACCTCTGCGGCATCTTTAAAACCAGTACTCAGCTGTCCGTGAGTTGCCAATACGATTCCTAACAAATGTTGTTCCTCCTTTTTCGCTTCCTAACCAAATAACGCAAGGACTTTTTGCATATTCCTACTATTCAGCTCTTTTTGCTTTAATTGTTTTTTAGGCAACACATACGTCTGATCCTGTTGCTTTTCTGCACAAAACAGATAGTTGATGCTGCCCATTGCTTCACTACTGTGTTCGATTGACAACTGCTGGAGTTGCCCTTCATTGAATTGCTTGCCGATAGCTCGAATCGGAGCATCGGCACCAATAGAATCTAAATAATAAATCTTCGCATTCGGCCTTACTGAATCACGTAACACTTCCAACCCGCGTTCTCCGTAACTTCCTTCATCAAGAAATGCGAAGGCCGTCGTTGTTTGACTGTTTTGACTGATTAGGGACAGCAGCGCTAAGATAGAGGAGGTATTGCGGGTTAGATTTTGCTGAAATCCTGCCCCGCGGCTTACGCGATTTAATAGCAGAAAATAAATACCGACCCCTGAAGCAAAAAGCGCTGTTTGCCAAGACAATAAGGGAAATCTCCCTGAGGCAAAGTGGATATAAAGCCAGGTACCTAACAACCCTAAAAGAATCATCACTGCTGAAGCAGTCAGAATAAATTGATTTGTTTTACGGCCTTGCTCTTGCCGATCAAAAAAATGGTAATCGCCGAAATGCTCTGGCGGTGTATCATAATATGTGCAGATGATCCGTTTTGCTTTGGTCAGATCACCAACATACAAATTGCGTGAGGCGTTTTTTTTCGTGTGATCATACTCGATCACCTGAAGGTCTTTGCGAAATGGAATGATATCCGCGATGAGTGCCTTCAAAAATCTTTGTTTGCTTTTATCCGTTGATCGCGACCGATAGACATATCGATAACGAAAAAGCCAATCACGAAATGCTTCTGTTTGATTCATGGCGGATTCTCCTATTCACAAATTACTGACAAGGAAGGAGGAACTCTATTTTTATAAGACCCTCCGCCTTCCTCTTCAACAGATGACGAACGCGCTCAATGATTACAAATTGAACTGCTTCAACACATCTTTAAGGGTTGATTTCGGTGCAGAAGGTGTTGCTTGAAAATAGATTGATTCCACACCGTACGCTTCGTTCATTTCTTTGAGTTTTTGCGCATCAGCTTGATTTAAATAAACAGATTTTGTTACCAAGAGATCTTTCTCGGGATCTTTTTGGGCGATACCGCCTATGTTCAATTCTTTCATTGGCACGCCGTGTTTGACTAAGTCGTACATCACACTGACGGTTTTAGCGATCAAAATACAGTTGTAATCTTTGAAGTTGTATTCATCCCAGTAAAATTTGGCTTTTTCTGGTGTAACGACGATCGTTTTTTGCCCTGTGCGGCTACCGGCATTTTTGTATAATTCCCGCATGAACTTATCCTTAGCTACTACCTCATCCACTACAAAGATCGAGTTGACTCCGCTTTTTTGCGACAAGGTCATCATGACCTGCCCATGGATCAATCGTTCATCTACTCGTGCTAAATTTACTACACCCATTGTTGACACTTCCTTTTCTTATAAAATACCGACACCGGCTAAAATAATCAGAATCAAAGTCAGCCATAGCAATGCTTGCGTGACTTTTAATCCTTTCTTTGTATAGAACCAGTAGACGCCCATTACAACTGCTAACGGCAAGATCCCTGGTACAATCTGATCAAGGATATCTTGGATAATAAATTCTCGTCCAGAAATATCAAACTGCAGCGAAGAACTGACTTTGACATAGTTTCCAGCCAGAACCCCCATCATAAACAAACCGAGAACCGACAGTGTTTCAATGGCAGTTTGAACACCTGTACTCTGCATCAAGCCAGTTGCGTTGCGTCCCATTGAGAACGCTTGGCGGGCAAAAAACATTCCTAGAGAAACTTGATACAGTGCAAAGCAAATGAACGGAAACAACGCACCTAGCGGACTTCCTTGCTGTGCCCAAGGGACGGCAATCGCAATAAAGATATATTGAACGGTTCCTGAGTCGATGGCATCCCCGATTCCTGCTAAAGCACCCATCAAACCAGCTTTCGTGTTGTACATTAGATCATCCTGCATCAAGATCTCTTTTTTCTCATGCTCTTCCTCGGCTCGCTGTTGTTCCATTGATGACATCAGCCCAGTAATAACACCGCCACCCCAACTTAGCTGGGTATTGAAAAACAACAGTTGGCGTTTGTAGGCAGCTTTCAGTGCCTCATCGTCTTTGTAAAGTTTGCGCAAAATCGGCATCATGGCGTATAAAAGCGATGGTGATAAATACCGTTCAAACGAATGCGGGATCTCATTGGCGAAATGCCATCTTAGGTATGCTTTTGTGACATCTTTCTTCGTGATTTCTTCCGGTGCGCCTTGCGCTTTTTGAATTATTTCGGTCATTACTGCTCCTCCTTATCGATTAGAACCCGTCATCATAGTCATCGTCATCATCAAAGGATGGTGATGCTGTATTCGTTTCTGGGGCTGGGGCCAATTTTCCTTTTTGTGACTGAACAAAAATCAACGCGATCAAAATACCAAAAATCGCATAGGTGACCATGGTAATTTCCAGCGAACTGAAAACTACACTCATGAAATAGGCCAAGAAGAAAAAGACCATATAATCTTTTCGACCGATCACATAGACGGTAGTTGCAATCCCGATCGCTGCCAATCCGCCGCCGACTACTTCTAAAATATGGATAACGACTGTCCCCTCAAGAGCATTGATGACATCAGCAATCAGTGGAGCGCCTAAATAAAGTGCAATAAATACCAGCGGAACAAATAAAATAAATGAAGCCAGCGTTGGGTATAAAATTATTGAACGAGTCATTGCTTTGTCATTAAGATCTTCCACTGCTTTATCCGTATATTTTCCTAAGAAGGTATTGATAAAGAAACGGAACTGATATAAATAACTCCCAAGCAAACCAACAGGTACGGCAACAGCAATCGCTGCTTCTGGTTGCAGATTTCCTAGCAAAGCTACCGGTACGGCAATCGCCGCTGCAATCGAAGGTTCCGCCGGCATGGATCCGCCGGGAGAAAATACCCCCATGTAAATCATTTGTAAAGCGGCAGTGACGATCATGGCTTGAGGCACATTTCCCATCACCAGTCCGACAACTAATCCCGTCATCAACGGTGAAAAACGTAAAGTCAGTGTGGCGCCTCCGCCGAGCCAACGAGACATGACTGCTGCAACCCATAGCGCAATCAGTAAACTTTGTGTAACACTTAATGTATCCATTTTTCCTCCTCCTAAACTTCTTTCAAATAGTTTTCTAAATCAAGAACAGCTTCTTTCAAGCGTTCTTTGGTGATTAAGACTGGAATCAAGTGTACTTTTTCTTTTGAATCTATGAACTGCACCAACTGATCAATGACTTGTGCATCTTCAGGAAAAATACCCATTTGATGTAAACTCATTGGTAAGTGCAATTCTTGATAAAAGGGGATCAACTGATCGATGACCGTCCATTTTTCTTCAAGCGCTAATTGATAAAACATCCCATAGGCAACCTTTTCCCCGTGAAGAAAACGATGACTCTCAGGAAGATATTTACTGATGGCATCATGCATCGCATGCGCCGCTGCATTGCGGGCATATTTATCGCCTAGCCCGCCTACCATTCCAGCAACTGCAATAACGATCTCCGACAAATGACAAAAGGCGTCTGTCACTTCCTGCCGCTTCATATCTTCAATCGCTTGTTTCGATTGTGTCAAAATAGCTGTTTCGCATAATTTTGCTGTATAGCCTGCCATTTGCAAGAAAGGCTCATTTTTCAAATGTGGTTGGGCTAAGATTGCTTCCGATTCAATCCACTTTGCCAACGTATCTGCTAAACCGGCGATAAAGTAGGAGACTGGTGCATCGATCACTAACGTCGGATCGGTAATCAAAAAAGCAGCCTGTCTTAAATAGTGTTCCGACTTCCCTTCAGATTCTCCCGACTCTTTATACATGACAGACAAGGGTGTCCATGGTGCACAATTACTGGCCAATGTTGGGATCAGTCCAAAGGGTCGATTGACTACATGTGCTGCATATCCCACTAAGTCGGCTAACTTCCCGCCACCAACCCCCAGAATAAAATCGATCGCCAGTTCTTCAACAAGATCAGCAATCAGTCCAGCGCCATAATAGCTACATTCTCCTGTGTAGCGATGATAAAAAATTTCCAAATGCGCATCTTCTAAAAAGGGTAATTTTGGTTTCGCTTTTTCCCATGAAACCGTTCCATGTACGAGCAGCAGTCGTTTTACTTTGTACTCTTTTAATACTTCCGGCACATAGTCGATCGCGCCTTCATGGTAACGATAAACTTGCGGTCCAACCTTTACTTTTAAATCCGTTAGCACGAGCTTCACTCTCCTTTATACAGCCAAAAACCGACTTTCCGCTTGAACAGCACGGTCTGGCAGCAGTCCCTTAACGATTCGTTCAATATCCGTTACACATTTGTTTCCCATCTCTTCTAAGCATTCCATAGTATAAGCTGATGTATGCGGTGTCATAACTATATTTTCAAAAGCTAAATACGGATGATCTTTATGACCAGGCTCTTCCTCTAAGACATCGGTGGCAAGACCAGCGATTTTCCCACTTTTTAATCCGCTTACAATTGCCTCTTCATTCAAAAGTGCGCCACGGGCACTATTGGAGAGATACACTTGATCTTTCATTTTTGAAATTTCTTCAAAGGAAATCATATGATAATTTTCCTCCGTCAAGTTAGCACATAGACAAATAATATCTGATTTTGCTAGCAGCTCGTCTAGATCGACTTTTTTTCCGCCATAGCTTTGAATATGCAAAGCGGACTTATATGGATCGTATGCCAAAATCTCGCAGCGGAAACCATTTCTCAATATTTCTACTACACAACTTCCAGTATTGCCGACACCAATCACGCCTACTGTCTTGTTAAATAGTGCGCGTCCGACAAAGTTCGCTCGTTTTTCCCATTGATCTTCGCGGACTTTTGTATTCGATTCAACTGTACAGCGCAGAAGCGCCAATAGATTGGTCACATTATTTTCTGCTACTGCATCACGCTCGACCAAAGCTGGAATGATCGAAACAATCGTTTGGTGGTCCTTCGCTGCTTCTAAATCAATATTGTTATAGCCGATCCCGTGGCGTGTGATCAGTAGCAATTCATCTTTGTACTCAAAAAATTCTTTGGTAAAAAATGGGGTAACACTTGCTATAATGATGTTGTATCCCTTAAGCTTTTCTGCCAATTCTTTCCCGTTGATTTCGCTATCGAACGTGAAAGGACTGACAGTTCCGATTGCTTTCAACCGCTCGATATGTTGCGGAAAGATTTTTCCAAAGCTGCTGGAATTCACTATAGCGATCTTAAACTGTTCCATATTCTTCCTCCTTACTCTTTTGCAACAATCTCATGACCACCAAAACCATTCCTTAGCGCAGAGACGACTTTTGCTGAGAAACTGTCTTCTTCTTGGGACAAATTTCTCATAAACAAACTCATAGCGATCGTCGGTACAGCAACATTCATCTCCAAAGCCGTTTCCACTGTCCACCTAGCTTCACCAGAAGCTGCAACAACCCCGCGATATTCCTCCAACTTAGGGCTCTCATTAAATTGGGCCGCTGCGATTTCCATCAGCCAGCTGCGAATAACCGATCCATGATTCCATACCTCCGCGACGGAAGCCAAATCAAAGTTATAGGCACTTTGTTCAATCAATTGAAAGCCTTCACCGATCGCTTGCATCATTCCATATTCGATACCGTTATGGACCATCTTTAGAAAATGACCGCTTCCTGATTCCCCTGCGTAAAGGTAGCCTCCTAAAACAGCCACATCTGCAAACAAAGATTCCACCTCTAAAAAAGCGATCTCATTCCCGCCAATCATCAAACATGCATCTTTTCTAGCTCCGGAAACCCCACCAGAAGTCCCACAATCAAAGTAATGCACCTCTTTTTCTTTAAACCAGGCTGCTCGGCGAATCGAATCTTTGTAATTAGAATTTCCGCCTTCAATCACGATATCTTTCGCTGATACAAGGGTCCATAGTTCTTCAAGAACCCCCTCAGTCACCGTTCCCGCAGGAAGCATCAACCATAAAATCCGTCGGCCGCTAAAGGAATTCGTCAAATCAGCTAGCGTTTGATAGAGTGTGATTCCAGCTTCTTGCGCTGTTTTCTGCGCATGTACCGAAAGATCCAGCCCTTTTACTTGATAACCTTGATCTTTTAAATTGAGGGCTAAGTTCAATCCCATTTTTCCAAGTCCGATAATTCCTACCTCCATGATAGCGCCTCCATTTCATACTTCCATTATACAAAAAAATATTTTTTTGTAAACAATAAAAATAAAAATAATTTTTATTTGCTTTTTTTCTTTAAAAGAGGTAACGTAACAATACAAAGATGATAATGTTCATATAAAGGAGGTAACCGTCTTTGACTGTTTCGATTCGACTGCAAATAAAAACGCTTTATAAAGACTTAAGTCTCAAAGAACAAGCGATTGCCGACTACATTTTGGAAAATCCTAGTAAAGTCAGCCACAGTTCAATCAGTGATTTATCCAATGAATTAGGCATCGCTGATTCGACCTTTTTTCAATTCACAAAAAAACTCGGTTACAACGGATTTAAAGACTTCAAAATGGCAATGCTGATGCAGGAAAATGATTTTTCTGCCATTTCGATCCATGAAAATATCCAGAAGTCTGATAATGAATTGACTATGGCTCAAAAAGTATTTGATTCCAATATGACCACACTGACTGATACCAAAAATCTTTTAAAAGAAGAAGATTTAAAGATTGCTGCTGCAATGATCAATCAATCTAAACGACTTTTTTTCTTCGGCGTTGGTGGTTCAGAAATCGTGGCAACCGATGCCTATCACAAATTTTTGCGCTCGCCGATCACTGTTTTCCACAGCAGTGATTATCACATCCAACTGATGGAGGCTTCATTGTTGACGCCAGATGATTGCGGCATTTTTATCTCTCATACTGGAAAATCAAGAGAAACCATTGAACTAGCTCAAGTTGCCAAAAACAATGGTGCCAAAATTATCGTCATTACTAGCCATGCTGCTTCTCCTTTAGCCAAACTCGGCGACGTGGTTTTCATCTCTATTTCCGAAGAAACTGAGTTTCGCTCAGAGGCATTGGCATCCAGAATCGCTCAACTGAGCATCATGGATTCCCTCTATGTCATCTTAATGTTTATTAATCGAGACAAAGCACAACAATCGATTGCCAAAATTCGGCGCTCCATTTCAAAAATCAAAGAACCCTGAGAAGGGAAGAAAAAAACTTAACATTTTTCTGTGTTTCGCTAAATCTTTTGTGAATCACGGTTGATATGCAAAAAAACTTGTGTGTTTTTTCCTGTCCTCTTCTTTGGTTTCTTAACAACTTTTTCAGTTCTGAAATTCAACTGCGGTGAGCCTGCCAAAAATCTTGTCCCTTACTCTTGCTGATATTCGCAAAAAAACCACATCACAAAGCTATCCGCTCTGTAATGTGGTTTTTTAAGACTATTTTTTGGGGTAAATCAATAACGACTAGACACAATCTCTGCTCCAAAGGGCATCAACGCTAAGCGCGCCATTTTCAATGATTGCGCCGCAAATGGAATGCCGATGATCGTGATGGCTAGAAGGACTGCGCTAGCTAAATGTCCTAAAGCCAGTGGTATACCAGAAAAAATCAACCATAAAATATTGAGAATCACGGACACGCCACCGCCACGGTAAACGATGTCTTTCCCAAATGGTGCTAATGACAAAGTCGCAAACTTAAAACATTGCAGACCAATGGGAATGCCGATGATGGTAATACACCATAAACACCCAGCCAAAAACCATGAGATCGCACCGATCAAGCCGCCAAAGACAAACCAAATCACGTTGCCTAAAAAATTCATCTGATTGCCCTCCTTCTCTTTTAATAAAGACTGCTCCTGTTTTAGCAAAGAAAGCAGAGGACATCGTTAGCACTCAGATGTGCACTAGCGTCCCTGCTCCTTCCCCTGCGCTCTTCTCTTTTTTCTTAATACAAGCGAAATACGTTATTTTGTAAAATGCTTATTGTCCAGAATCAACCGTTGATTCGCTGCTGTTATTTGATTCATTTGAGTCATTGCCGAAGACACCGGTGATCGAAGACCAGATGCCGCTAAAGAAGCTCTTGATATTTTCCCAAAGGCCCTTAGAGGTTTCTTCGATTTGCTTGCGAGCTTCTGAAAGATCCAATTCTTTGATGAAGTCATCGAAGATATTGTTGTCTCGCATGTCGCTCATCAAAGAGGTCAATTCAGAAATTTGATTTTCCGTAACGATTCCTTCAAGTCCGTTGTCCTTCAAGGCTTTTTCTACTGTCTCTTGAATATCTGCTTGAGTCAATTCCGTACCATCTGCGGTTTGAGCAGCCAAATCGGTTTTCGCTTGTTCTTGCGCAGCATTCAAAGCTTCATCGGAATAGCCTTCTTTGTCTTTGTTCTCTTCGGTGATCGTAGAAAGCACATCCATCTCATCTTGAGCTACAGCTACTCGATTCTGATTGATGACGCCGCCTGATTCTTCAACGATTTTGTAAACCCCAGCTAAAGCACCGGAACCGTCGATCGGTACAGCAGAAGCAACCGTTAGCTTCGCATCAGTGATCCCTGCCGTCAGCGCCGCATTTTGATACTGGGCTGCGGTGATGCGGGTAATGTTATCTGGTGTCGCGATATCGACAGTGATTCCTGCCCCGCTTTCTAGCGTCTGCATTCTGACCGAGCTATAGACCGCCCAATCTGCGGTAAAGCCACCATCGGGAATGTATTTCATCAAGTCATTACCGTTTGTCGTATAAATCGGTGTTTCGCCTTGGATGCCTAAGCGCTCAAGTGTGTAGTCTTCTTGTGCTTTCGTCAAGGCATTTCCGATCGCCACAGCATTGACTTGCAAACGATCTGAACTGCTGTCAGAGGTACTTGTTTGACTGTCGGTAGTGGCTGTCGTTGCGGTAGAACTGCTTGTTGCAGTGGAACTGCTCGTCGTTGAATTGGTTTCGTCAGCAAAAACTTGTGGTGCTGCTAATAAAACTTGGCTAGATACCAAGAGAGTCGCTAAAATCATCGCTGGTTTTCGAGTCTGTTTTTTCATCACTATATCCTCCAAGTGTTGATCTCTTTTTCAGGGATTTTCCCCTCTTACTGCTGTTATTGTACTATAGGTTTTCTTGCAAAGCCTACGTCTAGGGTCTGAAATGAAGAAAAACTTAGAACTCTGCTGCTATTTAAAAAAGGCGCAATTTGGTATTATCCTTGGTACAGCAATACTTTAGGCGCTTTTCTTTTCATCAACTGTTTTTTTAGCAAACCCAACAGCATAGGATTTTAAACGGCTGCCCACTTTCCTCAAGCCGAGAAAGGCTCCCGTTAAAACTATCGTATAAAAGAACAACGGAAACCCTCCTAGTGAAAAAAAGACTTTCCCGGATTCCAGAAACAGCGGGTGACTCAGAAAGATCAATCGACTAGCCTCAGCTGCTTGTTTTGCTTGCCAAGTCCGCTTTTGTGGTTGCTGCTTGATCAGCCAAGCAAGGAAAAAAAGAGTCGTCGGCACAAAGAACAGCATGAAATTCTTATCGTCCCCCTGATTGAGATACACCAGTCGACCTTCAATGCCTAATAAGCAAAGAGAGACCGCGAATTTTCTGCCAAGATGCTTCGTGAAAAAAGGACGTTTCTGGTGTTCACCTAAACAAAACCCGCACAGCAAAAAAAGAAACCCATAAAAAAGACCGTTTCTCGTTGTAAAAAATAGGGTCCGATAATTTTGATAAAATACCAATAAAGGTCCACTTAAATAACTGCTGTACGTTTCAAGACAGCCAATCAAATACAAACTGATCGCCAGTAAAAACTGCCACCGATAGCCAAGAAAACGGGTTTTCCTTACTAACCACATGCCAAAGAGCAACGCTGGAAAATACCAAAGATGGTACCAGACCCCTACTGTTAAAAAGCCAGCAGCCAAACCGATGACCCGTAATGGATCGGCAAGATTTTGCTGTCCTAAATAAAACCAACCTAAGGGAAGATACACGATCGACCAACGCAAATAAAGCTTGAGTTGTCGTTTGCACCATTGCTGCCATGAACAGGTGCTCTTTTGAAAAAAATAGCCATTCAGCAGCAGAAAAAAAGGAACCGCCAAACGACATAAGAGACTCTTTAACAAAAAATGAAGCCCGTTGTTTTCTGCCAGTCGACCACAGTGAACGAGAATCACCAGTAAGGAAGCGAAGAATTGGGTATAGCCAATTGGAACCATAAGGTGTTTTGTCTTCATTCGATCGTTTCTCCTTTCTCCGTCAAATTTGATCAAACATACTTCACTCTACTGGACCTTTCTTTTTCTGACCAGCACTGAAAGCTTCCAGAATAGAAAGACAGTGCAACAAGTAGAAACATTGATAAATAAAGGATGTTACCCTTTGTTGCATCGTTAATTTCATAGATCCTCGTTCGCATAGAAAAGAGTTTGCTATAATATATAAGAAGAATGATGGAGGCAAAACAGACACATGGATATTGGGAAAATTATTAAAGAAGAACGCACCAAACGAAATCTCACGCAAGAACAATTGGCGCAGGAATTTTTTGTCACTCGGCAACTGATTTCAAAATGGGAAAACGGCAAGAGCTATCCTGATCTAGACCAAGTAGTCAAACTGAGCAACTATTTTGAATTGACCTTGGACTATTTATTAAAAGAAGACAAACAGATGGTCCAAGAACTCAATCTGACAACCCACCGAAAACGAATTGGCCTCGTATTGATCGCCCTTTTGACTGTTCTCAGTATTAGCTTAAGTACGATTTTGCTGGCAGGATTTTGGATCGATCCAGTCTTTTTCACAAAAGAAGACCTAACGATCACTTCTATTAAAAAGTACCACTTGCCTGCCACTGAGATAACGAATCAGGAAACCGGACAAGTGATTCAGCTGCCTGAAGATACGGAATACTTGATCACTTATACGATCGATCGGCCAATGGTAAAAACGGGCCGTCTATCGGGTTATAAAGAATACAGCAGCGAAAATGCCAGCCAATTAATGGTTTCGGGTTATCACGGTTTTCATTTTGGCACGCAAACAAGCAAAATCGTCATTCGCAGCAATCGCGAAGACAATTTAGCTGCACCAGAATTAAATGCAAACAAGGATCTTTATCTTCGTAATATGAATAAAGCGCGCGCCTATCAAAAATCTGCAGCAGGTGACGCATTTTCTATCGAAGACGAAGGCGATTTCCTCTTTACTGCAGAAGAACTGGAACAATTACCCTTTGAACAAGGACAACTGCCAGAGTAAACAAAAACCACCGAATCGTTTTGATCGGTGGTTTTTTGCTGACTTCTTAACCTAACAAGATCATTGCGATCGCCGCCAAGGCATTATTGAGAAAATGCATGGCGATGGCTGTTTCTAAGCGCTTGGTTTTTACATAAATCAACGCCATGATCAGCCCCATAGCACCGTAGATCAAAAACTCGACCAGATTGGTGACGGAATGGATGATACTAAAAACGGCTACACTTGAAATGATCCCGACTATCGGGTATTTCTTGAATAAAAGGCCGATAAACCCACCACGGAAAACAATTTCTTCCATGATTGGCGCCGCCACAGCGATCAATAGGAAGATCAAAAGCGGATTTTCGCCTGTAAACAGTTCCCCTAACAATGCATCATTCGCGGTCGCCTCTTGATCGGATATATGCTGCAGATACATGGTACCACCAACAGCAACGAATCGACCTAAAACAAAACCACCGATGATCCATAGCCAGTTGCGCTTCGTTGACCAGCCAAAGTCAAAGGTGGCAAGTCCTAGCTTCCGAGCCAAATACATCAGTAGGCCAATGTTTGCCAAAAGCAAGGCAATCAACCCGTAGCTCATCATCGCAGGAATCCTCGGCTCTCCTGCTTCCAAATAATAGATTTTTACCACACTGAATACGGTCATCCCTACTTGACTTAGTAAGAATAAGCCAATCAAAATAAATAAGTTCTTTACTGCTTTCATGCTCTCCTCCATTGTTTGCTCATTGCATTTTGCAGGATTGGGTTACGACAAATCATGACACAGTCCATCACTTGGTTCCCCATATATCCAGAAACTGCTTAGCCGCTATCGGCTTGTTTCTAATGATACTGAGTTTCCTCAGTATTTACAACAAATAAAAAATAAAAACAGTTATTTTGCGTATTTTATCCAACAAACCACGTTTTTTCTTTCGCTGCCCTCAAAAAAATATAAGTAGTGTTTGAAAAAAGCGCTCTCTTATGCTACACTGTTCCTACTTTTGTTTGGCTGACGAACCGCTGCCCCAACCATGTTCGTTTGGACCAACTCGTTGCGAGTATTCGATTTCGAATGCTCTTTTTGTCGCGTTTGTCAAAAGAAAGTGAGTGAATCCAAATGATCCAAGTAGAACACCTCAGCAAGACCTTCCAAGTGTCCAAGCGAAAAAGCGGCTTTCGCCAAGCAGCCAAAGCATTTCTTTCTCGTGAAACCACCACCGTCCATGCGTTGCAAGACATCAGCTTTACCATCAATGAAGGCGAAATGGTTGGCTACATCGGGCCTAATGGTGCTGGAAAAAGTACCACCATAAAAATCATGTGCGGGATTTTGACCCCTGATCAAGGCATTTGTCACATCAATGGTCGTACGCCTTGGCAAGAACGTATTCAACATGTCAAAGACATCGGCGTCGTCTTCGGGCAGCGCAGTCAACTCTGGTGGGATGTCCCCGTCAATGACAGCTTTGATTTGATCCGTGATATCTACAAAGTCGACGCTGCTAGTTATCAGCGCAACCTAGAAGAATTAGTCACCTTACTAGATTTAGGTGAGATCTTAAAAACCCCTGCTCGGTCCTTGAGTCTCGGTCAGCGTATGCGCTGTGAGATCGCCGCCTCCTTACTCCATGACCCCAAAATCTTATTTCTTGATGAACCCACCATCGGTTTAGATGCTGTATCAAAGATTGCCGTGCGTCAGTTTATTAAAAAAAGAAACCAAGAAAAAGGCACCACAGTCATCCTGACGACCCACGATATGCAAGATATCGAGGCGCTGACACAGCGAATTCTGTTGATCGGCAAAGGGCAAATTTTGCTGGATGGTCGCCTCGATGAACTAAAGCATCGTTTTTCTGATGTCAAAACGCTGGAGATCGACTATCAAGGGAATGAACCTCATCTGCCAGAAAACGTCCAGCTGCTTCAAAAAGACGTTGGTCGCCTTGTTCTGAAACTTAATCCCAAAGAAGTGTCGGTCGCTCAGCTGCTCAGTCTGCTCAGCAATCAAGTCGAGATCACCGATTTGGCCGTTGCCAGTATCACCGCCGAAGAAATGGTCGCTAAGCTGTATCAGGAGTATCAAATATGAGGAAGTATCAGGCATTTTTCCGCATTCGCTTTATCAATACCTTGCAATACCGCTCGGCGGCGATTGCCGGGATGGCTACGCAACTAGCTTGGGGCTTGATGGAAATTCTGGCATTCCACGCCTTTTACCAAGCAAATCCTAGTGCCTTTCCCATGACCTTTCAACAAACCGTCTCCTATGTTTGGCTCCAGCAAGCCTTCTTGTCTTTATTTATGTTGTGGTTCTTTGAGGCAGAAATTTTCAATACCATCACCACAGGGACGATCGCCTACGAACTTGTGCGGCCGATGGATCTATACAATCGCTGGTTTTGCCAATCGGCTGCCAATCGCTTAGCAAAAGCCCTCTTGCGTTGCGGACCGATTTTTGTGATTGCCTTTTTACTGCCAGCACCTTATCGCTTGATTCTGCCAACAAACATCGTTGCCCTGTTCTTGTTTCTTTTGTCTATGGCGCTGAGTTTAGGTGTAGTGATCGCTATGTCGCAGCTGGTCTATATCTCGACTTTTTACACATTTTCCTCCATCGGGGTGCGGATCGTCATCAGCTCCATCGGTGAATTTTTAGCTGGCGGGGTCATTCCTCTGCCTTTCTTTCCACAGCCTTTTCGCCAATTCGTGGAACTATTGCCTTTTGCTTCCATGCAAAACGTCCCGCTGCGAATTTACAACGGGGATCTGACTGGCTTTGCGCTTGTTTCAGCATTGCTCTTACAAGCGTTTTGGCTCATACTTTTGATCGTGATCGGAAAAATTTGGCTGCAGCAGGCACTCAAGCGTGTCGTTGTGCAAGGAGGTTAAGGAATATGGTTTATTGGCATTATTTTTGTATTCATCTCAAAAGTCAGATGCAGTATAAGGTTTCCTTTGTGTTAACTGCTTTGGGACAATTTCTAGGTTCCTTTACCGCTTTTTTAGGCATTTGGTTTATGTTTGCCCGGTTTCATCAAGTGGATGGCTTTACCTTTGAGGAAGTCCTGCTTTCCTTTGCGACGGTTTTGTTTGCCTTTTCGATTGCGGAATGCTTCTTTCGCGGGTTCGATCTTTTTCCACAAATGATCAGTAATGGCGAGTTCGATCGGGCACTCGTGCGTCCTCGATCCTTGATCTTTCAAGTCTTAGCTTCCAAAATGGAGTTCTCTCGTCTCGGTCGTTTTATTCAAGCCTTGCTGTTGTTTGCGTATGCGATTCCCAATAGTGGAATTGCTTGGCATTTTGGAAATGTCCTGACTCTTTTTCTAATGATCGTCTGCGGCGCCCTCTTTTTCGCCCTATTGTTCTTAGTGTATGCCGCCATTTCCTTCTTTACGATCCAAGGACTTGAATTTATGAATATTTTTACCGATGGTGCCCGAGAATTTGGTCGCTACCCATTTAGTATCTACGGAAAACACGTCTTGCGTTTGTTGACCTACGTCGTGCCGATGGCTTGGTTTCAGTATTATCCATTCTTGTATGTCATTGGTCGCATAACTAATCCTTGGTGGATCTTATCGCCGTTGGTTTGTCTGCTCTTTGCCTTTCCCGCCTTCTTCTTTTGGCGAGTAGGTTTGAAGAACTATATTTCTACGGGTTCGTAAATAAAAAGGAGCGCCTCTCTTTGAAACTAAGAGAATGCGCTCCTTTTTTATTCGGTTATTTCAAGTGAAAAACAGCTTCTCCTTGCTGAATATCGCCGTCAGTTCGCAGGCACTTCCCGCCTTGTTCCTCCATGAAGACAACGATCACCATGGTCTCTTTGCCCATTTCCTCAACTGCTGCTACATCCATTTCTGCCAGCAGCTCACCTGTCGTGACTGACTGGTTTTCTTGGACCGCGATCGTGAAGGGCTCCCCTGCTAACGCCACTGTTTCAATTCCCATGTGGATCAAAAGGGAACGGCCATCCACCAACTCAACGGTTAAGGCATGCTGTGTTGGAAAAATCGTTCGAACCGTCCCGGCTGCTGGTGCATAGATTTTTCCGTGATGATGAGAAACGGCAAATCCATTTCCCATCATTTTAGACGAAAATACCTCATCTGGTACTTCTTCGATCGGTAGCAGTCGGCCTGTTGCCGGTGCACAAATTTCTATTTTTCTTTTAAAAAGCATCCGTAATTCCTCCTTAGATTGCCGACAGTGTTCTCTGACAGCTAGAATAGATAAGAAAAGCTACGAAGGGCAATAAACCAAAGATAAAGATGGCAGTATCGAGGGACAGCACCTGCGAAAGAAAGCCGCCAGCTAATGGCGAAAGAAACGATGCCGCACCAATGTACACACTGATCGATATCAGTTGTCCAGAAGAAAAAACAGCTGGCGGTGTAATAGCACTGATAATCATTCGACTGCCGATGGTAAATGCCGGTACAGTGAAAAACTGCAGAAAACTGGCTGCCAAAAGTAAGAATGGGCTACTAGCAAGCCAATAGACAAAAAATTGTAAGGTTAAAAATATGCCTGCAATCAAAATCAAGCGCTCATTTTTCCATTTAGCAATCATGCGATTCAGCAAAAGGTACGCTGGAATTTCACAAAAGGATTGGATCGACCATTTCAGACCAACAAATTCACTGCCTCTTTCCATTGTAATCAGCTTGTCGATAACGACCGTATTGTTCGCAACGATCGTCAAGTACAAGAGAAAGAACAGTCCCGTATAAACCAAAAAGCGTCGGTCTTTGCATAACAGAAGAATGTCTGCCAGCGAGACACCGCTGTTTGTTGCTGTTCCTTGCTTTTGCGGTAAGGCGTTTTTCTCTGGGATCGTTCGTGAAAATGTATAATTGATAAGCAAAAAGAGGAGCAGCGGCAAACTAAACCAGCGATAATTATTGGAAAATAAAAAGAATGGCACGCAGACACTCATCATACTCCACCCTAAAGAGCCGTTTGCTTTGATTGAAGCAATTCTTTTTGAAGTACTGGACTCCGATAATACCCAGTTATCGAGCACCGTTGCTGTTGTATTGGCTAATCCACCCGCAATAGCCAATACCAGAAAATGGATCAGCCAGTGGTCTTTTCCTAACCAATAAAAACTAATGGAGAAGAAAACCAGAAAGATCATCAGAAGCAGCGAAATACGTTTTAATCGTTTGCTCTTGTCCGAATAATAGCCGATCACTAACTGAAAAAGAATTGTCGTGATGCTGTAGGAGGCTAAAAACCAGCCTCTTTCAAACGCATCATAGCCTTGCTCAGTTAAAAAAGGAACGATTTGTGTCATCAAAATCGCCATCGTTGCATATTGAACAAAATAGATTACTTGAAATTTGTGTTTGATTTCCATTCTTTGTTTATGATCGGCTGAAGGAAATTCCTTCAGCCGATCCCTTTCCTTTTTACCTGCTGGACCTATTTAAGTTCTGGCCAATATGGTTCGTTCGCCACAATCATTTCATCTAATATTTCTTTGGCGACTTTCGCACTTGGTACAGTTTTGTTCATAGTAAAGGACTGCCACAATTTTTGGTAAGACTCTTGTTCCCAAGCATCAACTGCCAATTTTTCAGATGCGATCTGCTGCTCCATCAATCCCTTTTGGAATGTTGGAATATCACCGATCGACAAGACTTCGTAGCCATCTTTTCCAACTAGACAAGGCAGTTCCACCATTGCATCATGGGCAAAGTTGGCAATTGCGCCGTTGTTTTCAACAATAAGAATCATGCGTTCTTTCGTATTAAAGGTTAGTGCGCAAGCAAGGTCTGTAATAAAGGAAGCATGTTCGTTTGAGGCAAATGTTGTATCAACTGCTGTGTTGTTTGCAACGATTCGTCGGCATTCATCAAACACATACTTCTCTCGTCCGTCAATGATCTCATTGGCACGGGTATACTCTTTGTCCGCATGAGCCACCGTTTCATCAGCCATCAAATAATATTTCAGATAGGTATTCGATAAAAATTCTGGTTCAATTTCGTGCAGATCTTTAGCCGCCCACATCGTTTCCAGCCAACTGCTTTCTTTATGCTGGCCTTTTTGTGTTTGTTCGGTGTAGCCGTACTTTTGAACATGCGCACTGATTTGTGGCATCAAGTCATTGCCGTCATGGTCTTTGATGCTGGTCCACCAGCCAAAATGATTCAAGCCGAAATAGCTCGTCTCAAATTCTTTCCGATCCTTCAACCCAATCACTCGCGCCATGATATCTTCCAAACAAACTGGCATATCACAAATATTGATGATTCTTGAATTTGGTCGGAATCTTCTGGTCGCTTCGGCAACGACTGCTGCTGGGTTGGAATAGTTCAAAAGCCAGGCATCTGGCGAGTATTTTTCCATGTAGTCGACTAGTTCTAAGATCGGTCCAATCGAGCGCAGGCCATAAGCTAAACCACCAGGTCCGCAGGTCTCTTGTCCGACAACATTATGCCTGAAAGGAATTTTCTCATCTTGTTCCCGCATAGCATATTTGCCGACACGAAGCTGTGCCATTACGATATCGACATCCGTAAAAGCTTCCTTTGGATCGGTTGAATATTCGAACTGTACTTCTGGCGCTCGCTCGGCAATAATGATCGCACAAGCTTTTGCTACGGTTTCTTGTCGCTTTTCATCGTTGTCATAAAATTTGATTTTTCTAACTGGAAAGCGCTCTTGACTTTCTAATAACATCATAACTAGCGATGGTGTATAGGTACTTCCGCCACCTGCAATTAAAATTGAACTTTTTTTCTTACTCATGGTACTTGTTCCTCCTTGTGATTCTGTTTTATTCGGCCATTAGTTCTTCGAATGATTCTCTAACCGTTGGTACCGTTAATCCTACAATGATTTGAATGCCGCCATTTCCAGGGTTGACCAATCCTGAGGCACCTGCTTCTTGAAACTGCGTACTATCTGCAACTTTGTCGGCATCCTTAACAGTCAAACGCAGCCGTGTCGCACAATTCGTTACATCAATGACATTGTCTTTCCCACCTACCAAGTGCATATAGGCCTGTGCTTGCCGCACATGTTTTGGTAATTTTTCATCTTGTTTTTTGTTGTCATAATCTGCTTTTGTATACAACTGCATTGCTGCAGTATCATCCTCACGTCCAGGCGTTTTTAAGTTGAACTTCTTGATCATAAAGGAGAACACAAAATACCAGATAGCGGTAAAAATCAGCCCGATAATGATTTGGGTAATATAAGTTGAACTGTGAAATTTCCACAAGGGCAGCCAATTTAGACCTAACCAGTTGATCAATCCGCCGCCAAAGTCCCCGACAACCCCGAAAGCATAGGAGATTGTGGCGATCGAAGCATCCAGTAAAGCATGAACAAACCATAATGCTGGTGCAACAAACAAGAAAGTAAACTCGATTGGTTCAGTGATTCCGGTCAAAATAGCCGTCAATGCTGCCGGTGCAATCAATGCGATCACTTTTTTCTTTTTATCAGGCCGAGCCGCTTGGATCATCGCTAAACTCAGACCTGCCGTTCCAAAGACTTTCGACATTCCTGATAGTGAGAAACCGCCAAACGGATAGAGCTCTTTCAGCGAAAACGCAGTAGTTTGGAACTCGCCAATGTGGGAGGCCCAATAAACGGCCATTCCCCCTTCGACAACCGCACTGTCATAGGCAAACGGTGCATAAACAAAGTGATGCAAGCCTGTTGGAATCAGTATTTTTTGCAAGAACTGATAAATAAAGACACCGAAGTTTCCTGATTCAATGAAAAAGCCTTGCATGCTTCTCATTCCCTCTTGGATAACTGGCCAGACAAAACACATGAGTACTGCCAAAGGAACCATGGCAAAAAAGGAAATCATGGTTACAAAGACTGATCCGCTGAAATTCGACAGCATTTCTGGCAATTCTTTTTCATAGAAGCGATTGTGGAGATAGACAACGATTCCCGAAATCAGCAAGCCGCCCATCATGCCGGTATCTAAGGTGATGATTCCTGCAATCGAGGTCAACCCAGAACCAGCAGTTGCCCCTTGAGCTAAATCTACCGCAAATGATTCTGGCCACAAAGTTAAAATTGCATTTACAAAATAATTAAAAGCGATATAAGTAACGAGTGCCTCCATCGTAGCGCGAGCGGCGTATTTTTTAGCTAGACTGATCGGCAGCCCTACTACAAATAAAAGCGGTAATTGGAAGAAGGGCGTCCAGCCTCCTGCTGCGATCACATTCCAAAATTTGAACCAGAGGGTATCTGGTGCTGCGATATCCCCCATAATCGTCTGATTCGAAAATAGCAGAGAAAAGCCGATAACGATCCCGAAAAAGGAAAACAGCATGACCGGTGCCAGCATCGCTCCGCCGAACCTTTGAATTTTTTTCATCATAGTTTTTCGTCCTTCACGTTTTTTAGTTAAGCGCTTTACTGATTCTCATTTTACTATTAAAATGATGCTATGAAACCCTTTTCCGTTGTTTAAAAGTTTCTCACATTTGAAAGGTTTTTTTCACATAAAATGTGAATTGTCACACAGAATCAATGGAGAGATAAAATGAGGAGATAGCCTATGCTGCAAGACCGTATCACTACCTACCAGTCAAGATTAACCGAGAATGACTTTTTGATCTGGTCCTACATCACCACTCACAAAAAGCACTGCTTGGCAATGTCCATCAATGATTTAGCCAAGGAGTGCATCGTTTCTAGGACGACGATTATGCGCTTTTGTCAAAAAATCGGCTTTGATGGCTTTTCAGAATTCAAATACCATTTAAAGAACGAGGTACAACAAGAAAATGCCCTACTCTCTGAGATTGAAGGCGAAATTCTAGACAATCATATTCAAACGATTGAAAATTTAAAAAAGAAAGATTTTACAGCATTGTGCAAGATGATGGCTCATGCCAAACGAATCTTTGTCTATGGTTCAGGGGACATTCAAAACCTTGTTTCCAATTATATGAAACTCTTATTTTTGCCTAATGGACTACTTGTCTACGATTTTGGTGCGATCTCAGTCAATGAACAATTTTATCGCATCATCGAGCCAGATGATTTAGTGATTTTGATTACTTTAAACGGTGAGTCACCCACCGTTGTCAAACTAGCAAAGCAACTGAAACAGCGCAATATCAACACGATCGGGATCACGAAGCTGAGAAACTCAACGGTTTCTAAACTCTGTTCTGAAACGATTTTCTTTTTAAATCCAGAGATCCAGTCAACCGAAAATGCGATCGCTCCCTTTGAAACGACCGCCACACTTTTCTTTGTGATCGAGTACTTATTGTTAAAATATGATGCTTGGCAAAAACAAGCCGCAAGCGTCTCAGAGCCATAAAAGTTCTCTTGGTTTTCCTTAATTCATTTAACTTACAGTATTTTGAAAGACGCTTGAATAAGCCATTTTCAGCCAATTTCTGCTAGGAAAAGCAGCCAATCTCTGGTAAGATAAATAAAAACGTAAAAGAGGACCAGTTATGGAATATTTAGCGATTTTACTTGTTTTCTTTCTATTGAATGTAGTGATACTTGTACTTGGATTGAAGAAGAAACGAATCATGCTGCTTTTTCTGTCACTCTCTGGTTTATTGTTGGTTTGCTTGATTGCCATTTCTTACGTTTTCTTCTATTCAAATACACTTTAAGTCGTCAAAAACACGGGAAGCTGGCTACGAACCTACCGAAACAAACGAGGCTGTTTTAGTCATTACACCCGACGTATAGGACACATTTGTTAAAATTAATTTGAGAAAAAAAATGACTGTGACATAAGTCGCGAAAAAAGCGTAATGAATAACGGATATCCGTTCATTCATTACGCTTTTCTCTTGTTTTTTTTCATGACGAATAATGAAAAGAGCTATACTCACCGCACGTTTCGCAGATATAGTAATAATTGCGCTTCTTCTTATTGTAGAGTTTCAACTTCTTCCCATTTTTACAACTCTTGCATTCTTCTAATTCCGTCAAGGTTTTATAATAAAACAACTCACTGATCATCTCTGGATAAAAATGTGCAAGAAGCTCAATCAGTTTTTTTCTATCAACCAGCAGTAGATTATCACCGGCTATTTCTAATGCTTGATCTGTAAAAAAATGTGTAGTGATGAAAAGCCCATTGGGAAACCCTTTGTCTGGAAAAATCCCTTTAAATGCGGCAACAAGTGGCTTACTGATCCGCTCCGTTGTCTTTTGCGGATTCCAGGCTTTACATTGGACCGCTATTGCCTTTTTATTATTAGAAAAAGCATACACATCAATACCACCATCTTTGTAACCATCGATGTTTTGGACGGTATATCCCATCTTTTGTAAAATACATTCAGCAATATAATTCAAATCCTCTGATTTACAGGTTTCTAATTGAGCCACAATCTTTTTCAATTTTTTCGGGTATGTACGTTCATTATGGTTGCTTAGTTCTGGGAAATTAATGACTTCCTTCTTTTTCTTAAATGAAAACATGTCTCTTCCTTTCTTGATTGTTTTGGATGTGATTCGTTAAAGCATAGCTAGTGAGTGGTCTTTAATTATGTAGAATAGAAACTGGTTCTTAAAGAGAGAACTATCTACTTTTCTCAATAAAAATCGTGTGAACTCGATAAAATAAGTCAAAAATAAGAAACTTATAACGGAATATTATTAATTTAATGATAATTTTATTCAAGATAAATGTCAATTGAAGTTTGAATATTCAATAATAATCGATGATTAAATCAAACCACTCTTGATCATTGCTCCATTTCGAAAATTACTAGATAGGATTCGTTACAGTGCTAATTTCCACATTCTTGCCTACAGATTTATTGATTCCTTTTACTTTGTTTGTAACAGATTCTGAATGGTTTCTTTCGGTTTAGCAGTTGAGTGTCTATTACCTATAAAAACAAAAAAGGTTTCCCTCGTAAAAGGGAAACCTCAGAAATGTTATCGAAACAACATTTACATTTATTTGTCTTATTCTGCAGCGTTGTTGTCTTTGAGACCGTATTTTTTGTTGAAACGGTCCACACGTCCGTCTGCTTGTGTGAATTTTTGACGTCCAGTGTAGAATGGATGTGAATCAGAAGTTACTTCGACACGGATCAATGGATACGTGTTGCCGTCTTCCCACTCAACAGTTTCTTGAGAATTCTTTGTAGAACCTGATAAGAATTTGAAACCAGTAGTTGAGTCCATGAATACAACTGGATGATAATCTGGATGGATATCTTGTTTCATTTCTTCTTCTCTCCTTTGCCCTGGCTCATTTGCTTCACCAGAGTTGATTTGTCGATTTTACAACATGACTATCTTACCATGTTTGGATTTTAGATGCAATTATCTTTTTATATTTCTTTTTGGCCGCTTGTCTCCGAAATGGACATCATGAAAAGCCGCTAAAAACTCTTCATTCTTTTTCGTTTTGCGCAAGAATTGAATGAATTGTTCTGTGAACTCCAAGGAATCCCCCAACATGTTGTTGCGTATGCGCCAAGTTTCCTCCAATTGTTCACTGCTCATCAGCAATTCTTCTTTACGGGTACCAGATTTCTTGATGTCGATCGCTGGGAAGACCCGGCGTTCTGCGAGGCTGCGAGAAAGCTGCAGCTCCATATTGCCGGTTCCTTTAAACTCTTCATAGATGACATCATCCATGCGGCTGCCGGTATCTACCAAAGCTGTGGCAAGGATCGTCAAACTACCGCCTTCTTCAATATTGCGGGCAGCGCCAAAGAATTTCTTCGGTTTGTACAAAGCAGCTGGATCGATCCCGCCGCTTAGTGTACGTCCGCTTGGAGGAACGACTAAGTTATAAGCTCTCGCCAAACGAGTGATACTATCCATCAAAATCACGACATCACGCTTGTCTTCCACCAAGCGCATCGCCCGTTCTAGTACCAATTCTGAAACACGGGTATGATTGCTAGGCTGTAGGTCAAAGGTTGAAGAAACCACGTCACCCTTGACACTACGTTCTAGATCAGTTACTTCTTCTGGACGCTCGTCGATCAAAAGTACGATCAATTCCACCTCAGGATAGTTGTCCGTAATCCCATTGGCAATTTCTTTCAATATACTGGTTTTCCCAGCTTTAGGCGGGGCAACGATCAGTCCCCGTTGACCAAAACCCACTGGCGCCAGCATATCGATCATCCGAGTCGAAAGACGTCCTGACGTTGTTTCTAATTTTAAATGACGGTTCGGATAAAGGGGCGTCAGCGCTGGAAAATGCGGGCGCTCTTTGGCATCTTCTGGATCTTTGCCGTTAACAGACTCAACGTGCATCAATCCATAATAGCGTTCAGATTCCTTAGGCGGGCGCGCCTTACCGGCGACTTTATCGCCATTACGCAAACTAAACCGACGAATCTGTGAAGAAGAAATATAGATATCTTCTGCACTCGGTCCATAGTTGATTGGACGTAAAAAACCATAGCCTTCTTGGCCTACGATATCCAAGATTCCTTCCATATAAAAGAAGCCTTGTTTTTCCGCCTGCGCCCGTATCACAGCCAATGACAATTCTTTTTTATTCATTTGGCTGTAATAAGGAATTCGAAACTCTTTGGCAAAGGTGTAGATCTCTTTTAAGGTTTTGTTTTCCAACTCTGCCATCGTAAGATAATCGCTCATAATTACTCCTCTATCATTTGAATATCAGCTCCAAGAGCCGTTAGTTTTTCGATGATATGATCATAGCCGCGCAAAATGTACTCGACATTAAAGACGCTAGTCGTGCCAGTCGCCATCAATCCGGCAATAACTAGACAAGCCCCTGCCCGCAAATCAGAAGCGACAACTTCTGCTCCGTGCAATTGGCTCGGTCCGCTGACAAAAATCATGTTGCCTTCTGTCGTTGCTTGTGCGCCCATCCGTGCTAATTCAGGAATATGGTTGACCCGTTTGGCATAAATCGTGTCCATAATCTCCGATGTTCCCTTTGCTTTTAGCAATAATGGTGTGATCGGCTGTTGCAGGTCTGTGGCAAATCCCGGATAAGGATAAGTTTTCACAGTCGCTGGTTTCAACTCTTTTGAGGGATGCACATAGATTTCATCTTCGCTGATATCCATTCGCACACCGATTTCTTCCAATTTCGCAATGTAGCTTTCTAGATGCTCATAAATCACATTTTTGACTGTAATGCCTTCGCCCGCTGCTGCGGCTAAAGAAAGATAGGTTCCTGCTTCGATTCGGTCTGGAATAATAGAATGACGACAACCGTGCAGTTCTTCCACACCTTCGATACGAATTTCATTGGTACCTGCACCTCTGATTTTCGCTCCCATATTATTTAAAAGGGTCGCGACATCAATGATCTCAGGTTCCCGTGCAGCATTTTCAATGATCGTTTTGCCTTTGGCTCTTACTGCTGCCAGCATTACATTGATTGTTGCTCCGATGGAGACCATATCTAAGAAAATCCGTTCGCCAGTCAAGCCTTCTTCTTCGGTACGCAAATACATGGCGCCATGCTCGTTGGTGACTTTTGCGCCAAGTGCTTCGAAGCCTTTGATATGCAAATCGATTGGTCGCGGGCCTAAGAAACAGCCGCCAGGCAACCCAACGACGCCTTCACCAAACTTCGCCAATAATGCCCCCATGAAATAATACGAAGCCCGTAGACTATTGATTTTTCCGTTAGGCATCGGGATCGAAACGATATTGGTTGGATCGATCTCTAGCGTATTGTTTTCAAAATGGGTCTTCACGCCCATGATTTCGATAATCTCAATTAATGAGTGCACATCTTGGATGTCGGGCACTCCTTCTAAAATGACCGGTGAATCAGCTAAGATCGCTGCCGGGATCAATGCGACTGCACTGTTTTTTGCGCCGCTAATGGTGACTTCACCTTTTAAGGGACGATTGCCGTTGATGACAATTTTTTTCATTGAATTCCACCTATACTCTTTTTTAATTTATGTGTATCATTCCAATTTTAGCACAGATTACACAAAGAAAAAAGATGCAGTATATTTTTGATCCCCGCATCAAGAATATTTTCTTAGAAAACAAAAAAACTCTTAGAATCAGTGATTCTAAGAGTTTTGATCTTTGATTAAGATTAAGCTTTACCAGCTGAACCGAACCAGTCGATGTGTTCTTCTGCATCTTTAACGATTGCAGCAACACCTGGTGCTAATAATTTACGAGGGTCGAATCCTTTGCCTTCTTTATCTTTGCCAGCTTCGATGTATTCACGAGTTGCTTTAGCAAATGATAATTGGAATTCAGTATTTACGTTTACTTTAGAAACACCCATTGAGATTGCTTTTTCGATTTGGTCTTGAGGAATACCAGAACCACCGTGTAATACTAATGGTACATCAGAACCTACTGCATCAGCGATTGCTTGTAAGTGGTCAAAAGCAAGGCCTTTCCAGTTTTCAGGGTATTGACCGTGAATGTTACCAATTCCGCAAGCTAGGTAATCAATACCAGTTGCAACCATTTGTTTACATTCTTCGATGTCAGCTAATTCGCCAGAACCGATGATTCCATCTTCTTCTCCGCCGATTGAACCAACTTCACACTCAACAGAAACGCCTTTTGCGTGTGCTTTTTCGACAACTTCTTTAGCCAATTTCAAGTTTTCTTCAAATGGTAAGTGAGAGCCATCAAACATAACAGAAGTGTAACCAACTTCGATACATTCCATTGCTGCATCGTAATCACCATGGTCTAAGTGGATTGCAACTGGAACAGTGATGTTCATTGAATCAACCAAGTTTGTAACGATGTCTTTAGCAACTTTGTATCCGCCCATATATTTGGCAGCACCCATTGAAGTTTGGATTAGAACTGGCGCTTTTTTCGCTTCAGCAGCTTTTAAAATCGCTTGTGTCCATTCTAAGTTGTTTGTGTTGAATCCGCCGACTGCATATCCGCCTTGACGAGCAGCTTTTAAGAATTCAGCTCCTGATACTACTGGCATAAAAAATTCCTCCTAAGTTTTGAAAAACTTTATTTGTTAAGCAATGCTTAACCGACAATGCTATTTTAGCAAAGATTTGCGGTATTTGCTACTAAAAAGAGGAATTTCTCTTTTCAAAAAAAGATTGCACAAATATAAAAATCCAGCATTTTCATCATCTTTTCTGAAAGTCTACGATTCTGTAAGGTTTTGCTCTCCTATATGCGGTCGTTAGATAACAAATCAGCGTGTGAAAATTCGAGAAAAATTTCACATATTTTTTCGTCATTTTATCATAATTTTCCAGTAAATCCTTCCTTCTTCTCCTCTGAGCATAAGAATAGCCTTGTGAAAGCAGCTATATTATCATGTAAAAAAGGAGGGATAAAATGAAAAAAGCGCTTATTGGATTTTTGGCAGTCATCGGGGTTCTTTTCTTGGCAAGTTGCAGCTCGGGGGCCAAAGAAGAAACCAAAACATTCACAATGGATCAAAATGGGGTTTCGATGGAACTGGTCTTCACTTATGAAGGCGATAAAGTAAAAACCCAGACTGCGAACAATGTCATGCCGTATTCAGCGATTGGGGTAACGACCAAAGAAGAAGCACAGACGGTACTTGATCCGATCGCAGAGCAGTATCAGCAAGTCAAAGGGTTGGACTATTCCCTCGACTATACAGATAGTGAAGCGACTGAATCATTGACCATCAATTATGATGAGTTGGATTATGATTCAGCGAAATAATTGCCTGGGGTTAGTTTTGAAGGAAACACCGAAAATGGGATCAGCATGGAACGTACAGAGGAAATGCTCTTAGACCAAGGGTATAAGCTAAAAGAATAATCCTCTCTAGGCACCAGCAAATCAACATGCGTTACCGCTGGCGGATTTCATTCGAACTGTTAGCGAAAAAAATAATGCATCAGTCAGAAACTTCCGGTCGCTTTGACGGAAGTTTTTTTGTGTGCAAAAAGGGATAGCTTCTACCAACGCTCAAGCAAGTTTCAACCTTTTACGGATTACTGGGATCGCGCAACTCAAAAAACTCCCCATCTTGAGATGAGGAGTTTCGCACATTCATTGCTTGATTTTGCCGCTAGCGATTATTATGCTTGGCGGTTATCTAATGAAGCTCCAACAAATGCTTTGATCAAGCGTTGTGGGCGAGTTGGACGAGAAATCAATTCTGGGTGGAATTGGCAACCCACGAAGAATTTGTTTTCTGGAATCTCAACGATCTCAACCAAACGATTGTCTGGTGACACACCTGAGAAGACCATACCATTTGCTTCAAAGATTTCACGATATTTGTTATTAAATTCATAACGATGACGGTGACGTTCTTGAACAACTTCCTCCCCATCATAAGCTGCAGCTGTTTTGGTGCCTTTTTTCACTTTACATGGATACAAGCCTAAACGCAATGTTCCACCTAAGTTTTCGATGTTTTCTTGGTCAGCCATCAAGTCAATGATGTTGTTGGCTGTTTCAGGATCCGTTTCTGCGGAATTGGCATTTTCCAAGCCAACGACATTGCGGGCATATTCCACACAAGCCATTTGCATCCCAAGACAAATCCCTAAGAATGGCACATCATTTTCCCGAGCATAACGGATCGCTTCGATTTTCCCTTCAATCCCGCGATCACCAAATCCACCAGGAACAAGGATCCCGTCTACTTCACCTAAGTAAGAATCCACGTTTTCTCGTGTAATTTCTTGGGCTTTGATCCAATCGATCTCGATGTCTGCATCAAAGGCAAAACCAGAATGTTTCAAGGCTTCGACAACTGATAGATAAGCATCTGGCAATTCCACGTATTTTCCGACTAATGCAATGCGTACTTTTTTCTTCAAATTCAGTACCTTTTCTTCCAATGCTTGCCATTCAGTCATGTCAGCAACTGGTGCAGTCAGTTTCAAATGATCACACACGATTTGATCCATGCCTTGCGCTTGCAGTGCCAATGGGATCGAATACAGGGTCTCAACGTCACGAGATTCGATCACGGCTTCTGGTGCCACGTCACAGAATTGTGCCAATTTGTTTTTTGTTGATTGTCCTACAGGTTGTTCTGTCCGAACGACCAAGATATTTGGTTGAATCCCTAAGCCGCGCAGTTCCTTCACACTATGTTGTGTCGGCTTTGTTTTCATTTCGCCTGCTGCTTTCAAATAAGGAATCAGCGTCGTATGGATGTACATCACGTTGTCCGCACCTACGTCTGCCTTCATTTGACGCAAAGCTTCTAGAAACGGCAATGATTCAATATCCCCTACTGTTCCGCCGACTTCTGTGATGATCACATCTGAATCAGTCATTTTGGCTGCCCGCATGATTTTTTCTTTGATCTCGTTGGTGATGTGCGGGATCACTTGAACAGTCGCGCCTAAGTATTCTCCTTTACGCTCTTTCCGCAAAACTTCTGAATAGATTTTTCCAGTTGTTACATTTGAGTATTTGTTCAAATTGATATCGATAAAGCGTTCATAGTGACCTAAGTCTAAGTCGGTCTCTGCTCCATCATCGGTTACGAATACTTCACCATGTTGATATGGGCTCATCGTTCCTGGATCGACGTTGATGTACGGATCGAATTTTTGAATGGTTACTTTCAAGCCGCGATTTTTCAACAAACGTCCTAATGATGCTGCTACGATCCCTTTACCAATAGAAGAAACCACACCGCCGGTTACAAAAATATATTTTGTCATAAACTGAAAAACTCCTTTAATCTATTTTACAGGAAAAGCATTTAGAAAATAATAAAAGCTCCCTATCCATAAATGAATAGGGAGCGAAAATTCTAAATCACTTTCTGACTCTTGTAAAGAGTGCCCAAACAGAATGATACATTCTCACCTCACAAATGTCAAGAAAACTTTATCTGATTTTTTCAGAAAAAACGGAGGTTTCCAAACGAAGCGCTTTACGCTTCGATGCAGCTGATTCCTCCTTTTTCACGCTGGCATTCTAAGGTTACTCTTTCTTAAACAACCTTCATGTTTTCTGCACAACTTTTTGCAATTTTTTCATTGCTTCTTACGAAATCGTTGAACTCTCTTTGGCATAATACAAAGTGTAGATGAAGTCTGGCGCTTTACTCGTTTTGGTAAAAATGATCGGAACGTATTTCTGGTTATTTTTGGCAAAGACGAGGTGCAGGTTCGATTCCTGCCTTCTACGCTAAGATAATTTTTCTTTTGCAGGATAGAGCTAACTATTCTGCTATTTTTGTCTGCCAAGTAATGTGCTCTGAATGATTATTCCCCAATAAGGAGTGCCCTCAATAAATATCAAAATTTGATTGCGCTTTTTGGTTATCTTTGAGATTATAGATATATATTTAAATTATTTTTTTATGACACCTTCCGGTAATCATTTTCCGATAAGGAAACAATCAGATTCTATTGTCTCCCAAAAGAGATTCTATAGAAGCCACAATTTTGGAGGAAGAAGACAATGACTGCTAAAAACCAAAAAGCACCAGATACTGTCAAGACACTAATCCGGTCTCGAAATCCTTTACAGATTTTTTTCGCATTCTTGCTCGTGATAGGGCTACCTACCATGCTTTATTGTTATTACTATAATTACAGTCCTTTCCCTAGTAAAAAAGTAGCTGGCGTCCCCAATAATCACCTTGTTCAGCTAGAGAACCCTATGGACCTTTCTAGTTTATTGTTGGATTTTGGCTCACAACTGAAATTTAACACAGTGGCTGAGTCCATGACGGTTTACTTTGATTATTATCAAAAAGGGGAGATAAAAGAACACAAAATAGTCGCTTCCCTGATAACAGAGCCAAGAAGTGACTATAATGGCTATTTGAACATAGGAATTACTAAGAGCGATTCTCTCCTCTTCGTTGATTTATTTTCAAATGGTTCCTCATCAAATACAATGACCGACTTATCTAAATTCCACTATACGTCCCTTGGAGAAGATAGTTTATCTCCCACTGGAGCTAGCACTAGTATTCCCAATAACGAGCTTAACATTGAGAAAAAACAAGAAATTCCATTGCTTTATATTGCCAAGGGCGGTGACGTCAAACTATATGCTGAAATGGAAAACAATCTATCTGAAGAAAATTTAAAAAGCGTTGAAAATGTCTATTACGTTTACTTAATAGTAGAATAACGAAAAAAGACCAGTTCAGGATGCTGAGCTGGTCTTTTTTCTGTCACACTGTCGATTAATTCCGACGGTTGTTATTACCAAATAAAATAATCAAACGTAAGAGTTGCAATAAGGTTGCTACGGCAGCTGCGACATAGGTCAACGCTGCGGCAAAGAGCACTCTTCTCGCTTGTGGTACTTCCTCTTCTGTTAACAAGCCACCATCTGCCAAAATACGGATCGCCCGTTTTGAGGCATCGAACTCGACTGGCAAGGTCACTAATTGGAAAATAAACGCCAATGAGAAAGCCAACAAACCTAAGTTGATCAGAAACGAGCCTCGTAATAGTACCCCGATCAAAATCAACGGGATCGAGATGCTGGTTCCGATATTGGCGATCGGTACGATCGCATGACGCAAGCGCAAAGGAAAATAGCCTTTGGCATCTTGGACTGCGTGACCACACTCATGGGCCGCAACACCGATTGCTGCTACCGAAGTTGATTGTGCGGTGGATTGCGATAAACTCAACATTTTGTTGCCAGAATTGTAATTATCCGTCAAATCACCAGCGATCGCTTGCACACCAACATTATTGATTCCTTGGCTCTGCAAGATGTACTGCGCCGCTTTTGTGCCGGTAATATTATTTTTACTTCTGACTTTGTCATATTTGTTAAAGGTACTTTTGACATACGCTGACGCTGCTAGCGAAATCACCATACCGATAATTACGAGAATGAAAGTCGGGTCATAAAAAAAGCCGAACCCGTATCCGCCCATACCATACACGATAAAATTCCCCCTTTTAATCTTTGACCTTATTTTACCATTAAAGTGGTGAAAAAATTATGAAGATGACTGGAAGATTTTGTTTTTAACCTTTTTTTACAAATTCTGATTTTAGTTTCATTGGGCCGAAGCCATCGATCTTGCAATCAATGTTATGGTCGCCTTCGACTAATTTGATGTTTTTCACTTTCGTTCCTTGTTTGATGGCGCCAGATGCGCCTTTGACTTTCAAGTCTTTGATGACCGTTACTGTATCACCATCTACTAAAATATTGCCATTGGCATCTTTGTATACGGGTGCTTCTTCCGCCGCTTGTTGCTCTTGCCATTCGTTTCCGCATTCAGGACAAACAAACAGCCCGCGATCTTCATAAGCGTATTCAGATTGGCAATTTGGACAATTAGGAATTTGAGTCATAGTGTTGCTCCTTTAAAATATAATTTTCGCTGTAAAAAACAACTCACCATCAGCATACCGAAAAACCACTAGTGGCGCAACCAAAAATCAGTGACCGATAAGCAAAAAAATCGCTTCTGTAGAGTAATAACAGAAGCGATAATTCAAGTGTATCCGAAAAGGAACTACACAGAATTCATTTTTATTTCGAGAAATAATTTGCACAAGCATCGCCGATCCATTGGATGAGTTGTACCAAAAGGATCAACAAGAGAATCACCACAATCAAAATCGCCGTTTCATAGCGATAATAACCATACTGAATCGCTAAATCGCCAATGCCGCCTGCGCCAATCGTTCCCACCATCGCCGAGTAGCCTAAAAGACTGATCAAAGTTAACACAAATCCGCGAATCAAAGCTGGCAGACTTTCTGGTAAAATCACTTCGCGAATAACTTGCCCCGTCGATGCTCCGGAAGCGACACTAGCTTCAAGGACGCCATAGTCGATTTCGGCAAATGCGGATTCAGCGATTCGGGCGTAAAAAGGAATCGCGGCAATCGATAAAGCAATCGCTCCGCCCGCCGGGGTATAAGGATCACCGATCAGCACCGCTGATAACGGAATCAACGTAATCAATAAGATCAAAAATGGTAGCGAACGGATTGCATTGACGACAAAATCGGCCAGATGATGCAAGAAAACATTTTTATGAAAAAGGTTACTGCCGACTAAAAACAGGACTAATCCAATCAATAAGCCGAAAACTACTCCTATAATTGCTGAAGTTCCCACCATGAAGAATGTTTCCCATAGTGCTTGGGGCAGGTTTGTTTTTAAAATCTCAAGCGTATCAGCCATTTTCTTCACCTATCTTTCTTAAAGAAAAGACGTTCGCAGCCAAGTGTGCTCGGGCTTTTGCTGCTTCTTCGGCGGGTCCGGTCAAATAGATATATAAAATACCGATCACATCTTTTTTGATATACTCAATTTTTCCGTGGATAATATTGACCGACACATCGTAGGCTTTAGCTACAGTCGAAATCAGCGGTTCTAACGTATACTCACCTTGATAGCGCAATTCCAGCAAGTCGCCTTCAGTGAAGGATGCTAGAATCTCCTCGGGAAGCGTCAGATCCAAGTAGCGACCTACCAGTTTTTTTGTAATAGGCTGTTTAGGCTGACTGAACAAGCCGTAGGTCGTTTGTTCTTCAACGATGCGACCCTTTTCCATCACTGCTACCCGATCAAAAAACTTGCGAGCAACATCCAATTCATGGGTGATAAAGACGATGGTGATGCCTGTCTGTTCCTTGATTCGGATCAATAATTTCAAAATTTCTTCAGTCGTTTCAACATCTAACGCACTGGTAGCTTCGTCACACAACAAAATCTCAGGTTCGTTGGCAATCGCTCGTGCAATGCCGATCCGTTGCTTTTCTCCCCCAGACAAATTATTCGGATACTCGTGAATTTTGTGAGGCAGATCCACCATTTCCAACAGTTCCTTGATCCTCGCTTCTTGCTGATCTTTCGGATAATGCCCAGCGCGCAAAGCAAAGGCTAAATTTTCCTTGATGGTTCGATTATGGATCAGATTGAAATGCTGAAAGATCATCCCGATTTTTTGTCGTACTTCACGCAAGTGCTTGCCTTTGGCTTGCGTGATGTCTTGACCATCAATCAGAATTTGACCGCTAGAGGGCACCTGCAGTAGATTCAACGTACGAACCAAGGTACTTTTCCCAGCCCCGCTCAATCCGACGATCCCGTATACTTCTCCAGCTTGAACGGAAAAATCAACGGAATCCACTGCTTTTTTGATTTGTTTTTTATGAGTGAATGTCACTGATACTTGTTTTACTTCTATTTTTGCCATAAGATATGCCCTTCTTACTCAGTCCAAAATTTCGGTTGATCAAAGTTGCTGAACGGTGATTCGGCAATCGCTTCTTTAAATGCATCACTTTCTAATACTTCCGTAACTGCCTTAGCAAAATCACTGTCTTCTTCTTCGGAGGACACCACAAAGACATTTTTATATTCTTCTTTCAACGACTCCAACGCCAAAGCATCTGCAGGATCAAGAGAAGCCGCCCAAGCGAAGTTTCCTGGTACTAAAGCTAAATCAACTGTATCTAACGAACGAGCCAATTGGGCTGCGTCTAATTCTTTAAATGTCAGATTCTTCGGATTTTCTTCGATATCATTCACCGTTGCCTTCGTTTCGTCAATATTGTCTGCGATGGTGATCAACTCATTGGCAGCTAACAGTTGCAAGGTCCGAGCTAAATTTGAGGCATCATTGGCAATCGAAACAGTCGCCCCGTCTGCTAACTCATCCAAGCTGGACAGTTGCTTCGAATAGATGCCCATTCCCAATGTTGGCACTTTTTGTAATGCCGTAAGAGATAACTGGTTATCTGCCGAAAATTTTTCTAGATAGGCCGTATGCTGAAACAAATTGGCATCGATTTGGCCATTCGCCAAGGCATTGTTCGGCTGAATATAATCATTAAACACTTTGGTCGTTAGTTGATACCCTTTTTCTTCCAGTAATGGAGAGATCACCTCTGTCACCATATCCCCATATGGTCCTGGTGCCACTCCAACGACTTTTTCTTCCACTGCATCTACACTGTTTTCACCAGACTGTGTATCCTCTGTGCTGCTAGTATTGCCACAAGCTGCCAATGTAATTAAGACAGCAGCAGCAACTAATCCAACGACTCCCTTTTTCAACTGTTTCATTTTTTTGTTCCCCCTTTTTATAATAAAAAAACGTCCTTTCTCCATCATAGAGAAAGGACGAAACAACCTTGTTCGTGGTACCACCTTTGATTCATTGGCACAATCAGCCAACCTTATCAGTTTATCAACTGCTTTGCTATAACGGGCAATCCCGCTGCACGCTTGCTTTTGCTCACGTCCAAACGCTCCAAGGCCATCTTCAGTCAAACGGCTGTGCTCTTTCTCACCAATCCGAGCTCTCTGATCCAATCGAAACTGACTTACTCTTCTTATCATCGCGTGTTTTTTAATTTGTGTTTAACTATACGATAGCCTCAAATGAATGTCAATTCTTTTTTTCACGAAAATATCATCTTTTTGCAATAACTTTCACAGTGTTTACAGAGTCAAATTCTCATCTAGAATCAAGCCTTCAGAGACCATAACCGCATCACCGATCAATTCTAATGCGCCCTGATCAACATCAACTTCTACCGTTAACTCGCCACCTAACACGTGCAGCAAGACATTCGCTGCCGCTTGCTGGTGACGTTTGGTCACGACATACGCAGTGGCACCAGAACCTGTGCCGCACGCATAGGTAAAACCTTCCACCCCTCGTTCATACGTGCGAACGATCAGCTCACCTTTCTCGTCTTCTTCATAGAAATTGACATTGGCCCCTTTTGGGAAAACTTCCCAATAGCGAATTTCTTTGGCAAGTTCAGCTAGCTGTTCCAACTCAGTTTCTGCCAGACCAGGATAGTGAACCACCGCATGAGGGATTCCTGGATCACCCAATTCCACATAGTCCACGAAAGAAACCATTGGATTCGGGTACGCTTGATCAAATGTAGTCACGGTCGGTGGATTCAAGGTTACTTTGTAGTGTTTTGCCGACAAGCGCCATGCGGGGACATCGCCAGCAACTGTTTCGATGGTCATCTGCTCGCCAGCAATTCCCTTCTCAAAGGCATAACGGGCAATACAGCGAGCGCCGTTGCCGCACATTTCTGCTTCGGTCCCATCAGCATTGTAAAACCGCATCCGAAAATCAGCGGTTCCTGTGGGAAAATCCACTGCCATGACTGCATCCGCGCCGACAGAAAATTTCCGATGGCAAACTTGAGCAGCAAATTGCGACAGTTGTTCATGGGAGAATTTCAATGTGCGGTTATCGATTACGATAAAATCATTCCCCGCACCTTGCATTTTTGTATAAGGAATCGTCATGTTGTCACCTGCTTTTCAAAATTTTACTTGCTGGAAGCTTCTTCTTTTAGAAACGAAGGAACCACTTCATTTTGCAGCATTTGCTCGTAGGACTGGCGTTTAACGGCTAATTCCGCTTGGCCATTTTCCACAAAGACGACTGCGGGTATCTGTAAATTATTGTAGCTGCTGGCCATCGAATAGCCGTAAGCTCCTGTTGCGAACGTAGCAAACAGATCCCCAGTTTCAACGGGCGGTAATGCAAGATCTTTTACTAAGATGTCTGTGCTCTCACAAGCTTTACCAGAAATGGTGATCTTCTGTGTCGCTGCTTCGGAAGCGCGGTTGGCTAAGATCCCAGTATAAGTTGCTTGATAAAGACCAGGACGAATATTGTCTGTCATGCCACCGTCAATGCTGGCGTATGTTCTGATTCCCGGCAATGTCTTGATACTGCCGATGGTGTGCAAACTAATGCCTGCTTCTGCGACGATACTGCGACCGGGTTCAATAACGATGGTCGGACGTTCGCTCTGGTGCTGCGCATAAAAGGCGTCGATTTTTTCCATCACAGGATCTAAAAAGTAGCTGTAGGGTTGGCGAATATCTGCATCTGTGTATCGAACGCCAAAGCCGCCGCCAACATTTAGTTCTTTGATCCAATAATCAAAACGTTCATGAATGGTTTGGACAAGGGCCAAAGCCGCATCAACTGCCGCTAGATGTGAGCGATTGTCCGACAATTGACTGCCGACATGAAAATGCAGGCCATAGAAATCCAATTCAGGTGCTTGAATCACTTCTTCCACTAACGGAAATAAGATTTCTTCATCTAAAGGAATCCCGAATTTTGAATCTTTTTGTCCGGTCGAGATAAATTGATGGGTGCTGACCGAAACCTCGGGTGTGATGCGCAACAAGATTTTAGCAACGACTTGCTTTTCTTGACATAACGCGCGGATCAAGCCGACTTCTTGAATGCCATCAACGATGATCCGTCCCACGCCATAATCAAGGGCGGCTGCTAATTCTTCAATGGATTTGTTATTGCCGTTAAACTCGATGTGTTCTGCTGGAAAATCAGCTTGGATCGCTGTATACAGCTCCCCACCGCTAACCACGTCTAATGAAAGTCCTTCTGACTTGATCACTTGCAGCATCGCTGTAGTACAGAAAGCTTTGGCGGCATATGCTGCTCGTGTCTTGCTGTAGCGCGTCAAAAACTGCGCCTGAATCTTTTGGCATTCTTCGCGAATCTCCGAAACGGAATACACGTAAAGGGGGGTTCCAAAGGTTTTTGCCAGCTCAACGGTATCGCAACCGTCAATGTATAAGTGATTGTTCTTGATTTCTTTTGCCATCGCTTTACTCCTTGTCTGTCGGCTCGTTCAACGCCTCGATCAAACGAACGTAGCATTCGATGCCTTGCAATAGATTTTTTTCGTCAAAATTCATTTTGCTGCTGTGTAAAGGGTGGACATAGCCTTTTTCTTCATTTCGGGTACCCACAAAGAAAAAGACGCCTGGGATCTCCTTTTGGTACATCGAAAAATCCTCTGCCAACATATATGGCGGTGTTTCTCGGTAGCTCTCCCCGACCACTTTTTCTAACACTTCCACCATCTCAGGATCATTGTCCACGACACGATAAAGATGTTCGAATTCAACATCCGCCGTGCAATCATATCCTTTGGCGATTTCTTGTGCGACAGTGGTGATTCTGCGCGTCATCGTTTCATAGACTTCATCTTCAAACGCCCGCATCGTTCCTTTTAAAACGACCTTGCCGGGAATGATATTTTCCGCATCTCCCCCATGGATCTTCCCAAAAGTGATGACCCCAGCAGAAAGCGGGCTGATATTGCGTGAAATGATCGAATGCAATCCTTGAATGATCGCAGCCGCAGCTAAAATGGCATCATGTCCTTGATGAGGCTGGGCACCATGGGCACTCGTGCCGTTGATCGTTAGATTGATCTCGCCGTTACGGGCCATCATCGGACCTTTCCGACTCGCAATGACTCCTTCGGGAAAATCTGGGAAGACGTGCAGCCCCACGATTTTTTCCACGCCAAAATCTCGTAAGATGCCTTCATCGATCATCAATTGAGCACCACCGGGGCTTTCCTCGGCTGGTTGGAAAATCAAAACGATCGTTCCACGAATCACTTCAGGATGCGTCGCTAAGTATTTGGCAAACCCTAGCATCGTTGCCATATGGCCATCATGACCGCAGGCGTGCATTTTTCCTTCATGTTTGGAAACAAAGGAAACACCGGTCTCTTCTTTGATCGGCAGTGCATCGATATCCGTTCGAAAGGCCAGCGTCTTTCCTGGGCGATTGCTGCGAAAGACAGCAATCAAGCCGGTTTCAATCACTGGATAGATTTCTTTGATCCCAAAGGATTGCAACTGACGCAGCAAGTATTCCTTTGTTTTGAACTCAGTTAACCCTAATTCAGGGATTGTATGTAATTCACGACGAAAACGAACCACGTCTTCGGTTAATTCTTTGACTGCTTGCGATACTTGCATGTTAAAACACCTTTCTATACATTCCTTTTAAAAATATCCATAAAAACCAGCGAATATTCAGTTTTTCATTGATATTGTTTAATATTATAGTATATAATTCGAATAATCTATAGTATAAATTGTCGAAATGTTTCGATTTTTATTGAAAAATTTACCCCTCGTTTTGGTACACTTATACGTAGAGTTACGAAAAATAAATTGGTTGAAAGGATGTGTCGTAGTTTGACAATATTCAAAGGTTCTGGCGTTGCGTTGATCACCCCTATGCTTCAAGATGGTTCGGTGGATTTCGATAAGCTGAAGGAGTTAGCGGAGTGGCATGTGCAGCAAGGAACGAATGCAATCATTGCATGCGGTACGACCGGTGAAGCATCCACGTTAGACGATGAAGAACATATCGCGGTGATCGAAGCGGTGGTAAAACAAGTTGCTGGTCGAATCCCCGTCATCGGCGGAACAGGCTCCAACAACACCCAACATGGGATCCATCTTTCAAAAGAAGCACAGCGCGTTGGTGCTGACGCATTATTGGTTGTAACACCCTACTACAACAAAGCGACCAAGAAAAGTTTAGTCGCTCACTATGAAGCAATCTGTCAAAGCGTTGAGCTGCCAGTGATCTTATACTCCGTCAGCTCAAGAACCGGCTTAAATTTAACACCTGAAGCCGTGGCAGAACTGAAAAAAATCCCTAATATCAAAGGCATCAAAGAAGCCAGCGGTGACATTTCGCAAATCGCAGAAATCGCTCGTCTTGCGGATGATGACTTTGCGATCTATTCAGGAAATGACGATCAAGTAACCCCAATTTTAGCTTTAGGTGGCTCTGGCGTGATTTCAACGATCGGCAATATCGCTCCGAAACAAACGGCACAACTCGTTGCTGATTTCTTAAATGGTGATGTAAAAGCAGCTATCAAAGAGCAGTTGCGACAAAAACCGTTGATCGATGCGATTTTCAGTGAAGTAAATCCTGTGCCGATCAAAGCAGCGGTCTCCTTGCTAGGCAAATGTGAATTGCATTATCGTTTGCCTTTGGGTGTCCCAGAAGATGCGACTCTCGTTCATTTAGAAGAAGAAATGACCAATTACGGATTGCTGTAAGGAGGAGTTTTTGGTGAAACAAATTTTATTAAGCGGTGCAAACGGTCGCATGGGCAAAGTGTTGCAAATCCTGATCGCAAAGCACCCTCAGTTAGAAGTGGCCGCCGGCTTGGATCGTACCGAGCAGTTAGATGGTCCGTTTCCGATCTATGATCGTCCAGAAAAAATCACGCAGCCGATCGATTTGGTGATTGATTTTTCTCATTATAGCAATGTCCCTGCCTTGTTGAACTATTGTGTCGAACAGCAGCTGCCAATCGTGGTTGCTACAACTGGTTTGACGGAAGACACGCAGATGATGCTGCCGTTGGCTGCTAAAGTGATTCCGGTTTTCTATTCTGCCAATATGTCGTTGGGGATCAATGTACTGATCAAAGCACTACAAAGTATCACCCCCGCATTAGAAGCTGACTTTGACATTGAGATCATCGAAAAGCATCATAATCAAAAACTTGATGCACCAAGTGGTACAGCTTTGCTGTTGGCAGATAGTATCAATGACAGCTGCGAAACAAAAAAAGAGTATCTCTACGGGCGTGAAGGCAGTGATCTAGTAAATGACCGCAAGCAGATGGGCATCCATGCCGTTCGCGGCGGAACGATCCCTGGGGAACACATTGTCATCTATGCTGGGCAGGATGAAATCATTGAATTAAAACACACTGCGCTCTCCCGCGAAATCTTCGCCAATGGTGCGCTAAAAGCAGCGGAATTTTTAGCCGATCAACCAGCCGGTTTTTATTCCATGCAAAATCTAATCGACAAGTAAAGGTGGTCTCTCATGACAGAATTACAATTTTCCGATCCTTATCAATTAGCAAAATATATCAAAGAAGCAAATAAACAAACACCTGTAAAAGTCTATATCAATGGAGATCTTGGCGACGTCCAAGCAGACGGCATCCAATTGTTTGGTAACGGCACCTTCTATTTCGTGGTTGGTGACAGTCAAAAAGTAGCTGAGTTTTTAACCGCGCACCAAGACAAAATCACCGATCACTATCTGGAAAATGATCGCCGCAACTCAGCGATTCCTTTGTTGGACTTGACGAAAGTCGATGCCCGTATCGAACCAGGTGCCTTTATCCGGGACCAAGCCATCATTGAAAAAAATGCCGTTATCATGATGGGGGCAGTGATCAACATTGGTGCTGTGGTTGGTGAAGAAACCATGATCGATATGGGGGCGATTTTAGGTGCCCGGGCAACCGTTGGGAAAAAAGCCCATATTGGCGCTGGTGCTGTCTTGGCTGGCGTTCTTGAGCCACCTTCAGCAAACCCAGTCATCATTGAAGACAATGTTTTGATCGGCGCAAATGCCGTCGTCCTTGAAGGCGTCCGTGTCGGCGAAGGTGCAGTCGTTGCTGCCGGTTCTGTGGTGACTGAAGATGTCCCTGCTGGAGCAGTCGTTGCTGGCTCACCAGCTAAAGTCATCAAAATGAAAGACGAGAAAACGAAAAGCAAAACCGAATTTTTAGACGATCTACGGGGGTAAACTTCTTATTTTCTCGTAAATACGCAACAAAAAAACGCAGTGCCGGTTCAGTGATGAGCCTGCGCTGCGTTTTGTCTAAAAAAGGGCGTGCCGAAAGCTTTTGGCACGCCCTTTTTCTATTGGCAAATGTGCTTGTAAAAGTGTTTATTCTGCTTGAAATTCTTTGATCGCTGCTTGGATCTCTTGATAGATCACTGCAACTTCTTCAAGGTCTTTTGCATTTGCTCCACTGGCAAGCGGATGTCCACCACCATGATGGCGTTTGGCGATCTCATTGATCACTGGACCTTTCGAACGCATCCGCACCCGGTAATAGCCTTCTGGTTGTTCGACAAAGATCGCCCAAGCCATCACTTCGTCGATTTTCCCTGGTAAGGAAACGACTGCTGAGGTTTCCGAATCTACTACGCCAAAACGCTGCTGCAATTCTTGTGATAGGATCACTTTGCCAGCACCAATCTCATCAATCTCGATGTTTTCGTAGACATACCCTGAAAGGCGAGCAACACTGCGAGAGACTTGATCCAATTGACGATTGATCTTCGGAGCATCAAAGCCGTAATCCAATAGTTCAGCCGCTAAGCGCAGGGTTGTCGCTGTCGTTGCCGGATATAAAAACCGTCCAGTATCACCAACAATGCCCGCATATAACAGACGAGCCGCTTCTTGCGTCATCGTCAGCTCGTTTTGAAACATTTGCCAAAACGAAACGATCATCTCACTACAGCTGCTGGCTTTCGTATTGACCCAAACCAGCTCTCCGTAAGGTTCATCATTAGGGTGATGATCGATTTTGATCAATTTCGCCCCTTGATCATAGCGTTGGTCACTGATCCGTGGTGCATTGGCCGTATCTGTAACGATCACCAGCGCCCCTTTATACAAATCATCAGGGATCGTCTGCATCAGCGCCAAGTAATCCAATCCTTCAACGGGTCCGCCAACTTGATAGATTTCTTTTTTGGGAAAACTAGCTCGTAAAATTTCTGCCAACCCCACTTGTGATCCTAATGCATCTGGATCAGGGCGCTGGTGCCGATGGATAATGATCCGATCGAATGCTTTGATTGTTGCAAGTATTTCTTCTTGTACCTTCATGAATGGTCTCAACTTTCTCTCTAAAATTTTTCCATAAGTGCCGTTTTCGATGATTTATGGGCGTTCCATTACTTGGCATACCACGATCGCTTTTGCCACTAAGGAATTTTCGATCGATACTTCGATATCGATTTTCGCCGAACGTCGCCCCAGTTCTAGAATCTTCGGTTGAATGATGATCTCGCTTTCTAATTGGATCAAACGGAAGTAATGCAGATTGACTTGCTCGATCCAGCTATTGCGTCGTTGATTCAACTGCATCGTACGTTTCGCCGTATTAGCGATTACTTCACTCAAGACACCAAAAGAGATCGTTCCGACTTCATTAACCATTTGGGGCGTCACCGCAAAGCTGAAATACGGCTGCGGCAATTTGTTCCCTTCAAAATCTTGTTCGATAACTTGCATCTGTCCCGAGATTTGGTCAGAAATCGTATCTGAAATTTGCGTTTGTCGTTGGACCATCTGCATCGCTTTCATAATGTCTTGGCGTGTGACAATCCCAATCAAAGAAAGGTCATCAGCTACGACGGGCATCACTTCTAAGCCATCCCAAATCATCTGATGGCTGGCAGAGGCCACACTCATCTCTTTTTTTACGACCCGTGGTTCCCGGGTCATGATTCGTTCGATGATCTGCGTATCAGGCTTTTCTAAGACATCTTTGGCTGTGATGATCCCAACGACCCGCATATTCTTGTTGACGACTGGATAGCGGGAGTGATTGGTAGACTCCGAGAGCAGTTTGTAATCCTTGACCGTATCAAAGGTGTGCAGATACTTGGTTTTTTCCAATGGCATATAAATGTCACTCACCAGCATAATGTCCTTTTTGATCAGCTGGTCGCTTAAGGCACGGTTGATCATCGTTGCCACGGTAAAGGTGTCATAGGTCGTTTGTAAAATCGGCAACTCCAATTCGTCTGCTAAACGACAGATTTCCTCTGTTGTTTCAAAGCCTCCCGTGATCAAGACGGCTGCGCCATCCTCCAGTGCCAACTTGTGGACTTCGTTGCGGTTTCCGACGATCACTAAGGAGCCAGGCGTGATGTAGCGTTCCATTGCTGATTCTTTCATGGCGCCGATAACAAATTTGTTCAAGTCTTTGTCCAAACCGGCAGCGCCGCCCAAAACATCACCTTCAATGATTTGGACGACTTCGCCGAAAGTTAGTTTTTCAATGTGTTTTTTTAGTTTTCGTTCGATACGGATGGTTCCGACACGTTGGATCGTTGAAACCAAGCCGATATTTTCCGCATCTTTGATCGCCCGATAGGCTGTTCCTTCACTGACATTCAAGTCTTTTGCGATTCCCCGCACCGAGATGCGATCGCCTACAGGCAGATTCTCGATATGCGCTAAAATCAAGTCGTGTTTTGTCGCCATAATTATCCCCTATTCCTACTACGAATCTTCCTGTTGCTTAAACTTCTAATGTCTCACCGACTGCAAGGATCTGGCCCACACCTGCCGGCAATAAATTCACGAAGGTTTGCGGATCTTGCTTGATCATTGGAAACGTATTGTAATGGATCGGTACTACTTTGCTCGCGTTTAAAAGCGCCGCTGCTGTTGCGGCATCTTGAACGCCCATCGTAAAATTATCCCCGATCGGTAAAAATGCCACATCGATGTCGAAACGTTCACCGATCATCGCCATATCGCTAAAGAGTGCAGTATCTCCAGCGTGGTAGATGGTTTTGCCTTCTGCTTCTAAAATGATTCCAACAGGATTGCCCATATAGATCATCGTTCCGTCTTCTTCAAGGCCAGAGCTGTGTTTTGCTTCCACCATTGAGATTTTGCCAAACGGAAACTCAAAAGAACCTCCCATATTCATGCCATGCGTCTCAGCAACGCCTTTGTGGGCTGCATAGCGGCAAATTTCAACGACACTGATCACTGGCGCTTCATTTCTTTTGGCGATCGGCACCATATCCCCAATATGATCACTATGACCATGCGTGATCAAAAGCCAATCGGTTTCCACTGTCTCTGCATCTAAATCAGTCAGAGCATTTCCAGTAATAAAAGGGTCAAACAACAATTTTTGGCCATCCGCTAATTGGATAGCAAGCACTGAGTGTCCGTGATACGTGAGTTTCATACAACATTCCCCTTTCCATCTAAGTAATACAGTCTAATATTTTTCATTATAACAGATAACGCCAGAAATCCAAAAGCACAAATTCTGGCAACTTTAATACATCCGTCCTTTTTCTGGTTCTTGTCAAGAAAAATAAAAAAACTGTTCTACCCTTTCTGAATAAGGAATAGAACAGTTCGACCTGATGACTTCAAGCGATCATAGCGTTTTCTTACGCCCGCCTTGTTTATAGATGCGCCAGACGGTTAAGAATAACGCTGTGATGCAAAGAAGGAACGCACCAAAGAAGGTGATTTTCATGCCATAGGCAAAAATATCTGCCCGACCTGCGATATAGGTCGTCACATGCTTTCCATACGCTTGACTCATTGCTGCATAGAGAATCGTCGTTGCTAAGGATATCCCTAACACCATGCCCAAATTGCGGGCAAAGGAATTTAGACTACCTGCCACCCCAAGATTTTCTTTGGTGACACTGCTCATTACCATCGTATTGTTTGGGGATTGGAACAACGAATTGCCAAGTCCCATGATGGCAGTGGCAACTATATAATACCAAATCGGCGTATCCTGATTCATAAACATATACATCAGCTGAGTGATGGACAGCAACGCTAAGCCAGCTAAGACCAAAATCTCCGGTCCTACACGGTCCGTCAAATACCCGCTAAGTGGTGAACCAATGACCATCATCAAAGGAAAGACCATCATCAGCATTCCTGCCACGCTCGGCGTTAAGCCTCGGGCACTTTGCAAATAAAAGGGAATCACGACATTGACAAAAAAGTTTGCAGAAAAGATCAGCAACGCCGTGATCAGGCTCATGGTGAAAATTTTATTACGAAAGATCCCAAAGGTAATCAGCGGTTTGCTCACACGCGCTTCTACTCGCAAAAAGACGATGAATGCCACTAAAGCGATCCCACCCAACAGCAGCGGCAGCCACGTTAGAAAGCCACGCTCTTGTCCAAGAAAAATGCCGCCGAAGAAGCTGATAATTGCAATTGAAAACAGCACAAACCCAGTTTTATCGATGGAATCATGACTCATGGTAATATCTTTTGGTAACACCTTTTCTCCAGCAATCATCGTCAGAATACCGACAGGAACATTGATCCAAAAAATAAACGGCCAAGAAAAATGCGCCAAAATCACTCCGCCTAATCCAGGACCGGCGATGGAGCCTAACGAAACAAAGGCACCAATCATCCCTAAGGCGCGTCCTCGTTCACTCATAGGAAAAACTTCAGTAATGATTCCGGTATTCGTCGCCATCGTCATGCTAGCACCGATCGCTTGCACCACTCGGGCAAATAAAAGAAATGCTAAGGAGTGATTAAACCCGCATAACAGCGAACCGATAATAAAAATTAGCATTCCCAAGCGGAAAACTTTGATTTTGCCCCAACTGTCCCCTACCTTACCGAATAATAAAAGGCAGGCACAAACGATCATCAAGTAAACGGACACGACCCATTCCGCTTGATTCATAGGGACACCCATATCTGCCGAGATCGTCGGCAATGCGATATTTACGATACTCCCATCCAGTGTTGACATAAAGGTAAACATCGAAACAGCAATGAGAATCCACCACTTTCTCTGTTGTACTACGGGGTTTTCTTGATAACTATTCACAAATCGACCATCCTCTCTTTGCTTATTTTGTTCCTCTAGTCTTAGGGGGACAACTTTGTATTATTGATCGAAATCCATTCGCCGTCAATCCTTATCTGCCCATTCACGATCAAAATAAGGGGCATTTATTGAAAAAACGTCGCCTGTTTCTTGCACAAAAAAAGACAAAAGCTTCGGTGAAAAGAAATCGGCCGTCAAACGGCTATTCTTTCACCTGCTTTTGTCAGTAGGTCAAAACGAATTATTTACGGTTGCGATTTCTTTGGCTTGATTCCATGATGACCGGCAAGATGACTGGACGGCGTTTGGTTTGTTCAAACAAGAAACGACTCAAACGATCACGGATATCTTGTTTCAATTTGCTCCATTCAAACTCTTCATCATGAAGGTGTTTTTCTACGATTTCTTCCACGATCTCGCCACTTTCACGAATCAGGTCACGGCTGGCTTTCACGTATACAAACCCGCGAGAAGTGATTTGAGGCGCAGAAATAATTTTCTTTTCACGACGATTGATCGTCACTACCGCAACGAAGATTCCGTCTTCAGATAAGACTTTGCGGTCTCGCAGGACGATATTCCCAATATCACCGACACCGATCCCATCGATCATGACGTTTTCAGCTGGGACCGCACCTGCGGCGATCATTTCGCCTTTTTTGTATTCTAAAACATCCCCACGCGCAGTAATGAAGATATTTTTCATCGGAATCCCGACTTCTTGCGCCAAGTCCACATGGGCGGCTAATTGGCGGTACTCGCCTTGAATAGGGATAAAGTACTTCGGTTTCATCATATTCAACATCAGCTGCAGATCATTCGGGTTGGCATGACCAGAAACACGGAAATTATCCGAGATCTGTTTCACGGTACCGCCAGCGCGATAGATGATATCTTCCGTTTTCGCAACCACCGTTTCCATTGCCGTTGTCGGCGTCGTTGTGATGTAAACAAGATCTCCTTCTTTGATGCGCAGCGTCCGGTGAGAGCCGTTGGCCATTTTTTGCAACGCTTTGATTGGTTCGCCCATACGACCTGTTTCTAAAATCAACAACTGTTCGTCTGAGTATTTTTTCATTTCTTTTTGGGTGATCAGCAAGTCTTCAGCTGGTAATTTTAATTTCCCTAACTTCATAGCCGTTTTAATGATCCGACCAAAATCTTGCCCGGTCAAAACGACTTTGCGATCAGAACGAAACGCCGCATCTAGTACTTGTTGCACCCGTTGCAAATTGCTAGCAACACTAGCGACAATGATCCGACCTTCCCAGTAACGGATATTGTCATAAACTTCATCTTGGATCGTCAATTCAGAAGCAATCGGCGTTGGATTTTCGGCATTTGAGGACGTACTTAGCAATGCTAAGACTCCTTCTTTTCCAATTTCCGCTAAGCGGCCAAAATCGGTTTGATACATAGGGATCGCTGTTTGGTCAAACTTGAAATCTCCTGTATAAACGATATTGCCAGCTTCTGTTTTTACGCTGATTCCAACAGAATCAGGGATAGAGTGGGTCGTACGGAAAAAGCTGATGGTCGCATGGCCAAAGTCGATCTCCGAATGTTCATCGATCACATGAAAATCTTTGAAGCGCTTGGTAGCTTCATTTTTATTCACGGTCAATTTTGCTAGTTCGATCGTTAACTCGGTCCCAAAGACCGGTACTTGGATATTCTCCAAGAAATAAGGCAATGCACCAATCGCATCTGCATGCCCGTGGGTCAAGAAGACACCAGCCACACGGTCGGCATTTTCTTCTAAATATGTGAAGTCTGGAATCACTGTATCGATCCCTAATAATTCATTTTCTGGATAACGGACACCGCAATCCAGCACAAATATATCCTCGCCAACTTCAGCAATGTACATGTTCTTTCCGTTTTCGCGTACACCGCCAAGAGGAATGATTTTTATCGTTTCCACTTTTATTCACCTCTTAATTTTTTTCTACTGTATTATTTCCCAAGCATAAGCCGTCCCTATTATTATACAACAAAAAAAAGAAAAGCGTGGCATTCACCACACTTTTCTGAAAAACTTATGGTTTACACATGAACTAATCCTTGCTGATGCAGGCTTTCGGCGATTTGAACAGAGTTCCATGCCGCACCTTTCAGCAAATTATCAGAAACGACCCATAAATGCAAGCCGTTTTCGACATCCAAATCTTTGCGAATCCGACCAACAAAGGTTTCCGTTTTGTCCACACTGGTCAAAGCTTGCGGGTACACTTGTTGACTCGGATCATCTTGCAAGACAGCTCCTGGGGCTTCGCTGATCCACTGCCTAACTTCCTCAACACTGGCATGGTCTTTGGTCTCGATATAAATCGACTCCGAATGACCACTAAACACAGGGATTCGCACACACGTAGCTGCTACTTTGATCTGCGCATCTTCCATGATCTTCTTCGTTTCATTGATCATTTTCCACTCTTCGTAAGTATAGTCGTCTTCAGCAAAGACATCGATTTGTGGCAAGGCGTTAAACGCGATTGGGTAGTGCTTTTTATCGCTGCCTGCTGGTAAAATCTCAGGATTTAGTTCATCAGCGGCTTTGCCGGCTAATAGTTCTTGAGATTCACGAGTCAATTCAGCCAATGCTTGTGCGCCAGCACCTGAAACTGCTTGATACGTTGAAACCAAGACCCTCGATAAACCGACTTTTTGACGAATCGGTTCTAATGCCACCATCATTTGAATCGTTGAACAATTCGGATTGGCAATGATTCCTTTATGTTGCGCTAATGCATGAGGATTCACCTCAGGAACGACTAGAGGAACATTCGGATCCATCCGAAAATGACTGGTATTGTCGATTACGACTGCACCGTGTTTGACTGCTTCTGGAGCAAATTGTTTTGAAATGCCACCACCGGCACTGAACAATGCAATATCGACTCCCGCAAAGGAATCTGCGGTCAGCTCTTGAATAACGAGTGGTTCATTTTTGAACACAAGGGTCTTCCCAGCAGAACGTTTGGATGCCAACAACGTTATTTTTTTGATCGGCAACGTGGTCTTCTCCAACATCTCAATCATTTTTGTTCCTACTGCGCCGGTAGCTCCGACAACTGCTATGTGATACCCTGTACTCATCAAATCACTCCTCGAATAAAAATACATTTTTACTAGTTTATCATATCTTGTAAAAAAGAAAAGGCCTTTCGTGGAAAGAAGCGCAAAAAGAAGGCAGAACTATCTAAATTTTCAATCGTTTTCCCCGTTTCAGGAAAAAACTACCTATATTTAAGGGTTATCATTTGTCACATTTAGGTGTTATAGGATATAATACCGACAGAAGGAATTTTGGGGAAGATTCTTTCCAACGTGCATGGGGAAATTAAAAATACCCAAAACATTGAATGAGGCAAGAATTGCATATGCAATTCTTGCCTCATTTTTATGCTTCATTCGATTCTTCGTTATTTACTTTCACGATAGCAAAGCCTTTGTTATCGATGATCATCGTCTCATCTTCCAGTTGGACAAACTGTTCCATCAAAATTGAATCAGGACGAGAGAGTGTAAGTTGGTCCTCGCCAGTGTTGAAAATACCGATGATCCGCTGTGCCCCCAACTCTCGTTCGAAAATGATCAGGCCATCTTCTTCTGAAACCCAGTTCCAACTCAAGGAACCTTCAGATAAGACTTTTTGGTTGTCTTTGCGTAGTTTGATCAATGACTGGGTGAAATGCAGCAAATCACGATCTTGCTTTTCCTCATCCCAAATCATACATTTACGACAATCCGGATCCATATCACCGGTCAAACCAATCTCATCGCCGTAATACAGGCAAGGAACTCCTTGTTGCAGATACGTAAAGGCCATCACTTGGCGCATCAAGTCTTTGTCTCCCCGAGCCAAAGTTAACAAACGCGGGGTATCATGAGAATCCAAAATATTGAACTGCACTTGGTTGGTTTGCTCCCGATACAACATCAGCTGGTTATTTAATTCCGAGACCATTTTCGTCATGGAGATCTCGTCTTTGACAAAATATTCAATAATTGCATCTGTAAAGGCGTAGTTCATCACTGCATGAAACTCGTCGCCTTGTAACCAGCGTTGAGAAGAATGCCAAATTTCCCCAAGGATATAAAAATCATCTTTGGCCTCATCACACACTTGGCGGAATTTTTTCCAGAAGAAGTGACTAACTTCATTAGCCACGTCCAAGCGCCAAGCATCGATATCAAATTCTTCGATCCAATAACGAGCGATCTTCAACAAATAATCTTGCACATCGGGATTTTCCGTATTGAGTTTCGGCATATGCGGCGTAAAGGCAAAAACATCATAGGTGATGTCATAAGCATCTTCAAAGTTTTCCCCTTCTTTGTAGTTGACAGGAAACTCATTGATGTGGAACCAATCAGCAAACGGCGAATCTTTGCCGTTTTTGATGACATCTAGCCATTGATGCGAAGTATCCCCCATATGGTTGAAAACAGCATCCAGCATAACTTTGATGCCGCGTTTGTGACATTCCTCCACTAATCGTTTAAAGGTATCGTTATCACCAAAAGCAGGATCGATGGCCAAATAATCGATGGTATCATACTTGTGATTCGAATATGCCTCAAAAATCGGACAGAAATAAATCCCATTGATTCCTAGATCGACAAGGTAATCCAAATGATCGATGACTCCTTGTAGATCCCCACCGAAAAAGTCTTGGCGATCGGGATTTTTTGAGCCCCATGGCAACACACCTTCAGGATCATTTGATGGGTCCCCATTTGCAAAGCGCTCAGGGAAAATTTGATACCAAACCGTTTCTTTCGCCCACTCGGGAATTTTGAAACGATCGGCTTCTTGGAAGTAAGGCATCCGAAAATAATTGTTGTTCATTTCTAAATATTGCTGTTCAAAGGGGTAGACCCCGTGATCCCCATAGAAGACATGCAACCCATCGTAACTTTCGATGGAAAAGCCGTAAGACAAACGGCGGAATTCTGCTCCGACCGATACTTGCCAATAATCATGCAAGTCCGTGGAAAGAATTTTTTGCATTTCAATTCTTTGTTGGTACCAAGCTTCTTTATACAGTGTGTAAGGATCACCGCAAAGCAGCTGGACATGGCGGACGTCTTGACGGGCGGTACGCAAACGGATATGCATTTTATCCTTCTCGTACAAATACGCAAATTCACTTTCGGGACGATGATAGATGGCAGTAGTATTCATAGCAGACTCCTTTGACTTGTTTGATATACCCATTGTCGCACAAATCAGAAGTCAAAACAAGAGAAAAACGCAATCGGTTGCTTTATCTAATAAATCGATAATATAGGTCAATATGAAATTAATTCAGCAATTAAAAAGCAAACGATTGCTTCACCCTTTTTTAATCAAACGGTGTCTTCTTCTCACATTGATTGCCAGTCCGTAAAATGTCATATTTCCGCAAGATCCCCACTGCCTCCGTCAACGACTGACTCAACTGCTGGATATCTTCCGCAGCCATTTGAGCGGTTTTGGCATTCAAGCGGTCTTCCACTTGTTTTTTCTTTTGGACAAACAACTGCTTCCCAGCTTCTTCCAAATAAACATTGACGTTGCGACGATTGACGCCGTTGGTTTTGCGTACCACAAAGCCAGCCTTTTCCAACCCCGAGATCGAACGACTGATTTGGACTTTTGATGTACCGATTTGCTGGGCCAACTCGGACATCGTAATTCCTTCATTACTAGAGATCACCACGAGTTCCAAGATTTCCATTTTGGTCAATTTTAAATCTTCCAGACCGATTTCTTCAAACAATATGTTTCCCATCAGCGAAAATATCTCCGCAAACACTGCCATATTGAATGTTCCTAACGCTTTTTCCATACTCTCCCTCTTTTCTGTCTTTAGTTTAGTATAAATTATTTGTTTAAACAATGATAATCGTTGATTTTTGTTAACCATTATGATAGCGTGGTTACATAATGAAAATAATCGTGAAAACGGCAAGAAAAGAGTGACCCCATGTTAGAATTAAAAGATATCAAGAAGTATTATACAGTTGGCGCCAGTACTACGAAAGCCCTCGACGGCGTCACCGTCGCCTTTCGTAAACAAGAGTTTGTTGCCATTTTAGGGCCAAGCGGCTCTGGGAAAACAACCATGTTGAACGTGATCGGCGGCTTAGATAATTACGACTCTGGTGATATGATCATCAATGGCAAATCAACCAAGTCCTTTAAAGACCGCGACTGGGATGCCTATCGGAACAATTCGATCGGCTTTGTCTTCCAAAGCTACAATTTGATCAGTCATTTAGGCATCATCGACAACGTCGAGCTTGGAATGACCTTGAGCGGTGTGTCAAAAGAAGAAAAACGCGCCAAAGCAACCGATGCTTTGACGCGTGTGGGCTTAGCTGAGCATATGCACAAAAAACCAAATCAGCTTTCTGGTGGTCAAATGCAGCGGGTAGCGATCGCTCGTGCCTTAGCAAATGATCCTGATATCCTCCTTTGTGATGAACCTACAGGTGCCTTAGATTCAGAGACAAGTGTCCAAATCATGGAACTGATCCAAGAACTATCAAAAGAAAAATTGGTCATCATGGTTACTCATAATCCTGAATTGGCCCACAAATACGCTGGACGGATCATTGAATTCAAAGACGGACGAATCATTAAAGATTCGAACCCCCATGTTGAAGGACAAAAGAAAGACCAATTCGAATTAAAGCACACAAAAATGAGTTTTATGACGGCCTTACGTTTGTCGTTTAACAATATCCGAACCAAAAAAGGGCGCACCTTCTTGACAGCCTTTGCTTCTAGTATCGGAATCATCGGAATCGCCATTGTTTTGTCACTATCAACGGGATTCCAAAAACAAATCGACAATACCCAGTCAGAAACATTAGCTCGTTTTCCGATCACGATCTCACAAGTGGCCACTGAACAAGATCCATCAGCGATGGGTACGCGGGATAAATCTGAAGATTTCCCTTCAGATAAAGAGGTCACTGCCAAATTAAGTGATACGGATCGTGCAACTCATATCAACAAAATCGATCAAGAGTTTCTCGATTACATCAACGACATTGATCCTGAGTTAAGTAACAATATCGGCTACACTCGTTCAACTTCATTGAATCTTTTCCGCAAGATCGATGACAATGTGGAACAAGTCAGCTTCTCCAATGCATCACCTGACAATGAACAGACCAATGCCATGATGTCTGCCATGAGTGCCTCCACCGGGATTGGGGTTTCGACTTTCCCCGAGCAGTTATCAGAGGATAACGGCAATTTCTTAAAAGACAACTACGACCTTTTAGAAGGCAGCTACCCAAGTGCTAGCACAGATGTCGTTTTGATCGTCGATGAAAACAACGTAACGAATGTCAATGCATTGATCAATCTCGGTTTTGACATTGAAGATGGCGACAAGGTGTCCTTCGACGATATCGTGGGAACAAAAATCACATTGGCGTCTAATGATGCCTTTTACACCGAATTGCCGACTGGAAACTTCATTCCAAACCAAGATTTAAATGAAGTTTTCGATAACAGCAACAACAAAGAATTAACGATCAGCGGAATCTTACGTATCAAGCAAAACTCTACGATGAACTTGCTGTCAACCGGTATTGCCTACAGTGATGCCCTCGCGCAAGAAGTGATCAAAGAAAACCAAGACTCAGCGATCGTCCAAGCCCAAAAAGACAGCGACACCAACGTGATGACGAATGAACCCGTTGACGAAAGTGCTAAAGATTCATTGATCGCTTATCTTGGCGGCAGTGATTTACCAAACAGCATTATGATCTATCCAAATGATTTCAGTGCCAAAGAAAAAATCCTTGATTACTTGGATGACTTCAACAAAGGCAAAGACAAAGAAGACCAAATCGTTTATTCCGATTTAGCCGGTACGATGACTCAATTGACTGGCGGCTTGATGGATGCGATCACCTATGTCTTGATCGCTTTTGCAGGAATCTCCTTGGTAACCAGCATGATCATGATCGGTATCATCACTTATACCTCTGTACTAGAACGCACGAAAGAAATTGGGGTCTTAAAAGCATTAGGTGCTCGTAAAAAAGACATCACCCGCGTCTTCGATGCCGAAACCTGTATTTTAGGGATCGCTTCAGGAGCTTTAGGTGTCCTCATTGCTTGGTTAGCCACATTCCCGATCAACGCAATCTTATATAGTATGACTGATCTCGAAAATGTTGCTCAATTAAATCCGGTCCACGGCCTGATCTTGATTGCCGTCAGCACCGTTCTAACCATGATCGGCGGCCACATTCCAGCTCGAATGGCAGCGAAAAAAGATGCAGCGATCGCTTTACGCGCCGACTAATTTTATAAGAAAACCTAACAGGCAGCAGCCATCCCCTTGGCTGCTGTTTTTTTGTCCTTCCTTCTGACTTCCAAAAGGTTTCTCTTGAAAAATCCATAAATGAGGAATACAATAGATTTGTTTTTAGGTATACCTAAAAAGATAGGGTGTGAAACGATGAATGAAGAAAAAAAATTGATCCAAGCGGCCAACGGTCCTAGCTTGGAAGAAATAAATAATACAGTTGCCATCCCAAAAAACGGCAGCTTTTGGCGCAATCTCTTAGCGTTCTCTGGTCCTGGGGCATTGGTAGCCGTGGGCTATATGGACCCAGGAAACTGGATCACCTCGATCGGAGGCGGTGCTGAATATGGCTATCTCTTACTTTCTGTGATCTTGATTTCCAGTTTGATCGCTATGCTACTGCAATACATGGCAGCCAAGCTAGGGATCGTGACCCAGATGGACCTTGCGCAAGCAACTCGTAAACACACCAGCAAAGGTTTAGGCTTTGTCTTGTGGATCGTCACCGAATTGGCTATCATGGCAACGGATATCGCGGAAGTGATCGGAGGAGCGATCGCTCTCAATCTACTATTCGGCTTACCGTTATTAGTTGGGGTCATCTTAACGATTTTCGATGTATTGCTTCTGCTCTTTTTAATGAAACTAGGTTTCCGTAAAATCGAAGCGATCGTCATGACACTGATTTTGGTCATTATGCTGGTCTTTTGTTACGAAGTCATTATTGCTCAACCGGATCTACCGGCTGTCTTGCAAGGCTTTATTCCCCAAAAACAAGTCTTGAACCATGGGCAGCTGACAATGGCATTGGGGATCGTTGGTGCGACTGTGATGCCCCATAATCTCTATCTGCATTCTTCGATCTCCCAGTCACGAAAAATCGATCGCAGCGATACTCAAGAAGTGGCAACGGCCGTGCGGTTCGCTACTTGGGATTCCAATATCCAATTATCCGCTGCGTTTTTGGTCAATTGCCTGCTTTTGATCTTAGGAAGCGCCTTGTTCTTTGGTCATAGCGAAGAAGTCGGCACCTTCTCCGCGCTGTTCAATGCATTGCAAGATTCCTCCATTGCTGGTGCTGTCGCCAGTCCAGTCTTGAGCGTTCTGTTTGCCGTAGCGCTCTTGGCATCCGGTCAAAATTCAACGATCACTGGGACACTGACAGGCCAAGTCGTGATGGAAGGATTTATCCATATGAAGATCCCTACTTGGGCGCGACGTCTGATCACCCGTGGCTTATCGGTGATCCCCGTCTTGCTTTGTACAATTTACTTTGGCGGCAACGAACAAGCTCTGGACGATCTGCTGATCTATTCGCAAGTCTTTTTAAGCATCGCCTTACCCGTTTCGATGATTCCGCTGGTTCTTTTTACCAGCTCAAAAAAAATCATGGGGGAACGCTTCAAGAATCCGCTATGGGTCTCTACCTTAGGCTGGATTTGTGCCATTGCACTGACGGTCTTGAATGTCCGCTTGATCATCGAAACACTCGGCAACTTCTAATATCGAAAAAAGCTTACGAGGTAGCCTCGTAAGCTTTTTTGGTTAATTCGTTTCTAAATCATGTAAAAACAGACCGCTCAACAGTTTTGGTTCAAACCAAGTTGATTTTGGCGGCATGATTTCTCCCGCATCGGCTACTGCCAAAAGATCGGCCATTTGCGTTGGATACATGGAAAAAGCCAATGTCCATTCTCCGCTATCCACCAAACGTTCCAATTCTTCTGGACCACGAATCCCGCCGACAAAATCAATGCGTTTGTCTGTCCGCACATCTTGGATCGCGAAAATATCAGCCAGCACGTATTGTTGTAAAAGCGACACATCCAGCTGTCCTACCGCATCTTGCGGCACAGCTTCCGGTTTGATGGTCAACTCCCACCACGCATGGTTTAGGTACAGATGAATCGAACCACGTTGCGCTGGTTTCTTCCTTGTAGTTTCTTGAATCGTAAAATGCTGGGCTGCCTGCTCAAAAAAGGTTTCTGGCACCGGTACCCGCAAGACCCGATTGTATTCCCAAATCGCTAATTCATTTTCTGGGAATAAGATTGCTAAAAAGCGGTCGCTTTCTTGGCTGCTTTGGCCATCGGCTCGCTTTTGCAAGCCAACTTTAACTGCTGACTCTGTACGGTGATGTCCATCCGCAATATAGAGGGCATCTACAGCTTGAAACTGCTGGGCAAAAGAGGCGACTAGCGCTGGATCATCGATCAGCCAAACACGATGCTGCACCTCATGATAGCTGACAAAATCATAGATCGGCGCATGCTCTGCTTGCCACGCATCGATCGCTTCTTTGACTGCTGCTGGTTGGCGATAGCTCAAGAAAATCGGACTTGTATTGGCATCACATGCCAGAATATGATTGATCCGATCGATTTCTTTTTCTGGACGGGTAAACTCGTGTTTCTTGATTTTCCCAGCGACATAATCATCGATCGAGGTACAGGCGACAAGCCCAGTTTGACTTCTGCCAGCCATCGTCAATTCATACAAATAATATGCGGGCGCCGTTTCTTGAATCAACCAGCCTTCTTCTTGAAAAGATGCAAGATTTTCAGCCGCTTTTTGATACACCTGTGGATCATAAGGATCGATTCCTGGCAAGTCGATCTCCGAACGGTCGATGTGGAAATAGCTGTAAGGATTGCCTTGCGCAAACGCTGCGGCTTCTTGTGAATTGACCACGTCATAAGGCAGCTCGGCCACTTTTTCTGCCAATGAGGCTTCTGGACGAATGGCTTTAAACGGAAATACTTGAACCATTAATACCCAACCTCCTGATTTTTGATGACCCGTACACGAACGATATTTTCGTTCTCCCGCAGTTTATCGGCTAATTGATTCAACAATGCCTCATCTTCAGAAGCGACATCTGCTAGGGTGTAAGCAAAGTCTTCCCGTCCACGATTCAGCATATTGTCGATATTAATCCCAGATTCCGCAATGATCGACGAAATCTGACCTAACATATTCGGTACATTGCGATTGATGATCGTCAGACGATAAGGCGAATGAAAAGCCATCTCAACGGTTGGAAAATTCACCGAGCGCTTGATGGTCCCGAATTCCAAGAATTTTTTCAATGTTCGGGCTGCCATCTTGGCACAGTTGACTTCAGCTTCTTCTGTTGAGGCACCTAAATGCGGCAAGACGAGTACTTTTTCATTGTGCAGCAATTGTTCATCCGCAAAATCAGTCGTATAGCCAGCTAAACGGTCGGCTTTTAACGCACGTAAAACGGCATCTGTATCGACGATTTCTTTACGAGAAAAGTTGAATAGCTTCGTTGTTGGTTTCATTTTCGCAAGTTCGGCTTCCCCGACGAGATGATGCGTGTTTTCCATTAGCGGCACATGAACCGTAATAAAATCACAGGTTGAAAAGACTTCCGCAATATCATTGGCACGCTTGACCCGACGAGAGATCGTCCAAGCAGTATCCACTGACACGTAAGGATCATAACCGACTACTTCCATCCCTAGACGATAAGCATCGTTGGCAACCATCGCTCCAATAGAACCAAGGCCGATGATTCCTAACTTTTTACCTTCTAACTCTGTTCCAGCAAATTGACTTTTTTGTGCTTCTGCTTGTTCTTCCACATTATCACCGTTCAAGGTTTGGACCCATTGGGCACCTCGTAAAATCGGGCGGACACTTAAGAGCAGACTAGCAATCACTAATTCTTTGACCGCATTGGCATTGGCACCGGGTGTATTAAAGACGACGATCCCTTTTTCAGTACATGCTTTGACGGGAATGTTGTTGGTCCCAGCCCCTGCACGAGCAATACCTAAGACACTTTCAGGAAAAGCGTAATCGTGCAATTTCTGGCTGCGCAGCAAAATCCCTTGCGGTTGGTCGCTCTCGTTGATGGCATACTTTTCTTTTTCTAAACGCTGTAATCCTTCTGGTGCGATCGCATTGAATGTTTTGATTTGGAACATTTATTTGACCTCCGCTTCAAATGATTTCATAAAGTCGACTAACGCTTGAACGCCAGCTAATGGAAAGGCATTGTACAAGCTTGCTCGCATTCCTCCAACGGAACGATGCCCTTTCAAGTTCTCAAAACCAGCTTTGACAGCTTCTTCATTGAAGCGCTGATCTAATGCTTTATCCCCTGTTACAAAAGGAATATTCGTTAGTGAACGGCTATCAACAGCCACAGGACTACTGTAAAGAGCAGAGGCTTCGATCGTTTCGTATAAAAACGCCGCTTTTTGGCGGTCTTGTTCTAAAATTGCAGGAATGCCGCCTAATTCTTCCAACCATTCAAACACCAATTTAGCAATATAGATAGCATACGTTGGTGGTGTATTGTACAATGAGTCATTTTTAGCCTGTAGACGATAATCCAGCATTGGAGCGAAAACAGCATCATCATTGAGTAAATCTTCTCGGATGATCACTACCGTCAACCCTGCAGGACCAATATTCTTTTGGGCCCCAGCATAAATCACACCGAAGTCTTCTACGCGATAGTCATTGGCTAAAATATTTGAGGACATGTCTGCTACGATCGGCACATTGCCAGCCTGCGGAATCGTTTGAAAGGCCGTCCCTTCAATGGTATTGTTCGTGGTGATATGCAAATAAGCCGCTTCTTGATCGATCGCATCTTCTGAAATTTCTGGAATATAAGTAAAGTTTTGATCCTCACTAGAGGCAATGACTTCCACCGTCACGTTTCCAAGCGCTTTTGCTGCTTCAATAGCTTTCTTCGACCAAGAACCGGTATTTACGTATAAGGCTTTTTTGTTTTGTGCAAGATTCAAAGGGATCATACTGAATTGGAGACTCGCGCCGCCTTGTAAAAACAGTACCTGATAGTTTTCAGGAATCCCCATTAATTTTCGTAAAAGTGCTTCTGCATCTTTAATGATTGCTTCAAACAAGGAGGACCGATGACTCAGCTCCATAACGGACATCCCACTTCCGCGGTAATTCAAAAGTTCGGATTGTGCTTTCTCCAATACGGGACGGGGCAATACGGCAGGACCAGCTGAAAAGTTATAAACTGTCATACAAAAAATCTCTCCTTTATGTTAGATGTGAAAATCATTATAACAGATAGCCGAAAATGAAAAAAGCCTTAAAAGAGAAAATAATTTTGAATTTTCAGAAAAGACTACCAATTTCTTAACGTTCGTCATTTCGGCATTTTTTCAAATAGCCAGCGAGAAATTTCATTGTAAACGATCTCGCGGTTGCGCTCATTCAAAATCTCATGACGGCCATGTTCGAGCAAATACATCGTCACGTCAGCATTTTGCTTCAGTTGCTGAGCCAATTGGCGGACGCTTTTGCCATAGTGCCCAACAGGATCGTCTCCACCTGAAATCAGCAGCAGCGGCAATTCTGAATCAATCTTGCGCAGTTGATCCGGATCACTGGCAGCTTGTGTCAATGTAAAGAGATCCTTGTAAGCTGCTAAAGAAAAATGAAATTGGGTGTAAGGGTCCTTCAAATAGCGATCCACTTGCTGCGGATCACTGGTCAACCAATCTTTGGCGGTCCGATTGGGACGAAAACGCCGGTTGTGCTGGCCAAAAACTAGCTGTTCCATTACGTGATAAGGCCATTGCTGAGCGGCAAACGGCCGCAACAAGTTCGTGACGAGTTTGCCTCCTTGCATCAGCACGGCTTTTTCCATCGTGGTGCCCATGATGATCGCTCCTGTCAATGGATGTGGCTGACTAAACAAATAATTCCGCAAAACCAGCGATCCCATACTGTGACCTAAGATAAAGTATGGCCTGTCTGGATAGCAAGCAGCGGCGTACTGATGGACTATTGCCACATCTGCCACTAAATGTTTGGCGCCCTCTTTTTCACCAAAATGCCCATAAGCCTGTGTGTCCTTCACGGATTGCCCATGCCCTAAGTGATCATGACCGACCACCGCATAGCCTTGTGCAGTTAAACATTCCGCAAACTCATGGTAACGTTCAATGTGCTCAATCATTCCGTGGACGATTTGCACGACTGCTTTTGGCTGTTCTTCTGGCAGCCACGTTTTGACAAAAAGCTGATCCTTCCCATTTGATGAAGTCAGCTTTTCTTGATTCATCCTCATAGTTTGCACCTCTTTTGCTTTTTCTTTTCCCTCCGCCAAATAAAACGGTCGTTTTCTTTATTATACATGGAATTTTAGGCTATGGCGGTAGGAGTTGGGAATTTGCGAGGATAAAAAACTCCTGCCACATTGTCTAGAGACAAAGTAGCAGGAGTCAAACGATCATTCCCCATCGCTTGGATTGGAAAACTTCCTCACTATTTTTTATTTGAATTTGACGATTTCTAAACGATCAATACTTAGCGTATCCACCCCAATCTCAGACGAAAGGGTGATTTCCTGCGCCCCTTTCGGTAACTTCATGCGGACTTGTAGCGGTTGATAATATTCGGAAGGATAGACATCCACCACGTGGTTTGCTTGTTTCGTTTCAATCCTGACCTGAATTGGGTCATTCAAGGAGAGATAATCAGTGGTTTTGACATAGGCAATCACCAGAAATTCGTCTGCTTCTTCAATCTGCGGGGCAAAGATAATTTTGTCAGTCGTTGATTCAAAGCCTTGGACGACTTTCTTAGAGAGTGCTGCCTCATCTTCGACAAGCACTAAATCGCCCTCCAGCAAAGCACGGCTAGCAGTTAATCGCAGTCGATTGGGCTCAGCTTTTGGCAACGCTTGAACATGCCATTCATCCAAAGGAGCTTCCATTAGAATTTTATCCTCTTGATCCCAACCAAACTTTTGTAAGCGGATCGAACGGTTCCAGCCCGAATGATCCCACCGAGCAGCATGATAAATCAGCCAGTCTTCAGAACCATCTTTTGATTTAGCAAATCCATTATGACCAGGTCCATAGACAGTGTTTGTCTGTTGGAAAATCGGCGCTGGTTCCTTTTGCCAGTTCGCTCTTTCTAGCGGATCATCAGCCACATCTAGGGTCATAAGACCAAGAGCGTAATCATTGTCCCAGCTTCCACTGGCAGAGTATACCAAATTGACTGTTTCGTCTTTGATCATCACTTGAGGGGCTTCATTGATCAATGGTGTTTGCCGCATTTCCCATTCATATTCTGGTTCTGAGATAAGTCGTTTCTCCCCAATCACTTCCGTAGGGGAGGCCATTTCCGCTAAATAAAGATTTTGCGCAACATTTTCATACCCTTTCCAGCCCGACCAAAGGAAATAGCGTTTGTCATTGATCTCTAAGACTGTTCCATCAATCGCAAATTTATCATCCATCCCTTTGATCTCTTCCAATTGCCACTCACCCATGTATGGATCTTTTTGATGATTGACTAATGCGTACATACGATGCGTTTCTGAAGGACGATTAGCCGCGAAATACATCACCCAGCGATCATCTAAGTAATGAAGTTCAGGTGCCCAGATACTTTCAAATTCTGCTGGCATTTCCCAGATGATCTTTTTTTCACCAGCAGCAACGTGAGAGAGGTTTTCAGCACGCCAAAGCGTTAAATTATTCCCAGTCGTTTTGGTATAATAAAAGAACGCTTCCGTTTGCAAGATCCAAGGATCTGCCCCATCATTATCGATAATTGAAGTAAAATCGGTCACTTCTTCCCCTGGATCAGTTCCAGCGCTACAACCGGTTATCATAAGCGCAGCAATCAAGATACTTACTCCACTGAGCCAAGCTGCTGATTTCCCCATCGGACATCGCCCCTTTCCTTACCAATCATTTTATTCTACCTGCGGTGGATGAAACTGCTCATTGATCTCTTTAATTGCTGCCAAATCAACTTTTGGTTGGCGATCATAGGTCAGTAACCCATTGATTTCTTGTTCGACATCTGTCAACTGAGTGTAGCAATAGCCCCAGAGTCCGACAGAGTCATAAACAGCCACCATGATTCGCTGATAATCCTTCAAGAAATCTTGTTGATTTTCCACTGAGGTATAGCCCCAACCGGGTTGCCCCGAAACATCGAAGCCAATACCACCAAACTCGGTCAATAAAATAGGCTGATCCTGATAAGAAAATCCTCCAGCGAAAATCGGCCACGGGGTCGATACTCGACTCACCAATTTTTCTCTCGTGCTGAGACTGTCTTTGAAGTATAGATATTTTTGCCGTTCGGATTCTTGCCCATGCGCATAATTATGAATCGCACAAATATCGGTCTCCGTCATCGCCCAACCATCATTTGAAATAACCAACCGTTGCTGGTCTAACGAATGGATAAAGTGATACATCGCTTGAGAAAAATGCTGTTGCTGACGATCAAATGAGATTTTTGGCACACCCCAGCTCTCGTTGATTGGGACCCAAGTAACGATCGAAGGATGACTATAATCCCGAGTAATGATTTCTGCCCACTCTTGCATCAAGCGCGTTACCGAAAGATCTGTATAGATTGCCGGCGCCGCACACTCTCCCCAAACAAGAAATCCTAATTTATCTGCCCAGTATAAAAAGCGTGGGTCTTCTGTTTTTTGGTGTTTCCGGCAACCGTTAAATCCCATTTCTTTGGCCAATGAGATGTCTTGTTTAAAGTCCTCATCTGTTGGTGCAGTTAACAAGCCGTTCGGCCAATAGCCTTGATCGAGAACCAACTTCTGGTAGTAAGGCTTGTTATTTAAGTAAATCATACCGTTTTCTGTATGTATTTTACGCATACCAAAATAACTTTTTAGCTGATCGATGGCCTTCCCTGCTTCTCTAAGAGTCAATTCTACATCAAATAATTGCGGTTTTTCAGGTGTCCAAGACCAGCCTTCGTGGTGAAAATTCGTCCGAAAAATTTCTTGCTGGAAAATATCAACCGCCAAACTCAACTTAGAAGTGATAAAGTCTGCCTTTCCGCTGGTAACTAAAGCACCTTTAAAATAGATTTGATATTCTAAGACTACTTGTGGCTGTAACTGATTCAGTTCTACATCGATCTTAACGGCGCCAGCATCAAAATCACTCGTAAATTTCACCTGTTGCAGATGGGTTTCGGCAACTACTTCAAGCCAGACTGGCTGCCAGATCCCTGTTGAGTTTGTGTACCAGATTCCTGCTGATTCTTCTTCCCAAAATTGTTTCCCCCGTGGAATGCTTTCATCAAAATGTGGATCAAATGCTCGCACACTTAGTATTTGCTCTTGTCCAGATACTAAAGCATCCGTGATGTCTATATCAAAAGAGGTATGCCCTCCGCAATGATTTTTCACATGATTGCCATTGACAAACACATCTGCTTCATAGTCCACCGCCCCAAAATGCAAAAGGACACGACTTTTTTCAAGGACTTGCACATTGAAGGTCCGATAATACCATACAACGTCGTGCACTTCTCGATGATCAATGCCGCTCAATGCACTTTGATAGACAAAGGGAACATTGATCTTGTACGGATAGTTTGCTTCATTTGTGTACCACTTTTCTTTTAAACCAAGATTTTGGTCATCAAAGGCAAATTGCCATTCACCATTTAAGCTTAACCAATTCTCTCTCTCAAATTGCGGTCTCGGGTATTCTTCTCTACTCATATTTCCTCCAAAAACAAATTATTTTATGCCACTTTGCAACGACATTGACGCCATAAAGCTTTTTTGCGCCACCAAATACAATAAAAAGGTAGGGATCAAAGCCAAGATTGCTCCGGCAGTTCCAATTCCCGGATAGGTCATGTATTGCCCTTGTAGCAACTGCAGCCCCGGTGTAATCGGTAATTTATCAATATCGTTTATCACGATCGATGGCCACAAGAAGTCATTCCATGAGCCAGTAAAACTAAATAACGCAACCACCGTCAATACAGGTTTGATCAGTGGTAAGATAATATGATAAAAGATTTGAAACTCGTTGGCCCCATCGATCACAGCCGATTCATCCAATTCTTTAGGAATCCCTAAAATGAACTGCCGAACGAGGAAAATGTTATAAACACCTGCAGCCCCAGGAACGATGACTGCCAGAAATGTATTGGTCCAACCTAACGTATCAACGATTTTAAAATTCGGGATCAAATTGACCACCCCGGGAAACATCATCGTTCCTAACAATAGGGCAAAAATCAAATCTCTCCCCTTAAAGGTGAGTCGTGTATAGCCATAGGCTGCAAACGAGACGATCACCATAACCAACAGCGTATGTGAAGTTGAAATAATCATTGAATTCACAAACCAGCGGAACACAGGAGAAGAATCATTGCCTTGTAACAAGCCCAAAAAGTTAGCCAGCGTCCAATCTTGTGGAATCAAACTGAACCCAACCTTTTGAATCTCTGCCTCCGATTTAAACGAGGTAAAAATTGCCCATATCAAAGGAAAGAGCCAAATCACACAGACGATTGCTAGCAAAATAAAGGCAATTCTTTTCCCTAGCTTGTTTTCTCGCATCTTCTTCCCTCCTATCTTTCCATTTTTTTGATGACCATAAATTGCACAATCGAAACTGCCATGATTACAAAACCTAGTAAAATAGCCATCGCTGAAGAAATCCCTGCAACCGAGGTACTACTACCAAAAGCATTTTCTTGGATGTACATCATCAACACGCGAGTAGAATTGTTGGGTCCGCCACCCGTCAACATTAGTGGCTGACCATAAATATTAAACTGAGCGATGGTCGTCATGACCGTGGTAAAAACAAGCTGGTTGCGAATACTCGGCAAAGAAATACGGAAAAATTTCGTTATACTATTTGCACCATCTAATTCTGCTGCTTCTAACTGCTCTTTAGAGACGCCATTTAATGCAGCAACATAAATAATTAGATTCCCACCTAATGTCCACCAAATCGTCACGATCAAAATAGCGATCCATGCCCATGGTTGCGTGCCTACAAAATTGATGTCGATACCGAATACTTCTTTGATTGGCCCAAAAGATTTGCTCAAAAGGAACCCCCAAATAATCATGACGGCAGAGATTGCAAATAATGTTGGCAGGTAGAGAATCGATTGAAAAAAACGCATCATTTTTGGTTTAGCAGATAATGCAACCGCTAGTAACAAGGGAATTACAATACATAACGGAACGGAGATTGCCGCAAAAAACAGCGTATTTTTCATTCCATTAAAAAATTGCGTATGATACAACGAGTCTTGATCAAACAAAATCGTTTGAAAATTATCAAACCCGACAAAAATCGGTGTACTGAACAGATCCCATTCAGTAAAAGAAACATAGATCCCAATCACTGCAGGAACTAAAAAGAATAAAAGAAAAAGGAGCATATGCGGACCAATAAAAACGATTGGCCAGCCATTTAACCTTTTTTTCATCAATACCCATCCTTCCTTGTATTTCTAGTGCAGCTCTCAACAAGAAACAACTGTGACAGCCCTTTAAGCCTATCAGAATTCCTCCCCTATCAAAAAATGGACTGAATTCTTTTTATGGTCGCTCTTCCTTCTGCCACAGCCTCTATGTGAGAAGATTATTTCATCTTTTCTTCTACAACTTTTTGGATCTCACCAAAAGTCGTTTGAATATCTGCTTTTCCTGTGATCATGTCCCATGAGCGATTATCATATTCACCAAAGATATACGATAAGCCATCAACTGCGTTAACAGAAATTGCCGCTTGTCCTTTTTCTGTCTTCAATAAGAAGGATTGTGGCATCTCAACATATTCTTCATTGTCTAGCATAGCTAAGGAAGTAGGATTTGCACCTGATTTGACCCACTCTAATTGGTTTGCTTGTAACCAAGTCAGAAAGTCGACCATGCCACTTTTCTTTTCATCGGAACGTTCCTCGTTCGTTTTGAACATTGCAAACTGATCGACGCCTGAACCTTGAATGATATGTTCCGCATCCCATTGAGGAGTAAATGTTTGGCCCCAAGTGAAGTCACTGATTTCTTCCATATTACTTAGCATCCATGTTCCTTCTGGAAGAAAAATCAGTTGCTGGTTTGCAAAAAGTTTATTTGCATCTTCACCATCTGGGACCATGTAGCCGGCATCGTACAGATCCTTAAACTCTTGAACGGCATTGTAAGAATACTCATTATCGATATTGATGTTTCCTTGTGCATCTTGCCATTCCCCACCCATTTGTTGGTAGAGATTCGAATAATTCTGCATGCCCCATGTATAGCCAAAACTATAGATACCATCTGCTTTTGCTTTTTCCCCAGCTTGTCTGATTTCTTCATACGTCACTACGCCATCATCCAACGCTCCTGGAACATATTTATCCACCAAATCTTGGTTGTAATACATCACCCACGAACCCATGGTTGCCGGAATCCCATATTGACTATCATCCACTACACCAGTGTCCCAAGCAGCTTCAACGTAGTTTTCCCGTGCCAATTCTGTCCCATCGATCATGTCATCCCAGGTTTCAAGCATGTCTTGGTGTTTGTACGTAGGCAAAGCTTCTGAGGCAATCAAAGCCAAATCAGGAACACCTTTCCCCGATTTCCCCGCAGTCGTCAACTTTGAAGTAAAGGTATCACCTTGCATGCTTACTAACTTCACTTTAAAGTCTGGGTCTGTTTCATTGTATTGATCAATCGTTTTTTTGATTTTTTCACCGTCTGGTCCTGTCGTCGAAGACCAAAGCAAAATTTCTGAATTATTACTTGAGCTACCACTCCCGCCACAAGCAGCTAACAACACTGTACATAATAAGCTTGTCCCTACTAAAACAATAGATTTACTTACTTTCATTTTTTACACTCCTTTTAATTTAACTAAAAAGTAAAATGACATCCAATTATCAATAAACATAATCGTTAGACTATCGTCAAATAATGTTTACACCGTAAAGTTACTATAAATATAAAGCGCTGTCAACATTATTTTAACAAGGTATAACCAAAAATTATATCATTTTACTATTTTGTAAATCCACAAGGTTGTGTTATAATTAAACCATCTTTTCATTAAACATTTTAGTATAACGAGGTGATCGCTATGGAATTGGATTTAACAAACGCATCTTTACCGATCTACGAAGCACTGGCAAATGAAACTCGCTTAGCGATTTTAAGAGAATTAGGCGATAAGAAGAAAAGCATCAGTGAAATTGGACAAAAATTAGCAATCAGCAATGCTTTAATGACCAAACATATCCGTAAACTCGAAGAAGCTCAGTTGATCAAAACCGAAAAAGGATCGGGGCAAGACTGGAAGAAAAAATATTTGTCTCTAAAAACTGATTTCATCAATATCAATTTCCCAGCAAAAGTGTTTCCAGAAATGAATCTAACCTCCCAATCTGTGAAAATCGGCCACTTCACCGATTTTAAAGCTGAGCCTTCTTGTGGAATGGCGACCAAAGACCGCTTGATTGGCGCCTTAGATGATCCAAAATCTTTTCTGGATCAAGAACGTGTTGATGCAAGTATCATCTGGCTAAATAACGGTTTTTTAGAATACAAAATCCCAAATCCTTTGAAAAATGGTGAAAAAATCGAATTACTCGAAATCAGTATGGAGATCGCTTCAGAGTTCCCAATTTCGAATAACTATTGGCCCAGTGATCTTTCCTTTTACTTAAACAATCACTGCATCGGTAGTTACACCGTACCAGGAAACTTTTCGGATGTCAGAGGTTCTCTGACTCCGCAATGGTGGATCGATGAGTTCAGTCAATATGGATTGCTTAAGCATTTACGCATCAATCGCTATGATACTTCCCTCGATGGAGAAAAATTAACAGATCACAACCTGAATGAAATCGACTTAGACCACAGTGACTTTTTCACCTTTAAAATTGCTGCACCTGCAACTGCCGAAAACGCTGGTGGTTTGACCATTTTCGGCGATCGATGGGGAAATTATCCTCAAGATTTATTGTTCAATTTTTACGTATCGGAATGACTGTTGTCGTTTCATTACACAAAAAAAGCACGTAGCGAAGAGAGATCACTCCCTCAGCTAGTGCTTTTTTCTATTCTCTTACGCTGTGGCAAAAATGCGTTCAATCAACTGCATCACTGCTCGGACTTCTTCGTTTTTAACGATAGGTTCGGCACCGTTGCGTACAACGTTGTAAAAATTCTTGTAGAAAGGTTCAAAATCCGCTTCGGCTTTCGGGAAAGGAATCTCTTTGGCTGCCAATTCCGATGGCGGTGCCATCGTTTTCGTCAAGCCAACGCCTGCTTGAACTGGTTTTGGTGCGGCCACGTCTTCGCGACCTGTTGCCTGAACCATTTCACCATTTAGATCCCAATCGGTGATGGTGGCTGTTCCTTCCGTTCCTTTGATGTACCAGCGAGGCAATTGCGTGTAATTGGAGGTTCCAACTTCCACGATTGCTTTGACCCCATTTTCAAAGGTAATCAAAGCGAAGAACCCATCATCGACTTCTTCCCCCAACACAAAGCTAAGATCCGCTTTGACGTCTTTCACTGGGCTGTCGATCAGCCATAGCATTTGATCCAGCAAGTGAACGCCCCAGTCTAAGAGCATTCCCCCGCCTTGTTTTTTCACATGACGCCAGTCTCCTGGGATGCCGTTTGCCCCTTGGACCCGTGATTCTAATTGGAACAAATCGCCGATCTGTCCATTACGGTACAGTTCGCGTACAAGTAAAAAATCAGGATCCCAACGGCGGTTTTGGTGAACCATAAAGGTATTGCCGGTTTCTTGGGCAACCGCCACGATCTCATCTAGTTCCGCAGTATTCAGCGCAACAGGCTTCTCGCAAACAACATGTTTGCCTGCTCTCAATGCAGCGATCGATAACTCTTTATGCAAGTCATTAGGTGTGGCGATCAATACTGCTTCGATCGTCTCATCGGCTAAGACTTCATCATAGCTTTTAAAGATCTTATGGCCTTTTTCTTGTGAGATCGCTTGACGTTCTTCATTGATATCGTAAGTTCCTACGATGTGGATTCGTTCGTTTTCATTTGGTAAGATATTGTGGACATGGTACGCACCCATGCCGCCATATCCGATTACTGCAAAATTGATTGCACTCATGTCTGACACTCCTCGGTTTTCTTCTTATGCCCACCACATGGATGAAGCTTCTTCACGGATCATAATCGTCTTCAAGTTGCTGATGGCACGATTCAGTCCTTCATCAATGGACATGATTGGATCTTCATGCTCAATACTCAAGACATAATCATACCCATAAATTCTAAGTGCAGAAATAATATCTGACCAGATTTGTAAGCTGTGGCCGCAACCGACTGAACGGAAGGTCCAAGCTCGGGTTTTGACATTGCTATATGGCTGCATGTCCGTCAAGCCATGCATGTTGATATTGTCTTGGTCCAAATACGTATCTTTGGCATGGAAGTGATGGATCGCATCGGCTTCCCCTAAGATTTTGACCGCTGCCACTGGGTCGATCCCTTGCCACCATAAATGACTTGGATCCAAGTTACAGCCGATGGCTTTACCCGCAGCATCCCGCAGTTTCAACATCGTATAAGGGGTATGTGCCAAAAAGCCGCCATGAAGTTCGATCCCAATTTTAACACCAGCCGCTTCCGCTTCCGTGTTGATGCCTTTCCAATAAGGAATCAGTTTTTGTTCCCATTGATAATTATAATTGTCATCGTATTCCGTCGGCCATGGCAATACTGGCCAGTTGACTTGTGTATCTGTTGCATTTCCGCCTGAAACGCCTGAAAATCCGTTCACAACAGGTACATTCATTAAGCTGGCTAATTTGATGGTTTTGCGCAAAAGTTCATCGGCTTCTTGCGCTTCTGCTTTTAATGGAGAGATTGGGTTGTTGTGACAGCTCAAAGCTGAGATTTCCAATCCTTTATCAGCTAATTTCGCTAAGTATTCTTTTCGCTCTGCTTCACTTGCTAGTAAACGGTCAATGTCTAAGTGGGCATTGCCGGGAGAACCACCGGTACCGATCTCGACGGTTTGGAGCCCTTTTTTCGCTACTTCATCGATCATTTCTTCAAAGCTAAGTTGATTGAATAACGGGGTAAAAACACCTAATTTCATTTTCTTTCCTCCTCAATTGCTTGAAAATGCCCATATGTTGGGTAACGATTTTCTGTTGGTGCACACCAGCGAGCCGCATTTTGGATCACTTTTTGCACTTTGGGATTGTAATAGCTGGGGAATGTCTCATGACCAGGCTGGAAATAGAAGATTTTGCCATTCCCACGGCGGAATGTACAGCCGCTACGGAAAACTTCACCACCAGGGAACCAGCTGACAAAGATCAATTCATCCGGCGCTGGAATATCAAAGTGCTCGCCATACATTTCCTCTTGCTCTAGTTCGATCCATTCGCCGACTCCTTCAGCGATTGGGTGGCTTGGATTAACATTCCAGATCCGCGCATGCTGATCGTCTACCCGCCATTTCAAATCGCACGACGTTCCCATCAACGTTTTAAAGATTTTCGAAAAGTGGCCAGAATGCAAGACGATCAGTCCCATTCCTTCCCATACACGCTGCTGCACACGAGCAACGATAGCATCATCGACTTCTTCATGCGCCATATGGCCCCACCAAACCAACACATCCGTGTCAGCCAATACTTGCTCCGTCAACCCGTGTTCTGGTTCATCAAGGGTCGCCGTTCGTACTTGAAAATCATCCTCTGCTAAAAAATTGGCAATTTGACCATGGATTCCTTCTGGATACATTTTTTTGACGGTCTCATTCGTTTTTTCATGACGAAACTCGTTCCATACCGTAACATGGATCATTGGTAGACCTCCTCTACGATGTCTTTTAATTGCAGATAATCAATCCCGCTGGCTTCTAAAGGAGCGAATTTTTGAAACGCTTCCTGCTCGACGATCAGCCATGGTAGTTCTAATGCTTTAGCTGCTTCTACATACGACTTAATTGGTAAAATCCCATTGCCGATCTCGGTGCTTTCCTGCGGCTGCTCTTGCATATCTTTGATATGAACCAAGCCGACCTTCGTTTCGCGTTCCTTTAGCCAAGGTAAAATAGCCACATTTGCAAAGGCTAACCAGTAAAGGTCGGCTTCCAAACGCAGTTGCGGATTGTCTTTGATCAGTTCATCGATCATGGATTTTCCAGCAACTTCAGTAAATTCATGGGCATGGTTGTGGTAGTAGCAAGTCAGCCCTTCTGCCTGCAATTTTTGGGTGATCTGGGTCAGCTCCGCAGCAAAGGCTTGCCATTTTTCCAAAGAATCAAAGCTGGCATACGGAATCACGATTCGTTGATTGCCAATCGTTTTTTCAAAAGCGACGGTTTCTTCAAAACGATCTTGCAATGCTTCAAACGGGATATGGGAAGCCGCGACCGCCAAATCCAACTGCTCCAGCATTTCTTTGATCTGAACAGCGCTGTGTCCATGATAACCGGCAAATTCAACACCGTCATAGCCGTTTTGTTTTACTGTTTTCAACGCATCAAAAAGATTTGTCTTGCAGTCCTCTTGAATACTCCAAAGCTGTAAAGCGATTTTCGGTTTTGTCATTTGTGCTCGCTCCTTTTCTTCCAGCAGTTCTTATAGGTAGACTGGCTCACCGGTTTGCGATGATTTGTAGATCGCTTCTAGAATCTCCGTCACGACCATTGCTTCTTCAGGTTTGACCACTGGTTCGGTATCGTTGATGATCGCATGGATCCACGATTGTGCTTCTAAAATTTCTGGCGTCTCCCCGTTTCCTTCATAAAAATCAACGCCGCCTGTTTCAAGTTCGATATTTTTTTCATACAGCAAGCTGTGGTCTTCCCCATTGATGGTCAAACCGTTGTTCATATCCGCACCGGCTTTGCTACCCATCAGTGTCGTTTTGGCTTCTTTCACATCCAAGCTGTTGAGCGCCCAGCTGGCTTCTAAGAAAATCGTTGCGCCATCTTCCATGACCACAAAACCAAAGGCCGAATCTTCTACTGAGAATTTCTCTGGGTCCCAAGGGCCCCAAGCATTTGCGGCATTTTTGGTTTGCGACAACTCATGATACGCTTTTCCGACAACAAATTTTGGTTTGTAATTGTTCATCATCCATAAGGTCAGATCCAATGCGTGGGTACCGATATCGATCAAAGGACCGCCGCCTTGCGCCTCTTCATCAAGGAAAACACCCCAAGTTGGCACAGCCCGACGACGGATCGCATGAGCTTTCCCAAAATAAATGTTTCCTAATTGTCCTTCGGCGCACACTTCATGAAGATAACGAGAATCTTTTCTAAAACGGTTTTGGTAGCCGATCGTGAGTTTTTTTCCTGTTCGGTTGGCTGCTTCGATCATTGCTTTGGCTTCTGCCGCTGTTTTTGCCATTGGTTTTTCACACATGACATGACAATCCGCTTCTAGTGCAGCAATCGTCAACTCAGCATGTGAGGCGTTTGGTGTACACACATGGATCACATCTAGATCAGCTTGTGCCAACATTTCTTGATAATCGCTGAATACTTGAGCATCTTCGGTCCCAAATGCTGATTTCGCTTCAACTGCACGTTCAACCAGCAGATCACAAAAGGCAACCATTTCTACTTCCTCTACTTGAGACAAGGCAGGCATGTGCTTGCCGTTTGCGATCCCACCGCACCCAATGATTCCAACTTTAACTGTCATATCTTTCCTCCTGAAAACGCTTATTATTTTCTACCCCCTCATTATAGCGAAACATCGAAAGCAGTTCTTCCCAGTTTCCATTGAAAAAATTCCCGAAAATTATCTTATGAAACTTTAACAAAAAGAACCACTCCACAATTTATGCAAAGCGCTTAAAAAAACACTATCGAGAAAAAAATAGTGCCAGATCAACAAAAAAACAGTCGACAAGCAAAGGCTCATCGGCTGTTTCTATCAATTTTGATTCAATTGTTTCTGGTACTGCAACGGTGATTGACCAACAGCTTCCTTAAAGACATGATGAAATGTTTTGACACTGGCAAAGCCTGCTTTTTCAGCGACTTCTGCCATCGGGATCTTTTCATTTGCCAAGATAAATTTGGCTTGATTGATGCGGTATTCCGTCAAAAACTGCATGAAGGTCTTGCCAGTATTGGTTTTAAAGAAACGCGTGAAATAATGGGGACTAAACCCTACATGTCTTGCGGTGTCCTCCATCGTCAAGACTTCTTGGTAATGGGATTCGATGTACTCAAAGACATCATTCAGACGCTGCAAGGTTTCTTTGTATTGTGCGGCCGTTCGTTTTAGTGGATTGACGGCTCGTTTTCGCTTTGGCAAGCTTTGATAGCACTCCCCGATCAACTGGTAAAGCAGCCCGAGAGTCAAATAACGCTTCCCAACAACATTTTCCTCTTCCAACTGATACAACTCGATCAAGAGACCTGTTATTTTTTCCGTAAAACTCGCTGGCCAATTTTTGCTGTGGGGCTCCCCTTCTTCAAAGAGTGTCATCAAGGATACTTCATTTTCTCGCAGCAACGGCTCTTCAAAAAGCTGCATATCAAATTGATAGACATAGCGTTCACTCTCAGGCGATGCTAGAAAATAGTGGGGTTGCCCGCTGGAAAAAAGATACAGATCCCCTTCCTCCAACTCAATGATCGTATCGTCAACACCAATATTCACCGTGCCACGCTTAGCGTAAATGATCTCGATTTCTTTATGGACATGGGGATAAACGATGGTCAAACCATCATTTAGAAACGTTCGAAAACGAAATTCACTTTCAAATTCAGGAATTTCAAGATACATACTCATGGCTGACCGACTCCTTCGCTCTATTCTTATTTATTATAAGCGAAAAATTGCCTAAGAGAAAACCTTTTCTCAGCCAATCATAGTTTCTTCTGCTTTTTTGTGGTATCGTATTCAAGAAAAGGAGTCTTGTTTATGAATTATTATGATCAACATCTGCATACATTTTTGTCTTTTGATTCAGATGAACAGTTTGAGAATTATCTAGCTTACCAGCCTGCCTACTTCGTTGCGACAGATCATTTCGATTTGAAGAACCCCTATTCGGGATTCCGTGATGATATTCCTGACTATGAATTACTAGTAAAAACCCACCAGAAGCTGCAAGAGACCACAGCGACGAAACTCTTAAAAGGCATCGAGATTGGTGTCGTGCCTGGTCAAGAACAAGAAATCTTGCGCTATCTTGAAAGCCATCCTTATGACTTGAAATTGATCAGTATCCATCAAAACGGTACCTTTGATTATATGGACGATGCCGTGTTGAAGAAGGACAAATTTGCAGTCGCCAAACAATACTTTGACCAAATGGCCCACGTGTTGGACTCGTTTCCAGACGGGCATATCGTGACCCACTTTGATTATGGCTTGCGTCGTTTCCAATTTACGGCTGAGGAGTTGGCCGCCCATTTTGAAACAGAGTTAACGACGATCTTCAAAAAAATCGTTGCCCGTGACTTAGCGATGGAAATCAACGCTAAGAGCTTTGGCCCCTATCAAAATGCCCACCTTTACCAATATGCTATCCCGCTGTATCAAAGTGTCGGGGGTAAATTGTTCACCCTCGGCTCTGATGCCCATAAAGCCAGTGATTATCGGTTAGATTTTGCAGCGATGAGCGATCTGCTGCGTTCCTTTGGTGTCAATCAATTAGCGGTCTTTCAAGGTAGCGAACGGTTTATGGCGGATCTGCCTGCTCAATAGCGTCACCTTTGAATGCACTCTACAACAACACATTTTCAATAAATGGACAAAAAAAACGGCGAACCCTAAAAGGATACGCCGTTTTTGCATGTTTAGAATAGATTTACTTAGGTTATTCTGCTGCTAAAATATCTTCCTTAGCATGGATCATTTGAGTCAAAAAGTCACAATAAGGCGTTGGCACTTGGTACTTGCGGCCTTTTCGCGAGATTGCGCCATTGATATAATCGATCTCGGTTTTGCGATGATTATTGATCAAATCTTGATACATGGATGGATAGTGCATTCCGATGCCTTCTGGATCATAGGTTTCTTCAATATGGTGGACTACTTCGGATACATCCAGTTCAACAGATTCATGGGCAGCAACTGCCGCAAATTCTTCCACGATCGTTTGGACCATCGCACGCGCCGTTGAGGTTTGTCCGAATTGGGCAATATTCACATTTAAAATCGAACACAAGCCATTTAGGGTGCCGTTGACACAGGCTTTGCGATAGATGGAGTAACGGATGTTCTCAGAATAAGACGCATTCAACCCAGCATCAGCCAAGACTGCCGCCAATTGACGGGCATCTTCTTCTTTCCCCGGTTCGATATTTTGCAGTTCTACAGAACCATCCCCAAACAAGCGAACATTACCAGGACCAATCAAGTCCGCCGTCCAAATGGTATTTCCTAAAAAGATTTTATCCGTGCTGACATATTTTTCAATCGTGTCCTCATGACCGATCCCGTTTAATAAGCATAAGACTTTCGTTTGCTCTCCGATCATCGGTTTGATCGTTTGCATCATTTGATCCAGTTGCATCGCTTTAGTAAAGACCAGGATCAAGTCTGCTTGTACAGTCGTTGGGATCTCATTTTGCGAATAGATCGAAAAAGGGACTGCGATCTCTTCACCGTTTAAGTTCGCTCGTAATCCGTGTTCACGGATCGCTTCGATATGCGCCGGCCAGCCGTCGATCAACGTGACGTCATTTCCGCCTCTTTTTAGCATAATAGCAAAACGGCTGCCCATAGCACCTGCACCAGCAATAACAATTTTCATCTGAATTCCTCTTTCCTCTTCCACAATTAGGTATAGTTTACTCTAAAATCGTGAAATATGCGAGAGCCTTGCGTTTTTTCTCGATAGGAAAGAAAAAAGAACAATTGGAATAGTTAGATTTTTCAGATAATTAAAAAACGGTCGTTTCCAATTTTGTCCATTCAAAAAGTCGCACGGAAGATTGAAAACTTGACTGAGCTAAACCAGTTTTCGGACTCACGTGCGACCCTTCTATTCAATTATTTCCTGTGAAACAGTTGTCGTTTTAGGCAGTGACTGTTTCATTGTTTGTTGCAAAGTTTTTTAGCCGTTCAGCTTTTTCCGCTTCTGTGATCCCATGTTGTTCCACGTAACGGTTGTGTTCGTGGATGGCACAATCATAGCTACAGGCACCTAAATGGGCAGCTTGATTTTCTTCAGAAGTCAAAAATTGGCGATTGCATTCTGGGTTGGCACAGTTTACATAGCGCTCGCAAGGTGTGCCATCAAACCAGTCGCGACCGATAACTTTTTTATCCACATGATTGATTTCCACACTAATGCGTTCATCAAAGACGTACATTTTGCCATCCCAAAGCTCGCCTTGAACTTCTGGGTCATTCCCATAAGCAAAGATACCACCATGAAGTTGGGCCACATCATCAAAGCCTTCTCGCAGCAACCAGCCTGAGAATTTTTCACAACGGATACCACCAGTACAATAAGTAACGACTTTTTTATCCATAAATTTTTCTTTATTATCGATGATCCATTGCGGCAACTCACGGAAGCTGCGGATATCGGGACGAACGGCTCCTCGGAAATGGCCTAAGTCATATTCATAATCGTTACGGGCATCGATCACCACGGTATCTTCATCTAACAAAGCTTCTTTGAACGCTTTAGGATCTAAATATTTTCCAGTCATTTCTAATGGATCGATGTCATCTTCCAGGTTCAATGAAACCAATTCTTTGCGCGGACGAACGAATAGCTTTTTAAACGCATGTTCTTCTACTTCATCGATTTTATAAAAAATCCCTTTAAAACGGGGATCAGCTTCCATTTTTTCCATATAGCGATTTGTTGCTTCAACCGTTCCAGAAAGCGTGCCATTGATCCCTTCATTGGCTACTAAAATACGGCCCTTGATGCCAATTTCTTTTCCAAATGCTAAATGCTCCTTGGCGAAGCTTTCCGGATCTTCAATTGTTGTATATTTATAAAATAATAAAACGCGGTATGTCAAACCAATTCCTCCTTTTTTTGCACCCTACAGTATAGGTTATCGCGTGACAAAAAACGAGTTTTATGCTTGTACCTTTTCACACAATCTTTTTCTTTGAGCAAACAGTGTCATGGATTGGTTTGATTGAGCTCTGCCACGAAAAAAGCTGTGACTTGATCCATCGTTTCTCCACGCACCAGATGGCGTTCTTCTCGCGAGATAAACTGCAGATTTGCTTCTGGATTTTCTGCCACAAAGGCTTCCACATCAGCATAAGGAATTTTCTCGTCTTGGGTACCATGCCAAAACAAAAGAGGACGCTGTCCTAATTTCTCTGGTTGAGAAGACAGATCGTAAGCATCCATCCAGCTTAAAAGCTGACCATAATCCTCGGGTACAAAGAACCCAGCAGCGCCAGCGTGCATTTGGATGCGGTCACGGTATTTCAACATGGAAGGAGAACCCATGATACAAGCTGCCGCTGTGATTTCTGGATGCTGGCACAATAAACCGCACGTGGTCATCCCTCCCATAGAGACTCCGCCAACTGCGATCTGCCCGTTGACCAAACCAAGGTTTTCAAAAAAATCGACTAAGTAAGAAAACTCAAATAGATTGGTTTGGATACTTTGCCAAAAAGTTAAAGAAGGAATCTCCGATAGCTGGGTCTTGCGCTCCCCATGATTGGCTGCATCGGGCAAGACCACCCGAAAACCTTCTCTAGCCAACTTTCTGCCTTGTGTCAAAACTAATTCTTTACTCGTCTGCCAGCCATGATAGTAAATAATCAATGGCAGCGGCTCATAAATCATTTCTTCAGGTACGACTTCTAAGACCGGAATATTTCCGATTTTTCTTTTTCGAACAGCTAATTTCATTCTTTTTCACCTCAGCTTAAGTATACAAAAAGTCGCCAAAAGCGCCACTGATACGCTGTAAAAAAAGATCATACCCGAAGAGTATGATCCGTTTTTTCGTTTATGAATGTAAGACCGCTTCTCGAGCCAATGCCAAACAACCGAGGGTTCCAGCGTTGTCTTCCAATGCTGGGGTCACGATATATTTGCTTAACTCAGGTGTTTCAACATACCCATTGACCAATTTTGCAAATGCGTCGTGGACGTTTTGCAGCATATGGCGTTGCTTCATCACACCACCACCAAAAATGATCACATCTGGAGAAAACATCAAAGTTGTATTGTAGGCACATTGAGCAATATAGGAGGCTTCGATTTCCCAATAAGGATCATCTTCTGCAACCTCTTGTCCTTTTTTCCCTAAGCGTTTTTCGATGGCGGGTCCAGCGGCCATCCCTTCTAGACAGTTGCCATGAAATGGACAGCTGCCAGCAAAGTCATCTTCTGGATGAGGGACGACCAGCATATGCCCCATTTCTGGATGACTAAACCCTTCGATAAAGCGCCCTTCTTGTAAGGCACCGCCGCCAACACCTGTACCGATCGTATAGTAAACGACACTGCTCAATCCTTTGCCAATGCCGAAGACATACTCACCATAGGCAGCCGCATTGACATCTGTTGTCCAAGAAATCGGGATCGGAAATTCTTTTTTCATGGTACCGATGAAATCAAAATTTTGCCATGCCAATTTCGGGGTTGAGGTAATGTACCCATAAGTGGCAGAATCGCGATGGATATCGATGGGCCCAAATGAGCCAATCCCAATCCCTGCTAAATCTGCTTGGTATTGTTTGAAGAAATCAATGACTAAAGGCATTGTTTCCTCAGGTGTCGTTGTCGGAAAGCTCATTCTTTCCTTGATCGTCATTTCTTCATCGCCAATGGCACACACAAATTTTGTGCCGCCTGCTTCAATCGAACCGTATAACATGCACATCGCTCCTTTTTTTCTAACTACTTGCTGAACTTGATGCTGCGGCATCATCTGCTTTGACGCGATCGATGGCTACCACTAATGCAATGATCAGGTCATCTAGATCTTCTTCATAGATCACGACTTCATAGGTATCGCCCCAAGAGATCCATTTTTTGTGGATCTCTGCGATCCGCTTGCCGTTGCGGTTGACCACAAAATCCATATCCCACCAATTGCCGTCCACATCGATGCCTTCTGCACTGATGGAATAGCGGGCTTTAAAAAATGTGAAATGTTTTTCTAAAACGATCGCTTCTTGGCCGTGGACTTCCACAAAAAATTTTGGTAATAAACTGAACACTTTTTTGGTGATCTCCGCGATCGGTCGCTGCTGCTCATTGAAGATCGTAAAACTTTTCGGGATCTTAAAAAAACTGCCTTCGACATAATAGCGAGGGTTTTGTAAGTCATCGGTCACGGTAAATTTTTCGCCGATGCTGAAAACCTTCTGTTTGATGTAAAGTTTCTTCAAATACTACACTCCTTTCTCTTTGACATCGCCCGTATTGATCACCGGCTGCGTGCCTTTATCGGTAATGATCGACACCAATAAATTATTGATCAGTTGGACTTTGCGGTCATCTGTGAAATTGATGTCCTGTCCGTCTTCGATTTGTTCTAACGCCATTTGTGTCATGGAGACGGCTCCTTCAACAATGATTTGCCGTGCTGATAAAATTGCTTTAGCTTGTTGGCGCTGCAGCATCGCACTAGCGATCTCAGTCGCATACGCGAGGTGATTTAAGCGGGTCTCTATGACTTCGACCCCAGCAACAGCTAATCGTTCCTGCAATTCTTTTGCCAGCTCCTCCGAGACTTCACTTGTATTGCCTCGCAACGTCAGATCATCGTCATTGAACGTGTCATAAGGGTATTGCGTCGCAATATGACGAATCGCTGTTTCACTTTGGATCTCAATGAAGTCTTGGTAATAATCGACATCAAACAATGCTTTAGCGGTATCTACAACTTTAAATACCACCACTGCCGAGATCTCGATCGGGTTTCCGTCTGAATCATTGACCTTCAACAGCGAACTGTTAAAGTTGCGAACTTTCAATGAAACATTGATTTTTTGGGTTAATGGGGTTGTCACAAACAAGCCGTTGTCTTTAATGGTTCCTAAATATTGCCCAAAAAAGAGGATCGCTTTGGCTTGGTTGGGTTGTACGATCGTTAACGAACTAAGGAAAAGAAACGAAACGATCCATAAAAGAAAACTGAGAACGATTTCGAGAACGCTCTCATTTACGAACCCATGATAAAACAAATAACCGCCGCCAACTAATAACCCGATTAGCACAACCAGTGCTAAATACCCATTCACATGAAATGTCTGTTTTTCTGTCATTTTTATTCCTTCCCTTCTTGCTCTTATCTTACCTTGGTTAAAGCCGCTGTGCAAATGTTCTTGCGCATATCAGCGACGATTCCCAATCAAGCTATTTTGTTTTCTGCAACTTTCCCGTTACAATTAAGGTAGGACAAAATTTTTCACAAAAAGGAGTAATTCTTATGGCACAAAAAATTGACTTAGAAACGAGTAAATGGTCGTTGGAATCGATCATTAAAACGGTCGGCACCGATCTTTCCTCTGTTGTGGAGATACAAAACAAAGACGGCATTGACGTTGTAGTGATCTCGAAAGACGAGTGGCAACATCTTTTGGAATTACTCGATGCGCGTCATGCAGAAGGCTATCGGTTAGAACAAGAGCTTCCTGAAGAAATTTTAATTGACGTTGCCGATACCGACAATCAGTATACAGAAGACGGCGAGTTAGAAATGGAACTGCCTGAGCGTGTGCATCCAGCACCTGATTTTGAACTGGATTCAGAAGAAATCGTCGAAAGTGATGACGTACTAGATTAAACAAAAAAGCAAAACGGCCCCGGGCTCGTTTTGCTTTTTTATATCTTTTTTTCTTGCCTTTTGGTAATGACTGCTTGCAATCGTTCGATGGCAGGCTGCAATTCTTGTAGCGCCTCTTCTTCGGGTTCTAACTCTGCACACCGTTGCAGTCGCTCTAACCACATTTCTGGTTCTTTGACGCCCAACTGGCCAATGGCCCAATAAGCCGTTCCTCGAATCACTGGGCGCACGTCTTCTGTCGCACAGCGCCAAATCGCTGGCAAGGCACTGCGATCCCCTACATTGGCTAAGGCGATGATGGCATTACGCTGCAACGGTTTTTTCCCCCGCCAAGAGCCAGATAGATGGCCAAATTGTGCCTTGAAGGCTTTGTTTGATAAAGACAGCATCGGTTGCAGTTTTGGATAAACGGTATCGACTTCAGGCTCCATCTCTTGATGAAAATGGAAGTCTTTCCCCCGATTATAAGGGCAGACCAGCTGACAAATATCGCAGCCGTAAATCACGTTATGCATCTTTTTGCGGTACTCTTCTGGCATCATACCCTTCGTCTGGGTTTGATAGGACAAACAGCGCTGGGCATTCATTCGACCATCGCCCAATAACGCTTTGGTGGGGCAAGCCGTCACACAACGCATGCAATCACCACAACCAAACGGGACTTCTTCATCTGGTTCAAGAGAGATATTAGTGACGATCTCCCCTAGATAAACAAACGAACCAAATTCTTCCGTAATCAGCAAGCCATTACGACCGATAAAGCCAAGACCCGCCCGCTGCGCTGCCGCCACATCCACCAATTCCCCTGTATCGACTTGCGGTGCGAAACGCCATTCGACTTGTTCTTCCATCGTTTGCGCTTGTTCTTTGATAAAGGCGATCAAGCGATCCAATCGTTCTCGCAAAATATCATGGTAATCGATGCCCCACGAGGCACGGGCAAACATGCCGCGTTTTTCATCCCGCGGGACTTTCTCTTTGATTTTTGTCGGATAAGCTAAAGCGATCGCAATGATCGTTTGCGGATTTTCAAATGTCCGTTCAGGATAGATACGCTCTTCGATCACGGGATGCTCAAAACCAGACGTATGACCTTTGGCTTTTTGTTCCCGCAAGGAAGGCTCCAATGCCAAAAACGGCTCCGCTGAAGCAAACCCGATTTTGTCAATGCCAAGCCGCTTGCTTTCTGCAATAATTTTTTCTTTTAAAGACATGCTCGCTACCCTCTTTTGTCCGCTAAGCATCTGCTTCTCGGCTTTTTCTCTTCCCCTATTATACGTAAGCACCTGAAAAAAGTCGATGGTGCGGTTTGTTCCCCCCGTTTTTTTCTTTCTTTAAAAGAACACGTGTTGATTGTTTAAGATTTTAATTAATTTTATCGTTATTTTCCTCGCAACGATTGCATTGCCTTTTTCGAATGCTAGACTAGATAAAGGAATTAGAAAGAAATGAACAAATGAAATGGAGATGCTTATGACTCAATTACCCACCGGCTTGACTGCAGCAGAAGTCGCCAAGAAAACCCAAGAGGGGTTGCACAATGATTATGAAACAAAAACCAGTAAATCAACTGCTGCGATCATCAAAGACAATTTACTGACATTATTCAATTTTCTCAATCTATTGATTGGCGTTTTTTTATTTGCCGTAGGCGCCTATTCCAACATGTTCTACTTAGCGATTATTTTTGTGAATATCACCATTGGGATCAGCCAAGAATTGCACGCGCGTAATTTAGTAAAAAAACTCTCACTTGTTTCACCGCAAACGGTACGAGTGATTCGAGATGCCCAAATCCATGAGATTTCAGCCAAAGAATTGGTCTTAGAGGACGTAGTTATTCTTGGTGCTGGGGACCAAATCCCCGCTGATATGACTGTGCTTTCTGGACTAGTCGAAGTCAATGAAGCGATGCTGACTGGTGAAGCCGATCTGGTTGTCAAAGAAGCAGGTGCTTCCTTACTCTCAGGGAGTTTCATCGTCAGCGGTGAAGTGACAGGAACAGTCCTTCATGTCGGTGCAGAAAACTACGCAGCAAAACTAAGCAATGAGGCAAAGGTCCACAAACCGATCCGCTCTGAGCTGCTTGCTTCGATCCGTAGTGTATCCAAATTCACCAGCTATGTAATCGTTCCTTTAGGGGTGATTTTGTTCTTCCAAGCCTTTATGATGCGAGATGCTGGGATCAAGGAATCCGTCGTCGTTTCTGCCGCTGCCTTATTAGGAATGTTACCAAAAGGACTTGTCCTGCTGATCAGTATCGCCTTGACGACAGGTGTCATTAAATTGGCCAAAAAACGGATTTTGGTCCAAGACATGTATGCCGTTGAAACCTTAGCGCATGTCGATACCCTTTGTCTGGATAAGACGGGGACGTTGACGGAAGGCCATATGGTTCTCGAATCGATCGTTCCTCTCCAAGCCGACAGCGACCCTAACATGCTCTTAGGGAATTATTTGGCAGCCAGTACGGATAACAATTTGACGATGCAAGCATTGCGTCAAGGCTGTCCTGAGCTAACGGATCATCAGCCGATCGACGTCGCTGCCTTTTCTTCACAGCGCAAATGGGGTGCTGTGGCTTTTGAACATCTAGGAAATGTCTATCTTGGTGCACCTGAAAAAGTCGCCGGCTCTGCTGCCTTGCCGCAAGTCATAGAAGCGCAAGAAGCTGGTCTACGGGTGTTGATTTTAGCCGTAGAAACTGATCCAAAAACGCCGACATCCTTTGACCCAACCAACGCACAAGCGGTGGCTGTCTTGATTTTATCCGATATCATCCGCCAAAACGCAGAAGAAACCTTGGCTTACTTAGCGGATCAAGGCATCGATCTAAAAGTGATCTCTGGCGATAATCCAATAGCTGTCGCAGCGATCGCCCATCGTGCAGGCCTAGCGAATGCCGATCAAGCCATCGATCTTTCTACCTTAACGACCGAAGCAGAAGTCCGAGAAGCTGCGACACGCTATACGGTCTTTGGTCGTGTGACTCCTGAACAAAAGAAACTACTCGTTCAAGAATTAAAAGCCAATCAACGGACCGTTGCCATGACGGGTGATGGCGTCAACGATGTGTTGGCACTACGGGAAGCCGACGTCAGCATTGCAATGGCTGCTGGCGACAGTGCGGCTCGTCAAATCGCTAACTTTGTCTTATTGGATTCTGACTTTACTACGTTGCCAGATGTTTTATTTGAAGGACGCCGCGTCGTCAATAACGTGACCAAAGCGTCGGGAATCTTCTTTATCAAGACGATTTACAGCTTCTTGCTCTCATTGGTTTGTATCCTGACATCCAGCGCCTTTCCGTTCTTGCCGATCCAAATCACATTGATCGACTTAGCAATTGAAGGTTATCCATCTTTCTTCCTTTCCTTTGAAGAAAACAAAGCACCGATCAAAGGTCGTTACTTGCCGACAGTCTTGCTCAATGCGTTGCCAAATGCCTTGTTGGTGTTAGTCAATTACTTTGCGATCCGCTTTTTACAAACCGATTACGGTTGGTCGCAATTTGATACGACGACCTTGTTGTACTATTTGTTGATCGGGATCAGCTGTATCGCTGTGATTCGCGCTTGCTTGCCATTAAATCCATTGCGATTGTTCTTAGCGATTACCACTACCGTGGGGATCTATGTCGCAGCAATGCTTTTCCACGGATTGCTGGAAGTCGGTTTCTTGACCGCCGTAACATTACCTTACTTCCTTGGCATGATGGCATTGAACATCTGCCTGTACGTGGGGCTTTCTTTCCTAACGAAGCGCTTTTCAGCCAAAGTGCTCGTTAAACAATCCTAATTGATTTTGCAGCATCGCTCTTTCTTGCTTTGTCCAGAAAGACGATGCTGTTTTTTTATCCTCTCCATAGGTGCAACCATACAAGAAGAAAGAAATTTGGTATACTGAACCTGTAGGCGGTTTCAACAAGGACGGTGTTTCTTTGGAAAAGGCAACCCCCTTGTCAAACAGCCAAATTTAATCAGAAAGTGTTGGTGAAATTGGATGAAAAAAAGTATTTTACTCGTTTCTCACAGTCAGCAACTCACCGAAGGATTAAAACAGATGATCGAAGAAATGGCTGATGGCGAGTCAGTCACGATCTATTCTTTAGGCGGGACAGCAGAAGGAGAGCTGGGTTCTGACGCCACGAAAATCGTGGATGCCGTCAACGAATCCGCAGATGCTGAACTGATCTTAGTCTTTGCCGATCTAGGCAGTGCCGTTTTGAATGCCGAACTTGCTTACGACATGCTGGAACCTCAGCAACAAGAACGCTATCACCTGATCGACGCGCCGCTGGTGGAAGGTGCCTTTGCTGCAGCAATCACCGCTGGTTTTAGTGATGATTTGGCGCAAATCGTTGCAGAAGCAAAAAAAGCAGCCGAGAAAGGATGGCATGAAGCATGAAAAAAATCATTAATGATCCCTCAATGATCGTAGAAGAAATGTTGGCTGGTATCGTAGGCAGTTATCCTGAACTGGTCCATCAAGTCGCCGACTCACGGGTGATCGCTAAGAATAATCAAAAAGAACAAGTCGGTCTTGTTTCTGGCGGTGGGAGCGGACATGAGCCGGCCCATGCTGGCTTTGTCGGTGATGGGATGCTTAGCGCCGCCGTTTTAGGCGATGTCTTCACCTCCCCGACCCCCGACCAGATTTTGACGGCTATCCAAGATTCTGATCAAGGACAAGGCGTCTTGTTGATCGTCAAAAACTATACTGGCGATATCTTGAACTTTGAGATGGCCAAAGATATGGCAGAAATGGAAGAGATCACAACGGAGATCGTGGTCGTTGATGATGATATCGCTGTTGAAAATAGCACCTATACTGCTGGGAAACGAGGAGTTGCCGGTACGGTTTTAGTCCACAAGATTTTAGGCGCAGCTGCACGTAGTGGTGCCAGCTTAAGTGAATTAAAAACACTGGGCGATGCCTTGGTTGCATCGATCAAAACCATTGGGGTCGCATTAAAAGCGGCAACAGTTCCTGAAGTTGGGAAACCAGGTTTTGACTTAGCCGATAATGAGATCGAGTATGGCGTGGGTATCCACGGCGAACCTGGTTACCGTCGAGAAAAACTGAAACCCTCACGTGAACTAGCAAAAGAGTTGGTGGAAAAAATCTTGGCGGATTATGAAAAGACCCCAGAAAAAGTCGGTGTCTTGATCAACGGTATGGGTGGTACGCCGCAAATGGAGTTATTCGTTTTTGCCAATGATGTCGCGAAATTACTCGCAGAAAAAGACATCCCTGTCTCCTTCCATAAAGTCGGCAATTTCATGACTTCCATCGATATGCAGGGACTTTCACTGACCTTGATCGACTTCAGCGAAACGGATCACACCGATGCGTTAAATGAAACCGTCACAACAATAGCCTGGTAAAGGAGCGAATAGAGATGCAATTGACAACAGAAACGGTGCAAGCATGGTTAGATACCTTCACGAAAGAAATCGAAGCAAACAAGGCCTATTTAAGCGATTTAGATACACCGATCGGCGACGGTGACCATGGCAACAATATGGCACGCGGCGTAGCCGCTTATCAAGAAGCTTATGCCAAACAACAGCCAACGACGATCAGCGATACCTTTAAAGTCTTCTCGATGGCAATGATCTCAAAAGTCGGCGGCGCTTCGGGTCCCCTTTATGGTTCGGCGTTTATGAATATGACCAAAGCAACGAAGGAACTAGAAACAATCGACTCCTTTGAACAATTAGGTACGATCGTTGAAGAAGGCTTGACCGGTATCAAAATGCGGGGAAAAGCTGAGTTTGAAGACAAAACGATGGTCGATGTGTGGCAACCTGTCGCAGAAGCCTTGAAAAAAGGTGAATTGACCAAAGACACGATCGAAGCAGCGAAAGAGCATACCAAAGAACTAGTGGCTAAAAAAGGCCGTGCCTCTTATGTTGGTGAACGTGCCATCGGTCATATCGATCCCGGATCGGCTTCTAGTGCGATTTTATTTGAGTCTTTGTTAACGGTGATAGAAAAGGATTAAAAAAACGATGCTCTTACAAAATACCGTTTAAGACAAAAGACAAACCTTATGATTGCATAAGGTTTGTCTTTTTCTTGTTTATTCCTCTTGTAAAATCGTTTGGGCAACTAGCTTCACGTATTGATCCATGCCATCTGGATTTGGATGGACCCGATCTTCATAGAACCAGGACTCTTGATCATTACTCAAATCATACCAATCGATCAAGGTCATATTGTCGTATTTTTCCGCCATGCGCTCCAACATCCGATTGACTTCATTTTGCCAACGCTGTGTCGGTACCCGTACATTGATCCAGTAGACTTTGCGATCACCGATCTCGTTCATAAAACTGTCAAATTGGGCTTCTGTAAAGGAACCATTCGTCCCTAGCCCCACAAGGACGGTATCCCGCAAAAGATTTTTTTCTTTCAAGTCTTTGATCAATTCAGGGCTCGCATACAGCTGGCGCCCAACATCCCCATCAACTACCGCTTGGGTAAAGACTTCTTTCAAGTCAGCCGTTGCATCCAGCATCACAGAATCACCAAAAGCCGTGATTTCAAGAGATTCCGCTTTTTTCACTTGGGCTGCTGTTAAATCATACTTTTCCATGATATTTTTTTCATCTTCACTCGTGTTTGCCTCATCATCCGCTTCATTTCCTTCAGCATTCGCATTCTTTTGCGATTGCTCTGCCGCTTTTTTATTGGCAGCAATGTTGTCTTTCAACTGCTGCTGCTGGGCATCGACATAATTCGTCGGTGCAGTCACGACGCCAAACAAAGCAACGAGGGTAATGAGTAAGCTGGGCACTAACCACGGTTTTTTCCAACTAAAAATTGGTTTACTGAACCAACCGCGGACCGTTCTGAATGTATCTTTGTACTGGAATTTACGCATTGGGTTTTCGATAAACCGATAGGACAATTCACTGATAAACAAGATCAAGAATAGTTCCACTAACGTGTGCATCAGCACGTTCTCACCGATATTTCCCACTTTTGCTTCGTAAAAAATCATCACTGGAAATTGATACAAATAGATCCCATAACTGCGCTTGCCGATATAACTGAAAATCGGATTACTCAATACACGATTCAAACTGGCTCCGGGATGAGCGGTGACTGCCACAAGAATCGTACATAGGATACTGATCAAGAACATGCCGCCATAATAGACAAAGGTCAAATGATCATCTAAGAAAAAGAACGCTGCGATCAGACCAGCCAAGGAAGCAAAACCAGAGATATTTAAGACCCGTTTGGCTTTTTGCGGTATCTCTTTCTTCAAGTGGGTACTTGGCCAAATGAATGCTAAGGCACTCCCCATCCAGATCGAAAAGAGCCGCGTATCTGTTCCATAATAGACCCGTGTCGGATCAGCGCCTGGTGTGTAAAGGACCGCTAACAGAATTGCCGATAAAATCGTGACTGCGGCAGTAAATTTAAAGGCGCGATGCCTCTGCTTGCCGATTTTCATCAACAAAATAAACACTAAAGGCCAAATCAGATAGTTCTGTCCCTCCACAGCCAGTGACCACAGATGGGTAAAGGGGGATTCATTGCCGAACCGATCAAAATAGGATAACCCATGATTGATCTGCCACCAGTTGTTGTAATACAGCAGCGAGCTAACAAAAACCCCGCGCAAATTATTCAGCAGGTTTCGCTGGAACAAAGTGATATACGCTGCTGAGATAAGCAGCATCACCACCATTCCTGGATAGAGCCGTTTCATCCGCCGAATATAAAAATCTTTGACTTTGATTTTGCCGTTTTGATCCCATTCTTGCCTCAGCAAGTCAGTGATTAAATAACCTGATACGACAAAGAATACTGGAACTCCTAAATACCCGCCTCGCATATGAGTAGGTAGTAAATGATATAAAATAACGCCGATGACTGCCAAGGTTCGAATGCCGTCAAACCCGGTAATATAGCGGCTTGTGCTTAAACGTTTATTCATTTTTCAACCACTTTTCTCTAATTGATCCAATTGTTTCATAAAAAAACAATTTCAGCATGAACGCTATTGATTCCATACTCTCATAATTTACCAGAAATCCCCCATATAAAGCTAGCAACATCTGCTATATTTCAAAAAAATTAATTTTTGGCGAAAAAAAAGTACTTCTATAAAGAAATACTTTTTTCAACTCCTTTTTTACAGTTCTTCTTCATAAAACCGACCCAAAATCTGGACATTTTCCGCAATACTAACAAAGGCTTTTGGATCGGCTTCTTTCATAGCACTGCGCAGCATCGGCAGTTCAAAGCGTGTGACTACCGTCAGCAAAACCGTTTGTTTGTCATGCTTGTAGGCTCCTTCGGCTTCATTGATGATGGTAATGCCTCGCCGCATATGTTTTTGGATCGTTTGAATGACTTCTTCTGGGTTGCGAGTGATGATCGTCACCTGCATTTTCTTTTGCTTCGTAAAGACCGCATCCGTCACTTTTCCACTGACAAAAATCGCGATTGCACTATACAACGCATATTGCCAGCCAAACAAGATTCCGGCGGCGAACAAAATAACAATGTTAAAGAAAATCGATATCGAGCCGATCGTCTTCCCTGTCCGTTTGCGGATGGCAATGCTGACAAAATCCAGCCCTCCGGAAGAAAGACCATTCTTCAAGGCATAGCCGATCCCCACTCCATTGATGGCACCACCGAAAATCGCACAGATCATCGGGTCCGTCGTGACGGTTTCTTCTGGCAAAATTTGCACGAATAAGGATGTCAATAAAACAGTGATTCCAGTAAAGATCGTAAATTTGTGGCCGATCTTAAACCAGCCAAGAAAAAATAATGGCACATTCAACAATAATAGCGCAAGGGATAAGGGGATATAAAACCCGATCCATTCTCTTGAGATCGTAGTAATGATCTGAGCGACACCGGTAATGCCGCTGGAATAAATATTGCCCGGCTGATAGAAAAAATTGACCGCAATCGATGCCAGCAGTGCGTACACGATCGAGAATGAAAGTTTGTTGGCATATTCCGGATGAGGGAGCCATTTAAACAGAGGAGTCATTGCATTTCATAGCCTCACTTTTTTGATTTGCCTTTATTATACTTCAGCACATAAAAAAAGAAACGAGCAATGAAAGAAATGGGTGAATTCTCATGAACTTTTTTCATTCATTCACCAATTTCTATTTCATCACTCATTTCATCATGGGTTTAACGCTTATTCGTTTTCTTCAACCGTTGTTACATCAATGCTCAAGTCAAACAGTTGCATTGGCGAAACGGTACTTGGCGCTTGTGACATTGGATCAGCCGCTTTCCCATTTTTAGGGAAGGCAATGACTTCGCGAATGTTTTCTTCACCAGCCAAGAGCATGACTAATCGGTCTAACCCAAGGGCGATGCCGCCATGTGGTGGGAAACCATAATCCAAAGCATCCAATAAGAAGCCAAATTGATTTTGCATCTCGCGACGTGAGAAGCCTAGCGCTTCAAACATTTGCTCTTGCACTTCCCGTGTATGGATACGCAATGATCCGCCACCTAGCTCGTAACCGTTTAGCACGATATCGTAAGCTTGCGCATAGACTTTTGAAGGGTCTGTCGTTAACAACGGCAGATCGCTTTCTTTTGGCAATGTGAACGGATGGTGAGCAGAAACATAGCGACCTGCTTCTTCATCGTATTCAAATTGCGGCCAGTCAGTAACCCATAGGAAGTTGAATTTGCTCTCGTCGATCAAGCCTAATTCTTTTCCTAATTTATTACGGATCGCACCTAACGTCGCTGAAACGATCTCAAAGGAATCGGCACCAAACATCAGAATATCGCCAACTTCCGCATTGGCTGCTGCAATAATCGCGTCGGTTGCTTCCGTCAAGAATTTAGCGATAGGTCCTTTCAATCCATCTTCTTCAACTTTGACCCATGCCAATCCTTTGGCACCAAATTGGCCAGCGTAATGGCCTAGATTGTCCATGTCTTTTCTTGAGTATTTGTCTGCAGCCCCTTTGGCATTCAAGACTTTCACAACGCCGCCTTTTTCAAGAGCCATTTGGAAGACTTTAAAATCAACGTCTTTCACAACTTCTGATAAGTCGATAAGCTCCATGTCAAACCGTGTATCTGGTTTGTCACTGCCGTAGCGTCCCATTGCCTCATCATAGGTCATCCGTGGGAATGGCAAGGTAACTTCGATGCCTTTGACTTCTCGCATCACTTTTGCCAATAGCTCTTCCGTATAGGTTTGGATTTCTTCTGCCGTCAAGAAAGAGGTTTCGATATCGACTTGGGTAAATTCTGGTTGACGGTCGCCCCGCAAATCTTCGTCACGGAAGCAACGTACGATTTGATAGTAGCGATCGAAGCCGGCGCCCATCAATAACTGTTTAAAAATTTGTGGTGATTGCGGCAACGCATAGAAATGACCTGGATAGATCCGTGAAGGAACCAAATAATCCCGCGCGCCCTCTGGTGTTGATTTTCCTAGATAAGGTGTTTCGATATCCAAGAACTCGTTCGTGTCTAAGAAATTGCGGATCACTTGCGTCGTTTTCGCCCGCATCACGATGTTGTTCGTCATTTTTGGACGACGCAAGTCTAAATAACGGTATTTCATGCGAATCTCGTCGCCAACGGTTTGATCATCTTCAATCAAAAAGGCTGGTGTTTTTGCAGTGTTTAAAATCGTGATTTCGCTGATCATCACTTCATAGGCACCTGTCACCATTTTCGGATTGATGGCTTCTGGTGCACGATTGATGACTTGACCCGTTACTTCTAATACATATTCGCTGCGGCATTTGTCCGCGATTTCCCAGGCTTCTTTCGAAACCTCAGGATTGAAGACGATTTGCACGATCCCTTCCCGGTCGCGTAAGTCAATAAAAATCACGCCACCTAAGTCACGGCGCTTTTGCACCCAGCCTTTTAGTGTCACTGTCTGGTTTAAATGGGTCTCATTTACTAACCCGCAATATACTGTACGTTTTGTCATTCTTTTTCTCCTCACTCAAACATTTTGGTTGTCATTTCATCGTAGATCTCATCGAAGCGGGCATAAAGATCCGCTAACGGAAATTGTTTTTCTTCACGGCTTGCCATGGATTTGATATTGATCACTTGTTCTGCTAATTCTGTTTCGCCTAGAGTCAGAACCAACCGTGCCCCTTGTTTATCAGCAGATTTGAACTGGGCTTTGGCTTTACGATCCATGAAATCACGATCGGCAGAAAAGCCGAAATTACGAATCGCTTGCACGACTTTCAGCGCTTCTAAATTGGTTTCTTGTCCCAGACCAACCACATACGCATCTAACTCATTCAAAGCAGGAATCACAACTTCTTCGGCTTCCATAGTGATCAATAAACGTTCGATCCCCAAAGCAAAACCAAAACCAGGTGTTTCTGGTCCACCTAGCTCTTCCACTAAATGATTGTAACGACCGCCGGCACAGATGGTGGCTTGCGCCCCCATTTTTGGTGCATCACTCATGATCTCAAAAATCGTGTGGGTATAATAATCCAGACCACGCACCATATTCGAATCGACCTCATAAGGGATCTCCAACGCATCCAGCATACTCGTTACGGTTTCAAAATGTGCCTTGGCATCTGGCGTTAAGTAGTCTAAGATCGATGGCGCATCTGCCACAAATTTTTGGTCTCGCTTGTCTTTGCTGTCAAGAACCCGCAAAGGATTCTCATGCAAGCGGCGTTTTGAATCCTCACTAAGCTCCGCTTCATGGGGCGCTAGATAATCGATCAACGCTTGACGATAGTTTTGGCGTGTCTCTTTGTCACCTAATGAATTGATGACCAAGCGCAATTGACTAAGTCCTAATTGACGATAAAAATCCATTGCCATCGCCATTGTCTCAACATCGGTCGCTGGATTTGCTGAACCGAAAACTTCGACACCGATTTGGTGGAATTGACGCAAACGGCCTTTTTGCGGACGTTCATAACGGAACATTGGTCCCATGTAAAACACTTTATAAGGCTTCGTATGTTCTGGTCCGAATAGTTTGTTTTCGACATAAGAACGAGCGATCGGTGCGGTGCCTTCTGGACGCAACGTCACATGCCGCTCTCCTTTATCGTAAAAATCATACATTTCTTTTGAAACGATATCCGTTGTGTCACCGACACTGCGGGCAATCACTTCAAAGTGCTCAAAAATCGGTGTCCGAATCTCGTTGAATTGGTAATCGCGAAACACTAAACGTGCTGTTTCTTCCACAAATTGCCATTTTTCGGATTCTCCTGGCAAAATATCGTTGGTTCCTTTTGGACGTTGGTAACTCATCGTATGCATCCTCCTATTTGTTTCATGGTTGCCCATGTTCTTTGCTTTCATTGCTTGTTTGCTTATTCACCTATTGCTTGTTACTCATTGATGTGGGTGGGTTGTTCTCGTGTTTGGCTTTTGGGTTATTGCGCTTTTAGTGGTTGGTTGCTGCTGGTCATCATCTATTCTGTCTTGCTCCAAAAGACAATCCCAGTGATTCCTAGTATGGTTACTACGCTCCCTGTGGTCGCCTAGTACTGTTCATCATCTATTCTGTCTTGCTCCGCAAGCCAACCCCAGTGATTCCTAGTATGGTTACTACGCTCCCTAGGGTCGCCTAGTACTGTTCATCATCTGCTCTGTCTTGCTCCGCAAGCCAACCCCAGTGATTCCTAGTATGGTTACTACGCTCCCTGTGGTCGCCTAGTACTGTTCATCATCTATTCTGTCTTGCTCCGCAAGCCAATCATAGTGATTCACAGCAAAAAACTCGCCCTTGTTTTTTTATACAAGGGCGAGTTTTGATTACACGCGGTACCACCTAAATTCGAGAAATGTTCTTCTCCTCTCGATTAACGCTCGGTCACGGAACAGCTTTTCTTCTGTTCATCTCCAGATTGTCTTTCCTTTACACGTCCTAAACTGCTTTCAGCCGGGGCAGTTTTCTCTTTTAAGGAATAGAATAAAGTACTCGATCCTTCACTGATTTTTGATATTATCTATAAACTACAAGAAAGCTATGAAAAAGTCAAGGTGTTTCACTGTCTTTTTCACTCCGCTGCTTTCCAGTAGCGTTTTCTCTAGTGATCAACGCAAAGAAGTTCTCCTTCTGTTTGCTTTTCTTTCTTTTTGCGTTATGCTGAATAACGAAGGTTTTGTTTCTATGAAAGGAGCTGTTTTTATGTCTTTATATTCAGGCTATATCCGTCAACCACACTACTATGAGACCGATCAAATGGCGATCATCCATCACGCCAATTATATCCGCTGGTTTGAAGAGGCCCGCGTGGAATTACTGGCGTTTTTGGATTTACCATATCATACCATCGAAGAAGCTGGCTTGATCGTTCCTGTGCTGGAAGTCAGTGCGCAATACAAAACGATGATTCGTTACGAAGATGAGGTGCGAATCGATGTTTTGGTCGACAAATATACGGGCACGCGTTTGGATTTTCGCTATGAGATCTACAAAACTAGCGATGGTCAGTTGGCTACGACAGGGACTTCAAAGCATTGTTTTTTAGCAAAAGAGACCAATCGCATCGTGCAGCTGAAGCGTAGTTTTCCTGAAATCCATCAACGATTTGCTGATTATGCTGCCCTGTCAGGAGAATAATCAATTCTGATCACTTATTTAAGTCAAAATCCTTGCTTTTTGAAACGGCTTTCGTATAATCAAAAGTAATTTCAGGGAAGGATGATGGCGATGTACGTGATTAAAGTTTTGCATGGTTACATTGGCAAAGATGGTCGTCGCACTCGTGAAAAAATTCCAGACAAGTTATGGGTCTTTGAAGATCGGAAGCAGTCCGAAGCATTTGCAGATAAAATTGGTGGTCGCGTCAAACCGTTAACTGAAGTCAAACAGCATACGTAAAGAAATAAGCCGTTATCGTCTTTTGCGCATAGACGATAGCGGCTTATCTTTTTTACTGCGTAAAAGGATTAGTCATCCAATTCTGTTTCAAGTACTTCACCTGTTTGGGCATTGATTTTCACATCTGTTTGTTTGTTGCCATCTTCTACTTTGACTTCCCAATAGGTTACATTCATTTCTTTGTCTAAGGACCAATCTGTTGCTTGACCACCGCCAGCTTCTTTCACGGCGATATCAGAAATTTCTTCCAATGAAAGCAAGTTGGTTAGGTCCAATTGATCGGCATCTTTTTTGACACCGTTTTGTTCATCGGCATCCAATTTTTCCGTTCTTTCTTCAGAAGTTTCTTTGGTTTCTGCATCGATCTTTAATTCAAACTCATTCGTTTCATCCACGCCTTCTACTTGGTAGAAGTAATTGCCAAAAGAAGTATCCAAATCAATCGAAGTGATCGCTGCATCTGGGTATTTGTCTTGGAATACTTGGATCGCTTCTTCTACGGTCACCGTAGGCAAGCCCCCATTGGCGATCGCTGCACTGCTTGAAGAGCTGTCCGCTGCTTGTGATGAGGTTGTTTCACTTGATGAGGCAACTGCTGTGCTTGAGCTGCTGTTTTGCGCAGGTTCTGAATTTCCCGTGTTGTTTTGTGTACATCCTGCCAATAACCCTAATGCGGCAATTCCGAATAAAATAGTTGTTTTTTTCATGTTTCATTCCTCCAATTGTTTGTGTATTCCTTTTTTCTATATATTTAGAATAACAAGTTCCCAAAGAAAAAGAATCAAAATTGCTTGAAGAAAATCTAAAAAAATCTTCATCTTTCTCTTTCATTTGGAAAGGCCAGCTTAAAGATACTGCCTTGCGGTTGATTGTCTGTCACGGTGATTTTGGCATGATATTTGTCTGCCAGCTGTTTTACCAGTGAAAGCCCAATGCCTGAACCGGCAATCTGGCTAGAACGAGAATCTTCTACCCGATAGAACCGTTCAAAAATCAAGGCTTTCTTATCATCGGGAATCCCAATGCCAAAATCGACGACGGTTAAAGACAACTGCCTTTGCTCTTGTGTCAAGGTCACATGAATCGGCTGATCAACAGGCGAATACTTCGCGGCATTTTCTAACAGGTTTTGGATGATTTGCTGGAAGTCACGTTTATGTCCTCGCTTCATACACTGGTTCTCCACAAAATATTCAATCGATTGCGGAACGATCGTCGCTTGTTTTTCACACTCTTCTCGGACGATCTGAGAAACATCAACGAGGGTCATTTCATCTTGGGATTGATTTTTTTCTAGGTCCAGCAATTGATTGCTCAATGTTTCCAAACGCTTCGACTCTTTGTCGATAAACGCCATTGAGGAAGGAATGACTTCGGGATGTTTGGTTCCACGCCGCTGGATCAATTGGACATGTCCGCGAATCGCAGCCAAAGGTGTTCGCAGCTCATGGGAAGCATCGGCAACGAATCGTTTTTCCCGTTCGATCGTCTCACGCTGTTCTTTCAACAATTTATTGAAAGCCAATGCCACCGAACGAATCTCGATGGGCTCTTCAGAAACCGTCAGTTCTCCTGTTCGACTTTGTTCAATGGCAGCAATTTCTTGCGCCATACCAGTAAGCTTCTGACTCCATTTCCCGACACTCCAATAAATCAGCAGGCTGCCAATCACAACAGCGATCAGATTCAAGAAACTGCTGATCATAAAGAGGCCATAGGCTAATTCCACACTATCCTCCCCATTGATAGCGATCGTCACCTGATCCCCATCGACTTCTTGGGTTTTCGTGTAATAGATGCCCTCCTCTGTAAAAACGATGTCTTCGAGAAAAGGAATCACTCGCCCTTGATTGATATCGGCAAAAATCTCTTCCGCATCTTCTGATGAAACGACACTGCCGTCGGCTAAGATCACTTGCAGGACGTCTTCTTCATCTGCCGAGACATAGGCATTGACGAGAAAGTCCCAGGCATCCCCTGATGCCTCACCTTTTTCGATGGCTTCAAGGATGTTGCTGGCACGATTTTCGATATGTTCAAACAAATAACCTACGGATAATAAAATAAACAGCAGATTGAAGAGAATCAGCAGACCAAAGAGAATCAAGGAAAAGCGGCTCGTCAATTGAAATTGGGCTGTTTTTCTACGTTGGTTGGCTGATTTATTCTTCATGATCGGTCCTCAAGACATAGCCTAATCCACGAACGGTTGCGATCATTTTGCCTTTGCCGCAAACATCCAGCTTGTTCCGCAGTGTGCGGATATAGACATCTACAACATTCGTTTGGCCGTCGTATTCATAGCCCCAAATCTCATTCAATAGGTCATCTCTCGTTTTGACGACCTCGGGTTCTTTCATCAATTCATATAAAATGCCAAACTCTTTGGGCGTCAACTCAACGGTTTCACCGGCAACCTGAACCAAGTGCTTGGCGATGTCCATCATCAGCTCCCCCGCCACTAATTGGTTTTGCTGGTTCTTTTGTTGTTTGGCTTCTCGTTGCAACCGCCGCTCGATCACCCGAATTCTGGCAAACAGTTCTTCTATTTCAAAAGGTTTCGTTAAATAATCATCTAATCCGACATCAAGCCCCGTCACCACATCGGCGGTTTGATTTCTGGCGGTCATCATCAAAATCGGGATGTCGCTTTCTTTACGTATCCGCCGCGCCACTGTGATGCCGTCATAGATTGGCAGCATCCAATCCAATAAAATCAGATCAAAAGCATTTGCTTGCTGATTGAACAAGGTCAATGCCTCTTGCCCATCTTTGGCCCAGACCGTGTCATATCCCTCAAAAGTCAATTCGGTCTGGATAAAACTGGCTAAACTTTCTTCGTCTTCTACTAGCAAGATCTTCAAAGTCATATGCGCTCCTCCTCTGGTTTTGCTTCTATCATAACGGATTTTTTCAAAACTTCCTAACTGATTGAAAGAAAAAAAACATGAAGATTTTTTCATGTTCGACCAAAAAAAGACGGCATGAACCAAGGTTCACTCCGTCTTTCAGTTATTCCATATTTTTTGCCAGCTGATACGTGCCAACAAGTTCTCCTTTTTCGAGTTGAATCATGTAAGGACATGTTTCAGCTAAAAACTCACGATCATGACTGATCACGGCTAATAAATCAACTTCTTTGGCAACTATTCGCAACAGTTTTGCGACTTCTTCCATTTGCTGCAAATCTAACCCACTCGTTGGTTCATCGAAAAACAACAAGCGTTTACCAGAAAGCAGGGCACTGCCGATGGCAACTCGTTGTTTTTCCCCACCCGACAAGCTTTGCGGATGTCGGGCAAGGAGTGGTGTTAAGTGCAACAATGAGACAATTTCTTCAAAACGCGCTGGGTTTTGAGCTTTGATCAGCAGCTCTTTTTCCACCGTTTCAAAAAACAGCTGCAAGTTAACATCCTGCATCACAAGAAAGCTTTCCTGCAGCAGCTGCTTTTGGGTCCGCTTTTGTCCATTGATGGCAAATACTGCTTCTGGGCATTTTTTCAATCCTGACAGGACTTGCACCAACGTACTTTTGCCAGCACCATTTGGTCCAACGATCCCCACAGCTTGCTTCGTCGGCAATTGTAGTTCAGGCAAGTTAAGCGCCCAATTTCTGCTGTTTGCTGAACGTTTCGATTGCTTGATCTGCAGATGCGTTGCCCTTAATCCAGACTTTTCTGGCAAAGATTCTCGGCAGTGCTGATTTTCCAATGCCGCCTCGCCTACTTTTCGCAATCCCAACTCGTGAATTGCCTCCTCGGGCAGTGACAAAAGCTGAGCTGCTGGATAAGACGCCCGCAATCGTCCTGCTTCTAATAGACAGAAGCGATCTGCCAGTGGCGCCAAATACGCCAAGCGGTGTTCGGCGATCACAATGGTTTTCCCTTGTTGTTTTAAAGAAGCCAATCCTTTAGTCAACTTTTGGATCGCTTCTTGATCCAAATTACTGGAAGGCTCATCCAATAGGAACACATCATGGGGCAGCATCGTGGCTGCAGCGAGAGCAATCAGCTGCTTCTCCCCACCAGATAGGTCAAAGACACTAGCATCAAGCAACGGGGTCAGGGAAAACTGCTGTGCTACTTCGGTGATTCGCTGCCGAATGTTTTCTGGTGCGACGCCCGCATTTTCCATCGAAAAAGCTAACTCCGAATAGACATCCGTGGTGAAAAATTGAGTCTTGGGGTTTTGAAAGACGACGCCAATCGTCTGGGCATAATGGGAGAAATCGGCAACTGGCAAGTCTGTTTCTCCGACACGGATCTTTCCTTGCACTTCGGCGGGATACAGCTCAGGGATCAAGCCATTCAAAACATTGAGCAAGGTCGATTTTCCGCTGCCGCTAGCGCCGCACAAAACGATGACTTCCCCAGCTGCGACTGTCAAAGAAAGCTCAGATAATACGGTTCGATTTTCTCGTTTCACTGACACTTGTTCTAGTGTGATCATCCAAGCCACATCCTTTTCACGATAAAGCCGCCTAATGCTAAAAAGACCAAGCCATCCCACCAGCGCAGCTTCAGTTCGTGGACGGTGGTATGGGGAGTTTCTGATGCTAACCCGCGAACCAGCGCCGTAGCCGACAGTTCGGTTGCGGTCTTTTCAGCCGACATCAGTAATGGGATCAAAAAATACTCCGCACTTTGCAGTGGATGAAGCAAGATCGATCCTGCCGACAGCGAGATGCCGCGAAAGCGCATCGCTTGGCGAATACTTTTGAAATCTTGTACCAATGTGGGGAAAAAACGAAATAAGACTGCCAGCGGGACTAATAATACATTGGGCACGTGCATTTTTTGCAACGCCGCCATCCACTCACTGTTCTTCGTCCCACTAATGGCAAAAGCCGCCGCCATGATCGTTGGCAATAAGCGGCGATAACCGACGGAAAAGAAATCCAGCAACACGATCAATAGGTGGTTTCCTTGGCGAAACAAAAAACTATCTGCCAGTGTCAGCAAGACAAACACGCCATAGAACATCAGGCCTTTTTTCCAAAAGCCGCTGACTAAAAATAGCAGCAGCAAGAACGTGACAAAGACAAACTCATCGATCCAGCTAATGGACACCATCATAGTAAAACTAGCAAAGAGAATCACCGCCAATTTGCTGCGGGGATCAAACCTTGTTTTCGACACATTCCTCACCCTTTATGCGATTGGATCGTTGGTTGAAAATGTTTTTCCATCAAGCGGCTACCAATGCCTAAACCAGCCACCGCACCAATCAAAACGGCCAATGCACAAAGCCCCAACATCACATTGGAGGTATGAGCAAACACACCGGCAATGTAGGTTTCATCTTTTCCGCGAGCCACTAATGAATCGATGTAGGCATTTTTCATAAACCACAGGGGCAAGATCGGGCCCATCAAGCCAAAACTAAAGACGATATAACTCGCCAGTACGCGAACGTTCTCTTTGAGCTTTGTTTTGTATTGAATCAAATCAGCTGTTAAGGCACAAATCATATTGGGCAAAAAGGCCAATGGAAAATGTCCTGAAATCAAAAAAAAGAGCCCTACCACGGTACCCATAATGGTGATTGCGCCAAATTTCGGTACTTTATTCAATAAAATCAGATAGATAATGCCAGAAAACAAAGCGGTGACTGCTGGAATAAATAAATTATGAAAACCTGGGATCACAAAACGCAAAATCAATAGACAGACGCTCATTAAAAGAAAATAGATCGCTGTATAGATCCCCACTGCAATTAAATCTTGAACCTTTAGTTTTTTCACTGCGTATACGCTCCTTCTTGCAAGCAATCAATGAAAAAACCGTTGCTGCTTGCTTGTACAAACTTATTTTTACAAAGCCTCAGTATAGCACAAAGCAGACGTTTTTATGGGGAGATATGCTTATCAACAGTCGATTTTCTTCTAGAACAGAACCAACAAACAGACGTGACTTCTGAATGGCTCCATTTCAACACACAGGGACCTTTAAAGATCCACTAATGGAAAAATGATGCTTTCACACGCTTAGTTGTTTTCTCCTCTTCCCATCTTTGCGAAATTAATGAATAATAGATAAAGACAAACATTAAAAATCAGCACAGACTCTTCATCATTTTCTTTATTAAGAAACCAGCAGGTGCTTCTAAAAAAAAACAATAAGAAAGCTGACTGTCGCTTATTCGTTGAAGAAAATCAACGCTGTACTGCTGTGTAAACAGCATAAACCCAACTGTAAAAACATTTTGACACTTGATTTCAAGGCATTGTCAAAGACATTTGATCGTTAGAACACAGACATTGGCCTAAACTAATGATAGAAGGAGCGGATAAAATGAACTTAAGCAAACAAATAAAAAAACATCGGGAACGATTAAGTCTCTCTATTAAGGTAGCTCAATGATATCTTCTCGCACGCCGAGAAACAGATAGCTGATGGTTTTACTTGCTTCATCGACAATCTTAAAAAGTTTGGTATTGCGTTGCTCTGTCCAGCCATTCTCTGGTTTATGGCTAAAAAGATAGCATGCTTTCTTGAGCTCCATTTCCCACTCTTCTTGTGAGAAGGCTTGAATTTCCAGTTTATGGTACTGAATAGCAACTGTCTGCTTTATATTTGGATAGTATTATTTTCGATCAAGAAAATGGGCATTTTGTTTCTGAATCCACTGATCATAAAATTTCTGCCATTCTTCAGCATTTTTTATTGTTATCGTTTCAACGTCTTCATTGAATAGATGTCGAAAACCATCGTATTCTTCTGATTTATGCTTCTCAGCAACTGTTTCAGTACCGGAGAATTTTTTATCTTTTCCCCCTATCACTGGTTCAAAACAATAGAATATATAGCCAACTTTATCTTTAAAACGTTCAATATAAGACCCCTTTACAAAAATTGTCTCAGCGAACAAAAGAGTGCGTTCTTTTTCCTGTGCAGGGGTCCAATGATCTTTTTTTCTATGCCTAAATTGATAGTAAAGCGGACGGATATGTTCTTCTAGCTTCTCCGTTGTTTCTTCATCATAGAAATATCTCCATCCTTCAAGATAAAAAACATAGTCTTGATCCTTTTGGTCTTGATTGGCTCTATAGGTTTCTTTTTGCCCTTGATAATATTTGCTTTCTTTTTTCTCCATTTGGGCATACCAGTTTAGTAGGTTTTGCATATATGTTAAATCTTTTTCTTCTATGTCTTCATAATATACGTTGCGCATTTATTTTCTTCCTTTGTAGTAATTTCAGCTCCCCATCAACACTCTATCTCTTGACTATAAAACCACACATTTGCACCTTCGTTATTCAGCAAATCAATAATGTCTTCTCGAATGCCTAGAAAGACATAGTTGATCACCGTGCCACTTTCATCAATCACTTTAAATAACTTGGTACTTCGCTGTTCGGTCCAGCCGTTTTCTGGTTTGTGACAAAAAATATAGCCGACTTTCTTGAGTTCTGCCTCCCATTCTGGCTGCGTCTTTGCTTGAATTTCTCGTTTATGGTATTGAACAGCTACTGTTCTGTTTATCGCCTTATTATACCTTCTTTTTTCTATGAACCATTGGTTTTGATCTATGAGCCATCGATCGTAAAACATACACCATTCTTCCCATTCATGGATAGTAACTGTCTCAATATCTTCGTAAAACAAATGGCGGAATCCATCATATTCTTCTTTTTTCTCTTGCTCCTCAACAGCTGATTGCATTGGAGAACCTGAATTGTCATCATTGGAGAAATTTTTATTCTCTATCCTAATAATCGGTTCAAAACAACAAAATAAATAAGTAATACGATCTTTAAAACGTTCAATAGGTGAGCCCTTCACTAAAATTGTTTCCGCAAATAAAAGCTCTCGCTCTTTTTCCTGTTCTGGCGTCCATTGGTCTCCTTCTCTGTGGACAAACTGATAACGAAGACTTTCGATATGTTTTTTTAGCTTCTCTGGTGTTTCTTCATCATAACCATATCTCCATCCCTCAAGATAGAAAATATAGTCTTGATTCTCTTGATCTTGATTGGCTGTATAGGTCTCTTTCTGTCCTTGATAGTACTTACCTTCTTTTTTCTCCATTTCGGCATACCAGTTTAGTAGGTTTTGCATATATGTTAAATCTTTTTCCTCTATGTCTTCATAATATATGTTACGCACTTGTACTCTTCCTTTCATTATTCGTTTAATCACCCATTTTATAAACTGGATAACTCGTCAATACTCTAAATCCTTTTTCAGAGGATGAAGGCATCAGAAACAGTTGATTATTCCTTAGCGGACTCCAAGGAACATTATTACTATTATATCCTTTCCCCAACGCAAACGGAGTATCTACAAATTGTCCTTTCTGCTTACCTACATTCTGAAAAACTTCTGGATGTTTCAGCTTGGTCACATTGATGGCAATCAATGCTTCCACTACCCCGTAGTAAGTGGAACTAAACAAGAGATTGTCTGTATTCAGACGATTTTTCAAGTATGCATCCGACTTCATTACATGTTTTTCAATTGTATGTCCTCGTTTATTGCCTTGTCCTTCCAACTCGTCTTGGACTAAGTCTTTGAATGTATACCATTCATATTCATCCTCAATATTATCAATTCCTAATTCATCAAGATCTGCCAAAATCTTATAGATAGCCAATTTACTGGCCCCTGCAGCAGATTTTCGGATATCATCTGGGATAACACTTTTAGGCAGTTCTTCTCCAGTTTCGGTGTTTTTGATTTCACCCGTCTCATCATTTACTCCATAGGTTTTCCCCTCATAGGAAACGATCCCGTGGTAGGTGAATTTTTCAAGCTCTTCCCAACTACCAGTTTCAAATTCTCGAAAAATAGACGGGGTTGTTAATTGTAACTGATTGGTATGGATCAGATGTGCTGCGTAGTAAACGACCAGCGTTCCAGCCATCGCTAGAAGTAAGGTTGACCCGGTAATCACAAATCGCTGTTGTGGACCAAAATTGACTATTTGAGCATCTGTATAGAACTGACCATTTCCAACATATTGTAGCGGCGCCGAAAGGGACGTACTTCCTAATGGCAGATTGCCAACATTAGGAAATGTTTGCTCTCTTAAATTGGTGCCCAATAAGTAGTTTTTACCAAACATTGCATCTAAAACTGGATGGCTTCCTCGCGAGGTTCGCCAAATTGAATTTAACTTATTTGAAACACTTACTGCTGTTGGTAATTGAAGTGGTCGATGGTGGGGAGCATATATGTCGGTCAATTCTTGATGAAACACACCATTTAAGTAGATATGTGTTCGCTCTGGATTGGTATCAATTGAAAGCTGGAAATCATTGAACTGGTGTCGCCTGATTTGTAGCGTTGTTTCAGCCGTAATATCCGTCATCGCAATATAGTAGCTGCCAGCAGGTAAATCAAGGGTAACGGTATTGTTAGAGCCTGAGTACTTTCGATCAAATACCTTCGTTTCATTTTCTTGATAGACTGTTAATCTTTGACCTGATCTACCTCTCATATCAAAATCTAGTCTGGTTGTCTCATCTAGTGTAAGTGAAAAATATTGGTTTTTGATAGATCGACGACCCTCGTTAAAGAAACGCCAAGGTTGGATATGATTATTCTTTTTAGCAACAAGCAAATCAATACTGTTCGGAATAACAATACTGATTTCATCTTCTGACCAGTGATTAATCCAATTCAAAAAATAGTTTAAGTCCTTGTCTGCACACGGATCATAGCCGCTTGGAACATCTTTATAAAATTCAAAAAATTCTGGTCGCATTGTAAAGTAATAGCTTTGACTTGATTTATACCTGATTTGGTTTGCTCCAGGATCTCCTCCTGTAAGCGTAAAACGAGGTCTTTCCATTTTTATTCTTGAAGGAGGCATTCGGTTGATTACTTTTCCATAGGAATATCTTCCATCTTTAGAACGAATCAAGAAGTAACTTTCTTCGTTTAAAAGAAGATACTGAGTACCAGATACATTATTATTACTTTTTACTTCCAAGTCCTTCGTATGGTCTTTTTCTTCAAAGCGGTCATCTATTCCTTTATTCGACCTTCTCACATAATGATCAAGCGTCATATACTCTTTTTCTACAATACTGATTTCATCTTCCGACCAGTGATTAATCCAATTCAAAAAATAGTTTAAATCTTTATCTGCACATGGGTCATAGCCTTTTGGAACATCTTTATAAAATTCAAAAAATTTCGGATGCATCTTAAAATAATAACTTTGACTCAATTTATATCTGCTTCGATGGGCTCCAAGTTCTCCTCCTATATGCGAGAATCGCGAGCCGGATATACTCCCGACCGAAGAAGGAAGATACACAGTTTTTCCATATGAATATTTCCCGTCTTTAGACAGAACTAGGAAGTATGCTTCTTGTTTTAAAAGAGTATGTTGGTTTCTTTCTGAGCGTATGTCTGTTTCTAAGTTCAAATTATTCGTATAATCCTTATCACCCCAATCACTCTGCAAATTACTTCTAAATAATTCATCGAAATCAGCGTGTCTTACTGTGGTATAAGAATTTTCACCATTTACTTCATTTGGTTCTGAGTATACTTCTTCATCAGATTCCGATTTTTTGTCACTTTTATCAGAATCACTAGATGTCGCATCCTCAGAATTTTCATCCATACTAACCCCTTCAACATTTTCTTTTGACTCTTCCGATTGTTTATTTTCCTGCGATTCTTTACTAGTCGAAAAATCGTGATTGGTTTCTTCTCTAGAGGATGTACTTTGTTGTGAAGATTCAAGTGCTTTTTGATTTGACTGTTCTTGCTTTACTTGGTCCTGATAATCAGTAAATAAATCTCGAATAATTATCGTTTCCTCTAAATCGGAAAGCAATTCAGATAAATCAGCTGGTTTGTTCAAATACAGGTCGTACCAAGTTTCATCAAAAAAACCATACCAAGCATAGTTGACGATAATAAAGGTCATAGGTGAGGTTGGTTTTGTCGTTTTACTATGATTTTGGATAAAGTCAGCTACTTCTGATGGTGCTAGTTGCCAACTGCTTTCATCAATCAATTGATGAAAGTCCCCATCTTTAAAAACGGGAAAATATTTTTGGTAATCCAACTGTCCTTCTACATAAAATCGAATATTGATTGGATTTAAGAATACCCAGTCTTCCTCTTGAAAAATCTCGGACAGTTGCTCTTTCTCAGTCGAGAAATCTACTTGTTCTGCTGGCTCAGATAAAAAGTAAATTCCTCTGCTTGTTTCAATTTCCTCTGCTACAACGATGGATGCTGGTAAAAAATAAGGAATCAATAACCCCAATACACTCCATAAAATCAACAAACGCTTTTTCATTTTTCATCTACTCCCATTTTGAATCAGTTTATTCATCCTGTCCTATTCCTATGGCGAGTATTTTTTTGAATATTCTGAAAAATGCACCTATTTAAAATTCTAATTTTCTATGTATTACATATATTTTGCAAAACCCGATTCACATTGGCTATCCAATGTTCTTTCCATAACCTCCTTGTATCATCCTCTTTTCGAACTAAGAAAGCCATTGACACAGCCATAAAACATTGTACATCGACTGCTGATAATGACTTAAAGTTAATCCTATATTCACAATAATTATATTATTTGGGTATTCTTTTGTCAAAAAATACTTTTATTTTTATTTTTCACAGCAAATAACGACCTATTTATTAACAATAAACTACTTCCGACACCTTAAATTATGCGACAAAATCGATCAGTTTCTTTATATATTTATCCGCTTGATTTCTATGATTAATAAAAAATTTTTAATCAAGAAACACGCTTTATTCCTTTGATTTGCGTACTAAAGAAAGTACATCAGTAAAGGATCGCACTGTTTTGTAAAAAAGTATAAAAAAAACCCCGCTCAAAGAGCGGGGCTAACGTTGTTGCCAACGATTGATTATTTGTTTAAAGCGTCTTTTGCTTGGTCAGCTAATGCAGTAAATGCTGTTGCATCGTTTACAGCCAAGTCAGCTAACATTTTGCGGTTGATGTCGATTTCAGCTAATTTCAAGCCGTGCATCAATTTTGAGTAGCTTAAGCCATTCATACGAGCCGCTGCGTTGATACGAGCGATCCACAATTTGCGGAAGTCGCGTTTCTTTTGACGACGATCGCGGTATGCGTAGTTGTATGAATTCATTACTTGTTCTTTTGCTGTTTTAAATAGAGTGTGTTTAGAACCGTAGTAACCTTTTGCTAATTTAAGCACTTTTTTACGACGTTTACGAGTTACTGTTCCACCTTTAACACGTGCCATGTATAATTCCTCCTAATATGAAAATCGATAATTGTTTGTATACGTGAAGCTTGGGTTACGCAATTATTTCATGCGTGCTAGTTGTTGACGGATACGTTTGTAATCGCCAGCTGAAACCATTGAAGCTTTACGCAATTGACGACGTTGTTTTTTTGTTTTGCCGTGGAAACGGTGACTGGTAAAGGCACGGAAGCGTTTCAATCCGCCGCCGCCAGTGCGTTTTACGCGTTTTGCTAATCCGCGGTGTGTTTTTTGTTTTGGCATAACTAATTTCCTCCTCAAAATCTTTCGTTATCTGACTTTAAACTGAAACTCAGTGAGTCATTATTTATCGTTTTTTGGTGCTAATACTAAGAACATACTGCGGCCATCCATTTTTGGCTTTTGCTCAACAGTTGCCAAATCAGCAGTTTCTTCCGCCAAACGATCTAACACTTTCTGACCAATTTCTTTATGGGTAATGGCACGGCCTTTGAAACGGATCGAAGCTTTCACTTTGTCCCCTTTTTCAAGGAATTTACGTGCATTACGCAATTTTGTGTTGAAATCATTGACGTCGATCGTTGGACTTAAACGAACCTCTTTAATGTTGATTACTTTTTGTTTCTTACGAGCTTCACGGTCTTTTTTCTGTTGCTCAAAGCGGAATTTCCCGTAATCCATAATTCTTGCTACTGGCGGCTTAGCATTTGGTGCCACCAATACCACATCAAGGTTTGCTCGTTCTGCAATTTGCAATGCTTCAGCTTTACTCTTTACACCAAGTTGTTCGCCGTTTTGATCAATCAAACGCAATTCACGTGCACGAATGCCGTCGTTTACCATCATATCCTTTGCTATGGTCATTCACCTCCGAGTTTTTTGAGAGAAAGAAAAGCTTGTCGATTCGAAATCAGACAATAAAAAAACGAGTTCTTCACGAACCCGCACGTACTCCACACAAATAAATGGTAGGAATCCTATTCTGCCCAGCGATATCTTCACTCAGGCGAGAAGCGGGTGCTTCTGCTTTTATTTCTCAACTTTTATAGTATACTGCTTTTTCCTCTTATTGTCAACAGTTTTCATGATTGTTTCAAAAAAAAGCCGGAGCATACGCTCCGACTTTCGTGTTTCTTATTCTGCTTTCAACGCAGCCATCGTGATGTAGTTGTATGGTTGATTGAAGTGAGGCAAGAAGAAGATATCTAATAGCTTCATCTTGTCGATCGTTACGCCTTCTTCGATCGCTAGTGAGAACATGTGGATGCCCATTGCGATTTCAGATGTTCGTGATGCCATTTGTGCACCAACGATGCGGCGTGATTCTTCTTCATAGACGATGCGGATTTTAACCGTCGCATTTTCTTTCATGAAGCCTGGTTTTTGGGTATCTTCGTAATCAGAGTATTTCACTTTCATGCCATTACGTTCGGCAGCTTCGACTGACAAGCCAGTTGAAACCATGTTGTAGCCGAAGATCGAAATCCCGTTTGATCCTTGAACACCTGTTGATTCTAAAGAAGTTCCGCCGATATTATGGGCAGCGACGATCCCTGAACGTACGGCATTCGTTGCTAATGCGATATAAGTGGTTTGTTGCAAAGCATTTGAGTACACAGTTGCACAGTCACCGACTGCGTAAACATCTGCATCGCTTGTCCGTTGATGGCGGTCCACTAAGTACGCGCCGTTAGCAAACAATTCCAAATGATCTTTGCCTAGCTCATTGTTTGGTAAGAAACCGATCGCATTGATCACTAGATCAACTGGGTATTCGCCGTTGTCTGTTACAACTGCTTCTACTTTCTCTGTTCCTTTGTATTCACGTGCTAATTCACCGAAATGCAATTCAATACCATTGTCAGCTAAGTTTTTGTCCATATCTTCTGTGAACCATTTGTCGTAGTAGTTTGGCAATGCCCGTGTCGCTGCATCAAAAAGCAACACATTTTTACCACGGCGTTTTGCTGCTTCAGCAATTTCAACACCGATGTAACCAGCACCGATAACGGCAACGTTTTTCACGTCTTCTGAGGCTAACTCTTTATCAACCGTTTGTCCATCTTGGAATTTTTTCAAGAAATGGATGTTTTTCAAATCACGTCCAGGTACTTTTGGTGAAATTGGCACAGAACCAGTTGCGATGACAACTTTGTCATAAGATTCAACGATCGTTTCACCGTCATTGGTTACAGCATGCACTTCTTTTTTCTCAAAATCGATATGGTCAACCACTGTTTCCATATGAATTTTTGCACCTTTTGCTTCAAAATCTTCACGTTTTGTATAGAACAAGCCTTCGTATGAATCGATTTGACGTCCAACCCATAAAGCAGTCCCACAACCTAGGTAGCTTAAGTTTGTATTACGGTCGATCATTACGACCTCTTGGTCTTTGTAGTTATCTAATAGTGTATTGGCAGCAGCAATCCCCGCGTGGTTTGCACCGATAATAACTGTTTTTGTCATGGAAAATTTCCTCCTTTTGTTTACATTGTCATTATAGCTCGCTTGTGAATTTGAAAACTATCAACTTTTTCGCGATTTTAAAAATTTGTGACAGTTTTTCGTTGATATACGTCACTTTCAGCGGATTAAGTTTCTATATCAAAATTATTTTCGTCTTGCAAGTAAAAAGATTGTGAAAAAATATGTATTCAAAATCAAAGGTTTTCCTTGTTATAAAAGCATTCTGCAAACCGATTGAATAAATTTCACAATACCCCACCGCTTTTTCGTAACTATCGCGGCATCGATTCGCCGTGTTATACTGAGAGAAAAACATACAGGATGGGATCTTGATGAAGAAAAAAATCGTATTGCCACTACCGCCCGTATTGTCGGCATTAGAGCCACAGGATTTTTATTTAGAAGAAGAACTGCTTTTCGAAGGTGGGTTGTTCGAAGGCGGTGATTATAGCTATGATACTTGCAAAAACCTTATCTTGAAGCAATGTCATTTCAAGAAAGTGACGATGCAAAAAACACGCTTGAGTCAATGGGAATGTCAAAATGTCCTCTTTGAGAACTGCGATTTTTCTAATCTGGAATGTTTTGGTGCCAGCTTTCATCGCGTTCACTTTAAACAGTGTAAATTGACTGGTACGAATTTTGCGGAAAGCTATTTCCGTGACTGTACCTTTGAAGATTGCGTGGCAAACTTTGCTTCTTTTAGCAATACCAATTTACGGACGATGCTGTTTCGTCAGTGCCAACTAAACGACAGTGAGTTTTATGAGATGGATTGGAAACACTTGACGCTACAAGAAAACCAGTTGAACAATAGCAACTGGTTTCACACAAAATTAGCAACTTTAGATTTTCGGACCAATCAATTTCAAAAGATCGCGTTGTCCTTTGAACACTTGCGAGGACTAACAGTCGATCAAGAACAAGCCTTGGTCATCGCCGCCGGTCTAGGTTTGGTGATCGACTAACGAATTCTGCGCCATAAAGCAATCAACATCCAGACGGATAACACTAAACTGATCAACAAGGCAATACCCCAACCGAAAATACTATTGGTAAAAGGCAGCGGAACATTCATGCCAAAGAAACTGGTGACGATGGAAGGCACAGTCAATAAGAGGGACCAAACGGTCAAAAACTTCATGGTATCATTCAAGTTATTGTTTAATAGATTATTGTAGGTACCAGACAATTGTTCCAAAATTTGGAATGCCAGTTGGGTCATTTCCACTGCCTGTTTGGCTTCGATCAAGGCATCATCCAGTTGTTCCCGCTCATCATCATCCATCAAACGATAAATGGATAATGCTTTGATTTGCTCCAAGAGGACCGCATTTTGTTTCGTGGCAGACACTAAAAAAACCAGTCCAACTTCCAAATCAGACATTTGCAGTAAGTTTTTATTGGTTGTTTTTTCCCGTAGTCGCTGATTCAAGCGAATCCGCTCACTATTGACTTCTTCGACTAACGGAAAAAACGTTCCAGAAATCAAGAACAAGCTTTGAAACAAAAAATGAATGGGCGTTTGCAGCGGGTTTTGCAGGATCAAGCGCTCCATCATTGGAATCACATAACGGGTATTGTGGGATGCAAAAGTAAAGAGTTGCTTCCTTTTTAAAATAAACGTCATCGGGCTGGTCTCAAAATGATTTTCACGCTTTTCTTGCTGAGGTACATTGAAAACCAGCAGCAATGCTTCCTCTTCGGCATCATATTCGACCCGCGCGCGTTCGTTTTTATCTAAAGAGTACGTAAGCATCTCGTCAGACAAATGATATTGTTTTTGCAGTGCCATCACGCTTTTTGCGTCTTGTTGGTCGACTTGAATCCATTCATAGTTTCCGTCATAAAAGACATGTTTGTTTTCCACAATCCATCCTCCACTCTTGCTTTCTTCTATTATAAAAGAAAACAGCCAGAAGCCCAATCAAAGGACTTTCCTGGCTGTATCGGCTATTACTTATTTACGGGCGTCTTTCAAGGCCTCTTCCACCATCGTTAAAACGGCCTGTGCCGCTTGCGGGTCTTCGACAAAATTGAATTGATCGCCATCGATCTGGATCTTTGGACTCTCATTGTACTCTTCGTACCATTGATCGTAGCGTTTGTTCAACTCTTTGTAGTAGTCGTATAACGAAGGATCAAAGGTCAACTGCTCATATTCCCGCCCACGTTTTTCAATACGCTCGAGCATCGTTTCAAAAGAAACGCGAATATGCACCAAAAGATCTGGATGCTTTTTGTGAGCTGCATACGGCAGCTCTTCTAACATATTGGCTAACAATTCATCATAGACTTTGACCTCGGTATCGGTCGCTCGCCCAAGGTCCGCATTTAAATGGAACAACAGTGAATCCTCATAAATGGAACGGTCCAGGACGTTATTGTCGTCTTTCATGGCTTGCTTGATACTTTCAAATCGTTTATTTAAGAAATAGATTTGCAGTAAAAACGCATATTTATTTGGATCTGCATAAAATAATGGTAACACTTCATTGTCATCGATCGATTCATAAAAGGCTTGACTGCCAAAATGATTGGCGATCAATGCGGTCAAACTTGATTTACCGGCACCAATCGTTCCTGCTAATACGATCACGCTCATATCCCCCAACTCACTCATCACTAAATATTGTATGTTGCATTTGCGATATCAACTATACAACACTATATCTTGTGCCGTCAACTGAAACTTTTGAAGCACAGATCAAGAATTTTTTCAATAAAAGTTTAAAGATTTTTGCTTTTTTTTGAAATCTCATACGGAATGCTTAACGAAAGAGCCTTCTTCTAGTAAAATAGGAAAGGATCTTTAATTAAATTGTGTTTTTGTCAGGAGATAGTTACAATTGACTGACAAACGATAAATGAATCATGTGGGGTAAGCTCCCTAGAGAAATGAGGAAAATAATGTCAATTGGTACTGGCATAGCTACAGGAAAAATCATCTTAATGGGTGAACATTCAGTTGTTTACGGTGAACCAGCAATTGCTTTCCCTTTTGCGGGAGCAAAAGTACAAGTCGAGATTACAGCAAATGAAACAAACACCTTGATTTCAAGTTACTATCACGGTCTGCTTGAAGAAGTCCCCAGCCACTTAAAAAATGTCAAAGACTTGCTGTATCGTCTGCAACAAGACTTCCACACGGGTCCTTTTGCAACCTCCATCGTCAGCACTATCCCTTCTGAACGGGGAATGGGTTCTAGCGCGGCGGTCGCTGTTGCACTGACTCGCGCTTTTTTTGATTGGATCAAAAAAGACTTTACAAAAGAAGAATTGATGACCTATGTCAACTTTTCTGAAAAAATCGCTCACGGCAATCCTAGCGGGATCGATGCTGCAGCAGCTAGCGGGACGGATGCCATTTACTTTATCAAAGGGCATCCCATCACTTCGTTTCCCCTCACGATCGACGGTTATTTGCTCGTCGCTGATACTGGAATCAAAGGGCAAACGAGAGAAGCAGTCAAAAGTGTCGCCCATCTTTTTGAAACCAGCAAGCAGCTGGCTAGTCAAGCGATCCAGCGTTTAGGGATCGAAACCAAAAGAGCCAAAGAGGCCATCATAGCCAATCAATTAGAAGTATTAGGCGAAAGCATGAACAATGCCCATCAGGCACTGCAGCAGTTAGGGGTCAGCAATCAGCAACTGGATCAGTTGGTTTCCTTAGCATTGGCACACGGGGCTTACGGGGCGAAGCTGACCGGCGGGGGCCGGGGCGGCTGTATGATCGCACTAACCAAAACGAAGGAACAGGCTGAGAATATCAGCCGTATTTTATTGTCCGATGGCGCTCGTGCGGCATGGATACAAGGATTAGGAGTTTATGAACATGTATAAGGGAAAGGCTCGCGCCTACACGAATATCGCATTGATCAAGTATTGGGGAAAACAAGATGAAACTTTCATTTTACCGATGAACAATAGTTTGTCCCTGACCCTCGATGCTTTTTACACAGAAACAACGGTGGCTTTTTCACCTGATTTTCCACAGGATTGCTTTACGCTGGATGGTGTGGTGCAAACAGACGTTGCTACCAAAAAAGTTGCGGACTTTTTGGATCTGGTACGAAAAAAAGCGGACTGCCCGTGGTATGCCACGGTGGAAAGTCAAAATTTTGTTCCAACCGCTGCCGGACTTGCCTCTTCTGCCAGTGGATTAGCGGCATTGGCGGGTGCCTGTAGTGAAGCACTGGACTTAAACTTGTCGGAGCAAGAATTATCCCGTTTGGCCCGTCGCGGTTCTGGTTCGGCGTGTCGGAGTATCTACGGCGGCTTTGCTGAATGGCATCAAGGCACCGATGAGACTTCTTTTGCCACGCAAGTGCCGTCGAATGGCTGGGAAGAAGAATTGAGTATGATCTTTATTTTGATCAACGCACAAGCCAAAGAAGTTTCCAGTCGTGAGGGGATGCGCCGAACCGTTGAAACCTCGAGCTTTTATCCGGGTTGGCTTACTGCCACCGCAACTGATCTCGTGAAAATGAAACAAGCGATTGCCGAGAAAGACTTTACTGCTTTAGGTGAAACGACCGAGGCCAACGCCTTGAAAATGCATGGAACGACCTTAGCCGCCGAACCACCTTTTACTTATTGGTCTTCTGAATCTTTACGAGCTATGGAATGTGTCCGAATGCTGCGAAAAAAAGGATTGGCTTGCTATTTCACGATGGATGCTGGTCCCAATGTCAAAGTTTTATGCCAAAAACAAGAAGAACAAACGATTTTACGTGAATTAAGTGCTCACTTTGCCTCAGAACAATTAGTAACTGCTCACGCGGGCAAAGGATTAGCCTTTTTACCGGTGGAAGAATCTTCTGCCATCAACTAAGAAGCCATTAAGAAGCCATCGATTAGGAGTGTCGAAATGATTGAACTATCCGTTCCCGGAAAACTATTTATTGCTGGTGAATACGCCGTTGTCGAACCTGGTCATCCTGCAATCATCGTTGCCGTTGACCAATTTATTACAGTCAATGTGGAAGAGGCCCGTAAAAACGGCAGCATCCAGTCTGCCCAATACAGCGACCTGCCGATTCGCTGGACGCGTCGCAAAGGCGAATTAGTCTTAGACCACCGGGATAATCCTTTCCACTATATTTTGGCAGCCATTCGTCTGACGGAAAAATATGCCCAAGAAAAAGGCATCCCCCTTTCCTTTTACGATTTAAAAGTGACCAGTGAACTGGATAACTCGAATGGTCGCAAATATGGCCTCGGTTCCAGCGGTGCCGTGACTGTTGCCACGGTCAAAGCATTGAATCTGTACTATCAAATGGAAATGGATCGGTTGACCCAATTCAAAATTGCGGCTCTTGCCCATCTCGCTGTTCAAGGCAATGGGTCGTGCGGTGATATTGCGGCCTCTTGTTATGGCGGCTGGATCGCTTTTTCAACCTTCGATCACGACTGGGTCTTAGCCAAACAAAAGGACCATACCTTAACAGAATTGATTGCTTTCGATTGGCCAGGATTATCGATCCGTCCCTTGACGGTTCCGAAATCGCTTCGACTATTGATTGGTTGGACAGGCTCTCCTGCCTCTACTTCTGATTTAGTGGATCAAGTCTATCAATCCAAAGAAGAAAAAGAAAACGCCTATGCCGCCTTTTTAGCAGCCAGCAAAGACTGCGTCAATCGATTGATCGACGGCTTCTTAAATGAAGACAGTCGCACGATCAAAAAAATGATCACGGAAAATCGAAAGCTCCTGCGAGAGTTGTCTGCACTAACTGGTGTACCGATTGAAACCCCCGCACTTAAAAAGCTTTGTGATCTAGCAGAAAATTATTGTGGCGCAGCCAAATCTTCTGGTGCCGGCGGTGGCGATTGCGGCATCGTGATCGTTGACCAGAAAACCGGTATTTTACCATTGATGAGTGCGTGGGAAAAAGCCGAGATCACCCCATTGCCGCTGCATGTTTACCATTACCGGGAGGACCTATCATGAATCGAAAAGATGAACATGTTTCCTTAGCAAAAGCGTTTCATAAAGAACACAGCAACGATTTTGATGCAGTTCGCTTGGTCCACCAGTCCTTTCCGCAAATTGACGTGGCTGATGTGGCAATTACGACGACTGTCTTTGACCGCTCATTTTCCAGCCCTTTTTTCATCAATGCCATGACAGGCGGCAGTGAAAAAACCTTAAAAATCAATCAAGAGTTAGCAGAGATCGCGCAAGCCTGTGATTTGATGATGGCAACCGGCTCCGTTTCGGCTGCCTTAAAAGACCCAAGTGTCGCCGATTCTTTCCGCATCGTCCGCAAAGCCAATCCTGACGGCTTCTTATTAGCCAATATTGGTGCGGGCAGTCCCGTTGAAAATGCACAACGGGCCGTAGAACTGTTTGGCGCCGACGCCTTGCAGATCCATCTTAATGCACCACAAGAATTAGTGATGCCCGAAGGCGATCGTCAATTTAGCCAATGGCTGTCCTTATTGGAAAAAACGATTGCTTCCGTTGCCGTTCCGGTTGTCGTCAAAGAAGTCGGCTTTGGGATGTCCCGTGAAACGATTCAGCAGTTACTGGCGATCGGCGTACAAACGATTGATGTTGCTGGCAGCGGCGGCACAAGTTTTACTCAAATCGAAAATGCTCGTCGAAAAAAACGTGAATTGGCGTATTTAGACACCTTTGGTCAATCCACCGTGATTTCCTTGCTGGAAGCAAATGAGATCCAACAGCCCTTTACCCGCATCGCTTCAGGCGGCGTTCGGGATGCTTACGATATCTTCAAAGCACTTTGCCTTGGTGCGGATAGCGTAGGACTATCCGCCACGATCCTCGTGCTGCTTTTGTCAAAAGGCAAAGAAGAAACCATCGCCACCTTACAATCATGGAAGGAACAGCTGCAGCTGCTCTACACAATGGCAGGACAGACAAGCACTAAAGACCTCACCAAGGTTCAGCTGATTTTTTCTGGCGCTGTCAAAGAGTGGTGTGAAGCACGTCAAATTCCCTTAGCAAAGTATAGTTTGCGTTGAGAGATCCAATCGCTGACTACCACATCAAATAAGTAAAAGCAGTACAATTCGTTTTTTATTGTGCTGCTTTTTTTGTGTTCTTTTTTCTATAATAGTGAGTTTCCATTTATCATTTGGATAGTAGCGTTATTTAATCGCTACTTGATAATCACTTTCATTATCAGGTACGTTGTTTTTTTACCATCTTGTTTTCGAATGTGCTATGCTCAAGTTGAGGGAGGAACAATCGATTGTTTCTTGAGAAAAGGATCGGTTTTTTCATTCCTAGACTACATTCAAAAGGAGGCGTTTCTTATGAGTAAATCCGAATCGTCGGCTGTTTTTTCAACGATTGCTTGTTTGCTATTGATGGCAACTGGCTTTCTTATGGCATCTTTTTCCATTCCTTATAGCTTTGTCCCTTATCTGTTAGCGATTCTTGCCGGGGGTTGGAAACAAACCTGGGAAGGCACGCAAGAATTGGTGCACGACAAACGGTTGAACGTCGATCTACTGATGGCGTTAGCCGCCATTGGTGCCTGTATCATTGGGCATTGGTTTGAAGGGGCGATGCTGACCTTTATCTTTTGTTTGAGCGGTGCCCTTGAGGAATATACGACCAACAAAAGTACGCGAGAAATTAGTTCATTAATGGCACTGCAACCAACGACTGCCTTAAAAATGATTGAATCTGGGGAGCTCGTCGAAGTACCAGTCGAAGCCCTTCAGTTAAAAGATACGATTATGGTGGCAAAAGGCAGTGCGATCCCGATCGACGGTATCGTGATCCAAGGAACCAGCAGTGTCGATGAGGCGGCCATCAGTGGCGAATCCATTCCTGTCGAGAAACGTTTAGGCAGTGAAGTCTTTGGGGGAACCATCAACCTTGGGCAGCCATTGTACATTGAAGTTACTCAAACGAGTGAAAACACCCGCTTTGCAAAAATCATTCAATTGGTGGAAGAAGCGCAGCAAATGCCAAGTCAAACGGCGACCCTGATCGAAAAAATCGAACGGATCTATGTGCCGATCGTCCTGATCGCCGTCCCACTAATGATCGTTTTGTGTACGTTTTTCACGAATTGGGGGTTCCAAGAAAGTTTTTATCGTGGCATGGTCTTACTAGTAGTGGCCTCCCCTTGTGCCTTAGTCGCCTCTGCTACTCCTGCGACGTTAGCAGCCATTTCTCACGCTGCTCGTTTGGGCGTTTTATGCAAAGGCGGACAAGCCTTGGATGCCTTTGCCAATGTCAAAGCGATCGCTTTTGACAAAACCGGAACGCTGACTCGAGGCAAACCTGCTGTCACTGATGTTCATCTGTTGTTGGATGAACCGTTTATTCCCCAACTGATTGTTGGGATGGAAAAACAATCAAATCACCCATTGGCTGAAGCGATCTTGGCGTATTTCCACGATGAAAGACCATTGGAATTAGCAGTGGAAGAACAAGCGGGGGTCGGTCTAGCCACCACTTACCAAGCTGCCCATTGGACGATTGGAAAAGAAGTCGATCTAACCTCTGTTGCTGTCAGTGAACAAACCCGCATCCAAGAATTGAAAGCAGCCGGAAAAACCTTGATTTATATCAATCGAGACCGTGTATTAGCAGGGTATTTAGCACTATTGGATCAGCCCCGTCCTGAAGCTCGTGAGAGTCTTGCCTACTTCAATAAGCAAGGAATTCACACGACGATGCTGACGGGTGATCATTTAGGTACTGCTAAAGTGATCGCAGCAGAAATCGGCTTGTCTGACTACGAAAGTGATTGCCTGCCTGATGAGAAAACCACTCGGATCAAAGAAATGAAAGAAACCTACCAAATCAATGCGATGGTCGGTGATGGGATCAATGATGCCCCCGCCTTAGCGACCGCAAGTGTAGGGATCGCTATGGGCGAAGGAACCGACGTCGCAATGGATGTGGCGGACATCGTCTTGATGAAAAATGATTTGCTGCGCTTGGTCGACAGTCACCGTTTGGCTAAGAAATTACAGCGGATCATCAAACAAAACATCGTCTTTTCTATCAGTGTCATCTTGTTGCTGATCGCTTCAAACTTCCTTGAATTTCTCACGCTACCTCTAGGGGTCGTGGGTCATGAAGGAAGCACGATCTTAGTTATCTTAAACGGATTGCGTATGCTTTTGCCATTACACAAAGAAACACCCCAGCAAGCCAAACCAACCCGCAAAGATTGCGATGATTGTGTCTTGTATCAACAGTCTTTGCATACGTGACCACTATTTGCACTAGCAAAAACGCCCATTGTTGGCACTTCACTAGAAGTCCATCAACGGGCGTTTTGCTGTTTTTTCTACTTATGCTTGATTGGCAAGTTGTTCCGTGTAGAGTTTGCCATCGTACATCTTAAAGAATGGATAATAGCAGAGAATGGAAACCCCTAAGTTGATCAAAGCGATCAGGATGGCTCGGAAATCACCGCCGGTTCCTAAAAACGCCCCTATGCCCACCGGTGAAATCCAGGGAATTCCCGTAATGACTTTATCGACAAAGCCAAACGAGCTAGCAAAGTAAGCAATCGTCACGTTGATCAAAGGTGTTACGATAAAGGGGATGATCAAATACGGATTGTAGACGATCGGTGCCCCGAAGATCACTGGTTCATTGATGTTAAAAAGCCCCGGTAAGATCGCTGCTTTTCCTAAGACTTTGAGCTGTTGTGATTTTGCCACAAACAGCATCAATAAAACCAATCCAAGCGTACTTCCTGCGCCGCCCATAAAAATATACATGTTCACAAAATCCCCAGCAAAAATATTATTGGCACCATCGATATTTTCAGTTAGAGCCACCAATAGGATGGGATTGATGAAACTATTTTTAATAACTGCCGTCCCATGAACCCCCACTGCCCATAAGAGGTGGATAAGGAGCATAATCACGATGATTCCTAACCAAGAACCCGTCAACTCCTTCACGAATTCAAATGGTTTGGATAGCAATCCGTGAAGATCCGTGTGGAAAACCGCCAGTACTCCATTGATCGCCACCATCAAAAAGGCAATCAAAATCGCTGGGATCAATGACGCAAATGCTTTGCTGACTCCATCGGGAACTCCTTCAGGCATCTGGATGGTGATCTTTCTTTTTACACAAAAACGATAGACTGACGTAGCAAGTACTGCAGTGATAATCCCGATGAAGATCCCTACTCCACTGAAGCGAGTGATCCAACCGCCTAAAGCGACCCCATTATAAACAATGGCGGTTTCGCTTTCTGACTGCAGCAATTGTGCCGCACCATCTGTGATATCGACTTGGACGATCGTCATTAAAAAGGCAAACAAACTTAATAACGCCCCTACAAAACTGCTCATAGTCAAATGCTCTTCTTTATGATAAATCTCAGTTAAATAATACCCTGTTGCTAAACAATAAAAAACAGCAATCGAGCCAACAGACATGGTAGTTACGACACTATAAAGTGGTGAAAATCGTAAAATCGTTTGTTCAAAAAAGCCAGCCAGTGGTGGAATGATTTGTGGTAAATTATTGATGATTAAAAAAATCGATCCGACGATCGTAAAAGGGACCGTAATGATCCCTGCTTGCATGATTGCGCGAATAAAGCGTAAATTCGCCAACTTATTCAAAGGCGGCATCAAACGCGTTTCTAAAAAGGTAAAAACACTTGTCATCGTTACTCCTCCAACGAAGGGATCGCCCCTTCTTCAATCAGCTTTTGATACCAATAAAAGCTGTCTTTTCTCACTCGTTTTTGTTCTTTTTCCTGTGCATCATTGCGATCCACGTAAATGAAGCCATACCGTTTTCGAATCCCCTCATGTACACTGATCAAATCAATGGCAGACCACGGACTGTATCCGATCAGATCCACCCCAGCATTGATCGCGGCTAAGCATTGGCTGATATGCTGCGATAAATAGTCGATGCGGTACGGATCATGAACCGTGCCATCTGCTTCTAGATGGTCTTCGGCCCCTAAGCCGTTTTCGGTAATGATGATCGGTAAGTGGTAACGATCATAAAGTGTTTGCAACGTCGTTTTCAGCCCCAAGGGATCGATGGTCCAATTGAAGGCATTTTTCTTCAAGAACGTATTGGTGAACCCTTTGTAAAAACCACGCTCCATAATGTCTTCACTTTGCTGATCGCTGATACCGTTCTTCATGTCCCCAGCTTCCGTCGGCTGCTCCACTGTCACTGTGGTGTAGAAGTTCATCGCGACAAAGTCAGGCTTAGCCCGTTCCATCAACGCCTTATCCTCCGGACCAAAGTCAATCGTGAGGCCGTTTTGGTTCAAATAATCTTGAAAGACCGTATTGTAACGACCGAAGCAGGCGAAATCAAGGTACGCCCAGTTCCGGACACTGTTGAAATACAGCGCCGCTTGGTTGTCTTCTGGTCGACTAGTCGCCGCATAGACCAACGAAATATTCGGCACCGGTCCGATTTTGCCATTCGGTACGATTTCATGACACGCTTCGAAAGCATATTTTTCAGCGATCATCAGGTGATGAAATTGCTGGTATTTTTCTGATAATGGAATCTTTTTCCCTAATATTTTTTGATCCACCAACAGCATGATATTTGGTTCATTGATCGTCAGCCAGTGCGTCACTCGATCCCCATAGGCTGTAAACAGCGTTTTGGCGTATGCGGCAAATGCCTCAACGGTGCTGCGTTTTGTCCAGCCGCCTTCGTCTTCCAATGCTTGCGGCAAGTCAAAATGGTTCAACGTTACAAAGGGCTGAATGCCGTGTTTCAGCAATTCATCAATGACATTGCTGTAATGATCCAATCCTTTTTGATTAATAGTACCGCGCCCTTCTGGAAAAATTCGCGACCAAGCGATCGAAAAACGGAAAATTTTGATCCCCATTTCTGCTAACAAGGCGATATCCTCTTTGTACTGGTGGTAATGGTCGACAGCCACAGTAAAATCCGCGATCTTGTGGTTGTCTCTTGGACGAGTATCTTGGACACTCAGTCCCTTGCCATCGGTTTGATACGCTCCTTCGGTTTGGTGAGCGGAAATCGATGCTCCCCATAAAAAATCAGTTGGAAATGTTTGTTTCATATCGTACTCCTTATCCTAAATAAGATGCGTTTAACATCTTAGAATTATTGCTTGCATGGCAAAGACAATATTCTGAATTATCTCTTATTTTTCGCACTAAAGCAAAAAATAACTCCTGTCAAGTAAGACCCTTTTGAAGATGTGCTACTTAGACAAAAAAAAAGCAAAGTCTAGTTTCCTAGACTTTGCTTTTCAATGCGATAATTTAGAAATAGCAGCTTATTTTTGCTCTGCTTTATCTTCGTTCAATAGTGCTTTTCTTGAAAGGTTCACACGGCCTTGTTTGTCGATTTCTGTGACCTTCACTAAGATTTCGTCGCCTTCTTTGACAACGTCTTCTACTTTGTTGACCCGTTCGTTCGCAAGTTGTGAAATGTGAACTAAGCCGTCTTTGCCTTTGATCAAGTTGACAAACGCACCGAATTTTTCAACACGGACAACTTTCCCAAGGTACACTTCGCCAACTTTTACTTCTTTCGTCAATTCTTCAATGATCTTGATAGCTTTTTGGATCATTTCTGCATCAGCAGAAGCAATCGAAACTTTTCCGTCTTGATCAATATCGATTTTCACGCCAGTTTCATCAATGATGCCATTGATGGTGTCGCCGCCTTTACCGATTACATCTTTGATCTTCGCAGGATCGATTTGGATCATTTCGATCTTCGGTGCGTATCGGCTTAACTCTTCACGAGGAGCAGCCAATGTTGATGTCAATTCATTTAAGATTTCCATCCGTGCTTTTTTCGCTTGATCTAATGCTTCTGTCAAGATTTGTTCAGTGATTCCTTGAATCTTGATATCCATTTGTAACGCAGTGATCCCATCTTTGGTTCCAGCAACTTTAAAGTCCATATCGCCAAGGTGATCTTCTAAGCCTTGAATATCAGTTAAGATCGTGTAGTTTTCACCATCAGATACAAGTCCCATTGCGATACCTGCAACTGGTGCTTTGATTGGCACCCCTGCATCCATCAATGCTAAGGTTCCTGCACAGATACTTGCTTGAGAAGAAGAACCATTTGATTCTAATACTTCTGCAACGAGACGGATTGTGTAAGGGAAGTCTGTTTCATCAGGAATCACTTGTGCTAAGGCACGTTCGCCTAATGCACCATGACCGATTTCACGACGTCCTGGTGAGCCGGCACGACCAGTCGAACCAACAGAAAATTGAGGGAAGTTGTAATGGTGGATGAATCGTTTTGATTCTTCAACCCCTAATCCATCAATGATTTGGTGTTCGCCTAAAGGTGCTAATGTACAAGCAGACAATGCTTGGGTTTGTCCCCGAGTAAATAGACCAGAACCATGAACACGTGGCAATAAGCCAACTTCTGATGCCAATGGACGGATTTCGTCTAATTGACGGCCATCCGGACGAATCTTGTCGATGGTGATCAATTCGCGAACCACATCTTTTTCAAGATCTTCCGCGATTTGTTTCACTTCTTTCAAGAATTGTGCTTCCTCTTCATGTCCAGCAAATTTTTCTGCATACACTTCTTTCACTGTGTCTTTGACTTTATCGATCTCGTCTTCACGAGCCAATTTTTCTTCAGTCATAACAGCAGTTTTCATTGTTTGGTAGTAGCCGTCGAAAATTTCTTTTTTCAAGTCAGCATCTACTTGTAACAATTTGACTTCCATTTTTGGTTTACCCACAGCTGCGACAACTTCTTCTTGGAAGGCAACCAATTCTTGGATAGCATCAAAACCGAATAATAACGCACCTAACATGTCTTCTTCAGAAACTTCCTTCGCGCCTGATTCAACCATGTTGATAGCTTTTTTCGTTCCAGCTACTGTCAATTCGATATCAGTTTGTTCTGCTTGTTCTACTGTTGGATTCAAGACGTACTCACCATTGACCCGACCAACATCAACACCAGCGATCGGTCCGTCAAACGGGATATCTGAAATAGACAATGCTAAAGAAGAACCTAACATTGCCGCCATTGCTGGCGTACAATCTTGTTCAACACTCATTACGATGTTTGTTACTTGTACTTCGTTACGGAAACCTTCCGCAAACATTGGACGGATCGGACGATCGATCAAGCGGGCAGTCAAGGTTGCTTCCGTACTTGGACGTCCTTCCCGTTTGATAAAGCCACCAGGTACTTTCCCTACGGCATACATTTTTTCTTCGTAATTGATTGTTAATGGGAAAAAGTCGGTATCTTTTGCTTCCTTAGATGCAACCGCTGCACTTAGGACAACCGTATCGCCATAACGAACCAATACAGCTCCGTTTGCTTGTTTGGCTAATTGGCCAACTTCTACTTCTAATGGGCGGCCGCCCCAAGTTGTTTTGAATACTTGTTTTTCTGTCATGTTCTGCTCCTTTTCATCGGATCCCAGCAAGTCACTACTAAACAAATGAAAAAATCGGAATGTCGTTCCGCTGCTTTCATTTGGTTAGTAGGATGCTGCTTACAAGGACCCAAAATTCTTTTTAGCTGCGCTTTTTGATTCACCAGTCAAAAGGCCGCTCTTTCGGTGTTTCACTTTTTAGATGACTCGAGATCACCTGTCAGACTGCATCAGCTGTTTTAGCCGACACTGCAGTCGCAGTGATTCCGCTGCTTGGTCACTACGCTCGTTTCCCTCGCCTAGTACTATTCATCATCTGCTCTGTGCGGCTTACGCCGCCCAGTCGCAGTGATTCCGCTGCTTGGTCACTACGCTCGTTTCCCTCGCCTAGTACTATTCATCATCTGCTCTGTGCGGCTTACGCCGCCCAGTCGCAGTGATTCCGCTGCTTGGTCACTACGCTCGTTTCCCTCGCCTAGTACTATTCGTCATCTGCTCTGTGCGGCTTACGCCGCCCAGTCGCAGTGATTCATAGCAAAAAAGTGAGATTCGGGTTGAACCTCACTTTTTTTTGTTTGATTAACGACGTAATCCTAAAGCTTGGATTAATTCGCGGTAACGTTGTACGTCTTTTTGACGTAGGTAAGCTAATAAGTTACGACGATGTCCAACTTTTTTCATCAACCCACGGTATGAATGGTGGTCTTTTTTGTGCATACGTGCATGTTCGTTCAAATGGTTGATTTCTTCTGTTAAAACAGCGATTTGAACTTCTGGAGAACCAGTATCTCCTTCATGACGTGCAAATTTGTTGATGATTTCGTTTTTGCGTTCTTTTGAAATTGCCATGTTTTTCACCTCTTTTTCTTTTTCCCCTGCGACTGAGTAAAACGTTGGTGATTCGTTAAACCAAGTAACAGGTACTGTGCTTTTCACACGTAATTACTTTACTTGATTCTAAGGAAAAAAGCAAGTTTATCTACCTATTCTTTTCGTTTCTTTTGAAAGCTCCTCCAAAACTTATGTTATACTTAGGATACTACTCTATCTAAAGGAAGTGTAAGGATGAGCGTTCTTTCCCGAATCGAGAGCATGAAAAATGAATTATCGCTTTCTGAGAAGAAACTCTTCGCATTCATGGAGGCCAATCCTGAAAAAGTGCCGTCGATGACTGCGAGTCAATTAGCAGAAGCCACTGGGATCAGTGCACCGACTGTCGTACGCTTTGCGAAAAAAACCGGCTTTGCTAGTTTGACAGATTTAAAAATACAATTATCTGCGGAATCCGGCTTGCGCCAAAATGCCAATGAAAACTTGGGCTATGCCGATGTTGAATTAAATGAGCCCTTTCATGCCATCACATCTAAATTAAGCCACAATGCACAGGTGACTATGAATGAGACGGCCCAATTGTTAGAAGAACAGCTGATGTTGGCTGCCGCTGAACTGATCGCGACTCGTGAGCGAATCTTTGTCTGCGGGATCGGTGCTTCTTCATTGATCGCACAAGATATCCAACAAAAATGGACCCGTTTAGGCAAAATCGTCGTGTTTGAAAATGACTACAATCTCTTGTTGCCGCAACTCGTCAAAAACGAGAAAAAAAGTCTCCTCTGGGTCATTTCCAACAGTGGACACACGCCTGAGATGGTTCACTTAGCAGAAATCGTTAAAAATCTTGGCGTCCCGATTCTGTCACTCACCCGATTTGGCAGTAATCCGTTAACAAAGTTGGCGGATGTTCCCCTGCAAGTGTCCCGTTCCAAAGAAGCCAACCAACGTAGTGCTGCTACGAATTCGATTATCGCCCACCTATTGGCGGTCGATGTCCTTTTCTATGTCTTTTTAAGCAAGAATGAAAAGCTGGCACGCAATATCTATGCCTCACGCCAAGCCATTGCCGATTTTCGTGAGAAGTATTTATAAAATATTCATAGCCAAAGAAGTCCGCAGGAAAGTTTTCCTGCGGTATTTTTTCTTCTAAGGACACTTTGATCAATCAAGGGCATTCTTGGCAGCTACTTCTGCCAACCAAAAACTGGACGCTTTGGGATAACGCTTGAAGTCATTTTTCAAATCCACTCGATAAAACCCATAACGGTTTTTATATGCGTTCAACCAGCTCCAGCAATCCATAAAGGTCCACATATGGTAACCGAAACAAGGAGACCCGTCTTCGATTGCATGATGCAGCTGACGCAAGTGGTCTTCAACAAAGGCGATCCGATACGTATCATTGACCTGCCCCGTGGCGTCCATGAACCGTTCTTCCTCAGATACCCCCATGCCATTTTCGGAAACAAACCATGGCATGTTTTGATAGTCATTCTTTAGACGCATCGCGATATCGTAAATCCCTTCTGGATAGATTTCCCAGCCGCGATGAGGATTGATTTTTTTCTCTGGCCAATCGTACCCACGAAATAACTGACGTGGCTCAAAGGGACCGGATGCTGCCTTCTGCGGAAGTGGTGCTTGGATCCGCAACGGTTGATAATAATTGCAACCAATAAAATCTACGGTATTTTCACGGAAAATTTCCGCATCTGCTGCCTCATATTCAGGGGACAAGTGATGCTCCTTGAATAAGCTCGTTAGCTTTTCAGGAAATTGTCCATAAACGACACAGTCCAAAAAACTGCGAATATACAAAAGATCTGCCCATTCAGCGGCTTCTCGATCAGCCGCTTCTTGACTTTTTGGATAAACAGGTGACAAATTCAAGATGATACAGATTTCTCCATCAGGAAGTGCGATTTTACGAAACTCGGCAACTGCCTTCGCATGGGCTAACAAGGTATGATAACCAACTTGAATTGCCCGCTTGAAATCACGCACTTGCGGCCAATGAGCATCTCCGTAATACCCACATTCAATATGCACCAATGGCTCATTAAAGGTCGCCCATTTTTTCACTAAATCGCCAAATTGTTCAAAAGCAGTTTTTGCATAAAATGCAAAATGGTCCACGGATTCCCGCGCCTCCCAGCCTCCTTTTTCCATCAGCCACCAAGGCATGTCAAAATGAAACAAATTAATGATCGGTTCGATGCCTTGATCCAGCATTTCCTGAAAATATGCCCGATAAAACCGGACTGCCGTCTGATTCAATGTTTTTCCATCTGGTAATAAGCGGGTCCATGCAATCGATGTCCGATAGGAATTCAAGTTCATGGCCTTCATGTTTGCTACGTCTTCCCGGTATTGATAGTAGGTATTTGAGGTGTCGCTTGGTCCGACACCATCGTAAAAGCGTGACGGCTCCAACTCAAACCATTTGTCCCATGTAGAGGGACTTTTGCCGTCAACCGCCGCGGCCCCCTCGGTTTGCGGTGCTGACGCGGCCGCTCCCCATAAAAAGTTTTTTGGAAATTGAATCATTCTTTTGCTCCTTTCTGAATTACCTGCCACGTGCGGTCAGGGTTGGATCGTTGAAATGCAAACTGATACCGCTGCGCAGCTGCCTCGATTTCTAAACAAAATAATGTTGTTTCTTCCAGAGAAATTGCCAGCTGCTGCAATGATGCTTCACCGATCACGAGTTGAAAAGCTGCTTGTCCTTGTCTAGGCACCCATACTTTTTGAAAGCCGCATAGGACTTTTTTCCTCGGCACATATGCTTTTGTATACTCTTTTAGATAGCATTGGACCACTTCTTTACCAGACACAGTAGAATGATTTTCAAGTGTGCCACTGACGATAATGCCTTCCCCTGCATATTCAGCCGAAACCGAGCTGCAAATAAAAGAGGCATAACTAAGCCCATAACCAAAAGAATATACTGGTGCGCCTTTTTGATCGAGGTAGTCTTTTTGAAACGCTGTGTTGCGATAATTATAACAGACAGGCAATTGTCCAACTGTATCAGGAATAGAAACTGCTAATTTCCCACTAGGTACTGTTTCACCAAAAAGAATCCGAGCAATCGCTTCCCCTCCATATTGGCCGGGATAGCCAGCGTAAAGCACCCCATCGAACAAGTCTTGCAAAGGAGCTAAGCAATGCGGTCGACCGGAAATCACGATCCCAATCAGCGGCTTTTTACTCTTCTTCAACGCAAACAGTAAATCCAACTGGCATTGCGGCAAATCGAGGGTAGCCAAGTCGATGTTTTCTCCACTGGTCATTTCCTGAGATCCCCTTAAGGCGGCACCGTTTTTGTCAAAATCCGTTGTGAAATCACGGGCACTGGAGCCGCCGACCGTCACTAAGACGACATCCGCTTTTTCTGCAATCTGACAGGCTTGCCTTCGTTGAGCCAGTGTGCCACTAGAGATTTCGCAGCCTTTCTCGTAGAAGAAGTCAGCTTGATGCGTACTTAAACTGGTCAAACCTTCCCAAAGGGTCGTACATGTTGTTTCTTCCTTGAATGGCGTATAATCCCCCAGCTGATGATAGAGCTGTTTAACGTGAGGACCGATGACGGCAATCTTTTGTCGCGTTTTCTTCAAAGGCAAAATACCATTGTTCTCTAGTAAAACAATCGATTCCTCCGCCAATTTCAAGGCAACTTGTTGCGCCTTTTCTTTACGGGGCAATGAAACACGGGGCGTTGCTTCTTTAAACAAGCCAAGTTTTTCTTTCAAAAGAAGCACACGACGGACTGCATCATCGATCGCCGTTTCCGCAAGTAGCCCCTCAAGGACAGCTTCTTCTAACACTGGGAAAACTTCATCCCATAAACTAACATCCACACCGCTGGTCAAGGATTTGGCGGCCGCTTGTGGGTGGCTCCCCAGCCAGTCAGCAATCCGATCCAGCCCACACCCATCGGCCATCACAATTCCCGTAAAGCCACTTTCTTCTCGTAAAACATCTTGCAGCAAATAAGCATTGGCATGGCACGGGATACCGTCTAGATCATTGTATGCAGCCATACACCCCAAGGCCCCAGCAGCAATCCCTGCTTTCATTGGTGGCAGATGGATCTCGCGGAATTCCCGATCACCGATTGCCACTGGCCCTGCATTGTGTCCCCCCATTCCTGCACCTTGGGCAGCAAAGTGCTTCAATACCGCTAAAACGTTCTGCTTTTCTATCGTTGTTTTTGATCCTTGTAATCCTCTGACGGCCGCTTTGGTAAAGCTGCTGGTTAAAAACGGATCTTCACTGAAACATTCTTCAGTTCGCCCCCAACGCGGATCTCTAGCAATGTCCAATGCGGAAACCAAGCCAACATGGGCTCCTTTTGCCCGAATCTCTTGAGCAGTGATAGTTTGGGCCGCTTGATACAGCTCTGGATTCCAACTAGAACCAACACTAAAATTGACCGGAAACGTCGTCGCTTCTAAACCTTGGTGCCCGTGAGGACACTCTTCACTGAGAAGGGCCGGAATCCCCAGCCGAGTGTGCTCCTGCAAATAAGTTTGAATCATAAGGGACAGCTCATAGGACTCCGTGGTCGTCAGGCCTGTTTGCTGATTTCTACCTGACCAAGGATCAGCTCGAAACACGCCGTAAATCCAGCCAAGACTGCCAAAACGAGCTACTTCTTTTTTAAAGGTTTCAGTCAACATAATTTTTCCGTTAGTTTTTTCATAAACTTCCCAACCATACAGATGCTGATTCAGCTGGCCGATTTTTTCTTTCAACGTCATTTGCCGTAAAAGTGTCTCAATCATATGCTTCTCCATTTCTATTTAGTCTTCTAAATAAAGCATGATGGTCTGGATCTCAAAAGGCTGGAAATGGATTGTGATGCTTTGGGCATCCAGCGGCTCGACCGGCAGTTCAGCGACGGTTTCTTCCAAAAGATTCGTTAAAACCGCTTTTTTGATTCTTTTTTGACAACGCAATTGACAGGCGGTGGTTTGATTGTGATATTCATACAACCGCACGATCAGTGCCTCTTCATCTTCGGCTTTTTTCACCGTATCCAGCAAGACATTCTTTTGATCGACTGCTAGAAAAGCTTCTGCTGATAGTTGTGGCACACTTGGAACGGTTAGAACGGGAACATTCAATGCCAAAGCTTCTTCCATCGTTTGCGCGTCTTGCCAAGTCCCTTCGTGGGCGTACAAGGAGTAGGTAAACTCATGAAAGCCTTGATCCGCTTCTGGATACGGATCGATCGGCGATTTGATCAAAGAAAGCCCGATCTTTTGATAATCCGTATTGAACCCATATTTCGAATCCGTCAAAATACTAACCCCATAATTCCCTTCTGAGAGATCTACCCATTTTTGTCCACAGCTCTCAAAACGTGCTTGGTCCCATGTCGTGTTTTGATGCACAGGCCGTTTTACCTGCCCGAATTGAATATCAAACGTTGCTTCCAATGTGTTAACATCAATCGGCATCAATGCCTTTAACAGCAGTTGATGCTGGTGCCAATCAACCGTTGTTTCAAAATCGATTCTTCCCGTGCCATGGTAAAAATGCAGCCATTGCGTAATAAAAGAATCTTCAAACTGACGTTTGATCTTCAAGGTATCGCGAATCTCCCCTTGCTCAACGACCTCAGCTGAGAGAACTTGCTTCACAGGATAAGGCTTCTTCTGGTAATAAATATCAATGTCCCACGCATCATAATCCATTGGCAGATCTTCGTAAGCCACTAACTGATTCAACCGCTCGCCTTTTGGTACGATCTCTCGTTGATGCCGTTTGTCAAATAAAGAGATGATGTCAAAGTGTTTGTCAAAAATCACTTTAAAATCAACCGTTTCAAACGATTCCTCCAGCCGCATTGCCACTTGCTTTGATTGAGGCACAGCTGAGACAGGGGTCAGTGTTTTGCAGCTCAATCCAGCCATGGCGGGAATTTTGACTAAGAGCCGGTCATCATAGGTCCGCTGAATCAGGTAAGCTTCTTTGATCCCTGTCTGATCGTCTAAATAGACCAGACCCGTCCGCTCTTGTCCCAGCGGATTAAAGACATGCCATGACGTAGCTTCGGCTGCTTGCACCGCTGGAATCAAAGTTTCGATCAGCTTGCAGCCTTTATCAAAGAGCTGTTGATACTCTTGATCCGTCTGATCATAAACTTCTTTGATCGAGCTTCCCGGCAGAATGTCATGGAATTGATTAAATAGCAGCTGTTTCCAAAGTTGTTCTAATTCAGCTTGCGGATAACGATTGATTGCACAAATACTATAAAGTTTTTCAATCGTCTGTAAGAAAAATTCTCCTTGGCGATTGGCCTTCTTGTTTTTGCCAATCGAAGTCAGTGTTCCACGATGGTATTCAAAGTACAATTCGCCGTACCAGACTGGGCCAGATTTTTCCTTAAAAGAATCTGCCAGTCGATCAAAAAAGCCCCCCACATGATTGCCAGTAATCGTCGGCATATCCGGCAATGTTTTTTGCAGCCGTTTCTGGACTTCTAGCATCTCTTTCGTCGGGCCTCCGCCACCGTCACCGTACCCATAGGCAATCAAAATTTCGTCGTGCTGATCTTTTTGCTGATAACGTTCAAAACTGCCTTTGATCGTGTAAGGATCTAGCAATCCATTATACGTCGTATAATAATCTCTTGGACTGTATCCTTCACTGATGGTGGTAATAAAATGCGTCAAAACGCGGCTGCCATCAATTCCTTGCCAATAGAAGGAATCATAAGGAATTTGATTGAACTGGTTCCATGACAGCTTCGTCGTCATAAAGTAGGGCGTATTTGTTTTGCGTAAAATTTGCGGCAAGGCGGCTGAATAACCAAAGACATCCGGTAGCCATAAGATGCGGCTATCGACTTGAAATTCCTCTTTCATAAACCGTTTGCCATAAAGGATCTGACGAACCAGCGATTCCCCTGAAGTCAAATTGCAATCGGCTTCCACCCACATCGCCCCGTCAACTTCCCATCTTCCTTCTCGAACTTTTTCTTTGATTGCAGCGTAAAGTTCAGGATAATGTGTTTTCATGGAGAGATACAGTTGTGGTTGGCTTTGAAAAAACGTGTAATCTGGATACTCCTCCATCAATTTCAAGACCGTCTGGAAACTGCGCTCACCTTTTTCAATTGCTTGCTGTGCCGTCCAAAGCCACGCCAGATCGATGTGGGTATGGCCGACAGCCGTCACTTTTTGTTTTGGTGTATGCGCTGGTAAGTAACATGACGCAAGCAGTTGCTTGGCTTTTGCGAGACTTTCATAGAATGCCGCTGAGTAGGGCGTACGAAAATCCAAGACATTGGCGACTTGACCAAGAACTTGTTGATAAAATGCTTCGTCACCGCCAAACGCACGAATGGCACGCCAACTATCAAACAGCGTATAAAAATCAAACCAGAGTTCATTGACGACAGGATCCAATGCCAATAAGTTGATATGCAGTGGGAATGGTTTATCGGAACGGCCCGAGAACAGATCAATCTTCAGTTTGACTGCTTTTTGTTGATATCCTTCAGCCAAAGTGACCTCTCGATGAATGACATCGATAGCTTGGACATAGGTATCGTCCAAATAAATTTTGATTTGGGGATTGGTGGTGTTGTCCCACTCTGAGAGGCTTGAATAGACTTGTAAGACACAAGGATTCCCTACCCAATCATTGGGAACTTGAAAGCTGCCTTTCAGCTGATAATAGGTGTTTTTTTCTCCGAAATAACTCCCTTGCTCATACGGTACCCAATCCTCTTGTTTTAAAAAAAGCGGGTCTATTGGCTGTTGATAGCGTACACGGTACTGTTTTAATTTGTAGAAAATTTTTCGGATGCGTTCAAACTCGTAAGGCTGCATAACTCTCATTTTTCATTTGACTCCTCTATCTATTTTTTGAAAAAAAACGGGTGGAGATTGATTGTCTCGACCCGTTTCCCTTATCGTATGATATTAGTTTGCTTTCCAGCGGTCATAGGCCGTTTGATAGACTTCGACATATTCGTCAATGCCCATTGCTTCGATCGTTTTCACATAATCGTCCCAATTGTCTAATGGCTCGACACCTGTGATAAACTTCGCTTCCATTTGTTCTACATAAGTTGTCAAATCAGTGGCAGTGGCTGCTACTTTGTCATTTTCTTCAATCGTTAAATACAGTAGCGGGAATGGTACTTCAGCGATGTCTTCCATCTTTTCTGCCGTTTCTTGTGCAACCCAATCACTAAAACGAGTATCTGGTTCTTCATCAGCCGTTTTGCGAATATGGTATTCACCTGTTGTATCAATGACAATGTTTGGTGTAGTCAATCCATATGCCGGCGTGATTTTGCCGCGTTCGTCTTCCGTGTTGTCTGTATCAATGCCATCCACATAAACCCGGACTTTTTCGCCATCCGCATTTTCTTGGTACTCCCAAAGAACACCTTCTGGCCCTTGTTCAATATATTTTGTGCCTTCTTCCGAATAGAAGTAATCCACCCAACGCATGGAAGCTTCTGGGGAAGGATTGACATTGGTCAATGCAAAAGTTCCCCGAGAGATTCGTGGACTGCCAGGGATCTTGGCTTCTGGTGCCCATTCAGAGGTCAACGGTTGGAACATCGGATCGTTCATCGCCTCTGCCTCACTGCGACCAGTAGTAAAGAAGCTGAAATAGTCGGCAAAAAGCCCTAGTTGATTGTTTTCACCCTTCGCTTTTTTCTGCTCATCTGACTGTCCATAAACTTCTTTATCCAGCAAGCCTTCATCGTAAAGTGTATTCATGTATTCCAAGAATGCTTTGTAGTTTTCTGATGTCGGTGTGTAGGAGACCACATCATCGTCCACTTGAATCCCGCGAGTCCGTAAGCCAAAGGCGGCCATCAACCAAACACGTGTCGAGTTCATATCGACATCCGTCAATGGAATCTCGTCTGCTTGACCATTTCCGTTAGGATCTTCGTCTTTGAAACGCGTCAACAATTCTTGCAGTTCCTCTGTGGTTTTCGGCAGTTCTGATACGCCTAAATTATCTAGCCACGTGCCGTTGTACCACATCGGGCCTTGCCACCAGATTGAAGTCGCATTCCGAGAGATCATTGGTAAGGAGTAAATGTGCCCATCTGGCGTGGTGATCGATTTCAAGATTGAGGGATCTTCTTGCGTCAGTGCATAAAGATTTGGCATGATTTCTGGCGTGATATACTCCTCTAAGGGAAGTAAAATCCCTTGTGAACCGTAATCGATCTCCATCGAAGCCGTCAGTGCTTGCGAACCAGCACCGTAAACGATATCCGGCAAGTCGCCGGAAGCAAAGGCTAAGTTCAGTTTCGTACTAAAGTCAGCCGATGGCGGTGTCGTATAAGTCAGTTTGATACCGGTTTTTTCTTGGTAATCCTGTAGCGTCGGCATGTCTTCCCACTCGGCCATTCCCACACCTGGTGCCATGATATTCAAGGTCAGCTCTTCGCCTTCTTTGATGATTGGAAATTGGCTGTCATGATTGATAGCAACCTCTTTTTTTTCTCCAGTTCCCTCATCTGAAGAATTGCCGCAGGCACCCAAGACGAGGGTACTGCATAAAGCGACACCCGCCATTCCTAAAAGTTTCTTTTTTAATCCCATTTTCTTCCTCCTTTGATTTTTTTATCCTTTAATTGAACCGACCATCATGCCCTTGACAAAATACTTTTGTAAGAACGGATAGACGATGATTACCGGTAACGAAGAAACGATCATGACACCGTACTTGATGACTTGAGCGAGTTGCTGTTTGCTGTATAGCATATTCGCCATTTCTGAAGTCACATTGCTGACGGTATTTGAAGACATATCTTGAAGAATCAAAATTTCTCTTAAAATCATCTGCAGCGGGTACATCGATCGATCAGAAAGATAGATCAATGCGTTAAAGAAGCTGTTCCAATGTCCGACGCCATAGAACAAAGCCATTACCGCAATGATCGGCGTTGATAATGGTAAAACGATCTGCATGAATAGACGAAAATCGGAACAACCATCCACAATCGCTGCTTCTTCCATCTCTCGCGGAATTGTGGATTGAAAAAACGTTCGTGTGACAACCACATTGTAAACCGAGACGGCCCCTGGAATCACCAGTGCCCAAACGGTATTCAGCATACCTAAGCTGCGAATCAGCAAATAGCTGGGAATCAAGCCACCAGACAGGAACATGGTAACCAGCATAAAATTGGTGAAGGCCCGTCGCCCATAAAAATCTTCTCGCGATAACGCATAGGCACAAGGCAAGGTTACCAAGAGATTGATCGATGTTCCTAACACTGTATAGTAGATCGTGTTCAAATAGCCACGCCAGATACTGCTGTTGCCCAATAATGTTCGATAGCCTTCGAAGGTGATTCCTTTTGGTAAAAGCCACATTTCACCTGAGTTTACCAGATGCGGATTTGAGATCGAAGCGCTGACGATATAGATCAGCGGATATAAAACGATCAGCAATGAAATTGCTAAAAACACATAAACAAAAATCAAAAAGATTTTATCAGCACGGGTATCTTTTATTAAAGAAGTTGTTTTCACTTTTGGTCCTCCCTCCTACAATAGACTAGAATTGCTTAAACGTTTGGCAATATGATTGACTACGATCAACAATACGGAATTGATCAATGAGTTAAATAGGCCGACTGCCGCAGCAAAACTGTACTGCGCATCTAACAGCCCTTGCTGGTAAACAAAGGTCGCAATCACATTCGAGGATTGCATATTCAAAGGATTCTGCATCAAGATGATTTTTTCAAACCCAACTGACATCAAGCTGCCGAAGCTCATGATCAATAAGATCACCATCGTGGGCATGATCGTTGGAATATTGATATACCAAACGCGTTGCAGACGAGAAGCGCCATCGATCGTTGCCGCTTCGTGCAGTTGCGTATCGACTCCAGATAGAGCTGCCAGATAAATCACAGACCCCCATCCCGTTCCTTGCCAAACTCCGGACAGGACATAAATCGTTTTAAACCAACGAGGATTGGTCATAAAGCTGATCCGCTCGAAACCCAAAAATTCTAATAGGTGATTGATGATCCCTGTTGAGGGAGATAAGAAAGCAATGACCATACCAACCATGACCACCACAGCAATAAAGTTTGGGGCATAAGTGACTGTTTGGGTAATCTTTTTAAACGGGCCGTCTTTGATCTCATTCAAAGCCAATGCCAGGATGATCGGCAGCGGAAAACCGACAACCAACGAATAGATACTGATTCCTAAAGTATTTTTGATGAGTTCCCAAAAATAATAGGAATCGAAGAAACGTTGAAAATGTTTAAATCCAACCCAAGGACTGCCCAAAATCCCTAATGAAGGCATATAATCCTTGAATGCAATAATGATTCCATACATCGGTCCATAAGAGAAAATCAAAATAATCAAAAATGCTGGCAACACAAACAAGTACAATTGCCGATTTTTCTTGATCTTCATTTTTATATCTTGTTTCTTTGTTTTAGGTACTGAAACGGTTTGTCTGATTGGCGCTGTTTCCATTCTTCCTCCTCCTTGCTTGGTGTTAGCCTTATCATGAATTGTATTCGCTTTCAAATCAATGTGTATTTTTTTCCCTATGTGTCGAAACGCGAATCCCAACTGCCCCAACGTTCGGCTGACTGATATCCGACCATAAGAGGTACGGTTCGGTAGCGTTTTTATAGACTGGTAACGCTTTTTTAGTGGCTAGATCAATTAGCTCGTCTTCTTCAGTTGCGCCGATCTCTGTTAAAGGAATCTGTTCGCAAGCGCCTGCAGCGATACTGCGAAATGCAAAATGAGCCTTGCCCTCTTTTTGATGGGTCAAATGCCATTCATTTGGCCAAGCTATTGGTTTCGCCCGCGTTTCATAGATGCCTTCACCATATAGCGCCAACCAATTGCCGATTTCTTCTAAGCGTTGGGTCTCTTCGAATGTAAATTCGCCATCAGGTGTTGGGCCGACACCTAAAATCAAATTTCCCCCTTTGCTGACTACCTCAATCAAGGTTTCCAGCAGTTCTTGGCTGCTCTTGAAGGTATCATTCGGCACATATCCCCAATCATTCCCAATCGGGATATTGCTTTCCCAAACTTTTTTAGGAATTTCTGCTAATGCAGGAATTTTGCGTTCTGGTGTCACATAGTTTTCATGACGGCCACCCATCATTCGATCAACGATGATCAATTCCGGCTGTTTCTCACGTGCAATCTCAGCTAAACGATCCATTTGTAGGTCTTCTTTTCCTTGCCCGCACCAACCAGCATCTAACCAAAGAAAATCGACTTTTCCGTAATTGGAAGTAATCTCTACAATCTGACGATGCACAAATGACACATAGCGCGCCCAGATTTCTGGGTGAAGGTGGGTGTCATAGCTAGCATGACGGCCTTTGACGGTATCATCATCCAACCAGTAAAAAGGAGAATACCAGTCAGCTTTAGAATAGTAGGCTCCTGTTGCAATCCCTGCTTCTTGAAACGCCGTAAACACTTCTTGTAAAATGTCGCGTTTAAAGGGACTTAATTTCCCGCCGATTTTAAACTCTGACTCCATTGTGTTGAACATCGAAAACCCATCATGATGCTTTGTTGTGAATAAACAGTACTTAAATCCCGCCTTCTTACAGATCTTGGCCCATTTACGGGTATCCAGCTTCTTCGGCTCAAATTGATTAATCAACTGCCAATAATCCAAACGCAGTGCTTCGATAGTTTCTCGATAGGGCTGGTTTTCTCTAGCCCATTCATCTTTTTCAGATAATTGCCATGATTCAACGATCCCCGCTTCAGCATACAGCCCATAATGGAAGATTACTCCGAATTTCAAGTCTTGAAACCATTCCAGACGCTGCTTGAGCATTTCTGTTTCTGGGACCCACGCTGCTTGCTCTCTCTCCTTGGCTTCTTCAATATCGCCGCGAATTTTTGTCATGCATTTGCACTCCTTTCTTTGTTCTAAATGTAAGCGAAAAAAAGTCCATCTAACAATATGTAACTTTTTTTACTGTGTTAAACCAAGCAAGAGCGTTTGTAAAATTTGTAACGAAAAAAGCTTCCTTCCATAAAAGCGTTAGGAGAAATAAAGCGGATCAAATATATTTGCTGTGTTTTTCCTGTATGGGATGTGTGATTTTTTCATCCATGCCCATTATCCATGGATCAATGGTACGATAAGGACAACAATTAAAGCGGATACAAAATGGTTATCCGTAAGAAAGTGAGGATTTTATGAAACAATCCAATGGTCTTTATCATGTTTCCTATCAAGTCGGTGAATGGCTCCTCCATTGCCTAAAATTGCAGTTTCTTTGGTTTTATTGGGTATTTCGATATGGGATACTTTTAGGCATTTTCCCTGCCACCGCTACGATTATCCAAGCTTTTTTCAACAGTTTCCAAAAAAAGGAACGCCCAGCGGCTTTGAAGCCTTGGTTCAGAACTGTCGTGAAAAAAAATTTCCGTCGCGCCAATCAATTAGGAGCCATGCAAGCGGGTTTGCTGCTTTTCTTATGGCTAGAATTGCGCATCTCTAGTACCTTTATCCAAAATAGCTTGATTCACTTTTTTTTGCTGCTGTTGTTTATCAGTGCCCTTTTGATCAGCTTGTATCTGCTGCCAGTGTATTTGCGTTATGACTTGCCCCTTCTTCACTATTTTAAGCAAGCAGTAATACTGATGGTTATCAGTATTCCCCAAACGATTGCGATGATTTTGGGAATCTTAGTAACTACAATCATTTTGACTTTTTTACCGATTTTATTAGTCATCGGCTTTGTTCCTTTTTTCCTTTTTCCAAATAGTTGGTTCTCTTTTCAAGCGATCCAACGTTCAGAATCATTGCTGATAAAAGAAACTTAAGAAGGGACGTTCGTAATGAAAGACATTTTTATCCAAAGTAATGAAAATCTTGATGATTTTTTTAGTCACATACTACCGGAACTAGCGTTGCGAGAATCACCGCAAGGGCATCCATTACAGCTGATTCAACGGCCCGGTTCTCTGAAAATTTGCCATGGTCCGCTAGCAACAATCATTTACTATCAAGAAAAGGCCCATTTATTTCGGGCATTAACTTTATGGGTGCATGAAGACCGCCCAGTCTATGTCTTAGAAGAACAGCCGCATTTTGAAGCAATTGGACCAATGATCGATCTGTCCCGCAATGCAGTAATGACCGTTGAAAAACTGCAACGCTTTATTCTATTGACAAGCAAGATGGGGCTTAATCGCCTCATGCTTTATATGGAAGACACTTATGAAATTCCAGAGTATCCTTATTTTGGTCATTTACGAGGCCGTTATACACAAGGTGAGTTAAAGAAGCTTGATAGCTACGCGCAATCTATAGGTGTAACTTTGATTCCGGCGATTCAAACATTGGCACACTTAACGAATCCCTTAAAATGGGGATTTACTAAAAACATTCGGGACACGGAAGATATTTTACTGGTGGGAGAAGAAGAAACATATACCTTTTTGGAAGCAGCGATCCGTTCGATCCGTTCGTGTTTTACGACGGATCAGCTACACATTGGCATGGATGAAGCACACCAATTGGGGAAAGGAAGATATTTGGTATTGCACGGTTTAAAAGACCGTTTCACGATTATGGCCGCACACCTAAAGCAGGTAGCTGCGCTTTGTCAAAACATAGGTTTTGAGCCGATGATGTGGAGCGATATGTTTTTTAGAATCGGTGCGCCTACGGGTGATTACTACGATTCAGACGTGTGTTTTCCGACAGAATTATTTGCTGACCTTCCTGCGGTCAAAATGGTTTACTGGGATTATTATCATCATGATCATGCCTCTTATCAGCGAATGTTTGCGAAACATCGGGAATTAAAACAGCCGATCGTCTTTGCTGGAGGTATCTGGACTTGGAACGGTTTGGCGCCGAACTACGGCAAAAGTTTCGCCACCATGCATCACGCCTTGCAAGCCGCCAAAGAAAACGATGTCCAAGAAGTCTATGCCACACTTTGGGGCGACGACGGAGCTGAAACACCATTGATTGCTGCGCTACTAGGTTTGCAATATTTCAGTGAAGCGCAGTTTGGAAACGACCTTTCGTTAGAGAATTTAACTAAAAAATTTCAGCTATTTCACCAGTCAATAGCCAACGACTTTTTACTGCTTGATCGCTTTGATCAAACTGCAGGTGTGCCAAAAAACAATCCTCACGGAGAAAACCCCAGCAAGCTGTTGCTCTACCAAGACTTGCTGTATGGCTTGTATCAAGAAAATTTAACTGATCTTTCTTTTGCATCCCACTATCAAACATTGGCTCAAGAGTTGGCTGCTGTGAAAGCAACACGGGACACACAAACGATGTTTGCCTTTTATCAGCAGCTGGCTGATGTTTTGGCACAAAAAGCCTGTATTACCACCCAGATCACCAGTGCCTATAAAAGCAAGGATCGCACCGGACTGCACCAAGCAGTAGATGCGCTCAGTGTCTATAAATCCGCCTTGCAATCCCTTTATGAAGCCCATCGTCAAGTCTGGTTTGACTGGAATCGACCTTTCGGTTTTGAAATTATCGATCTGCGATACGGCGCCTTGCTGATGCGCTGCGATACGACACTTTGGCGGCTTACTGCCTTCTTGGACGGGGAGCTCGATACGTTGGAAGAATTGACTCAACCGTCCTTACCAATGGTGACCCCTTTCAGTGGCAGTACTTCTGTGGGTCGCAATTTATTTCATGGAATCTATAGTGCGGGGAAAATTTCTGATGTTTAAAAGAAGGAGTGAGAACTTATGAAAACATCCTTGCTGCGCCGAACCGTCATCGTGAGTCTGCTGGCTATTGTTAGCCTATTCTTTCTCTATTTTCTAACAACCGGTTCTTCTGCTCCAGTTCATGCCCAACCTTCAGAAAAACTGGAGATGACAGGCAATATTACAAATCAAGCAGCGGCGGAGGCGTGTTTGGCAGTGCTGAAAGAAAATTTACAAGCAGCCTCTGACCAAGACGCGTCAGCCTATGCCGCAACGCTAGTGGCAGCGGCACGAGCAGAGACGACCCAAGAATTAGCTGATTTTTTTGCAGAAGAACAGCTGCAGCACACGCTGCTTTCTTTTGAAGTTGTTAAACAAGAGACAGGATCCATGCTGGTCGCGGCTCAACAGAAAACGATCAGCCCAAAAGACTCTTCTTACCGTGACCACATCACAGAGGCTTACCATACCTTTGTCAAGGAAGCAGATGGCTGGAAAATTCAAGAAACAGTCATGACGAATACAGAATTTCTTTAAGTGATTGAAAAAGGAGTTATTTTTAATGAGAACGTATAAAAATTGGCCTGCCGACTACCCTGACCCAAACTGGTTCCTCCATGATCGGTTTGGCTTATTCATCCATTTCGGCCTATTCAGTATTGGCGCTCGACACGAATGGTTTATGACGACAGAAAAAATTGAACCCACCACCTATCGCGAGAACTATTTTTCTCAGTTTGATCCTGATCTTTTCAACGCGGAGGAATGGGCTCAAACCGCAAAGAAGGCCGGTTTTCAATACATGGTCTTCACAACGAAACATCATGAAGGCTTTGCCCTTTGGGACACCGCGCTCAGCGACTACAAAGTAACCAACACCCCATTCAAGCGAGACCTCTTAGCAGAACTGCTGCCGGCATTTCGCAAGGTAGGCATTAAGGTCGGACTGTATCATTCGCTGATCGATTGGTATCATCCAGATTTCACGCTCGACGGCCTGCATCCGCAACGAGAGACTATTCAAGCCCGTCAAGCCAATGACCAGCGGGACATGCGCCGTTATCAAGATTTTTTGGCTGGTCAAGTCACCGAACTATTGACCAATTATGGAACCATCGATTATATGTGGTTTGATTTTCCTTATAGCCATCGAGATTGGGGCTGGTCAAAAGGCAAGGGTGCCGCCGATTGGGATAGTAAGCGGATCGAAGAAATTTGCCGAAGTCTACAGCCGGAGATGTTACTGAATGACCGTTTGGATTTGGGCCGAGGGATTACCACCCCTGAGCAATTCCAACCAGACAAACCATTAGAAGCGAATGGATTGCCTTTAATATGGGAAGCGTGCCAAACGATGTACGAAACGTGGGGCTATGATCGTGATGCTCAGCACTGGAAATCCAGTGAAATGATGACCAAAATGCTGATTGACACAGTAGCAAAAGATGGGAACTTTCTCTTAAATATCGGCCCGAATGCTCGTGGAGAAATCAACTTACCAACTCACGGCCATTTAGAAGCCATCGGTTCATGGATGCATTATCATCAGCAAGCGATTATCGGCTGTGGTGCCAGCACTTTTCAACCGCCTATTGACAGTCGTTACACCCAAAACGGGAATAAACTTTACTTGCACCTCTTCTCCTACCCCTACAAATCCTTACATCTTCCGGGACTTGCAGGATGCGTGAAGCATATCCGTTTCTTACATGATGGCTCCGAGTTGTTTTATCGAGGATTTGATCCCGAGGAAGTTCTCACGTCAACGGAAGCCATCATCAACAAAGAGGACCTTGTTCTCAGCTTACCCGTCTGCCCCCCAGATGTGTTGGTACCAGTGGTCGAAATCACTTTAAAAGAAACGTAAGCGCCTATTGCACTGTCCTAAATGAATATTTTATTGATACAAAAACATTGTCCTTACTTTCTTTACAAAAAAATGACTAGAAACTGATCGTTTCTAGTCATTTTTTATGGCTATTTTTTCAAAAACTCCCCAAATTCGCTTATACGAAAGTAGCTAGCTTGTTGAACAGGTGATGAGAACATGCAAACATGCTGCGGGATTGATCCTTTTTTAAAGGTACTTACCACGGGAGGGTCAAAGTTCCTTAGACAAATAAAGAACAAGATCGTCATTGTTACAACAAGGCACATTCATCGCACAATTCTGATTATTGAACCAAACACCAGATCCATCTGGAATATAGCCTTGTTTTACATACAGTCTCTGGGCCGATCCATAACCATTGTGTAAACCTACCCCTAATGTCACCACGGCAGCTATTTCTCGTGCCTTTTCTTCGGCTGCTTTTAAAAGCTGACTGCCTACCCCTTGTTTTTGATAGGATTCAAAAACATTAAAATCCACAATTTCTGGGTACAAGCCTTTAAATGGTCCGTGCTTTGCTAGAGGGACCAATGTCAAATACCCGGCAGTTTTGTTGTTTATTTTGGCAAGCAAAATGTATCTCTCCCCCGCTTCTTGTTCGTTTAAATACTCCATCAAGAGCTGCTGGCGAGAAGGCCACCCTTGCTTTAAAAACATTTGATCCATTTCAAGGATATCTTTTTTCTTCAACGGTTGAATGTCTATGATCACTTATTGCTCCATTTCTCCCCTCACTCGGAGTTACGTTCATTTTATCAAAATACTATTGGCTTTTGTTTCACTTGTCACTAAACTTATTCATCATAAAGAAAACAACAGGGATTGTCAGCGATGTGCCCTTTCACCCAATTCCTCTAACAATCAGCTAAATGTCGCTTCCCACCCATCATAAAGCTTTCGAAATGTCTCTTTTGGTCGATTTGGCTCATTATAAACTTTTTGGCTAATGGCCGTTTGGAGCCAAAAAATCGCTTGGATCACTTCACGACTAGTCTGAGCCTCAGGTACATCCGCCCAGACGGATAAAGCGATCGCCTGTGTTTGGGCAAGCTGTTCCTGTGCAACTGGTTGTCCATTGGCAAACGTCGTCAACTGGAATTCATTGCTGATTTTTTCGTAAGTTGGGTAGGTATACCCTGCTGCTTCTCCTAAGACATAATAGAAAAAATTATCATTGTGATTGATCATGGTATAGCCCTTTTCAAAAAAGACATCCGCCGGCGCCATATTCTGGTTCCAACGGGTCCAATAGGAGATTTGACAATTCTCCGTCAACGTTGTCTGCTCTTGGCGATTCAAGCGGTAAAAACCATCATTCCAGACCCGCACAACAAAGCCGAGACTTTCAACAAAGGCCACCAGCTCATTGACATAATCAATAAAGACTTCGATTCCGCTGGCTTTTTCCCCATAGCGCTCGCGGGCAGCTTCGATCATTTGTGGAAAGTTTTCTAACTGGTCAAAATCAATAAACTCATCGGCCCCGATGTGAAAATAGGTGCTGTCTTCAAACAGTTGCGCATATTCTCGATAAACTTCCTGAATAAAGGCTACCGCTTCTGAATCCAAAATGTTCAGTGCTCGATCATCACGAGTGCCATCTGCTGTCGGCAATTGCCATTGAGGTTTTTGTGCTAGGACTTGACGCAAATGACCAGGAGAATCAAAATCAGGGATAATGGCAATTGCATGATTTCGAGCATACGCAATCAATTCACGAATTTCTTGCTTGGTCAAACATTCTTCCGAAACAATTTCTGGAAATTGCTGGGATTCAATCCGAAAGCCTTCGTTTTCCGAAAAATGAAGTTGCAGATGCGTGAATTGGAAGCAAGCCATGCTGCGAACGATTGCTTTCAAATCAGCTAGCGAATAAAATTTGCGCCCGATATCGATCATCAGACAGCGTTCTTTAAGCGCTGCTATATAGCTTTTCTGTGCTAATTGACCCGTCGCCTGATCTCGGCCATATTTGGTTAACGCGTAAAAGGCATGTTCTGGCGAGGACACACTGATTGTTTGGTTTTCAAATCGAAAATCAGCATCCAGCTGCGGATCGATCACTATTTTCGGTAACGGATCTTTCGCCGACTGCCAACCTATTTCCTCAAAAAAGACGGCTGCTCGTTGCTGAACTTTTGTCAAATCAACTTGTTTGTTCATCTCATTTTCCCCCATACTTTCAATAATTTCTCATTTTTTGGTTCATTTCACGGTATTGCCCTGGTGTCACACCCACTATTTTTCGGAACTTTCTCGTATAATTGGAAACATCATAATACCCATTGTTGCGAATAATTTCTTTGATTGGCAAATCTGTTTCAATCAGTTCCTCTTTGATTTTTTTCAGTCTTAGTTCTTGAATATATTTGGAGAAGGTTTTGCCGCTTTCTTTTTTTACAAAACGGCTGACATAAGAGACAGAAACACCAACCTCCTCTGCCACCGATTCCAAGGAGAGCTGTGAGGAATGGTAATTTTCTTGGATAAAACTGAAGATTTTCTCATTCATTTCCGACTCATCATCCAGCGGCTGTTTCTGCACCTTCGTGCAAATCTGCTGGGCAATCGTTAACAAGGCAGACTGCAATTGATTCAAGCTGTTGAAATCAGCACTTTCAGAAGCGGTATGCAGTACTTCTGCCCCCACCAATTCACCGCCGACTTGCGCGATCGTATTCAACAAGTAGTAGCCATACATTTTTTGGACACGAGGCGAAGTCTGTTTACTCTCGCCTTCTTCGATCAACCGCTGGATCGTTTCACTGGCAATCTCAATATTTCCTTGATTCAAGGCTTGGATCAATTTTAATTTTTGATTGTCTGGGTAATTGATTGGCAAATGATTGGTCTCTTTGGAAAGCTCCGCATAGTAGCTGATTTGCTTGCCTTGACTCCCTTGATTTTCCAGTGCTGCCAACCCTTCGATATAGGATTCATTGATGGCGGTTAGTTGATCGACCGTCATACCGACACCCATTGTGGGTGTTAGGGAGATCGCATGGGTAATTTTTTCCGCAATGGCATCCACAATTTCTTGTTGTTCTTTGCCATCAACAAACCCTACGGTCAAGGCTAACATTTCTTTGGATAAAATTTCCGTCGCATATGCCGTATAATCCGCCTCTTTGATTTCCTCGATATAATCGATCAGAAATTTTTTATCTCCTTGCTTGGCTTTGGAATCCACAGTTTTCGTATCGATGGCGATCACAAAGTAATTTGACTTAGGAAAGCAGACATGAACCGCTTCTAAAAGCAAAGCCAGTTCTTGCTCGGACCGAAAACGTCCGCTCATTAATTTGCGCAGCACTTGCTCTCTGGCATGAGGTGTTTGCAGGCGGACTTCCTGATGTAGTTCTTGGTGCTCAACCAAAAATGCCGCCAAGGTATTATGGACATCATCCATCGAATGAAGGGTCATTTTGGGGTCCCGATGAAACTCCTGAACCAGATTTTCGATTTTGCGAATTGGGCGATAACTACGTAACCCAAGCATCACGACTGCAGTGATACCCGTAAATAATATGGCGATAAATACTAGGACGAACTGCTCTTGTACACGGTTGACCGATGCCAGCGCTTGATTCGGATTAGCAACGGCTACCACTGAAATATTCAATTCATTATTGGCAATCGCTTGAACAAAATACGTTGATTGTTCAAACCGCATTCGTCCTGTTTGAATGCCTTTTTTCATGCGTTCGGGATGATTTAAAAAGCGCGCTAACTCATCATTGGTGGTACTGGCTAATAACTGGTACTCATCATTGATAATATAGGTGTTACTGATCCCATCGTTATTGCTGAGATCAAGAATTCTCTTCAAATTGTTCTCTTTGATTTCATAGATCGCTGAGCCATAGACAGTCATCTCTTCACTTTGAATGGGAACGATATAAAAGAAACGGGAATATCGCTGCTCCTCACCGGCGCCTTCTAATGTCAACAATGTAGGCGCTGAGGAATCCAATTGTGCGGCTAACTGTTCCTGGCCCATTTCATTTTTCGGCAGTACTTTTTTCAAAAATGTGTCAAAAGAGAATGATCCTACGGTTGAATACAAGGTTGCTGGGGACTCTTTATAATATAAATAGACTTCTTCGACTAAGTCGTTGGTGATTTTGTACGTTTGCATGGCCTCTCTTGCTTCTTTGGTCAAGTAAGGATGCTGCAAATATTTCAATGAGACAACATGATCATTGGTCATTTTTTGCGTCAGATAATTCAATTGAATAAACGTATTTTCTAAAGAATATTTCAACTGAATCAATTGATTTCTAGCGGTCAGCATCACTTGTTCATTGATACTTTTGACAGATGTATCATACCAAATCCATGACACGGCTAAAAAAGGCACTAAAAACACGATTAAATAAGAGCTGATGGCACGAATGATTCCCCTAAATAGTTTTTGACGATTCAGTTCCGTGTACTTTCCCATTTGCATCACCTATTCTCTGTTATTTCGAAAGCTCAAAAACGCTTTCATTTATCGGTACTTATTTAGGAGAAAAGAATGTATGATACTCTAATAAAATACGCTTTATTTTAATAAAAAACAATGCTTTTTTACAAGTCAGCTATCAGGCTTGTATTTTCTTAACCAGTTATAACAAGCGCCCAATAAATTAGATTCATTGCCGAAACGACAGGCACAAATGTTTGGCACGATAACAGTACTAGGAATCTGCTCAGCAATCATAGCTAATCGTGCGTTTACATGTGGGATCAAGAAACGGCTCGCACTGATTCCACCGCCAATCAAGATGATTTCCGGATCAATCATATATTGCAGGCTATAGCAAGCCGCCGCCAGTTTATCGACAAAATCAGCTACTACTGGCAGACATCGCGGATCTTGTTCTTGAACCAGTGTATCAATACGCTGGCCATTGATTGTTGGGTCTCCGATACGTTTTGCTGTTTTCTCTACTAATGTTCTGGTTGACCCTGCGATGCTCCAAAGTTCCCAATCCTTCCTTTCGGTCGGAAAAAGCAGATAACCAAACTCTCCTGCTAGTAAGTGTTTGCCGCGAATCAATTGATGATCGATCATCAAGCCACCGCCAACGGATGTACCTAGGACAATTGTCGCAAAGGACGCACAATTTTGAGCGTGACCCAACCATTTTTCTGCCAATAGCGCACAGTTGCCATCATTTTCGGCAGCAACTGGACATTGGTATGTACTGCGCAAATGCTTAACCAGTCTTTTACCAAATCCTTCATATAAAGGTGATGTCATCCCGATTTCTTGGCTTTGTGGATCAACCAGTCCCGTTGAGCTAATAGCGATGCCATCAAATGCTGCTGCATAGAATGCATCGATCTGTCGACATATACGTTGCGTGACTGTGGAATATTCCTTGTTCATAGGAAATTGAGTCAATTGTCTGCGTTCCCCTTGACTATTCACTAACCCACATTTAATAGCAGTACCGCCAATATCAATTGCTAAAATCCACATTTTCTTGACCTCGCAAGGTTTTCTTTTGTCTTGCATTCAGTATACGCAACCAATGTTTTCAGCGACCATATGTATTTCTTGCAACAATATGTCAAATCCGTCCAAGCCATAAAAAAGCCCGCAACGAAAGATATCTTGCATTTAGAAAGAATATACATTGTACATACAGAGATAGCTTCTCTGCTTATTTTTTTAGCACTTGAAAGACCTGGTTTAACGTTCAGCTTCACAAAAATGTTCATCATGCAAAGCTAAAAAATAGAACTATTAGATACAATGTCTGAGAATTTTATAAACAAAGGAATCAGCTACTCCCGTTTTTTCTATTAAGATAAGCTATAAACAAAAAAACCGTCACGCATAAGACATCCTCTCATGCGTGATCGGCATTCTACTTACTCATTGAATTTTAGGAATAGATCAAACAATTTTAAGAACTTAGTTGCAGACTCTTGGTGTCACAACAAAAAATCTATTCGCAGTAAACTAATTTTGTTCTGTTCTTACACTCTGGTCACTTATTGCTCATTTGATTCATAAAACCTCAATAAAGCGCTTGTGCTCGTTCAATACAATTCCTGCTCCAAATAATCCACCAACGGAACCAAGTATTTTTTATCCGTCCAATCGCAATCTTGTCCATTGGCTTCCATGAGTACCTTCGTCTGTGGGTCATAGGTGTGTGGCTCTTTTTTAGCGGCCGCTTTTCTTAACATTTTCACTAAGGTTCGATCGAAAAAGTTCATTTTGCTTTCCTGCCATTGTCCTCTTCCGTAAAAAAAGGGGATGTCCTTTAGCGGACCCGTGAGATTCTGTTCTCTGAGTTTTTTCACTACCACTTTTTCAGGAACAGAAGCTCCCGCACAAAAGATGAGTATCTCTTTGCCTTTTAGCTGATTGCTATTCTTTTTTAAAAAGGACAGTCCAGCAATACCCGAAGCATAGATTCCCCCACAGAAGATAATTGTGTCATAATCCATTACTTCAGCTATTTTGGCTTTTGGGGTTTCTAGGCAGGGAAAACCTGTTGCTTCTTGAAGCCAGTGGACATACTTTTTGACAGCGCCGTATTTCGATTGATAAACAATAATGCCATTTTTCATGAGGAATTCCTCCCTGCAGTTAGGACTGCGACCTACTTTTTGTGCCATCTATTGCCTGTTTCAAAAACATCTCGTAAGCTTCTTCCTGTTGTGCATAGATTTCACCTAGTGGAATACCTGGTGTCGTTACTGCGAAAATCGTGCCGATTCCGATCGTGTAAATGAGCATATGCAAGTGCAGCTGTTTGGCGGTTTCTATGCTGATGTTCAAATCGGCGGCAATCCTTTTTGCTACTTGAGGATTCGTCTCCAACTGATACAGCTCTTCTAATGACGAAACATTCGCTCTTTTTTGTAAGACAAAAATTCTCAAAATTTGGGGTTCTTCTTTCGCCAATTGCAAATACGCGTGTCCGGTACTGCGAAACAGATCCTGGGGGTCGCTATGGGCTTCTAGATACGCTTGTAAAAATTGCCGTGCTTTCTGCTCTACTTCTGTTCGCAGACCCGCCATATTGGTGCAATAACTATAAATGGGCTGGACTGAACAGCCTAACTTTTCCGCAATATTTTTGACAATCACTTGCTCCATACCGCCTTTTCGAGCAATCTCAAAAGCGGCATCAACCACCATTTCCTTTGTTATTCGTTGTTTTGGCATCCAAGCCCCTCCTTAAGCACAAGTCACATTATATAAATGATTTATATAACTAGATTATATTCTTTTGTTCCTGCGAAGTCAATCGGGTCCAAGACACTACTCCCTCGCTCTTTCTATTGAATAAAGAGCTGTCGATTTCTCACAAATCATCGTTCATAGGTTGTAAATCTTCCGTTACTTTCCAATGATTGCTGGCTCTTTTTATCCGCACAAAAAAGGTACAGCCCACAGAAAAAGGCTGTACCGTTGATAATACGTATGGACTCTTTTGCACTCGAAGCTGCTAAACTTCTGGGGTGTCCTCTGGTGGTGCTTCGAGGATTGGTTCTTCCTCTTCATACAAGGAGGAAACCCGCGTATACCATTCAAACACATGGGTAATGATCACCTTGGCAGCCGCATAGACAGGAATCCCTAAAATGACCCCAACAAGACCAAACAATTTTCCTGAAGTCAAGAGGACTAACAGGATCGTGACAGGATGGATCGACAACTCATTTCCTAGAACTAATGGCGAAATCAAGCGTCCTTCAATGGTTTGCTCAATAACAAAAACGATCAGAACTTGGATCAGTAACACGGGTCCGCCGACGATTCCTAAAAAGACCGCAGGGATCATGGCCAAAAAGGAGCCTAAATAAGGGATCAAATTTAGAAATCCCGCTGCAATCCCCAGTGTGATGGCATAATCTAAGCCAATAATACTAAAGCCGATCATAAACATCACTGCGACCGCAAACGCCACTGTCAGCTGTCCCCGAATATAGGAGGATACCTGGTCATTCATTTCTTTTAAAACGATCAGTGACGGCTGGCGCATTTTGGTTGGTAAAAATTTGACAAAATAAGGGGCTAGTTTGCGGCCATCTTTCAGTAGGTAGAACAAAATAAACGGCATGGTAATGACCGCTAAAACGATCGTCGCAACGGCCCCGAAGAAACTACCTAGATTTTGAATCGTACTGCGGGAAAGATTTTGGACGATATCCGTCAGAGAAGAAATCAACTTCTCATTGGAAGCTTCGATCTGATCTTGGACTTGCGAGAAGATTGGATCAGACAAGATTTCATTCACCTTATTCTCAATAATCGTCAAATACCCCGGCAGATTATCCGCAAAACTCATGGATTGCTCTTGAATCTTAGGAATGATGACCACCACCCCCCAGACAATCAGACCAACCACCAAAACAAAAAGACCAAAAATACTGTAAATTCGTTTGATTCCTTTGCGCTCCAAATAGTCAACAGTGGGATTCATCAAGTAATACAAGATCCCAGCCAAAATGATTGGCAATCCGACGATGGCTAAAAATTGCCAGACAGGCTCAAACAAATATGAAACTTTCGTGAAGAGCAGCAAAATTAAGAGAATCAATAAAATGACCAGCAAGCTGGTCACTGCTTGATTGTTTAAAAACCATTTCCAAAACCAGGAATGCGGCTTTTTCTGCGTTTCTTTCATGACATTCTTTGCCTCCTAGTTGTACGCCACTTGCATGCCGACTTCGAGGTTCGGCAAAACAGTTGGCGTTAAATAAATCGCACTTGAAAGCGGTTCTTCAGCCGGCACTTCGTCAAAGACAAAGGTCACATGCTGGATCGTTTGCAGGATTTGGTTAGCCACCGTTCCTACATATTGGACTTGATAGGTCTGATCACCAAAAGTAATCTGATCCTCTTTCTTTACGACTAACGCTTGCGAATCAGGAATCGTTTGGATGACTGAATATTCTCGCAATGTATCGGTCGCTTCTTCCCCAAAGAAGATGATCATTCTTTCTTGCGAATCGATCGCTTGTGGACCAATTTCTTTGATCGTCCCTTTTTTCATATGACAAACTCCCCTTTCTATCTTCTCGTTTATTATAACATAAAGAGTTTTTCTACCCGCCCAAAACCGCATTCTATGGTAGAATTAAAGAGGAATGAAACTATTAGGAGGTTTTTTTATGTTGCAAACGATTTATTTGGGTACGTACACTCGTCGCGAAAGTAAAGGGATCTATTCGATCGCTTTAGATACGGAAAAAGGAACACTGACCGATTTGACCTTATGCGCGGAAGAAAAAAGTCCGACTTATCTTGCCCGCAGTAAAAAAGAAGCAGTTTACAGCGTCACAGAAGTAGCTGGCAACGGTGGCGCCGCTGCTTATACCCCAGACTTTACCTTGCTGAATACCGCAACGGAAGAAGGCGCACCCCTTTGCTATGTAGCAGTTGATGAAAACCGTCAGCTTTTATATGGTGCCAACTACCACAAAGGTGAAGTGAATGTTTATAAAATTCTAGAAGATGGCAGCATCGAAGCAACGGACAGCATCTACCATGATGAACCCGTCGGCTCTCATGAAAACCAAGACAAACCTCATGTCCATTATACTGACTTAACACCAGACCAACGTTTAGCAGTTTGTGACCTTGGAACGGACCGGGTCTATACTTATGATATTTCAGAAGATGGCAAACTGACAGAAGTAGCTGTCTATGTGGCAGAAGACGGAACTGGTCCTCGTCACTTAGTCTTCCATCCAAATAACCAATACGCTTACTTAGTGGGCGAATTAGACAGCTCATTGACTGTTTTACGCTACAATCAAGCAGATGGCAGTTTTGAGAAAATCCAAAAGGTGCCAACGATCCCTGCGGACTTTACGGATTTCAACAGTGGCGCTGCGGTACGGATCTCGAACGATGGACGTTTTGTTTACAGCTCAAATCGCGGCCATAATTCAATCGCTGTTTTTGAAGTAACCGATGAAGGCGCTGGCCTGGCTTTTGTTCAATCAATCTCAACAGAAGGCGACTTCCCTCGCGATTTCGATTTGGACCCGACAAACGATTATCTGGTTTGTGCCAACCAAAATTCTGATAACCTAACGTTATACAAACGCGATGAAGCCACTGGCAAATTGACTGTCTTAGAAAAAGACATCTACGCACCAGAATGTGTCTGCGTCTTATTCAAAAAATAAAGTTTTGGAGGATTCCCCCATGTTTGATAAAACACCAAAGGAACTCGTGCTCAAAGATTTTTCTAATATCTACAATAAATGTCAATCAACCTTTGAACTAGTGACGAGCCGCAAATACAATGAATCATTGGTCCTATTAACGACTGCGGAAACGTATGCGATCGCTGAAAAAGCCTATATTCGCTGCGATACTGCCAAAGAGCTGCAAACAGCGGAAGTCATTGCTTTCTTTGATGCTTTTGAGATCTATTATTTTGAATTAAAACAAGTCCTTTTTCATGATGACGATGATTTTGTTTCTTTAAAAAATCGTTTAGAAAAAATGAAAGACACTTACGAAGCATTGACAGCCTCATTTCATTTGTTATGATGAAATCAAATCAAAAGTGAAAAAGGTGACGTTATGAACCAAGAACAAGTGTTGGATCGTTTACGAGAAGAATTGGCCATGCCATTTTTCGAAGCAAAACTAGAAGACAAAGACTATTCCGAAGAAGACTATCAACAAGTCAAAGCGGATTTGGTAAAATACTTTGATGACTATGTACGTAATGTAGAAAATTAAGAAACAGCCTGCGATGATTCATTCATCGCAGGCTGTTTTGCTATTATAACGTCACTAGAAAGTTTTGATTCGTCGTGGCTTCGATCTGAGGATGCTGTTTCAAATAGTCAGCAATCAGTTCCGTCATATCGACTTGAATCTCACGAACGATTTTTTCGGCAGAAAACATGGCGTAGTTGCCACCGCCCACGGCACGGTATTGGTTGATGACGATCTCTAATTCCTGGTCCATCGCAATGGCTTTTTCTTCAAAGTCCAAACGGGTGATTCGTTGACCAACGGGTTGACTAAGATCGATCGTATACTCGATGCCTTCATACATATCGTAGTTATAATATTGCGGTTTTGGTTCAATAAAAGCAGGATTGAAAACGATCTGACCGTCAACAACGGCTAAATAATCCGCCGTTTGTTCTAAAGCAGCTTTTAATTCGGCACCTGTTATTTTGACTACAGCTAACGTATTTGGGTAAATATAATTGGTAATCACATCCCGCATCGTGATGGTTGCGCCAAAGCCTTTGCCTTCATTGTTGAAAAGAGCAGTGCCAGAAATTTTGGCGCCACTGGCAGCCATCTGAACACGATTGATGAATTCAATATAAGGATGCTCTTTCAAGCGTGCCCCCATCGGATCGGTGATTCGCATATCCCCACTGACTTTGCCTAACGGCTGATCTAGCCATGTTTGTAACTCTTCTTCGATGGGTGCTAACAAAGCCAACGTCTCTTGATCTGGGACAGCATCCGCAACAGGGATCAACGCAGCCGTACTGTTTGTGACATGAACCCCTGTCTGATTTTTTTCAACCGTCAATTCGATGGCGCCGATAAAGCTTCCACGATAACCGGGCTGTACAACGGGAACACCATTGATTTTTGTGGCGATCTCACGATGCTGGTGTCCTGTGAAGAAGGCATCGATTCCTGAGACTTCCTGCAATAATTGATAGCCCTCATTTTCGCCGGTCAATAATTCAGTCGGTTCCCCAGTGACTAAATCACGCTCGAAGCCGCCATGATAACTGACAACAACAATATCGGCTTGTTCTCGTAAGTAAGGTACATAGTTTTTCGCTGTCTCAACGATGCTGACAAACTGCATCCCGCGAATCGTCGCAGGTTGTTCCCAATGAGGAATATAGGGCGTCACCATTCCTAAAATCGCGATCTTTACCCCTTCTTTTTCAATGATGGTGTAAGCTTGCCCAAAGAATGGTTCCCCCGCTTCATTTAAAATATTGGCTGCAAGTACCGGCGTTTGGTAGCTGGCGATCGCTTCTTGCAAATAAGGCAGACCGTAGTTGAACTCATGATTGCCTAAGACATGAACATCAACGTCTAGGTGGTTGACGACAGCGGTCAATGCGGCAACGGAGTGCTGGCTTTTGGCAATGTAATAGCTTAAGGGCGAGCCTTGGATAAAGTCGCCATTTTCGATCGTTACGACCGGTCCGGTGGCTGCTTGGCGCAGTTCTTTCATTTTGGTGGCAACTTTTGCCACGCCGAATCCTTGTTCCGTGTCATCGGCAAAATTGGTTGGATAAACATAGCCATGCATATCGCTCGTTTCTAAAAACGTGATTTTCATTCAAAAGACTCCTTTTCCCCTCAATACACCAAAAGGGCATGCGCATAAGTCGAAAACCCTCGAAAGCCAGCAAATTTTGCTTCCTTGCGTCTTCAAACCTTATGATACAAACCCTTTGGTGTTTCATCTCAGGTGTTTCCCTGATTATACCCTATTTTGACGAAGAAATTCAGAATTATTGGTTCCAAGCATCTTCTAATTGTGGTTTTGCGTTTTCAATCAATTGATCGACATCTTGATCTGTATTAGACAAAATGTTTTCCATGATTGAACGCATTTCATTGTAAGCAGGATCAGCATTTTCAATCACTGGGATCGAGAACAATTCTTTGGTTGCATCTTCTAATTTGGCAGCCACTTTTGTTTCAGGATTGTTTTTGTATTCATCGCTTTCCAAAACAGATTCAACAACTGGCATGTAGCCGGTATCGATTGCCCATGTTTTTTGCGCTTCTGGAGAAGTCAAGAATTTCATGTATTCAAAAGCAGCAGTACGTTGCTCTGGTGTTGCGCTGTTGAACATGTACAAGTCAGTTCCTTGTTGCAAGTTGATTGGTTCTGGACGAGCTGCTACGTCATATTCAAATTTGCCTTCGGTATCTTTTTTAACAAAACCTTCCCCTGCGATTGAGCCGACATACATTGCGACTTGCTCGTTGGCAAATGGTCCAGACAAGTATTGATCAGAACCAGCGATTCGGAAGTAGCCCTCTTTGACACCATCCAGGTAGTAGTTGATGACTTCTTTTGATTCATCGCTGTCTAGTTGCAAGTCTTTGTCAAAATCAACACCTTGGTTTTTCATTGCGATGGCGTAGTAGTTGTTTAATGAGTCAAAACCAGCACCTACTACTTCACCGTTTGATTTTTCAAAGATTTCTTGAGAAGCTTCTTTTAATTCTTCAAGGTTTGTCGGTACGTCAATACCATACTCGTCTAACATGTCTGCATTGTAGAACAGCATTTCTGTTGATTTGTTGAAAGGAATCCCGTATTGCACGCCGTCGATCTGCGCGCCTTCTAAAAGGGCACTGCGGATCTCTTCTTGGTCACCCCAACCGATAGTATCATCGTTGATGTATTCGCCAAGGTCAACCAACATGTCATCTTGGGCAGCATTCCATAACCAACCAGGATATGCTTGGGTGATAGTTGGTAGATCTTTTGGTGAAGGCAAGGTTGAATTCACCTTTGCTTGTAGATCAGAGTAGCTGGATTGGTTTTGCAATTCGATCTTGATGTTTGGATTTTCGTCCATGAATTGCTCCGTCAATTTCGTCAATGATTCTTCTTGCGCACCATTCATTGCATGCCAAAAGGTGACAGTCGTATCTTCGCTTAGTTCTGTAACGATTTCATCACTTTCGGTAGAACCAGATGAATCGTTGTTGTTTCCACAAGCCCCTAATACCAATGTCGCGGCTGCAGCTGCTGCAAATGCAAGTTTCTTTGTTTTCATTTTTTCCTCTCCTCTATCACTCTAAAATAATTTTTTCACCGCGTTGCGGCAATATTCTTTCACCATACGGATTCACCAGATTTTCTGGTTTCAGCGTATGGATTGGAACCAATCGTTGGGGCTCGATCCATGCAATGATCTGATCTAAATCAGCTGGTTTCGCATGTCCCGAGTTTGGCAAACGGACAAATTCGATCTCCAGTGCTGCCAGTTGATCCAAAAAGACTTGATAAGCTGGATCAAAATCGCCTAACGGCTGCGCATCACTGTGAATATACAATCCACCTGTTTGCAAGTTTTCAAAATGCGCGACTGCTTGCCAAAGGTACTGGCTCGTGTCGGCACATAATGCCTGATAAGAAATGGCGAAGGCTGGATCGAGAGTCGCTGGTACTTGATCATCGATCGTATAGAACGGTACATCTTTATTGAAAATTTCTTTCAACAAAGCAGCTTGCGTCGCCTCTAAAACAACCGTCCGCGGCGCGGCTTCAACAAGCGCCATAAAGCGCTCAACATTGGCTGGATAGCCATTGAAGGTAATTTGTCGTTGGGGATTTTCTTTGACCAAACGCACGAAGGTCTCAATCAATTCTGTTTCACTTTCCACCGTGATCGCTTTGGGGTCCGGTTCTCTTTCTGGGAAGCTGATGCTGACCCCTTCCATCATCAATAGATCCGTGTGTTTGGCTAATTGACAGAATTCTTTGGTACGCTCTGGATGATAGCCATGCAAACGCAAATCACCGGTATAAGCGATAAAATGATCCGGCGTGCGAATTAACAAGGCCGCCGCACCGTACGCATCATGATCGACTGGAATGATCTCGACTTCGATTTCCCCGACCCGAATCACATCATGGGGTTCTAAGCCGATCAATTCACGGACAAAGCTTTTTTCTTCATGAGGAACGGGCAGCAAGAAGTCCCCTTTTTGATTCAATACTTCGAGGATCGCTTTGGTTTCCTTCAAGGTGTACATAGGAATATTTGGGTCTAAAAAGTTGATCATCTTGGAATGATCCAGATGGGCGTGGGAAAGAAAAACTGCTGTTTCTTGGTATTCTTTCGTTTCGCTTCCTTGGTACGTGTAGTCTAAGCGTGGATCGTAGACATTTTTCAGTTCTGGTATCCAGCGATGCGCAACTAACGTTTGTAATTCTTCATCTGGTAAGGGTGTTTCTGGATGATACTCCGAACCGAAATCAAAAAAGATATGGGCATCTTTGTACGCAACTTCGATGACGGTTCCTCCAATCGTTAAAATTCCGCTATGGAAGGTGATCGTTGTTTTATCCTTTGATGCCATCTTTAGCCACTCCTTTGATAATTTCTTTTCTAAAGATCAAGTAAATGATCAGAATTGGAATGACGGTCAAGGTCGCTGCCGCCATTTGTAAATGAACGTCACTGCCGCTTTCTGTGGTAAAGGCAGCCAATCCATTATTTAAGAGACGGTATTTTTTCTCATTCGTCACTAACAACGGCCATAAGAAAGAATTCCAGCTAGAGATGAACGTCAGAATCCCGACTGTCACCAAGGCTGGTTTAGACATGGGGATCAAAATTCGGCGGATATAAGCTAGGTCGCTGGCACCGTCAATTTTGGCTGCCTTATAAAAGGTATTAGAAATACTTTGTAAATAACCGTTTAAATAATAGATGTAAAAAATACTGGTCAGAAACGGAATGATCAAGGCACTATACGTATTCAATAAGCCCATTCGAGCAATCGTATTGTAATTGGTAAAGATGATCGATTCATATGGAACCATCAGTAAGGAGATCATCAAACCAATCACGAGACGCTTATATTTGAATTCAAGACTCGTTAATGCAAAAGCAGCTAAAATTGCCGTGATCAGCGTCGCGATAGTCGTCACCGCGGAAACGAAGACCGTATTAAAGAAGTAGCGTAAAAACGGTGCTCGGGTAAAAACTTCCCCGTAGTTGCTCCACTGGAAAGACTCTGGCATGATCGTCGGTGGAATACTGGTTGCTTCACTGTAGGTCATTAGACCAGCTAAAATCATATAGACAAAGGGAAACAGCGTGATCACTGCTAAAATTGCTAAAAACAGCATCGAAACAATCGTGACAATTTTTTTCATTCGTTTATTCGCCCACTTTCTTCAAAAGTTTATTTTGGATAAAGGTGACGAGCAAAATAATGATGAACAAGATCACGGTTGCCGCCATTGCAATCCCCGGACGTCCGGCGATATGGAATTTGTCATAAATATAAAAGACTGCCGTGGTTGCACTGCGGGCGATCCCTGGCTGTCCGCCAAACAAGGCATATACTTGAGTATAGACTTTAAAGGCACTGATCAGATTGACCGTTAACAAGAAGGCAAAAGTCGGGATCAACTGCGGAAAGGTGATTTTCCGAAAAATCTCGCCATCGGTGGCGCCAAACATTTTTGCGATTTTGTAGTGTTCTTTGTCGATGTTGCGCATTCCTGCCAACAAGATAATAATGTTGAAGGCGAGGCTCGTCCAAACGCCAAAGATGATCAAGGTCGTCATACTCATATTGACATTATCCAGCCAGTTGACTGGTGGAATGCCGACAAGACTCAACAAATAGTTGATGATCCCGTAAGAGCCATTGAAAAAGTAGCGAAACACGATCCCGATGGCAATCGTACTCGTGACATAAGGCATAAAAAAGATCGTTTCAAAAAAACTTTTGTATTTGACTTTTTCAAAAATGATCCACGCAATCGCTAAAGAAAGGATCAACGCGATCGGTACGACCGCAAAAGCAAAGAGCGCCGTATTTTGCAGTGCTCGAAAGAAGACTGGGTCCGTTAAAACCCTTTGATAGTTCTCAAGCCCAGCATACTGTTGGTTAATCAAGGTTCCTTTTTGGAAACTCATGATGAAGGAACGAAACAGCGGATATACACTGAATAAGAAAATAATGACCAATGAAGGCAGTAAAAACAGCCATGCTTTCGGTTGGTTCTCAGGGTTATAATTTTTTTTGAACATTAGTAGACCCGCTCTCCTTTTTCATCAAAGATAAAGGCTTTTTTGTAATGAAAATCAAATGACACTTGCGCGCCTTCTTCAATGATTTCTTCAATACTAACGATCGATTTCATATGTTTAGCAGCCAGATCAAAGTTCAAGATTCGTTCTCGTCCGATCAGCTCCACACTCTTGATTTCTGTTTGGAACAACCCCGTTTGTAAGGTGGTCAGCACATCTTCTGGACGAATACCTAACGTATATTGGCCGTCTGTCAATGGTTTCTTGAAGCGAATGTCGGTAAAGCGGTCAACTGGGATCGTGAATGCTGGATGGATCATTTGTCCCTCTTTGACTTCTACTGGCAAGATGTTGATGATTGGATTACCAATGAATTTCGCTACGAAAAGATTGTTTGGTTCTAAGTAAAGGTTTTGCGGATCATCATTTTGTTGAATGATCCCTTCATTCATCAAAATAATCTTATCACTGATAGAAAGAGCTTCTTCTTGGTCATGAGTCACGAAGATCGTAGTGATTCCTACTTCTTTGACTAACCGACGAATTTCTTCACGGATCTTCAAGCGCAAACGGGCATCTAAGTTACTCAATGGTTCATCCAGCAGTAACACTTCTGGACTTTGCACCAAAGCACGAGTAATGGCGACCCGTTGCTGTTGTCCACCGGAAAGGGTTCCTGGTTTTTTCTGACTTAATTCTTCAATATTGGTCAGCTTCATGAACTTTTCAGCAATTTTCTGTGCTTCGTTTTTCTTGATTTTTTTCTCTCCGACTGTCAAGGGAAACATGACATTTTCTAACACAGTCATATGGGGATAAAGGGCATAGTTCTGAAAAACAAACCCGATATTGCGGTCTTTCGGCTCCGTCTTAACAACGGAAGTACCATTAAAGCGGATATCACCATCGGTGGGACTTAACAACCCCGCGATCAAATTCAATATCGTCGATTTCCCGCAACCACTAGGTCCCAACAAACAAACCAAATCGCCTTTTTCTATTGTAAAATCTACTGCTTTCAAGGCTTCGAACTTATTATCAAAAACCTTCTTCAACCCGACTACTTCTATCAAAACTGCCCCTCCATTTTCTCTTTTTCCTCCGAATAGTTGACTGGCATTTCAAGTCACAAAAAAAACGAACTCTTGATGTTTCGGTCAAACGCTCAAAGAAATTCGATTTTAATCATAACAAACGAATGTTTTTATTCGATACTATTATTGTAAATGTTTTGTAAAAACCAATGGGAATTATGAAAGAATTTTTAATTAATTTACCAAACAATGAGAAAACGATGAGTGATTCAAAGGGAATTCTACCCGCTAATCCCGAACATTTCGTCATTTTTCGAAAATTTTCATGAAAAAATGAATGAATTTTATCAAATATACATACCTGTGTATAATAACACTATTTTTACACAACTTTTTTATCAAAAGCACCCTTATTAAATACTTACTAAAATCGTCAGTATCTCTCCGATTAAAATAACAAAAAAGGACGGTTTCCCCAAAGAAAACAATCGTCCTTTTTCCCCTTCAGTTATTCGACTTCATCGATCGTCAACGTCAGCAATTTCGTTGAGACTTGCTCAAGAAAATAACGGTCGTGTTCAATGATCAGCATAGAAGGCTCCACCAAATGGATTACTTCCTCTAATTGCTTCTGATTGAAGACATCCAAATAATTCAGAGGTTCATCCCAGATAAACAATTCTGCTGGTGTTGCTAATGATTTGGCTAGTTCCACGCGTTTACGCTGCCCCATGCTCATTTGCTGGATCGGCGTTTGAAAAACAGCTCTTTCCAAGCCAAGTTTTTTCAAATTATTTAGCAGATCTTGATAATTCAAGCCATGTTCTTGGGCAAACTCTGTCAGCATCCCACAATTGTCCTCGTAGTTTTGTCGAACATAACTGATGGTGATCCCATGGGCTGTTTTGATCGTCCCTGTCTGCTGTCCTTCGAAAGTACCTAAAATACTCGCAATCAAACTGGACTTGCCAGATCCGTTGGCCCCTTGAATCCCCAAGCGCTCTTTTTGACGGATCGCAAACGTCAGCGGTTTAAACAAAGGCTTCTCATAGCCGAGCTGAAAATGCTCTGCTTCCAGCAACACGTCATGATGGCTAACAAGCGGGGTCATTTTCAGAGGATCGATCCACTCAATGTCTTTTAACAACGCAGACTTGTCTTGAATTTGATCTTCCATCCGTTTAACGATCGCTTTCGAGCGCTTCATGGTCCGTGCCGCTCGGGCACCGATCGCCCCCGTATCATAGATTGCCCCACTGCCTTTTTTGGTCGGCGACCCTAATTTGTCCCGTTCGCGTCCTCGGGACCACTCCGCTTTCTCGGCTGCCGTCTGCTTCAAACGACCGATTTCTTTTTTCAACTTGCTGTTTTGTTCTTGCTCATAGGCATCTTTTTGCTGCTTTTGCAGTTCATAAACTGAATAATTCCCTTTGTACAACACCAAGCGGCTTTTTTCGATCGCCAATACATGATCGACGACTTCATCGACAAACTGTCGATCATGGCTCACAACGATAAACCCGGTTTTTTGCTGCAAATAGCGGGCAACATGTTGGCGAGCGGTCACATCCAAATGGTTGGTTGGCTCATCGATCAAAGCAAAATTCTCTTCATCAACGAACAAACGCGCCAATAGAACTTTCGTTTGCTCGCCGCCAGATAAAGTGGCAAAGGGCCGCCAAAGAACTTCTGGATCAAGTTGCAGCAGGTTCAATTCTCGTTCCAAACGCCACTGCTCAAATTCACCGGATTCTTGTAAAACAAAAAGCGTCAGTTGCTGATCGTCAGCGACGGTTAAGGGAAAATAAACGAATTGCTGCTCATGGGTAATCGAGCCGCTATAAGGCAATTCATTGAGCAGCAAACGCAGCAAGGTCGTTTTGCCGCGACCATTTCTGCCAATCAACCCTAATTTCCATTGAGTATCAAGGTTCAAGTTGGCATCCTCAAAAAGCAACCGTTCCTGGCTATCAAAGCCAAAAGTTAAATGATTAATACTGATATTCGACATAAATATACCTCGTCTCTATTCACGGAATAGAGTAGACTAAAGCTATTTTCAGAATCAGTTTTTAGAGGTACACAAAAAGATCCCCCATTGAAAAAGTCAACCAATCCTGAAAATCTGCAGACTATCCCCTTGGAGGAACAGTTTCATGCAGCTTTCAACAAATTGGTTAATTTTTCAATGGAGGATCCCTCATTTCGTTTAATAGTGCCCTAAGTATAGCATTGATCGACAAAAAAGCGCAAGCTTGCTATTCCTTGCTATTTCAACTTTATATTTTGTTCACAAACTATCCCCGCTTTTGATGGAAACACTTCATTAAAAAACAAAAAAAACCATCAGGTTGGTTAGTCCTGATGGCAAAAGGAGTAAAATGAAAAATAAAAAGGTTGTTGGTTGTGAATTCATTATACCTCCGATAAAAAAACTTTACATGTGAAAAACATAACAGTTAAATTAAATAACTCTTGTTTAACTTGAATGTTTATCATTTTTTTAACAATAAAGCGGTCATCCGTTGGATAGCAAAAGAAATTTCGTCCGTTGCTTCATCTTGCTTAGCTTCAGCTGCATCAAAGGCTTCTTGGTCGATTTTGTTATCCAGACTCAAAATCATCTCATCACAGCCGGCAACATATTTCATATACGCTCGCTCGAATTTTTTATGGATCCCCATCACATTCGCTGGTGGACGCAATTTGCTGATTTTTTCCAGCATCAAGCGGTATTTGTCTGTGCCTTCTTTAAAAATTCTGGTAATCTCAGCTAGCCGCTCAGGTGTTACCTCTGCTTCTTTCTTCTCGTCGATCGCTTTGCGGATCTCTTCATAATTGGGATTCATTTTCTCCCCGATTGCTTCTGTTTCTTTGACAAGATCGTTGATTGTTTGTACATAAAAACCTAAGTTTGGTCGCACAGTGGGTCCCCTACTTTCTTTGTTATTATCTTCTATTTTACCGTTTCTTGCTGCAAATGAAAAGGTCAAGAAACAGCCATAGGGTTTATCGAAAATAATCCAGCAAAAAAAGGCCTGCTGCCCATGGAGAAGGACAGCAGACCATTCGTTGTTTTTCTGTTTATTTTTGGCTTATTTGCGTCCCATTGCTCGTTGGATCGCTTTGACGATCTCAACGACTGGAATGATCGCAAAGGAGGCGCCTAAAACGATGCCCCATTGATACAAGTCAAGGTGTGCGACACGGAAGATATCGTTTAATCCTGGCACAATGAAGATCACTAGCATCAACGCAAAGGACAACAGGATCGCCCAGTTGAAGGCTTTGTTTCTAAATGCTCCTACTTTAAAGAGCGACTGATGGATCGATTTGACGTTGAAGGCATGGAACAATTGCATCAATCCTAACGTGGCAAAGGCCATCGTTAAGGCATCGGCATGGATCGCATCATACGTATTGTGGACGGGCCATTGGATCGCTGACCAATAAACAAACAGCACGGTTGCCGCTTCTAAGATCCCTTGGTAGATGATACTACTCATCACACCACCGGAGAAGAAGTTGGAACTGCGTCCCCGCGGTGCATGCTTCATTAGATCTTTTTCAGCAGGCTCCATTCCTAAGGCAATTGCTGGGAAGGTATCGGTTACTAGGTTGATCCAAAGCAAGTGGATCGGCAATAGCGAGTCCCAACCCCACAAGGTTGCTAAGAACAAGGTCAAAACTTCCCCTAGGTTAGCGGCTAGCAAGTATTGAATCGCTTTTTGAATATTGGAGAAAACTTTACGTCCTTCTTCCACTGCTACGACGATCGTAGCAAAGTTGTCATCTGCTAGGACCATATCGGAAGCACCTTTAGAAACTTCGGTACCTGTGATCCCCATGCCAACACCAATATCGGCTTGCTTCAGTGATGGTGCATCGTTGACCCCGTCACCGGTCATGGCAACGACTTTGCCTTCTTGCTGCCAAGCTTTGACGATGCGGACTTTATGTTCTGGCGATACCCGCGCATAGACTGAATAGTGGGCTACCTTTTGGGCAAACTCTTCTTCGCTCATTTTATTGAGTTCAGCGCCGGTCAAGACAGCATCATCATCGCCCGGTTTGATGATCCCTAAACGTCCCGCAATGGCTTCAGCTGTATCCCGGTGGTCTCCGGTGATCATGATGGGACGAATCCCAGCTTCTTTGGCTAAACGTACCGCATCGGCTGCTTCTGCCCGTTCTGGGTCAATCATTCCGACTAAGCCAGCAAAGACCAAATCATTTTCGACGATTTCTGATTCTAAGTTTTCTGGCACTTGATCTACGTATTTGTAGGCCATTCCCAATACCCGCAGCGCTTGTTTTGCCATATCGGTATTGTTGAATAAGATTTTTTCTTTTTCTTCATTCGTCATTGGTAGCTCTTGGCCATCCAATAGTACTTTTGAGGTTCTGCCTAGTAAGACATCCGGTGCACCTTTGACAGCAACTAAATAGCGGCCGTCTTCTTGTTGGTGGATCGTACTCATAAGTTTTCGGTCAGAATCAAAGGGCAGATCCGCTATCCGTGGTTCTTGATTGACGAGATCCCGCACATGGAATCCTTGATCCATCCCGAATTGCACCAATGCGGTCTCGGTCGGATCACCGATCAAGTTGCCTTCTTCACCAAATTTTGTATCATTGGCAAAGTTCATGACTTTTAATGCCATGTTGTCTAACGGAATATCTTCTGAAGCAGCATGTTGTTTGTTATTGACATACAATTTTTCCACGGTCATTTGATTCAACGTCAAAGTACCAGTTTTATCAGAAGCGATAATATCCGTTGCCCCAAGGGTTTCAACCGCTGGTAATTTACGGATCACTGCATTTCGTTTCGCCATTACTTGCGTACCTAAGGCTAAGATGATCGTTACGATCGCTGGCAGCCCTTCTGGGATCGCCGCTACTGCTAATGAGATCGAAGTCAATAGCATGTCGACCCATGACGTATTGTTAAAGATCGTTCCAACAAAGAACATGATCACTGCAATGATAATGATGGCGATCGTCAGGAATTTTCCTAGTTCATTTAAGTTACGTTTCAATGGTGTTTCGGTTTCTTGGGCGCTAGCTAGCATGCCAGCGATTTTCCCAACTTCGGTTCCCATCCCTGTATTGACCACGACCCCTTTTCCGCGGCCATAGGTCACATTACTGTTTGAATAAGCCATATTGACGCGATCGCCGATCCCGACATCCGTCCCTTCGATGACAGTCAATTCTTTTTCGACTGGTACGGATTCACCGGTCAAAGCGGCTTCTTCAATTTTTAACGAACTTGCTTCTAAGAGGCGTAAATCTGCCGGTACGACATCGCCAGCTTCTAATAGGACAATATCCCCCGGAACCAATTCATCGCTCTTGATGGTGACGGTATGACCATTACGCAGGACATTGGCATTTGGTGTGGACATTTCTCTTAGTGCTTCGATGGCCTGCTCTGCCTTTGCCTCTTGAACAACACCCATGATCGCGTTGATAATGACAACTGCTAAAATAATAATTGAGTCCACGACTTCATGGGAAACGACTGCTGAGATAATCGCCGCCGCTAGCAAAACGATGATCATCAAATCCTTGAATTGCTCAAAGAATTTTTGTGCCATCGATTTCTTTTTGCCTTCTTCTAATTCGTTGGGACCATACTCAGATAAGCGTTTTTGCGCTTCATCGTTCGTTAATCCATTGGCATCTGTTTGCATTTCTTCCAGAACATGCTGCGCTTCTTGCGCATAAAACGCCTGCGATAGCTGCTCCTTTTTGTTTTCTTCTGACATGTTTCTCCTCCTTTTATACTTACTCTTCCTTTATTGTACATGATATGAAAAAAAATAGACTTATGTATGCACTGTCTAAGCATACATAAGTCTCACTGTTTAAGACAGCACCAGAAATTTCTTTCAGGATGGTGATACTGCCGCAGATAAAATCCGCCAATTACTCCCTCATGTTCATATCAATAACCTACATTATACAAAAACTTTTCGGGTCTGGCAATTTTATTTTCGCTGAAATTCAACAAAGAATTTCTCTTAAAAATCAAGCGATGACCGAGCCGTTTGGCATGCCTTTTGGCGCTTCCACGATTTGCAGACGACCATCATTGTCTTCTGCAGAAAGGATCATTCCTTGGCTGACTTGCCCCCGCATTTTCCGTGGTTTCAAGTTGGCAACGATCACGACTTTTTTGCCGATCAAATCTTGTGGTTCTGGATAAAATTCAGCAATCCCCGATAAAATTTGACGATCTTGATCATCTCCCGCAGCTAAGCGGAATTGTAGCAGCTTGTCGGCCCCTTTGACTTTTTGACAATCAACGACTTCTGCCACTTTTAATTCGATCTTGTCGAAGTCTTCGTATTTGATCTCGGCTTTGTCTGATTGCAATGTGGTTTCTTCTGGATTCCATTTGACTGTTTCTTCTGGACTTTGTGTCCCTTCAGCCATTTTCTTTTGGATGTAGGCTACTTCTGTTTCAAGTTCCAACCGAGGGAAAATCGGTGTGCCTTTGGCAACGACTTTCGTGCCACTTGGAAATTCACCAAAGCGTAAATCTTTCAGATCCATGGCAACAGAAGCCAGTCCTAATTGTTGGAAAATGTTGGCTGGTGTTTCTGTCATCACCGGTTGCAATAAGATCGCAACGATGCGTAAGCTTTCCGCCAAATGAACCATCACACTGTTTAATTCCGCGCGCTTTTCTTCTTCTTTGGCTAACACCCATGGTTGGGTTTCGTCAATGTATTTGTTGGCACGGGAAATCAATGTCCAAACTTCTGACAATGCCGTACTGAATTCCATTTTATCCATGGCTTCATGGTAACGACCAACCACATTGGCCGCAGTCGTTGACAGCTCGCTATCAAAAGGCGTTACTTTTGAGGCATAATCGGGCACTAAGCCATCACAATATTTATTGATCATGGCGATCGTCCGATTCAGCAGGTTGCCTAAGTCGTTGGCTAGATCGTAGTTCAAACGAGAAACGAAATCTTCTGGTGTAAACACACCATCGCTACCAAAAGGAACCGCCCGTAATAGATAGTAACGCAACGCATCTAAGCTGTAGCGCTCCACTAACATTTCTGGATAAACGACATTGCCTTTTGATTTCGACATCTTGCCGTCTTTCATCATCAACCAGCCATGACCAAAGATTTTTTTCGGTAAGGGCAAGTCTAAGGCCATCAGCATGATTGGCCAATAGATCGTATGGAAACGCACGATTTCTTTCCCAACCATATGCACGTCAGCTGGCCAGTATTTTTGGAACAAGGAATCGTCCTCTGAGCCATAGCCTAATGCCGTAATATAGTTAGATAACGCATCGATCCAAACATACACCACGTGTTCAGGACTAGCCGTGACAGGAATGCCCCATTTAAAGGTCGTTCTGGAAACAGCCAGGTCTTCTAAACCTGGTTTGATGAAGTTATTCAGCATTTCATTTTTGCGTGATTCTGGTTGAATGAACTCTGGATGTTCATCATAGTATTGAACCAAACGATCGGCGTATTTGCTCATGCGGAAGAAATAAGAAGATTCCTTCACCAATTCTACCTCATGACCGCTTGGCGCTTTGCCGCCGATGACTTTGCCCTCTTCATCTCGGTAAACTTCTGCTAATTGCGTTTCAGTAAAGTATTCTTCATCAGAAACAGAATACCAGCCTTCATATTCACCAAGATAGATATCTCCTTGATCAAGCAATTGCTGGAAGATTTTTTGAACGGCTGTTTTATGGTAGTCATCCGTTGTACGGATAAATTTGTCATAACTGATGTCTAGTGTGTTCCATAATTTCTTGACGTCAGCTGCCATTTTGTCGACGTATTCTTGCGGATCTACGCCAAGTTCTTCTGCTTTTTTCTCGATTTTTTGACCGTGCTCATCGACACCCGTTAAATAAAAGACATCAAAGCCCATCAATCGTTTGTATCGTGCTACCGCATCACAAGCGATCGTCGTGTAAGAATTCCCGATATGCAGCTTGCCGCTTGGATAATAAATTGGCGTCGTAATATAGAATGTTTCTTTTTCAGCCATGGACGCAAGTCCTCCTTTTCACTAGTAAAGTGTATACTTAGGTAGTATACAGTTCGCAACCCAAAAATGCTATAAATTTAATCAAAAAAGCGGACATAATAAGACCTTTCTTCATGCTCTAAAAGAAGCAAAGGAATCGTTTTCGTCCTTAAAACGCAGCAAATAAACCAGCAGATTTGAGTATTTCTTTTCTACTAGTTATCATAGCGCAGATAGCCGTTCACTTCAATGTTCTAGGGGAAGAATCTGATCCTGACAACGAATCTCATAAGAAATAAAGGTGTTTTATCTCTCTTTGATTAACAGGTACTTCTTTTGCTATAATGAGGAAGACTTCTCTTATAGAAAGGAACGCTATGACTCGAAAAAACAAACAGCATTTTTTGCTTTTAACCGCGCTTTCTGTGGGGCACTTGCTCTTTTCAACCACAGGTTACCCCTTTTTATTTGCTTACTTCAACAGCCATGATTACGCGGCGCTTTTTGCGACAGCGCTGGCAATCCTACGGGTAGCTTTTCTGCTATGGATCGCTCTTTGGGGCTATTTAGCACTCAAAGAACACCCTCGGTCTTCTTGGCTTTATCTCGCACTGTTTTTCATTAATTTGATCGTTCCTTATTTTTTCCGTTAAGGAAAACCATCGCGCTCAGTTACTTACTTTATCTAAGGCAGGAGAAACCAATGAAAGAATTTACCTCAAAATCAGCTGAAAAACACTACTATGAGAAAGAAGCTTCTGAAGCAGACTTTCTTACGTGGTATCAGGCACAAGATCAGCCGAAATACGAGAAACCCTCCGTAACCGTCGATATGGTGTTGATGTGTTACAACAAAGAAGAAGAACAACTCAAAATTGCGCTGATCCAAAGAAAAGGCCATCCCTTCCGCAATTCTTGGGCATTGCCGGGGGGCTTCGTCAATCCGAATGAATCGACAGGTCAAAGTGTGATCCGTGAGACCCAAGAAGAGATCGGGGTCACTATCTCCAAACAAAACATCGAACAGCTGCACACCTTCAGCACCCCTGGTCGTGATCCACGTGGGTGGGTAATCACCGTCAGCTATTTGGCATTTATTGGTGAAGAGCCCTTAAGTGCTGGGGACGATGCGAATCAGGTACGCTGGTTTTCTCTGGAAAGAAAAGCCAATCAAATCTATTTGACCAGCGGTGAGATCGAGATCATTCTTGACCTGGTGACTGGTGCCTCTGTTGGAAAAGATACGCTGGCTTTTGACCACAGCGCGATCATTCTCAAAGCCTTCAAACGGGTTGCCAATAAGATGGAGCACGAGCCGCAAGTGCTTCTTGTGTTAGGCAAAGACTTTACGATCACGGAAGCCCGTAAAGTATTCGCCAAGTTTTTAGGGATCGATTTTAAAATGATCGATCATTCCAACTTTAAAAAATCCATGCTTCAATATTTTACGGAGGTCGGCGAAAAGCCCGTTGGCATCGGGCGTCCCTCAAAGATCTATCGCTTAAATGACGCATTTTTAGGTGATAAAATGTAAAAAAAATACAACCCCCTGCTAAACCATAGTTTGGCAGGGGGTTGCTGGTTAATCATAATTAGTGAACGTGGTTCCTAGAAACAAAAATCATAAAGATTTTTTCTATACCCTAGGCGATCCCTGGCGTTCCTTCCAGTTCAAGCAGATCAGCTGCTCATTTCGCCTGAGAGCCGCTCTAGCTTCTGTTGGTCCTGCGTGTCCAACGTGACAAAACGCAGTTCTTTGCCGTACCACTGCGCTTTGTACTGGATTTTGCGAACAAACTGATGCCAATCGCTGATGCTGTAATGACCGGCTTTTAGAACCGTTTCTTCAGCAATTTGTTCCAAATAGATTGTATCGTACTGTTTTACGAGATGATAACTGACTTGATCGATGAATTCCCGCTTTTGACAGCAGTGAAAACGATAGAGGCGAGCGACTTTTCCTTTTAGCTTCTGATAATTTCGTGCCTGAGTCAAAAGGATTTTTTTCCGTTTGACCGCCGTAGCTTTCACCTGAAGTTTGCGTTCTGCTCGTGTCAGCTTCTGTTTTGTTTGGATCGCATGCTCACAAGTGACCGGTACCGATTGGTTGGCTTTGATCAGCTGCTGCGGATCATAAACAACCGCGATAGACGCTTGCTGTTTCGGGAGTGGTGTGATCTCTTCCAAACAAAGAATCGAGATATAAAACTCTTCATTGTTTTTCGCTGAGATCGTTGCCGATTTGATTTTCCCTTTGATCTCCCGATGCTTTTTTACTGGAACCAGTGTTTTGAGCTTTGGCAGCTTGATTTGATCCTCTTCAAAGTAAATGGTGTGCTGCTGATTATTCGTAGTATACGATTGCCAAATACTTTTTTTGGTTTTCATTTTTGGAAAGCCAGCCCGCTTTTGAAAGTAATTTCGAAACGCTCGGTCCAGATTCCTTTGTGCATTCGCCAATGCCAAACTATCGGTCTCCTTCAAAAAAGGATACTCCTTTTTTAGTTTGGCTGGCGTCAACCCTTGCTTTGCTTCATTGTTGGCCAGCTCCTCCATCCTCGCCTCCAGCAGTTGATTGTACGTAAACCGAACACAGCCGAAGGTTTCGATGAAAAACTGTTTTTGCTGTCCATTAGGATAGATCCGAAATTTGTATGCTTTTAAAACACCCAGTTTCATCTCCTCCTAACACTCCCTATACCTTTGACGCTAGTTCCCCTTTTTTTGTGCTAACTTTTCTTGGTAGATCTTGGCTTCTTGTTTCGTGGCATAAACGAAATGTCCTGGTGCGATCTCTTCCATTGCTCGTTCTTGGTTATCGTTTGGTTCGCTGACGTATTTGATCCGTTTGCGTTGACGCTCATGGTCAGGATCTGGCAGCGGAATCGCTGATAAAAGACTTTCAGTATACGGATGGACCCCGTAATGATAGATTTCATCACTGGTTCCTACTTCTAGCAGTTTGCCGTTGTGCATCACGCCGATCCGATCGCTGATGTGTTTGACCATCGATAAATCATGGGCGATAAACAAGTACGTCAATTTATGTTCTTCTTGCAGATCTTGCAGCAAGTTGACAACTTGGGCTTGGATCGAAACATCCAATGCCGAGATCGGTTCATCACAAATGATGAATTTTGGATCGACGGCTAATGCTCGGGCGATTCCGATCCGCTGACGTTGTCCCCCTGAAAATTCATGAGGATAACGGGTTCCATGACTTGGGTTTAGTCCGACGGTTCGCAAGAGTTCATCCACCCGATCATTGCGTTCTTTTTCATTTTTAGCTAATCCGTTGATATCGATCCCTTCGGCAATAATGTCGCGAACTTTCATCCGTGGATTCAAGGAGGCATAAGGATCTTGGAAGACCATTTGAACTTCCCGGCGAAAATCAGCCAGCGGTTTCTTGCCTTTGATTTTCATAACATCTTGTCCATCAAAAAGAACTTCGCCTCCGGTAGGATTATTCAAACGAATCACCGTCCGTCCAGTGGTCGATTTTCCGCTTCCGGATTCACCTACTAGACCAAAGGTTTCTCCTTCATAGATTTGGAAGGAGATATCATCGACGGCTTTGACTTCGTCTTTGCGGCCAACGTTAAAATATTGTTTGAGATTCTTTACTTCAAGTAAAACTTTTTCCAACCGTTTCTCCTCCTTTAGACAGATGCCTGAGTATTTTTTTCTTGGAATTTTTTCCAGCGAATCAAGATCTCATCCGGCGGAGTTACCTTCGGTGCTTGCGGCGCTAACAGCCAAGTTGCTGCTTTGTGGGTCGGTGAAACATCAAAGAACGGCGGTTGCTGTTCTGCATCGATCTGCAAAGCAAATTCGTTTCGTGGATAAAAAGCGTCCCCGGTTGGCGGGTCCAACAGATCCGGCGGTGAACCAGGAATCGCGTACAAACGATCGCCTGTCCCTTCTAACGTTGGCATCGAACCCAACAAGCCCCAGGTGTATGGATGTTGCGGGTTGTAGAAGATTTCTTCTGCGGTGCCCACTTCGACGATTTTCCCACCATACATCACGGCTACTCGGTCAGCCACATTGGCAACGACACCCAAGTCATGGGTGATAAAGACGATGGACGAATTGATTTTCTTCTGAATATCTTTTAATAACTCTAAGATCTGTGCTTGGATCGTTACATCCAATGCAGTCGTCGGTTCATCTGCAATTAAGATCTGTGGGTAACAGATCAGCGCGATCGCAATAACGATCCGCTGCCGCTGACCACCCGAAAATTGATGCGGATAATTTTTCAAGCGTTTCTCAGCATTCGGGATGCCGACAAGGTTCAGTAATTCCAACGCTTGTCGCAAGCCCTCTTTTTTACTGATTTTGTTGTGTTTCATCAATGACTCTGCCACTTGCTTGCCAATCGGCATCGTTGGGTCTAGTGAAGTCATTGGATCTTGGAAAATCATGGCGATTTCCTTGCCACGGATTTTTTGCAGTTCTTTTTCGGATTTTTTCAAAATGTCCGTCCCATTGAAGAGGATCTGGCCATTATCGACATTGGCATTGCTGGCTAACAACCCCATGATACTGCGGGTTGTCACGGACTTGCCGCTCCCGGATTCGCCCACGATCGCCAAGGTTTCTCCTTTGTATAGATCGAAACTGACATCGCGGATTGCTTGGACTTTCCCAGCAAAGGTGTCAAAAGAAATTTCTAAGTTTTTCACTTCTAAGACTTTTTTCATAGCAATCACTCTTTCATTTTCGGATCAAAGGCATCACGCAAACCGTCTGCCAGCAAATTGAACCCAATCATAATCACAGACAAGGTCACAGCCGGTACCCACATTTGGTAAGGCAGGAACAAGAAGGTTTTGTAGCCATCGCTTAGTAGCATCCCTAAAGATGCTGAAGGTGGTTTTAATCCTAGCCCAATAAAGCTTAGGAAGGCCTCGAAGAAAATCGCCGAGGGAATACTGAACATCATTTGTACGATGATCACGCTGGAAATATTTGGTAATACGTGTTTCATCGCAATCTTAAGACGGCTTTCCCCCAGCGTTGTTGCGGCTAAAACGAATTCCTGATCTTTTAGTTTCATTGTTTGGGCCCGTACGATCCGCGCCATTGGAATCCAGTTAGTGATCGCCATTGCTGCCACGATCGAGAAGATCCCAGGTTCGAAAACTACCAGCATTAAGATCATTACCACCAAGTTGGGAATACCTGATAAGATTTCTAGGAAACGTTGCATCACATTATCGATTCGTCCACCTAAAAGACCAGAGATCAAACCATAGGTTACACCAAAGATGATATCTAGCATCGCTGCGATAAACGCAATCAATAAGGAGATACGTGTCCCTACAAATAGACGACTCAATAAGTCACGACCTAATCCATCCGTTCCTAAAAGGAAATATGTCCCGTCAGGTACATTGGCAGCTGCATACTTATCTACTAGCTCGCCTCCCACCATCGCATAGCCGTTTAAGCCATTGATGTTGATACCGGGAATTTTCGGCGGCAGATTTGTAAAGGTCACATTTTGCGCGGTCGGATCATGTGGCGAGACAAAAATGGTAATGATTGAGATCGTAATAATGATCAGCAACAAAACGATTGAGAAAACAGCGGCTTTGTTCTTTTTCAAACGACGCCATGAATCTTGGAAAAAGGTTAATGAGGGGGTTGCGATCGCTTCACGCTCTTCATTGGTATTTTTTTGTAACGGTTGAAATTTGGCTGCATCGATGGCAGCAACATCATTTGCTGTGTAAGGTTTCTCTGCCATTAGCCACGACTCCCTTCTGAAACTCGGATCCGCGGATCAACGATTCCATATAAAATATCAACAACAAGAATCACAAAGACCAACATTGCGGAATAAAGGATCGTTACCGCCATGATCGTTGGATAGTCATTGGTCATGATTGATTTTACGAACTGTTCACCGATACCCGGGATCGCAAAAATATTTTCTACGACAAGGGAACCAGTCATCAAACCGACAGCTAGCGGTCCTAACAACGTCAATAACGGAATCAAACTATTCCGCAAACCGTGCTTGAAGGCAATTTCCCAGCGGCTCAAACCTTTTGCTCGTGCCAACTCGACATAATCACTATGCAGCACTTCCACCATCTCGGTTCGAATAAACCTAGCGGAATCCGCTAACGGCGACATCGCTAAGGCGACGGTCGGTAAGATCGTGCTGGCAAAGGTCTCCCACTTGGCAATCGGCAAGATCCCTAGTTTGATGGCAAAAATATATTGCAGCAAAACGGCAAAGACAAAGTTAGGGATCGAACGCCCTAAGATCGCCACTAAGGTAGACGTTGTGTCGACCCAAGTATTTTGTTTCATTGCAGAGATCGTTCCTAAAATGATCCCAAAGAAGGTACCAAAGATGATCGCTTGTAGTCCTAGTTGCAGTGAAGGTCCGATTCTTCCTGATAATAAATTCGCTACTGGCTGGTTTTTAAATTGGAAAGAGATCCCAAAGTCACCTTTTAGTAGATTGGTCAAATAAAGCCAATATTGGGTAATGATCGGTTTGTCCAATCCTGCTTGCTCATTTAGCAAGGCAATTTGTTCTGGACTTAATTTTTCAGCATTCGTATATGGTGTTCCTGGCAAAAATTGCATCAAGAAAAAGGTGATCGTGGCAATCAGCCATAATGTTAAGACCATGTAGAACACTCGTTTCAATAAATATTTCAAAAAGCTGTTCACGCAGTTTCCCCCTTAAGTATTTTGACTTCTATTCAATAATTATGTAAATTAACATAGTACGAATCATTAAAAAGGAGTCAGATCATGAAAATAAAAAAAAGTAGTGGGCTCATACCCCTCCTATGCCTCGCAATTTCTGGCGGATGGTTAGCCATAAAAAATGAATTTTCCATAGCAGCTCTTTCAGATGCCCTTTTCTTGTGGGCGCTGTTCTTTTTGATCATTGGCGGTTTTTTATGGGTATTTGCTTCTGGTTTCTTTGACCATTTTCAATATTCCATGAAGAAAGCTTTTTCCAAAAATAAAACAGATTATCTGAAATTATCCCAAGTCGGCAAACAGAGTTACGCCTTTTGGTTATGGCCTGGTGTCTTCTTGTTATTCCTTTCATTGCTCTTTTTAATGATTGCTACTAGTTAATTTCACTCTTATAGTTTTACTCATTGAAATGAGAAGCAAAAGGCTGAGACAAGAAATTGTCTCAGCCTTTTCTTCGGCATTTCAAGTCAACTACTCGTGATTATTCGATTGATGTCCACTTGTAGTCGTATTGTGCGCCCGCTGCGTGAGCAACAACACCTTTGACTTTTGTTGCACGTAAATGTGCTTCCGCTTTTTGATAAACTGGAATGACACCTTGTTCATTCATAATGATTTTTTCTGCATTGACTAAATCTTCCCAACGTTTGTCAGGGTCATTGGCATTGGTCGTACCTGCTGCTTTTACAGCTGCATCGTATTCTTCACTGCTCCATTGACCACGGTTGTATGAGTTACCTGTCGTAAACAAGTCAGTAAAGCTACTTGCATCGGCATAGTCAGCACCCCAACCGCCCATTACTGTATCAAAATCACCCGCATTTGAACGATCCAAACGAACAGAGAATGGAACTGGACTTAACGTGACTTTCACACCGTCCAATGTTTTTTCGATCGTGTCTTGCAAGTACTCAATGATTTTCTTGGTTGAGTCTGTATCAGAAGCTAAGATATCAAATTCTAATGAATCGATTCCTAATTCTTCTTTGGCTTTTTCCCAATATTCTTTTGCTTTCTCTTGATCGTAGCTAATGACGCTGCCAGCTGCTTCTGTGAAGTCTGTATGATCGCCAGGACTGAAAGTCATGCCTTCCGGAACCAAACCACTTGAAGCAATTGAACCATCACCTAAGATGGATGTTACTAAGGCATCACGGTCGATCGCATAAGAGATTGCTTTACGCAAGTTTTCGTTACGGAAAGGTGAATCTTCATCACGTTGATTCAATTCTAAGTAAGAAGTCGTTGCTTCTGGTTGAGAAACGAATGCTTCGTCGTTAGCCATCTGTTGCGCCAGTTCACCTGTTAGGATGACATCATCTGCTTGACCATCTTGGAAAAGATTCAAGGCAGTTGAGGATTCTTTCACGACGCTTACGTTGATTGTTTGTAATTTAACAGTGTCTTTGTCCCAATACTGATCGTTCTTTTCATAAGCCCATTCTGTATCCGTTCCTGGTCCATCAAAACCAGTCAGGACAAATGGTCCATTATAAACGGCATTGTCGCTTGTTGATGCATATTTATCGCCATTTTCTTCCACTACTTTTTGATTTTGTGGGAAGAATGATGGGAATGCTAATAAGTAATCAAAGTAAGGTGTTGCTTTTTCTAGGGTGATTTCTAATTCATAATCCCCCACTGCTTTGATGCCTAGCTCTGATGGATCCGTATCGCCAGCTGTGATGGCATCCGCATTTTTGACTGGTGAAAATAGATACGCATATTCTGATGCAGTTTCAGGTTTGACCGTCCGTTGCCAGCCATAAACATAATCCGCTGCTGTAACAGGGTCACCATTTGACCATTTCGCATCTTCACGCAATTTGATCTTGTAAGTTAGTCCATCCTCGCTGACTTCAGCTGCTTCAGCTGCACCAGCAGGTTGTGGTGTGCTGTCAGCATCCAAACGATACAGTCCTTCATATACATTGTTCAATGCACTGAAGCTGATCGTATCGGTTGCTAATGAAAGATCCGCACTTGGCATTTCTTGTGAAACCACTACGTTAAATACTTGTTCTGCGTTGCTATCGCCGCTAGTTGCTGTGTCATTGCTTGAACTATTTGTTCCGCCTGTTGTACAGCCGGCTAACACCACGCCACACACAGCTACTAAACCATAGGCCCATTTATTTTTCATCCTGTCCTACCCCTTAATTGAATTAATTTTCAGAATAATCATTCGATTTCTGAAGTTAGATAAGATTTTAATTAATAATTATTAAAAAAGCAATCCCTTTTTCGATAAAAAACACCTTTGGAAGAAAGTTTTCTTGGTATTTACTTACCTTACTCTCATCAAACATTCGTTAAATGCTATTTTTCCTTTCTTTATTTATAAGAAATAAAGCGAAAAAAATAATAAAAAAACATGGTTAAATGTAACTTACATTCATTTTCTGTCTGCTTTTTTCATTTCAGTCATCAAAATGAGAAATGTCTGATAGAAAAGCAAACATGCAGAAAACAAGGATGATTTCTTATCAAATTCAGACAAAAAAGACCTGATCGCATGCTTACTGATCAGGTCTTTTCATTTTAAGAACTTTTGTTTTGTCCTCGAAAGGATGTCCTTCAATGATTAATGGATCGCGCCGCCAATCGCTTTTAAATCTTCTTTGTCGGCATAATCAACGATAGCTTCCACTGCTGCAGTTAATCCTTTGGCGATGTCTTCGATGCTCATTGCAGGCTGTCCTGCTTTATCGACGACTTGCTGAGGAATAAATGGCACGTGAATAAAACCGCCTTTCATTTCAGGGTATTTTGTATCGATCATGTATTGTACTTGATACATGATGTGGTTGCAGACGAAGGTTCCAGCAGTATTAGAAACGGCTGCAGGTATTCCTGCTTTTTTCATATTTTCTACCATTGCTTTGATTGGCAGTTGTGTGAAGTAGGCAGGCTTTCCTTCTGTTTGGATCGCTTCATCGACGGGTTGATTGCCTTCATTATCAGGAATCCGGGCATCATCCACATTGATTGCCACTCGTTCTGGTGAGATGGCAAACCGGCCGCCCGCTTGACCGATGTTTAAGACGACATCTGGGTGGACCTCTTCAATTTTCTCTTCGACGATCGCCGCTGATTTCCCAAATACAGTGGGGATCTCTGCTTTCACGATCTGTGCACCATGAATTGTATCTGGCAGTAATTTCACTGCTTCTAAGGCAGGATTGATTGCTTCTCCGCCAAATGGATCAAATCCGGTAATTAATAGTTTCATTTCCATCATCCTTCCATCTCTGTTTTACCACTAAAATGCCCAAAAGTACATTAAAGCGATGTGGATCACTAACAATAATAAAGCAATTGGGGCTTGTGCTTTAATGACACCATTAGGGTCTTTCATCTCTAACAAAGCCACTGGCAGTGCATTGAAATTGGCTGCCATCGGGGTTAGCAACGTGCCGCAAAAACCAGCGGTCATTGCTAAAGCACCAGCAACAACTGGATCGCCGCCTTGCGCCATTACGAAAGGTACGCCAATACCGGCAGTTATAACGGTAAATGCTGCAAAGCCATTTCCCATGATCATAGTAAAGATCATCATTCCTAAACAGTAAGCCACGACACCGATAAAACGATTGCCTTCTGGCACGACGCCAGAGATTCCTTGAGAAATCACATCACCAACACCAGCAGCGTTAAAAATGACACCTAGTGCTGCTAATAACTGCGGCAAGATACCGGCAGTTCCGACTTGGCGAAGCATCCGGTCGGAATCGTCTAACACTGTTTTTGGTTTAGCGGAAGTTAGCACGACTGCCAACAAGAGTGCTAAGATCGAGGCAATCCCGATCCCCACTTGGCCCCCTAATGGTGTATAAGAAATCACCACAGCGATCAATGCCAAGCTGATACATGGTACGAAGATCGTACTACCGATCCGTTTTGCTGACGCTTCAGCTTTTTCATCATCAACGTCGACGATTTTACCGATCTGTACTTGTTTGAAGAAGGTCAAACAGCCCATCAAAACGATCAAAATTCCGTCCACAAGATACGGCAAAAAATTTCCGAAAGCAAAGACGACCCCTAGCAGTAACCAAAAGGCAGAGGTGCCTAATCGTGTAGGATGGTCTGCTTCACGAAAAACCCGGACAGCCGTCATGATCGACAGCAGCCCAATCAAGATATAAAAGAATTCTAGTAATCCGTTAACGATTCCTTCCATCTATTTCTCCTCCTTCTTGCCATATTTTTTTGCTAATTTGCGATCAAAGAGCAAGTTCGATAACGTGGCAATAACTAAGACGATCAATGCGATCGGCAATGATGCTTGAGCGATCGAACTAGCTGCCACATCATATCCAAGTGATTGCAACGTTCCTACGATCAACAGCACACCAGAAGCAGCCACGAAGGTATTTTGCGCAAAGAAATTCCCGAAATTTTCATTAGCGGCAGCCCGAGCTTTGATTTTTTCCTGATCTTTTTCATCCAGTTCCCCAAATTTATTTTCCCCAGCAGCTTGCGCCATCGGGTTAACGATTGGGCGGATAAATTGCGTATGTCCTTGGATCCGAATAGAGAAAAAGCCAGCAAGTTCCCGAATAAATAAGTACAAACTCAAAAACTTCCCTGGTGTCAAGCCTTTGATTTTTTCAATCAATATGACGGCCTGCTGTTTCAAGCCAAAACGTTCCGACAAGCCGACCATTGGTAATGTCAACAAGAACAGTGTAACGAGTCGATTATTGACAAACGCTTCTCCTAACATTGTTAAAAAATCAACAACAGAAATTCCCGATACAAGCGCGGTGACAAAACCAGCAACGATTACGACAGCAATAGTATCTAGCTTCAGCAAAAAGCCGACTAAAATAACTAGAATACCAATTAATTTAATCCATTCCATCAAATCATCCTTTCACAGTAAGTTATTTTTTAATGAATACCAGCTTTTAGTATAATCTATTTTTTTCTTGTAAAACAATGTTTTTTGAATTTTCTTTACAGGAATACGCTTTCTTTAAGGCGTTTTTTAATTGCTTAGATAATAAAAAACCAAAAGAAGAACTGCGCTTGTGCAGTCCTTCTTTCGGTTTTTTTTGTTTAAGAAGCAGAAGCTTCTTTTTTCATTTGTTTGCTTCGCAGCTGTCCGCATGCTGCGTCGATATCTGTCCCATGTTCTTTACGAATCACACAGTTGATGCCGTTTTTCTTTAAAATGTCATAAAAAGCTAACACATCGGCTTTTTTACTTCGAGCATATTGGTCATGCTCACTCACTGGGTTATAAGGAATCAAGTTGACGTAAGACAATTTCTTTTTATCCTTCAATAATGCTGCCAACTGACGGGCATGTTCCGGTCGGTCGTTGACATGATCCAGCATGATATACTCAAACGTGATGCGACGATTGGTTTTTTCTAAATAATAATCGACCGCTGCCATCAGTTTTTCAATCGGGAAGCTCCGATTGATCCGCATCATGGAGGTTCTGACTTCATTATTTGGGGCATGCAGCGAAATCGCTAGGTTCACTTGCAAGCCGTTCTCCGCAAACTCTTTGATTTTATGCGCCAAGCCGCTGGTTGACACGGTAATATGCCGCGCACCGATCGCTAAACCTTTTGGGTCGTTAATGATCTGCAAGAAATGCATCACATTGTCATAGTTATCAAAGGGTTCGCCGATCCCCATGACGACTACGTGAGAGACCCGTTCTCCCTCGTTGCGTTCATCAAAATAGTGTTGTACTAACATGATTTGAGCCACGATCTCGCCTGCCGTTAAATCCCGCTGTTTCTTTAATAACCCACTGGCACAAAAGGTACAGCCGATGTTGCAACCGACTTGGGTTGTCACACAAACCGACATGCCATACTCTTGACGCATCAAGACCGTTTCAATCATGTGATTGTCGGGCAATTGAAATAAATACTTGACGGTCCCATCACTGGCTTCTTGTACCACCATCTGCTTCAGGGGATTGATCACAAAGGCTGCCGTCAGTTTCTCAATCAAAGGTTTCGGTAAATTGGTCATTTCTTCAAAGCTGGTTACTCGTTTTTCATAGAGCCACTCCCACACTTGGTTAGCTCGAAATTTCTTTTCGTTTTGTTCAGTTATCCACAAAGATAGATCTGATTTGGTAAGTCCATAAATCGATGGGTTCACTTTTTTCCCTCTTTTCAAACTAGTCGCTACATACTATAACTGAATTCTTTGTGAAAAGCAACCGTACCTTGGTTGTTTGTCAAAGCGAAACCGTTGCTCTACTGCGCTGGTTGATCATTTTTTTCGACGCTCAATGTTCCCATCCATCACGCCATCTTACTTGAAATAGCTCTCACAAACATTTTAGTCATAAAAAACAAGCAGCGAATGAACCAACTCCTGTGAAATAAATGGAGCAGCTCTTTCCTGCTTGTTTGCTTTTCCTTGAAGAGATACTCTCTCATGGGCATTGCTTTCTTCACATGATCACCCTTCAAAAGAAAGGACTTGGCCTTCTTTGGCGGTCAACATCCCTCGTTGCGGTGGCTGTAGCTGTAAATAAAGCTGGAGTGACATTTCTAATATCAGTTCTTTGTCTCCTTGTTGAAAAACGCCGTAATAATGGGTCTGTTCCCGTTTCTCTTCATATGTATGACTGACAAGGTAATACCCTTGTTCCATGGTTTCGTTGCGCTTTTTGGTTTCTGAAAGAAAACGGCGAATATGTTTATAAGTAAAGAGAATCAATAAAATGACAACTACTATTAATACTACATACCCCATTGCTTGTTTTACACCTCGATCGTTGATGTAGCAAAGGTCGGCTCCACACCAATACTGATCATCAAAGCAGCATCGACTTCACACATCACTTTATCGTCTAAATGACAAACTTTTTCTTTCAACCGACTTTTGTCGATCGTGCGGATCTGTTCCATCAAAATGACGGAGTCTTTGCCAATCCCTGTGCAAGAAGCGGAAATCCCAATGTGGGTTGGTAATTTCGGCTTCGCCATTTTTGCCGTGATCGCCGCAATGATCACGGTGGGACTGAAGTGATTGCCCAAGTCATTTTGAATGATCAAGACCGGTCGTATTCCGCCTTGCTCCGATCCAACGACTGGTGAAAGATCGGCAAAATAAATATCTCCCCTTTTTACCATAGGACCACCCTAACTTTTATATTCTCGCGGAACCCTTGCTGAGAGGGTGCACGCTACTTCATAGTGAATCGTTTCTAACTGGTCTGCAACATCCTGCATCGTAATTCGTTTCCCATGATTCTCACCAATCAACGTGACCGTTGTACCGACAGCAAAGGCTCGCGGCAAACGAATCATCAGTTGATCCATACACACCCGACCGACGATTTCACAAGGTTCACCTTCTACTAAGAGTGAGAAGCCTTGCATTTTTCGTAACCAGCCATCCGCATAACCGATAGGCACAGTGCCGATCCATTCCTGATGGGGCGTGATATATGTCTCACCATAGCCAATCCCCGCTCCTTTTTCAAGTAATTTCACTTGGATCAGTTCAGAAACAAGTGAAAGGGCTGGTTTTAAGGAAAATGGTTCCTTCAATGCATGACCTGACGGATTCAATCCATACATCGCGATCCCAAAACGGACCATATTCCCAACGGCCTCTTTGTGCCACAAGGAGGTCGCGCTATTGCCTGTATGTATATATGTCGGCAAATAAGGCAAAACAGTTAAGACTTCTTTAAACCGCTGGTGCTGTGTTTCCCAATAAGTTGTATCAGCTTGATCGGCTGTGGAGAAATGGGTAAAGATTCCTTCCCAATCAAATGTGGGATGAGTTTCCAACCAAAGAACGGCTTGAAGCACTTCTTCTGGGGTCAAAAAACCGATTCTCCCCATGCCGGTATCCACTTTGACATGTACTTTAAGCGGTGTCTTTATAGGATTCTCTTCCAAATAAGTACCGGCTTCTACCAACCAGTCCATCGAAGCGACTGGAAAAGAAAAATCGTATTCTGCAAGTAAGGGAATATCTTGCACGTTCACAACCCCTAAAATCAGCAGCGGGTCAGTGATTCCTGCTTCTCGCAATTCGATTGCCTCATCGATCGTCGCAACGCAAAAACCGGCTGCACCGCCTTCTTTGGCTGCTTGAGCAGTTTGTACCGCTCCGTGCCCGTACCCATTAGCTTTTACCACCGCAAAAAGAAACGTCTCGCTTGGTAAGTGAGCAATCTCATTTTTGATGTTTTCGGTAATCGCGGTCGTATCAATAATCGCTTTCGTTGGTCTATGGTAAGCAACCACCATTTCCAGTTCCTTCTTTCTACTAATGCTTGATCAGACAAACAAATTAAGTTGGTTTTATGTAGTCGGCTGTTCGTCCATAAAGTATCGTAGTTTTTTCACCAAGTGACGACTTCCACTCAGGTTACTCACTATCCGATACTTCTAAGATAATTTGTGCAAAGGCAGTATCATTTGTATGGGTGATACTGACAAACGTTTTTTCTAAAGGGTGCGGTGCTTTGGTAACGATCGGTGCACCGAATTCATTGGTCAAGACTTCAATATCATGAAAAGAAACTTTGCCGATCCCCGTCCCCCAAGCTTTGGAGAACGCTTCTTTGCAGGCATAGCGCCCCCCGAGGAACTCTACCTGACGTTTCAGGGGCAAACGGGCAAATAATTTTGCTTCCTTCTCTGTTAAAATACGCGTTATAAACTGAGGTTTTTTTTCAATTAATTCTTTCATTCGAGGCAGCTCGACTGCATCGATCCCGATTCCTTTAATCATTCTTCTCGCTACCTTTACTTAAGATAGGGGTTTCCAAATTGGAATTGGCCCTTGTTTAGCTAGTTACCATTCTACCAAAAAAATGGCGAATTACCATTCAAATCTGACGAGTTTATACGGAGATTAAGATTTTCATTTGCTCGTATTTGTTTTTTATATAAAAAAGACCTTGCAAGTTTCCTTACAAGGTCCACAAACTCAATTAGTCTTGGTTATTTCTGATAACGAAACCGCGTTTTTTGTCGTTGCTACGGCGATTGTTTTTACGGGCACCATCTTTTGAATAGTTACCACGGGCTTTATTGCCGTTGCCGCCGCTACGGTTCCCACCGTTTTCTTTGCGGTTACGATTGCCGCCATTGCTGTTATTGCTGCGACGTCCGTTTTTATTGAATGATTTTTTTCCTTGAGGTAATGGGCGTTCTGGTGTGATTTTGACTGGTTCTAAATCAGCTGGATCTTTCGCCATTGTTTTTAGAAGCAGTGCTGCTAAATCTTGTGCAGAATAACGTTCCAAAAGATCGTCGGCTGCTTGCAAGTATTTATCCAAACCATTTTCATCCAATTTTGTTTCAACAGATTCGATTGCGGCACCTAATTGACCTTTAAAAGCTTCTTTTTCGGTTGGTGGGCGCATTGGTGTCATCCGTTTTTTCGTTAAGTTTTCAATGACATGCAAGTAGCTCATTTCGTTTGGTGTAACGAAAGTCACTGACATTCCGCCTTTTCCGGCACGACCTGTACGTCCGATCCGGTGAACATAGCTTTCAGGATCTTGAGGGATATCGTAGTTGTAAACGTGTGTAACACCAGAAATATCTAATCCGCGAGCTGCTACGTCTGTGGCAACTAAGATATCTAATTGACCACTCTTAAATGAACGTAAAACGCTCATCCGTTTTTGTTGAGAAAGGTCCCCATGAATGCCTTCAGCTTTGTAGCCACGGGCTTCTAAACCACGTGCCAATTCATCAACACGACGTTTCGTACGACCGAAAACGATCGTCAATTCTGGTGATTGCACATCCAACAAACGAGTCATGACATCGAATTTTTCGTAATCTTTTGAGCGAACATAGTATTGATCAATCAAATCAGCGGTCATTTCTTTGGCTTTGATTTGAACATGTTCAGGCTCTTTCATGAATTTCACGCCGATATTTTTGATTGCTGGCGGCATTGTTGCTGAAAATAGTAACGTTTGACGAACATCTGGCACTTGGCTGATGATTTTTTCAATATCTTCCAAGAAGCCCATGTTCAACATTTCGTCTGCTTCATCTAATACAAGCGTTTCAACCGTACCTAATTTTAAGGTGTGGCGGTTGATATGGTCTAACATACGTCCTGGCGTACCAACTACGATATGGGGACGATCTTTTAATTGACGGATTTGACGGCCGATATCGGCTCCACCGTAAACTGCTTGAACGCGAATTTTTTTGTCTTTACCAAGACGATACAATTCTTCTTGGGTTTGGATCGCTAATTCACGGGTTGGGGCAATCACTAATCCTTGTAGTTGATGGTTCGCTGGGTCGATTTTTTCTAACATTGGCAAACCAAATGCGGCGGTTTTACCAGTACCGGTCTGTGCTTGACCGATCACGTCTTTGCCTGCTAAGGCTAATGGAATCGTTGCTTCTTGGATGGGTGTTGCTTCTTCAAAGCCGGCACGCTCAACAGAAGTCAATAATTCGTTGGATAATTCTAGATCTTTAAATTTCAAATGGATCCTCCTAGGCTGGTCATCTTTTCGATGCCTGTTTTTCTATCATCGAAGCGTAGGTTAGTTCTTCAGAAACACAAGAGTAGTCCCATTTACTCTTATCTTTCTCTCGGTACCGAAAAACCGCTTCACGAAGGCATTATAAAAGGCTAAAACAAGTGTTGTTTGTCTCAGCCATCATTTTATCTCAAAACGTCAATGTTTTTTACAGTAATCATTCTGTGCTTCATCTTTCGGCGTTAGATAAGTATAACACGTTTTGAAAGTTTCAGCAAGATTTCAACTCCGCTTTACATTCCTTTTAGTGCATCAACGACTTCGCTCAAGCCCATGCCATTGCTCCCTTTGATTACCAAGCTGTCGGAAGGTTCTAAAGTTTCCTTTAAGGAGGCGATCAGTTGTGGTTTTTCATCTGTCGCAAAATAGCGCACCTTGTCACCAAGTGGTGACTGAGCTAGTCGTTTTTGCAATGCTTGCATTTCTTTGCCATAAAGAAAAACTAGTTGGAACGAGTCATCTAAATGTGCGGCCATCTGCTCGTGCATTTGTGCAGAATCTGGTCCTAATTCAAGCATATCTGCCAATACGGCGATCCGTCGTCCTTCTAACGGCAATTTGCGGAAACTATCCAATACGAGACCCATGGCAGTCGGATTGGCATTGTAAATATCGCTCAAAATCGCTGCTCCATTACCGGCAGTCACCCATTGGGTCCGATTTTTCGTTAATTGAAAATGCGCCAAGCCCTCCTTGATGGCTTCATTTGATACACCAAAATGACGTCCTAAACCAATCGCGATCAAGGCATTTTTGACATTATAACCGCCTAATACCGGTAAGGTAAAAGTCGTACCTGCTACCGTAAAAATCGTTTGATCTTGCGATTCCTCTACGATGTCTCCTTGCAGATCTCCCTCTGTTAAGCCAAAAGTTTCAATGGGCTGCGTCAAGTTAGGAACAAAGGGGTCTAACAATGGTTCATCCGCCGGCATCATAAAGAAGCCGTCTTTTTTCAATCCTGCGGTGATCTCCATTTTGGCTTTGGCGATCCCTTCTCTGGACCCTAAGTTTTCAATGTGGGCTTCGCCAATCAACGTGATAGCAGCAGCATCAGGTTCTGCTAAGCGCGAAAGGACTTCGATCTCTCCTGCATGGTCCATTCCCATTTCTAAAATCAACACTTGCGTATCTTCTGGTGCATGCAAGATAGTCAAAGGCACGCCTAGTTCATTGTTATGGTTACCTTGAGTTTTGTAGGTCTGGTATTTTTGTGCCATAACCGCGTCTACCATATCTTTTGTGGTTGTTTTCCCATTACTTCCGGTAATAGCGATGATTTTTGGCGCAAGTTTTTCTTTGTAGGCTCGTGCTAACTGTTGGAACGCTTTGACAGTATCCTTGACGGGGATCACAAGGATGCCTTGCGGTGGTTGGATGGTGGGATGACTCCACAATGTCGCGATCGCACCATTGTCTTTGGCTTGTTGGGCAAATTCATGTCCATCCCGAGTCCCCGCCAAGGGAACAAAAAGACTGTTTTCTTTGATTAGACGGCTGTCAAACTCCACAGAGGCAAGTGGTGTCTCATTTTCAATTGGCTGACCAAATACGGCAGCGGCTTCTTTTACAGTAAAATTCATCAGTTTCGCTCCTTTTTTACAAAAAAAGAAAGCCCAAGATCGCTTCAAGTATTTTCCTTGAGTTGAGCTGGCTTTCTTCCTGCTATTTATTCTGCTTCTTTTTCATTCTCTGCTTCAACTTCTGCTTCTTCCACATTCGTCAAGAAAGAACGTCTTTGGTTGAAACGATTCATCCCTAATTGGATCAATTCTTCAATCAAATCACCATACGGCAATCCGGTCTTTTCCCATAGCAATGGGTACATGCTGAATTCAGTGAATCCCGGCATCGTGTTCAGCTCATTTAAAAAGAGCTCGTTTTTATTGGTCAAAAAGAAATCACAACGGCTCAACCCACTGCCGCCCAACATCGTATAGGCTTTTTTCGCAAACTCTTGGGCTTTGGCTTGTGTTTCTTCGGGAATTTGTGCAGGAATCTGCATCTCGATTCGGTTGTCAATGTATTTGGAATTGTAATCATAAAACGCAACATCTTTTACGATTTCTCCCGGCATGGTGGTCCGCACGTCTTCGTTTCCAAGAACAGCGACTTCGATCTCACGGGCTTCGATTCCTTGTTCAACGATCGCTCGGGTATCATAGCGATACGCTTCTTGTAGCGCATTTTGCAGTTCTTCACGGTTCTCGGCTTTCGAGATACCGACACTTGAGCCCATGTTGGCAGGTTTGACAAACATCGGATAAAGCAGACTGCCTTCACATTGATCGAAAATCTTTTTCGGATTTTCTTTCCACGCATTTTTCAAGACTGGTACATAGGGAACTTGCGGAATTCCCGCAGCTTGCAAGATGTACTTGGTCATGATTTTGTCCATCCCGCAGGCACTAGTCAAGACACCGGCTCCGACATAAGGCATTCCGATGGTTTCTAAAAACCCTTGGATCGTGCCGTCTTCGCCGTTTGGTCCATGGAGCAATGGAAAGACGATCGCGTCTTCTTCATAGATGGCCCCAGGTGAAATTTCTTCCCCTTTGGTCTCTTCGTTGGTCAATGCCAAAGTATCTGGTGACGTTGGCGCCTCAGACAATAATGGGCCTTTTAACCAGCGTCCTTCTTTAGTGATCATTACTAATTGAACTTGGTAGTAATTATAATATACAGCATTAACAACTGAAAAAGCGGATAACAGTGATACCTCATGCTCTGCACTGCGTCCCCCGTATAATAAAATGATTTTCAAAAGAATTTCCTCCTGTATTCATTGATTCTACCAAACTAAGTCTTCCACATTTTAGCACAAAATCGACCAACCGGCATTAAATCTTGCAGAAATTTCTTTAAGCTTACACAGTCGTTAGTTGAATGTTTTTCATTTTGTCAGTACTATGAATATATCACGGCACGTTTAAAGAGGTGGGACCTATGACAGAACAAACTGCTCCTTCTAGAAAAGGACGATTAAAACAAATCCTTCAAGTCTTTTTGAAATACAAAGTCGTTCAAAATATCAGCAAACAGCAGCATCCCGAAATGGTGCGTCAAGCGTTTGAAGAATTAGGACCAACATTTATCAAAATCGGGCAGATGCTTTCGGTCCGCAATGACCTGCTTTCCAGCACTTTCGTTGATGCCTTCAAGCAGTTACAAGACAATGTCAAAAGTGATCCATTTCCCAAGGTCAAAGCACTGCTGGAAGCAGAACTACAGCAGCCACTAACGGAAGTTTTTTCCGCTTTTGATGAAATCCCAGTCGCCTCAGCTTCCATCGGACAAGCCCACCGAGCAAACTTGATCAGCGGCAAAGAAGTGATCGTCAAAGTGCAGCATCCGGGAATCATTGCGGCGATTCAAGTGGATCTCGATCTTTTTGAAAAGGCTCTACCGTTGGTTCGTGCAATTCCAGAAGCCAATGTGGTGGATTTAAAAAGCGTGTTAAGCGAAGTCAGACGATCCCTTGCCAATGAAACAAATTTTTTGCAAGAGATGAAAAATGCGCAGGAATTCTACCGTAACAATCACCAAAACCCGCAATTGGCATTGCCAAAAGTTTATCCCGAATGGTGCACCCAAAAAGTATTAGTCATGGATTACATGGCCGGTGAAAGTTTGAACTGCTTGCTGACCCGCAGCAATCAAGATATCGTTTATGACAATCAGTCCGTGAAAGCAGTGAAAAAACAAGTGGGAACGCTATTAGTCGAAAACTTTATGAAGCAAGTCTTTGAAGATGGCTTCTTTCACGCTGATCCGCATCCTGGCAATCTTTTTTTACATGTCTTCACAGATCAAGCCAATCGACCAAAACCATTCCAAGTCAAACAGCGCGTCGGTGTCCTCGGCGGTGTTGATTATTCATTGAAGTGGCAAGAAGAAGCGATTATGCCGCCTTACCAAGTGATTTTCTTAGATTTTGGGATGATGGGACACTTGGATCAGTCATTACGCAGTCGCTTAGCTGATGCATTGATTGCTTTGTATACCCAAGACACCCAAGAAGTCGGCAAAGCTGTCTTGCGTTTGTGCAACAGCAGCGGCAGTTCCTTTGATGAAGTCGCCTTCTATCAGGATCTTCAAAAATTTGTTGAAAACTACTATAATATGCCGCTAAAGGATATCGACTTGCAAAAAGTGATGGGGGAAGTCATCACGATCTGCCATGATAACCAACTGCAGATGCATCGAGACATCACCTTGCTGATTAAGGCTTTTGGCACCTTGGAAGGTGTGATCAAAGCCTTAGACCCCGAATTATCAATGATGGAAGTCACTCAGCCTTTTGCACAAAAATATTTCTTACAGCAGCTGAGTATTGAAGACGAGGTGAAAAAAAGCGCCTTGGCAACCGCAAAAAGCTTGCGGGCACTTAGCCATCTTCCTGATCGAACCTTGGCTGTCTTAGACACTTTTGCCACTGGTAAACACCGGTTAAATTTAGAGATCCGCGAACAAAAACAGCTATTGGATCGCTTTGATCAGATGGTCAATCGACTGGTGATCGGTATTATTCTAGCTGCGGTCATCCTTGGCTCTTCCTTATTGGTGGTCGCCAGCCCGCAACAAGGAGCCTTCGTCCATCAGATGGGGATCTTCGGATATACCTTGGCATTTTTCGCGATCGTAGCTTTAGTCGGCAAATACTTTTATGATCGTTTTCGTAAGAAATAAATAAGCACCTTCAATTCCCGTGTTTCATGCAGAAGCTGGGTCTTGAGGGTGCTTATTTTGCAAGGGTCTGTCGCAATTCGTTTTCAAAGATTCGTTTGAAGACTTCCCGATCCTCTTTCGTAAAGGGCTTCGGTCCTTTTGTGCGCTTGCCTGCTTTACGCATCTGCGCACCTAAGTAGCGTTGACCTAATAAAAAATCGATCGTTTCTGGCAAATACTCAGTACTGTTATGGTGAAAAACTCGTGCTTTTTTGGGCAAGACTAACGAGGCTAAGCCATAATCTTGGGTGACGAGAAAATCGCCGGGTTCTATCTCCTTCACGATTTCATAATCCGCGCGATCCGAGCCTTTGTCGACATAGACAAAGTGGACATGGGCGGGATAGTCTTTGGTCGTATAATGATCGACACTGGTCACGATCACTACCGGCAGCTGATACTGCTGAGCCAGTTCAATCACTTCATTTTTCACCGGCGAACCGTCGCCGTCAATAAAAAGCCGCATCTGCTTGCTCCTCTCAAAAGTTCCTTCTTTTACAATTACTTCTATTGTAAGAGGAGCACCTAGAAGATGCAAGCAGACTTTGCGGTATTTTCATTTCAGTCTTGCTCAATGAGGGAATAAGAATGACGATCTTTGTCTCACTAACTAGCAGTTACCATACGCAAAGCTCACCTTTCAATTTTAGAAAATGCTCGTTCCTTCAACTCATAAACGACATCGCAAGCCTTTGCTACTTCTTGTTCATGGGTCACTAAGATGATACATTTTTTTTGCTCATGGGCAATTTCTTGAAATAGTTTGACGATTTCTTTAGATGTCGTTTCATCCAAGTTTCCAGTCGGTTCATCAGCCACGATCAGTTCATGTTCACAGCACAACGCGCGAACGATAGCGACCCGTTGCTGTTGCCCACCCGATAATTGGGTCACTTTTTTCAGTGCCAGTTCTTCCGTGATACCAACTTTGGCTAAGTTGGCTAAAGCATAGGCCTTTTTATCGGCTTGCTGCGACTTCGCGATCGCCATGGCTGTGATCACATTGTCCAGTGCCGACATATAAGGCAATAGATTATACGCTTGGAACACGATGGAAACATCTTTGCGGCGGTATTCTCGCAATCCGATTTTTGCTAACGTTTCTTCGTTGTAAAGGATCTTTCCTTCTTTCGGGGTATCTAGGCCCGTGATCAGCGACAGGAAGGTTGTTTTCCCCGATCCGCTAGAACCTAAGATCGCATACATCTTGCCAGGTTCAAAGGTCAAATCAACGTCACGAAACAGCGCTTCTGCTTCGCTTTGATACCAATATCCTAATTGTTCTGTTCGTAATGTCATGTCGTTCCTCCTAAGAAACCAAGATTTTTTTCGGATTCAACCGCAAAATGCCCGCGGAAGAGAGTAAGATCGAGCCAAAACTGATCCCTAGACCGAGTAATGCCAATAAACCAATTTGTTGAGGGGAAACGGTGATCTCCAAGGACTCCACTTCTGCTGATTGGGTGAAGGATGGGAAAGAACCACCACGATTTCCGCCCATTTGCGGCATCTCCCCGCCTCCAGGACCAGCGTTTTCAGTGGCTGCTTGATCAGTCGTTGTCTCTGTTTGTTGTGCCAACAATTGCTCTCCGACGGCATTCCCGACAAGATTGCCGCTAGCGGCCGCGATCCCTAAAGCAAATACCATACAGACAAAAATCTCTGTGAAAAACTGTAAGATCACTTTGGCCCGTGACTCGCCTAAAGAGAGCAATACACCAATCTCATAGCGACGTTCCCGAATCGACATCATCACGATCAACGTCAAAATAATGATACCGGCAGCAGCAACTAACACAATAATATTTTTTGCAAAGCTAGCGACATTATTCAATGGTGTCAGCATCGACTGATACATTTGATCGTTGGTTTGAATGCTGTAGGTTTCTGTATCGATCAACCCTTCCGCTTCTTCCACGAATGCTGTCATCTCAGACGGATCACTCAAGGTATAGGTTGCCGAGTCAATGGTGTCCTCATTGCCGCTCAACGTATTGGCAAGGGTATAAGAAGCAAAGATCGTGTTGGCTGGATTGAGAAAGTTGAACATTTGGCTCATGCTGTTGCCAACTTCACTCGTTTCATAGATTCCCTTGATCGTCACGTCTACTTCATTGTCCTCTGCATCAGTGATCGAAAACGTATCTCCGACCGCCAAATCATTCGCTTCAGCTAGTGAGGATTCGATCAGGACTTGGTTCGTACCTTCATCCTCAGAAGTAATTCCTTCTCCATCCGTGATCGTCGCTGTTCCTTCCGAAAAAGTCGTATACGCCGCACTGCTTGATACACCAGTGATTTGGAAATCACCCGTACTCATATTACCGCCAGGCATTCCTCCTGGCATACCGTCCATTTGCCCCGTCTCGCTGCTATCGGTTGCTTCTGACTCTGTCGATGAGTCACTGCTGGAGATCGGTTCGATCCCGCTGACGGCATCAGCAGAGGTGCTGACTTCAAAACTATATGAGGCAACCCCGTCTAAATCGGCGATCGCTTGGGCATCAGTAATCGCTACTGGTGTCGATTGAAAACTCCCTGGATCTGGTCGGGTGCTTTGGTCATCGCTGTCAGAAGAAGAGCTCCTTTGCTGAAAAGCCTGCTCGCGGTTTGCTTGCAACGTCACAGTTGCGCCAACACTTTTCTGGGCATTTTCAGTCGCTACTAGTGCCGCACTGCGAATCGTCAGACCCGCCAATACAAAAATCAAGATTGCAGAAAATACGGCGATCAGCAACAGGCTCCGGCCTTTTTTCGCCCATAAACTTTGGAGACCTCGTTTCAAAAAATTCATCTTTGTTCCTCCTGAATAGCTATTTATTGTCTTTCGACTATAAGGATCCTAGCTTAAATTGACCTTAAACCGTCTCCTGATTTTTTGAATCATAGAAACAGACCGCAACGGCTTCCTGCGATCTGTTCGATTTATTGATAACCATTTGGTGATGATCGGTGAAACTTCAACTAACGACCAAAACCACCGCCCATCTGATTGGTTGTCGCTGTTGCACCTGATTGGGTCAAGTTAGCGATAGTATCCGTGACGGACAATGTTCCTAACTCTGTCCCATCACTGAGGGTTCCGCCAGCATAATAACCGGAGACTGCTTGTGCATCATTCGTCCCACCACTGACCAACGTATAGCTGCTATCGGTCAAATCTGGGCTGGAAAGAACCACGTGTTGGTAGCTTTTGCTTGGGGCATAGGACAAGATCGTCTGACCTTGACTGTCCTTTAAGGTCACTAGGGTCTCGGCTGATTGGGTTTGATCGAAACTGATTCCGATCGACTGTTGACTACCACCGCTAACGTTCATGGCCATATCGGTCGTGCCTGCCGCTAACAAGACGCCGCCGGTGAGTTCAAATGTGCCGTTATAGTCCAAAGCACCATTGCCACCGGTCGTTGGACCATTTACGATGACGACGCCATCACTCATGGTGACATTGCCATTACTATCCAGGCCATCCCCTTCGGCATCAATGACCAACGTTCCACCAGTGATCGTGATCTGTTTACTGTCATCCGCGGTATCGCCGCCGCCAGGGCCGCCGCCAAAACTGTCTTGACCAAATTGTCCCGTTGTTTCATCCGTATCACTGCCACCACCGGCATTGATCCCATCATCGCTAGCCACGACGTGTGTCGTGCCACCTGCAATCGTGATTACACTTGCTTCTAATCCTTCATAGGATTCTTCGATAGAAATCGTTCCGTCAGAGATCGTCAATTCATTGTCGGCGTGGATCCCATCATCGCCACTGCTGGCAGTGATCGTGCCACCTGCAATGTTGATCGTATCATTGGCATGCAAGCTATCATCCGCACTATCGATCGTAAAGGTGCCGCTGCTGATGGTCATCACACCGCCAGCTTTCAATCCTTTGTAACTTTCATCCGTCACTAGCGACTGACTTTGGGCTCCGTCAGCCGTTTTGATCGTGATATCAGCTGATTGGATGCTTAAATTTGTTTCTGCTTGGATCCCGTCACGACCACTTTGGATCGTAAAGGTACCACCATCAATCGCAACGTAGCCTTTTTCCGCATCTTCCGTATTATTCGCTTGGATGCCATCTCCTTCAGTGGTGTTCAGTGTGTAGCTCCCCGCCAAGATCGACACGGAATCTTTTCCTTTGATGGCATTGTTTTTCGCTGTGATTTCAATCGTCCCCCCTGCTAAAACCAAATCATCTTTGCTGCGCAATCCGTTGCTGTAATTTCCTGTGATCACCAACGTCCCATCGCCGTTGATGGACAAATCTTCTTTACTATAAAAGGCAGCATCTGGTTCTGTCTCGCCTTCAGCCAAGGTGTAGCTGCTGCCATCCGTCAGAGTATTCGTCGTATCACTGGCTAAGGTCGTGATGACTTTTTCTGCTTGTTCGATGACGACGGCCGCCCCGTCTTCATTGGTGATCGTGACACCGGCAAAGATCAGATGGACTTTTTCTTCTTTGTTGACGTTGACAACCAGTTGGCCATTACTTAACGACCCGCTGACGACATAGGTGCCGGCTTGGGTGATCGTCACGGTTTGGTCTTCCACTGAAACGCCATCAACAGCCGTCGTGTCGCTGCCATTCAATTCAAGTTGCGTAGCAGTTGCCTCATCGTAGGAAGCATCAACATCTTCTTCTTCGTAACTACCGTAATAGTCCACAGAATCATCAAGGGTCGTTGAAACGTTGGTCACTGCGGCAGAACCGGAAACTGCTGCTGCGGAACTGGAACTGCTGCTCGTGCTAGTACTATCGGTTTGCCCGCAAGCGCCTAAGAGCAGCGATGAGAGCAAGAGTGGATAAATGAGTTTTTTCATAAAAGGGTCCTCCTTCTACAGCTCATCGCGGTTAGCGGTGAGCTTGCCTAAAACAACAGGTAAATTGCCATTACGAACCCGAACTTCATCAATGATTTGCTTTTCTTGCGCTTGGTCTTTTAACAGCAACTGATAGCGCAATTCATACAAGCTTCCCATCGTCGTCGTTCGAACCGATGTCAGTTTGGCAGAATGCGTATATTTTTCAAAGAGATCATCGAATAATTGTGGATAATCCAAATCTTCCGGAATCGTGACCTTCAGTTCCCGTTCACTCGTGGCTTGTCGATCGCCAAAGGGCATCGTATATAAAAGGGTCAAGAAAAGCGCCACGATAATGGAAAAAATGACAACATAGCCGACATACCCCATCCCAGTTGCCAGACCGATCCCCATCGACCAAAAGACGCTGGTAATCTCTCTAGAACCCCCGGGAACCGAGCGGAAACGAATCAAACTGAAGGCACCTAAGATCGCCACCCCTGTGCCAAGATTGCCGTTGACTAGCATGATCACCGATTGAACGAGAATCGGTAAGACTGCCAAGGTAATGACGAAGTTTTTCGTATAGACATTGCGGATCATATGGATCGCTGCCACTAATAATCCTAAAAGCAATGAGGCGGCGATACAGATCAATAAGCTACTCCATTCAAGGGTGCTCGTATCGCCAGAAAATAGACTAGATAACATGTAACCGTTCCTCCTTCTTGAATAAATGCCGTTGATAGGTTTGGGCATATTTTGAAAAGCTGCCTTTGCGCACACTGTATTTGTTCAGCAGTTCCACAAACCATATTGGATAAGAGCCGAGGGCTTTGACTTCCATCAACACTCCGACTTCCGGTGCTACTAGTGCACCGTCACTACCGGAACCTAACATGAGATCGCAGGTGCGAAAGCGAATGTTTTGATCGAACGTCACGCGAAATTCACTATCATCATCAACAAACAGCGACAGGCGATCATAGGCAATCAAGACTTTTGGTAGCAGGTCCGGGTTTTTCTTAAATAACCAGTGGATCTCCGCGGCGATTTGCGGGGCTTCCTCCATTGACGGCAAGACCCCCGTTTGCAACCAGCGGCAATAGTCAGCATAGGGCATCGGAACGCGGCGTTTGTAGACCACGCCACTGACTTTCTTCTTGATCTCTAAAAAAATCAACTGTTGCTCTGTCGGTACCCCATAGCTGCGGACCCGAAATTTTTCTTTGTATTTCGGTTTGTCCATCGAATGACGAATAAAGCGGTAATCCTGGGTATCGTAATACAAGGACATAATCGTGTGTTGCCCATATTCATCGATCGTCATTTTTTGCTGCAACTCGCCAAGAAATGCTGGAAATTGCTCCTTAGTTAATAGATATTTCGTCTCTTTTCTTTGAAAGACTTTTTTTAATTTCATAAAATGTTCCTCCCTTGAAATCCATGCACTGAATTTACGGCAGCTATCTTAAATGCAGCTTAAGACAAAACAGTTTTTTTAAGCATTTTTTATGCTATTCGTGCTATTCTTATCCTTAAAGAGGTGGGAACATGATTAAATTATTAGTAATCGAAGATGACAAAACATTATCTGAAAATATGAAAGAGATCGTCAGCGAAATCGGTGAAGTCACGCAAGCATATGATGGCAGTGAAGGCTTGTACGAGGCGGAAACGGGGATCTATGACTTGATTATTCTTGACTTGATGATGCCTGAGATGAACGGCTATGAGGTGCTTTCAGCATTACGAAAAAAAGGACTCCAAACACCCGTCCTGATTTTAACAGCCAAAGACGGCTTAGAAGACAAAGTAACCGGCTTTCAAAAAGGGGCTGATGATTATTTGACTAAGCCTTTTTATCGGGAAGAATTATTGATGCGGATCAAAGCGTTGCTAAAACGCTCCTTAGGTTTGTTCAATGAAAATACACTGGAATATAATGGGTTGCTCTGTAACCTTGGCACCAACGAGGTCAGCTATCAAGGGGAGCTTTTACCGATTCAAGGGAAAGAATTTGAGCTACTGCTCTATTTTCTACAAAATAGAAACATTATTTTGACCAAGGAACAGATTTTTGATCGCATCTGGGGGTTCGATTCAGAAACGACCCTGACTGTCGTAGAAGTCTACATGAGCAATCTGCGAAAACACTTGCGCCAGACAGGAATCGACAAAGAGATCCGTACGTTGCGAAATGTCGGCTATATTATGCAAGGAGCCTAGTCTATGAATAAAGAACGCTCTAAGAGACAACGGCTGCACTCCTTTCTCCTAAATGTCAGTGCCTTTGCTTTGGTCTTCTTACTTTTAGGAACGATCGTGCTCCAATTATTCAACCAATCGGCTTATCGTCAAACCGATATTTCTTTGGAACAAGCAGTCAAAGATACCCGCTTGATCCAAGCTGAGATCAGCGCTTCGCAATCCAATCTAGAGGTATTGCCACCAGATAGTGCAATGCCGAAGATCCCTGGTACCAATCGCTTCAACACCCAGTTGATCCTCTGGTCTGAGGACGGCGAGATTTTAAACAAACAGACTTTAGGCGGCCGTTTTTCACAATTGGCAAGTCTATCTTTAGATACGAGCCATTTAGACAGTATCACGTCTTTTTCAGTGGTGGATCAGTCCTTGTCAGAGGAAGAAGAGACACTTTTGTTTCGCTCAATCACCACCAAAGCCCCAACCAATGACGCCGGGGTCGGCTATATCCAAGTCTTAGCGAACACCAATCAAATCAAAAATGCCATGAACAATTTCCAAACCATCTTGATTTTATCGATGATTTTTTTCTGGATTCTCTCGATCGGGATCAGCTACTTGCTTTCCAGCTTGAACATGCGCCCAATTTTAGCCTCGTGGAAGAAACAACAAGAATTTGTCGAAAATGCTTCTCACGAGCTGCGCACACCATTGACGATCATTCAAAATAGTCTGGAGCGCCTGTTTACCAAGCCCAATCATACGATCATTGAAGAATCTGAAAGCATTGCACAAGCGTTAGCGGAAACCCGACGGCTAACTGGATTAACGGCTGATCTACTAACGATTGCCCGCAGTGATTCCAATCAACTGCTGTTAACGAAAGAAACCGTCGAATTAGTTCCGTTTATCGATGACTTAGTCAAACCTTTCAAAGAAATTGCCGAACTGGATCAAAAACATTTTATTGTCGAAAATTTTGCCAAAACGACCGCTTGCTTTGATCAAAAGAAAATTCATCAAGTCCTCGTGATTCTCCTAGATAATGCCTTAAAATATACCAGCAGTGGTGATAAAATTACGCTCTTATCGGAGATTTCTAACAAGCAATGGCTGATCGAGGTCAAAAACACGGGACCAACTATTTCCGATGAAGAGAAAGCTCGCATCTTTGACCGCTTCTACCGCGAGGATCGTTCTCGCTCCAAGGAGACCGGCGGCTATGGTTTAGGCTTAGCGATCGCCAAGCAAATCGTCGAAGAGCACAAAGGACAAATTCTGGTCAAAGATCTGCAGCCACGAGGGGTTATTTTTCAGATTCGCTTACCTAAAGAAGGATAAAGGAGAAAAAAATGCAGGTCATCACCCTTAAAGAACACCCTGAATACTTAGCAGAAGCGATCCGTTACTTCCAAAAACAGTGGGCTGGCCCCGATTCCCTCATGGTTTATGAAGACAGCCTGACCCATAGTTTTTCAACAAGCATTTTGCCGCAATGGCTACTGCTGGTCAACGAAGAAATCGCAGCAGACGGACCTTATCAAATCATCGGCTGCGGCGGCTTGATCCCCAACGACTTCATCAGTCGGATGGATTTGACGCCTTGGCTTTGCGCCTTGTATGTGGACCCTTTGTGGCGTGGCCAAGGCGGTGCCCGCCTTTTGATCGAAACAGCTAAACAGCGCGCTGCTGGAGCTGGTTTTGATTCTCTGTATCTATGTACGGATCTTTCTACTTTTTATGAGCAGTTTGCTTTCGAACCGATCGGCACTGGCTACCACCCTTGGGGAGAGTCTTCCACCATCTATCGCTGTTCTCTCACGTAAATAAACAAAAAAAGCTGTGAACAAAATTGTTCACAGCTTTTTTCACTCACAGTACTATTGCTAGTAGAATACCCTATCTCCACAAAAGGAATATTCCGACACCCTACAAATCCGGTAGGTTGCTTACGCGGTGTGCCTCTGCTATCAATCTGGTCAGCTAATGCTAGACCTTCTCGACTCGTCGCATGATGATTACTTTACCATAAAATTAGTCGGAATACTACTGTTTTTTTTTTTATAAAATCAAAAACTGCGGATAAACATCTTTCAAGAAAGAGCACTTATCAGCAGTTTTTCATGAATCAATGGTTACTTTTCAATAGAAACATTCCCATCGACGGTTAAAAAAACTTAGGATAAGAAGGTCGCTACTTTGGTCGTAATCAAATCAATGGCTACGTGGTTTTCGCCGCCTTCTGGTACGATGACATCAGCATACCGTTTTGTCGGTTCGATAAATTGATGATACATCGGTTTTACGACCGTCAAGTATTGTTCGATCACAGAATCCAACGTCCGGCCACGTTCTTCCATATCACGTTTGATTCGGCGAATAATGCGAATATCATCGTCTGTATCAACATAAAGTTTAATATCCATTAAATTACGTAATCGCTCATCTTCTAAAATCAAGATCCCTTCCAAGATAATGACTTCTTTGGGTTCTTGAATGATCGTTGCTTCGCTGCGAGTATGAGCGACATAATCATAGACAGGTTTTTCGATCGTTTGATATGCAAGCAGCTGCTGCAAGTGATCGATCAACAAATCAGTATCAAATGCAAAAGGATGGTCATAGTTGGTGTTCAACCGTTCTTCAAAGCTCAGATCACTTTGGTCTTTATAGTAGGAGTCTTGTTCAAGCATCATAATAGAATGGTTGGGGAAATGATTAAAGATCGCCCGACTCACGCTTGTTTTTCCACTACCTGATCCACCTGTCACACCAATAATAATGGGCTTGCCATTCGTCATTCAATTAACCTCTTTCATCTTAAAAAATTCACACTGGTTCTATTATAGCGAAAATTCGGCAAATTACTACTGTTTCTGTAGAATCAGTGCTGCAATAAAGGAAGTAATTGCTGCAAACGTTCGATCTCAACGGTAGGCTGAATCTCACCACTGTTTTTTTTCTTTGGATTAAACCAAATCGTGTCGATCCCTGCCAATTGTCCGCCTAAGATATCTGAAGTCAGTGAATCGCCAATAATGACTGTTTCTTGTTTTTTAACGTTTGGTATGCGGGCAAACACGTAGTCAAAATATTCTTTCATTGGTTTTTGATAACCCGTGTCTTCTGAAACAAAAATATCACGGAAATAGGGCTTCAATTTGGCATCTTCCAAGCGACGGTACTGGGTTTCAGAAACCCCGTTCGTAACCACGTATAGGTCAAAATGCTGCGCCAACTCCGCTAAGATCTCATCACTGTTGTCTAACAGTTTATGTCCTTCATTTAGAAATTCTCGGTACGCCAATTCAACTGCTGGACTATCGACCTGAATGCCTTGCGTTTCAAAAAACAAGCCGAAACGCTCATTGATGACTTGGTCTCTCGTGATTTTCCCTTGCTCAAACTGCTGCCACAAATCATGATTGATCGTTTGATAGCTTTGTTTGCGCTCTGGAGTCATTTCCAAGCCATGAGCTTCAAACAGTGCTTTTAAGGCTTGATCTTCGGTATCTTGAAAGTCGAGGATCGTGTCATCGACATCAAATAATAATGTTTTATACTTCATTTTCTCCCTCTTTCTCAGCGGAAATGCGCCGCCAGTCCTTTTAATTCTTCTTGCGTCAGCGAGCGATAACTGCCCACTGCTAAATCATCTGGTAGAACCAGCGAACCCATCGCTGTTCGTTTCAGCTGAATGACTTTTTTCCCTCGGGATAAAAACATCTTTTTCACTTGATGGAACTTGCCTTCAGCAATTTCTAACGAAACAAAGGAATGATCCGCTCGGGCATCGATGATCGTTAGGGCAGCTGGTTTGCAAGTGACACCACCATGAAAGGTGATCCCTGCAGCAAATGCCGCCACATCCTCAGGAGTCACCAAGTCATTGACCACCACTTCATATCGCTTGGTCACCTTTTTGGTGGGATGCAGCAAGTCATAGCCTAACTGACCATTCGTCGTAACTAATACCAACCCTTCCGTGTCCCGATCCAATCGACCGACGGCATAAAGATCAGGATGTTGATCTTCGGGTGCAATCAAAGCGATCACTGTCTGGTGCTGTTGATCCAGATTGGCTGTAACGACACCCTTGGGCTTGTTGACGATATAATAGCGTTCCTGTGTTTCCAACTGCCGCCCCGCAACCATGATTTGATGCAAGCTGCTATCGACGTTGCGCTCGGGCCTTCGCTCAATCCTATGATCCACAAAGACCTTTCCTTGCTGGAACAACCGTTTCATCTCTTTCCGAGATGTATTCAATTGTTGCTCGATCACTTTATCTAAACGCATAAATTTTTCTCCATAGTGGCTATTATAGCTTAGGATCTAGCGAAAGGAAACTGCCAGGATTTCAAATGATTTGACTTTCTTTGTCTTTTTGCGTAAGGTTAAAGAGTAAAGTAAATATAGTTTCTCATACACAGCGTTATGACCTGGTGGAGAAAAGTTGAACCAAAACTTTCTGGGGCAGTTGTGTACACAACTGCCCTTTTGCGTGTTTTTACTCACGTACCACTTAATGTGCAGAGTTAACAAAATTTGCTTAAAAAATCTCGTTACTAACGAGAAAATTTTAGGAGGAATTGAGTTATGTCAGTATCATTAGAAGTTACGAAAAGAGAAGTTCGCCCACGTTCTTTACGGAACAAGTTGCGTCACGAAGGAAAAGTACCTGCAATTGTCAATGGGTACAAAGTAGAAAGCACACCGATTGCTGTCAATGCAGCAGAATTAGAAAAAATCTTGCGTGAAAATGGATTGAATACCGTAATCACGATCAGTTTAGAAGGCAAAAAAGTCAATACACTGATCAAAGAGTATCAATCAGATACCTTCACACGCAATTTAACCCATGTTGAATTCCTATCTGTCGATATGAATGAAGAAACAGAAGTAGAAGCAGAAGTAACCTTAATTGGCGAATCTGCTGGTGTCAAAGCTGGTGGTGTTCTAGCACAAAACTTGTATACAGTCGTTGTATCAGCAACACCAGACAAATTGCCTGAACGTGTTGAGATCGATGTGACGTCATTAGAGATCGGCGATTCATTAACAGTGGCTGATCTGCCTAAGAACGACGAGTACACGATCGTGACCGATCCAGAAGAACAAATCGTTGCGGTTACTGAACCACAAGAAATCTCTGAAGATGAAGAAGCCGGCGAAGCTGCTGAACCAGCAGTTATCGGTGAAGACGAAGAGTAATCATAGAACACCGTTCTTAAGATCACGTCTTCAATCAACAGACACTTCTAAGAAATGTAGGACTCTTGAAGGGATTTCCCTTCAAGAGTCCTTTTCATTCTTACGAAGAGCTGGTATGCTGCAACTGACTATTTCCCATTGAAAGACGTCTTTGGGAAAGCTTGGTCCAGCCAACCCAACAAATTTTTAAGAAAATAGTTAAAATGCGTCGCTGACCAAAAAGAAAAGCAGAAGTAGTTGCATTTTTGACGGTTCTTCATTATGATAAATAGACAAATTTGATGTTAATGGCAAGCCTACTTGAAGGAGGGGTTTATTATGTTTGAAACATTTGATGATCACCGCAGTCGTTACGCTTCTGGCGGTATTGTTCAAACACTACCTAGCGAACTGATCGATAGTATATGGTTAATCATTGATCTTGATTTAAAAGGGTTTATTCCGTTGACAAATCTGCTCACCTTTGAAGTCCAAAACAATCATGGTCGTGTCACCCTGCTTTTTTCTCAAGCCCAAAGTCAAATCGAACTTGGTGTTGATCTACCGTACCGGTATTCCGACCTGTATCCCCAAAAAGTCTATGTATATGACGATGGGCAACGGCAAACGATTTTATTGCCTAGCGAGACTCGTTAACGCCCATTCGCCATTCTCTTTTTATAACGACACCTATATAAAAAACCACCCTTTTTATTTTAGAAGGCGGTTTTTTTTTGCATACCTCCTTTCATTTAATTCTGTCTAGCAGCAATTTCAAATAAATACTCGACAAAAACATCGTTTTTTATTACGTTTTATTGACTATTTTTTGCGAGTGAAAATAACGAATGAAGTTCCCTTATAATAAGGACAGTTGCAAAATTTAGCTGAAAGAGGTGCATGATGTTGAAAAATATCCTTGAAAAAGATATTATGCAAATGCTGCGACTCTCCACAACACTTTTAACCGAAAATCCCCTGCCTTTGAATAAAGCTGCTTCCGCCCAAAATATCTCTGTCAAAACGATCCGCCGGCTGCTGTCAAGCTATTTAAACGAGGACCCATTCTTCCACTATGATGTACAACAAGGGCACATTCGTGCAGAACGTCATTTGCAGCAATCAGCCAGTTGCTCCCTCCCCCATATGGAAATGATTGCTGCATTATTCAATAAAAGTGCAAATTATCAGCTACTCTTGCTCTTGTTAAAAATGCCGACTATTTCCTTTGCAGATCTCTACAAACGCTATTATCTCAGCCCATCCAGTTTGCATCGGCGCTTTTCATCCTTTTCTAACTTTTTAGCACCTTATCAACTAGCTATCGATCGCCGCAGTTATCCTTTAATCACTGGCAACGAACGACAACTGCGCTATGTGCTTTTTCGCCTTACCCTCTTAGCAAACCCAGCGCTTATCTCCCCCAATCAAGCGTTTCAGGAGCTGACACAAATCCATCAGTTACGGAAAACTGCTTTTTATCCCAACACATCAATCACGTTTACTCAACAAGTTTTTCCCAAACACTTTGTTCCAAGTTTCTACTTAGTCGGCGAACGCAGCTATTTGTTTTTATGGAAACAGCTTCTAACACTGGAGCCTTTCTATGTACCTGCAGAAGAATCTGGCCTCTTATGCCAAATCATCACCCCAGTTTTGAGACAGTATCCAATCGAGCAGCCGTTAGAGGTTCTTTTGCCGAAAATTTTCCAAGCCCATCTGCTGGGGGCATTATTGGAGGGCAATTTATTTGTCTACCCGCCATTAAATCCTCGCTTATCTGAACGTTCACAACGCTTGGTCCGTGCTTTCTTGACACAGCTTCCCCACTACGAAAAACTTTTAAAGAAGCATCCCGAGTTGCCCTTACTCTATGAATGCATTTGGCAAGACGTCTCTTTCTTCCAACCCATCATTGCCTTTCCGCAACAAAAAGAGCGCCCACTTGAATAGCGGTACGCTCTTTTTAAAATCATTTTACTATCAGTGAATTATTTTGCGTCAGCATCAACGATTTTCACTGAACCTTGCCATTGTTCTTCAACAAAGTCTTTGATTTCGTCTGAATGAAGCACTTCAATCAATTTCTTGATTTTGTCGCTATCTTCGTCACCACTGCGGACAGCGATCACGTTGACATAAGGAGAATTATCCGCTTCTAATAAAACAGAATCATCCGCTGGGTTCAAATCGATCCCGAATGCGAAGTTCGCATTGATGGCAATTAGGTCTGCTTCGTCGTTTTGATAAGCAGTCGCCAAAAGAGATGGATCGACGTCATGTTTAAATTCTAAGTTTTTCGGATTTTCAGCAATATCATCAAAGGTTGCCGTTTCTGTATCAACGCCGTCTTTTAAGGTAATCAAGTCAGCATCTTGTAAAATCGTTAGGATACGACCCCAGTCAGATTCAGAAGTGGAAGTAAGAACCGTTGCACCATCTTCTAGTTCTGAAATATCAGAGATTCGTTTTGAGTAAAGACCCATTGGCTCGATATGGATCGCACCGGCATTAACAAAGTCATAGCCATTGTCTGCGATTTGTTTGTTCAAGTAAGGAATGTGTTGGAAGTAATTGGCATCGATATCACCATTTTCCAATGCTTTGTTTGGCAACACATAATCATCGAAGGTTTTGATTTCAAGATCAATGCCTTCTTCTGCTAGTAAAGGTTTGGCTTGTTCTAAAATTTCCGCATGAGGCGTAACCGATGCACCGATCACTAATTTTGTTGATTCTCCCTCAGCCGCAGATGAATCAGAGCTTCCTGAATTTGAGCCCGTTCCACAAGCAGCTAAAGCGGCAGTTAACAATAAGGTTGTTGCAATACCAAAAATCTTTTTCATATCCATTTCCTCCCATATTTTCCACTTTTTGTTCTTCGTTTCATTTACCGTTTATCGGTGGCCTTCGCAAGGAAATCGCCGACCCCTTGGATAATGAAAACGATAATTAAAATAATCACTGTTGCAACAAGCGTAACAGTGTAATTTCCACGTTGAAATCCTTCTTGCCAAGCCAAAGCGCCTAGCCCACCGGCACCAATCGCACCTGCCATGGCGGTATAACCAATCATTGAGATCGTTGTGACCGTCAGTCCTGAAATCAATGCCGGAACACTTTCTGGAATCACGATCTTATAAATGATCTCCCAGTAACTGGCGCCCATCGCTTCGGCGGCTTCAATCACACCAGGATTGACTTCACGAAAAGCAATTTCCACCATCCGAGCATAAAACGGCGCAGCCGATAAAACTAATGCTGGGATCGCTGCTTTTGCCCCTAGGAACGAACCGACTAATAATGTTGTAAACGGAATGATCAAGACCATCAAAATCATGAATGGCGTTGAGCGAAAGGCGTTACTGATGATGGAAACCACATTATAGAAAATGTTGGCTCCCGCCGTTTGTTTACGCCCTAGTGAATAAAGCGCCAATCCTAGAAGCAAACCGATCACAACCACTAAAACCATTGAGAAAAAAGTCATAAACAAAGTGTCCAGAGTGGCTTGCTGCATGTTGGTCCAGTCGACTTTTTCAAAATTAAAATAGGTTTCTACAAATGACTTATCCACGTTCAATCACCTCCACGCCCACTTGCTGCTCTTTGAAAAAGGCGATCGCTTTTTCGACCTCACTTGCTTCACCTGTCAATAAGACCGTCAAGCCGCCGAAGGATCCTTCATTGGTTTGTTGGATCTTTCCGTAAACGACATTGACATCGATCTGAAAGCGGCGGATCGCTTGTGAAATGACTGGTTCATTGGCGTTGTCTTGTGTGAATGTCAAGGTCACTAAATGCCCTTGCGGATTTTCTCGTAAGAAGGCTTGCCGTAGTTCTTCAACATCTTCTTCTGGTTCCAAATCTTGCTGAACAAAACGTTTGGTCACTTCTTGCTGCGGGTTACGGAAAACCGATTGTACTGATCCTTCTTCAACGATCTGCCCATGCTCCATCACCGCGACCTTGTTGCAGATTTTACGAATGACGTTCATTTCATGGGTAATCAGCACAATCGTCAAATGCAATTTTTTATTGATGGAAAGTAAGAGATCCAACACTTCTTCTGTTGTTTGTGGATCTAACGCACTCGTTGCTTCATCACACAGCAAAATTTCTGGTTCATTCGCTAATGCACGAGCAATCCCGACTCTTTGCTTTTGCCCGCCAGACAATTGTGCCGGATAGGCAGTTTCCCGTCCTTCCAACCCAACTAACTTGATCAGCTCTTGCGCCCGTTGCCGTCGTTTTGCTTTTTCAACGCCTGCCAACTCCAATGGCAATTCGATGTTCTCCGCCACCGTTCGAGACCATAATAGATTAAAGTGCTGAAAAATCATGCCGATTTTTTTACGGAAGTTTCTCAATTCTTTGTTTTTCAATGCCAAAATATTTTGACCGTTAATGACTACATCTCCTGCTGTCGGCAATTCTAAGCCGTTCAACAAACGAACTAATGTACTTTTCCCAGCACCAGAGTAGCCAACGATTCCATAGATATCGCCTTTTTCCACTTGCAGTGAAACATCATTGACGGCGTGGACAGCCGTTTGCTTTTTGCCGAATGACTTTTTTACATGCGACAATTCGATTAATGCCATGTTATTCCCATCTTTCCTCTTTGGTTGGTTAAACACAAAAAAAGCTTTCATCCTCTGTACATTATACTGTTACAAAGGACGAAAGCACAACTTCCGCGTTACCACCTTGATTTACTGTCGATTCACATCAACAGCCTCGCTCAGTACTTGAATTGCTTCGCATACTGCTGCACTGTAACGGGTGCCTCCCGTGATAGGCTTGTTTCCACTCACCTATCATGCTCAAAGACCATCTTCCATCCTCTCTCCGTTGCCCATTTGCACCAAACAGGGCTCTCTGTGTACGTTAAGAACATGTACTCTTCTTTTCAAAGCATTCATTTATTGAGCAAATTATAGCAACGTCTTATCCGACTGTCAATTCTTTTTGAAAAAATAGTCGTTTTTACAGATTTGACTTACAAGTCTTCAAATTGACTTGGGTCAACCTCTTTGAAGCTGACAAGCCAAGCGTTCATTTCGTCTTCATCATTTAAGGTATCAATGGATTGATCGATTTTTTCATTTACGGAAGAAATCACGCCCGTCAATGGACTTGGAAATTCACTGACTGCTTTTTCCGCTTCCAGCTCAACAAGGGTCTCTCCTTGTTTTAAAGCAGTTCCTGCTTTTTGAATCGAAGCAAACGTGACCGCACCAAGTTCTTCTTGCGCTTCTTTTGTTAAACCGACACAATATTCTTTCCCGTTAAACAAAACCCACAAATTATCTTTTTTTCTTAAGCATTTCTTTTCCATGATTCTTGTAAGACTCCTTCATATTCATTTTCTTTAAATCCATTAATCAAAAAGCGGTCGCCGCTAACGAGTAGTGGGCGCTTGATCAACATACCATCGGTTGCCAGCACATCGGCTGCGTCTTGGGCAGTCATGGTCGGCACTTTTTCTTTTAATTGCAATTCACGGTATTTCATGCCGCTTGTGTTAAAGAAACGGGTTAACGGTGCTTCGCTTGATTGAATCCAAGCCAGCAATTGTTCCGGTTGAGGCGGTGTGGCCACCATATCGATCGCTTCAAAGGGAATCTCGTGCTCTTCTAACCAACGCTTCGCATTTCGGCATGTACTGCATTTTGGGTACCAATAAAATGTAATCATGTGAACTCCTTAAAGTGTTTTTGGTGCGGTCTCAGCTTGATAGCGCATCGATAAAATCAAACCGATCCCAATCATATTGCTTAATAGGGCAGATCCTCCTTGGCTGATAAACGGCAGTGGAATCCCCGTCAACGGTAAGAGACCGATGTTTGCGCCAATGTTTTCAAACACATGGAAGAGAATCATCATAATGATCCCAGTTGCCAAGTAGGCATAAAATTCATTGTTGGTATCGAAACATACCCGGATCATCCGGTAGATCAAAATAAAATACAATAAAATGACAAACGCGCTGCCAATAAACCCAAAATTCTCACCGATCACCGAAAAGATCATATCGGATTCTCGGACCGGTACATACACATCGCTGACATTAAATCCTTTCCCGAACATCCCGCCAGAGGCGATCGCCATCAGAGCGTACGCCAATTGGAAGGATTGCCCTTGAGTATCATGAAAAGGATCTAGCCATGAATCGATACGAGCGAATTGGTACTCTTTAAAGATCCCTGTATTGTACAGCAACTCACGACCAACATCGGTGGTCACTAAGAAAATCGTTCCGCCACCGAGAATCACGAATGCTGCAATCACTGGCACAACGATTCGCCAAGAGATCCCCGACATCAAGAAGACCCCACCGAAAATCGCCAGAAAGACCAGCATCGTACCAAAGTCGTTTTGCAAGGTAATCAGGATCAGTACTGGAATCGTGACGGCCAACATTTTCGCAATCAGCAACCCATCTGTTTTCAGATCCCGTTCCCGATGCTTGACATTGTGCTGCGTGACGACTAAGGCCAACATCATAATATAGGCAATCTTCATCAATTCTGAAGGCTGGAGGGTAAAGGGACCAAAACGGAACCAGTTTTTTGACCCTGTCGAGGTAGCCATTGTCCGGTCATAAAATTTCAACAGCGCCAACATGACGGCTAATCCAGCTCCATAAATATAGGGAGTCAATTTCCAGAGCCATTTTGATTTGATCTGCATGATAATAATCACCGCAATAATACCTAACACATACCATAAAGCTTGAAACCCTAGGGTTCGCCACATATTCGGGTTATTTGGATCATGCGTCAACGCCACATACAAGGACGCCACTCCAATCAGACATAATAAAAATACGGGTAGAATCACACCGTAGTCAATTCGATTATCGTTCGTTTTTATTCGTGAATTTTCCATGTCCACACTCTCTTCTGTAGAATCTTTATCCATTATAGTGATATTTGAGGAGAAAAGAAAGGATTGTCCATGAGCATTCACAAAAAATTTAGAAACTTTAATGATTTTCGGGAAAAGAGGGTTAAAAACAATCCGAAATTGTTTAGAATTACAATGAAAGAAGGGCTATATTCTGATTCATATCTGATCAATCAGAGTAAAACGATCGTATATGTACTAGATAGGAAGTTCAGCGACATACTTTTCAATGAAAACTCGCTGAATTCGTCTATTCTCCTTACTTAATAAAATATCTTATTCTAAGTATTCTTCTTTATTTTAATTATTCTTTACTCAATGTAACCGAACAAAGCAACTTTAAATCAGTCAAAAATTGCCACCTTATTTTCGTTTCAAAGAAATAGCAACCTGTGACTACTTCCCTTAAGTTGCTCAGAATATAAATTGATGCACGACGAGCCTATTTACCACATTAATGTGGTAATGAAATGTTATTTACGCCACCACATAATTTCACTAGAATACAATTAAGGAAGCGCTTCCGGAGGTGAACCAATGATTTTAAATAATCGAGAACAACTACTGTTGCAACTACTATTAGAACAAACGGAGTTTCGCCCTGCCTCTTTTTTTCAAAAGCAGTTAAATGTATCCCAAAAAACGGTTTATAACAATTTAACGACTTTAGAAAAGAAACTAAAAGATTCGGGACTAGCTATCAAAAAAGTACCAAGAAAAGGAATCTTTTTATCTGGTTCTGAATCAGCAAAACAGAATGGTTATCGATTGTTAGCAAAAAAAGAGACTAAACTCGAACTATTTTCACCTAATTATCGTAAAATCTTTATTTTCGCTAACTATCTGTTTTCAGTAAAACCAATGCATTATCAGGAATTCTCTGAATATTTTTATATTAGTAACCAGTCAATAAAGAAAGATGTTGATGAAATCGTTGCTTTCTGTCGATTCCATCAAGTATCAACAAAAATGACTACTAGCGGACTCAAGCTAACCTCAGTTGAATCTGCTGCTCAAAACGTATTCAAATCTTTTTTAGAGAAGTATACCGACGCCAAAGCCAGTGAAAATCTTTTGGTCAACAATCTCTTTGACTCTAAGGTTCTCGATTTAACGAAGAAATTTGTCTCAGACATGACTCAAACAATCGGCCATCCAGTCAATAATTATTCTATTGAATCCTTGAAGCTTTCATTGCGAATTTTTCTTTCAAGACTTCTTATAGATAAACACATTGAAAAACAAGAGCATCTAGTATTTGACGAACTTAGACGAATGAAATTCTATATGATCGCGGTTGATTTATCTGAAATGACCCAACAGCAACTACCTGTTCAATTTAGTGATACAGATATTCAATATGTATGTTCCTTGTTATTAGCACACGGCATCGAACCTTTTGGTCAAATGGATGAGCCTCACGAATCTACTATCACAAATTGTACGAAACAAATCATTCAAAAAATGTCACATATGTTAAACGCAGATCTGACACAAGATAAATTATTGCTGCAAACATTGTTGGCTCATATCGTTCCCATGATCCATCGATCAAAGACAGGGATTTTATTGAAAAACCCACTGATAAAAAGTATCAAAAAACAATACTCAACAATGTATACATTGACCAAATATGCAATTGGAGATTTAGAGGAGCGATTTCAAATCTTATTAACAGAAGACGAAGTTTCTTTTCTGACGATCCATTTTCAGTTAGCCTTTGAAAAGATAAAAATTACTAACCATATACTAATTGTTTGCCAATCAGGTTTTGCTACATCGGAGTTGATTTTTAACCGTATCAAACAGACGATCGCTGCTGATACCGTATTGGAGATCATTCCTTTGAGTAAACTGGCCAGTACATCTCTTGAAGCTGTTGATCTGATCATATCAACTATTCCATTGGACATTACAGCACCGCCAGTTATTTATATTTCGCCGCTTCCTACTACCGAAGAAATAGGAAGAATCTCAGCAAAGATATCTAATCTTAATGAGAATGAGAAAAATTTTTACTCAAAAAAATACCAGAAAACGACTTTATTACAAAAATATTTAGATCCTACTTTCCTTTTTGTCAAAAAAAAGTTTCGAACAAAAAAAGATGTACTGGATTTTTTAGCAGATGATTATCTGAAAAAAAAGCTTGTTACAACAAAATTTAAGCATTCTCTATTTGAACGAGAGGAACTAGGAAGCACTGGCTTAAAGACGGGAGTAGCCATTCCACATGCTGATCCACATACAGTGAAAGAAACAAAACTTGCTTTTCTCACCCTCGATGCGCCAATTACTTGGGGAGACACAAAAATCCAACTAATTGTTTTGCTTGCGATTGCTGAAGAAAACATGATCGAGGCAAAAGAGTTGATCGCTTCGATCTACGGATTGTTTAACTCAGCCGAAGAAATTCAATGGATCGTTAATAGTCAAACGCAAGAAGAACTGTATCAAAGATTGTTAAGAGGAGGAAATTGATCATGTTTTTTGATCACCAAATCGTGTTACTTGAAAAAGATTCTAAAACAAAAGAGGAAGCTTTTCGACTATTAGCAGACGAACTCATCAAAACTCATTGTGTAAATGATCAGTTCTATCAAAATATCGTACAGCGAGAAGAAACCTTTCCTACAGGTTTAAAAATTAACGGCATTGGGGTAGCGATCCCACATACGGACAGCAAATTTGTTTTACGATCCCAAGTCGCTTTTATGTCACTTGCCTCTCCCCTTTCATTTATTGAAATGGGTTCGCAAGAAAAGAAAATCGATGTATCTCTGTTGTTCATGCTTGCATTGAAGGAACCACATGAGCAATTGGGTATGCTACAAAATCTTATCTCTATGTTTCAAACACCAGGGGTTTTGGAAGCCCTATCCTCAGTAACGACTAAAGAAGCGTATCTTTCGATTATTGAAAAAAATGGACTGCAATAAAAAGGAGGAACAATTATGTTAAATGCATTACAGTGGTTCGTTGATCTAGGTTCAATCGTTGTTTTGCCTATTTTAATTTTTATTTTTGGAATAATTTTGGGAACCAAGCCTGGCAAAGCCTTTACTTCAGCCTTAACTGTTGGTGTCGGGTTTGTTGGATTGAATTTGGTGATTGACCTTCTAAGCAGCAGCTTGGGTCCTGCCGCCCAGCATATGGTTGAACGTCTAGGATTAAATTTGACAACGATTGATGTCGGATGGCCTGCCGCAGCGGCAATTTCTTACGGGACGATTTTAGGAAGTCTTGCGATTCCGATTGGTGTGGTCCTAAATGTTCTACTCATCATTTTAGGGCTGACTAAAGTATTGAATGTAGATATTTGGAATATTTGGCACGCAGCCTTCATCTCTTCTCTGATTTATGCCCTCACTGGAGACTTTGCAATGGGGATCGCGGCCACCGTCATCTATTTGATGATGATTCTTTTAATGGGAGATATTTTAGGTCCGATCATTAATAAGTTCTACGGATTTCCTAATATCACTTTTCCTCATGGTACCGCCGCACCAGGATTCATCTTTGCACTTCCGATGAATTGGCTCTTTGATCGTATTCCGGGACTAAAAGATTGGAAAGCAGATCCAGAAACCATTCAGAAAAAATTTGGTGTCTTTGGTGACTCCACTGTTATGGGCTTTTTGATTGGTCTCATCATGGGAATACTTGCCGGATATGACACAGCAGGTGTCGGCCAATTAGCCGTCCAAACAGGCGCTGTGATGGTTTTGATGCCTAAAATGGTTGCTTTACTGATGGAAGGTCTAACGCCTATTTCTGAATCTGCAAATGAATTCGTCAAAAAACGGTTTCCTGGAAGAGAGCTTTACATCGGTATGGATGCAGCATTATCGGTTGGTCATCCAGCTGTCCTTTCTTCCTCATTGCTGCTAGTTCCGATCACTATTTTGTTAGCCGTAGTTCTACCTGGCAATACGACCTTACCTTTTGGTGATTTAGCAACCATTCCCTTTCTGATTTGCTTGATGGCTGCTGTTTTTGGAGGAAACATCATTCGAACAGTAATTGCTGGAACGATTTATATGGTAAGCATTCTCTATATTACTTCGTGGGCAGCACCGCTTGTCACTACTGCTGCTCGATCCGCAAACTTTGATCTACAAGGAAACTCTATGATCACTGCTATGGCTGAAGGTGGTTTATGGACCACATTCCTTTATGTCGGCTTAACCAAAATATTAAGCTGGGGCGGTTTAGCCATAATTGGTGTCTCTGTTTTGTTTGGATTGATTTATGTAAATAAAATTCGTCCCAAGAAACAACTATCAAAATAATAGGAGGAAATGATAATGAAAAAACTATTGATTATGTGCGGCACAGGTGTTGCAACTTCAACAATTGTAACAAACAAGGTAAAAGAATGGCTGAAAGAAAAAGGGATGACTGATCAAGTGAAACTGTATCAATCCAAAGTGGCAGATGAGATGAATAAAATTGATGACTATGACATCGTGGTGAGTACAACGGTTGTTCCAGACTCAATCAAAGATCGCGTAATTATGGGGCTGCCACTCTTAACAGGGATTGGTACAGAAGAAATGTACGCGGAAATCGAAAAGAAAATCAAAGAATAAGGAGAATGCCCTATGTTGGTCACAACAAAAGAACTATTCGCACATGCAGAAAAACACAATTATGCATTACCCGCAGCAAATTTTTTCGACTTAACTAGTGCAAAAACATACGCGGAGACTGCTGAACGTTTAAACAAGCCTTTGATATTGGCCTTCGCTCAGTCCCATATGAACATGTTGACTTTAGAAGAGGCTGCCATGATTGGAAAATTTTTGGCAAAGAAAAGCACTGTACCTATCGCTTTGCACTTAGATCATGGTACCGATGAAGAGGTCATCAAAAGAGCCATTCATTTAGGTTTTACTTCCGTAATGATCGATGCTTCTGAGGAGCCATTTGAAGAAAATGTCCGTCGGTCAAAGGAGATCGCCGATTACGCTCATAAAAATGGTGTCGTTGTTGAAGCCGAAATCGGGCACGTTGGGTCGGAAAATAGTCTGGAATCAGCCGTAAATAGTCAATCTATTTACACAGAACCTTCTGAGGCTGTTGCATTTGCCAAATTAACCGGGGTTGATTCGTTGGCAGTTTCTATTGGCACCTCTCACGGACATTATCAAGGGATACCCAAAATAAATTTTGACGTTTTAAAGTAAATACACCATGCTGTCAATGTTCCTCTTGTTCTGCATGGCGGATCCTCTTCTGGCGATGAAAACCTTGAAAAATGTGCCTTAGAAGGTATCCGGAAAATAAATATTTTTACTGACTTTGTCACTGCTGCTATGAATGAAATTCACAAAAATCAACCAGATGACTATTTCGATTTACTTCATTCAGCAAGCAATGGAATGTCCAAGACACTCGAGCACTATTTTACAGTCTTTCATACCAAACCTTATCGTGAAGGAGAAAGCTAATGAAAAAAAGAACTTTAAGAACGCCATTCTTTGTCATCAATCCCAAAGCCTATCTTTATGGAAAACAAGCATTGGCATTGGCAAAAGCTGCTGATGAGTTGTCATCTTTGTATGACATCGACATTCTATTTACTGTTCAGCATGCAGACGTTTCTTTAATTAAACAGGCAACAACACATTTATTCGTCACTGTCCAACATTTAGACGGAATCGAAATTGGTCGTGGAATGGGCTATGTTTTACCCGAAGCAGTGGCAGAAGCCGGAGCTGAAGCTACCTTTTTAAACCATGCTGAACACCCCATGACATTGCAAGAACTGACTAAAGCGATTCAGCGCTCAAATGAATTGGGTCTCTTAACAATTGTGTGTGCGAATTCATTGACTGAAGCGAGAGCCGCGGCTTCCCTGAAACCGGATGTGATGGTTTGCGAGCCAACCGAACTAATTGGGACAGGACAAACCAGTGATCTTCAATACATGACGGAAACAAATCGTGTTGTTCGGGAAATTGATCCAGAAATCCTGATTTTGCAGGCTGCTGGTATATCTAGTGCGGCCGATGTTGAAAAAGCTTTGTCGTCAGGTGCTGATGGTACCGGAGGGACAAGCGGCATTGTGCAAGCAGATGATCCCGTTCAAACCCTTACAGAAATGATCAAACAAGCGGTGAAGCATAAAAAGGAGGATTAACACTGTGAAATTTTTAAAAGAGCAACTGACGTTAACTTCTAACGGGAATCGAGTGTCTTACCACAACATCACAGAAGAAGTGAAAACGATGGTTGAAAAAAGCGGAATTTCAAATGGAATCTGTCTCGTACAGTCTCCCCATACGACCTGTTCTGTTATCTTTGAAGAATACATGCATGATACAGACTTTAACGGAGATGAATTTCTTCAAGTTGATTTAAACCGAATTCTCGATAAAATTATTCCTCGTGAACTATCAGAAAATACCGATTATCGTTATCCTGGACCAAAGCATTTAGAATTTTTGATGAGTCTGGACGATCCAAACTACCCAACAGATCCAGCAACGATTTTAAACGGCGATGCCCATATTCGCTCGAGTTTTTTCGGTGCAAGCGAAAGTTTTATTTTAAGTAACGGCAAGCTAGAGATCGGCTCTGTAGGCTATATCTATTTTGTTGATTTCGATCAAAATCGTGTGCGAAATAGGACATGCCATGTAATGCTAATGGGCGAATAAGAACAGTTATCGGGTAAATCAGGAAAAATTGAGATTACTTATCACCTGCAAAAGAAAAACCATGAATCCTCTAAAAGAAGATTCATGGTTTTTCATTTCTTATGCCAGCTGCAGGATTCGAACCTGTGACCTACGCGTTACGAGTGCGTTGCTCTACCAACTGAGCTAAGCTGGCGTTGTATGGCACAAAGAAAATTATATGCAAAAACGGTTGTTTTGTAAAGAGGTCTGCTGAAAAAAATCTACTTACTGAAATTTTCCGAAAATTGTGATATAATAGAAGTATCAAGGAGGTTTTTACATGGCAACATTTGGTAAATTCGAAACAACAATTGTCCCGTCACAAGAAGGTTCAACGTTTGAGGTCGCTACTCCTGTCATGTTCACGTTCCATGGGAAGAAACAAACTGGTACCATCACAAAGCAGTTGAAAAACTCTGCGGTGGTCGAGCTGAACGAAACCCCAGAAAACCAGAAATTAGTTTCGCAAAGTAATGGTGTATTGATCATCAATTACAAACAATTAACCAAACTATAACCCGTTTAATGCAAGGAGAAAATCAGTTGATTTTCTCCTTTTTTCATTGTCTGATTTTATGAAAAGCTAAAAAAAGCCATGGATAACCGATCGAACCGTTTTGGCAGTCGATCTTCTTCCATGGCATCATTGACGAGGCAAAACTTGAAGCAGTTGCCTTTGTCTTATTTGTATTGATTTATTTTGTACCGAATAGACGGTCACCGGCATCGCCCAAACCAGGAACGATATAGCCGTGTTCATTTAGGCGTTCATCAAGATTTGCAGTGTAGATATCAACATCTGGATGGGCATCTTGCAATGCTTTCACGCCTTCTGGTGCAGCAACTAAGCAGACGAATTTCATGTTTGAAGCGCCGCGTTTTTTCAGTGCGTCGATCGCCATGATCGCTGAACCGCCCGTAGCTAACATTGGGTCAACGATAAATAATTGACGTTCATCGATATCTTCAGGTAATTTTACGAAGTATTCGTGTGGTTCTAGCGTTTCTTCATCACGGTACATCCCGATATGACCAACTTTTGCGGCTGGGATCAATTCAAGGATACCATCAACCATGCCTAGACCTGCGCGCAGGATCGGAATGATCGCTACCTTTTTACCAGATAGTGTTTTTTGTGTTGATTCTTCAATTGGTGTTTCAATCACTAGATCTTCAAGCGGCATGTCGCGAGACACTTCATACGCCATCAACATTGCGATTTCATTAACAACTTCACGGAAAACCTTTGTTCCACAGTTCTTGTCGCGGATCATTGTTAATTTGTGTTGGATCAGCGGGTGATCGATTACTTGAAATTTACCCATTTAAAAAAATCTCCTTTGGTTTTTCTCTTATTTTAAAGCAAATCGGCTCTTGTTACAACCATCTGCCACAGGCAATACTGCTTTTCCTCAAAAAAAGGATTGTGTTAGAAGGAAGGAGACAAGACGGCATGTAACACGCCTCTGCGTTCATTCTAGCCCCTTTTTCACTTTTGGTGATCACAAAGAGCTGGAGCGCAGGAAAAACGCGTGAGACATCTTGTCTGACCTTAACTTCTGTCACAGTCCCATTTTATTTGTTTTTGTAAAGTGGATAGTTGTCCGTCAATTCTTTGACTTGCGCCGCTACTTCTGCCAAGACGGCTTCATCATTTGGTTTTTCTAAAACTTTGACGATCAATTTCGCCACTTCGACACAATCTTCTTCTTTAAAGCCACGACTAGTGATCGCTGGTGTCCCCACGCGAATCCCACTCGTTTTGAAAGGACTTAATGATTCGAAAGGAATCGAGTTTTTATTGACGGTGATATTGACTTGATCCAGCAATGCTTCTGCTTCTTTTCCGTTCAAATCAAAGCCACGCACATCGATCAATAATAGGTGATTGTCTGTTGCACCAGAGACCAAGCGAGCTTGTGGTGCTTGGTTGAAGACTTTCGCCATTGCTTGCGCATTGCGAATGACTTGTTCAGAGTACTCTTTGAACGACGCATCTTGTGCTTCTTTAAAAGCAACAGCTTTCGCTGCAATCACGTGCTCTAATGGGCCGCCTTGAATACCAGGGAAAACGGCACTATTGATTTTTTTCACTAAATCTTCATCATTTGTTAAAATCAAGCCGCCTCGAGGGCCGCGTAATGTTTTATGGGTCGTAGAAGTCGTGATGTCCGCATAAGGAACTGGGTTTGGATGAAGACCAGCCGCTACTAAACCAGCGATATGCGCCATATCCACCATCAATTTTGCGCCAACTTCATCGGCGATTTCACGGAACTTCGCAAAATCGATTGTACGTGAGTAAGCACTGGCACCGGCAACGATCAGTTTCGGTTGATGCTTGCGCGCCAAAATACGAACGACATTGTAGTCAATGACTTCTGTTGCAGGATCAACACCATAACTAACAAAATTATAGGTCTTGCCGCTGAAATTCACTGGTGAGCCATGGGTCAAATGACCGCCTGCGGAAAGATCCATCCCTAATACTGTATCGCCTGTTTCGATCAACGCTAAATAAGCTGCTGTGTTGGCTTGAGAACCAGAATGCGGTTGAACATTGGCATATGCCGCACCGAAAATACTTTTCGCCCGTTCAATTGCTAAGTTTTCTACCACATCAACAAATTCACAGCCGCCATAGTAACGACGACCTGGATAACCTTCAGCGTATTTATTTGTCAAAATACTACCTTGCGCAGCCATTACACCTTCTGAAACGATATTTTCAGACGCAATCAATTCCAAATTGTTTTGTTGACGATTCGTTTCTTTTTCGATCGCTTGCCACAATTCGGGATCAAACGTTTGATAATCCATGCTTACAACACCCCTTTACCTTAATGGTAGCATTGTATCACATTTCTTCATAAGCTACCTATAATGAATTCTGGTTTTTTGCTAATTTTCTTGAAAGAAACTTTGATTTGCAGCTTTTTTCAACCGATTCATATAAGCAGCCCCTAAGCCGCTTTCTGGAAACGTGGGTGCGAATAAGACATCTAGCTCAGCAATCGATTCATCTAACGCCCGTAACCCCGCAAACAGCCCTTTTGTCGCAGCTTCCACACTGTCATCAAAAAATAAATAGATGGCTGCAGCTTCGAAGCGGACCTGCTCGGCGATCGTCGGTCCAGCTAAAACACCTACCTTAAGCTGCTGTTCTCTCGCCCAAGCCATGGCTGCCGACCAATCTTGGTCATTGACCATCATGACGTTGATATTCGGTGCATAGTGCTTGTATTTCATGCCTGGCGCTTTGGGTGCTTCACTTTCTGTTACTAAATGCTGATCGACGAGGACTTTTGTTTGTAAGACTGCTTCAAGCTGTTCTTTAGAGATTGCACCAGGGCGTAAGATGATCGGCGGTGCCGTTGGGTCACTCAAATCTAAGACCGTTGATTCGACACCGATCTGTGTCACCCCATCGTCCAAGATGCCAGCGATTTTGCCTGCCAGATCATGCTGAACATGCGCAGCTGATGTTGGGCTTGGTTTACCAGATGTATTTGCGCTAGGACCAACCAATGGCTGTTGGGCTTGTTTGATCAACGCTAACGTCTTGGTGTTGTTGGGCATCCGAAACGCCGCTGTGGATAAGCCGCCAGTAACGATGCTAGGTAAGCTGTCTTTTTTGATCGAAAAGATCAAGGTTAGGGGCCCAGGCCAGAAAGTTTCCATCAATTTATCAGCAAAAGGATGCTTGTTATCCACAAACGGTTCCAACTGCTCTGGCTCGGCAATATGAACGATCAAAGGGTTGTCACTAGGTCGTCCTTTGACTTGATACACTTGCGCAACAGCCTTTGGCAAAAGCGCGCTAGCCCCTAGTCCATAGACAGTTTCCGTCGGGAACGCCACTAATCCCCCCTCAGCTAAGATAGCTGCTGCTTCGTTTAACTTTGATTGATCAAAAATTTTTGTTTCCACAATTTATCCACATCCTTTTTTGAGAAGTTTCCACACTTATCAACATTTTCTCGTTTCTTATCCACATTTTGTGGATAAGTCGTTTGTCAAGTGTGGATAACCTTGTTTATAACTCCATTTATTCCCAAATTGTTCATTTCATAAGGTTTTTGCACTTTTTCTGTAGCAAAAAAAATTTATTTATCCACATCTTGTGGATGACTGACAAACACCATCCGATCTTGACCCGCAAGATCTTTTACTACGGTAACTTCTTTGTTGGGAAAAGCGGCTGCAAAAAGCTGTTGAACAGCTTGTCCTTGCTGGAAGCCGATTTCCAGCGCCATTTGCCCACTTGGTGCCAAACACTTCGGTGCTTGCTGTGCTAATTGCTTATAGATCGCCAATCCTTGTTCTTGAGCAAAAAGCGCCATTTTAGGCTCTTTTTCCCGTACGCTGATATCCATCAGCGGCCACTCTTCAGCGCTGATATACGGCGGGTTGGAAACGATCAGATCCCATTGCTGATCTGCCACAGGCTCCAAGGTATCTCCTTGGAAAAAGCGGATCTCCGCACCTAAGGCTGTCGCATTTTCTTTAGCAACAGCTAACGCCTCTGCTGAAAGATCCACGGCACTTACCGACCACTGGGGACGTGCCAATTTTAAGGCAATGGCGATCGCTCCTGTACCCGTGCCAATGTCAACGACTCGTAGCGGCTGATCTGCTGGTAGTTTTGCCAGACAGTTTTCCACCAGCTCTTCGGTTTCTGGACGCGGGATCAAGGTTGCAGGGGTCACTTTTAAGCGATGACCATAAAATTCTTCATACCCCAATAAATATTGCGGGGGTTCATGCTGTAGCAACTGTTCAAGATCTGCTGCGATCTGTGCCTCATCTTCCCTTAGGATGGGTTGGTCCATCTGCAGCAGCCAATCGAGTTGCTGCCAGTTTTTTCGCTGTAAAAACAGGTATTGGATCGCATACCCGTCCAGTCCTTTCGTTTCTAAAAAAGAAGAAGCCCGTGAAAGGACTTCTCGATAGGTTTTAGCCATTTTGCATCTCATCTAATTTTGATGTTTGATCGTAAACGATCAGTGCATCAACAATTTCATCGAGTTTTCCAGCTAAAATTTGATCCAATTTTTGAATAGTCAACCCGATACGGTGATCTGTTACGCGGTTTTGCGGGAAGTTATAGGTCCGGATCCGTTCAGAACGATCGCCGGTACCCACTGCTGATTTACGGTTTGCATCGTATTCGCTTTGTGCTTCTTGCTGCATTTGGTCATAGACCCGTGCCCGCAAGACTTTCATCGCTTTCTCACGGTTTTTCAGCTGTGAACGCTCATCTTGCATCGCAACAGCGATCCCTGTTGGCAAGTGAGTCAAACGAACAGCAGAAGCTGTTTTGTTAACGTGCTGACCACCGGCACCAGAGGCATGGTAAATATCGGTCCGAATATCTTTGTCTGCGATATCGATTTCGACTTCTTCTGCTTCAGGCATAACCACGACCGTTGCCGTAGACGTATGGATTCGGCCTTGTGATTCGGTAGATGGTACCCGCTGCACTCGGTGGGCGCCGCTCTCATATTTCAATTTTGAAAAGACGTTGTCGCCAGTGATCATCATGATGACTTCTTTGTAGCCGCCGATCCCAGTGACGTTGGCATCCATGACTTCGACTTTCCAGCCTTGGTTTTCCGCATATTTTTGATACATATTGAAAAGATCGCCAGCAAATAAGGCTGCTTCGTCGCCGCCAGCTGCACCACGGATCTCCATGATGATGTTTTTGTCATCATTCGGGTCTTTTGGCAACAACAAAATCTTGATGCGTTCTTCTAAAACGTCTTTTTCTTTTTTCAAGTCAGAGAGTTCTTCTTTGGCCATCTCAGCCATTTCTGCATCTAGGTTTTCCCCAAGCATTTCTTCAGTGTCCTTGATTCCTTCAACGACTTCTTTGTAACGGCGGTAGACTTCCACCGTTTCCCGTGTATTGGCTTCTTCTTTTGAAAGCTGCATGAAGCGTTTGGTGTCAGAGATCACGGCTGGATCACTTAGTAATTCGCCTAATTCTTCGTAACGGTCTTCGATTGCTTGTAACTGATCGTACATTGATTATTCTCCTTCTTTTTTCATTCCCGGGTGAAAGTAATGCTTGCGGCAAACTGGATAATACGCTTCATTGCCGCCGATTTGTACTTGATCGCCCTCGTAAACGGGTTTTCCGTCGATATAGTGCAAGTTCATGGTTGCTTTTTTATGACAGAACCAGCAGATGGTTTTCATCTCTTCGATTTTATCTGCGTAAAGCAGCAAGTATTTTGAGCCTTCAAATAATTCATTGCGGAAATCATTTTTCAAACCAAAGGCCATTACAGGAATACCTAACTCATCCACGATTTTGGTGAAAGCCAGCACATGATGCTTCTTTAGGAACTGTGCTTCGTCGATCAAAATACAATAAGGTTTATAACCGAGGTCTTTGATCAAATGAAATAGATCCGTTTCATCAAAAATCGGAATCGCGTCTCGCTCTAAGCCGATGCGACTCGAAACATTTCCCACGCCGCTTCTCGTGTCCAATCCGCTTGTCATGATCACGACTGGTTTGTCTTGTTCTTCATAGTTGTGAGCAACTTTCAGTATCTCGATCGTTTTCCCACTATTCATTGCGCCATATTTAAAAAAAAGCTGTGCCATCTCGCCCATCCTTCCTCATACTCCTTTGGTATTATACTTGAAAAAGGAGAATTTTTACAGACTTAAATTCGACACACGCCGCCTTTTACGCAAGAGTTTTACGAAAAGTTAACGGATTTTTTGCTGCCGGTACTTCTTAATCATTTCTGGCTTTTCTGGCCACTTCTGCCAATACTTGACAAGCCAGTGGATATTCTGGATTTTCATTCCCATTGATATCCGTTGCAATGATCACAAAACCGAGCTGCTGGTAGAGCTTGATTGCTGCGTGGCTCCACGTTTGCGTATGAAGATACATCGGCTCGTTGGCTGCCTCTAAGACAGAAACGACTTGCGTGACCAAGCCGCGAGCGATCCCTTGACGTTGAGCTTGCGGCATTACTGCTACCCAATGGACTAGCGGAACCGGTGTACCGTCTTGCTTGGCTTTTTTCCAAGCGGTAGCCGTGCCGACCGGTGTACCTGTTTGATCAAGGGCAAAAAACATTCGCTGTCCTAGCTGTGCTTGCTCGGGCATAAATTCTTTTTCAAAATACGCCAATGCCTCTTCCTCATTGTCAAACTCTCCGACGGATGTTTCGATCCGTGCCCAGTGCCTTTCGTCTCCTGCTTGGTAGCTGCGTAGCGAATAGTTATCGGATTGAATGGGCTGGATCGGTGTGCTTTTGTGTGCTCGCTTCATCCAGATTTCTGCATATGGAATTGATTTATCTAACATTGGTTGTGCCTCTCTTTCCTTGGTTTCGTCCTTGTTCAACGGTTTCTTTGGGATTCAATCACGTAATTTCTTTACTAGAAAAATTTCTGTTAGCTGATTTTGCGTATGGGCGATTCTCCCGATTTCTTCATAGCCCACTCGCTGATAAAAATCTGGTGCTTGGAAATCAAAAGTCGCCGTCTGGCAATTTTCACAGCCAAATGCTTTCAACTGCTGTTCAAGATCCGTAAGAATCTGCTTGCCATACCCTTTTCCCCGCTCGGATGCTTTGACCCACAGGGTGTCAAGATAGCCGATATGATACATTGAGGCGTAGGCAATACCGCCAGCAATCACCACACCCTCTTTTTTGATTACAATGCTAAAGTTCTGATAGGTCTCTGTTTGTGTAAATGGTTTTTGATGCTTTGTGTATGCTGTTAATGCTGTTTCTAACGCAGCCAATTCTTGGTCTGTTCCTTGTTCAATGATTCGCGCCATATTCAATCACTCCTTCTTGTTTCTTGATAATCTGCGATGATCTGATCGACCGTTTCTGCTATCGTTAGGCCTTCTTTGATCAGTCTTTCCTCTGAAGATCCTTTTGGGAAAAGCAAGTCTCGCTCAAGCCACCATTTACGCATCGCTTCCTCGGAAAAATAGTCTCGCTGCATTCGGGTCTGATGTCTTTTGACCGTTTCCTCGAAAGAAAGATCAAAATAATAAACTAGCTTTTTTTGGGGAAAGAGTTTCATTAGAAAGTCGAGAAAGTCTTGGTATTTTTCACGAGAATAAATCCCCTCAACAAGTATCATCGGCACTTTCCCCTTCGCATATAGGACAGCTTCTTTCATCAAACCGCTGGCTAAATTATTAGGGGTATCTTTGACACAAAAAATTTCTCGCCGAAAAACATCTTGTGAAATCAGCACTGCCTCTTCCCCAAAAACGTGCTGAACAGCTTTGGCAATAGTGGTTTTTCCGCTGCCAGAATTCCCCCGTAGTAAAATTAACATGCTTTCCATGGGCGGTTCCTTTCTTCGTTAGTATGTTATCTAAGCATATCTCTTGTTTTTCTCTACTAGAAGCATACCATAGAAGCAAAGGAGGAATACCTATGAATGATACGGCAATTTTTGCTGGTGGTTGTTTTTGGTGCATGGTGAAGCCTTTTGATTCACAGCCAGGCATCCTCAAAGTGGTTTCGGGCTTTACTGGCGGCCATGTCCCTAACCCAACCTACCAACAAGTAACGACAGGTACCACCGGTCACACCGAAGCAGTTGAAATCACCTTTGATCCTGAAGTCATCTCTTATGAAGAATTAGTTACCATCTATTGGCAGCAGACAGACCCCACGGATGCGTTTGGTCAGTTTGCCGACCGTGGTGATTCCTATCGTCCAGTGATTTTTTACAATAGTGAAGAACAAAAAGCGATTGCGGAAAAATCAAAGGCGCAGTTGCAAGCTAGCGGCCGCTTTGACCGTCCGATCGTAACGAAGATCGAACCAGCAGAACCTTTTTATCCTGCAGAAGATTATCATCAAGATTTTTACAAAAAAAATGCAGCCCATTACAATGCTTATAGCGAAGGCTCCGGTCGAGCCGGCTTTATTCGCCAAAACTGGGCTTAACATTTTGGGGAACGTTCCTTACAATTCATCACTAACAGCCGAACTGCCTCGTCAGCAGATCGGCTGTTTTCTGTTTTTTCCCAAAAAGGAAATTGACAGTCAGGGCATTTTCGCGCTACACTGATTAGAAAATTCTGACGATTATAAAGGAGTGTTTGTTTGATGTTAGCTAATGAAGTCCGTCCAGGTCCAAACCGTTATATTACGGGCGATGGGGTCTTAACTGATTTGCCGGAGTATTTACGAGAGTTCCAAGAGGTAGCAGTAATTACTGGGGAGCAGTCATTCGATGTGTTTTCGAACTATTACCCTCATTCATTTGACTACCCGATCTACCGCTACGATGGATCATCGAGTTATGAAAATGCGCAAACCTTAGCTGAAGCGATCCAGCAAGCAGATGCCGTGGTGGCAATCGGCGGCGGCAAGGTCGCTGATACAGCAAAAATCACCGCCCAAACCCTTGGCGCAGAGCTGATCGTGATCCCTACATTGGTTTCCAACTGTGCGCCCTTTACCCCGGTGATCGTCGCCTATTACCCCGATCATACGATTTGTAAAATCGACTATGCCAAAAAAGGTGCCTACATGACGATCGTCGACACCCGTTTTTTACTAGCCACACCTGTTGATTACTTTATCGCAGGGATCGCTGATACCTTAGCCAAATATTATGAAATGGAAGCCATCGTCCGCAACATGGCAGAAGACGACAAGACTGCCTTAGTACGGCTAGGTTTCCAAAGCGCTCTTTTGATCAAAAACTTGCTGATTGCCGATGCGATCCAAGCTGTCAAAGACCTAGAAGCTGGGCAGCTGACACCCGCCTTTGCCCGCATCACCGACGCGATCATTGCTTTGGCAGGCGAAGTTGGCGGTTTTGCAGTAGAGTTTGGCCGCACGTCCGGTGCGCATGCGCTGCATGACGGCTTGTCTTATTTGAATGAGACCCATAGTGTCTTGCACGGCAATAAAGTCGCCTACTGCATTTGGGTCCAGCTTGCCTATACCAATGATTTTGATGTGATTGAAGAATTACGGCCGTTTTACGAAGCTTTGCACTTGCCGATGAAGCTGAAGGATCTCCATGTGACGCGCCTTGATCGGGATTACTTCGCCTCGGTTCTGACCTATGCTGTCAAGGAAGAAGAAACCTTTATTTTGATCGATCCTGCGATCACACCCGAAAAAGTCTATCAGGCGATCGAAGCAGTAGAGGCGCTGTAAACCGTACAAATTGCTAAACAACTTTATATCAATAAAAAACTGTTTCCCTAATGCATTTCGGAAACAGTTTTTTTATTTGATCAAACTGACACGCAGTAGCAATCCTGGCTGCGCATGTTCTTAGCGGGCAACAGCAACTGACGCATTGCCCATCACTGCACGGCTTCACCCAGCAACCCGTTTTCTAAGCAGTATTGATAAATACCTTCCTCGGCTACGTGACCAATCACTTCGTCAGCGATCGCTTTTAACTCATCCGAAGCATTGGCCATTGCTAGACCCCAACCAACTGCCTCCAGCATCTCAATGTCATTGTTGCCATCCCCAAAGGCAATGGCTTCGGATTTATCCAAGCCATAGTAAGCCAGCATTTTGGCAATGCCGCTTCCTTTCCCGCTGCTGGCTGGAATAATATCGACTGCCCGATCCCACCAGGCGGTGATTTTCGCCTCTGTAGTATTTGCCATCACTTTGGCGTAGTCTTCTTTCCCTGAACCTAACATCACTTGGAAAATGTCTTGCTGTTGGATCAACTCTTCAAAATCTTCTGCCACGATCACTTCTTGATGAGCAAAGGAAAAATACTCAACTAAATCAGCATCTTTGCCATTGGCAACGGTACGATCCTTCGTTGCGATTGCTACTGGACGCTTGAGCGCCGTCGCATTTTCTATGATTTGCTGAACATCTTTTTTAGGAATGGGGTTTTGGTGGATCCCCTCGGCTTGATTAAAACAATACGATCCGTTAAAGGTCAAAAACGCATCGAAGGTCACGCCTTCAAATTGCGGCAACGCGATGGGACTTCTGCCAGTCGCAATGCACAACAGGATCCCTTGCTTCTTCAAGGCTTTTAATGTGGCTAACATTCTTTTAGAGATTTGCTTTTTGCTCATGTCGATCAGTGTGCCATCAACATCAAAAAAAATAATTTTCACGTTCTTCATGATCTTCCCCATTTCCGTCTCGATTTTCAAAAAAATTGATGCGCTTTTCTCTCTATTGTTCCGTGCGGATCGTCGCTGTTATCTTTTATTTCTTTTATCTTCTCATAAATTGCCAGCGTTTTCTTCTGAAATCGTGAAAATTGATCGGAATACTTACCTATTTTTAAGAATCTTAAAGAACGCCTAGACCATCGGGAACAGCTGATCCAATGTGACTAATACTCCATCCTCATCATTTGAGGGACAGACGGTGGTGGCAACGGCTTTGACGTTTTCTGGCGCATTGTCCATCGCATAGCCTCTCTGGCAATAGGCTAACATTTCCAAATCATTGCCGCCATCGCCAAAAGCGACACATTGCTCAGGAGTGATCCCCCATCGCTCTACCAAGCGTGCCAATCCTGATGCTTTGTGGCAGTTAGGCACGATCAGATCCACGGAACCATGCCCACTGCCTGTTGGCACTAGCAAACCAGCTAGTTCTTTTTGAAATAGTTCCGAATAATAGGCCGTTTTTTCGACAGGAACGGTTGGGGCAAATTTCAGGATCGTGTCCTCTACTTGGGCAAAGTCATCGACCCATTGCAATTTGTGGTAATACTTATTTGTTAATTCAAAAAAAGCATCACTGACCGTTCCCCGTTCACAATAAGCACTATTGAGCCCACACATTACATTTTTAACTTCGGAGTATTTTTTACATAAATCTAAGGTTGCGAAAACCGTTTCTCGGGGAATGTCCGCTGCAAAAAGCACTGTTTCTTTGTCTTTGACAAGTGCTCCGTTTTCTGCAACAAAACTCAGCTCGTGATCATAGCCGGGAAATTGAGCCCGCAACTGGTAATACTGATTGCCGCTGGCAACGACAAACTGACAGCCGACTGCTTTCATGCGGGCCAACACGGCCTTGAAGCGGGGAACATCATACGTATAATCCGTGCGCATAAAGGTTCCATCCATATCGACAGCTACTAACTTGATATCATAAGGGTTGGCATTCATATACTTCTCTCCATTCTGGCTTTCTTTATTAAAGAAAGCGTTTTTCTTACATTATTATTTTAACATGTATATACAACTTCCGCATCCTTTTTCTTGCTAAAAAATCGATTGAAGGGATAGTGCCTCTCAAAAAAGAGACTACTGCTTTACACCATTCAATCGTGCCTACCTTTTCAAAAATCCTTACAATGATTGAAGATCATTCAAAGGCAGACCATCGCTGCCAAACACAAGGATTGATTGGCGGCTCCTTTGCCCGAATGAAAAGAATCACTCCAGAAACGTTTCCTTGCGCAATTTCTGCCCCACATAAATTCTATCCTGCTTTCTTTCAAATCTACTTGGTTCTTTGGTATACTGGGGATAGTTTAATTAGTGAGGGGTTTTTGTTATGAACTTTACCCGCTTTGCTCGCTTGACGCAGCGCAGGAGCAAGACGTTTATTTCCCAGAATGTATCTTCAATCCAAGTGATTGTTTTTTATTATATCGTGATGACGGTGGTCTCTTTGGGGCTTTTTTCACTTCCCTTCTTTCGGGAACCGGGCTCTCATGTCGCGTTTATCGATCTGTTCTTTATGGCGGTCAGCACGGTCAGTGTCACAGGGTTGACTACCTTCCCGATCAATGACGTATTTAACGACCGCGGGGTCATTTTATTGGAAGTCCTCTTTCAAGTTGGTGGTTTAGGGATCATGATGATCTCGACCTTTTTTGCGATCGTTTCACGGCGCAAAATCAGTTTAAAGCAGCGCCAATTGATCATGACAGATATGAACCAGCCAAAGCTTAGCGGGATCGTTCGGATGATTCGAACGACGTTTACCATCATTTTAGTTTGTCAGTTGGTAGCAGGTACGATCTTCGCTGTTTATTTTCATCTTTACGGGTATTATGACAATTGGCGTGACGCGATCTTTTATGGGTTTTATCAAGCGATCTCTGCTGTGACCAACTCAGGGTTTGATGTGACGGGCAATTCCATCTTGCCGTTTTCCCATGATTATTTCTTCCTGACGTGTATCATGATTTTGATTTTTATCGGGGGGATCGGATTTCCAGTGATCATGGACTTTCGGGAATGGGTCCTTTTTAAAATGAAAAAACAACGCCGCCGCTTGCCGTTTCGATTTTCTTTATTCACAAAAATTGCTGTTTTGGCTTTCGTGATCCTCTTTGTCGGCGGTACATTGGCGATTTTTTTCCTTGAGAAAGATTATTTATTCAAAGATTACAGCTTTAGTGGTATGTGGATGAACAGCATGTTTTATTCCATGACAACGCGGAATGCTGGCCTGCAGATCCATGACTTAGGCAACTTCCAAACCACGACGTTGATCGTTTTCTCCTTGCTGATGTTTATTGGTTGTAGTCCCAGCTCTGTTGGTGGGGGGATTCGGACGACGACCATTGCCATCATTGGGCTGTACCTCTATGCCTTCTTGAAAAGTGAGGACAATATCAATATCTTCGGTCGCCGGATCGATCAAGATGACGTCCGTAAATCAGTGGTGGTCTTCATGCTTTCGATGGGCATGTGCTTCTTTTGTGTCTTATTCTTGACCGCCATCGAGGATATCCCTTTGATCGCCATCATTGTTGAAGTTTCCTCGGCCTTTGGAACCACAGGGCTTTCTTTAGGAATCACGGGCGATTTATCAACTATCGGCAAACTCGTGATTGCTCTTTTGATGTTTATCGGCCGTGTCGGTATGCTGTACACCTTGATGTTATTCGTACCAAAAGAAACACGTGACTTAGGCTACGAGTACCCAACGGAAAAAATCATTATCGGTTAAAACAGCAAACCTGGCAGAAGGTTTGCTGTTTTGCTTTTCAATTTGTTGATCATCGCAAGTAAAAGAGCCATTTATCAGAATGGTCTTTGTAGAAATTTAAAGAATCGCAAAAGCAATTTAACCTTTTTCTTGGTATATGGTATGATAAATTGAATTTGCACAACGAAAGCATTCGCTCTAATGGAGGGTTACATTATGGGAATACGAAGTCATCTGGCTGTTTCAGTCGGTAAGACCTCTCAATGGGTATTAAAGAACTTTTTCAAAGGTGGCTCAAGCCTGCCTGGTAAATTAGCATTAAAAGTTGATCCACATATATTAGATCATTTGGCGAAAGATTACCAAGTCGTCGTGATCACAGGCACCAACGGCAAAACATTGACGACTGCCTTGACTGTCAATATTTTGCGCCAAGAATTTGATGAAGTATTGACGAACCCCACCGGTGCCAATATGGTCCAAGGGATCGTTTCAACCTTTCTATCGGCACGCCCTAAAAAAGGCAAAAAATTTGCGGTTTTAGAAATCGATGAAGCCAGTCTCAGCAAAGTAACGAAGTACATCAAACCGGAATTGTTCGTTTTCACCAATATTTTCCGCGATCAAATGGACCGTTATGGCGAGATCTATACGACCTATAAAATGATCGTTGAAGGTGCCGCAAACTCACCGGAAGCAACGATCCTCTGCAATGGGGATTCGCCACTGTTCAATTCGGTGGCAACTGTCAATCCGCGGAAATACTATGGATTTGATCATTTGCCAGATGAAGAGCAGATGGCTCATTACAATACGGATGGCGTGTTGTGTCCTGAGTGTCATCACATTTTGCATTATAAAATGATCACCTATGCCAATCTTGGGAAATACTACTGCCCAAATTGCGGCTTCCATCGACCAGAATTGGATTATAAACTGACGGAAATGACTGCAATGGACAACACCTCTGCTGATTTTGTGATCGATGGCAATGACTATCGCATCGAAGTTGGTGGGATGTACAATGTCTACAATGCGCTGGCGGCAACTGCGGTTGCGGAATATTATGGCGTAGCACCTGCAAAAATCAAATCTGGTTTGGCCTATGACGAAAAAGTCTTTGGCCGCCAAGAAGTGATCCGCATCGGGGACAAAGAATGTACGTTAGTTTTAGTTAAAAACCCTGTTGGTTTGAACCAAGTCATCGATATGATCGGCCTGTCGCCCTATCCTTTCTCACTAGTCAGCTTGTTGAATGCCAACTACGCAGATGGGATCGACGTCAGCTGGATTTGGGATGGCGACCATGAAGCGTTTGCCGATATGGGGATTCCTCAAGTGATCGCTGGTGGTGATCGTCACAAAGATATGGCGTTGCGGTTAAAAGTTGCGGGGATCCCTGAAGAGAAAATCATTGAAACCCCTGAACTTGATGACGTCATCAAGCAAATTGCAGACTTACCAACAGAAAAAGTCTATATTTTAGCGACTTACACTGCAGTCCTGCAGCTACGCAAAAAGCTTGCGGAAAAAGGCTATATCAAAGGAGGAATGAGTCGTGACTAAGTATCAACTGAATGTTGCCCACTTGTATGGAAATCTTTTGAATACTTACGGCGACAACGGCAATCTCTTGATGTTGCGCTACGTGGCCGAAAAACTAGGCGTGACCTTCAACGCAGAAGTCGTCAGCATTCACGAGCCCTTCGATCCTGAAAAATATGATCTCGTCTTCTTCGGTGGCGGACAAGATTTTGAACAAGTGATCGTTTCACAAGATATCCAATCAAAAAAAGAAGCCCTGACCAGCTATATCGAAAATGATGGCGTGATGCTGGCAATTTGCGGCGGCTATCAATTGCTGGGTCATTACTACATTGGTGCCAACGGCGAGAAAATCAAGGGGATCGGTGCCTTGGATCATTACACCTTAAGCCAAGAAAACAACCGGTTCATCGGTGACATCGTGATCCACAATGAAGAATTCGATGAGACCTATTATGGCTTTGAAAACCATAATGGCCGTACTTTCTTAGGTAAAGGGGAAAAACCATTGGGGAAAGTCATCCAAGGACAAGGAAACAATGGCGAAGACCAAACCGAAGGCGTGGTTTACCGCAATGTGTTCGGCTCTTACTTCCACGGACCGCTTCTCGCAAGAAATGAGCATTTGGCAGAGCGCTTGATCCGCACCGCCCTTGCCAATCGTTATGGCAACGTCGAAATTTAAATACACGTACTTAGCAAACAAACCTGTTTTTCGCAGGTTTGTTTTTTTATGGGAAATTTCCCCGCAGTTGCTACCTTTTCTCTTTGTTTGCTTCTACGTTCCTATGCCGCCTCACTTTATTGTAACCGCTATCTTTCTTTTCTATACTGAGGTTGTAGTAAAAATTGAAAGGAGATGTTAAGAAATTATGATGGAAAAAGTTCAGCGGTTTGGCGGTGCGATGTTTACCCCGGTCCTCTTGTTTTCATTTTCGGGGATCATGGTCGCGCTGTGTATTATCTTTAAAAATCCGATGCTTGTGGGGAGCATCGCCACTGAAGGCTCTACTTGGTTCAACATTTGGACGATCATTGAAAACGGTGCATGGACGGTCTTCAACCAAATGGAATTACTATTTGTTATTGGATTACCGATCGGTCTCGCAAAAAAAGCCAATGCGCGAGCGGCAATGGAAGCCTTTGTCGTCTATATTACTTGTAATTATTTTATTTCTGGCATGATCGAGTACTTTGGTCACTTCTTCGGTGTCAACTTTGCAGCTGATCCCGGCGGTGAGAGTGGCTTGAAAATGATCGCCGGCATCAAAACATTAGATACTGGTATTATCGGAGCAATTTTTATTTCGGCGATCGTCGTCTATCTTCACAACAAGTTTTTCGATACGAAGCTGCCTGATTTTCTCGGAATTTTCCAAGGCTCTTCCTTTGTCGTGATCCTTGGATTCTTTTTGATGTTGCCAGTCGCTTTCTTGATTGCATTGATTTGGCCGAAAGTCCAAGCTGGCATTGGGTCCATGCAAGGGTTTCTAGCAAGTGCTGGGGTCTTTGGGGTCTGGCTCTATACTTTCTTAGAGCGAATATTGATCCCCACAGGTCTCCATCATTTCGTGTATACCCCCTTTGTTTTTGGTCCTGCTGTCGTCGAAGAAGGAATCTCCAAATACTGGATGGCACATTTACAAGAATTTGCCCAATCCACCAGACCATTGAAAGAGCTTTTCCCTGAAGGGGGCTTTGCTTTACATGGCAATTCTAAGATCTTTGCTGCACCGGGGATCGCTGCTGCTTTTTATTTCACAGCCAAGCCTGAGAATAAAAAGAAAGTCTTAGCGATTTTGATCCCTGCCACTTTAACTGCCGTTTTAGCTGGTATCACTGAGCCATTGGAATTCACCTTCCTCTTTATCTCACCACCCCTCTTTGCGGTGCACGCTGTTTTAGCAGCGACCATGGCGGCAACGATGTTTGCCTTCGGGGTCGTTGGAGATATGGGGGGCGGCTTGATCGATCTGTTAGCGAAGGTCTGGATTCCGCTATTTCAAAATCATCGCAGTATGATCTTCACGCAGTTGGTGATTGGGTTAGCCTTTACTGCGCTTTATTTCCTTGTTTTCCGCTTCTTGATCCTCAAATTTAAGTTAGCCACACCAGGACGGGAAGAAAACAATAGCGAAGTCAAACTATACACCAAAAAAGATTACAAAGAAAAACAAGCCAACACTGGAACTCCAGTGATTGCCGGTGCCAATCGCTACACCGAACAAGCCGCAGTCTACTTAGAAGGGTTTGGCGGTCGCGACAATATCGATAAAGTCACTAATTGTGCCACTCGCCTAAGAATCACCGTCAAAGATCAAGACCAAGTGCTGCCAGATGACATCTTTAAAGGCGCTGGTGCCCATGGCGTCGTTCGTAACGGCAACGCCTTCCAAGTAATCGTTGGCCTGGATGTGCCACAAGTAAGAGAACAATTCGAAAAATTATTAGCTGTATCAGACTAAGGAGGAAGCAAAAATGAAAAAATTTTCAATCGTGATCGCTGGAGGCGGCAGTACCTTTACCCCAGGAATCGTCTTGATGCTTTTAGAACACTTGGATCGTTTCCCGATTCGCCAAATCAAGTTTTACGACAATTTGGAAGAACGACAAGAAAAAGTGGCACAAGCTTGCGAGATTTTATTGAAAGAACGCGCACCCGAAATCAGCTTTTTAGCAACCACTGATCCCGAAACCGCGTTTCAGGATGTCGATTTTGTGATGGCGCATATCCGAGTTGGCTTGTATGCGATGCGCGAAAAGGATGAAAAAATCCCTTTGAAATATGGTGTGGTCGGCCAAGAAACTTGTGGTCCTGGCGGGATCGCTTATGGGATGCGTTCTATCGGCGGTGTATTGGAGTTAGTCGATTATATGGAAAAATATTCCCCTGATGCGTGGATGTTGAATTATTCCAATCCTGCAGCGATCGTCGCAGAAGCGACTCGTAAATTGCGCCCTGATGCTAAGATCATTAATATTTGTGATATGCCAGTGGGAATCGAAGAACGGATGGCGCAAGCGATCGGTTTAGCTTCTCGCAAAGAATTGGTCGTTCGCTATTATGGCTTGAATCACTTTGGCTGGTGGACAGATATACGAGACAAAGCTGGCAATGACTTGCTGCCGCAGATCCAAGCGCATGTAGCAAAATACGGCTATTCATTGCCAGAAGAAATCGAAGCGAGCCAACATGCTGATGCCAGCTGGATGCACACCTTTGCCAAAGCAAAAGAAGTGTACGAGGTTGATCCATCCACTTTGCCAAATACCTACTTGAAGTATTACTTTTTCCCTCAAGATGAAGTGGCGCACACCAACCCATCTTTTACACGGGCAAATGAAGTCATGGCTGGTCGCGAAAAACACGTCTTTGGTGAATGCCAACGCATCGTAGAAAACCAGACAGCGACTGACACCACGCTTGAAGTGGATGAACACGCCAGCTACATTGTTGACCTTGCACGAGCGATTGCTTATAACACGCAAGAACGAATGCTGTTGATCGTGCCTAACGAAGGAGCGATCGTCAACTTTGATGAACAGGCAATGGTGGAAGTGCCTTGTATCGTCGGCAGTAACGGGGCAGAACCAATCACACAAGGCAAGATCCCTCGCTTCCAAAAAGGATTGATGGAACAACAAGTCGCCGTAGAAAAATTAGTCGTGGAAGCTTGGGCAGAGGGTTCTTACCAGAAGCTGTGGCAAGCACTGATTCTTTCAAAAGTGGTACCAAATGCCCGTGTAGCCAAAGAATTACTCGATGAATTGATCGAAGCAAATCAAGCCTTTTGGCCAGAATTACACTAGCCAGCGTTCTTCGCCTCCCCTCCTGGCTTTTCAGCTATACTTAATCAATAAGGAGGGGTTTTTGTGAAATTACAGTATTTGATTCAACAGCACCAAGCAGAGTTAAGTGAACTTGATCGTGGCATTCTGAACTATATTCTTTCCCACGGCGATACCGTTCTATCTATGGGGATCGTCGAGCTATCCGAGCAGGTTCACGTCTCAAAGTCATCTATTTTACGGTTGACGAAAAAACTTGGTTTTTCTGGCTATTCCGAGTTCAAATATTTTCTACGGCATCAGCAAGAACAGGCAACAACGATTTCGCAGCAAAAAACGATTTTTGAAAAACAACAAGAGGATATTTTCGCCACCCTCAACTATGTAAAAACGGTAGACTTAGCTGTCCTCAACCGCTTGTTTGACCGCAGCAAAACCATCTACTGCTACCCAACTGGGTTTTCCCAAAAGAAAGCACTGGAGGAGTTTTCCAAAATGATGCTTTCTATGGAAAAACGAGTGATCGTATTGCCGAACAAAACGGAATTTGATATGGTCATGCCGATGATCACTGCCGAAGATTGTGTGATCATCGCCTCACTCAGCGGCGAAACAGAAAACGTCAAAGAGAATCTGACGACTTTTGCGATTCGTCAGATTCCCGTTTTGACATTGAGTGCGCCAGGAGATAATTATTTTGCTCGCCATTCAACGTTTCACCTGACCTATTATTGCGATTTTTTTCAAATCGGTCGCAAGAAAATCCCTAGCCAGTCTTTGATCGGACTGAGCTGCTTGATTGATTATTTGATCCGTTCCTACGGACTATTCACTTTACAGGAGGGCAACCATGACTAAACGAAAATGGGCGTTTCCATTGATTTTACTGAGTTATTGGCTTTTGATCGCCGGTGCTTACTATCTTTATCTTTCCTTGACTGCCTTCAACCATGGGATGACCTTTGCCCAGTACCTCAACTCGCAACCGTTAGCCGCTTTAGGGGTCTTGTTAAGTAGTCTCCTTTTGCTGCAAGGGGCTTGCCTGTACTTTATTCAACGGTTTTCCATGAGTAAAAAAGGCCTTTTGGGACAGTATTTATTCCTGATCTTCTTCCAGCAGTTACTGACAGCGAATGTCATCGGCGCAGGACTCGTCTTTTTTACAAGAAGAAGTCTTTCGAGTCAGGAGGAAAACGCAACCTGGGGCGAAAAGAGTTTTGCCTATGGGGCATTAGCATTCATTCTTTTATTGAGTTTATTATTTTTCCTCCTTGTTCGTTCAGCGATTTAACTTCCCCAAAAAGAAAAGCAGTGCCGGTTGGCACTGCTTTTTTGCTGTAGCTCATGTTAGTTTGGCTCTGTTTTTGAAGCAAAAACCACTTTGATTCCAAAGTGATCGCTGACGATTGGAGTACGCGTTCCGTCAAAAACGACTTCATATTCCGTTGCTTGCAGGTCTTTTGATGCAAAAACATAATCGATCCGCAATGCTTCTCGATTGTCTTGCCAACCATCAATGGCTTTAACGACAGAGGCTTCACCAATCGTTTCGGTAGCCGTTAAAAAGCTGTCTTGCAGCTGTAAGGAGCTGTCAAGGACGAGTTGATGACCAGAACTGGCCGCATCGTTGTTGAAATCTCCTAGAATCAATAAGGTATCTGCCCGTTCTGCTAAAAATGCTTCTGTCTGTTGCCACTCGTAGGCAAATTTACCGTCTTGCCACCAAGAAAAGTGACAGCTAACGACTTGTACGATCTGCCCATCGGCTTCAGTCACGCCGCTCAGGTTTTTGCGCGTGGTATGATCCCAGACATCCGTGGCTTGTGAAGCAAGATATTCTTTGGCAATGATGGGCTGTTTGGACAATAAGGCATTGCCTTCGTGGTAAATGTCATAGCCTACGTGACTGTAGGTCCATGACCAATAGTAGTCACAGTCTAACAGTTGCAGTTCTTCCACTAGGCGTAAAGCAAAATTGTCCTCCTTGATTTCCACCAGCGTATCTGTCGGGCAATAAAGCCCATCAGGAACGATGGTTTGAGCAGCGATCGTTTGGTTGACTTCTTGCAAGGCGATGATGTCATAGTCGCCTGTTGCAATCTCTTGTGCGATCATTTTGCATTTTTCTAGCTGATTTTCTTCTAACCAGCTATGGGTGTTCAATGTTAATACCTTCATGAATAAGGCTCCTTCTCTCGGTTTGCTTGTACGATTCCTTTTAAAAATAAAAGAGAGCGGGTCAACAAAAGAGTCGACCCGCTTGTCATTTTATTATAGTTTTACGATTCCAACAACTGCGGCTGCTTGTTGCTTGCCGATTTGGGTCAATTCAAAGGAATCGATTTGATCGCTGTTGGTCAACACTACAACGATGGTGGTGTCTTTGCCAGCAGCACTTACTGCAGCGAGATCCATCTCCGCTAACTTGTCACCGACCGCCACTTGTTGTCCTTCAGTGACAGCTACCGTAAAGGGGGCACCGTTTAAGTCAACGGTATCTAACCCCATGTGAACCAATACTTCGATGCCTTCATCAGAAAGCAAGCCGATCGCATGTTTCGTTGGGAAGATGTTGGTGACTTTCCCGCTGATTGGTGCGACAACTGTCGTCTGCTCTGGACGCACGCCATAACCGTCACCCATCATTTTTTCCGCAAACACTTGGTCTTTGACAGAGGTGATCGGCATCACTTCTCCAGTGGCAACGGCAGCTAGTTCAGCTGTCACGCCTTGGCTTTGATGGGTAGTGGTTTCATCTGGTGCTTGACTAGCAGTCGGTTCGGGAATCGTGACACCAGAATCTAAGATATCTTGAATGTCTGATTTTAAGACATCTGCTTTCGGTCCATAGACTGCTTGCACACCGTTGTCTTTTACGATCAAGCCTAACGCCCCTGCGGCTTTCCACGCTTTTTCATCGCCGACCGCTTCCCGATTTTTCACAGAAACTCGTAAACGGGTCATACATGCATCAACGTCGGCGATATTTTCACGTCCACCTAATAAATGAATGATTTTCACGACTTGTGAATCTGGGTTCAAGTTGCCATCCGCCGAAGCAGTTGCTGGCGCATCGCTGGCCCCTTCTGTTTCATAGTTGCCGTTTCTACCTGGTGTTGCAAAGTTGAATTTTTTGATCAAGAAGTTTGCCAAGAAATACATCCCGACACCAAAGACGATGGTCACTAACACAAAGTTGATCAAATCTTGTCCTAAGCCGGCATTGATCGCCATTGGGGTACGTGTCAACAACTCGATATTCCCAAAAGAATGGACCCGTAAGTTGACGATATCCGCCATCGCAAATGCCGCCCCTTGTACGACTGCATAAACGATGTAAAGCGGTACGGCAGCAAACATAAACATGAACTCCAACGGTTCTGTTACCCCTGTCAAGAAGACAGCGATGGCAGCTGATAAATACATAGAGGTATATTTGTGCCGTTTGTCCGCATCGACATTGCGGTACATGGCATAAGACAAGCCCATCAAGATCCCAGATGAACCAATCATTTGTCCAACTTTAAAGCGGGCAGGAACAAAGTTTTCCAATAAAAATTGATATTGTGACGTATCGCCAGCATTGCGCATATTCACTAGATCTGTTGCCCAAGCAAGCCATAATGGGTCTTGTCCAAAGACTTGGGTGCCGGCTTGTGCCCCAGAAAGAATTGTGTAGGTTCCACCTAATTCGGTGTAATTGATCGGGATCGTCAACATATGATGCAGCCCGAATGGTAAGAGCAGCCGCTCCAAGGTTCCAAACAAGAACGGTGCTAAAACGGGCGCACTTTCTTGTGATTGCGCGATCCATAAACCGAAGTTGTTGATACCGGCTTGAATGTAAGGCCAAACGATTGATAACACTAATGCGACGACTACTGAACGGGCAATCACCACGAAAGGGACGAAGCGTTTGCCGTTAAAGAAGGAAAGCGCATCCGGTAATTTGCGGAAATTATAGTATTTGTTGTAAGCTGTTGCCCCCACAAAACCTGCGATGATCCCGACAAAGACGCCCATGTTCAAAGCAGGTGCTTCTAATACACTAGTAAAGAAACCGTCGATCATGATCTTTGTCCCAAACAACGTATGGGTAAAGGCGCCTTCTTCGGTTAACATCGCGCTCGTCACGCCAAAGATCGAACCAGTGATCCGGTTGATCAAAATAAAGGCGATCCCGGCAGCAAATGCCCCACCAGCTCGCTCTTTAGCCCAACTACCACCAATAGCTAATGCAAATAATAAATGCAGGTTACCAATAATTGCCCAACCAATGTTTTCAATGACGCCTCCTGTGGTGATCAAGAATGCCCAGTCGGCATTGATCATTGGGATCGTTTTCCCAATACTGATCATCAAACCAGCGGCTGGCATAACAGCGACAACCACCATTAGCGCTTTTCCGAATTTTTGCCAAAATTCGAAGCTCAATAATTTTTTCATCTTCCTTCTTCCTTCCCTGAATCGATTTACGCAATCGGTTTCTTAATAATTTCATTCTAACGGAGAAAAAAGATTTTGTAAACCCAGAAATATCAAAAGGGATTCTATTCGTTTTTTCACCTTTATATAACTGAATCTCTCTTTCTCGATGTTTCCTAATAGGAAATTCTTTAAACGCAACAACTTTCACTTGACGATGCAATCGTTTGCGCTTATGATAGAGATATCAAAAAGATTCTGGAGGGACTTTCATGAAAAAAATCCAACGATTGTTCGAGATCGATCCATGGAAAATCGCGACATCTACCTTAGATAAAGAAAATCGTCGACTGCAAGAGTCGCTAACAAGCATCGGGAATGGCTACATGGGAATGCGCGGCAACTTTGAAGAACAATACAGCGGCGATCATCACTTAGGTACCTATATCGCAGGTGTCTGGTACCCAGACAAAACCCGTGTTGGCTGGTGGAAAAACGGCTATCCTGACTATTTTGGCAAAGTGATCAATGCGGTCAACTTTATTGCAATGGACCTATTTGTCAATGACCAATTAGTCGACTTAGCAAAAATCAGCCCAAGTGATTTCCGTTTAGAACTAGACATGGAAACCGGGATTTTACGCCGCAACTTTACTGTCACTTTGGCAGGTGCAACGGTTAAATTCTCTTTTGAACGCTTCTTGAGCATCGTAAAACGTGAACTTGCCCTCATTAAGATGGATGCTGAGATCATTGAAGGCGACGCTGAGATTAAAGTCGTTTCTAAACTAGATAACAACGTCCATAACGAAGACAGCAACTACGACGAACGTTTCTGGGAAGAATTAGATCATGGCCAAACCGAAACCTTCCATTACTTGACCACTCGGACTGTAGAAAATAATTTTGACATTGAACGCTTCACTGTCACTTCTGCTATGCGTCATAGCCAAACACCGACTGATTCCGTGAAAAGCGAACTTTGCGTCGCTGATACCTTTGCCTTTTCTGGGGCAGCCGGTGACACCTTCTCATTGATCAAAGAAGTCTTGATCATTACGAGTCGTGATGTTCCCGCTCATGATCATCCAGCAAAAGTCACCGAATTAGGCACTTTATACAAAGCAGATTATGATGCGTTGCGTGCAGAACAAGTCGCTGCTTGGAAAGCCCGCTGGGATTTAGCCGATGTGATCATTGAAGGCGATGCTGCGGCGCAACAGGGGATTCGTTTCAACCTGTTCCAATTGTTCTCAACCTATTATGGTGAAGACGAGCGTCTGAACATTGGACCGAAAGGCTTTACTGGTGAAAAATATGGCGGTGCGACTTACTGGGATACCGAAGCCTATGCAGTCCCATTGTATTTGGCATTAGCAAAACCAGAAGTGACCCGCAACTTGTTGAAATACCGTCACAACCAATTGCCGCAAGCCCATATCAATGCACAAAAACAAGGCTTAGCAGGTGCCCTTTACCCAATGGTGACCTTCACTGGGATCGAATGCCACAATGAGTGGGAGATCACTTTCGAAGAAATCCACCGAAATGGTGCCATCGCTTATGCCATCTACAACTATACGAATTATACTGGCGATACAAGTTACCTGAAAAAAGAAGGATTAGAAGTGTTAAGCGCGATCTCACGTTTCTGGGCAGATCGTGTCCACTATTCAAAACGCCAGCAAAAATACATGATCCATGGCGTTACAGGACCAAATGAATACGAAAACAATATCAATAACAACTGGTACACCAATAAAATGGCTACTTGGGTCTTAGCTTATACCTTAGCCAGCTATGAAGCCTTCAAAGATGAAGCGACTGTCACGATCTCAGACGAAGAACAAGCCAAATGGCAAGACATCATCGACAATATGTACTTCCCAGAAGACCAAGAGCTTGGTGTGTTCGTCCAGCATGATACCTTCTTAGACAAAGACTTGATGCCCGTTTCCGATCTTGATCCAAAACACTTGCCGTTAAACCAAAATTGGTCGTGGGATCATATCTTGCGCTCTTGCTTTATCAAGCAAGCCGATGTTTTGCAAGGGATCTACTTCTTCGGCGATCAATTCAGCAAAGAAGAAAAACAACGGAACTTTGATTTCTATGAGCCGATGACAGTGCATGAATCTTCCCTTTCCCCAAGTATTCATGCGATTTTGGCAGCGGAATTAGGTATGGAAGAAAAAGCGTTGGAAATGTATGAGCGGACTGCTCGTCTTGATTTGGACAATTACAACAATGATACCGATGATGGCTTGCACATCACTTCTATGACCGGCAGCTGGTTAGCGATCGTTCAAGGCTTTGCTCAAATGAAAACCGATCACGACCACTTAGGGTTTGCGCCATTCTTACCTAAAACGTGGAGCCGCTATGCATTCCACATCAACTATCGTGGACGTCTGCTCTTTGTTTCCGTCAATGAGTCGACGGTGACTTTGAAAAAAATCAGCGGTGAGGCATTGCCAATCAAGGTGTATGGCAAAGACTATGTTTTAGAAGACGAAATCAGTACAGCGATTCGCTAAACAAGCCTTCTGAAAGAAGAAATGTCTGCATTTCTTCTTTCTTTTGATTGGCTCTACCCTTGTGCCGACACTTTGTGATACTATAAGCTAAAAAAGGAGGGAAATCAGTGAGCATTACGGTCAAAGATGTCGCCAAAAAGGCTGGCGTCGCTACATCCACGGTTTCTCGTGTCGTAAACGATCATCCCAGTATCTCTGAAGATACTAAGAAGAAAGTGCGCAAAGTAATGGCAGAAATGGGCTACGTCCCCAATCTTGCGGCTCGAAATCTCGGCAAACAGATATCTAGTGCCATCGGCGTGATCTTGCCGCCCCTTGATTCGAAAGAACGACTAGGAAACCCCTTTTATTTAGAAACGATCGAAGCCATCAATGAAGAGGCACGCCATCATCAAATGACGGTTGCCGTTGCCTCCGCCCGTGACTTTGCTACATTACTAAAAAACGTGGAACGAATGCACCTGCAAAAACAAGTAGATGGCTTTATCTTGGTCTATTCCGATGAAAAAGACCCCATCATCGATTATCTGGTCGAAAAAGAAGTCCCCTTTACCTTGATTGGTCAACCATACAGCAATGAAGACAAAATCGTTTTTGTCGATAATGACAACCAGTTGTTAGGCAAGCAAGCAACCGAGCATCTGATCGCCCAAGGGCATACGAAGATTTTATTTGCTACTAATACGACCCATGAAAATCTGTATTTCGAACGTTTTTTCGGCTACCAAAAAGCCATGATGCTGGCAAATCTCCCCTTTTATCCAGCATTGACCTTTGAAAAAGCGGAAGATTACGTCACGTTTGAAGAAACGATCAAAGAATCCCAAGCAACTGCCATCGTCGTGATCGATGATCTGTTCGCTGTGCGGATCATTCAATTAGCGACGATGTATGGCTACAAAGTCCCGGATGACTTATCCATCATCAGTTTCAATAATTCGATCTTTGCTACTTTGACACACCCGTATTTGACTAGTATCGATATCAACGTGTTGTCCTTAGGAAAAATCGCTACCGAACGGCTGATGGCGCAATTGAATCATGAAGATTCAAACGGCGTACAGCTGGTCGTACCACATAAGCTGATCAAACGAGAAACGGTCTTGAACCGCAATCAGTTGAACTGATCCACTGTGTTTGGTCCACTTTCCCCACACGCAAAAGCACCCGCTGTCCCTAAGGATAGCGGGTGCTTTTCATATTTTTATTTATACTCTTTGCTTTCCAGGCGGAACAATGGACTCATTGGTGTATTTTCGTGAATGCGGCGAACGGCTTCCCCCATCAATTCAGCACAAGAAATGTAGTGCAGTTTTTCTGGATGGCGTTCTTCGCTGGTCCAACAAGAATCGGTGACACAAATCCTTTCAATCGCTGATTGATCCAAAATTTCTTTAGCTGGCGGCGAAAGTAAGGCATGAGACACACAAGCATACACTTCGCTGGCACCAGCTTCCTTCAACAAGTCTGCCGCTTTTGCCAATGTATGGCCGGTATTTAAAATGTCATCAACTAAAATACATTTTTTCCCAACGACATCACCAATCACATAGCCGCCATCGGCTTCATCTTGATCGACGATCGCGATCGCTGTATCTAAGTATTCTGCCAAACTACGGGTCCGTTGGACACCGCTGTTTTTTGGTGAAACAACGACATAGTCGTCACCAGTCATTTTTTGTTCGCGATAATAATGGGCAAACAATGGGATCGTAAAGAGATTATCCACTGGGATGTCGAAAAATCCTTGAACTTGGACGGCATGCAGATCAAGCGTCAAGATCCGAGAAGCCCCTGCTTCCACCAGCATATTGGCAATCAATTTTGCAGTAATCGGCTCATGCGGGTTGGCGGTTCGGTCTTGCCGCGCATATGCGTAATAAGGCAAAACGACATTGATGGTCTTCGCACTAGCCCGTTTCATCGCATCGATCATGATCAGCAACTCTAAATAATGATCATTGACGGGTTCATTCGTCGATTGAATGATATAAATATGGTCGCCCCGCACACTTTCTTCAATATTGATGGCAATCTCTCCATCACTAAACTGTGTCACTTTTGACTTCCCTAGTTCTGTACCGAAAACTTTCGCAATGTTTTCTGCTAATGGTAAATTTCCATTTAAACTAAAAATTTTCAACGAACTATCTTTATAACTTTCGCCCATGATTGCCTCCAATGAATGTGGTTGTTTTCTTCTATTCTAGCACAAAGTGACTGTTTTTTTAACCGTCTCGTTCAAGGAAGTGTGACGGTACCGTTTACCCAACTGGCGGGAATCACTTTTTTGTAGTTACCCCAGTTGTCATGAACTTTAAAATAGCGTTCTCCGCTGGCGGTTTCAGCGTAGGCGTAAGCCACGACCCAATGATTGCCATATGTGCTACCTAAAGGCTTCAAAATACCGATGATCACCGGTTTGCCTTCGTCGATTCGTTTGCACGCTCGATGCCAACCGCCAACAACGGTCGCACGTCCGCGGTAAGGCAATTGGAATTGATCGAAAAACCGAGTCAATCCATGACTGACTTGCCAAGCGATTGTCGGCAACCCATGAGGCTGAATCAGCACACGCAGCATTTCCGTCACTACTGTCAGATCCCGCTGTTTTTTTCTGCGAAACGCTTTCGGGATGATCGTTTCATCGATGTAATCTTGATAGTAGGCCAAAAAGACGGCTGCCGCATAGGTGCCGCATAAATACCCTGAAGGAGTGACCCACTGCTTATACGGACGAAACCGCTCTTCGGCGATCCCTTTCCACTCTACTTGTTCCATCTCGTTCACCTGCCTTTTTTCTTATTATACCTTAGATTCTCCTCCTACTTGGATCAAAACCCTTTTTCGTCTAGAAAACTTTTCTTTGCGTCCTTACAGATTTTGTTTCATAATAGTAGAAAGCGAGAGGAGCGAAAGACATGACAACCTTGTTAAAAGATGATTTTTATGACTATGTAAATGGCGAGTGGCTGGAGACCGCTGTTATTCCAGCAGATAAACCCGCTACGGGTGGATTCCAAGATCTCGTTGACGGAATCGATTCCTTAATGATCGCAGAATTTGAAAATATGGCACACGATCCCCATGCTACGCCAAAAGGCCGCATGAAGGATGCTGTGGCTTTTTACCGCTTAGCCAGCGATTTTGCCCAACGAGAGGCAGCTGGCGCTACTGAAGCAAATGCACTATTAGCAAAAATCGAAGCGTTGCGTTCTTATGAGGAATTGAATCAGCAACTGGCAAGTTTCGTTTTAGAGGGTATTGCCTTGCCTTTCCAACTGGATGTCGATGCAGACATGAAAAATGCGCAAATGAATACTTTGTCGGTCTATCCGCCTGCTACTATTTTGCCGGATAAAACCTATTACACAGAAAATCCCCAAGCAGGCGAAATGCTGCAAGTCTACTTTGAGATGGCCGTCAACGTTTTAGTTGCTTACGGAAAAGACCAAGCAGAAGCGGAATCGTTGGTAGAGCAAGCGATCGCATTTGATAAATTGATCGCCCCTCATGTCCGCAGTGCGGAAGAAAGTGCGGATTATAGTAAAAACTACAATCCTCGCTCCTTGGAGGAATTTGCAAAGCAAGCTAGCAAGATCGATTTCACACAACTCTTGACAGCCCTTTTACCAGGTACACCAGAAGAGCTGATCGTAACGGAACCCGCTTACTTTGAAGCCTTTGACATTATTGTTTCTGATAGCCATTTTGAACTCTTGAAAGGCTGGATGATCGTCAACCAAAGCTTGCGCTATACTAGCTATCTGAGTGAAGAATTGCGTCAGTTAGGCGGAACCTACAGTCGCTACTTATCAGGGATCGATGAAGCGGCTCCCCAACAAAAAGCGGCTTATTACTTAACGATGGGTCATTTTAGTCAAGTGATCGGTGATTATTATGGACGCAAGTACTTTGGGGAAATGGCGAAAAAAGACGTCAAACACATGGTGGAAACAATGATTGCTGTCTACCAAGATCGTTTGCGCAACAACACGTGGTTAAGTGAAGAAACCCGCCAAAAAGCGATTATCAAATTGAATCGTTTAGGCATCCATGTCGGGTACCCTGATCAAGTTCCTGCTATTTATGATCAATTGCATACCGATGAAGAGAAAAGTCTGTTGGCAAATGCCCTTCATTTCAATCGTTTGTTCCGAGAAGATACCTTCAAAAAATGGCAGCAGCCCGTGGATCGCGAGGAATGGGAAATGTCCGCCGCTACCGTGAATGCCTACTATCACCCATTTAAGAACGTGATCGTTTTCCCAGCAGCAATCTTACAAGCGCCCTTTTATAGTTTGGAGCAATCCACCAGCGCAAATTATGGGGGGATCGGCGCGGTCATTGCTCATGAGATCTCCCACGCCTTTGACAACAACGGGGCAAAATTTGATGAATATGGTAATTTAAACAATTGGTGGACAGAAGAAGATTTGGCACACTTTGAACGCTTAGCTCAAGCGATGATCGACGAGTTTGATGGCCTGCCCTTTGCCGGCGGTACCGTCAACGGAACATTGACTGTTTCTGAAAACATCGCCGATGCAGGCGGACTAAGCTGTGCGCTAGAAGCAGCGCAAAAAGAAAGCGATGTTTCTTTAACAGACTTCTTCACCAATTGGGCGAAGATTTGGCGTACAAAAGCCAAAGAACAATACCAACAGCTCTTACTGGCGATCGATGTCCACGGACCAGCTAAACTACGGGCCAATATCCAAGTCCAAAATATCGATGAATTCTATACAACCTTTGATATCAAACCTGGTGACCCTATGTATCGTGCACCAGAAGATCGTGTGCAGATCTGGTAAACAAAAGCGCAAGCAGATTTTTCTGCTTGCGCTTTTTCTTCGCCAATTGTTTATTTCTGTAAAGCTTTTTTCATCATACTAATCACAGAATCGAATTGAGAATGCTCATTGACGACTTTATCGGCTTTTTGTCGATTGGGGCGGTCTTTTAGAAAGTCGAAGATTTGGTTTTCATTCTGGATTCCTAGTTTAGCCATAAACTCATCCAAGTTCTGAAAATCTGTATACTTTTGTAAGAAGTCATTGTTCAACAACGCCTTCACATCAAGATTCCCTTTTTGATACGCTTGATAAAGGCTAGTCAGTTCACTGAAACTGAAATTTGCTTTTAATTGATCCATCCATCCCATTTATGCTTCCTCCTTCGCAGAAATGATTTTCGCACCAAGGGTATTTTCAAAATGGCGTAGTGCCCATTCATGTCCGACCGCGTCAAAGCTGGCAACGGTATCTGCATCGATCACCAGTTGGTAGCCTAAATTATAGGCATCCACTGCTGTATGCAAGACACAGATGTCGGTACAAACGCCGGTCAGGTACAATTCCGTGATCCCTCTTTCCCGGAGTCGGATGTCCAAGTCGGTACCACTAAACGCTGAGTAATGGCGCTTGTCGATCCAATAGACATTTGGCGCTTCCTGATAGGTTTCATAAAGCGGGGCTAAACGACCATAAAGATGTCGCCCCGCACTGCCCGCAAGATTGTGGGGTGGGAACAAGCGGTTTTCAGGATGATAGTTGTCTGTTTCCTCATGACGATCAATGGCAAAAACGACATACTCACCGGCTTCGATAAAGGCTTGCGTCCGAGCCACTAAGGCAGCTTCAATCGCTTGCCCAGCAGCACCCGTCGTCAATCGTCCCTCATCTGCAACAAAATCAAACGTATAATCAATGGATAGTAATGCTCTCATGCTTCCTTCCTCCTCTTACGGATCGGCTCTCCTGTTTTTTAAGTTACTTTAATGTTTCAACGAATGCCAAGACCATTTCAGCGGAACGCTTGCCAGCTTCTAAGATAAACTCATCAAAAGAGACGGTTGCTGCGTGGTCGGCGGTGTCGCTGATCGCGCGCACGATCAAGAAAGGAATATTGAATTGCTGCGCGGTCTGTGCGATCGCGGCTCCTTCCATCTCACAAGCCAAGGCATCTGGAAAATGTCCTAAAATCTCCTGTACTTTTTGCGGGTCATGAATGAAGCTGTCACCAGTAACGATCAGTCCCTTTTTCACGGTATGATGAGTCGCTTCTGCGGCTTTCGTCATCTCACTGATCAAATAGCGGCTGGCTTCATAATACAAAGGCATCCCACCAGGCAACTGGCCATATTCATAACCAAAGCCAGTCACATCGACATCAAAATAGGCCACTTTATCTGAGATCACTAAATCCCCTACTTGTAAACCGGCACCGATCCCACCAGCTGATCCAGTATTGATCACCATATTGACCCCGTATTGTTGGATCAGTAAACTAGTGGTGATCGATGCCAGAACTTTGCCAATACCTGAACGAACGACGATCACTTCATGATTGCCGATACTTCCTGAAATAAATAGTGCGCCGCCGCGTTCCCAAGAAAGCGGTGAAATCAACTGTTCCCGCAACGCCTTGATTTCTTCCTCCATTGCACCAATAATACCAATTTTCATGTGTTTGCCTCCTACTTCTCGTTTATTTTTCATACTTTAAAATGAAAAACAACAGAAATTCCCACGTATCTACTGACGTGTTTTTCTCCTTTCATGATAAACTAGTTTTGACGAAACGAACAGTTTTTTGTCATTATCAAAGGAGGCACTTATGTCTGAAATTTTCAACGCCATGGCAGCAAAATACGATACCCCTGAACGGATCGCGTTAGCACAATTAGTCACCCAAACCCTTGAACCTTATTTTAAAGACAACCAGCACCAAACTCTGATCGATATCGGCGGCGGTACCGGCCTAGTAAGTCTGCCCTTAGCAGCTTATGTCCAGCACTTAGCCATCTGGGATACTGCCCCTGGCATGATCGAGGTTTCTGAAAAAAAAATCAACCAACTGCAGCTGGCCAATGCTTCTGCAACTGTCCACGATCTGCTGCAAGAATCCTTACAAGCAAAAGCAGACGCTGTGCTGCTATCCCTCGTCTTGCTGCATATTCCTGACACAGCCGCTATGATGGAAAAACTATACGCCTTGCTGCAGCCAGGAGGAACCCTTTACCTAGTGGATTTCCTCAAAAATCCCGCCGTGTCTCACCCGCTGGTTCATAATGGGTTTGACCCTGCTGCATTGACTCAACTGACAGAGGCGATTGGGTTTACCGACACTTCCTTTACCGTTTTTCATGAAGCGGATCATTTGTTCATGAATCAGCCAGTTGCCATGTTTTTAGCTATTTTGAAAAAGCCGACCGAATAACAAAAAAGCCGCACTTGCAGAAGATGCAGGGGCGGCTTTTTCTTTGTTCTAGATGAATCACAACAAAAAGATCGCCAAACCGACGACGACTAACAATAAAGTGACGATCACAATGGCTTTCATTAAAAAACGGTTCAAATCCCGAGATTTCTGGTTCTCACCGGCACGGGTCTTCGTGATTTCTTTGTTTTTCTTGCGCACTTTTCGGTAGTGGTTATCGATTTGTTTTTCTTTTTGTTTCCATTCTTTCTTGCTTTGCTTTTCTACGATTTGCTGATTACGTTCAGACGCCGCTTGTTCTTCTTCGCGTCGGCGTCGAAGTTCACTGCGGGTGATCAATGGTTCTTTAGGCAAGTCCGTTCCTCCGTTTCAATTCCAGCAACTCCCAAAATTGGATCGCAAACACGGTCTTCGCATCACAGATCGTTCCATCAGCGATAGCGGCTTGTGCTTGCTCTAAGCTCAATTCATAGACTTCCAGCACTTCGTCTTCGTCTTGCGGTAAGGGATTTGCCACTTTTTCCAGCTCTTTCGCATAATAGACGTGCAAGATTTCATTCGCAAAGCCTGGTGAAAGGTACATAGAAGAAACATGCTCTAGCGTTTTTGCGCGATAGCCAGTCTCTTCTTCCAATTCCCGGGCGCCAGTCAAATCTGGACGTGCGCCTTCTCCTGGATCGATTTTGCCTGCTGGTATCTCTAAAATCACTCGCTCTAATGGCTTTCTGAATTGGCGAACGAACAGCATTTTGTTCTCACTCGTCAAGGCGATCACGGCCACCCCACCTGGGTGGAAGACTAGTTCGCGTTTACTGGTTCCACCATTGGGCAAGGAGACATCATCAACCACCACATCAATGATTTTGCCATGGAAAATTTCATTCCGTTGGATCGTTTTTTCTTCAAAATCTTTAAATTCTAACATCTATCGACACCTAACTTTCCTCATACGTCTTATCTATCAAACACTTTAGCATAATTTAGAAAAAATATCTTCTTAAGAAATGGCAAGAAAGCTTATGAATTTACTAAAAATCGGAAAATCCACCCCAAGTCTGATATTTTTCTTTTAGTGAACATGCTAAAATAAAGATGTCGAATAACCCAATCTACTTGTCCAAGAGATTTTTAGGAGGAGGAAAAATGAAAAAAAACATCTGGCTGATCGTTGGTGCGATCGTCCTCATCAGTATTATTTTTAACGTAGTAGGCGATTCATTTGCGAGCCTATTATTAATCGTCGGTGCAATTTTAGTCTACGTCGGTATCAGAGGACGTAAAGTTCCGGCAGCGGATCCACAAGTTTTGCCTTCTTTAACGAGAGAACGAGAAGCCCATTACTTGAAGAGCGGAATGACTGCTCGTGAGATCGAATTGTTCCGTGAAACGATGAATCAGACGAAACACCAAATCGATAAATACCAAAAAAATATCACTAGCAATAACAAGTTAAAAGCCATTGACTTGCGTCACGATGCCTTGCGTGCCTCAAAAGCTCTTTTCAAAGAACTCGTAAAAGAACCAACTAAACTGCCTTTGGCAAGTCATTTCCTTTATACCCACTTGCCCAATATGGTCGATTTGACCGATAAGTTCATTGAAATCAATAGCCATGAGATCAAAAGTCGTGAGACCTATGATAAAATCGAAGAAAGCACACAAATTATCGAGCAAATGGCTTCCTTGATCGCCAAAGACTACTCCCAATTTGTAGCAGACGATCTTGATGACATGGATATTGAGTTATCCATTGCCAAACAAAGCATAAAACGAGATAATGAATAGGGATAGATTCTGATTGGCAACAAAAAAAGAATCTAAAAAAAAATCTAGCCCAGGCTAGATTTTTTTCGAAAGCAGACAATTATTAGGAGGAGTTATTATGAGTGACACACCAAATCAAGTAAAACCCGTAACGGATACGCTTGACGATTTATTGAACAACCCATTTTCAACCCCTGTCGACACTTTGACCACTACTCAACAAGCGGAGATCAGTCAGCTGAAAGAACAGCAAACAGCACCGCGTTTGATTGACAAATTACCGCCAGAGCGTCAAGCACAGGCCCAAGAATTAGCCAGCAAGATCGATGCAACTGACCAGCAAGCAGTCATCACCTATGGTGCAGCTGCCCAAACCAAACTTGGGGAGTTTTCCCAATCTATGTTGAACCATGTCCAAGCAGCTGATATCGGCCCTGTGGGCGACTCATTGACTGAGTTGATGTATCGCTTACAAGAAGCCAATCCAGATGAACTGCGTGCAGGTGAAGGCAACTTATTCAAGCGGATGTTTGGTAAAGTAAAACAATCCATTTTTGAAATCACCGCTAAATATCAAAAAATCGGTGCCCAAATCGACAAGATCGCCGTCAAATTGGATAAAGAAAAAGACGGTTTGCTAAAAGACAACCTGATGTTGGAACAGTTGTATCAAAAGAACAAAGATTACTTCGATGCATTGAACATCTACATTGCCGCTGGCGAGTTGAAGATGCAAGAATTGCAAACCAAAATCATTCCTGAAGCCATGAAAAAAGCAGAAGAAACGAATGATCAAATGGACGTACAGATCGCCAACGATTACACGCAATTCCTAGATCGTTTAGACAAACGGACCCATGACTTGCGCTTGGCACGTCAAATCACGATCCAACAGGCACCGCAAATTCGCCTGATCCAAAACACGAACCAAGCGTTAGCAGAAAAAATCCAAGCTTCTGTCAATACAGCGATCCCACTATGGAAAAACCAAGTGGTGATTGCCTTGACTTTATTGCGTCAAAAAGATGCAGTTACGGCACAGCGTCAAGTTTCTGAAACCACCAATGATCTATTGAAGAAAAACTCAGAAATGTTGAAAGTTTCTGCTATTGAAACAGCGAAAGAAAACGAGCGCGGCATCGTCGACATCGAAACATTGCAAAAAACACAAAACGACCTTGTGGAAACGATCCAAGAAACATTACGGATCCAAAAAGAAGGAAAAGAAAAACGTCGTGCTGCCGAAGTGGAATTGGGTCATCTAGAAGAAGACTTGAAAGACCGCTTATTGGATTTAACTAGCAACAAGTAAATTTCACCTATTAAAAGAGGACTTCCATTCATGGAGTCCTCTTTTTTTGAAAAATTTTATTTAAGTGAAAGCAGCGATCCAATCTCAATGAAATGAAACTTCAAAATGATTGACGCCGTCTTGATCCACCGTCAAACTGATTTGCGCCTGCAGCATTTCTGTGATGGCTTTGGCGATGGCTAAACCTAACCCATAGCCACCGTCTTGATGGTTGCGAGAAGGATCCCCGCGGTAGAAGCGGTCAAAGACATAGGGAATTTTTTCTTCGGGGATCGGACAACCACCGTTGGAGACTTGCAGCACTGTCTTTCGTTGCCGTTCGATTAGGGCCACTGTGACTGTTTCTCCAGCGGGCGTGTATTTCAAGGCATTGTCTACCAATATCATGGTCAATTGCCGCAAGGCTTGCTCATTGCTTTCAAGGCGCACCTGTTTAGCGATCTGTTCCTGATAGTGGATCCCTTTTTCCAGCGCAATCGCCTCCATGCTTTGATAAACACTTTGCACGACTTGACTGGCATCGATCACCGAACGCACCATTTCTTGCTCGGCACTTTCAAATTTGGTCAACATCAATAAGCTATTTACTAGCTCATCCATCCGTTCGGAACCTAACTGAATGTTTTCCAGCCATTTCATTTGGCTTTCCAAGGTTTCTTCTGGACTGCCAGCTAATACCTCAGCATTGACTTGAATGATCGCCAGTGGTGTTTTCAACTCATGGGAAGCGTTAGAAACAAACTCTTTTTGTTTGCGCCAAGCCAGTTCCACCGGTCGCAAGGCTCGATTGGCCACATAAAAACTAGCGATATAAATACTGGCTAAAGCTAAAACGCCGATGAGCAAAAGCGTGTTTCTTAAGTTGCTTAGACTGGTTTTGTAGTCGGTGACGTCAAAGAACAGCACTTGATAAAATGGCTCGTAATTATTGATACTGGTGGAATATTCCCCTATTGCATCGTAATCGATTGAGTATTGATTGAAAGAAGTCACTAAAAAGAGCGCATACCGCCAATTTCGACCATTCACCTTCACTTCGTTAGGAATCTCCCCTTGTTTCGCCGCTGCATCGACCAAGGCTTCATAAAGCTCGTTTTGATCGACGCTCTCATCAATACTTTGAATCACGACATCCATTTGGCTAATGTCAAGTAGAGCGATCTCTCTGAGCTCACTGGTACTATTCGTGATGGTCAACATCATTGGATACTCAGGCTCTGTCAGTGATTGCCGCACTTCCTCCTCATCCAAAGGTACCGCAGCTAGGGTGTTTGCTTCTTGCGAGATCAATGATTGGATCTCGTTTTCAATTTGGGTGGCATTCAAAATATAGATAAAGGTAAAGGCACCTAAGACAATGATTGAGATCAACGCCATATTGAACCACAGCATTTTATTTCGCAATTTTTTTAACATGGCGGCTCCTTGCTCTGCAAAATATACCCCGCATTGCGGATCGTGCGAATGCCGATATCCGCTTCAAGCAGCGTCAGTTTTTTCCGCAGCAAAGACACATAGATTTCAACGCGGTTTTCTTCCACATCGGGATCAAAGCCCCAAATTTTATTGATGATGGTTTCTTTTGATAAGATCACTTTGGGTCTAGATAAGAACAGTTCCATCAGTTTCATTTCTTTGGGTGACAACACCACTTGATTGCTAGGCGTGGCTAACTGCAGCTCATTACGATCTAAGCCCACGTTGCCAAAGGCTAACTGGTCTTCTTGATAATCCAAATCTTTTCTTCTGCCTAGCGAACGAATCCGTGCCAGCAACTCTTTCATTTGAAAGGGTTTCGTCAAGTAATCATCTGCCCCTGCATCCAAGCCGAGTACTTTGTCATCGACTTCGCTTTTGGCCGTCAACATAATGATCGGCGTGCGAATATTTTGCTTGCGTAACGTCTTTAGCAATGTGATTCCATCGATTTTGGGCAGCATGATATCCAAAACGAGAATGTCATATACACCACTCGCTGCATAATCTAATCCGGTTTCGCCGTCAAAGGCCAAATCGACGGAATAATGTTGTTTCTTCAATAAGCTGGCAACAGCTTCTGCGATCGATGGCTCATCTTCTACGAATAAAATCCGCATTGGTCAGTCCCCCTTTTGCACTCATCATTTCTTTTTTCAATCACTTTTCGGTAAGCATAATCATTCCTGTAGGATCATTCCAATTGTTCTCCAATAAAACGTTCTGTTGAAACGATCCGCACGTGTTCGCTGGATTGATGAATCCACATGTGTAGCAACAATGCTACCATACCGCTTAGTAAAAACACAAACAGCTTTTTCCTAAGGTCTTGAAAATTCTCTTGATGACGCATGGGTTTCCTCCTTTTGCAGGTTGACTAAAAAAGAAAGCGACTATTCAGAATCAGATGCCGCAGGGGCTGTCTGATTGCCTAAACTGATATCAAAGGTGATCGTATCTTCTAACGGCAGAAACTGATTGAACTTGCTCATCCCCACGATCGTCCCATAGGGTTCTGCTGAGTTGACGTAACGGACTTGATAGCTGATGTTCGCCCCTTTTGAACGGAATTCATCAAAGAAGAGTTTTTGCAGATCCCCTTCAAGGATCTCGCTTCGACGGTAATCTTTGATATAAGGTTGACCTGCCGAATAGACGACTTCAATGCCTTTGTCATCTTTGCTGGTTAAGACGGTCCCGGCGGTCTCACTTTGCGAGATCAATTGTCCATAGGGCAGACTCTGAGTAAACTGCATCCGCATCCGCACAGTGACACCCTCAACAGCGGCCTGGGCATCATCTGGTAAAATCGTTGAAAAGTCTGGTACGGTGACCCCTTTCCCTAGGGAAATCGTTACTTGAAACGCATCCCGTTTCGCGATTTTTTCTTTTGGTGCCACGCTTTGTTCAATGACCTTGCCTTCTTCCACAGTATCCGAAGCCTGTTCTTTGACTTCAAGCTCCAGCTCATGGGCTTTCCCCCATGTTTCTACCTCTGCACGGGTTTTATCACTAAAGTCTGGTACTTCAATATCTTTTTCAAAGGTTTCTTCGCCTTTGGAATAAAAGACTCGTCCGACATCTCGACGATGATAGTTCTCTCGTGAGACTTCTTTATTGGTAAATTCTACTCGAATCGGTGCTTTTTCCTCGATCTCATCGTGGTATTCATCGACGATCGTCAAATTGCTTGCTTGATTTTTTTCGATCCACTCTGCTGCCTCGTCCCTCGTCATTTCCATAAAGTCTGGCAATGCCAATTTCTCTTCTGGATCAGGTCCTTGGCTCACGGTTAGATGCAGGGTGCTTCTTTTTCTGACTCGACTTCTGGCGGCTTCTGCTTGGGCGATCACTTGATTGGCTGGGGCTTCATCATAGGCTGGTGTGACATCAACCGCAAGATCATGTTCCGCTGCCCATTCTCTGACCTCTGAGATCTCTTTGTCCACAAAGTTATCCAACCGGACATACGCCAATTGGAAAAATAAAAAGCCGCTGAGTATAAAGAGTCCAAGCAAGGCAGCTAACCCTAGCAGTCGTTTTTTTCGCCGCTTCTTTTTGAAGGAGGGATCATGTTCGATCCCCTCTTCTAAAGAAGCTGAACCTTTTTCTTTGCGGGAAGCACGGGAAGAAGGTACTTCGGCTGCTGCTGATCCCTTGTCTGGCTGTTTCGGTTCTTCTTCAAACTTCGATAAAAAATCACTCATAGGCCGTCAACGCACCTTTTTTTAAGTAAAAAGTCTGATCTGACTGCTTGGCGATCTCGGTCGAATGGGTCACTACGATGATGCACTTGTTGTGGATCGCCGCTAGTTCTTTAAAAATATCCACGATTTCTTGTTCCATGCCTTCATCCAAATTCCCGGTAGGTTCATCGGCTAAAATGATATCAACGTTGGTCGCTAAAGCACGAGCGATGGCGACCCGCTGCTGTTCCCCACCAGAAAGCTGATTGACGAAACGATCGGCTTTCGTGGAATTGATGCCGATATAGTCCAGCAAACGATACGCAATTTGATCGTGCTGATCCGGGAGTTTGTTGTCTGAAATCGCCATCGAAACAAGGACGTTTTCTAAAGCCGTCAAATAAGGGATCAAGTTGTAACTTTGAAAAATCAAACTGATTTTGTTGCGGCGATATTCTTCATAACCGATCGTTTTGATATTTTTTTCTTCAAAAAACACTTCCCCATCGGTTGGCTGATCCAATGCACTGATCAAGGAAAGAAAAGTGGTCTTTCCTGAGCCTGATTTTCCTAAGATCGTGTAAAATTTGCCTTTTTCAAAGGAGATATTGGTTTTATCTAAAATTTTCCGGCGATTCTCGCCATCTTGGTAGTAATACGTCATGTCTTTTGTTTCTAAAATTGCCATGTTCATCGCTCCTTACAGCATGATTTTTTTCGGATTCAACCGTAAAATATACAACAGCGGCACCACTGCCGAAAGCAAGATCGTCACGATCCCAGTCGCTAAAAAGGCGATCACATAAGATAAGGTATATTGAACGCGAAACGCCTCGTTGATCGTCGCTTGGTCGATTTTCGGTGCACCCACAAAGAATTGTTCCATCCCTGTCTGGTTTGCCTCTAGCATACTGCTGGTTAACAAAGATTCAGAAACCATCTTGCCCAGCATATTCCCTGTAACCAAGGAGATCAGCATTGCACTGACACCAATCAACAGGAGTTCGATCACAATCTGTGCAAACACGTATTTCCGGCGTTCCCCTAACGAAAGGTAGATACCTAACTCATATTTACGATCTCGGGTAAACAAGACAATGATCAAGGAGATAATAATCAAGGAAGCAATCACCGCAATCACTACGACATACGAGGAAATTTGTGATAAGCGATTCATACTGGTTCCCACACGGTCATACTCATCCGTAGAAGCATTGACCTTATAGCCATTTGGCAAGAGTGGTGTCACCTCTTGTTTGAATTGTTCTGCATCTTCTGGTTGATTCAAAATAAATTGCGGGGTAAAGAAATCCTTATCAGAACCAGGATCTGTCGCTGGAAATGCCGCTTGTTGCCCCGCACGTTCCTCTTCAACAATCGTTTTCACAGCATCATTTGGCATATAGATACGATTGAAGGGACTATCATCAAAAAAGGACGAACTCGAATTATCATTTTTTTCATTCGCTTTTTCTAAATTTGTGTTTTTAAAGATCCCGACGATTTCAATTGGGTAATCATTGCCTTTTTGTTTCTCTGTCTCTTCACCAGACGAATAATCGATAAACTGTCCATCTAATACCATGGTGTCACCAACGGTCAAGCCGTTTTCCTGAGCCACCTCTTCAGAAATCAACCCTACACGTTTTCCGGTACGCTGTTCCTCTTCTGTAAAGAAGCGTCCCTGTGTTAAATTCACCGTATCTTCTTCAAAATCCAACGGTTGTAAGAGATTGGTTCCTGTTAAATAGACCCAAGAATCCATACCTCCAGAAACCATGATATTCTCGTTTTCAACTTCTGGTCTAAAACTATAGGGTTTGAATTTATCAACAGCAATCATTGCTTCTCGCAAATAGTCATACTGTTTGACTTCCGAGCGCTCGCCAATTTGTTTGATCAGCTCCTCCGGCAGCGGCTGAATCTCCTCCATACTTGCGCCGCCCTCACTATTTGCCATCAAGGCTTCATAGTCGATATCGATCGTTGCGAGGGAACCTAATTGGTTTTTGATCTGCTTTTCGACATTTTGAGTCGACTGATTGACCGCAATTGCACCAGCGATCACATTTCCTAAAATTAGAATAACAGCAAACAATATTGCAGATTTCCCTCGCTTTCTCGTCACACTCAGCCATGCCCGTTTCATATAATTCAATTGCCAACATCCTCTCTTTTTTTCTCTAACAAAAGCATACTGGATGAACCTTTAGCGAATCTGTCATTTGGAAAATTTCTCAAAAAAAGCAGATTCATAGAGGACTTTTGATCAAGAAAGACTGTCATTGCAATGATCATCACCAGAAATGACCACTATTTGAATAACAAAAAAAGCCTCCTAAAACGCTGCTTATAGGAAGCTCGGCTATATTTACATAAAAAAAGACAAAAACCGCATCCGGGTCTTTGCCTTTTCACAATCCTATTCGTCAATTTTCTCATTTAATTCGCTGTTACGATAGCCATATACAAAATAGATCGCGATTCCGATCACTAAGGAGATCCCAAAAACGATCCAGGTCGCCGTTTGTAGACGGGTCATCAAGAAGAGACAGCTGGCAACGGACAACAAAGGCAATAACGGTACCAGTGGTACTTTGAATTCGCCTTTAGCAGGTGGGCCCATCATCTTCCGCAGCTTGATGATTCCTAAGGACATTAAGATCATATACGACAATGCCGCAATGTTGGTCAATTCTGCCAAGATATTCAATGGGAAAGCTGCCGCAAAGAAGAAAGCAAAAACACCCGCGATGTAGGTCGCTTTCTTTGGTGTTTGATGCTTTGGATCAATGGCTTGCATCGCTTTTGGCAATAACCCATCTTTACTGATGGCATATAACAGACGCGCCAAGGAGTACATCATAGCGATCGTCACTGTTAATAAGGTCAAGATCGCACCCACAGAAATGATTGATCCGACAACCCCATGCCCAACATAACGCATTGCAAAAGCCACCGGGTCATTGACTCCTAATTCCGCAAACGGCACGATTCCCGTCATGATCAGTGTGACAATGATATAGAGGACTGTTGCGATCGCAATGGAACCAATGATTCCTCGAGGGACATTTTTCTTGGCATCTTCGACTTCTTCCGCTGCCATTGCGACGGCATCAAAGCCAAGAAAAGCAAAGAAAACTAACGCTGCACCATTAAAAACGCCTGAAAAACCAAAGGGCATAAAGGGCTGCCAGTTGTCTGGTTCCACGAAAAAGGCACCAAAGACGATAAACAAGAGGATCACGCCGAATTTGACCCATACCATAGCATTGTTCAAACGTAACGCTTTTTTCGCTTCTTGGCTGACCCACAAGGTTACAAAAATAATGACTAAACCAGCAATCAAATCAATGTAGGTCCCCTTGCTTGGGTCATAACCGCCCGTCAACGCGGTTGGTAAATGGATATCCGCACTGGCCAAAAATCCTTGCACATAGCCTGACCAGCCAGATGCCACCGAAGAAACGGCCAATAAGAACTCGCAAATCAAAAACCAGCCTGCCAGCCACGCGGTAAATTCACCAAAAACGACATACAGATACGAATAGGCGCCCCCTAAAACGGGGATCCGAGAAGCAAATTCCGCAAAAGAAAGCCCTGATAACACAACAACGATACCAGCTACAACAAAGGAAAGAATCAATGCCGGTCCGGCATACTCAGCAGAAGCAGTCCCTGTAACAACAAAGATACCTGTGCCGATAATGGCGCCGATCCCCAACATAATCAAATCTTTTAACTTCAACTCTTTTTTTAAATTCGTCACACTTTCCCGTTGTATGACTTTTTTTCGAAATAAATCCATAACTCCTCCTCAAAAATATACGTTTATGTTGCTTTCATATACCCCAGCAAAACACCGCCGATAATCACCAGCAGACAACCAATCACCACATACCGCAGTTCTTTTTTGGTTTTCTTTTCGCCGAGAATAAAAATCCCGCCTAGCGTTGAAATGATGATTCCCATCTGCGACAATGAGAAGCCCACCGCTAGTCCGACTTGCTGAACCGTGATCAGCATGCAGACATTGCCGATGCCCCATAACAATCCTGACAAGGTATTTTTCCCTACAAAACGGTCGACCTTCGTCTTTCTTAAAGCAAATAGGCTGGCACCGATCAGCATCCCGACACTTTGTGGCAAAATGATCGCCAATGGGTCCAATCCTGCCCAAGTAATCAAAATCGTATAGGCGCCGTACCCAATCGTGGATGAGATCAATGCCCGAAATCCTTTAGGAAAATCAAGCATCTTGCTGCCGGCTTCTACCGGACTTTCACCATCTTGGCGAGCGGTCAGATAAGCCCCGATCACCAATAAGATCAATGCGCTAACACCTAATGCATAATCGCGGGTCTGGGTCCATTCCGCAAAAAACAATGCACCGGCGACCGTATTTAAAATCAGCTGCATGCCGGTTGAAAGCGGCAGTCCAACAGACACACCTAAATATTTCATGCCATGGAATTGACCGTTTTGACCGACGGACCAAAAGAGACCAGACAAAAGACCGATCAAAATCACCTTTCCATCAATCACTGGCATCGTCACAAAATATACGACCAGAGAAAAGAAAAAGGCACCAATCGTCATTCCTAGCGTTTGCTGGTTCGCATCCCCGCCAAGTTTGGCACTTACTAAACCAATGCTGCCCCACGCAAACATTGGTACTAATGCAACGAGTATCTCCATTTCATTCATCCTTACCATTCAATTTTAAACACAGGCTTTAGTGTATCAGTGAAAACGTTCTAGGGACAAGTGATTTTTGTCAAAAAACACAAAAAGATACTCGAAAAAAAGCAGATTAGCGTTTTTCCTCATAATAACTCAACAAGGGAAAGAACAGCGTCATGGTGGTTCCTTTTCCAACTGTCGACGAAGCCGTTAGCTCGATGCCTAATTCCTTCGCTAAACTTTTCGCTAAAAAGAGCCCTAATCCCGTCGAGTGGGTGTCCGTTTGGCGCCCATTTTCGCCCGTAAAGCCTTTATCAAAGATGCGACGCATGTCTTCTTTAGGAATGCCGATCCCACTATCTTGCAAGTGGAGATAGGTTCCTTGGGCATCTTTTTCGATCCGAATTGTCAGCTGCCCATTTTGTGGTGTGTACTTAACGGCATTGCTGACCAATTGTCGAAAGATAAAGCCGAGCCATTTTTCATCGGTCAACACTTGCTGATCCTCACCTTCAACGGCATAGTGCAGGTTCTTTTGGATAAAATAATTTGCCTGACTGCGTAAAACCGGCTGGATGACGGCTTTCAATGAAATTTCTTGGACCAGATAATCTTTTGAAAAGCTGTCCAAACGGGCGACGTACAAGACTTGCTCGACATATTCGTTCATGCGGTTCAATTCATTTTCTAGTAAGATGAATTTTTCATCTGGAATATCAAATTCGATCGAATGCAAAAGCAATCGTGATGCGGCTAAAGGTACTTTGATTTCATGGACCCACGAATCGATGTATTCCTTTTGTTCTTCTTGATTGCTGACGACTTGCTGCATCAATTCTTGGTGCTCTCGGATCAACTGATTGATGTAAGATTCGATCCGTTCTTCTTCCGCCGAGCGTGCTCCTTGCAAGTAGTTTTGCAGCAAGCTGTCTCCGGGCTTGGGGGTGATTTTTTGCCAAAAACGCCGCTTAGATAAGTAGCTGATTGCCAAAAAGAACACCATCAAGACACTTTGCATCAAAAAGAGATAGCCGACTGTACCCCAATCCATCGGGGAATGAGGAGTCAGCCAAAAAACTAAGACCGTCAACACGAAAAAGACCAGCCAGCCAATAAACAGCAGCCAACGATCTTTCAAAAAACTGCGCAAAACCCGCCACTTTGTCATGGTACGATATACCCTTGACCAACCTTGGTTTCAATGTAGCCATTCATCCCCGCTTGTTCGATTTTTCGTCGCAAACGATTGATATTGACCGTCAAGGTATTGTCATCTACAAAACGCTCGTCATCCCATAAGGCCCGCAAGAGTTTTTCACGACTTAAAATCTTGCCGTGATTTTTCATCAAAATATACAGCAGGCGGTATTCGTTTTTGCTAAGATCGATGCTTTCGCCATTGATATACATGCTGCTGTTGTCGATATTGAGGGTCAAACCGTTATGCACTAACGTCTCGCTGCTGCTTTCTACATAGTTGTAGGAACGGCGCAATAAGGCATTGATTTTTGCAATCAGAACGTCGATCTCAAAAGGTTTTGTCACAAAATCGTCCGCCCCCATATTCATGGCCATGATCATATCCATATTGGTATTGCGACTGGAAATAAAAATGATTGGTACTTTGGAAGCTTCGCGGATTTTTTGACACCAATAGTAGCCATCAAAAACCGGCAAATTAATATCCAGTAAAATCAGTTGGGGCTCTTGTTCTTCAAAGTCAGTCAACACTTGATGGAAATCCGTCGTGCCAAAGGTCTCAAACTGCCATTTTTCTAGTTCTTCGATTATCAGTTGGCGAATCACCGCTTCATCTTCTACTACCATTATTTTTGCCATATCCGTGAATTCCCTCACTTTGCGTAATTTTCTCCTCTTTACTTTATCAAATATCAAAAACGAATGCGAACATTAATCGCCGTTTTTAGCAAACCCTAAAAAACCTCTTCACTGTCCTGAGGAATCAGTGAAGAGGCAAACAAAAAACGGACGACTAGGTTACTCGATGATCTCAACAGTCTCAATTAGTAGTTTTCCGATAAACAATAAAATCCCATCGAAAAAAAGCACACTCATGTTGACACCTAATAGCATTGATAACCGTTCAACGACATCGATTTTTGGTCGTTTGTTCAAATAACGAAACAAGAAAAAATTCACACCATACGTCACTGCCATGATCAGCAGCATCAAGATCACCATTTTAGTTCCCTGCTTTTCTTCAAATTTTTGGTTGCTGTGCTAAAAACTGTGTCAGTTTACTTTGATCGATGGCTTCATACTGCGATAGGAAGCGACCGATTGCTTGAACGACTGCCGGTAGATGACCCGCTTCATCATTTTCGATCTGCAGCACCAGCAGTGGTTCGTGCAAGCTCATTCGCAGCAAGAACCAGCCTTGGCCATAGGGCGCTGTCAAGTTGATGCGAATGCCTTCCTCATTTTCTGGATCGATCTGCCAGCCTGGCAGCAAATGATCGGCTAAATCCGCGATCACTTGGCGACCATAGTCTTGATAGTCGGCTTTTTGGATCGCAAAGCGCAATTCTTGGGTCTCGGCGGGTTGTTGCAACGCCGCGATCAGCTCATCCAGTGTCGTGCCTTGCTGTTGCAATTGTGGCAGCATCATCAAGAGCTTGGCGATCACGTACGCCCCGTCATCTAAAAAGAAATTTTCTTTAAACGCGGCATGCCCGCTGGTTTCGATGGCTAACTGTGTGTCCAGTCCTGCTTCATTCAATTCAATCGCTTTGTTGATCACATTGCGGTAGCCAGAAATATAGCGTACTTGCTGCCCTCCCAGTGCTTCGATAAAGGTTTTTAAATGATTAGAGGTTGGTGAATTAGTGACGATACGCGTGCCAGGGTGTTCCGCTAAGATGATCTTGCTTAATACAGCAATCATATTGTTGCGGTTCAAGGGCTCACCGCTTTTGGTCACGACAGCCGAGCGGTCGACATCGGTATCGAAAATAATGCCTAGATCGGCTTGTTCTCGTAAGACGGCTTCACGAATACTTGCCATCGCCTCTTTATTGTCTGGATTAGGGATATGATTGGGAAAATGCCCATCCGGTTCTAAAAATTGCGAGCCATTCGTATCTGCCCCTAGCGGCAGCAACACTTTTTCAGCAAAAAAGCCGCCGGCACCATTGCCTGCATCAACAATGATCTTTAATCCAGCCAAAGGTTTTTCCTCATTGGTTCCCATCCCTTGGCGAATTTTTTGCAGTAGATCTTGGGCATAAGGCGTCAGCAGGTCTTTTTGCTGATAGCTTCCTTTTTCCGCTGCCTCATGAACGGTAGTGTGGGTCAAAATATAGTGGATATCCATTTTTTCGGCACCGCCTTGGCGGCTGAAAATTTTTATTCCATTAAAGTAATAAGGCAAATGACTCGCTGTCAGCATCACACCAGCATCACAGTCGAAATCCGCAAACTGTGTGCTCATAAACATGGCTGGTGTCGTTGCCAAGCCACAATCGATCACTGCCACGCCTTCTTGCTGCAGCTGTGCCATCAACACTTCTTGCAGTGCTTCGCCACTCAAGCGACTGTCACGACCGACTGCCACGCGAAAAGGTCCGCTGCCCTTTGTTTCCAACCAGTTGCGCAAGCCCGAAGCAACTTGCCGAACCGCTTGCTCCGTCAGCGTCACCTGTTCTTTTTCTGTTGCGATCGCAATCCCTCGAATATCAGAACCATTTTGCAAATCAACGATGTTCATTTCCTCCACCCCTTCTTGTAACCGGAATCAATTTTATTATACCAGAGAAAAAAGGAAATGAAATTGCTTTTTAGTATTTTTTACTATAAATAGTTTACTTTCCTTATTCTTTAAACGGAATCCCTTCCAGTTGCAGTAGTCGGCGTTTGGTTGCTAACCCGCCCCGATACCCCGTCAAGCGGCCGTTTTTTCCTAACACCCGATGACAAGGAACCACGATCATCATTGGGTTACGCCCCACTGCGTTGGCGACAGCTCGGACAGCGATCGGACGTTGAATGCGCAGCGCCAAGTCACTGTACGTAGTGGTTTCACCATAAGGAATTTGGGTCAGTGCTTGCCAAACGGTTTGTTGAAACGGTGTCCCTACAAAATCAAACGCAAAAGTAAACGTCACTGGTTCCCCTGCAAAATAAGCTTGCAGCTGCGTTTCAATTACTGGATCAAGGTCAGCTATACTACTGATTTCAGCCAATGGAAAGAATTTGAGTAATTCATGATGATCCTGCTGCCGACCAAAATACACTAGCCCTTTTTCCGATTGGACCACCTCATACCATTCTTCGTCTAAAACGATCTTTGCCAATGCTAGTTTCATATTTTCACCTCATGGAATCCATTTTCCGCAGCACAACTGCTTACGTGCTGCCGCCGTTCTACGGCTGTCTCAGTGACAGTATACCATTTTTTCGAGCTGCGCAAAAAAACCGACTGGCTTACTGCCAATCGGTCGTTGCAAACAAGGGGAAAATAGGCAGATCGCCAGTCGCTGCAGCTTCAAGCCGTAGCAATGGCAGAATCAATCCAATTCGATTTTCCCAGTATATAGCTGATAATAGGTGCCTTTTTCTGCCAACAGCGTTTCATGGGTCCCCCGCTCAATGATACGGCCATGATCCATCACCATGATGGCATCGGAGTTTTGGATTGTAGACAATCGATGGGCGATCACAAACACGGTCCGTCCAGACATCAAACGATCCATCCCTGATTGGACGATACGCTCTGTACGGGTATCGATGCTTGAGGTGGCTTCGTCTAAGATCATCACTGGCGGATCAGCGATCGCTGCGCGAGCAATTGCCAACAGCTGCCGTTGACCTTGGGAAAGCCCTTCGCCATCGCCCGTGATCACGGTGTCGTATTTTTCTGGCAAATGGTTGATAAACATGTCGGCATTGGCTAGTTTCGCTGCTGCCAGCACTTCTTCATCACTGGCATCCAGTTTTCCGAAGCGAATATTCTCGCGAATCGTTCCAGTAAACAAATGGGTGTCTTGCAAAACGATTCCTAATGAGCGACGGAGGGATTCCAGATGGATTTTTTCAATATTGATACCATCATAGCGAATCTTCCCGTCTTGGATGTTGTAGAACCGATTGATCAGATTGGTAATCGTTGTCTTACCAGCACCTGTTGCACCAACAAAGGCAACTTTTTGCCCAGGCTCTGCATACAGATTGATCTCATGTAAGACCAGTTGATTATCGACATAGCCGAAATCAACATCTTCAAACCGCACGTCTCCCGTCACTTCCGTATAGGTAATGGTTCCATCCTCGTGGGGATGTTTCCACGCCCACGTGCCTGTTCGTTCTTTGGTTTCAACTAGTTGACCTTGCGACCATTTGGCATTGACCAGTGTGACGTAGCCATGATCGATTTCTGGCGTTTCATCTAATAGGTTGAAAATTCGCTCAGCACCGGCTAATGCCATGATTACAAAGTTGATTTGTTGTGATACTTGGCTGATAGGGCCATTCAATGAACGGCTCAGTTGCAAGAAAGAAGCGATCATCCCGACCGTCAGTCCAGAAACACCATTGATGGCAAACAGGCCACCAATGATGGCGATCAAGACATATTGGACATTTAGTAAGTTCATCATGATCGGCATCAAGGTATTGGCATTGACATTGGCTTTAGTGGCACTTTCTTGCAGTTGATCATTTAAGGCATCAAATTCTTCCATGACGATTTTTTCATGATTGAAGATTTTGACGACTTTTTGTCCGTGCATCATTTCTTCGATATACCCGTTGACAGCGCCTAAATCTCGTTGCTGTGCGCCAAAGAAGCGGCCGCTGCGGCGAGAAATGATGCGGATCACATTCAGCATCAAAATAACCGACAGCATCACGAACAGAGTCAATGGAACACTGATGGAGAACATGGCGATAAAGACAGAACAAAAGGTTACCGCCGCCATCATCAAGTTTGGAATACTTTGGGAGATCATTTGACGCAACGTGTCCGTATCGTTGGTAAAGTGACTCATGATGTCGCCATCTGAGCGGGCATCAAAGTAGCCGACTGGTAGAGACTGCATATGTGTAAACATTTGGTCACGGATTTTTTTCTGCGTGCCCTCACTGATCTTGACCATCATAAAGTTATAGATCAGTGCGGCCAAGATCCCAATCAGGTAGATGATCGCCATTTGGACGATCGCCCGAAACAAGCCGCCAAAATCAGGATTGGCTTGCCCTAAAAGCGGTGTGATATGATCGTCGATCACGACTTGTAAAAACAACGAACCACGAACGTTGGCAAAAGCACTTAACAAGATCATAACAACGACGAATAGGAGTTGTCCTTTGTAGTCGCCAAACATCGTTCGCAATAAACGTTTTAATGTACGCTTGGGATTTGCTGCTTGTCTATTCTTCACCTTCACCAAATCCTTTCTGCTGCGAATGGTACACTTCTTGATAGATGGCATTGTTTGCCAACAATTCTTCGTGGGTACCGATGCCATTGATTTTGCCATCATCCATTACGATGATCCGGTCGGCGTCTTCGATCGAATTGATCCGTTGGGAAATAATGATCGTCGTCGTTCCCGGAATTTCTCGTTTCAAGCCTTCGCGGATACTGCGATCGGTTTTGGTGTCGACGGCACTAGTAGAATCATCGAGAATCAAGATTTTCGGTTTCTTTAATAAGGCGCGAGCAATCGTCAACCGTTGTTTTTGCCCACCGGAAACATTGTTCCCTCCTTGTGAGATCTGCGTTTCATATTTATCAGGAAACTCTTGAATGAAGGGATCGGCTTGTGCGATCGTCGCCACGCGCTGGATCTCTTCATCCGACGCCTCTTCATTGCCCCAACGTAAATTGTCGTTGATGGTGCCGCTAAAGAGTACATTGTTTTGCAAGACCATACTTACTTGGTCCCGCAATGCTTCTAAATCATAATCGCGAACATCATGACCGCCGACGATGACACGCCCTTCAATCACATCATATAAGCGGGGGATCAGCTGGACGAGGGTGGATTTCCCGCTCCCGGTTCCACCAATGATCCCAATGACTTCACCGGATTCGATGCGTAGATTCGCATCAATCAGCGCCAACTTGTTTTTGTCATTGGCGTAACTAAAGCCGACATTTTCAAAAATGATGGAGCCGTCTTTGATTTCTTTGACTGGTTCGGCGGGATTTTTCAAGTCACTTTCTTCATCTAATACTTCCACGACCCGTTCTGCCGACGTTCGTGCGATCAAAATCTGCACGAAAGCCATCGACATCATCATCAAGCTCATCAAAATCTGCATCGTGTAGTTGAACATGCTGACTAATTCACCAGTCGTCAGGCTACTTTGTTCCACGATCAACTGGGCACCAAACCATGACAAGAGCAACATACATGTATAGACTGCAAATTGCATCAATGGCATGTTAAAAGAGACGATTCGTTGCGCGAGAGTGAAATTCCGATAAACATCGGTGGACACTTCGCCAAACAGTTCTTCTTGTTGTTCTTCCCGGACATACGATTTCACAACGCGAACCCCTTGTAGATTCTCTTGCACCACATTATTCAAGCGGTCATAAATGCGGAATACTTTTAGAAATAGCGGGTGGGCAAAACGAATCACTAAGGCAAGGCCAATCGCTAAGATCGGTAAAACAACTAAGTAGATCGTCATAAGTTCTGGGCTGATGGTGCTAACCATTGCAAGTGAGAAAATCAGAACTAACGGACTGCGGACCAGAATACGAATAATCATTTGATACGCATTTTGGACGTTGGTCACGTCAGTGGTCAAGCGGGTGATCAAACTGGAGGAAGAAAAGCGGTCAATGTTTGAAAAGGAAAAATCTTGGATTCGGCGAAACAGATTGTGCCGCAGGTTGCGGGCAAAACCAGCCGAAGCGATCGCTGCCGTTCGTCCGCCAAGCGTTCCTAAAAGTAATGCGATCAAGGAACATAAAAAAAGCAAGCCGCCATCTCTTAGAATCACACCGGCGTCTCCTTTTTCGATCCCTTGGTCGATCATCATGGCCATGATCAGGGGCATAATGACATCTAAGGCAACCTCTCCTGCTACATACACAGGGGTCAGCAAGCTGTCCTTCTTATAGCTGCCAACATTCGCGAGTAATTTTTTTATCATTTGTTTCGTCCCTTCTATAGATGGCACTGCGGAGCCATTTTTTCTCGTTACCATCAAGTTTACTTTATCGATCCAGCGATTTCAAGCGGCTCGCTCGTGTTTTTTTTACAATTAGTAAGTAAAAACACCCTTCCAAGGAAGGGTGCTTACCTTTTGATGCTGTGTGAAAAAGTGTCGGTTGCGAGATTATTCGGCAGCAGATGAACTAGCGGTACTGACCGGTTCATCCGCCTCCCCGCCATCCTCTGCCGGCGGTGTTTGGGTACTGCCTTGCAGATTGCCGCGGCTGATACCGATGGTGATCCACGTTTCTAGGGGAATGAACTCGCCGTAGCGGCTCATTTCAACGACGGTTCCTTTTGGTTCCGCCGAATCGACATAGTAGATTTCGTAATAGACATTGGCGCCTTTTGATTTGTATTCATCAAAGAATAGTTTTGGCAAGTCGCCTTCCGTTGCTTGGAAACGGATGTCTTTCAAATACGGTCTGCCTAATGAGTAGACGACTTTGACAGTTGGCAAAGTATCGCTTTCGCTGTACTCTTTGCCCGCTTCCTCCGACTGACTCAAGAAACTACCATACGCCACTTGATCGGAATAGACCGTGCTGACTTGCAGCGGGATTTTTGATTCTAGTCCTTGGGCTTCTTCGATCGTGTATTGTGAAAAATCTGGAACGGTCAAAGCTTGGCCTTTTGAGACCTTCACCACAAATTCTTCTTTTTTCGCAAGTTTGCTGCCTTTGACTGGTTCTTGTGAAACGACCAGATCCAGGGCGACACTGTCAGAAAAGACGGTTTCTTCTTTGTATTTCAAGTCATTCTTTTTCGCCCATTCAGAAGCTTCACTTTTGGCTTTGCCTGTAAAATCAGGTACTTCAATATTTTTTTCAAAGACTTCTTTGCCCTTTGAATAGTAGACACTCAAACGGTCTTTGCGTTTGTATTCGGCTAAATCAAGCTCTTTGTTGGCCGCCTCTTGTTTGATAAAAGCTTCTGCTGCTACATTGTCGTCAAATTGTTCGATCAAAGAGAGGTTTTCGGCTTTATTGCTAGCGATCCAATCTTTTGCTTCGGTCACTTGCATCGCTGAAAAATCCGGTAGCTCTAAGCGTTCTTCAGGATCAGGCCCGAGACTCGCCGTCAGTGTCAGTGTGGCACCCTTCTTGATTTTTTTCTCAGGGTCGACACTTTGGTCGATTACTTGGTTGACGTCTTTGTCAAAGTCATATTCTTGCTCCACTTTGATAGCGACGCCTTCTTCCATGCCCCACGTCCGCGCTTCTGACAGATCTTGGGCAGTGAAATCCGGCACCTTCACATGGGTCATCTGATAATAGACGATCCCGATCACGGCAACCGCCAAGGCGGTCAGTAAAGCAATCAGCAAGATTTTTTTCTGCTGACGCTTTTTGTAGGTCGGATCAAATTCCGTTTCTTCTTTACCAAAACGGCTGACTGGTTCCTTTGATGCTACCTTCTCAGTCCCAGAACTCGCCGCTTTTGCTTCAGTCGTCTGTGTTTGTTGACGGGCTGCCGAGCGACTCATCGGCTCACTAGCTGTCGGCTCTTCTGATTGGTGAACCGTCGTTGGCTCCGCTGGTTTGCTCGCTTGCTCCGCGCCTCTTGCATTTTGATCTCCGACAGGTTCGCTAGTTTTTTTCTCGCTATTGCCAGCGGATTTCTTTTTGCCATCATAGTTGTCCGGGCTAAAATTTGATAAAAAATCACTCATGTTTACTCAACACACCTTTACGTAAATACAAGACTTCATCCGCTTGTTGAGCGATCTCGTTAGCGTGGGTCACGACGATCACACATTTGTTGTGGACGTGTGCCAGCTCCTTAAAGATATCGATGATCTCTTGTTCCATTTCTTCATCCAAATTCCCCGTTGGTTCGTCCGCTAAAATGATATCGACATTGGTGGCTAACGCCCGGGCGATCGCTACCCGCTGTTGTTCTCCACCAGATAATTGATTGACGAGCCGATCGGCTTTTTCTTTGGTGATGCCTATATAATCCAGTAAATTGTATGCCACTTCTCGCTGATTGTCTGGCAGCTGATTTTTCGTGATCGCCATCGGCACTAAGACATTTTCAACTGCACTTAAATAGGGAATCAGATTATAGCTTTGGAAAATGATACTGATGTCGTCGCGGCGATAATTTTCATGCCCAATTTTTTCGATATCGGTGCCTTCATAAAGTACTTGACCGCTTTTCGGACTATCCAACGCACTGATCAAGGATAAAAACGTCGTTTTTCCCGAACCAGATTGCCCTAAGATGGCATAGAAAGTCCCTTTTTCAAAAGAAACAGAGGTCTCTTTCAGTATATAGCGGCGCTGATCGCCGTCTTGGTAATAGTAATCGACTGCTTTGGTTTCTAATAAAGTCATCGTTGGTTCCTCCTACATCATGATTTTCTTTGGATTCAAGCGTAAAATATACAATAGCGGTAAAATAGCTGAGAACAAGACGGTTCCTAAACCTAACAGCAGATACGTAATGATGTAGCCTGCTGAGAAGGACACTTGATAGGCATTCTTGATATCCATGTAATCAATATCAGCTGCCATCAAACCGCCAGAATAAACACCGCCCATATCATTTTGATTGCTCATCCAATCGTTTTGCATCAAGGTATTTGAAACGGCACCACCTAATAAGTTCCCGGTCACTAAGGACAATAGCAGTGCGGCTAAACTAACCAGCAAGACTTCAATCACGATCTGTCCAATGACTTTCCCACGGCTTTCCCCTAAGGAGAGATAGATGCCCAATTCTTGTTTCCGATCTCGTAAGAAAAGCAAGACCACTAAGGAAATAATAAAGATGGTTGCGATCGACGCAATGATCACGATGTAATTTGCGATCACCCCTAACCGAGTAAAGCCACCGGCGATCTGCTCGTATTGATCCGTATTAGCAATGACACGATAATATTGGGGCAATAAGGCACCGGCTTCTTGTTTAAAGGCTTCGACGTCATCCGTTGAATTTAGGACAAAGATCGGTTGATAATAGGCGTCTGACTCTTCTTCGATCACTTCTTGACCCCAAAGTTTTTCAGACTGCAATTTGTTAAAATCTTGCACTAAATTATTGCTAGCATAAAAGGTATTGATTTGTTCCATCACTTGCCATACCTGATCACTATTTTGTGAATCACTTTGATCTGATGAACTACTTTGATTGCTTTGATCCTTTTTAATTACAGAAAAGATCCCTGCAATGGTCACGGGATAATCAAAGGTCGCGACACGATTGCCACTCTCAGCCGTTTCGTCCGTCGCATCCTCACTATCATCACTTACTCCCTCGCTTGAACCACCTTCCATCATGACTTCTGCCCGTGTATCCCATACCAATTGATCACCGACACTCAGGTTATTCAATTCTGCGATCTCTTTACTGATCAATACCGCGTTCGTCAACTCACTGACATCTTTTTCTGTCAATCCCTCGCCTTCCTCCAAGCGAATCAAGCCTTCTTGCATGTCTAATGGCTCAACCAAATTTCCGCCCTTCAAAGAGAAATAGTTGCCACCCATGCCGACCGAGCCATCCTCCGGCGTATAGGCTTTCAATTTTGTTGTTTCTAACCACGCTTGATTTTGGTAATCAAAATATTTCACATAGCTTAATTGACCGATTTGCTCATAAAGATCCAGCGCTGGTGGTTTCGGATAAAAATCTTCTTGAGACCGCTCTTCGTCCGAAGCATCCGCATGGTCTTTTTCAAAACCTTCCCAATCCATTTCCACCGTAGCTACGTTCCCCATTTTGCGTTTCGTCTCTCGCTCCACGTTGGCAGTGGATTGTTGAATTGCTACAGCACCAGCGATCACATTGCCTAAAATAAATAGAACTAAAAATAAAATAAATGATTTCCCTTTTCTTCTGGTGATACTCTTTAATGCACGCTGCCAAAAGTTCATTGTTATTTCCTCCAGTGACATTATTTTTTAACAATTATTCCATACTTCTCCCTCAAGAACAATCGCAATAAAGGATCGTTTTTCGAATTTAAAATATTAAAAAACGGGTGAAAAAGATATTTCCATTTAAGAACCCTTATAAAAGAACAAGAAAAAGATGTTAAATAACAAATAAAAGAATGGAATTTTTGCTAACAGTTTTGTAAGATTTCCCGATTTCAACTTAGATTTCACTTGGATTCCATCAAAAATGCTTAGCGCTTTCGAGAGTATAAAAAAAACGAAGGAATTCTCCCACTCTTTTCCAGCGAGAAAATCCTTCGTTTTGTATTCCCTATTTTTCTTTCGTATCGATCACGATCGTCACCGGGCCATCATTGACCAAGGCGACTTGCATATCTGCGCCAAATTTTCCAGTAGCAACAGTGATGCCTTCGGCCTGTAAACCTTCATTAAAGGCTTCGTAAAGCGGGATCGCAATACTTGGCGGTGCCGCTTGAATGAAACTAGGGCGATTGCCTTTCTTGGTCTCCCCATAAAGGGTGAACTGTGAAATACTCAAGACGGCGCCGTTTATGCTTTCCAGTGACCGATTCATTTTGCCCTCTTCGTCTTCAAAAACCCGCAGATTTTTGATTTTTCTTACGAGATAAGCCACATCGTCGCCTGTATCCTCATGGGTGATCCCCAACAAAACCATGAACCCTTGTTGGATCGCACCGACGATATTGTCCTCAATCGACACGTTTGCTTGACTGACTCGCTGGATCACTGCCCGCATTCTTTCTCACCCCTTCGTACGTCTGACGCTGTAAACATCTGGAATCTGCTTGATTTTATCAACGATCGATTTCAAATGAGTCAAATTCTGAATCGCCACCGTGATACGGATCGTTGCCATTTTGTCTTTATTGGTTTTGGCTTCGACACTCACTAAGCGTTTCGTGACGCTATTGACCGTCTGTAAGACATCGTTGAGCAACCCAGAACGATCATAGCCGTAGATCTCAAGATCGGCATCGTATTCTTTGTTGATGTCGGTAGCATCTTCCCACTCAACATCGATCAAACGGTTCGCTGCCTCTTTGTTTTGAACATTGGGGCAATCGCTGCGGTGGATCGAGATTCCCCGCCCTTTAGTAATATAGCCGACGATCGAATCCCCAGGAACCGGATTGCAGCAGCGGGAGATGCGGATCAACAAGTTATCGACCCCTTCAATGACAATGCCGCCTTCGTGACGAACCTTCATTTTTTCTGGTTCTTTTTTCGCCGGTTGATTGATCATCTCTTGGACTTGCTGCTTTTGCTTCTCGATTTGTTTCTCGCGCCGTTCTTCTTCGGTCAAACGGTTGGCTAAGGTCGTGGGACTGACTTCCCCATAGCCGACAGAGGCAAACAGGTCATCTTCTGTTTGATAATTGAATCGTTCGCAAGCTTCCGCCATTTTGCTTTTCGTCAAGAATTCTTTTGGCACAAAGCCCATATCTTGTAAGGTACGAACCACTGCCTCATGTCCTTTGATGATATTCTCATCACGATCTTGGGCTTTAAAAAATCGTTTGATTTTGTTCTTCGCTTTGCTGGTAGCAACTAGTTTGACCCAGTCGCGGCTTGGCCCAAAGGAATTCGGTGATGTCAGAATCTCAATAATGTCGCCATTTTTCAGCTTATAGTCTAATTGGACCATTTTGCCGTTGACCTTGGCACCAGTAGTTTTGTTGCCGATGTCGGTATGGATGCTATAGGCAAAATCCAGTGGACTGGATCCTTGAGGCAACTCCGTCACATCACCTTTTGGCGTAAATACATAGACTTTGTCGCTGAAAATATCGCCTTTGACACCTTCCATAAATTCAGAAGCATCATAGCTTTCATCTTGTAGTTCCAAAATTTCTCGGAACCAGCCAACTTGTTGGGTCATCTTGTCGGCTCTGACTTTTTCGGTCTTGCCTTCTTTATAGGCCCAGTGCGCAGCAACCCCAAATTCAGCGATCTCATGCATTTCATGGGTCCGAATTTGGATCTCGACAGGATTGCCTTTGGGACCAATGACCGTCGTATGCAGCGATTGGTACATGTTGGCTTTTGGCATAGCGATATAGTCCTTGAACCGCCCAGGCATTGGTTTCCATTTTGTATGGATCGTTCCCAAAACCGCGTAACAATCTTTGATGGAGTCAACGATCACTCGGATCGCCAACAAATCATAAATTTCATTGAACTGTTTCTTTTGGTCTTTCATTTTGCGATAGATCGAGTAAATATGCTTTGGTCGACCATAGATCTCAGCATAGATATCTAGTTCCTCCGTAGCGATCCGAATCTCTTCCACGGTTTCGGAAACGTAGGATTCCCGTTCTTCTCGTTTGGTCTGCATCAAATGCACGATTCGGTAATATTGCTGTGGATTCAAGTAACGCAAAGAAATATCTTCTAGTTCCCATTTGATTCGGCTGATCCCTAAACGATGAGCCAATGGGGCATAGATTTCCATCGTTTCTTGGGCGATGCGGCGTTGTTTGTCTTCCCGCAGATGTTTCAACGTACGCATATTATGTAAACGGTCAGCCAGTTTGACCATGATGACCCGTAAATCTTGCGCCATGGCGATCAACATTTTTCGATGATTTTCTGCTAATTGTTCTTCATGAGATTTGTACTTGATCTTACCCAGCTTGGTCACGCCATCCACTAGCATCGCTACATCGGCACCGAATTCTTCTTTCAGATCGGCTAACGTCACATCGGTATCTTCGACGACATCATGCAAAAAACCAGTTGCAACGGTATGAGGGTCCATCTGCAATTCTGCCAAGATCCCCGCAACTTGGATTGGATGAATAATGTAAGGCTCGCCGGATTTACGGAATTGTTCTTTGTGGGCTTCTGTCGCGTAGTCTAATGCTTTTTGGACAAAGGCAACGTGTTCTTCACTCATATAATGAGCGACCAATTTGATGACATTGGGCCCGGTCAATATAACTTCTTTTGCCATTCATTCCGCCTCCTGCTTTTCTTTTTTGTGCTATCAAAAAGGCAGACAGAAGTCGCTGTTAACGTTTCGTCACGCACCCAAAGCCTTGCGGACAAACGTTCTAAGCATGGGACTCCTGTCTAACCTGCAGTTCTTATTTAGTAGTATTATTATACAAATTTTTCAGCTATTTTTCAATCGCTGTTGTTCAAAGCACATCGGGTGCCGGCTTGTCCTTAAGCAATTCTTCAAAAACATGATACGAGAGCCCGATTTTCTCGGCGCCGGCAGCCTGTAGTGATTGCATAGCTTGTTCATCTATTGTGTCAGGATTGATCTGGATCGACAGTTGACTGCCACCATCTAAGGAAAACAAGCTCACGTCGTGCAATGCTTCTGCTAGTGGTTGTTTTTGTCCTAACACGATCTTTGGCCATGCTTCTTCTTTCAAGCGTTGTGCCACTTGGATCTTCGTCAATTCATTCATGATCTCGGTTTGCACAGCTAAGCGGATCTCCCCTCCTGTCAAGGTCAAGGAGCGAATCGTTTCGGTCAATTCCGCAAAGCCACGATCATTTTCCATGAAGGAAGAAGCCGGTAGCCAGACTTCCAAAAAATCGGCACCTTCCATAAACGCCCGACCGATTTCAAACGCTACCTTTGCCAGTGTTCCTTGGGCAAGGGGGTAATCGATCACTGCGCCGATTTGTAAGGAAGAGCCTTGTGCCAAGATTTTCGCCCGCCGAATGGCACTAGGCAAAACGACGACTTCCTTTAAAGCCGTTTTATATTGATTGATAAAATCCTCCAAGACCCAGTCGGTCAGATCGGCCGTCAACAAACGGACACTGATTGCTTCTTGGTTCTTATTCATCAACTCACATCCTCTTTAATTCCGTTAGCACACTGACAGCACTTAAAAAATAAAACGGCGCTGTTTCTGTTCGTAAAATCCGAGGGCCTAACCCGCATAATTTAGCGTTGTTTTCCTGGGCTCCTTCGATTTCGGAGGGGGTCAGACCGCCTTCTGGGCCAAAGATCGCTAAAACTTTGCTACCAACGGGCAATTCGGTGACCACTTGCAGCAGCATCGCTGCTTCTCCTTGCTTGGCTGATTCTTCATAAGCCACTAGGACCGCATCGTACTGACTGAGGCTTTGCCAAAATGCTTTGGCGTTATCCAGCAGTGTGATGGCTGGTGCGATCTGCCGTTGGGATTGCTCCGCCGCTTCTTGGGCGATTTTTTGCAGCCGCTGCTGCTTTTTCTGTAATTTCTTTTGATCCCATTTCACGACCGAAGTTTGCGCAGGAAAACCGATAAAGGCTGCCGCCCCAAGTTCCGTGCCTTTTTGAACGATCAAGTCCAGCTTGTCGCCTTTCGGGTAGCCGCTAGCGATCGTGACCTGCAGCGGCAATTCCTTGTCCTGCTGTTCTTTTTCGACTTCCTCTAAGTAAACCGTTTCTTCATCGGCCTCTTTGATCTTGGCGATGATCGCCAAATGATCCTCAAAAACTAAACCGACTTTCGTGCCGGGAGTCATGCGCATCACTCGGATCATATGGTGGAAGGGGTCTCCCGAAACGGCAAACACCGCTTTTGCTTCATAAGGCTCCTGTAAAAAATATCGCTGCATCTTACTCTACCTCTGGTTTTTTAAAGGCGATCGCATACCAGTCTTTTTGATTGAACAATTGATCGATCTCAAAGCCTTGTGCGATCATGGCATCGATCACTAATTGTTTTTTCGTCTCAATGATCCCAGAAACGATCAAGGTACCCTCTTGCTTCAATAAACGCCATGCATCAGGGATCATCAATAAAATGATATCCGCTAAAATATTGGCAACGATAAGATCCGCAGGGACCGTCACCCCTTGCAAAAGGTCATTGGCTTGCACGGTCACATCGTGAGCAATGGGGTTCATCGCCATATTTTCTTGGGCGGACCTCACAGCGACTTCATCTAGATCATAAGCAAACACGTCTTTGGCACCTAAATATTTGCTGGCGATACTTAACACCCCTGAGCCCGTCCCGACATCTAAGACGGTTTCACCGCCCCGCAAGTAGACTTCTAGGGCTTGTAATGTCAAGCGTGTCGTAGGATGCGTGCCGGTCCCAAAAGCCATTCCCGGATCAAGGGTGATGATCTTTTCATCTTCTTGCAGCGGTTGATAGTTTTCCCAGCTCGGCACGATCGTCAGATAGCGGGAGATACGGACTGGATGGTAATATTTTTTCCAGGCCGTTGCCCATGCTTCTTCCACGACCTCGCTCGTTGTGATGGTGTTTTTGCCGATTGCCAAACCATACTCCGGCAGACGGTCGATGGCTGCTTTGATCGTCGGCAGCACTTCTGGCAAAAAAATCGTCTCTGGGAAATAGGCACTGACTTGCGCACCTTCTTCTAAGGTCGTATAGGTTTCTTTATCCAAAATTTCGCCATACGCATCGCTTTTAAAATTTTCGACATCTAAAACGTCCTCGATCGCTACCCCACTTGCTCCGTGTTCCATTAAAATATTGGCGACTGCTTCCACTGCTTCGCTAGCTGTCGCTACGGTTACTTCATTCCATTTCATGTTCGTTCTCCTTAGTAACTAGGGTACGGGATTATGGTTTCCCCAGCCCCGGCTTGATAGTTCGTCATTTTCTCCACAAATGCTTCTTCGTTGAATCGCAATTCAAAGATCGCTTCTTCACTGTCATCGTTCAAGAAATCAAGCAGATCGCTTTGGCCTTCTTCTAAAATTTCTTGAATGTAATCAACCAATCCGTCTAACAACGCTTTTTGGATCCCTTTTTTTCCTGCATAAGGAATCGTCGCTAAATAATCTTCTTCATCAAACGTTGATTTTTGTGGATCATACAACAAAATCCCATCTTCAAATTCAATGATCGCTTCCTCTGATGCCACACCTTGCGCATCGTCGATTTGGACTTGTTGAGGATTTTCGGCAAACAAGCGCAACACCAATTCGATGGTATGATTTTTGGCATCCCAATCGATCGCCACATCATAATCGGAGATTTTTTTCGTTAATCGCTGATCTAAGTAAGTCAATATCGTTTCTTTCGCCATCACTATTCCTTCTTTCTAGCCAGCCATGATCTTGCTGAACAGCGGCTTTTCGTATATTTGTTAAATAAGGATTACCAGCTACCGCAAATCGAAGCGGCATCTGAGTCCACTCCCCTTTGTTCGGGATACCAATTCGAGGCAATGCCAAAATTTCTTTTGGGGTACGTCGGCGCTCAGGAACCAAATGCAGCGGACTCGTAAAAATCGATTCGCCGTAAAGCTCAGCTGGAATCTGTAGTGCCTGTACTAGTTTCCCGGGGCCATTGGCTACATCCGGTCCCGTTTTTTGTCGCTGTTGTTCCATCAAGTCAATCCCATCCACCGGTTCTAGCCCGCGAATCATGATTCCTTGTGGGATGCCTTTTGGTTGCGTAATAAAGTTGACAATTCGATGCGTATGCATCGTATATAAATAAATCGTGCCGGGTTCCTGATACATCGCCCGAACCCTTGGTGTGTTTCGCATGCCCACACTATGAGCCGCCAGATCATCGGGACCTAGATACGCTTCACAATCCACGATATACCCACCTAATGTTCCTTCTGGGGTCTCATGTTCCAAATACATCCCTAATAAGGCACGCGCGATGGTAGTTGTCGGCTGTGTCGCAAAAAGTGCCATTAATTCATCCATTCTCATCACCCTCTTTATTCTACACAATTCTCGGTCAACTTACTATCTTTGACTACAGAGTTGCGGTGATCTCAACGATTTCTTTTCAACGAACCTGTTTTTTGCTGACTGAGTGGAAAATACGCGCCCTTTTGTTTTCGTAAGGACGCAAATCAGCTTGTTTATGAGAATGTACGTTCTTATGTTATACTTACAGGAAAAGGAGAGGATCGTTTTATGCAGCAGCCACTTGCTTATCGAATGCGGCCACGGAACTTAGATGAAGTCGTCGGACAGCAGCATTTGGTTGGCCCGGGGAAAATCATTCGCCGAATGGTCGAAGCCAAAATGCTTTCTTCGATGATCCTATACGGACCGCCGGGAACCGGAAAAACCAGCATTGCCAGTGCGATTGCCGGCTCGACACGCTATGCGTTTCGCATGCTGAACGCCGCCACAGATACAAAAAAAGACCTGCAAATCGTGGCAGAGGAAGCCAAAATGAGCGGTACTGTCATTTTATTGCTTGATGAAGTCCATCGACTAGACAAGACAAAACAAGACTTTTTACTGCCCCATTTAGAAAGCGGCAAGATTATTATGATCGGTGCCACGACGGAAAATCCCTACATTACGATCAATCCAGCGATTCGCAGTCGGACACAGATTTTTGAAGTCAAACCGCTCCAAGAAGAAGATATTTTGACCGCCATTGATCAAGCTTTAGCAGATGAAACTCGCGGACTTGGATCAGAAACCATCGTATTGACCGATGATGCCCGCTTGCATCTCTCGCGAGCGACCAACGGTGATTTACGAAGCGCCCTCAATGGCTTAGAACTCGCTGCCCGTTCCACACCAAAAGGACCAGACGGCATTATTCATTTGACCTTAGCGATCATCGAAGAGTGCGTACAGCGCAAAGCGTTGACCCATGATAAAGATGGGGATGCCCACTATGATGTGATCTCTGCTTTTCAAAAATCGATTCGCGGCAGCGATGTGGATGGTGCGCTACATTACTTAGGTCGTTTAGTAGAGGCAGGCGATTTGGCGATCATTTGTCGGCGCTTGATGGTCATCGGTTATGAAGACATCGGTTTAGCTAACCCAGCAGCCGCTGCTCGAACCGTCAATGCTGTGTTAGCCGCTGAACGTTTGGGCTTGCCGGAAGCTCGGATCCCTTTGGCCGATACGGTGGTCGATCTATGTTTGTCACCAAAATCCAACTCGGCCTACATGGCATTGGATGCAGCGATCGCAGATATTCGTATCGGTAAAGCTGGCGATGTCCCGGATCATTTACGAGACAGTCATTACAAAGGCGCCGAAAGCTTGAATCGAGGAGTTGGCTATCAATACCCACATAATTTTGATGATGCATGGGTCGATCAGCAATATTTACCTGATAAGCTAAAAGGTACCCACTATTATCAACCGAAAACCACCGGTAAATATGAGCAAGCGTTGGGCCAACGGTACCAACAATTGCAGCAACGAAAGAAAAAAAACTAGGTACTTAGAAAAAATAGTGGCTTTTTGGTATCGTTTTCAAACAACTTTATTGCACCTTCGTCATTCCTATGCTACTATAAGGGTGGGAATTCTGTGATGTACGAGTTGTCCCTTTTGTGTGTTGACCGAACATTTTTATTGATATCTTGGGATCCGTCTTGTGTTAATGCTGGTAACATGCCTTTTCCTTTGGTAGTTCGAAGCTTAGACCGTGGAACCCACCTGCTAGAATTTGCGGGATCAATACTATGGGAAAAAGAACGGCATCAACGGATATTACCCATTCTTTTTAGAATGTGCCATCTGTTTTTAACAGATGGCTTTTTTGCGTTTTCTAGCCGTTAGAAACCGTGCAACGTCCTCCATCTGATATCAAAGTAAGGGTGGCTTTTGCTATTCTTTCTAGGGTTCGCTATACTAAACCTATCAACTTAGAATAGGATGGCGTATGTTTATGATTCTTCTATTATTTACGATCGTGGCACTCGTATTATTCGGCACCAGTTATTTGCTTTATGCCAAACAAGCGATTTTTTTCACTTTGATCCCTACTACTGAGGCGAATAAAGTCTTCTTAAAAACCTATAGCCTCATTCATTTCCTTTTAGGCGTAGTGGCATTGGTTGTGGGCTTTGTCGATAGAGAGCTGATTGCCTTGTTTTATTTGGCGTTGTTGCTGCTCTCTTCCGCTTCATTCAGCATCTTGCTGGCACAAAAAATGAAAAAAAAGGAAGATTAGGTTTTCTTTTTCCAGAAAAAAGCATTACAATAAAAGTAGAAGATAACAGATGGGAGTGTTTCTTATGTTACAACAATATCAACGAATCATGGTAGCCGTCGATGGGTCTAGCGAGTCAGAATTAGCCTTCAAAAAAGCCGTGAATGTGGCACAGCGGAATGATTCTGAATTAGTTTTAGCACATGTGATCGACACTCGGGCCTTTCAAACCGTTTCTTCTTTTGACGGCATGCTTGCTGAGCAAGCAACCGAAATGGCCAAACAAACCTTGAAAGACTATGAGGATTATGCCCGCAAACACCAAGTAACTGCTGTCAAAACAGTGATTGAATACGGCTCGCCAAAACCGATCATTGCCAAACAATTGCCCGAAGATCACGACATCGATTTGATTATGATCGGTGCCACTGGGTTAAATGCGGTTGAACGAATCTTTATCGGTTCTGTGTCTGAGTATGTCATTCGCCATGCTGGCTGTGATGTGTTAGTTGTACGGACAGATCTAGAAAACAAAATCCCAGAAAAAGACCACACCAAAGCTTGATAGTGAGACGACCTGCCGACGAACGGCAGGTTTTTTTGTGCAAAAAAAACCGTGACAAAAGCAAAAGAGGCAACGAGCACTTAGGTCTCATTGGTCTTTTTGCCTTTGGTCACAGCTCTTTGACAAGTCGGTTATCCAAACTTGTACAGCAAAAAATGAAAGCAAAGTAATAGGTACTCCTATCTAACCATGTTTCCTTTTGATTGTAAATAGTTTTTCTGAATTTTCTGAATAAATAGTTAATTTATCCATCCTTAAATAAAAAAAGCAAAGCGTCGCTTCCCTTAGGAAAAACGACGCCAAAATCTATGGTGATAATGGGCTATCCAAAGGACGCTGGTCAAGAGGATCACAAAGAAAACCGGACCATTCAATAACCAAAAATCAATCGAAGTCGCAGCAAAGCCATAAAGGATGATAACAATGACGGAAAGAAATAGCGTTGCGACTGTTCCAATGGCTAACCCAAGACTCCCCGCCCCTCTCGTAAACAATTGACTGATATTGGTCCAATCCAAAAGCAGCAATCGATAATCACGAGCAAAATATTTCAAGCACAAAAGAAAACTGCTCCAAAGTGCTCCTACTAGGAAAGAGATAGCCAAAATCAGCGGCATTTTGAATAAAAGCACTGCTGCCAGCACGATGACTGCCGTTAAGCTCAGCTGCAAAACGACGCCAAAGCGGAATTTTTCCCGCAAGTAGCGCTTCATCGATAGCGGCAAGGAGCGGACAAACAAGAAATTCTCCTGATCCAATGAAATCAAATTACTGATAAAAGAAGTCGGGTTGACCATCAGTGCCGCCAAGGCGATCCCCGCCACGAAAACAACACCGATAAACCGCTCATCCAATTCACTTAACTGAATCGCTCCTGTAAACACAAAAGACACTAAGAAAATGATGGGCATCAGCAACGAAGAAGAAAAGACTTGCATGATCAAATTCGGATCACGGATCAACTGCGAATTGTAATTAAACAACAGCTGGCCCAAGCCTTGATTGGGCTTATGTTTCCGACGAACACTCCCTTGGTTAGGCGCCGCGGCTGCCACTTGCTCATAAAACTTCGGCAAGATCAATCGATAGAGGGCAAAAAGCAGCACGCCTGCTGTGGCGATGATCCCTAGCAAGCTAAGCAAACCGGTCGTTTGAAACGGTGCCACCATCACATAATAAAAAGGCAATAAAAAGCTGATCGCTCCCCGGTCTACCACGTCTGTCTCATAAGTATTCACCTGATTCATCATTAAGACCCCGATCACAACAACCAGCATCGTCACGCCTAGCAATAAACTAGTGACCAATTTTTTATGCTTCAAGAAAAACTTGGTGCGGGTCAGGCTGAAGACGATCAAGCTGCAAATGCTGAAGATCAAGACTAAAAACAAGCCGAACAGCAAGAACGCCCATAAGATCGTCAGCAAGAAAAAGACGTTTGCCCGAATCCCTGTCAGGAGAAATAAGACCAACAAAGGAAAAATAAACGGCGCAACGGTAAGAAATACCACCACGATCTTTGCCAGAAAAATTTCACTCTGTCGAAAGGGCAGCGGCAAATACGCTGGCAGATCTTGACTTTCGAAGAAGACATTGTAAATGGACGAAATCCCTTGGGAAAAGCCTAAAATCCCGAACAAAGCGACATAATAGGTAAAAAAGCCCGGCATCTGACTAAAATCCAATGTGATCATCGTCAAACCATAGACTAGCAGAAACACCACTCCAGAAAGCGCATATTGAAACAACAAATAACTGGTCAAGGTCGAACCAGCCTTGCCTTTTTTGCGGGCTTTGTCTGTTAGTTGGGGATTGGCATACCGCAAATTAACGGAGGTCAGCGTCAGAAATTGTTGTTTTCGCATCTACGCTTCCTCCGCTTCTGCAAGAATCGCTTCTTCTTGACTTCTCCCAGTCATTTGCAGATAGATTGTTTCCAAAGAAAGCGACGGATGCTGTGCCAGCAAATCTGCCACTGAGCCATTGTACAGCAGCTCACCTTTTTTCAAAATCGCTAATTGATCACACAACTGCTGGGCGGTGTCTAAGACATGGGTAGAAAAAATCACGGTCTTACCCTTGGCAGCATGCTGTTTCATCATTTCTTTTAAATCATACGCTGCTTGGGGATCTAAGCCTTGCAATGGTTCGTCCAAGATCCAAATGTCCGGATCGGGGATCAATGCCCCAATCAGCAGCGTTTTTTGCCGCATTCCATGGGAAAAGCTAGCGATGGTCTCTTCTTCATGAGACAGCATATCAAACAAGCGCCCTAATTTTTGCAAACGCTCGGCCTTTTCCGCTGCTGGTACTTCATACGCTGCTGCAATCAAGTCCCAATATTCCCCAGCCGTCAGCTGTAAAAACAAATCTGGCGTGTCCGGCACATAGGCAATTTGTTTTTTTATCGCTTCCCGATGTTCCACGAGGGATTGACCGTCAAAAAAGATTTCCCCACTCGTCGGTTGTAAAATACTAACTAAGCTTTTGATCGTTGTCGACTTCCCTGCCCCGTTGTGTCCCAGAAAGCCAAAGATCTCCCCTTGACGAATCGTCAGGGAAAGATCAGACAATGCTTTTTTTGGTCCATATTGTTTCGTCAGATTCTTGATCTCAATCATTTTCCTGCCTCCTTATTCCATACCTATTGTTATCTTACGCTGAAACGTAGTAAAAGAAAAATGTTTATTGCCATTTTTATCAAATCAATTGACAGGAGCTGCAAAAACAAAGATAATAAGAGCACTTTAGGGGAGTAGCACATGGATCGTTCCATGATCTTAGATCAACAGCAAGCGGGAATCCGCTGGTTTAAGATGTTTCTTGCAAGACCTAAGTGGCAAGGGGCCGCTTAGGTCTTTTTGCAGTTTAAAATGGAGGGAAAACAGTCAATGAGTTCAAGTAAAATGAAAAAAGTGACCGCCGGCGGACTTTTAGTCGCCATGGGGGTGGTCTACGGTGATATCGGTACGAGCCCACTTTACGTAATGAAAGCCCTGGTGGAGGATAATGGCGGACTACGCACCTTAACGCCCGACTTTATCTTAGGCAGCGTCTCGCTCGTCTTTTGGACGCTGACCTTGTTAACGACGATCAAGTACGTCTTGATCGCATTAAACGCGGATAACCATGGAGAAGGCGGGATTTTTTCCCTTTATACCTTAGTTCGTAAAAACAGCCGCTACTTGATTATTCCAGCGATCATCGGGGGCGCAGCCCTGCTAGCAGATGGGGTATTGACGCCTGCCGTGACCGTAACCACTGCCATCGAAGGATTACGGGGAATTCCAGCCTTTTTTGATCGCTTCGGCAATGACCAATCGATCATCGTCGGCATCACCTTAGCAATCTTATTGGTCCTCTTTGCCCTGCAGCGCTTTGGGACTGAGTTTGTCGGCAAAGCCTTCGGACCGATCATGCTAGGCTGGTTCACCTTCTTGGGCATCGTCGGTGTGATGAACTTTGCCGGTGACCTTTCGGTGATTCGGGCCCTTGATCCCCGGTATGCGATCAATCTGCTCTTTAGTCCCGATAACAGCGCTGGTCTCTTTATTCTCGGCAATATCTTTTTGGCGACTACTGGTGCGGAAGCCCTCTACTCGGACTTAGGTCATGTGGGTAAGAAAAACATTTATGCTAGCTGGCCCTATATCAAAATCTGCTTGATGCTGAATTACTTTGGTCAAGCGGCGTGGCTGCTGCAAGTCTATCAAAACCCGACTTATCAAGAAATCGAAAACTTGAATCCATTTTTCCAAGCGTTGCCGCAAGGGTGGACAGTCTTTGGTGTCAGCTTCGCCACACTCGCTGCCATCATTGCTTCGCAAGCTCTGCTGTCTGGCTCCTTTACCTTGGTTTCTGAAGCCATCAAGTTGAAACTATTGCCGCGGATGCAAATCATCTATCCGGGTGCGTCTATCGGGCAAATGTATATTCCTGCCTTGAACACCTTGCTGTGGATCGCCTGTTCCGGCGTAGTCTTATTCTTCCAGACCTCTACTCGGATGGAAGCCGCTTATGGATTGGCCATTACGGTAACGATGTTGATGACCACTATTTTGCTGTATTTCTACTTGCACCAAAACAAGAAGACCCGTTTCTTGGCACCGTTCATCACGCTCTTTTTTGCAGCGATCGAAGGCATTTTCTTTATCTCTAGTGCGACGAAATTTTTCCATGGCGGTTACGTTGCCATCTTATTAGCCAGCGTGATCATCGGTGTGATGCTGATTTGGGAATGGGGCAATCGTATTCAAGAAAATGCTGCCGAAGAAGTTGCACTTTCTACCTACATCCCTCAATTGAAACAGTTGCGGGAAGATGATTCTTTGCCATTATCTCAGACGAACGTCGTCTTCATGGTTCCTAAACTGCAAGACGATCAGATCGGTCAGCAGTTCATCTATTCCATTTTAGACAAACGGCCGAAGCGTGCCAAAGTGTATTGGTTCGTCAATGTGGAAGTCACCGATGAACCTTATACGAAAAAATATGAAGTTTCGATGGCAGATACCGATTTTATCGTTAAATTAAAGCTTTATCTCGGCTTTCGGGTGCCGCAAGAAGTCAATCTCTACATTCGCCAAATCATTCAAGAATTGATGAAAGATGGTCGCTTGCCGCTGCAGCCGCAACGCTATTCCTTAACGCCTGGACGCAATGTGGGTGATTTCCAATTCGTGATGATCGAAGAAGAGCTGTCGAATGCAACTGCATTAAGCAAATGGCAGAAGCAAGTCATGCAGACGAAGCTTTTTATCAAACGCCATACTATTTCACCTGAACGCTGGTTCGGCTTAGAATACAGCGATGTGGTTCATGAGACCGTTCCTTTGGTCATCGGTCAGATGAAAGAAAGCTCTCTGACAGAATTACGCATCGAGGAACGCTAAGAAACCGCCAGTACTGGTTGAACTTTCTGATACTTTCAGGTACACTGAAAAGACAAAGACACAAAGGAGGGAAAACGACCATGATGCGCATGACTAAAATAACAAGTAATGAAAATTACCAACGATACCATATCGCATTTAGCCATGCAATTGGTTTTACAGTTGCTGTTGACGGGACGAGTCTGTCCAAAACAGTTAAATTTACGTAAAATCAATGGCCATCTCAAGGTATTTTTCTCAAAAAAATCTGAGTTTAAATAACACTGGCCATGGATATCCATGGCCTTTTTGAGTGGTCTCAAGGAGAGAGATCATGATCATACAAGCAATTGCTATTAAAAAAACCATCGGCGGGAATCCGTTATTTGAGGAGTTATCCTGCCAAATCGAAGCTGGGGAAAAAATTGCCCTAGTCGGCATCAACGGAACGGGCAAATCAACCTTTTTACAAATCTTGACTGGCAGTGAAGGTGTCGATAGCGGCGTTATCAGCCGCCAAAAAGGCTTGAGGATCGGGACGGTCGAGCAAGAGCTGACAGTTTCTGAAGCAACCGTTACCCACTACCTGCTCCATTCTGCAGCTAACATTCAAGAACTCAAACAGCAAATGAGCCATTACGAAGCCTTGATGGCAGAACCCGATACTGATTTAGAGAAGTGTCTGATCCGTTATGGCGAGCTGCAGCAGCGCTTTGAAGAGCTGGGCGGTTATGGATTAGAAGACCGAATTTCCGCGATCTTACAAGGGTTAGGAATTCCCCATCGGCAGGACGCACGGTTAACAGACCTTAGCGGGGGTGAACGGGTCAAAGTCGCTTTAGCCAAAGTGTTAGTCACCGATGCTGACTTGCTGTTACTGGATGAACCAACCAATCACTTGGATCTTTCAAGTATCCGCTGGTTGGAAAATTATTTACAGAATACGAAAAAAGCGGTTCTAGTCGTTTCTCACGATCGACACTTTCTCGATCAAGTCACCACCAAGACCTGGGAACTGGAAGAAGGCGCCCTGATTGAGTATCCTGGGAACTATAGCCGATTTCGTGTCTTGAAAGAAGCTCGCTTGGCGGAGCTGACCAAAAATTACGAACTGCAGCAAAAAGAAGTCCAGCGACTGAAAGTCATGATTCGTCGATTTCGTCAGTGGGGCCATGAAGGAGACAATGAATCCTTCTTCAAAAAAGCCAAAGAATTGGAACGCCGCCTAGCGAAACTTACACTGGTCAAACCGCCAGCGCCCCCGAAAAATCGGCTGCAAGGCTTGGCAAATGGCGGAAAATCAGGTAAAGAGGTGTTCATCGTTCGCGACTTGCACCAGCAATATGCCGATCAGCTCCTATTCAAAGACAGCAGTTTTGCAATCTACCGTGGGGAGCATCTAGCCATCATCGGCGACAATGGTACCGGAAAATCAACCTTACTCACATTACTTCTCGGTGAGGAGCTTCCTAGCGGCGGCACTATCAAGCGCGGCAGCAGCTTACAGATCGGCTATTTGCCCCAGCAGCTGCAGTTTTCCGATCCCGAGAGCCGCCTATTAGCCTACGTCCATACATTGACAGGAAACGAAGAAACGGCTCGTCGGCAATTAGCCAAAAGTGGTTTTTATCAAGGTGATGTGGCCAAACGAATCAAAGATCTATCCGGTGGTGAAAAAATCCGGTTGGCATTACTGAAACTCTTTTTAGAAAAAATCAACGTCCTGATTTTGGATGAACCAACCAATCACCTCGACAGCTATGCCCGAGAAGAAATTGAAGAAATGCTGCAAGATTATCAAGGAACCCTGCTGGCAGTCAGCCATGACCGCTACTTTTTGCAGCAGCACTTCCAAGAAGCCCTGGTCATTGCACAGCAGCAGATCACACGCCAGCCACTAAGCCCATTGATTGACTAAGACATTGATTCGCAACAAAAAAACTTGATTTTCCTACCGTATGCATGGGTTGTTCAATCCATGCATAGGCGGAAAATCAAGTTTTTATTTTTTGATCAATGAATGTTGCCGATCAAGTTGCGGATCGGTTTTCTAGCTAAATACAAGATGATGCCGACAACAACGGCTACTCCGCCGACGATGCCATAGTACATCCCTTCTGTTTGTGGTGTATAGAACCGAGCGATTTGCGCATTGATGGCTTGTGAAGAAGCGTCTGCTAACAACCAAATCGCCAAGGTTTGTGCTTCGAAAGCTTTCGGCGCTAGTTTGGTCGTCACCGACAAGCCCACCGGTGAAAGACACATTTCCCCTGCAATCATGATGAAGAAGCTCAATACCAACCATAATGGGCTGACCCGTTCTTCTACTCCAAACAAGAGGCTTGGCAGCATTAGCAATAGAAAGGACAAACCGGCTAAGACTAAACCGATGGCAAACTTCACTTCTGTCCGTGGCTGACGAGAGCCTAGTTTGGTCCACAACCAGACAAAGACAGGTGTCAGTAAGACGACAAAAAGTGGATTTAAGGTTTGATACAAACTTGCTGGAATATTGATGCCGAATAACGTTGATTGCGTACGGTCAGCAGCAAACAATGCCAAGATCGATGAGCCTTGTTCTTCTAAGGACCAAAAGACGATCGCTGACAAGAACAGCGGAATGTAGGCCAACACTTTTTTCTTTTCATCTGGTGTGACATCTTTCGAACGCAGCATTTTGGTAAAGTAGTAGATCGGCAAGAAAATACCTAGAACACTGATGAAGTTGATGAAGAAATCAACCGTCAGATGGCCCGTTGCAGCAGCTGCGCCAAACAACACTGCCAATGCGAGAAGAACCAGAACGACTGCTCGGAAGAAGGTTTTCTTTTCGGCTGCCGATAAGGGATTCGTTGGCGCGATCGCTACACTTTTCAACGTGGTTTTTCCTTGCACATAATACTGCACCAAACCGATAAACATCCCGATAGCAGCAATCGAAAAGCCTAAGTGGTAGTTGACCTCTTGTCCTAAGATCCCGACGATGATCGGTGCTAACAAGCCACCGATATTGATCCCCATGTAGAAAATTGAGAAACCAGCATCCCGACGGATATCGTCTTTGCTGTATAAATGCCCCACCATCCCCGACACGTTGGATTTCAAGAGTCCGGTTCCGATGACGATCAGCATCATGGACACAAACAACGCTGGAATCCCTAAAGGTGTTGCCAAGACGATGTGTCCTAACATGATCAAGATCCCACCATAAAAGACGGATTTATTTGATCCTAAAAGACGGTCCGAGATCCAACCGCCAACAATACTTGACATATACACTAAGGAACCGTAAATCGACATGATCGCCACAGCCGTTCCTTTTGGCAACCCTAAGCCGCCGTTGGCAACTGCATCGTACATGAAGTACACCAAAATCGCCCGCATACCATAATAACTGAATCGTTCCCACATTTCCGTGAAGAATAACGTCGACAGCCCTCGCGGCTGACCTAAGAATGTTTTTTCTTTTTCCATATGTAATGGCCCCTTATAAAAATTAATGAAAATAAAATAGCGGAATTTTTCTGAAAATTCACAAATGCCAGTTTATTCCCATTTGGCAACTTTTACAAGGGTATTTCCCTGAGAACATCTTGTAAAAAAGGAAGGAAATTTAAATTCAAATGAAAGCAAAATGAGAAGCCATCCACCTAGGTGCAGTATGAGCCAATTTTCATATGTATAATTATTAAATTTTCTGTTTAAAAAATTAGAAAATGGTCTTCACCAATTTTTCTCTCTAGTCCCGTTTTGCGGACTTTCCTACAAAAAAACACATGCAAGCATTTCTCTTGCATGTGTTTCAGCTTCTATTCTAAGAAATGTTTTCGCTTAGCCGCGTAAACGTTCCACATCACGAGCGATCATTAATTCTTCATCTGTTGGGATCAAAAGTACTTTGACTTTTGACTCTTCAGTTGAGATCACTAATTCTTCGCCGCGTTTTGCATTTTGATCGGCATCTAATTCGCAACCAAACCAAGTCATGCCTTTGATAACTTCGCTGCGGACGTGGGCATCATTTTCACCGATACCAGCAGTAAAGACGATCGCATCGACACCGTTCATGGTCGTTACATAGCCACCAATGTATTTACGGATGCGGTCAGTAAAGACGTCATAAGCAACTTTGACTTCTTCTTTGTCGTAGTTTGCTTCTAGATCACGCATGTCGCTGGAAATACCAGTTAAGCCTAATAAACCAGATTTTTTGTTTAAAACATCCACCATTTCATCGATGTTCAAATCTAATTTTTCCATTAAGTAAGGCAAAACAGCAGGATCGATGTCACCTGAACGTGTGCCCATCGTTACACCAGCTAATGGCGTGAAGCCCATTGATGTATCTACTGATTTTCCGCCGTCAACCGCAGTGATCGACGCACCGTTCCCTAGATGGCAAGTGATGATTTTTAATTCTTCGATTGGTTTACCTAACATTTCTGCTGCACGCTCAGAAACATAACGGTGGCTTGTACCGTGGAAGCCGTATTTACGTACTTTAAATTCGTTATAGTACTCTAATGGCAAGCTGTATAGGTAATTGTGTTTTGGCATCGTTGCATGGAAAGAAGTATCAAAAACAGCGACACTGATGATTTCTGGCAAGATTTTTTTGAAAGCAGTGATCCCCATCAAGTTTGCTGGGTTGTGTAATGGCGCAAATTCAGCCAATGCTTGGATGCGTTCCATCACTTCGTCTGTGATCACAACTGAATCAGGGAAATCTTCTCCGCCGTGAACGACGCGGTGACCGACGCCAGTGATTTCATCATAGGCACCTAAAATGTTTAATTCAATCAGTTGATCCAATAACATTTTTACAGCTACTTCGTGATCGTTGATGTCGATGATTTGTTCGAATTTTTGATCTTCCCCATATTTGATGGTAAAGATAGAATCTTTCAAACCGATTCGTTCAACGATTCCTTTAGCGACAACTGTTTCCTCTGGCATTTGATATAATTGCCATTTTAAACTTGAACTTCCAGCATTGATTGCGATTGTTTTTGACATGATGATCTCCTTATCCGAATTATATTACAGATTTGCTGCTTTCCAAGCCGCAAATTGTTCAAAAAGTTTTGTGATGTTCTTTGGTTCTTTCAGTGAGGCTAGCTTGACCAGCAAGACTTCGTCTGCTTGTTTGCTTGTCCCTCCATGGTTTTGTAAAAGCAAAATACTTTTACGTGAATGTTCATTTTTAAAGAGTTCTTCAGGAAGCTGAATCATTCCTTGCAAATAAACCTTTTCTTTCAGCCATTTTTTCAAAAATTCACTCTGTTCCGTTTCCAAGAAGTTGCTTGGTACTAAGAACAAACCGTAACCGCCAGCTTTGACATAGTTCATCGCTTGTTCCATCAACAAATGATGGGCGTAACTGTGCCCTTCTGGAGCCGCCGTAATGAAGCTGCGGGCTTTGTCATCTTGTGGGTAATAGCCCACCGGTAGATCGCTGATCGCCAGATCCATCGGTTCGATCAAAAGCTCTTGCAAGCCATCTTGATGGAACAAATGCAAGGGCGCTTTGGTCCATTCGCCAGTCGCAGCTGCGATCGCCAACAAGGTTTCGTCAATATCCACACCGGTTCCTTCTACTGGACGCTTCGCTAATTGCAGATTCAGCAAGACTGTCAATAAGAGATTCCCCATGCCTACCGATAAATCAAGAAGTTTCACTGGTTGGTCGGCACTACTCAACTGCTCGATCAAATAGACGAATAAAAACCCAAGACTATCTGGTGTCAGTTGGTGATTGGCCTGTAGGCGCTCCGTTTGGCTGCCTTTCAACAAAACCAACTGCGCAAGCTTGCGTTTTTCTTCTGCCGATAGTTCCATTGCTCGAATTTCTTGATAGATGGTTTCTAAACGAGCAGCAGTTGCTTCATCTGGTACCCCATCGATCACGCGAACTTGGTATTGATCAACAAAATTTTCGATCGTCTCTACGTAAGCATCAAAAAAAGACGTTTCCAATGCGTTTTGAAGCAGTTGGATCGCTTCAACGGTCAAATGAAAAGACGTTTCCATTTTTTCTGCGGACATCTTGCACCTCTTTTCAAAACTATAACAACATATATACCTGTTTAATTTTAGCCGATTCATCCAAAATAATCAATCGCTTTCGTTTAGAATAATTTGTGAAGCTGTAAACATTCTTTTTCTATTTCTGTATGAAAAAGGATGGTCGAAACAACCATCCTTTTCCTGTACTATTCTTCTTGGTCATCTGTGTCTATTTCAGGCTGCTCTTCAGGCAACAAAAAGGTAAAAGTAAATCGCCGACTTTTGACATAGCATTCGATCTGTAAGCTCTGTCCTTGCCGTTCATAAGTCAACTTTCCTACATTATAAAACCGTGTCCCTCGATCTTCCAACTCGTTTTGCAAGAATTCCGCATGGAAAAGTTCACTCATAATACGGGCTTCATAGGTTTCAATGGTTTTTGTATAAAAAAGGGCTGTTGTGCGGCTGTTTTCTAACACCAGCAATAACATCAAGCTCAACAGCTGCACAAACAACAATGCTGTGAGTAAAATACCGCCTTTATGCCGCCTCTTGTGAGTGTATTTTCCATTGTCCAATTTTCTGGTCTCCATTCTCAAAGGAAACGGTAAAGCGGATCGCTGCGCCAATTTTCTCAAAAGACACATCTGCCACTTCTGTCAACAACGGTTGATAGCCATTGTTGTCCCGTTTCCGCAACACGCGGTTGATGCGATCGATCGTTACCGAATTGTTTTGACTGCTTCGCAAATATAGCGTGTTCTCGCTGACTGATAGATAGACACAGGTACTTAATTCCCGTTCCAACTGAAACAAAAAAACATGCCATTCTTGATCTTTGCGAGCCATGATCTGCTGATTGACCGGTGCGAGGTGCTTGACGATCCCGCTGATCATCAATAAGCAGATCGCCAATACCCATAAAGACAACAGACACTCCAACAAAGTAAAGCCTTTACTCTTCATACACAATCTCCCAGAGCTGTTCGCCACTTTGGATGCGTGCCTGTTGATGCTGCGCTGCTTGCCAAAAGCGAACTTGATAGACCGTCTGACGCTTCGTCGTGTAGGTAATGGTTGACGCATCAAAGGAGTGGTTCTGGACTTCTTCATACAGCACCCGCAGCATTTGGGCTTTTTCCTGCAATGCCGCACTTTGCGTCAGTGAAGCGGTCTGCATCGCTAAAAACAATAACACACAGGTTGCCAACACCCCAAAGCCAATCAGGCTTTCTGCTAAGATGAACCCGCTATTCAACGATTTTTTCATAGCGTCCGCTCCCAAATAAAAACTTATAGCTGATGGTTTGCTTTTTCTCCTGCCAATAGAAAACGATCCTTCGCAGACTGCTATTGTTGCCGGACTGACTACTAAAAAGAATATCGGGAAACGCCTGCATCGCTAGTTGAGGAGGGACTTCGATCTTGGTGACCGGCTCAGTTGCAGCGCCATAAAATGAAACAGTTGGCGTTGGCGCTGCTTGATAAACGGCTCGGGTTTGTGTGTTATCGATGATGGCCGATTGCTGTATGGTATAGAGGCCTTTTTCTAAGCGTGCACAAAAGCCTAAGACTTCAGCAGATCGTTGATAGTACTCGATGGCCACGACGGGAAAAAAGAGAAACATACTACTGACCATGAGGACCAAAAGGCTTTCTATTAAAGTAAAACCAGCAAAAGAGCAACGTCGACAGCCCTTAGTCCCCTTGCTCATAAATCGCATATTGCTCCTCAGATACATACCCTTCAGCGATCAATTCTTCTCTCGAGGGCTCCCGATTTTCATTCAGACGAAAGAGTTCGATCTGGGTTTCCACCACTTTCACGATGGCCGCATTTCCTTTCTCATCAATGATTCCTCTTTGCTTGGCAAGATTTGGGACAAACAACAAAACCAAAATACTGATCACTAATAAAACAACCAACATTTCAACCAATGTAAAGCCTTTTTTGACACGCCAAATCCCCTGCTTGCGAGAAGATGCGACTTTCTTTTCTATCATTCGATCACTCCTTGGATATTTCCATAGATTGGTAAAAACATAGCGGCATAGATCCCAACGATCATTAAAGCAACCAACAAAAAAATCAGAGGCTGAACCCAGTGAATAGCTTTTTCGATTCGTTGAAACAAGCGATCCATCAATAATTGACTGTATAAAAAAAGCTCTTCTCCTAACTTTCCCCGTACTTCTCCTTGAAAGACGATCAAAGAAAATTCTGGTGTGAGAAACGAGAAATGACGAAGTTTTTCTGGGAGTTCTCCGCCAAGTGTCAAGGTCACTCGCAACTCTCGCGCTAATTCTTGGATCAAGGTAGCTTTATTGGTGTGCTCCATACACTCAATGATCTGTTGGATATCTAACCCTTGCTGAAACAACTTGCCCCATTCCAATGCGAAAAAACTCGTGTGATAACTCGTGTACAATGCTCCGAACAATGGCAGGTGGCTGAAGAATACAGCTTTTTGCAAGGCAGTGCGGCGGGCAAATACCCAGCGGCTGATCACAAAAAGCAGCACACTTACCAACAAGAAGAGGATAAGTACTGCTGGTGCCCAAGTGATGGCGCGAATGCCCCAATGACCTTCGTCGATCATGCCAGAGGCTAACAATTGAGGCATTAAAAAGCGATGCATGCCAAAGAGAGCCGCCACTAAAAAGACCAGTAGCAAAAGCGGATAGGCCGCTACTTTGTACAGCAGCTGTTTTTGCTTGTTGACCAATTTGTGGTAGTCGACCATCCGCCGCAAGGTCGTCGTGAGATTCCCATGACTTTCTGCTAAATAAAGCTGATTTTTTTCGGTAGCCGATAAAGACAACGGCGCTACTGCTGCTGCCAAGCTTTGCCCTTGGGCAAGATGGGCAATCAGCTGTTCGATCACAGGTTCAGAAAACTGGCGACTGCGCAGCAACACTTGGAGGCTTTCTTGTAGGGAAAAGCCACTCTCCAATAACACCGTGAAGGTGACCAAGAGGGCTTCAGTTGCACGGCGTGGTAGCTGGGGCTTCTTTTTCATAAACTTCATCGGTGATCCACCCACTTTCTTTCACTCGTTTTAATACGTGCTGCCACTGTTTTTCCACTTGCCCCTCATAAAAGTGATACGCCAGCAATCCATGGGGTTCGTTGACTTCATTCGGCAACAATCGCTGATAAACGATCCCTTGCAACGCGTGCGCCAGAAGATCGTCTGCCCCTAGCAATCCCAGCAGCCGTGTCTTGGTTTCTGCTACGCCTCGTGCATGGATCGTGGCAAATACTCGATGACCTGTCAGAGCGGCTCGTACAGCGGCTTGCGCCGTCTCTTTGTTACGGATCTCGCCAATCAAAAGCAGGTCCGGACGATGCCGTAAAGACAAGCGAATCAATTCATCATAGTCTTGTCCGATTTTCAAATTGGTCTGCAGCTGCAAAAAATGCGGCTCTTCAATCTCCACAGGATCTTCGATGGTAATGACTTGTCCCTTGGTTGCCCGTGCTAATTGATACATGAGGGTCGATTTTCCTGAGCCAGTGGGACCAGAAAATAAATATAGGCCTCTTTGTTTGGTTGTCTGTTGGATCTGCTGGACGTCTTCTGCAAAAAAATAGCGCAGATGCTCCTTGTTCAAAGGATAAAGAAACCGCATCACGAGACTTTCACGCCCTTGATAATCACCCACCGTTGAGACGCGCAACCGCTGTAGCTGATCGCCTAACAGATAGCTGACTGCGCCTAACTGAGCTTTGCGCCGTTCTCCCACCTCCATTCCTCCTAAAAATTTGAAGCGGGTGATCAGCTGCTGAGCTTCTTCGTTGGTCAGTACTTGATAGGTCTTTCTGAGATAGCTTTTACTGAAAATCACCTCCATCTGTGTACCGCTAGGCAAAATGGCCAGATCCTGCATGCGTTCTTGTCTTCCATAAAGAATCAACTCGTCTGAGAATGCTCGAATATCCACGACTTATCCCTCCTAAAAAGAAATACGCAAACGCTTTGAGAATAGAAAAAAAAGATGAAGCAAATTTGCTTCATCTTTCATCATTCGTTTATTTCTGTGGTTCTTTTGCCACAAATTGGGCTTCCACCCGATAGATCCGCTGCCCGCGGCTTGAGAATTTTTCTTCATATTCAGTCATGATATTGTTCTCAAAGGAACTGTTATGCAAGTCCAACCAAACTTGTTTGATAATCATGCCGTATTGAGAAAAGCTCGCTAAGGAATACTCAAACAATCCTTGGTTATCCGTTTTGAAATGGATCTCGCCGTTGGGACGTAAAATCTGCTCGTCGACTGCTAAAAAGGCTTTGGAAGTCAAACGGCGCTTCTCATGCTTCTTCTTAGGCCATGGATCAGAAAAATTCAAATAGATCTGGTCTACTTCATTGTCTGCAAAATAGTTGGTCAATGCGGAACCATCGACATGCAGCAGTTGCAAGTTCGGGATCTCCTGCTCGATCATTTTATCTAATGCGATCGAAACGACACTAATCTGCATTTCCACACCAATATAATTGATCTCGGGATGAGCTTTCGCCATTTCCGTAATAAATTGGCCTTTTCCCATTCCAATTTCGATATGCAGCGGGTGATCATTGCCAAAGCGTTCATGCCAACGCCCTTTCCATTCAGTAGGCTCTGCAACGACGTATTCTGGATGAGCGTCAATCAGCTCTTTTGCACCTGCACGTTTTCTTACTCTCATGTTTCTTCCTTTCCGAAAAAACAAGATGGAACCAAATTGCCTCGCTCCATCTTCTCTTCATTCGCTATAAATTCGTTTTAATTGTAAAATCTCTGCATTCATGGCTTTGTAATCGCCTCGCAGATAATATTTTTTGACCTCTTGCAGCATACTCAACAATGCGTACCAATAAATCTTTTCGATCACTTCGCTGCTGCTGTGGATACCATAGCGCACGAGCCAATGAGACCAGCCAGATAATGGCACATAGTGACCTAAAATAGTGCCGATATCGATTGCCGGATCTGCAAACATCACGGAATCCCAATCGACTAAATACAAATAGTTTTGACAAACTAGCCAATTTCGATAATTGACATCGCCATGGACGACCGCGGCTTTCTGCTCGTCAAAAGCTGGAATATTGGTTTTTAAATACTCGGTGACCAAATGAATAAAACGGTTTTGGGCGACCGCAGAAGGCAGCTGATCCTGATAATCCATCAGCATCTGTTCAGGCGATCTGACTTGTCCGCCGATTTTGCTTAGCATCTGTGCCAACGTTTTTGAATGATGCAAGTGATACAACACATCAATGACATCATTTCTTTGGCCGATTTCATCGGGATCTAAGACCCGTCCATCCAGCCATTCTTGTGCGGAGAGCGTATCCCCATTTCCCGTCCGTTTCGTCCAGACGAGTTTGGGTGCAATGCCCTCTTTAGAGAGTGCCGCAAGCATCGGGGTCGTATTTCGTTTGATAAAGACTTTGTCGTTGTCCTTGAGCCCGATATAGGCTTTCCCGGTGTCGCCTTTGATTGGCCGCATACGCCAATCTTGATCCAAGCGAATATCCATCCTAGCTTCTCTCCTTATTTCGCAGTACCTCTTATTCTAGCTTCCTAATGGGTCGCCGTCAAGCGCATATGCGTTCGCTTTTTGTAAGAGAGGCCACTTGTGGATCAGGCGTGCATTTTCTTTAATCGCCCTGGCAAGTAGATGCCTAAAAAAAGACCCGCAAACCCTAAGAAGCCAAGAAACGCGATACCGCCTTGCCAAACAAAAGGCAAGCGCAAGCAACAGATCACACCGAAAAGAACTGCGGTCACCAGTAAGAGTGCCCCAAGAATTTTTTTGATCGCTGCGGCTTTTTGTTTTTCTGGCACGGGATACAGATGTGTCAAAACCATGTATTGAAACTCATTGATCAAAGGAATCAGTTGGAAACCGATCAGATAAAGAAACAAGCAGCCGATCAGCAGACTGATCCAAAGCTCATCGACAAAGAATAAGACGAACCCACCAATCAAAGTCAAACGGACATAAAGCCCGCCATATTGCCCCCCACGGATCACTCGGCGCAAGTAAAGATAGAGGTACGTATTGCTGTGCACTGGTTTGATCTTTGCCAGCAGCCAGTCGAGGTATTTGCGCCGTTTGGCTTCCGTCGCGATTTGGGGAACATCTGTAAATAAGTTGATAAACCGATAGATACGCATTAAGCGCGACTGTTCGGCTTGGATCATATAGTCCCAATCCAAAAGCTGGCTATTGGCTTTCAGTCCAAAGAGGAACCAGATTGCTTGGAAGATGCTGATCCCCAATCCTAGCCAAGGTGCTACATAAATACTGGCAAGTGTGGCAGCTAACGCACTTGCGAACCAGATGCCTCGCTGCTGTTTGACTTGCTGCTGAGTTTCTTGATACAAACGAATCCGTTGTAGTGAAAGATCCCCCAGTTTTAAGAGCCACATCATCCCTAAAAAGTATGGGAATGAGGCAAAGGTGCTGTTTGCTGTGACCACGACCAAAGGCATCGTTGCCCCTACGGCTAAAAATAAAACCCCAAAGGGCAGCCAGAGGGAATAACGTAACGCTTGGCTGAGATAACTTGTCATTTGCCCTTCTTTGGCTAACAGAAAAATCAAATCTGCCGGTTTCGTCAGTGTCACTAAGCGTCCCAGCGGTAAAACAAAGAGCCAAACAGCGACCACGATGACGCCGCCTAATGGAAACGGCCGCGGCAATGTTTTTAGCAATTCAGAATAGTAGAGCCCCAGACCTCCGACTAAGAAGGTGCTGATCAAAGCAAAATGATCATTGAAGACATAGCGCAAATAGCGTGTCATCTGTTTTTGATGCCGCTGTAAGCGTTGCGAGAAAAACTGCTTCATGCTTGACTCTCCTTTGTCAGTGCGAGGTACAGATCATCAAGGGAGGCTTCTGGTACTTGAAATTGGCTTCTTAGTTCCGCCAATGTCCCTTGTGCGCGGATCTCACCGTTATGCAATAGGATGAATTTGTCACAATACTTCTCTGCGGTTGCTAAAATGTGGGTGGACATCAAAATAGATGCCCCGGTTTGTTTCATCTCATTCATCAGTTCCAATAACGCATTGATCGCTAAAGGATCTAATCCTAGAAAGGGTTCATCAATGATGTAGACACTCGGCTCAATCAAAAAGGCACACAGTACCATGACTTTTTGTTTCATCCCTTTTGAAAAGTTTGCCGGGAACCAATCGAGTTTGTTTTCTAAGCGAAAGGTTTTTAGCAGGCGTTCTGCTCGCTTCATGGCTTCTTCTTGTGGAAGATCGTAGGCCATCGCCGTCACTTCAATGTGCTCTCTTAAGGTCAATTCTTCATATAAAGAAGGGGTTTCGGGGATATACCCGATTTGTTTGCGGTATTGCTCTGGGTTTTCTTTAAGGGTCAAGCCGTCGATCGTGATGGTGCCGCTATGAGGTTGCAGTAAACCGATGATTTCTTTGATCGTCGTACTCTTCCCTGCCCCGTTCAAGCCGATCAAGCCAACGAGCTCCCCATCGCCGATCGTAAAATCAATATTTTTTAAGACTGGCAGCTGATTATAGCCGCCTGTCACGTTTGCTACTTGTAAAGTCATTTTTTCCCTCCGATTCGCCTGATTATGGCTCTTTGTCAACGTAGGCTCTTTTTGTTCAATTCAGTCAGCTGGCAAAACAGTTGTTTATTTTTCTTTATTCGTGACTTGCAGGATAAATTCATTTTCTCCCACTGTAATGATTTCTTGCGCTAGTTCTTGGCTGCCAAAGCGCTCTTGCCACGTTTGTGCTTCGCTGGCTGGAAAGACGACCATTTGGATGGCACCAGCGGCAAGACGGGTGGTAAAGGCTTGGACAGCGGCTGGTTCGGCATAAGAAACCAGGCTGATCCGCAGCTCTTCTTTTTGATACCCTTGGTCTATTGCCCATGCTTCAACGGCTGCTTCCAATTCACTTTGCACCGCAGGGTCCATTGCTGTTTCAGTGACAATGGCGGCATTGACTACTTCTTCTTGCGGACGTGTCAGAGAATAAGTGATTGAACCAGCAAACACCACAAACAGCGTGATCGCGATCAACCACTCTTTATAGGCATAGGCTAAGTATCGAAGCTTCGCTGAAGTCGTTGTTTTTTTCTGTAAGGTTTCTTTAATGATCGGTTTCATAGGTTCCTTCTTTCCAAATGATTTCTGATATTAAGTCTAGGGTTGTTGGAATCTAAATGCAAGCGTTTCTCGCTTGCTTTTCGCATTTCTTTAAAAAAGCGCCTTTGTTGAAGGACCAGTTGCCTTGTTCCGACTTTTTCAAAGAGGAAACCAGACGAAAAAAAGCAAAATATGGTAAAGTAGAGGTAATAGATCAAGGAGGTTTTTTACAATGGAAAATTGTATTTTTTGTAAAATCAATAATCGTGAGATTCCTAGCTACAAAGTCTACGAGGATGAGCAAGTCTATGCCTTTTTAGATATTTCCCAAGTCACCCCTGGTCATACATTGGTCATTCCCAAAACGCATGTGACGGATATTTTCGAGTACGATGAAACGTTGGCAGCAGCGGTTTTTGCCCGTATCCCTAAGATTGCTCGGGCGATCGAAAAAGCATTCCCTGAGATCGAAGGCTTAAATATCATCAACAACAATAAAGAATTGGCGTACCAATCCGTCTTCCATTCCCATGTCCATTTGATTCCTCGCTACAGCAAAGACGATGATTTCAAGATCCATTTTGGCAATCATGCAGAGAATTACACGGGGGAAGAGCTGGCGGCAATCGCCGAAAAAATTGGAAAGCAGGTGAACTAAATGATCGGTAATTTTCTTAAAGGACTTTTGTTCGGTTCCATCGCCGGCGGTTTAGGCGGTTTGCTTTTTGCACCAAAAAGCGGCAATGAAACCCGTGAAGAATTGATTCGCTATTTAGATGACACGACAGAAGCGACCTTAGAATTCAATGACAGTGTCAAACAGCTCAAAGATGCTGTGATGGTAACCCGCAAAACGATCGACGAAACGATCCCAGTTGTGACCGAATCTTTCACGAAAGATTTGGAAGCCTTCAAATTCCAAGCACAACCGCGCCTTGCTCGGATAAAAACCCAAATGGAACAATTGAATCAGCACATCACGACGATTCAAGCCCAAAGCGCCGAGGATGACAAACAAATCGAAAATTTGTAGTTTTTATGAATTTTGTTTGAAACATCCGCTGTTTTCTTTCCAACCATTTCTAGAAGTGGTATAGTAGGTGCAGTGATTATTATGAATCTTTTTAGAATTAGGAGTGCTTAAACGAATGAAGAAAAAATTAATTTTAGTAGCAGTCAGTGCAATGAGTCTTTTTGCATTAGCGGCTTGTGGTAACTCAAGTGAGGAAATCGCAACAATGAAGGGCGGTAAAATCACTGTTCAAGATTTTTATGACCAAGCAAAAACAAGTTCAGAAAATCAACAAGCGTTGCGTCAAATGATCGTCTTAAAAGTGTTTGATGAAAAATACGGTGATGACGTAACAGAAGAAATGATCGACGAACAATTCAATAATGTGGCTGAACAATATGGCGGCAGTGATTCCTTTGAATCAACATTGACTGCCTCTGGTTATACGGTGAAATCTTACCGTGCAGAATTGAAACAACAACTTGCGTTACGTGAAGGCTTAAAAGCCAACATGGATATCACTGATGAAGACATGAAAACTGCTTGGGATTCTTTCCACCCTGAAGTAGAAGCACAAATCATCAAAGTAGCAAGTGAAGATGATGCCAAAGACGTCTTAGAAGAAGCGAAAAAAGATGATGCAGACTTTGGCGAAATCGCTAAAGAAAAATCAACGGATGCGGCAACAAAAGAAGATGGCGGAACGATCAAATTCGATTCTACTTCATCAGCTGTACCAAGTGAAGTAAAAACAGCCGCTTTTGATTTAAAAGATGGTGAAATCTCTGAAGTGATCTCTGCAACCAACACGTCAACTTACACGACGGAATACTATATCGTGAAAATGGTGAAAAACCAAGACAAAGGCAATGATATGGATAAATACAAAGATGAATTGACTGAAATTGCTCAAAACACTTTGTTGAATGATTCAACCTTTATGGCAGCAACGATCGGTCAAGAATTGCAAGCAGCTAATGTGAAAATGAAAGACTCTGACTTAGCAGACTTGCTTTCTGATTACATCACAGCGGCCGAAACAGAAGATTCAACTGCTGACTCTTCTGCTACCGATGCAACGGACAGCTCAGCGGCAGATTCTTCTGCTACTGATGCAACCGATGATTCTACTGCAACGAGTGAGAGTGCTACAGATTCTTCTGCTGAATAAACGAAAAAAGAAGTGCCGTCGTAGCGGCGCTTCTTTTTTTATGCTAATTAGGTTAATATTGCCGATTCAGCTACTTTTTCCAACATCTGAAAAACCACGCTAAGCAAGCCTAGCGTGGTTTTTGTTCTTTCCGTCATTCACTTTGGTTGATCGTGCTACAAGGTCACCGCTACACTTCTTTCGGTACATAAAAACTCCGATTGTCCATGCCAAAAATTCGGTCTGTGTATTGACCAGGTTCCGTTAAACGAATCGACGTCAGCATCATTTGCATGGAAGCATCCAAATTATCGATTTGATGGAGGATCTCCGCTTCCATTATGCGGGGGCGAACAGGTGACCCATATTCTAATAAGCCATGGTGGGCTAAAACCATATGCCGCAAAACAACGATATCTTCTTCTTTGTCATCAAATTTCAAAGCCATACAGGCTTGCGTGATTTCTTCATCCACTAAGACCAAATGCCCTACTAGATTCCCCGCCAAGGTATACTCTGTCGTCATCGGACCTGTCAACTCGATCACTTTTCCTAAATCATGCAAAATGATACCCGCATACAGTAGTGAAGCATTCAATTCAGGGTACTCTTTGACGATCGCTTTTCCTAAGCGCAGCATAGTTGTCGTATGATACGCCAATCCACTGGCGAAGGCATGGTGATTGCGCTTCGCAGCTGGAAAATCAAAGAATTCCTTTTTATACTTGTTCAACAAGAAACGGACGATGCGATTCCAGTGAGGATTTGTGATCTCAAACAAGGTTTGACTGATTTCTTCTTCCATCTCTTCTTTTCGCAAGGGCGCTTTTTCCATGTATTGGCTTGGTTCGTGGGGTTCTTCCGGTTTCGCTAAACGCAAATGCATGATTTTGACTTGCGGATTGCCTTGGTAGACCTCCCGTTTTCCATCTAGCAGTACTACTTTCCCGGGTTCAAAACGGGCGATTTCTTCATCTGATGCATCCCAGAACTTTCCGTCGATCGTGCCGGATGTATCTTGAAAGGTGAAGGCAATAAATTTTTTGCCGTTTTTCGCGATCCGCACATCGGCATTCTTGATCAGCAAGAAAAGTTGAAACGTTTCATCAACAGTTAATTCACGAATTTTTTTCATGGGCTTATTTGGCCGATCAGCCAAATCTTTCACTTCCTTTACTCAGATCCTGGATAGGCTGCTGGTACTTCTGATAATAGCTTACCATTTCTTGGTCAGAAGACAAACAAATTACTTGATAACTTTGCCCAAACTCTTTTAACAGTGCGGCAAACCGTTCCTTACGAACACTATCATAATGCAGCCAACCATCATCAATAATGATTGGACACAATGGGTGATTTTTTTGCAGTGCTAGATAACCGAAGCGTAACGCCATGATTAACTGATCCTTCGTGCCTGTGGACAGGTCGATGATCGAAAACGTCTCGCTGGCATTTGCCGCTACCAACAAGCCATTTTCCAAAAGAATCTTTTGATAACGTCCGTTTGATAGCTGTTCAAAATAGGTTGAAGCAGCCGACAATAGCTGCGGCAATTGCTGTTCTGACAACTCGGTCGTGACATCCGTTAAAATCGAAGCCGCCAACTGACGACTCCCCCATGCCACAGCAAGTTCTTCAATGACCGCCTTTAGCTCACTTTCTTCTTGATAAAGCTGATTCAAGGTGCCATTTTTTTGACTAGCTGCTGCTTCTAATTCCAAGCGCTGTTTTTGCTCCGTCAACTGCTGTATTTGTGCCTGAAGCTGTGTTTGCTGCTGCTTGATCTGGTCTTTTTGCTGCAGCAATTCTGCTTGTGTCACTGGTTTAGGATAAATCGGTGTTAACATCACCGCCAATTCTTCTGCTCGCTGCTGCGTGCGTTGCGCCGCTTCCCATTGCTTCAACCAGAGGCTGATTTCTGCAGGGTGATCTAAGCCTTGTTGCTGCAAGAGATCACTGGCCTGGGAAAGCAGCTGGTCGCGTTCATTGCGGGTGCGGGTCAACTGTTGGGCCAGCAGCGTGCTAGGTTGTTGCAGTCGTGAAAGCTTGATTGTTTGCATCTCTTCATGAAATTTCTGCAAAATCGCTGCTTTTTCTAACAAGGTTTTGTTTTGCAACGGCAGCCACTCAGCATAAGGTCGGAACTGCTCATCAAAGGGGGCCAGTCCTTCTGCGACGGCTTGCCGTTCTTGATAGGCTTGTTTGCGCTGCTGTGAGTAGGCTTGATAGCTAGCAACATCTTCATCATAGGCCAATAGATACGCCTGCCAGCTTTCCACCGGCAAATCACCAAAAAAGGGGGCTAAGGCTTGGTGGGCACGATCAATCTGCTGCTGCTTTTGCTGCTGTTCATTTTCCAGCTGCGCCAACTCTTCGCCCAGCAGATCCAGCTGCATGAGAACCGTCTGCCATTCCTGTTTGATGCCTTGCTGTTTGTTTGGCGCTGCTTTCATCAACGGCAAAACACTGCCAATGATCGCTGCGATCCCCACACCTAGAGCAAGCCAGCGCCACGGACTCGGCAAAAAGATACCGATCACTGCTAGTAGCCCACCGACGATCCCTAGCGGCCATAGCGGGTGAGAAACCGACTTGCGGCCAATCAATTGAGGATGCTGCTGTTCTAAGCGAGCTGCGGTTGCTTGCAAAGGCTGCGCTTTTTCTTCTAAACGCATCATGCGCTTTTCGAGCTCTTCTAACTGCACACGTTCTTGTAGTAAACGTGTGGTTTGTTCATGGATCGAAGCCGTTACTAGCGGCGGCGATTCTCTGCTCCATTGGCGCTTTTCGATCAAGCGATTCAGCTCCGTGATAGCGACGGCTTCTTGTTGATTGGCCGCTGCTTCACGATCTGCCAAACGCGCCATCGTCACTTGCTGCTGCAGCAAGTGATTGATTTGGTGCTCGTGATCAAGGTAAAAGAAATACTTATCTGATTCTTTTCCTTGCTCCAACTGATCTAATTCAGCTTCTTTTTTGCGAATTTCTTCCGTCAGCTGCTGATACTGCTGATAAAACTGTTTGATGGCTTGGACTTGCTGAGGATCGGCTAACGTATCTGCTGGTGCCATTTGCTGCCACTCTTCATAAAGCCCCCAATGACTCAGCTGCTGCTGATTTTCCTGATAGGCTTCATTCAATGCTTGAAACTGGTATCGCAAGTCTTGGATCTGTTCTTGCAACTGGGCGATCTGCTGATACTGCTGTTGGATGCGGCTTTCTTCGCTTTCCTTTTCCGCAATCGTTTTTTGCAGTTTTTCTAATTGTTTTAACGCCTGATTCAAAGGTAGCTTTTGCCCCCGTGGCTTGTATTGCTGCTGATTGATGGTTTCATATTGTGCCACTTGCTGCAGCATTTTTTGACTGCCGCTGATTCCCAGAGAAATCAACGCTTGGTGCAGCTCATTTTCTTCTAGCTTATCGATCTGGGTCAATTGCTCTTGCTGAAAGGTAAAGACATCGAAGAACAATGCTCGATTGAGGGGCTGCAGGTGTTGTGCCAGCCATTGCTCATCGACCGTCTGACCAGCGACATGGACTTTGGCACGACCGCGGTCTACATGCCGATAGCGTTCCACGATCACTTCGCCGAAGGGTTCCAGAGCCAACCATAACTTGCCACCGTAAGCTGCACCGTTTTTGGGGGTATAGTCTTTTTTCTTGGCTGTCTTTTTCGGAAAGCCAAATAAGATGGCGGCAATAAATTGATACAACGTCGATTTTCCGATCTCGTTGTGCCCAAAGAGCAGCTGATTTTGCGGATGAAAGGCAAAGCTTTGTTCATGGTATTTCCCAAAACCGGTAATCTCTGCTTTTAAAATTCTCATGACTACTCCTCCCATTGAAAGTCGTCTTTCAACAATTGCTTGGCTTGCTGCAAGACTTCTTCTTGAAATAATTCATGGGTGATCCCCCGCTGGATCAGCGGATGCTGCAATAGATCGGACAGTCGGTCCGCAAAGATCTCTGGTGACTCATACATCGCTAAAAACTGCAGCATATAGTCTTGTGGTACCGCCAATGCGATCTTGTCTTCATTGGCTTGCTCGACTTCAAGGGCATAGATTACTTGCAGCGGCTCTGTTTGTGCCAACCGTTCATTGAGGTAGGTCAGCCATTCATTTTTTTCCGCAGCTGGAAACCAATCTGGCGGCAGCTGCTGCACATCGGTCAACACCAGATGCAGCAAGCGCGAACGAGGACTTTTTAAGCGCTCGATGATCGCTGGCAATACGGCATTCGAGGCGGTCACATCCGCTAAGGAGACCACTTGCTTTTGCCAAGCGATTTCCGCGATCTCCAAGCGCTCGATTGTTGGTCCTTGTGGCGATAATTCTGCCAAAATCACCCCAGTCGCCTGCTCTTTCTTGGTCTTTCCTTGAGGCGTACCGGGATAGAGGATCGGTGGTTGCTCTGAGAGCGTCTTAGGTACATGGATGTGCCCCAAGCCCCAATAATCATAACCTTTTTGCTTCATTTCACTGATTGAAAAGGGGGCATACCGTTCACCGGCTTGATCCCCGTGGTAAAGCCCAATATGGTAATCCACCGCTGCTCTTGCGGGAAATTCTGTTACTTTATTTTCAGCGATCCAAGGATGTTGGTAGCTAAATCCACTGATTGCATAGGTTTCACCGTTTTTCGTTGTTCCTTGTACCGTTTGAACTTCTTCCGATGAAAAGAGAATGACGTTTTCTGGAAAAGCAAACCAATACCGTTGCGGATCATAATAATCATGGTTGCCGAAAATCATATAGACTGGGATCTCTGCTTCTCCCAGTCGTTGCAGTTGGGCAAAAAAGTCATGCTGCACTTTTAGACTCGGCCGTGCTTGATGGAATGTATCCCCAGCCAGCAAAACAAAATCGACCGCTTTTTCTAAAGCAACATCCACCAAATTACGGATGATTTTTTGATTGATAGCAGGGAGTTGGGTCTTCACTTTTTCAGATAACAGATGGACCCCTTCAAATGACCGGTCGATATGCAGGTCTGCACTATGTAAAAATCGCATTTCTTTCTCCCTCCTTAATGCTTCTATCATAACATTTATCAGTCATTTCGTCAGCAAAATACGAAAATTTGTTCGCCTTTTTCATAAAAAAAACCAAAGAAGCGCTTTTGAAACTTCTTTGGAAACGACTCTTGCAGTTGCAGCCGGTTTCTCTGAAGTTTCACTTGCTTCTTTGGTCTTTGTTTGTTGGCGATTACGCTTCGTATAGATCTCTTACAGGACCCATGATGATGCGGTTCAAGTCATTGGCCACTAAACTGAAGGCTTGCTCTTTTTGCATCAAGTCAGAAACGATGCCGTCTTGTTGAATTTTTTGCGATAATTCTTGGGCTTTTTGCGCTTCTTCTTCCGTCATTTCTTCGCCAGCCATCATTTTTTGTTGCAGGCTTTGTTGCAACTCTTGAAACTCTTTGAATAACGTGTACGCTTCTTCATTTGCTTTCAAACGGTCGAAAGAACCTTTCAGATCTTGAAATTGTTCTGACTCCCGTAATTCACGTTCTAATTGGTTTGCTGTATCATAAATATTTGCCATTTTGACGCCTCCTCTTTTTTTCTAGTATACCATTCTTCTCAGGTTCTAGACTAGCAGTTGCCTAATTCCTTTAATTTCCACTAATGGAATTCCACAAGCCGCCAAACAATTCTTTCGTTCCTTCTTTGATCTTGCTGCCGAATTCCTTCATACCTTCTTTGGCGCTTTCGGCAAAGTCATCGATGGTTTGTTGCCAATCATTGCTATTTTGTGACGTACTGCTATCAGGATCTGGTACCTCATCGGCTGCCATTAATTTTCCGCCTGTCCAATAAGCGTCTGCAACTTGGAATTGGGTGCCTTGACTATAAGGCAGTAAGCTTTCGGCCTCTGCTTTAAATATTTTCCCAACAACTTGTCCGCTAGTTCCCGTTAAGTAATGATCTTCACTCACATGTTCAAATCCTAGCCAGGTTGACAGAACCATATCAGGAGTATAGCCGACGATCCATTGGTCATTGACCTTAGAAGCATCAAAGTTGGTCTCTGTCGTACCCGTCTTACCGGCGATCGTAAAGCCGTACGGACTAGCACTAACCCCCGTCCCGTTAGAGAAGGTTCCTAGCATCATGCTCGTCATTTTATCAGCGGTCTCTTTAGAAATCACGCGTTTGCCTTGCACAGACGTATTGTCAACGATCACGGCACCAGTTGAATCAACGATTTTGGTGATCAAATGCGGTTTGTAGTAATACCCGCCATTAGCGAAAACGCCATACGCTGCTGCCATCGTCATTGGAGATTCCCCTTTTTCCAAACCACCTAATGCTAAGCCATAATATTTGTCGGATTCGGTCAAGGAAAGACCGAATTCTTGTGCTTTGCTATACCCGCGATCTAAGCCGATCTCATGCAGCAGCCAAACTGCTGGCAGATTCAAACTTTGGGCGAGGGCTTGGTACATGACTGCTTCGCCAGCATAGGTCCCGTCAAAGTTTTGAGCATCATAAAAATCAAGGGGCTCGTCTTTCAGGACACTGTCCGGTTCAAACCCAGCTTCTAGGGCAGGGGCGAAGACGCTGATCGGTTTGATCGTGGAACCTGGTGAACGTTTCATTTGCGTGGCAAAATTAAATCCTCTAAAGACGTGCTCACCACGACGACCCACCACCGCTTGCACCCCACCGGTATTCGGATCAAGTGCAACAGAGCCAGATTGCACCATCGTGCCATCAGCGGCATTTTCAGGGAACAAGGCATCGTTTTTATAGGCAGCTTCCATTTGTGCTTGGTAGTTTTGATCCAGGGCTGTATAGATCTTGTAGCCGCGATTCATGACATCATCGGCGTCCAACCCATAGGATTCGGCTTCGTCGATGACCGCATCGAAATAATAAGGATACTTATAGCCAGATTCTGAATTGCCAAATCCATCATAAAGTAAATTGGCTAAGGCAACTTGTGATTCTTGGTCAGCAACGGACTGGTCCAACTTGCCGTTATCCACCATCAAACTCAAGACGGTGTCGCGACGGTTCGTGGCGTTTTCCAGATTGTCGATCGGGTTATAGATCGAAGGACCTTTGAGCATCCCCACCAACGTCGCAGCTTCTCCCACGCTTAGTTCAGAAGCATTGACACCGAAATATTTTAGCGAGGCATCTTGAATGCCCCAAACCCCGTTACCGAAATAGGAACTGTTCAAATACATTTCTAAAATCTCATCTTTAGAATATTTCTTCTCGATCTCGATCGCTAAGAAAAGCTCCTTGGCTTTTCGACTAAAGGTTTGATCCAAGGACAGATAGGCATTTTTAGCAAGCTGCTGGGTGATGGTACTTCCCCCACCGCCTTCGGCACTGCGGTTGACCAGCATACGTAGGGCTGCCCGAGCGATCCCTTTGATATCAAACCCGTGGTGATTATAGAAGTTGCGGTCTTCGGTTGAGATCAAGGCGTTGACCACATCACTGGAGATGGAATCAAGAGAAACGTACGTGCCTTTTTGCGAGTACAACTGCCCTGCTTCATCACCATTGGCATCAAAAATCACCGTCGATTCTTTCAGACCTGACTCTAATTCACTGACTTTCGTATTTTTGGCGATATAAAATAAATACCCGCTCATGATTAAGATAGCAACTAAACTAAGTAAAATAAAAATTTTATTTACGTGGTATTTTTTCCAAACCCGCTTGCGCCATTGATGAAATTGCTGCAAATACGGTTTTAACCAGCGCCAAAAGGTCAGCCAACCGGTCTTTATTTTGTGAAGGATGTGTTTCCAATCCATTACTTCACGCTCCTTTGGTTAAGTGTAGCATAAATGACTTTCTTTGTTATACGGCTCTAGACGTAATTTCATTCGAAAAGAATGCTTTATTATTCTAGCATTGAATACTCTGTTTTTTATTGTTTTTTTTATAAGAAAAGCTTAAAGATGCTATAATAGTCGGTAGCGAATAGCAAAGAAAGGACGTTATTATGGAATACACCATGACTTTACCCGAAAATCACCCGCCCATGCCGCTTCGCGATTTGTTGGAACAGGAGTGGCTCGTTCCACGAAAAGTGCGCCATTTTCTGCGCACACGGAAAAATGTGGCCGTCAATCAGCAGCCCGCGATGTTTCATCAAGAAGTTCGTGGGGGTGATCAAATCACTTTGATCATTGAAGACAGTGATTACAGCTACCAGCCGATCCAGTTAGGCCAAGCGGACAAAGTCGACGTACTTTTTGAAGATGAACACTTATTGGTGCTGAACAAGCCTGCCGGGGTCAAGACGCACCCAAATCAGCCATTAGAAGCAGATACTCTGTTGAATGATGCAGCTGCTTACCTTGCGCCGAAACAGCAGCAGCCTTATGTGGTCCATCGTCTAGACAAAGAAACCAGCGGTGTGGTTTTATTTGCAAAAAATCCTTTGGTGTTGCCGATCTTGGGCCGAATGCTGGAAAACAAACAGATTTTCCGTCGCTATCAAGCCACTGTTTGGGGGAAACTTACGCAAGATCAAACGATCGCCAAAAAAATCGGTCGTGACCGTCACGATCGTCGCAAGCGGATCATTGACTCCCGCAACGGTCAGTCAGCCGTCACCCATGTAACCATCGCTCACGCCCAACAAAAGACAACCAATGTGTATTGTGTGTTAGAAACTGGTAGGACCCACCAAATTCGCGTCCACCTTGCCAGCATCGGTCATCCAGTCGTTGGCGACCCGCTTTACCAAAACAAACCAGCGCCACGTTTGCTGCTGCATGGCTACGAATTGCATCTAGAGCATCCTTTTACCAAAGAACAGTTAGTGATCATCGCTCAACCGGGCTTGTGGTAAGCAACCAAAAAGCATGACTACTTGAGGAATCCCTCTTGTCAGTCATGCTTTTTGGTTTCAGATGATTTTCTCCATGCTTCTACTTGGTATTTTGGTTTATAGCGGTAAGTAAGCTGCTGGATCAACGAAATCTGACCACATCGTCTTACTCAGTCCAAAGTGCAGATGGACGCCTGTCGAATTTCCAGTCGTCCCCATCGTACCGACTTGGTCGCCGACTGCAACGGTCGCCCCCTTTGAGACACTGACAGCTGTTAAATGAAAATAATACGAGTAAAAGCCATTATCGTGAGCCAAAATCACGTAATTTCCAGTGCTTGGGCCATAGCCAGCATCTTCTACCTGTCCATCACGAGCGGCGACGATCTTCTCCCCCGCTTGACCTGTGAAGTCGATCCCGTCATGCTGCGTCCCTGAAAACCCAGTCGGGTCTGCTCGAGTACCAAAACCGCTGGAGATCGACACGGAGCCAGTGATTGGCAGTGAAAATTCACTGGCTGCCGCTTTCTCCGCTGCTTCTTTGGCTTTTTGTTTCGCTTCTTCAGCTGCTTTTGCTTCTTGCTCCACTTTTTCTTGTAGGTCTTGCACTTGGGCTTGCGCCTGCTGCAGCTGCTCTTGTTGGGACTGCAATTCTTTTTTGGCTGTTGCTAATTGTTCTTCGCTATGTACTAATTGGGCTTGCGTCAAGGTTTGGTACGAAGTGATTCGTTGTTGTTCGGCTTCTTTTTCCGCCAATTGTTGGTTCACTTCCCGTAAAGCCGCTTGTTGTTCACTAAACTTGCGTAGTTGCTGGATCGTGGCTTGCGGTCCATCGACTACCAGACTGCTTTGCGCTTGGCTTCCTTGGTGCTGGGCTTTTTGATCATTCAGTGCAGTGATCTGCGTTTGAACTTCCTTGCTTTCTTCTGCCAATTGGCTTAATTCTTCCTGATAATCCGCTAATTGACTTTCCAACGCTGTGACTTTCTGTTGGCTGGTGGTGACTTCGTCTTCATAAGAGGCTAGTTCTGTGGTCAAAACCGTCAGTTCCTCGCTGCTCTTGGTTTCAGCAGCATAACTGATAGCTGGCTGGAAAAGCGGCAACGTAAGGGCGAGCAATAAAAAAATCTTTTTCTTCAATGAGGTAACTCCTTCTTTTTTTAGTAGCTTGGCTACTTTAACATGCTTATTCATGAAAAAAAAGAGGGTTTTTCCAACAGTTTAAAGTCTATTGTTGCAAACTTTCATGTAAATCACCTATAAAACGGGCTTTTTTTACAAATATTGCAGCCGAATAACAACTTTCATAAGAATTTCTTTAGCTCGCCGATCGTCTTATCCTCGCTCTTGCAGCTTCGCCAATTCCTCAGGAGTCAATTCCCGATACTCGCCTAATGCCAAATCATCTGGCAGGGACAGGCCTCCCATGCGAATCCGTTTCAAATAAACGACTTCTTTTCCTACTGCATGGACCATCCGTTTGACTTGATGAAACTTGCCTTCATGGAGGATCAGTTTGATTTCGCTGCGCGTTTCGTCTTCATCGACGTTGAGGATCTGCAGTTCAGCCGGCAAGGTCCACTCGCCGTCTAATTTGATGCCTTTGGCAAAGGTTTTTTGATCCTCCGCTGTCATGATTCCCTCGACTTGGGCATAATATTCTTTTTCCACATGCTTCTTAGGCGACAATAATTGATGCGCCAATCCGCCATCGTTCGTAATCAGTAAAAAGCCTTCGGTGTCTTTATCTAACCGTCCTACTGGAAACAAATCTTCGCGAAACGCTTCTTCAGAAAACAAATCTAAGACCGTCTCTTCATAGGAATCGACGGTTGCCGAAATCACTCCAGCGGGTTTATTCAGCAAATAATAAAACTGGCTTTGATAGACGATGGGTTCCCCCTCAAAACAAACGGTATCTTGTGTTTCTAGTACTTGCGCTTTGTCACTCTTGATGACTTGTCCATTGACGGTCACGAGACCTTTTTTGATCAACTGTTTCACTTCTTTGCGGGAGCCATAGCCCATATCCGCTAAAAACTTGTCTAAACGCATCGGTTTCTTCCTTTCATATAAAACAGCCGCCAAGGTCTCGCAAAGGAGGCTCAGCGGCTGCTTCTAGTTTTATTTGATGTGTAATTTCTGGCGTAAACGAACCATTGATGAGCCGAGTAGTTTTTCAGCTAAACGCAATTTCAGCGCAATGTAGATGTACACACTGCCACCGACTCCTGCTACTAGCAAGCTCAAGATAAAGGCTTGGACTTTTCTTTCCGAGCTAAAGATGAGACCAAAGAGTTGGCGGGCGATCAACGCTGCGATCACCATAATGATCGTCATCGCGCCAATCAATAACGTCCGTCGCAACGTTAAGTTTACATTGAAATGGCCTTTGCGAATCATCTTGCGAATGTTCAGCCAGCAGACGATCCCTAAAGCAATCGTCGTGGAAACCAATGGGCCATATACTTGGAACAACCGAATCGCTGGATACTGCAGGATCAACTTCACCAGCAACCCTACAAAGAAGAAGACAACGGCTTCTTTGTTGTGGTACATCCCTTGCAGCATACTGGAACTAAGCATAAATAAACCTAAGACCAATCCAGACAGACAGGCAGCGACTAAGACGCTCGCCCCTAACGCATCTGGACGATAAAACAAGGTGTATAAGGGATAAGACAATACGATCATCCCAAATGTCGCTGGGAACATTACAAAGGAATACAATTGCAAGTTGTTGCTGATCAATTTGGCTAAGTTCTTTTTGTCTTTTTTGGCGACTGCTTCACTGATCAAAGGCAGTCCCGTTGAAGCCATGGAAGTAGCTAATCCGATAACCACCATCGTCAGCTTATCAGGGTTGCTACCGAAAATCGCCATTAATTCTAAGAGCTGGTCATTTGAAAATTCAGTAAAACTACTCATGATCCGCACAAAGGTGTACTGATCCACCAATTTTAAAATCGTGATCCCAGAACCAACGATAATAAAAGGGATCGCTTCTTTGATGGTCGCTAAAACCAATTCTTTGGTTTGCAACACGGTTTCTTCTTTGCTCATATCGACTAAGACATCCATCCGCACCCGTTGCTTTTGGAAGTAATAGCCTAAAACCAAAATACTGGCTAAGACACCGATAAAGGCGGCAAAAGTCGATTGCGTCACAGCTGCCGTGTATTCGCCTTCGATGACCCGCATAATGATGAAGGTCGCCAAAAGCATATAGCAGACGCGGGCGATTTGTTCGACAACTTGCGAGATCGCAAAAGGTTTCATGTCTTGGTTCCCTTGGAAGTATCCTCGCATAACACTCATACAAGGAAAGACCAATAGTGCAATGCTCAATGAGCGCATTGCAGGAATCAATTCTTCCCCGCCACCTGAAGCCGTTGCCAACCATGGAGCTGCCAAATACATGATGCCGGCGGTCACCACGCCAAAGCCTGCCATCAATTGGAAGGCTCTTAAAAAGAGCTTCTGGCTCGTGCGGTATTCTTGGCGAGAATTATAAAAAGAAATCTGTTTGGCAATTGCCGATGGGATCCCAGCAGTTGAGATCATTAAAAATAAGGCGTAAACATTATAGCCCATTCCAAATAACGCATTTGCTTTATCGGCATTTGCCCCCATCCAATAATACCAGGGTAAAATGTAAATGGCGCCAAGCAAACGTGAGCCGATATTTCCCATCGTCATCCAAGCAGATCCTTGAGCCATTTTTTCTTGTGTAGTTAATTCTTTTGACACTGAACGCATGTGATTATCCATCGCCATTATCTCCAACTTTCTACAAACATATCCCTTCCATTTTAATTCGAAAAAGGGTTGGTCGCAATCTATTTTTGCAACATCTTAAAGTTTCTTCAAAATAAGGAGAAAAAAAAGAAAACTTTTCCCTCCCAAACGGCGGTTTTTAGGAGTTATGCTATAATAAGAGAAATCTTTAGAGGAATGAAGGAGAACAACGATGCAAAAGGAACTCATTACCGTGCCCCAGATCCGCAAGCTCTTATTGCAGGAAAACCTATTAAAAGAAATCATCACCCCCACTGATTGGGTTTATACCGTGCCGCAAGAAATGACTGATCTTGCCTTTACCTCATTAAGCTACGACTCACGAACAGCCGATGCGGCGACGCTTTTTTTCTGTAAAGGGGCTTCTTTTAAAGAAAGCTACCTAGCCGCCGCCATTGATCAAGGCATTCAGTGCTATATCTCAGAAACGCCCTATGACAACTTCGCAACCTACGGGATCATTGTTACGGACATTCGAGAAACGATGGCAGTGATCGCTCAAGCGTTTTATGGCAACCCGCAAGAACAGCTGGTGACCATCGGCATCACTGGCACAAAAGGCAAAACCAGCTGCGCCTATTTTGCTCGGGCGATTTTAGCAGAATCGACGAGTCAAAAAGTAGCATTCTTTTCATCTGAGGAAAACTCAGTCGATGGAAAAACCTTTAATGAAGCAGTGTTGACGACTCCCGAAACACTGGATCTTTATAAAATGATGGCTGAGGCTGTTGCAAACGGCATGACCCATCTTGTGATGGAGGTTTCTTCTCAAGCCTATAAAACCAAACGGGTAGCCGGCATTACATTTGATATTGGCGCGTTCTTGAATATTTCACCTGATCACATTGGACCGGTGGAACATCCAACTTATGATGATTATCTTTACTGCAAACGGGAACTGATTCGCAACAGCAAACAAATGATTTTAAATCGTCAAAGCGATCACTACCACTTGCTGCGAGAAACTTGTGAAGTCCATCAAGTTCCTTATATCACCTACGGACGTTCAGACGCCGATTATGTCGTCCAAGAAGGAATGGACCTAAAGAGTTTTGCCCTGACAGCTGCTTCTGATGTCTTGCAGGTCTCTGGTGAATATCAACTGGGGATCTTAGGTTCTTTCAACCATGAGAATGCCGCAGCGGCGATTTTGGCTGCCTGCTTAGCGGGTGCCTCTCGTAAGGACGCTCAGAAAGTCCTGCCGACAGTGATCATCCCTGGACGAATGATCGTTTTAGAAAAAGAAAATGGCGCCGTCATGATCGTTGACTATGCCCACAATTACCTGAGCTTCCAATCATTAAGTGAACTTGCCCGTCAATTACGCCCAGATGGCCGCCTGCTTTTTGTCACTGGCAGTGCTGGCGGAAAAGCCCAATCTCGCCGAGCAGATATGGGACGAGCGCTAGGAGAATATGCGGACAAAGTCTACCTGACCAGCGATGATCCTGATTTTGAAGAAGCAGCTGCGATCGCAAAAGAAATTGCAGATGCTATCACCAATCCTGAAGTTGCCATCATTCATGAGATGGATCGGGCTCAAGCCGTCAAATTGGCGATCGCTGAAGCAGACGGTCGTGATATCGTGATTATTGCGGGCAAAGGCGCCGAACAATACTTGAAAGTCGCTGGAAAAAAAGTCCCTTACATCGGTGACTTGACCTTAGCGCAGCAGCAAGCCAAGCACCAATAGCAACAAGTTGTCTCAACAAAAAAAGCTTTCAGATGATCCATTAAATCATCTGAAAGCTTTTTTCCTGTGTGATTAAGGTTGTTCATCTTCGTAAGTCTCATAGACATAGGGTGCGCCATCATAACGGAATTCTGTTGAAATGGCAGCGTCAAGGTCTTCGGTAAACATTCGCTTGCTGAAAGGAAACAAAAAGACTTGCCCTTCTTTGGCATCTTCGGCTGCTAAACGGTAAAACAGCTCTTCTTCTGTTAATTGTTGATTCAACTGTTCCAAGACATCGGCAGTGACTGCCTCTTCTTCATAGCCAGGTTTGGCAATCCGTGCATAATCTTCAAAAAAAGCCGTTTGGCCTTCAAATGATTGATACTCCATGTAAGTCCCCTCTTTCTTTTCTCTTTCTTTATTATACGAGAGTCTGTGAGGATCAGCGAATAATATGATCGCTAACAAGCGGAAATTTGGCTTTTTTAGCGCTTAAATATGTCAGAAACATTTCAAGTGTATTACGAATCAATTATTTGACAAAATCAGATTGAACACGTATCCAAATTTTGTATAATGATACATAGAGACTATAAAAGGGGCAAATGTAATGAACAACGCAAAGAAAAAATTATTCGTCGGTACTGGTGCTGCAATTGGTTTTGTCGCAATCGTTGCTATGATGGCTCAGTTCATGATTTCCAATCATCTATTTGGCGGAAGTGATGCTTCATCAGAAATTTTCACTCGCGCTACGTATCCAAACGGCTTTCTACTAGTGATCTTGATTCCATTGGTCGCAACAGCCGCTTTGTTCTATGGTATCATTCGCAAAAAATAACAAAAAGCTGCCTAACAGACCATTGACCTGTTAGGCAGCTACTTTTTTAGCGTTTAGTTTGCAACGATATTGACCAATTTATTGGGTACGACGATCACTTTGCGGATCGTTTTTCCTTGGAGCTGTTCTTGGACAAGTTCGTTTTCTTGGGCCAATTGTTCAAGCACTGCTTTTTCCGCGTCTGCTGGAACCATTGCTTTGGCACGAACTTTGCCGTTGACTTGAAAGACGACTTCGATCTCATCTTCCACTAGGGCACTTTCGTCATAGGTTGGCCATGGCACATAAGAGATCCCATTGTCATTTCCGAGGATCGACCAGAGCTCTTCCCCGATATGCGGTGCGATCGGAGCCAATAGCTGCACAAATCCTTCGACATATTCGTAAGGCAAGGCATCGGCTTTATAGGCTTCATTGACGAAGACCATCAATTGGGAAATCGCCGTATTGAAATGCAGCTGCTCATAATCTTCCGTCACTTTCTTAACTGTTTGATGGTAAACTTTCGACAATTTGCCATCGTTGAATGTCGTGATGCGGTCGCGCATTTTGCCATTTTCATCGACGATCAAGCGCCACACACGATCCAAGAATTTGCGACTGCCTTCGAGGCCATTCTCATTCCAGGCAATCGATGCATCCAGTGGGCCCATGAACATTTCATATAGACGCAAAGTATCCGCACCGTACTGGTTGACGACATCATCAGGATTAACGACATTGCCGCGGGATTTCGACATTTTTTCATTGTTTTCCCCAAGGATCATCCCTTGGTTAAACAATTTTTCAAATGGTTCTTTCGTTGGCACAACACCGATATCATACAAGAATTTATGCCAGAAGCGAGCATAGAGCAAGTGCAAGACAGCGTGCTCCGCGCCACCGATATAAATATCGACTGGCATCCAGCGCTTCAATTTATCATAGTCTGCCAAAACAGACTTATTATGAGGATCAATAAAGCGCAAGAAGTACCATGAGCTTCCAGCCCACTGCGGCATCGTATTGGTTTCGCGACGTCCTTTTTTCCCAGTTTCTGGATCGGTGACATTGACCCAATCCGTGACATTGGCTAATGGTGATTCACCGGTACCGCTTGGTTTGATATTGTCGGTTTTTGGCAAACGCAACGGCAGCTGATCTTCAGAAAGCGCTGTGGTCGTCCCATCTTCCCAATGGATGATTGGGATTGGTTCCCCCCAATACCGTTGACGAGAGAACAACCAATCGCGAAGACGATAGCTGACTTCTTTTTTCCCAACGTGATTTTCTTCCAACCATGCAACCATTTTTTCGATGGCTGTCTCTTTGTCTAGCCCATCCAAAAAGTCTGAATTGATATGCAGTCCATCTTCGGTATAGGCAGATTCTTCCACGTTGCCCCCTGCCAATACAGGAATGATCTCTAAGCCAAATGTTTTGGCAAATTCGTGGTCACGTTCGTCATGGGCAGGAACCGCCATGATCGCACCTGTTCCATAAGAAGCCAAAACGTAATCGGCGATCCAAATCGGGATCTCTTTGCCATTCACGGGATTGATGGCATAGGCACCAGTGAAGACACCGGTTTTTTCTTTGGCCAAATCTGTTCGGTTCAAATCAGATTTTTTCGATGCTTCTTCTACATAGGCATCAATGGCTGCTTTTTGTTCTGGGGTAGTGATTTGAGCCACTAGCTCATGTTCTGGTGCCAATACAGCGTAGGTCGCACCAAACAAGGTATCTGGGCGAGTCGTAAAGACGGTAAAGTCTTTTTCCATCCCTGCCACTTTAAACGTTACGTTGGCTCCGACAGAACGTCCGATCCAATTGCGTTGCATTTCTTTGATGCTTTCTGGCCAATCAACTTCTTCTAAATCGTCCAACAAACGATCAGCATATGCCGTGATTTTTAGCATCCATTGGCGCATCGGTTTGCGGATCACATCATAGCCGCCCCGTTCGCTCTTGCCGTCAATGACTTCTTCATTGGCGATCACAGTTCCAAGCTCTGGTACCCAATTTACCGGAACTTCGGCTTCATAAGCTAACCCTTTTTCATAAAGCTTGGTAAAGATCCATTGCGTCCACTTGTAATATTCAGGATCTGTCGTATTGATTTCACGATTCCAGTCATAGCTGAACCCTAGCGCATTGATTTGACGGCGGAAGGTCTCAATATTTTTCTTCGTAAATTCCGCTGGATCATTTCCTGTATCTAGTGCATATTGTTCGGCAGGCAGACCAAAGGCATCCCAGCCCATTGGGTGCAGTACATTGTACCCTTGGCTGCGTTTGAAGCGGCTCAAGATATCCGTAGCCGTATAGCCTTCTGGATGTCCGACATGTAATCCTTGTCCGGATGGATATGGGAACATATCTAGCGCATAAAATTTTGGTTTGTCCGGCTCATCATGGGTGTTGAACTCATTTTTCTTTGCCCAATATTTTTGCCATTTTTTTTCGATTTCTTTGTGATTGTAATTCACGATGGACTCCTCCTAAAAATTGGTGCTTTGCTCGTCAAATCAACCAGCAAAACTTAAAAAAAGTCCTATAAAAATCGCTATGATTTTTATAGGACGTTATCAACGTGGTACCACCTAAGTTTATCTGCTCCTCAAAAAAGCAGACCTCGATGTTTTAACGGCCATCGCCGTATCTGCCTAGCCAAATCAGGTTCAGTCAGATATCACTCGAAGACGAGTTCGAAAGGTGTGCTGTGCATTTCCACCAACCATGCACTCTCTAAAAGTCCCACCGTACTTCTACTATTCCTTCTCAAACGTGAAAGTTTCTTTGCACTTATCCTAACAAAAATCATTAGGAATAGCAATCTATTTTACCCTAACTGTTTGTCCTGGGTAAATAAAGTTATTTTGAATATTGTTCCATTGAATAAATTGATCCGTCGTGATGCCAAACTTATCTGCGATCCCCCAAACGGAATCACCCGATGCGACCTTGTAAGTACCATTTGTCGCTGAAGTGCTGGTAGTAGCTGTTGTGCCGCCTTGCTTGACGACCACCTTTTGTCCTGGATAGATAAAATCATTTTTGATGTTGTTCCAGTTGCGGAATTGGTCCATCGAAATCCCGTGTTTATTGGCAACTGACCAGACTGAATCACCCGCTGCCACCGTATAGGTGTTGCCTGCAGCACTGCTGCTGGTTTGGCTGCTGACGGTCGTGCTCGTTGTTGTACTTGTCCTCGTTGCGGAACTACCACTTACGACAACTTTTTGTCCTGGGTAGACAAAATCATTTTTGATATTGTTCAAACTGCGAAATTGATCCATGGAGATCCCATGTTTGTTGGCGATCGACCAGACTGAATCACCCGCTGCCACTGTATAGGTACCGCCACTGCTTTGGCTAGCAGTTGATGCAGTGCTGACGGTCGTGGTACTGCTGGTATTCGTAGACGAACCACCGCTGACGACAACTTTTTGTCCTGGGTAGACAAAGTCATTTTTGATATTGTTCAAACTGCGGAATTGATCCATTGAAATCCCATGTTTATTGGCGATCGACCAGACTGAATCACCAGAAACTACGGTATAGGTGTTGCCTGATGTAGTTGCTGAAGTATTACGATTGACGATCGATACCGTAGAAGTTGCCGAAGTACTTTGGGTGCTGCCGTTAACTTTCAACGTTTGCCCTGGATAAACAAAATCATTTTTGATGTTGTTCAAGCTGCGCAACTGATCCATTGAGATCCCATGTTTGTTAGCGATCGACCATACAGAATCGCCCGAAGCGACTGTATAGGTTTGACTGCCGCTCGTGCTGACAGCCGCCGTTGTAGTCGTAGTATTGGTTGATGCGCTAGCTGTGGCACCACCACCGGCATTGCCAGAAGCAGGTGTGTCGTATTGCGTCAAACCAAATTGTTGGATCACTGCATTCAGGGAAGAAGCATAATTTGGTGCAGTCGCATAGCGGCCTGCTAGCCATGCGGTTGCATCAAGATATGAAGTCGTATTGCTCTTCCAAGCGCCAGAATAATATGAAACGCCGCTTTGTAAAGAGGTTGAGCGTAAAGTACGTGCGTTATCTTCGAATGATTGCGTGTATGATGGGTAGCGCTTAAAGGGTTCATTCATAGTCAACCATTGATTGTTCAAGTACTCCAAAGTACTCATATAAACGGTTTGACCGTTGTAGCTGCCTTTGATCCCGAATAGATTATAATTCGGTGCTTTTGATAAACTGCTTCGGCCCCAACCACTTTCTAAAATGGCTTGTGCGATCATCACAGAAGCATATAAATCGTTGGCTTGTGCCACGGGCTGAGCGTAAGTAGCGATTTCGGCAATAAATGCGGAAGTATTCGGCGCGGCAAAATTGCTAGTAGAAACTTGGGCGATCGAGGTCTCTACGGCTTCTGCTTGAACCGATGACACCAATGGAGCTACAACAGAGCAAGCAGTCAGTGTCGTTCCTAAAACAACTGCACTTTTTTTGATCACTCGATACTTATCGCCCGATTGGTCTGCTTGACGATGTACTTTTCTTGATTGACTCGTGTTCATGTCCGTTATTCCTCCGTTTTTTCCTTATAGTGAACGTAGGTTTAGTATACAATTTCTTAAGAATTTATAAAAGGTATTTGAGCCGATTTCAGAAACTGTAAACTCTTTGTAATCAAACGAACATTTATTGAAATGAAGAGTTTGTATTTAACCCAACGAAAAATATTCCTTGGCAGTGGGATGCTCCCTGAATGGTTCCCTGCTTTTTCCGTCTTGCGATAAATGCTATAATACCTTCTAGATGTCTCTTTGCTTGAAGGGACAGAAATTCTCTAGAAACGAGGCTTTTCCATGCATAAAAAACTTTATTTTCAATTTGCCGGCAGCTGCTTTTTACTGCTGTTCGTTTTTCTCGGCTATCTCGTGAAATTTTATCCTACTTGGTTGGTCTCCTTTGACGAAACCTTGACTCGCATCATCCGCACCGGCTATCCGTTTTGGACACCGTTTTTTCTATGGGTCACAAAATTTGCGAATCCTACCACGATCATCTTGCTCTTTCTTGCTGTTTTAGCCGTTTTAGTAATCAATAAATATTATGCAGAAGCACTATGGCTCAGTATCGGCACCATCGGGATCGCCGGGCTCTTTAACCCATTGATCAAACTGGTCTTTTTACGGGAGCGACCAACCCTTGAACACTTAGTCACGGAATCAAGTTTTAGTTTCCCTAGCGGACACTCGACAGGCAGTATGGTTTTTTATGGAACATTGCTCTTCTTGGTCCCGGTTTTCTTCAAGCAGCCTTTTTGGCAATGGGGACTCCGTATTCTGTTAGGCCTATTGATCAGTTATATCGGCATCAGCCGCATCTATGTTGGCGTGCATTTTCCCAGTGATGTGTTAGGCGGTTTTTGTGTCGGCCTGTCTTGGCTGCTGTTGACCTACCCTTACTACTTGCAAAAACGTTTTGTCTGGCGCTTCACGCGTAAACAATTATAAAAGAAGGTAAAAAAATGAATCCATTTCCTTATGCAGAAGATAAAAACAAACGATACCATTCATGGAACTTTGCTTTGCGGCAAGAATTTGGCGAAAAAATCTTTAAAGTTCCCATCGATGCGGGCTTCGACTGCCCCAATCGTGACGGCACCGTTGCCAAAGGCGGCTGTACATTTTGCAGTGTGTCCGGCTCTGGCGATATGATCGTAGCACCTGAAGCCCCGCTACCAGAGCAGTTTGAAAAAGAGATCGCCATGATGCACAAAAAGTGGCCGCAAGTGGACAAATACATTGTCTATTTTCAAAATTTTACGAACACCCACGCACCGGTGGCAGTGATCCGCGAGCGCTTCGAGCAAGTACTGACACTACCTGGTGTTGTCGGGATCTCCATTGGGACCCGACCAGACTGCTTACCAGCAGATGTCGTTGACTATCTGGCAGAGCTCAATCAACGCTTTTATTTATGGGTCGAATTAGGACTGCAAACGACTTTTGAAACCACGAGCAATGCCATCAACCGCGCCCATGATTATCAAACCTACTTAGACGGCGTCGCCAGCCTGCGCAAACACAATATTCGTGTCTGTACCCATTTGATCAATGGCCTGCCAGGCGAGACGATCGAGATGATGCAAGAAAACGTCCGCCGCACCATTCAAGATTCTGATATCCAAGGCATCAAACTGCACCTGCTGCATTTGATGCGCAATACTCGGATGCTGCGGGATTATCATGAGGGACGTTTGCATTTGATGCGGCGCGATACCTATGTGTCATTGATCTGCGATCAGTTAGAAATGATCCCCCCAGAGATCATCATTCATCGCTTGACAGGCGATGCACCATGGGATTCTCTGGTAGGTCCAATGTGGAGTTTGAAAAAATGGGAAGTCTTGAATGAGATTGATCAAGAAATGCTACGCCGCAACTCCTATCAAGGGAAATTCAACGTGCGAAAGGAGCTTGTCAATGCTGCCGACCGCCATGCGCTATAGCCACACCCTTTTAAAAGAAGTTGTGCAACCGGGACATACCGCTGTTGATGCCACGATGGGCAACGGCTTTGACACGGAATTACTGGCTTCCTTAGTTGGGCCGACTGGTCAGGTGTTTGCTTTTGATATTCAAGAACAAGCCCTCCAAGCCACCAAAAAACGTTTGACTGAAAAAGAGCTGTTGCCGCAAGTTCAGCTGATCCATCAAGGCCATGAGACGTTGGCAGATGTTGTGAGTGGTCCGGTTCACGCCGCCATTTTCAATTTAGGCTACTTGCCGAAAGGGGACAAAGCGATCATCACGCTGCCTGATACAACGAAAACGGCTTTAGAAGCTTTACTGACACGTTTAGTCCCGAAAGGTAGAATCATCCTCGTCTGCTATTATGGACACGCTGGCGGCGAAGCAGAGCTGAAAGAAGTCCACTCCTTTTGTCAGCAGCTGCCGCAAGAGGAATATAATGTCCTTTCCTATCAATTTATCAATCAGCGCAACCAGCCGCCGATCTTATTTTGTATCGAACGAAAAAACCATCAGTCCTCGGCACGTTAAGGTGTCGATCGACTGATGGTTTTTTTATTCACTAAAAAGCCATTGCAGGACTCGTTGGATCCATTGATCCCAAAAATTCCAATCATGATCCCCAGTTCCCGATTCAAACGTTACGGCTAGTTTGCGTTTTTGCAGCTTATCCACCGCATATTCACTTGCCGGATACAGCTGATCCTCGGTTCCGCAGCTAATAAAAAAGCGCGGCGCGGTGCTTGGATCGATGGTCTCAATCAGATGGATCAAATCATTTTCTGACCCTTTGAATTGCTCTAAAGGGCCAAAGATTCCTTCCCAATAAGCTTGGCTTCGCAGCTGCAGCAAGGAATCCATGCTTTCAGCCAGCGCTAATGCGCCAGACAAAGACGCTACCGCCGCAAACTGGTCAGGCTTGCGCAGCCCAAGTTTTACTGCCCCATAGCCCCCCATCGAGAGACCTGCTGCAAAAGTTTTTTCTCGTTTTTGCGTCAGTTGAGGAAACAGTTCATGACAAATTTGTGGTAATTCTTCGGCGATAAACGTCCAATACTTCATTTCGTAGGTCGTATCGGTATACCAGCCCAGATCAGTAGACGGCATGATGACCGCTAGTTGATACTCTGCGGCATATCGCTCGATCGACGTCCGTCGCTGCCAGACACTATGATTTCCGTTCATCCCATGCAATAAATAAAGCACCGGGAGATCTGTGCCCGTCGATTGGCTTTGCGTACCGATTTTTTTCTTGGTACTTTGAGGCAAGATCACATCGATCATTACCTCCATTTCAAGAACATTTGAATAGATATTTGCTTGTAAAAAAGCCATACAATCACCTGCGATCCTTTTTTTATATTGTACCAGATTCTCGCGAAATCGTGCGGGTCAAACCAATCGCTAGCACAATGAGTAAAACACCGATCCCAAAAACCCAGTGTAGACCGCTATAAAGAATCTCCCGTAATTGCCCTAATAAGGCTGTTGGCAGCTGACGCGCGGCGGCTGGATCAACCAGCTGATTCATGACACTGCTATCAGTGACTTGCGCCTGTGCCAAGCCCACGCTATTGCTGGTGTTTAAAACGATACCGAAGACCGCCACCATAATGGTTTGCCCGATCGTTCGCAGCAGGGTATTAAAAGAAGTCGCCACGCCGACTTGGGTGGGTGCAACGCTGGTTTGGGCAGTAACGGTACAAACCACCATCGTTGCCCCTAATCCGACGCCCGTAATAGAAGAAATGACCAAGAACAACCAGAATGAAGTCTGTGCCGGTGTCAAAAACAACCACAAAGCACCGGTAGCCGTGATCAACAAGCTAACCGTCAAGACCCAGCTGACACTGTGCTGTGTCAACCAACGGCTGGCTAAGAAGGAACCAATCATCCATAAAATCGACAACGGTGCCAACACAAGCCCGCCAATCCCCGCACTCATGCCTAAGACCCCTTGCATCCACATTGGGATATAAACATCGATCCCCATCAGGAAGCCGCTAGCCAAAGCTGCTACGATGTTGACCACCACAAATAGTTTTGAGTGGAACAGCTTCAGATCAATAATCGGATCTGCTGCTTTTTTCTCCACACGAATGAAGCCGATAAACGTGAGGACAGAAAAAACGAACAGACCGATAACAGGCAGACTTACACCATAATCTCCTAGCAATTGGAAGCCTAGCAGGAGCCCTACTAACGTCAACATCAACAAGAGACTGCCTGCATAATCAATGTTGACTGCAGCAAAGGCCTTTTTTTCTTCATGAAAATAAAACCAAATTAAGGCGATCAACCCTAATCCGATGGGCACGTTGATAAAGAAGATCCAATGCCACCCGATCGTATCTACGATCAATCCACCGGCTAAGGGACCAACGACACTGGCGATCCCCCAAGCAGTACTATTGAGCCCTAAGACTTTCGCCCTCTTTTCAACAGGATACAGGTCCGCAATGATCGTTAGGGCAACGGGCATCATGGCCCCTGCGCCTAATCCTTGCAACGCTCTGGCAATGATCAACGTCAACATTGTGTTGGCCATCCCACAAAACGCCGACCCGATAATAAACAGCAGCGTACCAAATAGAAAGACTGGTTTGCGGCCGATGTTATCGGCAAACTTGCCGTAGATCGGGGTCAACATCGCACTGGTCAAAAGATAGATCGAGAAGACCCAGTTCATGATCTCGATCCCTTTCAATGAACTAACGATGGTAGGCATCGCTGTCGTAATGATCGTTCCTTCGATCGCGGTCATAAACGTTGCGACAAAGACCGCAATAGTGACTAATTTTACATTGGTTCGCATGTAACTCCTCCTTTTACTCCAAAAAAAAGAACCCCTATTGATAGTCATCAATAGAGGTCGCCTCTTTTAATCCTTCACACTTGCCAAAAGTGCCGCCACCTTGTCGGTGCGTTCCCATGGCAAATCGATATCTGTACGACCGAAATGTCCGTAAGCGGCAGTCTGACGATAAATCGGACGGCGCAAATCTAACATTTCAATAATTCCTGCTGGTCGCAAATCAAAGTTTTCTCGTACCGCTTGGATCAAGCGCTCGTTGCTGACGGTTCCGGTACCAAAAGTGTTGATGCTGATCGAAACGGGCTGTGCCACACCGATCGCATAGGCTAATTGGACTTCCACTTTTTTGGCTAGCTTTGCTGCTACGATGTTTTTGGCAATGTAGCGAGCCGCATAGCTGGCTGAACGGTCAACTTTGGTTGCGTCTTTTCCAGAAAACGCACCGCCACCATGACGAGCATAGCCGCCATAAGTATCAACGATGATTTTTCTGCCTGTCAAACCGGCATCCCCTTGAGGACCGCCGATCACAAAACGACCAGTAGGATTAATATAATATTTTGTCTGCTCGTCTAAAAGATCGGCAGGAATCACTTCTTTGATCACTTTTTCAATGACATCACGGTGGATCGTTTCATTATCAGCCGCATCATCATGCTGGGTACTAATAACGACGGTGTCCACTCTTTGTGGTTGATCGTTATCATCATATTCAACAGTTACTTGCGATTTTGCATCTGGACGCAAGTAGCTTAGTTCATTGTTTTTACGCAACTCTGCTAATCGACGGACTAACCGATGACTCAATGCGATTGGTAAAGGCATCAATTCAGGTGTTTCATCAACGGCAAAACCAAACATCAAGCCTTGGTCACCGGCACCGATATCTTCTTTATCCGTTTCTCCGCGACTTTCTAAAGCATCGTCAACGCCTTGAGCGATATCTGGTGATTGCTCATCGATCGCTACTAAAACAGCAACCGTATCGCCGTCAAAGCCGAATTTTGCTCGTGTATAGCCGATTTCTTTGATGGTTTCACGGACGACTTTTTGGATATCTACGTAAGCAGAAGTAGAAATTTCTCCAAAAACTAAAACCAATCCGGTGGTAACTGACGTTTCACAAGCAACCCGAGCCATTGGATCTTCGGCAAGCAACGCATCTAAGATGGCATCACTGATTTGGTCGGCTACTTTGTCTGGGTGTCCTTCTGAAACGGACTCTGATGTAAATAAGTGTTTCTCTGTCATTTTTGTATTCCCCCTAATATATGTTTCGGTTACAAGGCATCTTCGCAGCTGCGAATCCTTTCGGGAACTTGCAACGGACTGATTATAACAAATTTTGACCCTTCGTAGTTGAAAAATGATAAAAAAGATCATTTTTGGTAATAAAAAAACACTCTCAAGAGTGTTTGCATGATCCGTACGGGATTCGAACCCGTGTTACCGCCGTGAAAGGGCGGTGTCTTAACCGCTTGACCAACGGACCAGTTTGAAAATGTAATGGGCCTAAATGGACTCGAACCATCGACCTCACGCTTATCAGGCGTGCGCTCTAACCAGCTGAGCTATAGGCCCCAAATAAAAAATGCAAAGCGGGTGACGAGAATCGAACTCGCGACAACAGCTTGGAAGGCTGTAGTTTTACCACTAAACTACACCCGCATTCCTATGGCGCGGGACAGAATCGAACTGCCGACACATGGAGCTTCAATCCATTGCTCTACCAACTGAGCTACCGAGCCAAAAACAACGGTCTGGACGGGACTCGAACCCGCGACCTCCTGCGTGACAGGCAGGCATTCTAACCAACTGAACTACCAAACCAGAAGCTTTGTATTGCTGCTTTGCCGTTAAACAAAGCGATTGCGGGAGCAGGATTTGAACCTACGACCTTCGGGTTATGAGCCCGACGAGCTACCAGACTGCTCCATCCCGCGATAAGTAATTACTTTTCAGTAATTAAAGGACTGTGATTCTTTTGCTCGCAACAAAAGAGACAGTTAAGGAGGATAAGGGATTCGAACCCTTGCACGGTTTTACCCGCCTGACGGTTTTCAAGACCGTTCCCTTCAGCCGGACTTGGGTAATCCTCCAAAAGTAAAAAATGATCCGTACGGGATTCGAACCC
>NZ_JBIORO010000001.1:3190000-3500000 GCF_051714285.1 Enterococcus sp. AZ149
TGCAAAGCAGGCGCTCTCCCAGCTGAGCTAAGGCCCCGGGTTTTTACTTGAGAGTAGACCTCTCAAAACTGAACAAAGGCAAACGATGTGTAGTCTTCCGAAATATTCCTTAGAAAGGAGGTGATCCAGCCGCACCTTCCGATACGGCTACCTTGTTACGACTTCACCCCAATCATCTATCCCACCTTAGGCGGCTGGCTCCAAAAAGGTTACCTCACCGACTTCGGGTGTTACAAACTCTCGTGGTGTGACGGGCGGTGTGTACAAGGCCCGGGAACGTATTCACCGCGGCGTGCTGATCCGCGATTACTAGCGATTCCGGCTTCATGTAGGCGAGTTGCAGCCTACAATCCGAACTGAGAGAAGCTTTAAGAGATTAGCTTAGCCTCGCGACTTCGCAACTCGTTGTACTTCCCATTGTAGCACGTGTGTAGCCCAGGTCATAAGGGGCATGATGATTTGACGTCATCCCCACCTTCCTCCGGTTTGTCACCGGCAGTCTCGCTAGAGTGCCCAACTAAATGATGGCAACTAACAATAAGGGTTGCGCTCGTTGCGGGACTTAACCCAACATCTCACGACACGAGCTGACGACAACCATGCACCACCTGTCACTTTGCCCCCGAAGGGGAAGCTCTATCTCTAGAGTGGTCAAAGGATGTCAAGACCTGGTAAGGTTCTTCGCGTTGCTTCGAATTAAACCACATGCTCCACCGCTTGTGCGGGCCCCCGTCAATTCCTTTGAGTTTCAACCTTGCGGTCGTACTCCCCAGGCGGAGTGCTTAATGCGTTTGCTGCAGCACTGAAGGGCGGAAACCCTCCAACACTTAGCACTCATCGTTTACGGCGTGGACTACCAGGGTATCTAATCCTGTTCGCTCCCCACGCTTTCGAGCCTCAGCGTCAGTTACAGACCAGAGAGCCGCCTTCGCCACTGGTGTTCCTCCATATATCTACGCATTTCACCGCTACACATGGAATTCCACTCTCCTCTTCTGCACTCAAGTCTCCCAGTTTCCAATGACCCTCCCCGGTTGAGCCGGGGGCTTTCACATCAGACTTAAGAAACCGCCTGCGCTCGCTTTACGCCCAATAAATCCGGACAACGCTTGCCACCTACGTATTACCGCGGCTGCTGGCACGTAGTTAGCCGTGGCTTTCTGGTTAGATACCGTCAAGGGATGAACGTTTTACTCTCATCCTTGTTCTTCTCTAACAACAGAGTTTTACGATCCGAAAACCTTCTTCACTCACGCGGCGTTGCTCGGTCAGACTTTCGTCCATTGCCGAAGATTCCCTACTGCTGCCTCCCGTAGGAGTCTGGGCCGTGTCTCAGTCCCAGTGTGGCCGATCACCCTCTCAGGTCGGCTATGCATCGTTGCCTTGGTGAGCCGTTACCTCACCAACTAGCTAATGCACCGCGGGTCCATCCATCAGCGACGCAAAAGCGCCTTTCAACTTTCTTCCATGCGGAAAATAGTGTTATACGGTATTAGCACCTGTTTCCAAGTGTTATCCCCTTCTGATGGGCAGGTTACCCACGTGTTACTCACCCGTTCGCCACTCTTTTTCTTTCGGTGGAGCAAGCTCCGGTGAAAGAAAAAGCGTTCGACTTGCATGTATTAGGCACGCCGCCAGCGTTCGTCCTGAGCCAGGATCAAACTCTCATAATGATTTGTTTGAATGACCATACGGTCATTAAGCTCATAAAAATTAACTTTGCTAGCTATTGCTTGCATGTATTTGTTTCAATAAATTGAAACGTCCTACACATTGGTTCGTTTGCTTGCTTTGTTCAGTTTTCAAAGGTCTACAGTGCTGTGTTAGCAACTTTTATATCATATCAGAGCGACAATTGATTGTCAACTCTTTTTTAAAAGTTTTTTTCGCTCGTTGTTTTTCAACTTCGCAGCGGCTGTCTCAGCGACTTCATTAGAATAACAAATGATTTGTTATTTGTCAACAACTTTTTTCAATTAATTTTGTTGATGTATCAACGTCGATTAACTATTTTAAAATTGCGACTTCGTTATAATATCATCTGTCGAGCTGTGCGTCAACCACTTTTTTCAATTCTTTTTACGAATTCATTTCAGTCATTTGGCACATGTAATAATATACCAACTAAATCCCTTGCGGTCAATCATTTTCTATGGCTTTTTTTAATTTTTACAAACCCGTCTAATCACATTGAATCCAGCTTTTATCGTTCGCATTTAATCCGTTTTCTAGCAATTACCCTGGCTTTTTCCCCTCTAATTCCTCACTGTTTTTCTCCCTGATCCAGCAGACAAGAAAAAAAGCCGCCCATCTCTTGCGAGTGGACGGAGCTTTTTTATCTCATTGTCGGGAATAATAAAACGTCACGAATCGATTGTGCATCGGTCAACAGCATCACTAAGCGGTCGATCCCGATCCCTAATCCACCAGTTGGCGGCATACCGTATTCAAGTGCTTCTAAGAAATCTTCATCCACCCCATGGGCTTCATCATTTCCTGCTTCGCGCTCTTTTTCTTGTCCTTCAAAACGTTCTCTTTGATCGATTGGGTCATTCAATTCCGTGAAGGCATTCGCAAATTCACGACCAACGATAAATAATTCAAAGCGATCCGTAAAGCGTTCATCTTCTGGATTCTTTTTCGCTAATGGCGAAACTTCCACTGGATGACCAAAGACAAAGGTTGGCTGCTGTAACGTTTCTTCAACAAATGTCTCAAAGAATTCATTGATGATATGGCCAACAGTCATGGCATCAGTGATTTCAACATGATGTTCTTTCGCTAAACTACGCGCTTCTTCAACGGACATTGGTTGCCAGAAATCAACACCTGTTTGATTTTTGATTGCATCGACCATATGGATTCGTGCAAAGTCGCTAGCTAAATCGACTTCTTGTCCATCGTATTGGATCGTTGCTGTATGCAAGACTTTTTCAGCAGCATTACGGATAATGCCTTCTGTCAAATCCATCACATCTTTGAAATCTGTATATGCTGTATACGCTTCTAGCATCGTAAACTCGGGATTATGGGTCGTATCGATTCCTTCATTTCGGAAAACGCGGCCGATCTCATAGACTTTTTCCATGCCACCCACGATCAATCGTTTCAAGTGAAGCTCAAGTGCGATCCGTAAATACAGATCCATGTCTAAGGCATTGTGGTGTGTAATGAAGGGACGAGCCGCTGCACCACCTGCTTGATTATGCAATACTGGCGTTTCGACTTCGATATATCCATGTCCGTCAAGGTAACGACGAATTTCGCTAATGATTTGGCTTCGTTTCATGAAACGATCAAAGCTCTCTTTATTACTGATCAAATCCAAGTAACGTTGACGGTAGCGTTGTTCTACGTTCGTCAAGCCATGGTATTTGTCTGGCAATGGACGCAATGCTTTGGATAAGATCACGATTTCTTTGGCTTTGATGGTCACTTCGCCAGTGTCGGTCTTCATGATTTCACCAGATACACCAAAGAAATCACCTAGATCTGCATGCTTGAATACTTCGTAAGGTTCGTCCCCGACTTGGTCTTTACGTACATATATTTGAATACGGCCTTCGCGGTCTTGTAAATGCGCAAAACCAGCCTTCCCTTTTCCACGTTTTGTAACGATTCTTCCTGCAATGCTTGCTGAAAGATTCATTTCGGCTAATTCTTCTTTGGTTCTTTGATCAAATAACTCATGTAACTCGGCAGAATTATGGGTGCGTTCGAATCGCTTGCCAAAAGGATCAATGCCTTCTTCCCGTAGTTTTTCCATCTTTTCACGGCGAACCAACATTTGATCATTCAATTCTTCTTGTGTTTGTCGTTCCTCTGTCACGAGTTTTCCTCCATTCTTAACTTGGGTTTCCTTCTTATAATGCCAATGATGACGCAAAAAATCAAGCCGAACTTTCGAATCGACTTGATTTGTTTCTTATTCCTTAAAAGTTGCTACCGGCTGTTTTTCGGTCTTCTCTACAAATGCATCCAATAAATCAAAAATCGTTTGCTTATCTTCTGCTTGATTGATAGCTGCCTTCACTTTGGCTGCCCGTGAAATACCTTTTAAGTAGTACGCAGCATGTTGGCGGAATTCTCGCGAAGCGATTTTTTCCCCTTTTAGATCAGCCAACCGTTCTAAATGAAGTTTCGCTGTCGAAATTTTTTCTCGTGGTGTTGGTTCCGGCAATAACTCGCCTGTCTCCAAGTATTGCTTGGTGCGGTGGATCATCCACGGATTGCCTAAGGCTGCCCGTCCGATCATCACTGCATCAGCGCCGACTTCTTCCAACATTCGTTTCGCATCTTCAGGGGTTCTGACATCGCCGTTGCCCATAAAAGGAATGGTGATACTTTGCTTCACTTGTTTCAAAACGTCCCAATCAGCCGATCCTTCATACATCTGTACACGGGTTCTGCCATGCATACCGATTGCTGCGGCACCCGCTGCTTCCGCGGCTTGGGCATTCTCAACCGCAAAGACGTGTTGCTCATCCCAACCGATCCGCATTTTGACGGTAACGGGCTTGTCGATCGCACTGGAAACAGCATGGACCATTTCATAAACCTTGTCGGGATCTAAAAGCCACTTCGCACCAGCTTCTGCTTTGATGATTTTGTTTACAGGACACCCCATATTGATATCAATGATATCGGCAGTTGTGTTCTCTGCGACAAATTGCGCTGCTTCTACTAAGGATGCTTTATTCCCACCAAAAATCTGAATACTAAGAGGATGCTCGGTCTCGTCAATAAACAGCATCTCAAGGGTCTTCTTGTTACGCAGTTGAATCCCTCGATCACTGATCATCTCACAGACGACTAAACCCGCGCCAAATTCTTTGACTGTCACACGAAACGCAGAATTGGTGATCCCCGCCATTGGCGCAACGACGACGCGGTTAGGAATCTCAACCGAGCCGATCTGCCATGTCTGTCTATCTTTCACTTACGCTTCCGCCTCTTTCTTCAACGCCGCCAATTCCGTTTCATCAAAATGATACTTGTTGCCACAAAACGAGCAGACTGCCTCTGCCCCATGATCTTCATCGATCATTGCTTGGATCTCCTCAGCCCCTAAGGTGATGATCGCTGTCGCAAATTTTTCTTTCGTACAATCACAGTGGAACTGGACGGGCATTTTTTCTAGTACTTCGATCGTCGTGTCTGGTAACAATGTCGCTAAGACCTCTTCTGGTGATTGGCCTTCATCGATCAAGGTTGACACTCGAGGCAATTCTCCCAAACGTTTTTCGATGGCATCAATGATCTCTTCACTGGCACCAGGCATGATCTGTAGCATAAATCCACCGGCTGCCCGAATCGAATCATCGGTTTCTACTAATACACTCAGACCAACAGCAGAAGGAATCTGTTCTGACACTGCTAAATAATAAGTAAAGTCTTCCCCAAGTTCCCCAGAGACGATCGGTGTTTGTCCAGAGAAAGGTTCTTTTAGCCCTAAGTCTTTGATTACGGTAAAAATTCCTTGGTCTCCCACTGCGCCCCGAACATCCAATTTTCCTTGAGGATTCAATGGCAGACTGATCTGTGGATTTTTTATGTATCCTTTTACGTCCCCACGGCCATTGCTGTCTACGACGATTGCCCCAGCAGGACCATTTCCTTGAATTTTGACGGTCAATTTGTCTTCCCCTTTTAAGGTACTGCCTAATAACAAACTTCCCACCATCGCTCGCCCTAAAGCAGCAGATGCCGTATTCCATGTTTCATGGCGTCGTTGTGCTTCGGCGATCGTCTCTGTTGCCGATACGGCGTATGCTCGGACGAAGCCGTCATATGCGAGTGCTTTTAATAAATAATCCTTCATCTTGATTCTCCTTTTTATTCATTAATGAATCATACTAGGAAGCGCCGCTTTTTTCAACTGAATGTGTTTGAATTTAAGAAAAGTCTTCTTAAATAGAAACAAAAAGGCGCCGAGTTTCCTCGGCGCCTTGATACGTCTTGTTTTAGGCGTTATCATCTTTGTTTTCTTGATCAGTCGGTTGGCTTTCGCTATTGCGGCGAACGTCTTCCAATTGTTGATCAAAATCGTTTGATGATGCATCTTCGCTGTGTTTTTCTGCAGCTTGCTTCTCTGCATCTTTTTCTTCCAGCGCACGTTTCGCTTCTTCAAACGTTTGGGCTTTTTCACTAGGATACTCAGAGCTTTCAGTCCCTGCAGGCATTTTGCCTTCTTCAAACAAGGATTTGATTGCTTTAGCATCCAATGTTTCATGTTCAAGTAGTTTTTCAGCGATCAATTTGTGTTGGGCACGATGTTCTTCAATGATTTCATGGGCTTTTTGATGGGCATCCATTAAAATCTTGCGAACTTCTTGATCAATTTCAAAGGCAACTTGTTCAGAGTATGCTTTTGTTTGACCGTAATCGCGACCGACAAAGACTTGATGGTTTCCTTCATATTGAACTGGACCTAATTTATCGCTCATTCCATATTCTGTCACCATGCTTCTTGCAAGCGCAGTTGCTTGTTCAAAGTCATTGGAAGCCCCCGTTGATTGCACACCGAAGATGATTTCTTCAGCCGTACGTCCACCTAGCAAGCCAACGATTTGTTCAAACATATCTTCTTTAGTCATCAAGAATTGATCTTCTTTCGGCAAGGCGATCATGTACCCACCAGCTCGCCCCCGAGGAATGATGGTTACTTTGTGTACCACACGGGCACGACTCAAGACTAAACCAACAATGGTATGTCCTGCTTCATGGTAAGCAACCATTTCACGTTCGCGTTTGTTGATGACACGGTCTTTCTTCGCAGGACCAGCGATCACGCGGTCTTCTGCTTCATCGATATCTGAAGCATCGATTTTTTTCTTGTTACGACGAGCAGCAACTAAGGCGGCTTCGTTCAAGACGTTTTCCAGATCCGCACCGGCAAAGCCCGGTGTTTGTTGGGCAACGACTTTCAAATCAACATCATCTGATAAAGGTTTGTTCCGAGCATGAACACGGAGGATTGCTTCACGGCCTTTCACGTCTGGACGACCAACTAAAATCTGACGGTCAAAACGACCTGGACGCAGCAACGCTGGATCTAGAACATCCGAACGGTTCGTTGCGGCAATGACGATCACGCCTTCATTCCCATCAAAACCATCCATCTCAACCAATAATTGGTTCAATGTTTGTTCCCGCTCATCATGTCCGCCACCCATACCGGCACCACGTTGGCGACCGACAGCATCGATTTCATCGATAAAGATGATGGCTGGTGCATTTTTCTTCGCTGTTTCAAATAAGTCACGTACCCGGCTTGCACCGACACCGACAAACATTTCAACGAAATCTGAACCAGAGATCGAGTAAAACGGTACGCCAGCTTCACCGGCAACGGCTTTGGCTAGCAACGTTTTCCCGGTTCCCGGAGGTCCCTCAAGTAAGACACCTGCTGGGATACGGGCACCTAATTCAACGAAACGTCGAGGATCTTTCAAGAATTCCACGACTTCGACAAGTTCTTGTTTTTCTTCTTCTGCACCGGCTACGTCTGAAAAACGTACGCGGTTGGCTTTTTTGTCCGCTTCTTTGGCTTTTGATTTGCCAAAGTTCATCACACGGCCGCCACCGCCACCGCCGCCGCCTTGTTGGCTCATCATCATATAGAAGAAGAAAATGATGATCACAAGTGGTAAGAAGCTAACCAAAAGCGATAACCAAATACCACTGTTGGATTCTTCTTCGATGGTAGTTTTGACCCCTTGTGCTGAGGCCAGACTGGTGACTTCGCTCAACGTAGAATCATTTGGTAAAATGATCGTTGAAAAGCGGGTCGAACTCGCCTGTGTATTGCCTAAAACAGACAAGCTGTTGTCATTGCTGACAGTTTGTTCTTCATTGTATTCACCCACGATTCGATAAACACCGTTAGCGGGTTGGACAGTAAATTGTTTGACCTTCCCGTCTTTCAGTTGTTCTGTAAACGTGGAGTACTCGATCGTTGGGGTCTGCTGATTGCCATTTCCAAAAATGAAATAAACGACCATGACCATCGCCAACAAGACAAGTACATAATATAAGGTATTTTTTACCATACCGTTATTTTTCTTATTCATGCGTACCTCCCTGGCTATTTTGTTTTATCAATCCTGACCATTTAATTGTATCACAATTGATTTAGAACAGTCACTAATTTGACTGATAAACACTAGGTTTTAAGACGCCAACGTAAGGTAAGTTTCGATATTGCTCTGCATAGTCCAGTCCATATCCAACAACAAACTCATTTGGCACATCGAAGCCGACGTAATCAGCATCGATCTCAACAACACGGCCTTCCGGCTTATCTAATAACGTCACGATTTTCACTGATTTCGCTTTACGGTATTTGAATAGATCTACCAGATAAGCCAACGTGCGACCGCTGTCAATGATGTCTTCAACGATCAAAAGATCGCGGCCCTCAACATTTGTATCTAAATCTTTAATGATTTTGACTTCTCCAGATGAAATCATGGCATTGCCATAACTTGAGACATCCATGAAGTCTAACTCCAAGTAACAATCCATCTCACGAACGATGTCTGCCATGAAAGGAACGGCACCTTTCAGTACACCTACGACTAGAGGATTTTTATCCGCATAAGCCGCCGTTAATTCTTGACCAAGTTCCACACAACGATTTTTGATTTCGTCACGGGAAATCAAAATTTTCTCAATATCTTTATCTAGCATAAAGTTCTCCTTCCAACTCTTACTTCTGATATTTATAAAGAAGTATGTAGTGTATTTTATCAGTTTCTGGCGTAATACTCAAATAGGAAAATGCATGAGGTAGTAAGGCAATCACCTGTTTATCAAGGTTTGTGACGACCCAACTTTTTTCTCGCTCTTCATTAGGAATTTTTGAATCGATAAAAAAACGACTGATCTTTTTGGTCAGGCCACGTGCCAAGCGGATTCGGTCTCCTGGCTGACGCTTACGTACGATCAGCTCAGAGGAATAGTTTAGCGGTAAATCTTGGGAAAACTCTGACCAATTTGTGATTTTTTTGGGAATATGCTGTTCATTTATCGGAAAATACCCAATCCATTCCTTTTCAGAAAGATAGATCCCTTCTCCTAAAACCAGACGCTGACTGACTTCTGTCAACGGCGCTGCAGGCTTTTGGGGAACAGCAATGGGTTCCAATAGTAATTGGTCATAACTGCGCCGCAGCTGCCACTGTTTGTGCAACGCCAATTGCCATTGCCCTTTCTTTTCGTCTAGCAAACGCAATAGCTGTGGCAGCTGTTTTTGATTGAGTGGCTGCTTTGTAAAAGCTTCTGCTTGTTGCAAAAACCCCGCATAGAAAAAATAGCGCTGCGCCGGCGAAAACGTCGGCAGCTGTTGCAGATCGATCACTAAGCGAGTAGCTTGCTGTTGAACGAACGCAGACAACCATTGCTGCTGCTCTTGCTGGATCAACTGATTGGCGAACTGCATTTCTACAGAAAGCTGTTGAAAATGCGGCAACAGTTGCGGATTTTCCGCTTTTAATGCCGGCACTACTTGCTGGCGTAGTCGGTTTCGCAAATACAGCGGTTCGTGATTGCTTTCGTCTTCAAAGTAGGGAATCTGCTGTACTTGCGCATAGTCGTAAATCGCTGTCTTACTGACACTAAGCAACGGCCGCAACAGGATTCCAGCGTGAAAAGGCTGCTGCTGCTGCATCCCGCCAGCCGATTGCAAGCGGCCTTCTCGCATCATCTTCATCAGCATCGTTTCTACTTGGTCATCACTGTGGTGAGCAGTCAGCAAAACATCATAGCCTTCTCGGGACATGACATCGGCAAAAAACGTATAGCGAAAGTCCCGAGCGCTAGCTTCTATGCCAGTTTCTGGCGGATTTTCCCAGCACCGCTCATAAAAAGGAATGCCGCGTTCTTGGCAGTACTGCCGTAAAAAAGCAGCTTCCTCAGCAGATGCTGGACGCAATTGATGGTTTACATGTGCCACACCAAAGACCTGCTCTTTTTGCATTTCGGGAAACAACTGACAAAAGACCTGCAGCAAGACCATGGAGTCGACTCCCGTCGATACCGCCAGCAAAAAGCGGCGTTTTTTTTCAGGATCGATGGCAGTGAGTTGCCCTCGAACGGTTTGAATGACCATCATTTGCCCTCCTTCTCATTTGGTAGACCCACAAGAAAGAAAGCTGAAACAAAACGAACCAACAGTTTTGTTTCAGCTTTTTCCAACTTGCTATTCATGTTTAGTTACGGCGTCCGCCGCGGCCACCGCGTTTTCCTTCTGTATTTCGACGTAATGATGAAAGACGATCATCACTATCTTTTAGAAAAGAACTCATCAATGAATCGAAGTCTTGTTTATTTACATTCGTAGTTTGATTGCGTGAAAAAGATTTTTTCGGATTTGGTCGATTGAATTCTTTTTTCGGGTATTCACGTTTTTCTTCCGGCTTATCTTCTGCTTTGCGGATCGATAGTCCAATTTTTCCATCGTTGCCGATTGCCGTAACAAGTACTGTCACTTCATCCCCAACAGACAACACGTCGTGAATGTCTTTGACGAATCCGTTTGATACTTCACTGATATGCACCAAACCAGTTTTCCCTTCACCAAGATCAATGAACGCACCAAAATTTGTAATACCAGACACTTTGCCCTTTAGTTTCGCTCCAACTTCGATTGACATATAAAAAATGTTCCTCCTAATTTTTACCCATTTAAAATAATTCAAACTACTGCGCTGAGTAGGTATGACATTGCTTAATCTTGTGACTCTGTGGCTGATGATTCTTGTTCGCTTTGCGCAGAACGCTCATTAGTGTTTTGAGAATCCGTTCCATCTGGCAAGACAGGATAAATTTTTTCGCCATCTTTTGAGTAGAAGAATCGGCTGCGGGCCAATTTTGCCACATACTCATCGTCTTGCAATAAGGCAACATCTCGCTCCAATGAAGCCACTTTTTGTTCAGCTTCTTTTTGTTCGGCGACTGTTTCCGCCTTGTATTCCTTTAGTTTTTGCAGGCGCATTTGGTCGTTAAACATCTGAATCCCCACGACTGCAAATATCGCTAATGCCGCCACGAAAAACGCCACCAGCCGACGTCGGCGAAACACGACTTGCCGCCGCTCTTTTTCAAACTTGGCAAATTGCTCTTTCGCATAATCGGTCTGCAATAGTTCTATTTTTTTATTTGATTCTTTTGCCACCTGAACTCGCTCCCGTCGCTGTCTTTGTTTTTTACATTATACCAACATCCGCAAAGCTTGTCTAACTGAAAATGCCGTAAAAATCAAGCATTTTCTGAGATTCTTTCCTCTGAAACAATCTCATACATTTTTGCAGCGTCTTCTTTTTTCGTCGATTCATGCAATTCATTGACTTTTACTTCCAAGACCTTATTCCCGAACTGAATACGCATAGTATCGCCTACTTTGACGTCACTGCTTGACTTGGCTAATTTGCCGTTGATCTGAATGCGTCCCTTGTCTGCCACTTCTTTGGCCACAGAGCGACGCTTGATGATGCGGGAGATTTTAAGAAATTTATCTAATCTCATGTTTTTCACCTCTTCTTAATAGTTTCTTTCCAAATGGAACTAACAGCCATTCGCGAATCGTTAACAATTTGATTTTGATCGCTGCCCCGATAAAGGCTGCGCCTCCCAAACCGACACCGCCTAGGCAAAAAATCAGCGCCTGTAGTCGATGAGTCAAAGGACCGTTCAATAAGATCGCAACGAAGCTATAATATAAGAATAGCACGCTTGCCATGATCCCTAAACAAAGAAATAATTTTTTTCCATAATTTCCTTCATACCAAAAGCGATTGATGCTACTTTGTGCTCGACGCTGTTCGGAAACCACAAAACAGCATAAGGTCGCGCCTAACCCCAACAGCGTACTGATACTTGCTCCTGCAGTCCCATAAGAAGCGGTCAGCGGCCACATCGATAGACATTTGACTAAAAGACCAATTCCCGCAGCGAGCAAGCCGAAGGTATAGGTATTGCGACTTTGTTGAATGCTTTGATAGGCTTGGATCGTCGCCATCAGAGCGATGGAAAAGACAAACAATACCAGCGCCGCATTGCCAGATCCGTCTTTAAATAAAGCAAAGTTGATATAAGGCAGCAAAATCGCTAACCCTACCGCAGAAGCCGAAGCAATCCCGATCGTTAGGCGCAAATACATTTTTGCCGACTTTTCAAACAGCTGCTGATTTTTTACCGTCAAATACTTGGTCAACGTTGGCAAAAACGTCGAGCTTAACGCCATCGCCACCACAAGACCTAGTTGGACGAGGGGTTGTCCGCGATCATAGATCCCTTTCGAAATCCGGGCTGCTTGTGCCGTCAATCCCCCCGCTTCTAGCGCATTGGTCAATAAAAACGAATCCGCTAACTGGAACAAGATCAAATAGCCGCTATAAATCGTCAACAGACCGCCTTCTAAGAAGAACCGTTTTTTCAACGAGGCGGATAAACCAGCGGTATTTTCTCCTGTACGGGTGACTGGTTTATGCCATAGCGATAGGCGTTTGCCGTTGATTTGTCGGCTATAATAACTTAAAATCCACCACGCCGCAAGGCCCCCGACTAAGGCACCCATCATGGCGACAGTCCCCGTTTGATAAATCGTCCAGCCCAATTGCTGGAAAGCTGCCGCAGCACCTAAAATCACACCAACTCTAAGCAGCTGCTCTACAACTTGAGACACTGCGGTTGGCACCATTTGTAGATTTCCTTGAAACATTCCTCGATAAAAGGTCAAGGGTGGGACAAACAAAAAGGTAAAGGAAACGACTCGAATCAAGCCTGCCAGTTGATGGTCCCCCATCACTTGCGCGATTGGACCGGCAAATAAAAAGGTCACAGCCCATAAGCCAATCGCCGACCAAAGCACATAAGACGTCAACGCTTGCAGCCGCTCCTTGCTTTTCAAAGGATCAGGTTCTTCAGCAACAATGCGGGAGATAAACTGCGGCAAACCTGACAACGCCAAAGTCATTGCCAATCCATAAATCGGATAGACCTGTTGATACACATAAAACCCTTCGTCGCCTACCAGGTTCTGAAAAGGGACCCGATAAACGGCACTTAAGATTTTTGCGATAAAGGAAGCGATCGTTAAAATAAACGCCCCTTCCATCGTACGCTTCAATTGTGATTTCGGCATCCCTCTGGTTCCTTTCTAGCCTTGGCTGGCGTATTTTTGTTCCCGTAACGCTTTGACAAAATCTTGGATTTCTAATAGCCAGGTGCTTTCTTTCATCACTGGCGGAATCTGTAATTTGATGGTCATTTGCTCATGATCGACACCCATCGTGGCTTTTAATTTAGTGGCTTTCAATGCTTCAAACAGCTGCTCCACCGAATAATTTTTCGTGCCTACTTTACTCAAAGTTAACGACACGGTTTGTTGCTGCTTGCGGATAGTTTCTAACAAGGCACGATCGCCGTTCATTTTGATCTCGCCCACCGTTAAGAGGTGCGCCACTTCTACAGGGTATTCTCCGAAACGGTCTAATAAATCATCTTGAAGTTCATCAACTGCTTCTTGTGATTCCAGCTCACGAATTCGTTTATAGATCTCGATTTTTTGCCGTTCGTCTTCAATATACGAAGTCGGTAAGTAGGCATCGATCCCCAGATCGATCTCAACGGTCGTTTTTTCTGTTTGGGTATTTTTCCCTTGTTTACGAGTGACTGCTTCCGACAGCATTTGTGAGTACATGTCAAACCCGACTGCATCGATAAAGCCGTGCTGTTGCGCCCCCAATAGATTTCCTGCCCCACGAATCGAAAGATCTCGCATCGCGATTTTGAATCCTGAACCTAACTCCGTAAAGTCCTTAATGGCTTGCAGACGTTTTTCACTGACTTCGTTCAACACTTTTTGCTGTTCATACATGAAATACGCATAAGCGACTCGATTACTCCGACCGACACGGCCACGCAACTGATACAACGTCGAAAGCCCCATGTAATCGGCATTTTCCACAAACAACGTATTGGCATTGGGAATATCCACACCGGTTTCAATGATCGTCGTCGTCACCAACACATCGTATTGCCCTTCAATAAAGTCAAACAGGGTATTTTCCAATTGGATCTCGGTCATTTGCCCGTGGGCATAAGCGATTCGTGCATCTGGCACTAACGCCTGCAGTTCTTCAACTTTTCGCTCGATCGTATCGACACGATTATAGAGATAAAACACTTGGCCCCCGCGTGCCATCTCCCGTTGGATCGCTTCTCGCACCGCTCCTGGATTCATCTCCATCACATAGGTTTGGATCGGGTAACGATTTTCCGGTGGTGTTTCGATCACAGATAGGTCCCGCACGCCCAGCATCGACATATGCAATGTTCTTGGGATCGGCGTTGCCGTCAACGTCAACACATCGACTTGCGAACGCAGTTGTTTCAAGCGCTCTTTGTGTTTGACCCCAAAACGTTGTTCTTCATCGATCACCAACAAGCCCAAATCAGCAAACTCGACATCTTTTGACAATAATCGGTGGGTCCCCACCAAAATATCGACTTGCCCTTTGCGCACTTGCTCGATCGTTTCATTCTGCTGTTTTTTCGTCCGAAAACGACTCAGCACCCCAACATTGACGGGGAATCCTTCAAAACGATCGACCATCGTTTCATAGTGCTGCTGTGCCAAGATCGTTGTCGGCACTAAGAAAGCCACTTGTTTGCTCTCTTTGATCGCTTTAAAAGCAGCCCGCAGCGCCACTTCTGTTTTCCCAAAACCGACATCTCCAACTAACAAACGGTCCATCGGCTTTTCTTTTTCCATATCCCGCTTGATCTCTGCCGTACTGCGCAGCTGATCATCGGTTTCCGAATAAGGAAAGGCATCTTCAAATTCTTTTTGATAGGCATCGTCTGGTTGAAAGGCATAGCCTTTTTCTGATTCGCGTTTGGCATACAATAAAATCAAATCATCTGCGATGTCTTCAATTTTAGCCGTCACTTTGCGCTTGGTCTTCGCCCACTCACTGCCGCCTAATTTATTGATTTTCGGTGTTTTCGATTCGGAAGCCACATATTTTTGAATCAAATTCAATTGGGTGACTGGAATAAAGAGCTTGTCTTCGTTTTGGTACAAGATCGTCATATAATCTTGATGGACGCCATCGACTTCTAAGGTTTCCATGCCGATGTACTTCCCGATCCCATGATTCGCATGGACGACATAATCGCCGGCTTTTAACTCATTGTAGCTTTTGAGACGTTCCGCATTGGTGACATTTTGCCGGCGGGCTCTTTTTTTGTTCATCTTTTGGAAAATTTCTTTTTCTGTAACCACCACTAGCTTGTCTTGCGGCATTTCAAAGCCGCTTTGCAAACGTTCCACCACGATTTGGGTGCGTCCCGTAAACAGGCGGTCTTGTTGCGTCTGCACGGCATAGATATCATGATCTCGCAGATCTTGCTCTAACTTCTTGGCCCGTTCTTGGTCACTGACCAGAAAAATCACCGTTTGCTGTTGCTTCTCCCAGCGATCGATCTCAACTTTCAAGAGACCCATTTGGCTGAAAAACTGCTGCATCGGCCGGTATTGGAATTGATGGATCGCTTGGAAGCGAATGTTCCCCATTCCTTTTTGGAATAAAGAAAAGAAGCTGGTCACAAAGGTTTCTTTTTGCAGCAGTTGATGGACATCGATCCCGAATTGCTGTTCAGAAAAGACCCGCAGCTCCGCTAATTTTTGGGTATGCCACTCCGCTTCTTCCCGTTCGATCTCACGATTGGTCTCCATGATCCGAGCATAATCATCGATCATCAAAAAGGCGTCTTCAGAAAAATAATCTAAGACACTCGTTTGCTGACGATAAAGCAAATCCGTGTAATAACGGGCACTTTCACCGGGAATCCCCGCTTGCCATTGGGAGGCCAATTGGCCGAAATAGTCTTCTAAAAACGCGCGATCAGTTACTTCTTTGGTGACCGCCAACCGTTTGTTCAATAATTCTTGTAGCTGCTTTTGCCCCGCCGCTAAATCTTCCGCTGAGAAAACCAATTCGGTAGTCGGTAAAATAGCCACTTGCTGCAGCGTTTCCACTGAGCGTTGCGTTTCCACGTTGAAAGAACGCATCGAGTCGATTTCTACATCGAATAACTCGATCCGTACGGGGTATTCGGCATTTAATGGATAAATATCGAGGATGCTCCCACGAATACTGAATTCGCCGGGTTTGCCAATCATTGACTGCCGTTCGTAACCCATCAAGATCAATTGTTGCGGCAAACGCTCTAAATCGATCTCATCGCCGATTTGCCATTGGAATTGGTTGGCTAACCAGGTTTTCTTTTCAGGCAAATACTTTCGCAAAGCCGCCACCGGCAACACATAGATCCCGGTTTTTCCTTGAGAAACAGCATTCAGCGCTGCCACTCGTTCTTCTCGTGCTTCTGGTGAAGAAAAAGCCATTTCGGCTGACAACACTTCGTCCACTGGGAAAACATAGACATCATCCGTCACGTTGCGCAGATCTTCGGCTAGTTGATTCGTATAATACAGATTTGGTGTCACCACGATCACTTGTTTTTGAAATGCCTGATACACACCGGTGATCGCCAATGTTTTTGCCGATCCAGCTAGACCGGTCAGTAATTGCCGGGGGGCCTGTTCACGTAAACCTGCATGCCAAGCCGCCACTGTCGGCACTTTATTTATTAATTCAATTAAATCCATCTCGGCCCTCCTTAGTTAAATCGATTCATTGTGGCAAGAAAGTCGCCGTTGGTCAAGTAATCACTACTTGCCTCGACCGCCTTATCAATACTTTGTAAAACGATGGGCAGATCGTCTTTTGCAAAAGGACTCAGTACATGATTGACCACGGTTTGTCCTGGACGTGGCCGATCGATCCCGATTTTGATGCGGTCAAAGACTGTCGAGTCCAAATGCGCGATCAAACTCTTGATTCCATTGTGCCCCCCCGCACTGCCTTTTTGGCGCAAGCGGATTTTCCCTAATGCTAAATCAAGGTCATCATAGACCACTACTAATTCTTCTTGATAGATGCCAAAATAGGTCATCAACGGACCTACCGAACGACCGGATTCATTCATGAAGGTTTGCGGTTTGACCAAAAGGATTTTTTCACCCTTCAAGAAAAACTCTGCCACTTCTGCTTCAAAAGCCGACTTTTTAAAGGTTGCTTGGTACTTTTGTGCCAAGGCATCCACTACCATAAAGCCAACATTGTGTTTGGTTTTCTCATATTTTTTGCCGGGATTTCCCAAGCCTACAATCATTTTCATTTTTCGATTACGCTCCATTATTTCTAGTTTCAAGCTGATTCTTCATCTATTTTATCGGTTTTCTTATCCAAACACAAAATACTGGGCACACAAATGCGCCCAGTTCTTTTGCTGAAATAATTATAACACGAAATGGACTGTTATGGTGGCGTCCTCTTGCTCAGTTTTTATCTTTCTTAACGAATCTTAATAAAACGTTGATATATCCTCTTTTTGACGTAATAACAAAGAAAGCATTTACAACTGAAACAGCGATATTTTGTGTAATATTGTTGTGCAAATCACATGACAAATATACTTGAAAATGGTAGGATGATAGCGAGTAAAACAATTATGCGGAAGGAATGATACACAGATGACTGCAAAAACGAACAAAAAAGATCACCAAAAGGTAATTCTTGTTGGAGACGGTGCGGTTGGTTCTAGTTACGCGTTTGCGCTGGTGACCCAAAACATTGCGCAAGAAGTCGGAATCATTGATATAAATACAGCAAAAACAGAAGGCGACGCAATTGATTTGTCCCATGCCTTGGCCTTTACTTCCCCTAAAAAAATCTATGCCGCTTCTTATGAAGATGCACATGATGCTGATTTAGTCGTTATTACAGCTGGTGCGCCTCAAAAACCAGGTGAAACCCGTTTAGATTTGGTTCATAAAAACTTGAAAATCAACCGGGAAGTAGTTACCCAAATCGTTGATTCAGGGTTCAACGGAATCTTCTTAGTAGCAGCGAACCCAGTCGATATTTTGACTTACTCGACTTGGAAATTCTCAGGCTTCCCGAAAGAACGCGTCATCGGTTCAGGTACTTCTTTAGACTCTGCACGTTTCCGTCAAGCTTTGGCTGAATTAGTCGATGTTGATGCCCGTAACGTCCATGCCTATATCTTAGGCGAACACGGGGATTCAGAATTCCCTGTTTGGTCTCATGCCAACGTAGCCGGCTTGCAAATCTATGAATGGGTCAAAAATAACCCAGACATCGATGAAGAAGCAATGGTCAACATTTTCTTCAGCGTTCGTGATGCAGCCTACACCATTATCGAGAAAAAAGGTGCAACTTTCTATGGGATCGCGGTAGCCTTAGCACGAATCACTCGCGCGATCTTAGACGATGAAAATGCTGTTTTACCATTGTCTGTGTACATGAACGGCGAATACGGCTTAAACGACTTGTACATCGGTGCGCCTGCAGTTATCAACGCCCAAGGGATCCAAAAAGTGATTGAGATCCCATTGACGGATGGTGAAAAAGACCGGATGGCCGCTTCTGCAAAACAATTAAAAGATATTCTTGATGAAGCTTTTGCGAAACTAGATGCAGAAGACAATCAATAATTTCTTTCACTTCGTTTAGCTAGTCAACTATGCCACTGAACGAACCTTACAGCTCACTCTTTTTCAGAACAATTTGATCAAGATGATTTGCTGCGGTTCGTTCAGTTTTTTTATACAAAGAAATGCTTTTCTACAGCTTAGCTAAAGATAGTTTAAGAATTTTCTATTTTTCATGGAAGTTTCATTTGCCATATTCGCTTTCTTGGGGGAATATGGTATGATTTAAGCGTTATTATCTATTATGCCATTAGAAAAAAGGAGTAGTTGAATGACTCGTTCAAACAAACATACTGACGCCAAGAACAATACCAAGAAAATTGTTCTGATCGTTGTGGCTGCTATATTAGTAGTGATCGCTGGCGGCTATACCTACCGAAGTACATATTATGCAAACCGTTTTTTACCAAAGACTGAAATCGATGGGATCGACATCAGCAACAAAACTGTTGCCGAGGCCAATGCCCTGCTGCATGACCGCTATTCGCAAGAAGATTTCACCATCAAAGAAGGCGATAACGAATGGAAGACAATCAACCTTGCTCAATTTGGGTTACAAACGGATTTCACCAATGAACTGCAATCATTAAAAGATGAACAGAACCAGTGGAGTTGGGGAATGGCTTATGTTTCCGCTGCAGAAGAAAAAACACTGGACAATCTCTCGGTGGATCAAGATACGCTAAACAGCGAAACGGATACGATTCAAAAGGAACTAGAAACTTTAAATGAGGATCGTACCAAGTCAGCCGATGCAACATTGGAAAAAGGCGAAGACGGCTTTTCTATCAAACCAGAAGTTGACGGCGATGCCATTGATGTGGACAAAGCAGTAGCGGACTTACAAGAAGCCATCGTCAGTGGCGAAAAGGAATTAAATCTCGTCGATTACGTCACAAAACCAAGTGTGACCGCTGATGATCCTGATCTAACCAAAGAAATGGATTCGTTGAATAAAATCGCCAAAGTAACCGGCAATTATACGATCAACGGAAACACGTTTCAAATTCCAAGAGAATCGATCATGGATTGGCTCTCTTACAAAGATGGCAACACCACGATCGACGAAGACAAAGTAAGAAGCTATGTCGCTTCGATCGGAGAGCAATACAACACCAGCACCAATTCTTCGACCTTCAAGAGTACCAAACAAGGTGAAGTAACGGTTCCAGCCGGCACCCTCAGCTGGACGATCCAAACCGATGCGGAAACAGAAGCATTGATTGAGGCGTTAAAAGCCGGCGAAGACTTCACGCGCACACCGATCGCTCAAGGAAGCACCGATGCTGGCAGCCCGTTATTTGGCAACACGTATATCGAAGTTGATCTGAAAAACCAACACATGTGGTATTACAAAGATGGCGAGCTGGTGCTAGATACGAAAATTATTTCTGGAAAACCAGCCACACCAACGCCAACTGGTGTCTTCTATGTCTGGAACAAAGAAGAAGATGCAACCTTGACAGGTGAAGATTATGCATCCCCTGTTGATTACTGGATGCCGATCGATTGGACCGGTGTTGGAATCCATGATTCTGATTGGCAAACGGAATACGGTGGTGACCTATGGAAAACCCGCGGCTCTCACGGCTGTATCAATACTCCGCCAGGTGTGATGAAAGAATTGTACAGCAAAGCCGAAGTCGGGACACCCGTGATCGTGATTTAATGGAAAAAAGAGTCAAACCTTTTTATAGATGAACCAAAAGCCGCAAAAAAAATTCTTTTGCGGCTTTTTTGTTGTTTCCCAAATGTTCCTGTTTACAAAGCGCCATTTAATTAATATACTTAATTAAGCATGTTAATTAAAAAGGAGAATCACTTTGGAAAAAGTTGTCTTTATTGATCGTTCTACTTTAGCTGGAAGTCTGATTAAAATTTTCGCCCGCAACATCCAAATGCTGTCCGAGGATCAAATCAGCGTGACTGTTGTGACACCAGAACGTCTGATGAATTATCGTTTTTCGCAAGAAAAAATCGTTTTGGTCGATCCTTTGCTTTCTTTAACAGATCCGATGATCAAGCAGGCCATCCCGCCGCGAATCAAGCGCCTGTCATTTCCCATCAATCATTACAGCGGCATGAATGCTGAAGCCATTCTAGAATTGATCCAACAAGCATAGCCTAAAAAAGGCCGACGGAAACCAATGGTTTCTGCCGGCCTTTTCTCATGCCACTTGCCCTCTGCTAGACAATCGCCTCTTCTTGTTCTAACAAAGTAACTTGTTCTCCTTTGTCTTGTAGCGCAGCGACGTGCATCGTGCCCCACTGGCAAAGGGTATCCAATAAGCCGCCTAACGTTTCTCCATATTCACTCAAGGAATACTCAACTTTGGGTGGTACTTGATTATAGGATTTGCGGGTAACGATATCAGACTCTTCTAGTTCCCGCAATTGCTGCGTCAACATTTTTTGACTGATGCCAGGAATTTTTCGCCGTAAATCACTAGGACGCAATGCCCCATGGCGTAAATTACAAAGAATGATTGGTTTCCATTTCCCGCCGATGACATCCATCGTTGCTTCTACACCGATATTATAAATTTTTTCTTCCATTTTTTTCACCTCATCAAGTCTGTAAACACACAAATGTTACCAAAATGTGTGTATCAAACAAAAAAGTACGTACTATACAACCTTACCTCCTCATTATATGATGATTACAGAAAAAAATAAAGGAGATGTTTTTATGATCGAAAAATTATCGGATACCGTTACACTGAACAACGGCAGCAAAATCCCCGGTTTGGGGTTAGGTGTCTTTCAAATCCCTGAAGCTGAAACAGCAGAGGTCGTGAAACAGGCCATTATCAATGGGTATCGCCTGATTGATACGGCGGCTATTTACGGCAACGAAACAGGAACAGGGGAAGGAATCAAACAAGGCTTACAAGAAACGGGGTTGGCTCGTGAAGAACTCTTTGTCACTTCCAAACTTTGGAACGATCATTTAACTTATGATGAAACGATCCATGCTTTCAATGAAAGTTTGGCCCGCTTAAACCTCGAGTATCTCGACTTGTACTTGATCCATTGGCCGGGAAACCAGGCATTTCAAGAGTCATGGCGCGCCTTGGAAGACTTGTATGCCGCTGGAAAAATCAAAGCAATCGGGGTCAGCAACTTCCAGATTCATCACTTGGAGCAACTATTGGCCGCTGCTAAGGTCGTTCCTGTCGTCAATCAGATCGAACTGCATCCCAAACTTACGCAGCAAGACCTGCGGGACTTTTGTGCTGAAAAGGGGATTGCGATCCAAGCTTGGTCACCTTTGATGCAAGGCAAACTGCTGAAAGAGGAAACCGTCTTGGCGATCGCCGATGCACAGCAAAAATCAGCGGCACAAGTGCTTTTACGCTGGGCTATCCAACAAGGAATCTTAGTCAATGTCAAATCGACACACCCTGAGCGAATGCGCGCCAATGCAGCGATTTTTGATTTCCATTTATCAGAAGATGAAATGGCTCGCTTGAACGCATTAAATGAGGACCTGCGAGTGGGTCCAGATCCAGACACATTCGATTTTCATTAACCAAACGATATACTAAACAAAACCTTAGGAGGAAGTATAATGACAAACACAAACACAGGATTTTCAATGGTGAACCACGTGGGAATCACCGTCAGCAATCTCGAACGTTCCATCCAATTTTATGAAGCATTAACTGGAAAGAAAATCGCTAATCAAGATACGATCGGTGGCAAACGAATGGCGCAAACGCAAGGTTTAGAGGATACATTGATCAAATACGCCAATCTTCATTTAGACAATCTCAACATCGACCTTTTAGAATACGTCGAACCAAAATCCAACAAAGCTAGCTATTCCAATGAGCAAATCAGTGCCATGCATCTTTGTTTTGAAGTCGAAAATATTGATGAAGCCGTTGCTCGTCTAAAAGCCATCGGGGTTGAACTTGACGGTACCCCAATCGTTTTTGAAGAACAAGATGGTTTAAAAAGCGGCTTCGGGACAGGTGTTGCCTACTTTACAGATCCAGATGGCACCAATCTTGAACTGATTGCACCAAAAGGACCATTTCAACGCGGATAATTGAAAAAGGGATGGCGACTTATAGCGCCCTCCCTTTTTATTTACGCAAAACTATCTATTTTTTCAATAGTTCCCCTTCATAGAACCCTTTACAGCGAGTACAATAAATAGATAATCCTTTTTATTCGCTGATTTTCCCAACAAACCTCGCTTGAAAGGAAGTGATCTCGATCGATATTGGTCTTTTGTTGTTGATTTTTACGGGTATTTTTTTCATCGTCTTCCGGTTCTTTTGCCGAGAAGAACCCAATTATATATTCGGCTTTCGCACCAAGCGCAGTACAGCCAGTGTCAGCAATTGGCGTTTTTCCCAGCAGTGGTTCTCCCTGTTGGCGATGCTCTTTCTAGGTGGGGTCATTTTGCTGCAGCGCAACGAGCTGATTGAAGAGAAATTTTACCAGATAGCCGTCCTTGGCAGCTATCTTCTGGCAGCACTGCTGGTAGAAATAGCGCTGTATCTCAAAGATTCACGCTCGAGCACCAAAAAGTAAGACAAAAAGACATTCCGGCGAATGTCTTTTTCTATTCTTTATTTTGACTATGGATCGTGATCCCCAACACCAGGGTTAAAATTCCTGAAACCACCCAGATGGTGCGGTGGAATAAGAAAATCCCCAGCAAGCTGCTTAAAACCGCCCCAAAAAAGAAACCGCCGATGATCAAGGAAATAGAAATGATCTTGGGTGTCACTGATCGGTCCTGCTTAAACCCGCGCAAATACAAGTAATCAGCCAGCGAACGTAAATTGCCAGTGGTCATCGTGGTAGCATAGGGCATCCCTGCCAATCGCCGATAGGCGGCATATTGAATTGCTGCAAAAAAAGATAACCCGGAATCAACCAGGACATTGGGTAAAGAACGCGCAAAAAAGCCCAGAACCAAAATACCGACCGCTTCAAAGATCAATGCAGCATTTTGCCAAACGATCCAACCACCAGTCGGAAAATGATGCTGCAGATAATTCGTCACCACGATCCCCACTAAAAACATACAGATTGGTGGCAGATACCGAAAGGCTTGTTCAAACTGCCCCGTTGAAAGATTGATCCCTAACAAAATAACATTCCCCGACTGCATGCTCGCAAACACTTCACCGTGAAAGAGATAGGTATAGGCATCTAAAAAGCCGCCAGCCATCGCGAGAAGAACCCCCACCGGCAAACTTTCATGCACGACAAACTCGGTTTTGCCTTTGACACTACTCAAACTTTTTTCCATTGGTTTCGCCTCTTGTTTTTTATACTTTCTAACAGCTTAACGCTTAAAAACGCCGACAACTCGTTATGTTTTGCGGCGTTTAGGTGACTTTTTCGATAACTGACAAATCAACCACCCCAAAAGAACGGCGGTCAGTGCTCCAGCTGAATCCAGCATGACATCTTGAAAAAGCGGCGTCCGTCCTCCCGTCAGCATTTGATGGTATTCATCGATCCCAGCATAGCCGGTAGCTGCTAACCAAGCAAAAAAAGCGGCTAGCCAATACGGCGTACGGCGATATACGAGAACGAAGAACAGACTGCCCCCTAAGACAAAATAGGTAAAGAAATGTGCGCCTTTACGAATGAAAAATTCCACAAATGAGAAATAGCCTTTTTCCGCAATACTGATCTCCGAACCAGCATAGGAAAAAGAAATCTTCTCTAGCCACTCTTTCAATGGTTCATTTTTTAAGATTCGTGAAAGCAACCCGATTTGTGATTGCTGCTCATAGGTTTGTGAAGAACTGATAAAGAGGATGACCATAACCGCAAGTGCGATACAAAAGTAAAAATTCGGTTCTTTCAGTAATTTTTTCATAGTTTTCACTCCTCATTTTCCTATCTTACCATTTTCATTTGGTGATGCAACTGTTTTTCCAGCAAACCGTGGTGACATTGCACACACAAAAAGAGTGCTTCCGTGAAGATTAGAAGCACTCTTTCTTTTTAAAAATAGCCATCGGTATGAAAAGCCGTCACCCGTTTGGTTGTGAGATTTTGGGGCTTGTGACGTTCAGCTCCTTCAACGATTCTCAGGGCTGTTTTGCGTTTTTTTCTCCAGTAAACAATGACGAACCCATCACGTAGCCTTCTACATAATGGTTCAACCGATCGACGACCTCTGCTGCCGCTTCTTGTGACGGCGTGATGATCAATAAAATATCAAACCCTGCAATCGTGCCGACAATTTCTGGTAGCTCCATTTCATCAAGATAATTGGCGATCACATCGGCGCCGTTTTCAGCCGTATGAACGACAACTAAAAAGTCAATCTGCGTAATCTTTTTTAGGTACTCATACATCGAAAACGCAATTCTGTCTTCTAGATCCTGCTCTTTGGATTCAAAGATCGAATAATACGGCCGACCGTTTTTAGCATACGTTTTAGCGATGTTCATTTCCCGCATGTCTCTAGAAATCGTGGCTTGGGTAGCTGAAACATTTTCTTTTTTTAATAAATTCATCAATTCTTCTTGAGACTCAATCCGATGTAGGACAAAGAGTTTTTTGATAATTGCTTGTCGCTCTTTTTTTTTCATTTACTTGATCCGCTCCTCTCAAGTCGCCTCGCTTACTGAAATAGTTGATCCGTCTCGTTCACATCTTGAAACGTAGCTTACAAGAACAACATTGAGAAGATTAAAATGGCAAGATTGGAAATTCCAATAACCAGTAACGGTTTGCGCATAAAGCGGGTCCAAGTGGAATAGTTGACCCGAGCCAGCTCCAATCCCCCCATCACGACGCCAGAAGTTGGTGTGATCAAATTCACTAATCCGCAACCAGCAGTAAAGATCATCACCATGACGTTCGGATTGAGTCCGATGCTTTGCGCCAAGGCCCCCATGATCGGGATCGATACATACGCTAGTCCGGAAGTCGATGGAATCAAGAACGATAAGAGCAGATACAAAATGTAGGCGCCAATCACAAACAGGACAGGTGATAGACCTTCTAAAAGATGGGAAGCCCGATCCAAAATAAACAGATCCAAGTACGTCGTTTGCATAATGTAGGAAGCACCCCGTGCCACAACGATGATCAAGACAACGGATAAAATGTCTTTGACCCCATCGATAAAGTTGGTCACGATTTCTTTTTCTGAGAATCCTTGAATCAACGCAATGATGATACTGATGTAGAAGAACCACATGGCCAAATCACCAAAATACCATTCACCGAAGCTATTGCCGGTCAAAAAGGCGGTCCAACCGTCAAACACATGGATATCAAAGTCGCCCCAAGGAATCAAGGAAACCACCATGATCACAAAGGATAAACCAAAAATCGTCAAAATCAGGCGATGTTTTTGCGTAAACACCAAGGCTTCGTTCGTGTCTTTGACAAAATGTTCTTCCATTTCTTTTTGCTCTTGCAGCGATAAGATCGTGGAGCCTTTGTCGGCTTTGACTTTTTTGGCATAAGACATCACCACAAAGATACAGTATGCGGTCGTGACTAACCAAAGCAATGCCCCGACTACTAAGATCGTGCCATTGTTTGGGGCAATATCGATGCTTCGCAAGGCATCCATCGCAACGCCGGTCGCAAAGGGATTGACGGTGGAGCCAATCACGCCGGCACCAGCACCCAGCATAACGGTTCCTGCTGCGACGATCGTATCAAAACCTGATGCCACCATCGTTATTGCTAATAAGGAATAAAAAGGAATCGTTTCTTCCGCCATTCCATAAGTGGAGCCGCCGATCGAAAACAAGATCATTAAAATCGGAATCAAAATCAACTCATTGCCTTTGAGTTTTTTGACCAAATGCTGAATCCCGGCTTCCAAAGCGCCTGTTCGCGTGACGATATTCAAAAAACCACCCAAACAGAGAATAAACACACAGATCTCGATCGCATCACGAAATCCGTTAAAAGGCGCCATAAAGAAATCAGAAAACTTGGCACCCACCACTTGGCTGACCATCTCTTCTTGGCCTGCTGGTAAAGAAGGCGCAAAAGGCTGCCCTGCTAAGAGCCAGGAAGCGACCGTCAAGGCGATAATGATCAGAAATAAGATACTGAATGATGTCAGCGACTTTTTTTCTTTTTGCTTTTTTTTCATCTGTGTTCCCCCTTTTTTGAATCGATCCTATTTGCTGCCAGCCATTACTTGGCAACATGAGAAAAATAATCTTGGTCATAAATAATGAGTTCTTTGTAGCGATAATAAATCTTTCTTTTATGCACGAGCGCCTTGAGCGTTTGACTGACTGTCTCTCGCGTCGTTCCACTGTACTTGGCTATATCATTGATAAAAACTGGAAAAGGGATGCGAATCTGCTCACCTTGTGTCTGCCCATGCTCGATCATCAAAAGACCAATCGTATTAACGACTCTTGTTTGCGCGCTGGAGGTGACACAATACTCGACACGGCGTCTTTGCTTTTCCAACTGCCGGCTCATTTGCTGATTGAGCCACAGCAACTGACTTGTAGACGAAACGACTAGCGGTTCAAACAGTGACATCGCTGCAAACTGCACGACAATGTCTGTTGCAGCGAATGCCGATACATCATAGTTGTCTCTTTCAAACAAGCCAATCAAAGGAAATAACTGATCTGGCCCAACAAAATCTACATAACAATAGGAATCAGTTCCGTCGGTCTTTTCGATCCGCACAAGTCCTTCTATCACAAGGAATATCCGATCTCTTACGTCGCCTTCATAAAAAAGCACTTGACCTTTTTTGTACGTACGGCAGTAAATATGCTCTTTCAAACGCTGCTGATTTTCTTCTTCCAGCCATTGAAAGCTGTTCGCTCTTGTTGATGGATCTTTTATTTGGTGGTCGATCATTTTTCTCACTCCAATGTTTTGGGTCTTGCTTTGCTGCTTCGCTTACTTCCAGGTGATCTGCGTGCCAGCATCATCGATAGCTGCCAGCTTGTCTAAAGAAGTAATCACTGCCCGTTTTTCCGCCCCCATTTTGACAAAGTTCAAAGCGGCTTGTACTTTCGGCAACATACTACCTGGTGAAAAATGGCCTTCATCGACATAGGTTTCCAATTCCGCGGCGGTCACATGATCCAACCACTGCTCACTTTCCTTGCCAAAGTTCAAAGCGATTTTTTCTACGCCCGTTAAAATGATCAGCTGATCCGCATCGACTAATCGAGCCAATTTTTCAGAAGCAAAATCTTTATCGATCACGGCTTCAACACCCAGGCCATTGTCTAGCACGGGAATGCCGCCGCCTCCTGCACAAATGACGATCGTGTTTTGTTCAATCAGCGCTTTGATGCTGGCAACTTCTTGGATCGCTTGTGGTGCAGGACTAGCCACGACTTTCCGCCAGCCACGGCCAGCATCTTCCCGGTAGATGGCATCTGAAGCCGCCATGGCTTCTTTGGCAGCCGTTTCCGTTAAGAACGGCCCGATTGGTTTTGTCGGATGGGCAAATGCTGGATCTTGGGCATCGACTGTAATTTCCGTGACCACAGTCACCACCGGCTTCGCTATTTGTGCTGCTTTCAACTGGATTCTCAGCTCATTTTGCAACCAATAGCCAATACTGCCTTGGGTCATGGCGACACAGGTATCTAAAGGCATTGCTGGGTTTTTGCTAGAATCGCTCGCTTGCTGCTGCAAAACCAGGTTTCCCACTTGGGGACCATTCCCATGAGTAATGATCAAATTGACGTCTTTTCGGATCAAGGGAATCAGATAGTCCACGGTCTGTTTGAGTCGCTCTTTTTGCCCTTTGGCACTGGCATCTTCTGCTAAGATGGCGTTGCCGCCAAGGGCGACAACGATCGTTGGTTTCTTTTCACTCATCTGCTCACTGCTCCTTCTCACACTCTAGGAATAAATAGATCGCCTAATGTTACTGCCATGATCGCTTTGATCGAGTGCATCCGGTTTTCAGCCTCTTCAAATTGACGACCCCAGTGACTACGGAAAATATCGTCTGTGATCTCCATTTCAGAAATGCCAAATTTTTCTTCGATCATTTTTCCATACGTCGTATTCGTATCATGGAACGCTGGCAAGCAGTGCAGCACGATCAAGCCATCGTCTTGTTTTCCGGTGGCCATCACCATTTCGCGGTTGATCTGGTAATCTTTCAACAGCTTCACCCGCTCTTCGAACTGGTCTTCTTCCCCCATTGACACCCAAACATCGGTATACAAGACGTCTGCATCTTTGACGCCTTTTTGGATATCATCTGTTACCATCAACTGACTGCCAGATTCTTTAGCAAATTTGTTGGCATAGTCTGTCACTTCTTGCGCTGGGAAAAGTTCTTTTGGTGCACAGATACGAACGTTGACCCCTAAAATTGCCCCCGTCACTAACAAACTATTCGCCATATTGTTCCGACCATCACCCACATAAACTAGCGTAATGTTTTCCAAGGTACCGAAGTTTTCTTTGATGGTCATAAAGTCAGCGATCATTTGGGTTGGGTGCCATTCATCGGTTAAGCCATTCCAAACAGGAACACCGGAGAATTTGGCTAAATCTTCAACGACTTGTTGACTGAATCCACGAAACTCAATACCGTCAAACATGCTGCCTAAAACTTTTGCTGTATCTTCCACAGATTCTTTTTTGCCTAGCTGGATATCATTCGCGCCTAAAAATTCTGGATGGGCACCAAGATCGATGGCAGCTGTCGTAAAGGCCGCCCGTGTCCGAGTCGATGTTTTTTCAAACAAAAGGGCAATGTTCTTACCTTCTAAATAACGATGAGAAATATTTTGTTTTTTCAATTGTTTTAAATAGATTGAAAAATCAATGAGGTATTCTAACTCGGCTTTCGTAAAATCTTTTTCTGCTAAAAAACTTCTTCCTTTAAATACTTGTTCCATCGATGATTCCTCCTCTGATTTAAATATCTTCTCTAACAAATGGCATGCTCATGCAACGAGGACCGCCACGACCACGAACCAATTCACTGCCGGAGATTTTGTGCAATTTGATACCGGCTTCTGCCAACTTCTGATTGGTGATGGTATTGCGGTCATATACGACGACTTCGCCAGGTGCGATCGTCAAGGTATTGGAACCGTCATTCCATTGTTCCCGAGCTGCTGCAATCAAATCACTGCCGCCGCAACGAATCAATTCAACCGTATTTAGTTCTAGATAGCGACATAAAATATTTTCCAACGTGTCCTTTTCTTCTTTGATCGTCACCCCATCACCTGCTCGTGAGATTGAATAAACCGTCAGCTCTCCTTCGATTTCTGGATGGATCGTAAACTTGTCATGATCGACCATTGTAAATACCGTATCTAAATGCATGAACTTGCGCTCTTGACCAATGTCAAACGCTAGAACATACTCAAAGCTTGGCTCATTTTCGAACACTTTGCGGGCCAGCTGCTCAATCGAAGCGGCATCCGTTCGTTGCGAGATACCAATCGCCAACACATGTTTTGACAGAACTAATTCGTCGCCACCTTCGATGCGGGTTGGTTGAGCGCGATCATAAAGCATATGAGGCGGATTTTGCTGGAACATTGGATGATGAGCAAAAATATATTTGCCGTATAACGTTTCGCGCCGTCTTGTTTCTGAATACATGCGATTCAAGGATACTCCGTTACCAATCGTCGCAAAGGGATCTCGTGTAAAATACAAATTTGGCATTGGATCGATCAGAAATGGGTATTGATCATCCACGGTCCCAGCGAGGCTCTGGGTATTTGGCAGCTCCAGTTCATTTTTGGCTAAACCAGCCATAGTTTTGTCGATCAGTTCCCGATCATTGTCACAAGACATAAAATAATCCGTGACTTCTTTGATGATCTCAGGACTTTGGATTGTAGTTTCCGCTAAATAATCCTTGAGAAATTGCTGTTTGATTTCTGGTGACGTGAGCGATTCAGCAGCTAAATCTTCTAGATACAACACCTCCACATCATTTTGACGTAGGACTTCCGCAAACCGATCATGTTCTGCTCTGGCTTGTTCCAAAAAAGGAATATCATCAAATAGCAGGCGGTTCAAATGATCAGGAACAAGGTTCTCCAATTCCCGACCAGGGCGGTGAAGCATGACTTGCTTCAATCGTCCAATCTCTGAAAAAACATGAATAGCATTTGGCATTTTTCTTCCTCCTTCTTCTGTTTACACCTCTATGCTACCTAATTGTATACGCTTTCGCAGTGGTATATTTCGTGTTCTTTTCGCAAAGGATTTGGCATTATGCATGAAAAAGCGAATATCGCTCATCAGGCGTTTTTTTACTCGCTGTTTTTTTTCATATGTAATATTTATCCATCGATTTTTTTCTAAGAATTTGATGAGGATGTGATAGTTTTTTTATTTCTGACGTTTTTCCGCCCTATCAATAGATCAAGGAGTTATACATTCCATTTTTTGTTTTTGGTACAGTTTTATCAAGAACCCTTATTTCATAAGGATTCTGATGGTTGCGACCAAATTTCGTTATGCTATACTTAATAAGATCGAAGGAAAAGAAAGGGGTTTGATAGGAATGACCTATTCAATCAATTGGAATCTGGAAACAATCTTTCCGGGAGGCAGCGATTCTGTTCAATTAAAAGAACGCATGAGCCAACTGGAAGAACAAATTGCAAATTACCGAACAACAGTCGATGCATGGTCGCCCAACAGCGAAGACGATGCAGCAAAATTAGAAGAGTTACTTGATTTATCCGCAACTATTAGTCAAGGATTTTCACAATGCGGCAGCTTTATCAATGCCTTGCTTTCAGCGAATGTCAATGACAGCAAAGCCAAAATCCTGACGGGTGACCTCTACGCAAAATTGCCAGCACTGCAAGCAGCACAAACCGTTTTCTCGAAAAAATTGACAGAAATTTCTGAGGATGATTGGACAGCACTAGTTAAAGCGGAAAACTTAGCACCTGTCGCTTTTCGTTTAAGCGAGATTCGCCGCGACGGCAAAGAATTATTATCCGAAGCAGAAGAGACCATCATCAACACTTTAAATTTAGATGGCTTGAATGCTTGGAGCCAACATTACGATACGATCGTTGCCTCGATCGAAATTCCTTTCCTTCAAGAAGACGGCACGACGATCAAGTTTTCAGCTGGTCAAGCCTTCAATAAAATGATGGGCGATCCTGATCCGGAAGTTCGTGCGCGTTTATTCGATACTTGGGAAAAGACGTGGGCAGAAAAAGAAGACCTCTTTGCGGATACCTTGAACCACTTAGACGGTTTCCGCCTTTCTACCTTCAAACTTCACGGTGTCACTGATTACTTGAAGGAACCATTAGAATACAATCGTCTGCAAAAAGCGACATTGGATGCTATGTGGGGCACAATCCAAAAGAACAAACAGCCAATCGTTGATTTCTTGACTCGCAAAGCCCAGCTTTTCGGCAAAGAAAAAATGGAATGGCAAGACCAAGATGCGCCAATCATCCTTGGGGACATGGAAGAAAGAACCTACACCTTTGATGAAGCAGCTGACTTCATTTTGACCAACTTCCGTAAGTTCAGTCCGAAAATGGCTGACTTTGCCCAAGTCGCTTTTGAAAAAAGCTGGATCGAAGCAGAAGACCGTCCCGGCAAACGTCCTGGCGGCTATTGCACCAGCTTGCCAGAAACCAAAGAATCACGTATTTTCATGACCTACAGCAATTCAGTCAACGAAGTAGCGACGCTCGCCCATGAGCTAGGTCACGCGTTTCACAGCAGCGTTCTTTGGGAGCTACCGGAATTAAATCGCAACTATGCCATGAACGTTGCCGAAACAGCAAGTACCTTTGCTGAATTGATCGTTGCTGATGCAACCCTTAAAGAAGCAACGACAAAAGAAGAAAAAATCAATCTATTGGATGCCAAAATGCAAAATGCGATCGCGATGTTCATGAACATCCACGCACGCTTTATTTTTGAAAACAGCTTCTATCAAGCTCGTCAAAAGGGCTTGGTTTCAGCGGAACAAATCACGGAAATGATGACTGCGGCGCAAAAAGAAAGCTATGCGGATGGGTTAGCGACTTATCACCCACATTTCTGGGCAGCCAAATTGCACTTCTTTATTGACGATGTGCCGTTCTACAACTTCCCTTACACCTTTGGTTACCTCTTTAGTATGGGGATCTACGCGTATGCCAATGAAAAAGGGTCTAGCTTTGAAGAAGAATACATTGCTTTATTGCAAGATACTGCTTCAATGACCACCGAGGAATTGGCACAAAAACACCTTGGTGTCGATTTAACGAAACCAGACTTCTGGCAAGCAGGGATCGACATGGTTCTAAAAGATGTTGCCAGCTTTATGGAATTGACTGAAGACTATATCTAAAACAAAAACCCTCTTCCAACATGACGCTTGGAAGAGGGTTTTTCTATCAGGCATTCAATAAAGTTAAGCCGATCGTTAAGTAGCCGGCGTATAAACACCAAATCAAATAAGGAATAAACAAGTACATCGCTTTTTTGTCGATGCGAGCAAAGAGGATCATACAAATAATCACTGATAACACTAACAAGACAATAATGACCGTTCCGGCCCAGTAAGCATTCCAGCCAAAGAAAACGATACTCCACAAGAAGTTTAATACTTGCTGGATCGCAAAGAAGATATAGGCATTCTTTTTAAGCGCTGGATTGACTTTGGCTACGATCAACAGATACAACGCTGTTCCCATAAAGGCATACAAAATCGTCCAAACGATCCCAATGATCCCACCAGGAGGGGCTAAAAAGGGTTTTTCCATTTGCGCATACGTTCCGGCAATGTCCCCTGCAAACAAACTCGAGATGATTCCTGTTGCTTCAATGCCGATCACACAGACCAGCCAAATTAAAAATTTCATGTTCTCCACTCCTTTTTTTCATGACTCGCTAGTTTCATCGTACCATCGAATCGAAAAAAAGCAGAATAGAACGCTTAAAAAAAGAAACGGCCGTGTGGACGTTTCTTTCAAGGTAATTTTGATTATATTCAATGACAGCTACTTTGATTGTTCCTCTTCAAACTTCCGCCGTTCATTTTCTACATATTTGTATAACGAACCGTAGCGGCTGCGATAGCCTTTCTTCCATGGTTTCTCTTTGCCGCAAAAATGCAGCAAAACGGTATGTTCGATGACCCAATCCAAACTCCATTCCCCTAGGCTGATCGTCTCATACGTACGGTTTTTCCGTACATCATAGTTATAGAGCTGATCAGGAATCGCCAGCACCCGATCACCATATAACCCATTTAAAATATCTTGATCCGGCAAAAAGAGGTTCAAATGATTTTTCTCAATGAAGGCTGCGATTTCTGTTTCTTTGACCTCTTGCCGTAGCTGGTGCACATTCATCAGCAAGACACCTGAATTATAGTAGCCTTCTGACTCATAATTGCGCAAACGGACTTTATTGATGACCGTCGTCACTTCTGTCAGCTTGGAATGACTGGCAGCGGCATACAGAAAATCCCCTAACGTCAGCTCATACAAGGGGCGCAAATCATTGATGCACAAAATATCCGCATCCAGATACAGGATTTTTTCCACCTGCTGCGGCAAGTAATTTTGCGCCAACAATCGATAGTAGATCGACTCTGGGTAGCGGTCACTAACTGGCGCGGTTTTAAAGATCGAACCAGAACCGATGATGACGGGATGATAGGTCATCGCCAATTTTTGACAAAAGACCTCTAGCTCTGCACCTTGTCTCAATTCTTTTTCTTGTAAGACATAGACATCGAAAGATGCTGCTGTCGTATGGCGTTTGATTGAATATAACGTTGTTTTTAATTGTTCACTGAATCGATCATCAATCGCAAAAAGTAGATTCATGCTCTTGTTCACTCCTCTGTTACTGGATGCACTCGTTGGGCAAAAAATCGAACGCAGTTGCCCGCATCTTCTGTTCTTCTAGTATACCCGATTTTTAGTCATTCTTTCAGTGAAATAGCCTTTCCAGTGAAAACCATTCCTTGGAAACGCAAAAAAATGCTGCTCCATTCAATGAATGAAACAGCAAATGATCGATGATAAATGGTGACCTCCTAAAACAGATCAGCGAATCGTGGCAAAAGCTTTTGACCACAACAACAATTCATCCAGCATGTCATTGACACCTGCAGCCATGTGCGCACCGGGTTTGAAGGTACTGAAATTTTCAAAATCTGTGAAGAGATTGAAGGCTGGGTTAGTCCGCACGGTGGCAACTTTTTGTTCAGCTAAAACGTTACGCAATTGTTCAGCGGCACGAATCCCACCGCCAGAACCATAACTGACGATCCCAGCTGCTTTATCAAACCATTCTTCCCGTGCAGAGTCTACGGCATTTTTCAAGGAAGCCGCAAAACCGTGGTTGTATTCTTGTACGATGAAGATATAGCCATCTAACTCAGCGATTTTTTTGTTCCATGCCATGTTTGGCTCAGCCGTTCCCATAAACGGTAAATCAAATGCCTTTACATCAACGATCTCAAACTGATGCTCTGACCGTTGAGTAGCAATTTCTTGAATATATGCTCCGACTTGCGGACTTACGCGTCCTTCTCTTGTACTGCCTAAAATAATACCAAATTTCATGATTGGTTCCCCCTAAGTTTGTTTTCGTTTGTTTTTTTAACGATTGGCAAATGTGTCGGCCCAGTCCAGTAATTCCGTCAACATGTCGTTCATTCCCACAGTCATATGCTCGCCAGGAGTAAAGGTGGCAAAGTTTTCAAAATCAGTGAACAAGTTGAAGGCCGGATTGGTGCGCACCGTGGCTACTTTTTGTTCCGCCAAAATCAAGCGAACTTGCTCAGCGGCCCGAATACCCCCTGCTGAACCATAGCTGACGATTGCTGCTGCTTTGTTGAACCATTCCTCGCGGGCGCTGTCTAACGCATTTTTCAAGGAAGCCGATAGCCCATGATTGTATTCTTGTACGATGAAGATATAACCGTCTAATTCAGCGATTTTTTCATTCCACGCTTGGTTCGCTTCACCTGTACCCATAAAGGGCAAGTCGTAGTCTTTGATATCAATGATTTCAAATGAGCGGTCGCTATGTGCTCGTGCTGTTTGTAAAACGTAATTGGCTACTTGCGGACTCACGCGGCCTTCTCTCGTGCTGCCAACGATGATTCCGATTTTTTGCGCTTTTTTCTTTTCCGGAGTGCGATACACCTCTTTAATTACTTCTTTTTCAATTATTTGTTCTTTTTTCCCAAATCCAAAGACCATTCTTTTGTACTCCTTTTATTGTGTTTTCTTTAACGATGGACTCAGCATATCAAACTTACTTTTAGTAAGTCAATCGTTTTGCTTACTTTTTGTTAGGTAAAAATCTCAGCAGCTTCCTCTTGACATTCGTTCGGCACCGAACTATAATCAACTCATCGATATCGTTAGGTACCGAACAATAATTCAAAAGGAGTGTTCTCAATGAGTACAATGACCGATCACTTAATGAAACAGCTTCGTTTTATCAGCGAAGCCAGCAATGCTTTTATGAGTCAAAATAACCAACGCCTTTCTGGACAGCAACGCGTCCTAGCCGTTTTAAATTTAGAAGATGGCTTGGTGCAAAATTACCTCGCAGAAGTTTTAGATTTACGGCCAAGTTCCTTGGCAGAACTATTGAAGAAAATGGAAAGCAGTGGGGATATCCAACGCAAAGAAGATGCAGCCGACAAAAGGATCAAACGAATCTTTCTGACAGCAACTGGACGAAAAAAAGCAGAAAAATTACTGGCACAAAAAGAAGCCGCCAGCAGTCAAACGTTTTTTGCTGGGTTAACAGAGGAAGAACAAACCGAATTTGCCCGTCTGCTTGAAAACATCGCCGCTGGGTGGGAAGCTGACTTTCAGCAACAGACGCAACGCTTTATTGACCCGATGGATCGTCTACAAGCTATGCAGGAGATCCGGGAACAGATGATGAAGCAATGGGGTGGAAATTGGCAGGAAATGACGAATGACGATCGCCGAAAAATGAAGCAACAAATGAAAGATACTTGGCAAGATATGGGCGCTGACGAGCGGCGTCAAATGAAAAAGCAGATCAAAGAAGCAATGCGGCAAATGCCATTTCCTGGACACCGCGGCATGTTTGGCAATCGGCCATTTGGGCCATTTGGGCCATTTGATAGTAGCGAGGCGAATGATCCACGGGACACATGGGGAAAAGGCAACTTTTTTGATGCCTACGGGTTTGGACAAGACCGCAAAGCAAGACCTGATTCCGCTTCTAAAGACGAAGCAGCCGAAGATGATTGGCAGGATTTCTAATAGCACCTAATGAAAAAGAAAAAGCTGCAGGCCATCTTGCTTGTAGCGGAGGAAAACGAATGGAAACAACGACACCAACAGTGAACAAAAATAAATTTAAAATGAAAGACTTTATCCACCTGATCGTCAGTGTCAATCCCAAGAAAGGCTTGTTTCTTTTAGGGATGCTCTTTAGCCTGATCACGAGTGCCGCCAGTTTGGTCGTGCCGCAGCTGACGAAAACGCTAGTCGATGCCAGCGGCACCCCCACGTTCAACACCTCCATGCTAGTCGTTTTGATCCTAGCCTTTGTGCTGCAATTAGGCGTAGGCACTTTAGGCGGCTTTCTCTTGCGCTATGTGGGAGAAAGTGCCGTGAAAACATTACGAGAACGTCTTTGGAAACATCTGCTGCATTTGCCAGTCAGCTATTTTGATGACCATAAGTCGGGGGAAAGCAGTTCGCGACTCGTTAATGATACTTCCGTGATCAAAGAACTAGTCACCTCGCAATTTCCCAGCTTTGTCACTGGCTTGATCCAATTGGTTGGTTCGATGATCATCTTGTTTTTGATGGATTGGAAGATGGCTGCGATCATGTTCAGTGCGGTGCCTTTGATCACCTTGATCATGTGGCCGATCGGCAAGATCATGTCGAAACTAGGACGCCAACTACAAGCAGCGACTGCCGATTTCAATGCGGATGCCAGCGAAAAACTCTCAGAGATCCGTTTGATCAAAGCCAGCAACGGAGAAGCTAGTGAACAAGAAAACGGTCGGCGCAACATTGGGGCAATCTTTACCCTCGGTGTCAAGGATGCGAAAGTTAGTGCGATTTTGCAGCCAATTATGACGACGGCAATGCTGGGCTTACTCGTAGGAATCCTTGGTTATGGCGCGATCCGTGTCCAAGCCGGCACCTTGACGAGCGGCGCATTGATCGCTTTTCTACTGTATCTCTTTAATATTATTGCGCCTGTGACGACGTTTGCGATGTTCTTTTCGCAAGTTCAAAAAGCGATGGGTGCTACGGAAAGGATCCAAGAAATTTTGGATACGCCGCTGGAGCCGATTCAGGCAGCACCCAAAGCCGCCATCGATGGCGCTGTCTTACGGGCAGAACAGATCGATTTCAGTTACGATCCCAAACGGCCGATTTTGCAAAACATTTCTTTTGAAGCCAAGCCCAACACCGTGATTGCTTTTGCGGGACCAAGCGGCGGCGGAAAATCCACGATCTTCGCTTTACTGGAACGCTTTTATGAACCCACCAGCGGGCGCTTGCTGATTGGTGAACAGCCGATAGCTGACATTGATCTGCAGGACTGGCGGGCACAGATCGGCTATGTTTCCCAAGACAGTGCGGTCTTTGCCGGTACGATTCGGGAAAACTTGCAATACGGATTAAGCCGAACACTGTCAGAGGAGGAATTGTGGCAAGGACTGGCATTGGCTTATGCCGATCAGTTCGTCCAAGAGTTCCCCGAAAAACTAGAAACACAAATCGGCGAACGCGGCGTCAAACTATCTGGCGGGCAAAAACAACGGATCGCCATCGCACGAGCATTCTTGCGAGACCCCAAGCTGCTGATGCTGGATGAAGCGACTGCCAGCCTAGATTCTCAGTCAGAAGAAAAAGTCCAGCGGGCGTTGGATCATCTAATGGAAGGACGTACGACATTAGTGATCGCTCATCGCTTATCGACCATCGTGGATGCCGACCAAATCTACTTTATAGAAAAAGGCACCATTACCGGTCAAGGTACCCATGCACAATTGATTAACAACCACCCGCTTTATGCTGCCTATGTCAATGAACAAATGATCAACTAATCGAAAAAACTGCTTATTGACGGATAAGCAGTTTTTTTCTATTAGCCAATAGCTGAATGTTGCTTCTCTTCACGCGTCCCAGGCACTTGATTTACTCGCTGTAATTCTTTCAGCACCTGATTTTCTGCCCGCAAAAAATCCCGTTCGCTTTGGGCAGTAGCAAGCTTTCCTTGATAAACTAAGACTTCTTCTTGGTAGGTTTTAGTGGTCTTTTGGACTTCTTCTTCTAACTGATCGATTTTATGGGTCAATTCTTGATTGATCTGTTCATATTTTAGGTAAAGCTTCTGGGCATTTTCGATATTCGTTTGTTCCAAATTCGCTTTGCTGGATACTCGGGTAGCCAAATAAGTAAGTACACCAGTAATGAGTGACGGCAAGACAACTGTTACGATCGATGTATCCATGATCCTCCCCCATTCTTTTCGATACGATTCATATCATCTGTTTCCAGTATAAAAGATACGATTCGTATCGTCAACTGATGTGATATTTTTTATATCAAATAATACAAAAATTGATACAAATTATATCTAACGTGCTATACTACAAAAAAGGAGGCGATCACTCATGCTTGGCGAACGGCTAAGAACACTCAGACTACGTACCAATCAAACCCAACAGCAGATCGCAGATCAGCTGGGAATCACCCGCGCAGCGTATTCTCATTTCGAAAATGATCGTAACGAACCCGATGGCGAGACCATCGTCAAACTCGCGGAGATTTTTCAAGTATCCACCGATTTTTTGTTAGGCAGACAAGTCCCGGCAGGCTTTACGCCGCCCTCTGCAAAAGTTCAAACCGTTGCGGCCCATATTGATGATGACGTCACCGATGAGCAGATGGAAGATATCCTCAGCTATATTGAATTTATAAAACAGCGGCACGCCCAAAAGGAATGATGGAAATGGATAAAGTAGAAGAACTGATGGCCGCCTACCCAGACTTGCACTTTATTTTCGATAAAAATATGCCTGATGGTCAGCAAGGATTGTACATCGATCACCATATTTACTTGAACCCTGACCAATCACAAGAAGACCTCTTGAGCACCATCGGTGAAGAAATCGGTCATTATCTGACCAGTGCTGGCGACATTACCGCCCAAGACACCAACGAAAAACGCAAACAAGAACGCAAAGCCCGTGACATTGGTTCTGCGATCGTGGTCACGCCCTATGATATCATCGCTTGTTTTGAAGAAGGCTGCAAAACGTTGGCGGCATGCGCTGATTTTTTAGGTGTCCCCCCACAAACCTTCAAAGACGCAGTCACCTATTATGCTCGCCGCTTTGACGGTATCAAAACCGAAGAAAACTATACCTTGTTTTTCCATATCGACGGCACGATTGAAGTTGTCAAAACCTTTGGCAATCAAGGTTAAGCCTTTTTTGCACAAAAACAGACGTTCCTTTCCTGCTGCTAAATTCAGCGTTGACGGAACGTCTGTTTTTTATCCTTGCATGTTGACCCGCATCAATACGCGGTTCGGTCGATAGTTTTCTGAGGATTGATGAACCAGCGCGCCTTCCTCAAAACGATACAAATTGTATCCATAGCGTTCTTCAAAACGGACCATCCCCTCGCCTTCATCTTCCCCGACAAACGACATACTTGCCACAGTATAGTAAGGAATCCCTGCGATCGTTCCCGTAAATGCATGATGGGTATGTCCACTGAGAATACAAGAGATCTGATACTGCTGCAATAATGCCACCAAACGATTGGCACCGGCCCATGCCGGCGTGCTTGCTTGATAAGGCAACAAATGATGGTGCGTCACAAAGATGATCTTTTTCTCTTTGAGCTGCGCCAGCGTGGCTTGCAGCCATTCAAACTGTCGCTCATCTACGATACCGTCGGCATAGCCGTAACAGGAATTATCGAAAGTCACGACCGCCAATGTCTCCGTTTCATAGACTTGATTAAAAGGTGTATCACTGGCCGTTTCTACTGACTTGCCTTGCCAGCCTTGGCGAAAATGCCGTTTAATATCATGATTGCCTAGCGTTACTACGATCGGCACTGAGCCAAAGGCTTTTTCTAGATAATGCTTCAAAGAGGCATAATCGTCAGGCGCGCCATCTTCGGTCAAATCACCGCTGATCACCACCAAATCAATCGCCCCTCGCGCCTTGGCATCTTGGATACACTCTTCAAGAGGAATCAAGGGATTTTGCATAGCTGCCAGCATTCCTTGATACCCTTCTTCACAAGGCAGGTAACTTTCTCGAAAATGGATATCTGATATATGCAATATATTCATAGGTTTATCTCAATTTCTTTCTGATGATTCCAGTCAACTGGTCTAATAAGAAGACGGTCACAACGACGCCCAACAAAATAATACTTACCTTGCTCCAGGTTCTGGTTTGAATAGCAAAAATCAATGGTGCACCGATCCCGCCAGCACCGACTAACCCTAACGTTGCCGCACTGCGGACCGCAATTTCAAAATGATTCAATGCAAAGGAACTATAGATGGGTGCTAAGTAAGGGACCCGCACGAAAAACATCGTCTGCCAAAAGTTGGCACCAACTGCTTGCATCTCTTCCGTCAAGCGCTCATCCATGGCTTCCATTTCTTCCGTGAACAGCTTGCCCAGCATACCGATCTGGTGGACACCGATCGCCATAACCCCAGCAAAAGGTCCCGGACCTACCACACGGACAAAAATAATCGCATAAACTAGCTCTGGAAATGCCCGCAAGATATTGCAGATCATTTTGCCGACCTTCGCGACCCACGGCGCAGAAGCCCATAGGTTGGCGGCACTCAGCAAGGTCACCGGTATCGCACAGACTGTTGCGATCATCGTTCCTAAACAAGCGATGCCGATCGTCAGTAACAACAAGCTCCACAGATCTTCCCCACTGCCGTCATAAAAGAAAGACCAGTCTGGCTGACTCAGCCCTTGCAGGACATCTCTTCCCATCGCTAAGGAAAAGGTGCTTAATCCAGAATAATCCAGCGTCGCAGCTGATAAAACTAGTAAAACAGCAAAGAGTCCCCATAAAAGCCAAGTCGTTTTCTTCACTTCTCTGATCATCATAGGAAAGACCTCCTTACCCGCTCACTGAGAAAATCAACGATCGCTACCGTTAGCAAAATCGTCAAGATAATGATTGAGACCCGTTCATAATTCAATAATGCCAATGAGGCGTTCAGGATGACCCCGATCCCGCCGGCACCAACATATCCTAACACCGTTGAAGCTCGAACATTGACTTCAAAGGCATAAAAAGTATAGCTGGCAAACTGGCTGATGACTTGAGGTATGATCGCCCAAACAGTCACTTGAAATTTATTTGCCCCTACCGCCGCCGCTGCTTCGATTGGCGCAAAATCAATGGTTTCGATCGCTTGGAACATCAGCTGTGAAACCATCCCAAAGGTAAAGACCGCGATGGTCGAAACACCAGTGGCTTCACCGATCCCAAAAATCGCTACGAACAATGCCGCCAACAATAAATTGGGGATCGTCCGCACCAGACCTAAGAGAAAACGCATCGGCACAGAGACCCACCGGCTTTCTGTCACGACTGTCGTCGCCAACAGACTCACCGGTATCGCTGCGACTACTCCTAAAACAGTGCCTAAAAAGGACATTTGCAATGTCTTGATCAAGGGCATCATCAGTTGCGGTAAATAACTAAAATCCGGATGCAAAAATCGAGCCATGAAAGCCGTCATCTGGCTTCGATTCGACCACACTTGTGCAAAATCAGCCCCCGTGATCCAGGCACTGCTTTGAAAAAAGAGCAGCAATAAAAGAATCAGCAGCAGGTGTTTGTACCAATTAAAATGAACTGTTTCTTTCAGTTTCATCGATTTCTCCTGCCTTTTCTTCAAAAATTGCTTTCCCATAGATTTGTTCTAAACGCTGATCCGTCAAAGCGGCTGCGTTGCCGTCAAAAACGATTGCACCTGCTTTTAAGGCAATGATCCTTGTTGCATACTGACGAGCCAAGGGAATCGAATGCAGATTGATGACAATCGTTTTGCCCATTTCTTGATTGATCTTCTTCAAATCCTCCATCACTTTCTCTGTGGTGATGGGATCTAGCGATGCCACGGGTTCATCTGCTAAAATCACTGGCGCTTGTTGGACCAAGGCACGGGCGATGGATACCCGCTGCTGTTGCCCACCACTCAACTGGTCGCTTCTCGTTTGCAGTTTGTCTGACAAGCCGACAGTCGCTAGTGCTTCTTTCGTTCTTTCATAGTCTTCTTTCGTAAATAACCCTAAAATACTTTTCCATGTCCCGTAATACCCCAAACGACCAGATAGCACATTCTTTTGGACAGTACTACGTTTGACCAAATTGAAGCTTTGGGAGATCAATCCGATTTGTCGGCGAATCAAGCGCAATTCTTTTTTATTGGCTTTCGTGACTGATTTGCCATCTACCCGGATATCTCCTTCAGTGATTGGCACTAAGCGATTGATCGAGCGCAAAAAGGTACTCTTACCAGCACCGCTCAAACCAATGATTGCCACAAATTCTCCTTGTTCAATCGTTACATCTATGTTCTGTAATCCTTTGACCCCATTCGGGTAGACTTTGGATACATTCTCAAAAGTTATCATCTGTCTTCTCCATTATGTAGGGACCGCGGCAAAGTTTCCCCAATCGGTCACGGTCTATCTCACTAAAAAATGCACTGATACTGCGTATTCCACCTATTCCCCTAGTAAATCGCTGCACATCTCCGTGTCCCGTTATCCTTCTACCGCAATCCCTGATTTTTTACTCTGCTGCTCGTTTAGTATAGTCGCGAATGGTATCGTAAGCAGAATCAGCTGCTTCTTCATACCCTTGGTGTCCCCACAAGCTCATTGCTTCGGCGCCTTCTTCATCGTCTGCCATATTCAAGAACACTTCTTTGATCTGCTCTTTTAGTTCAGCATCCATCGTCGGTTGAACGGCAATGGCGTCATTCGGGATGTCCCCTTCGGTTAAGTAAAGAACTTTTAGATCTTCGAATAAATCGTTATCTGGGAAGCTTGAAGCAAAGACATTCCGTGCCCCTTGAAACACAAAGGCGGCATCCATCTGACCATTCAAGACTGCAGTGATCTCACTTGGAATATCGTTCACCGTCGTTAATGTAGCATCCGTCGTTGGATCAACTCCTGCATCTTTCAACTCGGCAACTGGGTAAATATAGCCGCTGGCAGAGTTCGGACTCAATGTAGCGATTTTTTTCCCTTTTAAGTCCGTCAATTCTGTCATATCGCTATCCGCACGTACCAAGATCTCCCCTTTGAAGGTATTGGTTTTTTCCCCTTCTAATGGCAAGCCGGTCTCTGGATCATAGGCACCTAATTGAGAAGTCAAAATCGCTTCTGCTGCATCCATGTCTTTGGCTTGAACATAAGCGGCTGGCGGCATGATCCCTAAATCAACTTGGCCAGAAGCCATCGCTTCTACGATCGTCGAATAATCCGTTGCTAACGTTACTTCTACTTCACGGTCTAATTTTTTTGATAAATACTCAGCAAACGGTTTTGCTTTGGCTTGCATCGAGCCGTCATTATTGGTCGGTACGAATTGTACCACCAGCTTTTCTTTTTCGGCTGCGGCACTGCTGTCGCTGCTGCTGCTCCCATTCCCACAGCCGGTCAATGCTGCAACTAACGCAATTCCTAACATTCCTTTAACAATTCGTTTCAATGGCATTTTTTCTCCTCCTAATGGTTTGAAGCTTTCTTACATTCAAATCATACCAAGTATCCCTTCAAAATGAAGTGACACATGTCCTATTTTACCTTATTTTTACATACAATTTACATTAGTTTTTATTTATCGTTCGTGTTGAGTCAAAAGGGGAACTAAGCTATACTTAAAGAAAACCATTCAGGAGTGGCTGATTCCCATGAAAAAAATCGATGATACCGCACGCCTCAGGAATTACATTGACACATACGATCTGCAATCTTATATGGACAATGATTTGTTAGCGATGGCCACTTTGCATTCCTTTGAAAAAGAAGAGCACCTGATTCGAACGGGCACGCCTTCTGAATACTTGTATTTTCTCGTAGAAGGAACCGTGATGGTCTATTCCTTCTCTTCGGATACCCAAACGATTTGTATTGATTACGCCAAGCCGGCTGCACCTTTAGGGGAAGCTTCCTCTTTATGGGAACTCTTGCCGAAAAGCAGTGTCAAAGCCGCTTCTGCTTGCGTCTGCGTCTGTATCCCTTTGAATCGCTACCGCAGCACCTTGCAACAAGACGTCCGCTTTTTGCAAACCATCTGTCAGTTGCTCAGTTCCCGCTTGAATTCGGGGATCAACTTAGCGAATTCATTGACGGAACCTGTAGAGACACGGTTGGCCAAATTTATTCTTGCGCATCAAGAAAACCAACACTTTTCCTTTCAGTTAACCACCTGTGCCGCAATCTTGAATGTCAGCTATCGCCACCTGCTGCGAACCTTTACCAGCTTTCGTGAAGACAAGCTGATCGAAAAACAAAAACAGGGCTATGCAATTCTCGATTTCCCCGCTTTAGAGTCGCTTGCCGAAAATTTAAGCCATGTATAAGGAGCAGCCATAAGAATGTTCGGATTTTCCCTGAGTACGCGTTCCTGCTGTTGGTCTTGCCCTTAACTAGCGCTGTGACAAGCATTCTCCACCGAAGAAGGCAAGCGAGACCGGCAACTGCGCCTTATTTTCTTACAAAAAACCCGATCCTTGCTGATATTCAGTCGAGGATCGGGTTTCTTTTGCTTATTTTACGATGGCTAAGAAGTCTTCTCCTTGCAAGACATCGGTTTGATTCATATCCATCACATCTAAATATTGCGGGGTATTCGTCACAACGATTGGTGTAATCGTGGATAAGCCGGCAGCTTTGATCGTATCTAGATCAAACTTCACCAACAAATCACCGCGTTTGACTTGATCGTCTTGTTTAACAAAGACCTCAAAGCCTTTGCCATCTAGTTCCACGGTATCCATACCAATATGCATCAAGACTTCTGCTCCATCCGTAGTGGTCAAACCAACAGCATGGCCGGTAGGAAAGAGCGTCGTGATGGTGCCATCTGCCGGCGCATATAAAGCCCCGACGGTCGGTTCGATGGCGATGCCTTTTCCTAATGCACCAGAAGAAAAGACTTGGTCTTTGACTTCTGCTAAGGGAACCACTTTGCCTTCTAACGGACTACTAAGGATCACTCGTTCTTTAGACGAACTATCTGTGGGTACTGCTGGCTCTTTCGCTGATGTTGCACTGGCATCGGTTGCTGGCTGATCTTCAAAACGTAAGAAGAAGGTCAAGACAAACGCTGCCCCAAAAGCGATAGCCGTTCCGATTGAAGCTGCGATCAGACCACTTAGATCTTTCGTATCTTGTGGGATAAAGGAAGGAAGACTTAGTAAGCTGACTAACCCAAAGGTATAGTTTTCGACTTGGCTGAAGCCGATGAAGGCTCCCCCGATGGCACCACTGATACACGCGGCGATAAATGGTTTTTTCAATGGCAAGGTTACCCCATACACCGTCGGTTCTGTGATCCCAAAAATTGAGGTGATCGTTGAAGAAAGGGCCAAGCCTTTCAATTTCACATTTTTTGTCATAAAGAACACTGCTAGCGCTGCACCACCTTGAGAAAGGACAGCTGGCAACAGCATTGGTACCATGGTATCGACACCGGTTTGACTGAGATTCAACATGATGATCGGCACAAAGCCCCAGTGCATGCCAAACATCACAAAGACTTGCCATAAACCACCCATAACAGCACCAGCGATCAGTGGGCTGAAGTGGTAAATGCTGTCGTAAGCACTACCTAACAAGTTTCCTAAAATCGTTCCTAGTGGACCGACGACAATAAAGGTCAATGGCGCCATGATCAAGAAGACCGCTAAAGGTACACAGATGATCTGTAAGAAGCTAGGAATGACTTTTTTAAAGAAACGCTCCACATAGCTTTGTAAAAAGACCGCTAAAATAATCGGAATGACTGAAGACGTATAAGCACTAGCACCAATAATGACCGGTAGGCCTAAGAAACTCAAGGTTTGTCCAGCCAAAGCGGTAATGTCTGGATGAACCAACGCCATCGCTAAGGAAACCGCTAGAAATTCATTGGTGCGAAACTTTTTCGCTGCAGTAAAAGCCAACATCACTGGTAAATAGGTAAACAACCCATCGGCAATCGCATACAATACGGTGTAGACCCCAGAATCAGCTGCTAACCAATTCAAGGTGACTGCCAGCGTCAAGAATCCTTTTAAGACCCCGGCACCTGCCATTGCGCCTAAAAACGGCGTGAAGATCGACGAAATAATATCCACCAGTTGATTCAACAGGTTGCCTTTGTCGCCTTTGCTGTCTGCTTCACCATCGAAGTTCGCTACTCCATTCAATTCACGGTAAACGTCGCTGACATGACTGCCGATCACCACTTGGTATTGTCCGCCGCTTTGAACGACTTGGATCACGTCGTCGTCTTGATTCAAGCGTGCCGTATCCGCTTTGTTCTCATCTTTTAATTTGAAACGCAAGCGGGTCGCACAATGCACCACGCTATTGACATTTTCTTTGCCGCCCACCGCATCGAGGACGCGAACTGCAATTTCTTTATTTGAACTCATTTTTTCAACACTCCTTTTTTAATAAAAAAACCCAGATTGAAAAAACGACCGTCCAACGAGTCTTTTCCTCGCTGACTGTTGTCTTTTCAATCTGGGTATTGCCTGCCTGACAGTAACAATCCGTTAATGATTGAATGTTAATTGGTTTGATCATTGACGACACGTTCGATATGGATCGTTAAGTAGATCATTTCTGATTCACCGATCGATTTGTCGTAGGTTTTGATCAAATATTCGTTGATCCGTTGAACCGTTTGAAACGCTTTAGGGTACTTCGATTGCACAAGGGCAAATAAAAATTCATCTTTTTCCCCCGAAAGTTCATCGCTTAAATAGCGTTGCGCAAAATACTGTAAATGCGTGGTGATCCGTTGATAGTTCAAGGAATCTGGGTTAAAGACTCGTCCATAAAAACGACTGATGATCGCCAATACGTCACGAACGATCTCTACCGCTTGCATCGTGGTTTCCATCGTACCATTTGCTTGTTCGCTATTGACGATATGAAAGGCGATAAAGCCAATTTCCGATTCCGGCAATGAAATCCCGAAGACTTTTTCAAAATAAGCAACGGCATCTGCTGCAACCGCATACTCTTTCGGATAAAATTTGCGGGTCTCAAACAACAATGGATTCGGCAGCTCAATGCCTTCACGTGCCCGAACTAGCGCATAATGGATATGATCGGTCAGTGTCAAATAAATATTTGGCGACAGCTCGATCCCCAATGACGCTTCTGCATCATCCACCACTTGCTTGACGGCTTCGACTTCTTCCACAGGAATGTCTGAAAACAATTGCTGAAACTGATTTGCGGTAAACGTATCCTTTAACACAAATTCTTTTTCGACAAAGGCTTCATCCACTGGATCGCCGACCTTCTTCTTAAACGCAATGCCACGACCCATATAGATCACTTCCTGACCGGCATCATTGGTCGAGATGACGACATTATTATTTAATATTTTCCCAATAACCATCGTTTTCCCTCACTCCAAAATAAAAAAACCTAGAATCTCCCCATTAGCGCGCTACGGTCAATTCTGGTTTTGCCTGCCGAACAGTAACAATCCTTGTAACTGAAAGAATAATAACACACCCCTGTGGCAGATGCAACCCTTTTCAATCAGAATTTCTGCAACGTGCTTTTCCTTTGTTATACCATTGAACAATTCTCCTTGCAACATCCTTCACTATCTAAACTGAGTTGTTTTTTAATAAAAAAAGGAACGGCTCAGCTGCAGCCATTCCTGATGTATCAGAGTTGCTTTCTTTGCTGTCCCATGCGCCGCTCTTTCATAGCCGTGCCTAACGTACCATAGGTGAAGACCGCGATCCCTAGCCAAATAAACGCAAAGGCGGAAAATTGGGCCAGTGAATAGGTTTCGTGAAACAAAAAGATGGCCAACAAAAGCATGATCGTCGGGTTGACGTATTGAATAAACCCAAGCGTAATGTAAGAAACATTTTTCGCGGCTTCCGCAAACAGCAACAGCGGAATAGCCGTCACGATCCCGGCACCCATCAATAAGAGATTGGTTTGCAAGGGATAATTCATAAAGCCGACGGTTGAAAATCCTAAAATATACACGAGCGCAAAGGGGAAAATCACCATCGTTTCGATCGTTAACCCAGTAACCGAACTAATGGGGATCCTTTTTTTGATCAAGCCATACGTACTAAAGGAAAAGGCCATGATCAGTGAGGCATAAGGAATCGTTCCTGTTTGGATCGATAATAAGATCACCCCGATACTTGCCAGCAGACACGCCAGCATGCCAGTACGACTAAGACGTTCTTTCAAAAAAACGGTTGCTAACAAGACATTGACTAGCGGATTGATATAATAGCCTAAGCTGGCTTGCATCACATGGCCCGCACTCACCGCAAAGATAAAGGTGAACCAGTTGATGGAGATCAGCACAGAAGCTAAAACGATCAGTCCAGCAAACACTTTGTTCTTCCACAGCAGACGCGCTTCTTGTAAAAATTGCTTTTTCTTCCCGGAAAGCAAAATAAACAGCACCATAAAAACAAAGGACCACACGATTCGGTAGCACATCGTTGCTAATGGCGAAACCCCAACGATTATTTTCCAATATAGTGTGACCAAGCCCCACAAGACATAGGCAGACAACCCAAAATAAACGCCTTTATTCTTCATTTTCTCCCTGATTTTTTTCCATGAAAACAAGTCTTTCCTGAAAAAAAATACTCCTCCTAAACCATAAGTTATCTTATTATATCGAATTTTTTGGTTTTTCATAGAGTTTCATGAAATAAATCAAGAAAAGCACCCTTCAAAGAAAGGTGCCCCTCTTTATTCCAGCGGTTCCTCCGCACCTTCCAGCCACACGGCTTCTGGTTTCTGATCACGAATCAAAAATAGCCCCGTTGCAAACAGCAGACCAGAAGCGATCGTCATCAATAAGAAAGAAACATTCATCCCGTGAAGCAGTGCACTCGTCCCCGTTAAGGTCGTGCTGTTTTGCGCCACACTATTCATGATCCCGACAAATAATGCTGTCCCGATAGCGCCTGACACCGTCCGCAAAGAAGTCAATAATGCTGTTCCATGCGCCGTCAACTGCGGCGGAATATTTTTATTTCCCCACGTCACGAAGGGCATCAACAAACAGCCTGTGGCGGCACAGCGCAACATGTTCAAGACCACTGCTACCCAAATACCCGTGTGTATATGGATGAAATACATGCCGATGTTGCTCAAGACCAGTGAGCCGCCGCCGAAAATCGTCAACAGACGGATGCCGACTTTGTCATAGATTCGTCCAGCCACCGGACTTAAAAAAGCCGAGACTAGGGAACCTGGCAAAACGACTAATCCTGAGATCGTCGCTGATTTGCCTAAAATCGACTGCACATAAAGCGGCATCAGCATCGCCGAACCCATCAAGACCAAGTAAAGCATGATACTGCCAAAGACACTGATGGCATACTCTTTTGTTTTTAAGACCCGCAGATCCAAAAATGGGGTTTCTGCTCTTAACTGACGGAAGACAAAGAAGATCCCTGCTATTAAACCGATCGCTAAGGTTCCTAAAACCGGCAAGCTGAAAAAGCCATAGCTGCCGATGTTTCCAAAGCCTAAAGTGATCCCACCAAAGGCGAAGGCACTCAAAACAAAAGAGGTCTGATCAAATTTGCTGTTGCTTACTGGCAACACATCATCAAAAACCTTTATGGCCCAAATCAATGAGATCAAAACAATCACGGCAACGATATAAAAAATCGCATGCCAGTTCAAGCGGTCCACGATCAGCCCAGCGATCGTCGGTGCGATCACAGGTGCCGCGGTGATTGAGAGTCCATACCAGCCCATCACGACACCGATGCGATTGATCGGATAAATCGATAAGAGGATCACTTGTGCCATCGCGGTCAAGATTCCATTGCCTACGGCCTGCAAAATACGAGCAAGCATCATGACTAGAAAATTGGGCGCTGTGGCACAAAGCAGCAAACCCACCAGAGCGATTCCTAATGCAGCGAGATAGAGCTTTTTGGTTGGCACACGATTCATAAGATATGCCGTCAAGGGCATAACGATCGCCATTGCCAAAGAATACCCGCTAGTCAGCCATTGGCCCGTAGTGACGGAAATCTGCAAGTCATTGACGATGGCGGGTAAAGCCGTCGTCAATGCGGTCGCCAACATGGATACGGCAATACATGTAATCATTAAATTAATAAAAATCAGCGTCCGCTGACGTTCCGTTCGTTGGACTGTTTCACTCAATCAACGTCCGCCTCCTTCTCAAGATAAAACTGTTCGATTTTTGCTAAGGCTTGACCAAAGGCTTGTTTTTCTTCTGCCGTCAAATAGGTCAGCATTTCTTGGTGCGCCTTGCTACGTTTTTCTTTCATTCGCTGTGCCTCTTCCTTGCCTGCTTCCGTCAGCGAAATCAGATGGATGCGTTTATCTTTCGGATCGACTTCTTTTTGGATCAGCCCTTTTTCAGCCAGTTTTTTTAGTAGTTCGCCAGTGGATGTCGAGCGAATCGCTAAATACGCGGCGAGATCTTTTTGGGTCAACGTCCCTTTTTCGTCCAATACCAGTAGGCAATTGAACTGTCCCCGACCTGGCATAAAACGCCCATATTTTTGTTCCGCATACCGCCGATTTAATTTATACACTTCAAACAATCGTTCCACGATTTCTTGTTCGGAAACCATCGACCTTCAGCTCCTTTCGCCTCTTCACTATTTAGATAGGTACCTAGTTAAAAGTCCGCTCTCCATTTTACATAGGTACCTATCTATTGTCAAGAAAGGATTGACATTGAGAGCGGATGCAGCAACCAAAAACGAAAAAAGCATTGAAACTTACGCTTCAATACTTTCCTCGTGGTTCTTTTTCTCCGCAAACTCTGCCAGCAGTTGCCGAACTTCATCCGTTGATTTGGTATTCATCAATTTTGCTCGCAAATCACTGGCTCCTGGGAAGCCTTTGACATAGATTTTAAAGAAACGATGCAATCCTGCGATCGAGCGTGGCACCATTTTGGCGTAATGATCCTGCAAGTCTAATTGCAGCTGTAGCAAGCCTAATAGCTCTTCTGAGGTATGCTCTTTCGGTTCTTTTTCAAAGGCATAGGGATTCTTGAAAATACCCCGACCGATCATGATTCCGTCTACGCCATATTTTTCTGCTAGCTCTAAACCTTTGGTACGATCAGGGATATCGCCGTTGATCGTCAGCTTCGTTTGTGGGGCGATTCGGTCCCGCAAGGCCACCACTTCAGGAATCAATTCCCAATGGGCATCGACCTTGCTCATTTCTTTGCGGGTTCGTAAATGGATCGAAAGGTTAGCGATATCTTGTTGCAGGACATGGGTCAACCAGGCTTCCATTTCCCCTAGTTCGGTATAGCCCAAACGCGTCTTGACGCTGACCGGCAAGCCGCCAGCTTTGGCTGCTTGGATCAGCTCAGCAGCAACTTCTGGTCGCAAGATTAAGCCGCTGCCTTTGCCTCGTCCGGCAACGTTTGGCACTGGACAGCCCATATTTAAGTCAATCCCTTTAAAGCCCATCTCGGCTAATCCGATACTCATTTCACGGAAATACTCTGGCTTGTCTCCCCAAATGTGGGCTACCATCGGTTGCTCATCTTCGGTGAAGACTAAACGTCCCCGCACACTGTCGCGTCCTTCTGGATGACAGTAACTATCGGAGTTGGTAAATTCCGTAAAGAAAACATCTGGTGCGCCGGCAGCTTGAACGACATGCCGAAAAACGACATCGGTGACATCTTCCATTGGTGCTAGAATAAAAAAAGGCTTCGGCAATTCAGCCCAAAAATTTGTTGTCATGATTTACGCTCCATTTCTTTGTCCAAGGATCTTATTTTATGACCCTACTTGCAAAACAAACCCCATTATACTAAGAATGAGTCAAAGAAGCAAAAGAGCAAGACGACACCCGTCGGTGCTTCGCCTTGCTCTTTTGCAACAGACGCTTAATACTGCCGAATAACTGGTGGTTCGTAAGCTTGAATAAAGACTTCCAGCTCCTGGGTTGTTTGCGCAAAGCCGATTTTTTCGCGATCGGCCTGCGTCAAGAACTCATTTTCCACCATGTTATCATACAAGGCTCTCGTTGCGCGGTAAAAGTTGTTCACATCATAAAAAGCACAAGGATTCGGGTTTTGACCGATTCTTGACCACGAGATCATCTCCGTGATTTCTTCCAGCGTCCCGGGACCACCTGGCAGTGCGACAAACGCCTGCGACAATTCGAACATTTTTCGTTTTCTTTCTGACATCGTCTCGACGACATGGAGTTCGGTCAATCCAGGATGTGCTAGTTCCCGATCTTTTAAAAAGGTTGGGATCACCCCGATCACCTGACCGCCATTTTCTAAGACAGCATCTGCCAGCACGCCCATCAAGCCCGCTTTTCCGCCGCCATAGACCAGCGTATTTTGCCGTGAAGCGATCCACTGCCCCAATTCTTGGGCGGCTGTTGCAAAACTAGGTTCATTACCGACACTGGCACCACAATAGACTGCAATTTTCATAAAACTCTCCATCATCCTTCTCAATCATTTTGAAATAGTATATCATGATTCTGATAAAGGTTCTGGGAAAGGATGGAAAAAAAATTATGAACATTGAGGAATATCAACGATTTATCAGTGACTTCTACAAAGCCCGCAACTGGTATCAATATGATCCGTTTATTCGGGCGAATTTTTTAGCAGAAGAAGTCGGGGAAGTGAGCCGTGCCATTCGGACATTGGAGATTGGCCGTGACCGTCCCGATGAACAAGAAGGCTTGCCGGAAGAAAAACTGGCAAATCTGACGGAAGAATTGGGCGATGTACTGGATAACTTATTTATTCTCGCCGATAAATACGATATTTCTCTGGAAACAATCATGCAAAAACACAAAGAAAAGCTTTTGTCTCGCTATCAAATGAACCAAGAGACAGAAAAAAACAGCTAACGGGCGACTTGTTGCATAACGGGCAGCGGCAAAGGTTGCTTTTCCCAAATACAAAAAACCAACGTTTCTGTGGTCAATCGGCCAGTGAAACGTTGATTTTCTTCTATTATATAAAAAGTTGGTTCTCCTTTTTATGGGAATAGGAGGTGTTTATTGTGCCATTTGCTCTACCAGTTCTTCCAAACCAGTCAAGGCTTGGTAGCCGTAGCCAAAGAGATAATTGTAGTCCATGCTGTAGACTTGTTTGTTTTTGATGGCTTTCATGCTAGAGAGTTTGTCGTTTTTATATAAGCCTTCAATGATTTCTTGACCGGAAACACTGCCTTCGATCGTTGACCAGTCGCCGACGATCAAGACATCGGGATCCGTTTCGATCAAAGTTTCGACACTGACTTCCCCTGAATAGTCTTGAAACACATTGTTCAGTTTGATCATATCAAAGTTGCTATTGAAAAAAGACTCGTCCTGAGCGGCATAGACACTGACAACACTAGGATCAGACATAAAGAGATGGGCAAAGGTTTGCTCTTCTTTGTCTGCTACTTTTTCTTCCAAGGCACTCTGACGATCCTTTAATTCTTTTTCAAAAGCAGCGGCTGCCTCAGGGACATTGAAGAGCTTACCAAGGTTTTCAATGTCTTGATAAACAGAATCAAACGTCGCCCCAGTGACAGAGGTTTCTTGGACATAAGTCGGAATGCCCATCTCATTCAAGGAATCAACGGTGCCGACGCCCCAATCTTGGTTATCGAAAAGTCCCCCGCGGCCAAAAATCAAATCTGGATCCACACTTAAGGCTGTTTCTTTACTGATATAGTCGCTGCCCAGGTCGTTGAGTTCTGCGTAATCGGCAGCAACTTCCTCATCAGCGGCACCAAAGGTTGCACCGACACCCGCAATCTGATCCTTGAGGCCGAGATGCAGCAGCAATTCCGCTGCTGGTCGTGTGTTGGCAACGACTTTTTTTGGTGCCTCATTAAAGGTTTGATCCTTGGCGGTCCATTGCGTGCCGCCTTCTGCTTTGGTGTAGTTGCTGATGGTTAAGGGATACGTACTTTCTGCCTGTGAGGAAGAAGCCGAAGTTCCTTCATCCTTCGTATTGCCGCAAGCGCTTAATGTAAAGACTGCCAATCCTACCCCAATCATTTTTCCCCATTTATTCATCTGTTTGCTCCTTTTCAAAATAATAATGAAACCCTAATCCGCCTGTGATCGGATGATGGTAAATACTGCATTTCACGCCATAGATTTCTTCGATCAGTTCTTCTGTCAGCAGCGTTTCTGGTTCGCCATACCCTACGACCCGACCATCTTTTAAGGCATAGATGATGTCGCAATAGTTGGCTGCTTGTTCCAAATTATGCAGCGCCGCCAACAAGCCAATCTTCAGATGCTTGACGGTCTCTAAGATTTCCAGCTGGTAACGGATATCCAAATGATTGGTCGGCTCATCGAGAATCATAAATTTCGGTTCTTGGGTGATGGCACGAGCAAGGACGACCCGCTGTTTTTCGCCTCCTGATAATGAGAGGTAGCTGCGTTTTCTGTAGGCACTTAACCCTGTTTTGGCTAAGGCTTCGGTGACCAGCTCATGATCGGCTTTGGTGTCTTGTTCCAACAACCCCTTGTGGGGCGTGCGGCCTAAAAGCACCATCTGTTCTACTGTTAAATCAAAGCTCAACTCATTGAACTGACTGACGACGCTGACTTGCTGGGCGACTTTTTTTTCGGAACTTTTCAAAATATTCATCTCACCCAAATAAATTTCGCCGCTGTCAGGTTTCAACGTTTTGTAGATGGCTTTTAACAACGTGGACTTCCCACTGCCATTAGACCCAATCAAACCGACAAATTGCCCTTGTGCGGTTTGGACGGAGATGTCTTTTAGAATCTGCTGATCCCCGATCGTCAGATTGAGCTTTTCAACTGCCAATTTCATCTCGTCACCCCCCAAAGTTGTATTGTCGTTTGACAATGATATAGATAAAGATCGGTGCGCCAATCAGCGCTGTAATGATCCCGATCGGCAGTTCGACTCCTTGCAGGGTCGAGCGGGCGATCACATCCGCCCAAATCAAAAACAACGCGCCTGTCAAAGCGGTCAAAGGCATCAACAGGCGATGATCCGAGCCGCTGACTCCACGTACGATATGAGGAATGATCAAGCCGACAAAGCCGATCATCCCAGAATTCGCAACGATGATACTAGTTAATAGCGCTGCTAGCAGCATGTAAAAACGCCGATAGAAGGTCAGCTTGACCCCTAAGGTGGAAGCAACTTCATCCCCCAGCAAAAGCGTATTCAAAACACGGTATTGCGTCAGGAAGAACAGCGTGATCAAAGAAACCAGAACCACGATAAAGCCCAATTTATTCCAAGAAGCCGAGGCTAGGCTGCCCATCGACCAAAACGCTACGGTCTTCATCCCTTCTGCATTGCTAGCCAGATAGATGATCAAGTTTGAAACAGAGCTGCATAAGGCACTGACGATCGTCCCCGACAGCACAAGTTTTGTGGAAGTCATTTTCCCACCGATACTGGCAAGCAGCAGCACCAAAATAGTCGCAATCCCCGCTCCTGCAAAGGCGCCAAACGATAAGCCCAGCTGCAAGATTAGCGCCGAGCCGCCAAAACCGACTAAGATGGCAAAGGTCGCCCCTAAGGATGCGCCGGAAGAGATCCCTAGGATATATGGATCTGCCAGCGGATTTTGGACCACTGCCTGCATCACTGCCCCGCTGATCGCTAACCCCATCCCCACAAAAATAGAAAGCAAGACCCGCGGTGCCCGAACAAACCAGACGATATTGATGTTTGCGTCTGAAATGCCTGAAAGATCACCAACCAACCCGTGGCTGATTTTATAGAAGAGAATTTGGTAAACTTCGCCAAGGGTGATATTGGCTTGGCCGTTTGCCAAAGCAACTCCTGCAGATAAGAGAATGGCGACAACTAAAACACAGCAAATGATTGTCGACACCATCCAACGATTTGATTTAATCAACCCTACCGACATGTGATTCTCCTTTATTCAGCACGAACTCCTCTGATTTCACAGCAAAAACAACCTGAGTGTTGCTCGCCGCCATCATAAAAGAAGCATCTGTGCGTTTTTTCGCTTATAAAAGTTCTTCTCATGAAAAGCGCCAAAGCCATGTGCTGCTTTGACATCTATTTGCAAATGAGAATCACTCTCAATGAATAGAGTCATTATAAGGAACCTTTTGTGAAATGTAAATAATTTTCTGAAAATTTCCTTAAATAAGAGTTATTCTAATGTTCTTGATTGATTGGGCGTTTTCCTCTTCATTGACCTATCGAAAACACGGTACCCGTGAAGAAGCGAATCCTTTGGCATAATAATCCAGTGTTTTTTTAATGATGAAAAAAAGACAGACTTCATTTTGTACGAAGTCTGTCTCCAGTCTGATGCCTATGCTCAGGCAGGCTTGTTCTTGCTAGCTTCCCTTTGTTCGAACGTGAAACCTATGCGTTGCCAAGGATTTGTTGATTCAACGAAATCATCTCCAAAAGACCTTGAGCGGCTTCGCTGCCTTTGTTGCCAGCTTTGGTTCCCGCCCGTTCAATGGCTTGTTCGATCGTTTCAGTCGTCAACACACCAAACATGATCGGAATGTCGGCATTCAGACCAATTTGGGCTACGCCTTTCGCCACTTCATTTGAGATCAATTCATAGTGGGTCGTTGCTCCGCGAATCAAGGCACCTAATGTCACGATCCCATCGTATTGCTTGTGGTCAACGATTTTTTTGGTAATATACGGAATCTCATAAGCACCTGGAACCCAATACACATCGATGTTTTCTGCTTTGACTCCATGACGCAACAAATTGTCTTTGGCGCCTTCCACTAACTTGGAAGTGATAAACTCGTTGAATCGTGAGACCACGATCCCTACTTTGACTGCCTCTCCCTGAAACGTTCCTTCAAATACTGTCATCGCTCATTCTCCTTTGGTTGATTAAATAGATAGGTAATGGTGAAACTTTTCTTTCTTCGTTTTCAAATAGCTGCTGTTTTCTTTATGCGCAGGCATCTCCAGCGGTACCCGTTCTGCTACCTTAATCCCTAAGCTTTCTAATTCCTTCACTTTGTCAGGGTTGTTGGTCATCAATTGAATCTCCTGCACTTCTAAGGAACGTAAAACATCAGCGGCAAACGTGTAATGACGGGCATCTGCTGCAAACCCTAATGCAATATTTGCTTCATAAGTATCCATGCCTTGTTCCTGCAGCTGATAGGCACGAAGCTTGTTCCGCAAGCCAATACCGCGGCCTTCTTGGCGTAGATACAAAATCGCACCGCGGCCTTTTGCTTCGATCTGCCGCATCGCTTCTTGCAGCTGTTCGCCGCAATCACAGCGATGAGAGCCGAAGACGTCGCCTGTTAAACACTCTGAATGGATCCGTAGTAACAGCGGCTCGGTAGTATGTTGAATCTCGCCTTTGGCTAGTAAAAGGTGTTCATTGCCGAATTCATCTTCAAATAAGGTCAATTGGAACGCCCCATAAGCCGTTGGCAGATCCACCGTGATAGGTGCAGTTCCTCGTAGATATTCCGCCAACTCATCAATGGTCAAAAACGGCAGCTGCCATTTTTCTGCTAATTTTTTCAATTCTGGGACCCGAGCCATTGTGCCATCTTCATTTAAAATCTCACAAATGTAGGCTGCTTCCACGCTGCCAGCAAGCTTTGCTAAATCCACAGCCGCTTCTGTATGTCCTCTGCGTTCCAACACGCCGCCAGGTTGAGCGGTCAATGGGAAGATATGGCCAGGGCGATAAAAATCCGCAGCCTGTGACGCAGGATCAGCCAACTTTTCAATCGTCACTGCCCGGTCTTTCGCAGAAATTCCTGTACTCGTCGTCACGTGATCGACACTGATGGTAAACGCGGTGCCAAAGGCATCCGTATTATTGGCGGTCATCTCAGGCAATGCCAGCTTTTCAGCGATCGCTTGTGAGATGGGTGCACAGATCAAGCCGCGGCCATAAGTCGCCATAAAATTGACAGATTCTGGCGTTGCGTATTCAGCGATCCCAATCAAATCTCCTTCTGATTCCCGATTTTCATCATCGGCGACAATCACTAAGCCGCCCTTTTTTAACCATTCCACTGCTTGTTCTACTTTATGCATCGTCTGCCTTCTTTCATTTTCGTTGGTATTTGACATATTTCCCGATCATATCCGTCTCGATATTGACCCACTCCCCTTGTTTCAACTGCCCCAGCGTCGTCTGGTCTTTGGAATGGGGGATCAAGCTAACGGAAAATGCCTGTGCCGTCGTCTGGGTAACCGTCAAACTGACGCCATTGATCGCAATCGACCCTTGCGGAATGATTTCCCCTTGCACACTGACAGGATAAGCAAACGTCAAGATCAAGGCATTTTCCAACTGCTTTTTCTGGATCAAACGGGTCGTTACATCAATGTGGCCTGCGACAAAGTGGCCTTCAAAACGCTGCGTCGCTGCCATCGCTCGCTCCAAATTGACTTCGGCACCCACCGAGAGTTGTTTAAAGGTCGTTCGTTGAAAGGTTTCCGGCATGATATCCACCGTAAACGTCATCGCTTGTTTGGCGATCGCCGTCAAACACGTCCCGTTGATCGCCATGCTGTCTCCGATCTGGTAATCCGCCAGCAAGCCTTCCGACGCACTGCAGGTTAGCTGGATCGTGCGGCTTTGCTTGCGGATCTCTTTGATGCGGCCTTTTTCCTGAATCAATCCTGTGAACATTCCTCTTGTCTCCTTCCTCGGATGCAAACATCTTCCCCAACTGCTGTCACCGTCACCTCTGTTAGCTGCTGCAGCTGTTTCGGGGTACGTTCACTAGTAAAACTTGCGAGACTATTGCCCCCAAGAAACTTTGGCGCCACATAGGTAATGCTTTCTTGCCACAGTCCGCTGGCTAAAAAGGCATCATGGATCGCAGCGCCTCCCTCCACGTAAAGCGATTGGACCTGTCGTGTGGCAAGCTCCTTCAACAATGCAGCGATCGTCAACTCTTCCAGCTGGATCACTGAGACATGCGCTGGCAAATCACTGACAGCTGCCTGCTGCGTAAAAATCCACACAGGTGCCGAATCGTCGGCAAACAGTGCCAATTGGGGTTGCGACAGCGTTCGTCCCCGACGGTCTACCACGATGCGAATCGGCGGAAAGCTGGTTTCAATCGTGGTCAATAAGGTGGGATCATCCGTCAACACCGTCTGACTGCCCACTAAGATCCCTTGGTAGTCCCCACGTTCTTGATGAACGTTTTGCCAAACCGCTGAACCAGTGATCGCATTGCGGGTCTGCGCATCATGAGCGATCCGACCATCTAAAGTGATCGCTTGCTTCAATGCCACGTAAGGTAGCTGATGCTGATGGTAAAAATTATAGTGTGGATTCAAACGGCGCACTTCTGTTTCTTCGATACCCACCAACACTTCGATGCCCTGATTTTCTAAAAAGCGCTTGCCTTGTCCAGCCACGATCGGGTTAGGGTCTAACTGGCCGACGACTACTTTTTTGATGCCGCTGTCGATGATCAGCTGGGTGCAAGGCGGCTGTTTTCCTTGATGGTTGCAAGGTTCTAACGTCACGTATAAAGTCGAATTGATTAGGTCTTCGGAGGAATGGCATTGTTCGATGGCGTTTCGTTCCGCATGGGGCTGCCCATAGACTAAGTGAGCCCCTTTGGCAATGACCCGTTGCTCTTTGACGATCACAGCGCCCACTAGCGGATTGGTAAAGGTTTGGTAACGCCCTTTTTTGGCTTCTGCGATCGCCAAACGCATGTATTCGTTATGCATCTTCCTTCCTCCTTTCAATAAAAAAATGCCTCGTGAGAATCTCACGAGGCATAGACAAACAAGACCGGCAAAAAATCAATTTTAGACGCACTGCGCCCCTTGAAATTTTGTGGTTTTTCTTCTCCCATCCAGACTTTCACTGTCGGTGCCAGATTCACACTGGCTCCACCGCATAGCTATGCGGGTCACGGACTTCAAGCATTGTACTTGTCACCGTCGGTCGGGAATTACACCCTGCCCCGAAGAATACTATTCAATTCATGTGCATTTTAGCCCGACCATTTTTGTTTGTCAATAGGCCTGATTACAAGCCAATAGGAATTCCTCTTGGCTTTTTCTTTTGGCAATCCCAAAGAAGCGACAGCAGAAATCCCTTGTCGTTCCGCCATTTTCCTAAGCTGCAGCAAGGCGATTTTGCCTGTAAAAAAATACGAGAAAACCTAGGTTAAATATTTTTTCTCGAACGAAGCCATTTATCGAACTCCGTCACGAGTAAGACGACCATCCCAGAAGCTGCTGAGATGACCCAGCCGATCAAGGACATGTCCTCCGTATGAAAGGCGCTTTGCATAAATGGAACATAGGTCAATAACAGTTGCAGAACCAGCATTACACCAATGATCACGAACGCTTTTGGATTGGTGAAGGAAGCTTTAGAAAACGCTGGTGCACTGGTACGGATGTTGAACAAATAGAAAATCTTACTCAAGACCACGATATTGACCATCATGGTACTGGCAACGGCTTCGCTGACGCCTTGCAGCAAGAGCCAGTCATGAGCGATCAAACTGATGACTGCCATCAAGATCGACACATACGCCATCTGCCAAATATCGTGACGATTCAACAATTTATTGCCTGTCTTTCGCGGCTTGCGGCTCATGATCCCAGACTCTGCTGGTTCAAAGATAAACGCAAACTGGATCGTAATAGCAGAAACCATGTTGATCCACAGCAGTTGTGTCGCCTGCAGCGGCAATTCTTTTTGCATCATGATCGTAAAGGCAATGATCAGCCCTTCGGCAAAAGATGTCGGCAACAGAAACAGAATGCTCTTTTTGATGTTGTCATAGATCCTGCGTCCTTCGCGAATCGCTAAGGACATGGTACCGAAATTGTCATCGGTCAAGATCATATCAGCAGAATCTTTGGCTACATCCGTGCCGCTGATCCCCATCGCTACACCGATATCCGCCCGCTTCAACGCCGGGGCATCGTTAACGCCGTCCCCTGTCATCGCCGTGACTTTGCCTTTGGCTTGTAGCGCTTTGATAATGTCCAATTTATTTTTCGGCGTGGTTCGTGCAAAGACTTGATTCGTCAAGGCAGCATCTTGAAATTCAGCTTCACTCATCTGATCCAACTCGGCACCTGTCACGACGTGAATCTCATCCGCTAAGCCAAGCTTTTCCCCAATCGCTTTGGCGGTCAGAGGGTGATCCCCAGTAATCATTTTCACTTGAACACCGGCTTGGTTCATTTCCTTCAGGGAGGCAATCACTTCTTCTCGCGGCGGATCGATGATCCCGGCGATCCCTAGTAATTGTAGCCCTTGCTCAAAAATCGTTTCATCAATGTGATCAATCGAAACTTTCTGATAGCCCACCGCTACCACTCGTTTGCCTTCTGCCGACAAGCGGCGAACATGACCTGTCCAATAGGCTTCATTAGAAGGTGCCGCTTGTTTTTGCACCATTTCAAACAATTTATCTGGGGAGCCTTTAACAAATAGCAAGCGTTCCCCCGCAGGGTTTGCCACTAGTTTCGCCATGTAGCGGTTGTCCGAATCAAAGGGCAGCATATCCAGCTCTTGGTAAGCAGGTGCTTGCGGATAGGCAAATTGCTTATGATACAGCGTCAAAAAGGAGCCGTCTGTTGGTTCCCCATTGATCGTCCAGTGATTTCCTTCTGGCACCAATACCGTATCGTTGGCTTCGTAGCCAGCTTCCAAAAACAACTGCAAGATGTCTTGCGTGCGAACGTCCTCCTGCTTTGGACGAATCACGCCCACCGGCGCATAGCCGTCACCCGTCACTTCATATTCCTGCTCAGCCAATACGATGTCTTTGACCGTCATTTCATTTTTGGTCAGGGTACCGGTCTTATCCGTCGCGATCACATCCACTGAGCCTAGCGTTTCAACCGCCGGCAGTGTTTTGATGATGGTGTGCTTGTTTTTTGCCATGTCGCTGACACCCATCGCCAAAACCACCGATGTCGTTGCTGGCAATCCTTCTGGGATCGAGCCGACGATCATGGTGACGACGGCTAAGGACAAGACAGAGATCGCGTAGGTTTGCTGGAACAAACTGACGATAAACAGCAAGACCGCCACGCCCATGATCACATAGGTGATGCCTTTCCCCAGCCCATCGATTTCTTTCATCAACGGCGTTTTTCGTTCTTCCGTTTGATTGACTTCTGTGGAGATTTTCCCGATCTCAGTCGTGGCGCCGGTAGCGATCACGATTCCTTTCCCGCTTCCTGACGTCACGGAAGTCGAAGCAAACGCCAAATTCCGTTGTTCTGCTAATGGGGTTGCTTCATCCACTAAGGCATCTGTTATTTTTTCCACCGAATCGGCTTCACCAGTCAAGGCGGATTCTTGGATACGCAAGTTGTCGGCTTCGATGATCCGCAGATCCGCAGGCACATTGTCACCGGCTTCTAAGAATACAACATCCCCCGGAACGACTTCGGCAGCTGGAATGTCTTGCCGAATCCCATTCCGATAGACCGTGGCTTCTGCTGATAGCATCTCTTTGATCCGCTCTAACGCATCGGAAGCATTTGCTTCTTGGTAATAACCGATCAACGCATTGACCAGTACGACGATGCCAATGATCACGGCATCAGAGAAATGCCCCATCAGCAGCGTTAAGATGGCGGAGAAAATCAAAATGTAGATGATCGTGTTATGGAATTGCCGCAGCAGCAACCGCCACTTGGCGGTTTTTTTAATCGCTAATTGGTTCAATCCGTAGGTTTCTAACCGCTCGGTTACTTGCGCCTCAGTCAATCCCTGATCGATAGAGGGCACCTGATACTGTTCGATTGTTTCTGACACTGATAATTGAAACTCTTTTTTATTCATTTATTCTTCTTCCTTTTCTTTTTTCATTGATGGATAACGCAAATAAGCCCCTTATTTAGAAACTACTCCTAAATAACGCGCTGTTGTTGGTCTCCTATTCAATTAAAAAGTAAGGCAAGTCAAAATAGTGTTTCTGCTCACCGTCACTCGAGTCGCTTGACATTCGTTTACCACCCCCTCTAAAGTTAGCAATAAGCGTAACAAACTATTTTTCCAAAGTCAAGAGTCATCGCTTTCATAGCAATGAAGGGGCATCTCAAAGTTTTACGAAAAAAAAGCCGCACGACAACGATTCGCTGCCGTGCAGTTCCTTCAGTACATTCTCTTCAAGCCCAAAGGCACGCCTTAAAGCTGATCCAGTGCCTCGCTGATCGGTGTTTCTCCTGCTTGGACTTTGATGACTTTTTGATAAGTTGCTGGACGTTCCAGCATTTCACCTAACAAGACGGCGACATCCTCGATCGGGATCGCACCAGAGGTCGTTTCACTGATCTCGATCAAACTAGATCCTGGTGTTTCTTTCAACGCACCCGGCTGCAAAATCGTATAGTCTAGTGCGGTATTGTCGATCAGCCAGCGATCAGAGAAAAATTTGGCGATCGTGTAATCCATCAATGACGCCATGCCTTCCCTTTGCCACTGTTCAGGTTCTAAGGCATAGGCTGAGCTAAGGTGGATGTAGCGCTTGATTCCTTTTGATTCAGCGGCTTGCATCACTTTGACCGCACCATACAGATCAGATTGCAGCAAGTCTTTGCCTCGGGAACCCGCCACGAAGTATACCGCTTCCGCATCTGCGAATTTGGCCGCCATCTCTTCCGGTTCCGTGTGTAAATCAAAGAACACGGGCTTGATATTCTCCGTTTCTGTGATTTTCTCACTGCTGCGCGCACCAGCATAAACGATGTGTCCTTGTTTTTCTAGAAAGGCGATCAATTTTTGGCCCACCCGTCCGGTAGCACCAACGACAAAAATCTTCATTTTCTTTACTCCTCTCGACTCTTTTTCCAACTCTTGCTAGTATCATCGTAGGACAAAAACCTAGATCCAACAACTATTCTGTTTCTAAACGAAGGAGAAAAAGGCACAGCACAAACCAATTCTTGCTATTTTTCCCCATAGAAACCCATGTTTTTAAAAAAACACCCAAAAAAATGAAAAAAATTTTCTCAAACGATTGACAAAGCCTTGACTCTTTTGTAGACTAGGTAGAAATAATTTAAATATTTAGAAAATTCCAAATAAAGAAAAGGACGGTGGCGTATATGACCCGCACCAATGTTAGCAAACGAATTATTTTATTATTATAGCCGGGACTGTTTGATTTATACATTCAAAGAGTCCCTATTCACATTGCATCCAAAAAGAAGATCAACTTCTTGAGATGGAGTGTTTTTTTATACCCATTTTCAAGGAAGCGGCCTTTTGCAGGCTGACACATTGATGTCAGATAGATCCGAAAACGCTCGTTGAACAACTGCTGCCGATTCCCCACGGTTATGCACTGCACTTATTCTAAAGACCCCTTCTGTTTGAACACTTGATTGGTCATGCAGAAAAAGGAAGGATGATTTTTTCTTATGAAAACCGTCAACACGATCGCTGCTTTTGTAAACAAGTATTTGATCTATATCATGATTTTATTGATGATCGTCTCTTATTTTTTCCCGCAACCCTTCTTATGGATTCCGCCTCGTACAACGATTCTTCTGAGCATCATCATGTTTTGTATGGGGATGACTTTAAACGTTGCTGCTTTTAAAATGGTCGTCTTACAGCCTAAAGCATTCATCTTAGGAGTGCTTTTCCAGTTCACCATCAGTCCTTTGGTTGCTTACGGCTTAGCGCAGCTGTTTGGTCTTTCTTCCGGTTTGATCATCGGGTTTGTCCTACTAGGTTGCGTTTCTGGTGGAACCGCCAGCAATGTCATGACCTTTATCGGCAAAGGCGATGTCGCCCTCACCGTTTCCATGACCACGGTATCGACCTTGTTAGCGACCGTCGTTACCCCCTTTTTGGTTTACATCTTGGCTGGTCAGTATACTGAGATCTCCTTCTGGGAAATGCTCTTGTCTGTATTGCAGATGGTGCTTTTGCCGATCATTTTAGGGGTGATCGTCCACAAACTCATTGCCAAGCACATCGAGCGATTTCTGCAATCATTTGTGTTGATTTCTTCCGTTAGTATCTTATTGATCGTTGCCGGAACTGTCGCTCGCAACGGTGCCGTCATCGTCCAATCTGGCTTGATCGTGATTTTCTTAGTCTTGCTCCATAACTTGATCGGCTACGGTGCAGGCTATGGTCTGAGCCGTGTGATGGGCGTCAGTGCCACCCAAGCCAAATCCATCATGTTTCAATTAGGAATGAAAAATACCGGCCTAGCGATCTCGTTAGCCAATGCCCACTTTGCCGCCATTGCTGCAGCCGTTACCCCTGCCGCAGTCGGCATGGTGATCCATCAAATTACCGGACCAATTTTAGCCAATCTCGTGGCCAAGAAAGAAGGAAAACAGTATGAGTCAAAGTATCTTTTTGCCAAACTACACAATCGGGGCGGACGCCTACGAAAAAGTAAATGAGATCGTAAAACCATACGGCACCAATGCCGTGATCATCGGCGGAAAAACCGCCCTTGAAAAAGCCGAAGACAAGATCAAAGCCGGTTTAACGTCAGCAGTCAAAGTGACGGATACCTTGTGGTACGGCGGCAACTCGACCTATGAAAACGTCGATCAGCTGTTAGCCAATCCAAGCGTCCAAGCCGCCGATGTTCTATTCGCCGTTGGCGGCGGCCGCGTTTGCGATACCGTCAAAGTGGTTGGAGAAAAAGCAGGCAAACCAGTCTTCACCTTTCCAACGATCGGCTCCAACTGCTCACCAGTCACCGCGGTCTGTGTCATCTATAAAGAAAACGGCGAGATGCAAGGGCTGTTTTTCCCTTCGCAACCACCGACCCATGCCTTTATCGACAGTGAGATCATCGCCCAGGCCCCCGACAAGTACTTATGGGCAGGAATCGGCGATGCCCTCTCCAAAGAGATCGAATCGACGTTTTCAGCGCGGGGCGATGAGTTAGACTACACCGATGGGTTAGGCATCCAAATCGGCAAAATGTGCACGGAACGCTTATTGCAATACGGCACACAAGCCTTGAAAGACAGTGCCGCCAATCAGCCATCTTATGCCATTGAGCAAGTCGTCTTGGATATCATCGTGACTACCGGCTTAGTTTCCGTCTTAGTCATCAATGATTACAACTCCGCCCTTGCCCATTCCTTTTACTACGGAACGACCGTTTTGGAAAAAATGGAAGACTATTTGCATGGTGCTTCCGTTAGTTACGGTGTTTTGGCCTTGTTGCAGCTCGATCAGCAAGAGGCCCTCTTCCAGCGCATCTACGCCTTTATGAAGGAAAACAAACTGCCGGTTTGCTTAGCAGATATGGGTCTTAACGCCACCAGCGACCTTGAGGCAATCTTAGATAAAGCAATGACCACCAATGATATCGTCCACGTGCCTTATGAGATCACGCGAGAAATGTTCAAACAAGCAATCTTAGACGTAGAAGCCTACCATGCCAAACAAAACCAAGCGTCATTGGCAGCTGCGAATTAAATGAAGCCCTCCAGCAATTCGTTGCTGGAGGGTTTTTGTATGGCCTTTTTTTCTCTTACGTTTGATTGCAGTCGGTTTGGATTTCATAAAAAATATTCATAGCAAGTTAATACGATACTACTCATTATCTAGGTCTTTAGAAAATATTAAAAAGCACAATCAGCCTATGATACGACTGAGAGACTGCTTACCTCCCTAATTATCTACTTGTGAATAAAAGCGCATGAAAAAGCAATCCTTGTTATACTTATAAATAACACGAAGTCCTTAGGAAAAGGAGGAACCCTCATGACCCGTTACCAACGATTTCGCTTTGCTCATTTAGGCGCTCTTTGGATGCTGGGCTTACTCCTCACTGGCTGCAGTGCGGATACAGCACCGATTGAAGAACAACCGACTACCAACACCGCCACTTCTTCTGAACCTGCGGTTTCCTATGAAACCTTTCCACTGCCGCAACCGATCTTAGACGGGGAAACCAGTGTGGCGGAAGCTCTCTTCGAGCGGCGCTCGCAACGAGATTTTCAAGACACTGAGCTAACACAAGAACAGCTGGCACAGCTTTTATGGGCCGCTGCCGGTGTCACTACAGAAGATGGTCGCCGGACAGCGCCTTCGGCTGGTGCCTTGTATCCCTTAGACCTCTATGTCGTGGTCACACAGGTAACGGGGCTTGAGCCAGGGCTTTATCTGTATCAACCTGAGCAACATGCCTTAGAAAAAATCCTTGCTGGTGATTTTCGGACCGCATTGGCGGAAGGTTCGTTGGATCAGCAAGCGATCCAACGGGCACCTGCCACATTGCTTTATACAGTGGTTTATGAACGACTGATTGAGCGCTATGGGGACCGAGGAATCGAACGCTATGCCTATATCGAAGTCGGTCATTCCGCCCAAAACGTCCTTTTACAAGCCCAAGCGTTAGGCTTAGGCGCTGTGCCGATCGGCGCCTTCACGGATCATGAACTCAAAGAATTATTACAACTGCCGACGGAAAATGAACCCCGCTATTTGATTCCAGTGGGGGTTATTGAGTAGCGCTACTGAATAACAGAGCCTATTTTCGTAGGATTGTCAGTCTTTCATTAGAAAACGGCAACTGGCAAGGTTGATTTTCCCAGCAAAACCAGTAGAATCGAAAAACCACCTGCAAAAACAGCAGGTGGTTTTTCGATGGACTTACAGTTTGTATGATCGGACTTCTTCTGGTATTTCTTCTAGCGGCAACTCTTTTACTACCGCCTCGGTACCTGCTGCCATCGCTGTATCGTAGTACCAGCATTTGTATTTGATCGTATTCATCGTTTCTTGCAAGGCTGCCATTTGCTTGGTGACTTCTTCCAAACGTTCATGAAACAGCTGCTGTCGTTTCTGCAAAGACGCATCGCCTTCTTCGCCCCAATCCAAGAAATTCTTGATGTCTTTGATGGGCATGCCGGTATTCTTCAAACAATCGATCACTTTGATCGTCGCTACTTCTTTTTCTGAAAACACCCGAATGCCGCCATTGCTACGGGCCATATTCGGAAACATTCCTTCTCGATCGTAGTAACGTAGTGTCGAGATGGGGATGTTAGTCGTTTTTGATACTTCACCAATCGAGTAACTCACTTGCATCGCTCCTAAAAAAAATTTTGTTTCTCCCTTGACCTAAACCTAACTTCAGGTTCTACAATAAAAATACACCGCAAGCACTGTACTGTCAATCACCCGTCATCTCGCAGGTTTGGGTTTGGCAGCAGCAGGATTCGATGAAAAAATCATTCACTGGAGGAAATACAAATGACAGAAATCAAAGAAAAAGTTATCGTAATTATGGGAGCCTCTTCGGGAATTGGGGAAGCAACCGCCGTTAAGCTAGCCGAACAAGGGGCAAAAGTAGTAATCGCAGCCCGCCGCGAAGAGCGCATTAAAGCCCTGGCTGAAAAACTAGGAGAAAATGTTTTGTATCAAACAGCCGATGTCACGAATCGCGAACAAGTCCAACAAGTCATTGATTTAGCCATGACCTCCTTTGGTCGTATTGATGTCCTTTTCAATAATGCTGGTATCATGCCTCAAGGAAACTTGGCAGAGTTGAACTATGACAGCTGGCAAAAAATGCTGGATATCAATATCATGGGGGTATTGAACGGGATCGGCGCTGTGCTGCCCATCATGCAAAAACAACAAGATGGCTTGATCATCGCCACTGACTCAGTTGCTGGACATGTCATTTACCCGGGATCTGCCGTGTACAACGGGACAAAGTTTGCAGTTCGTGCAATCATGGAAGGCTTGCGCCAAGAAGAACGTGAACATGGCATTCGCTCCACCATCGTCTCTCCGGGAATGGTCTCCACGGAATTGTTTGAAACCGTAGGTAATGCTCAACTAGAAGCAGCCTTGAAAGAAACCTCTCGCGTAGAAGGCAACAGCCTAACGCCAGAAGATGTAGCAAATGCAGTGGTTTATGCCATTCAACAGCCCAAACATGTGGCGATCAGCGAAGTCTTGCTGCGCCCAGCAAAACAAACCGTTTAAGCTATTTCTACTAGCCCGTGAAACCTGCTATCCGCCTGAGGCGATCGCAGGTTTTTTTGTCGTCAAATCCCGCCGTTCCCCTAGGAAAAATTACTTGTTTTTCTTGTAACACCCGCTTGTCCGAGTAATGTAAACCAATCGTTGCTTTATGTAAACGACTAGGTTCTGTTGCTACGGGGGAAATTTTTTTATACTTAGTACAAAGCTTCCGTATAAAACGACCAATCAGAAACGAACCTACCGTATTTCTCTTATTTATGAATAGCCGAGCATGATTGATATCCCGCCTTCAACGTTGACTTGCAAGTATTATTAGCTGTCCTCTTTTAGTACTTGCTTTTTATAAAAGAATGGAGTGAGTGTATGAATGTGAAACAGCTGCTCGTCATTGCCGAGCAACGAAGAAACATCACGAATCAGAAATTGACCTATGCAGAAAACTTCTTGGCGGCCGGCTACTCTGCTGCCGAATTGCTGGCAGACGAAACCTTTCTCGAATTAGAGCGAAGGGAAACCCAACTGATTGCAGAACGCAATGCTATCTTTTACGAAGAAGTCAGCCACAATTAATCTCCCCTGTCCAATTGTAGGCGACGAAAAAGCGAAGGATCAGCAGCACCTTCGCTTTTTTCTATCCCCCTCAAAGGCGTCCTTTGCCTTGAGGATAACGCTGCTTGATCGTCCAATAAAACAGCCCTGCAAAGAAACTGCCGAGAATCAGGAAATTCAAACCGTATAGACAGTAGAGGAAGAAAAAGTTCAGCTGCCCACTGCTCCAAAAGCCTGTGATTCCCATTAAAACCAGACTGTTGACGCATCCTGTCAACAGACAAACCATGCGACTGCACTCCAAACTTTGTAATAAGTATTTTGTGATTTCATATAACGGACTGACGAGCATTATCCCCAGCATGATTGGCAAAATAGCTGGCAACAAGTCTAAAACAGCTACATCTGTAGTAAACAACTGGAAAAAAGCAGAACGAAAGCCCCAGATCAGACTGGCGATTCCAACATAAGCCACGAAAGAAGAAGCGAAGGCACTTTTTCCCACTGCTAAAATCTTCTGACGATTTTTCTGACCATTCGCCTCACTCGCAAAGACGGTCACTGCGTTGCCATACATCAAAGCAGGCAACCGTGCGATCATCAATCCTTGGCTGCCGATCGCATAGGCGGCCAGCGTACTAACACCCAACCGTGAGACGAAAGCTTCAAAAGCAATAATAAAGACTAAGCCTTCAAAGCATTCCTGAATCATTAAGGGGATCGATTTTTTCAATAAAAAGGCGCGTTTTCGTGGTCTTTGTTTTAGCCCTCTTGCTAGACTTTCTCTTAAAAGAACCCCATAAATCCCCAGCAAGCACAAAGTCGCAAGCATATTTGCGATGCCACTGCCTAAGACCCCCATGGCGGGAAAACCGAGATTGCCGTTGATCAATAAATAGCTAAGCAACACCTGTACCAACGCACTAATGATCGAAACACCGAGGATGTAGTTCGTTTTCTTTTCAATTTTTAAAAGGCTAGTAAAAACAAACGTGACTAACGTAAGTAAAATATAGGGGGACATGATTGCAAGATACAACGTCGCAGTTCCTAGCAGCTCCCCGCTAAATCCGTAAACAAGCTGTAAAATGTCTCGTCCAAAAAGCAGGAAAATCAGCAAAAAGCTCACACCGATCGCGACTACTAAAAAAAGAACCGACGACAGATAATCATTTAACTGCGTCTCTTCTCTTTGCCCGACTGCCTTTGCGCCATAAATATTAAAAGCCAGCCCAATCGCACCTAAGATACCCGCAAAAGCATAGAGAAACCCGTCGATCAGTGCGATCGCCGCCAGCGCTTCCGTGGATCTTCTTGAAATAATCGCTAAGGAAACTTGTGCAATAATGATTTGAAACAAATTGGAAGCAATCAAAGGCAATGTAAAAGACTGTATTTTTTTGTTCAAGAAGCTCTCCTCTCTCCTTCGCAATAACTGAACAACGCCCACCCACTAATTGTGATTCACATCACAATACAAGCGATCGTTAATAGTCGCAAATACTCAACGACCCATCAGGCGTTTTGACGTTTCTCTCTCCATTTAACCATACAGCCTTCTCGGTGTATATTCCTTCGTAATTAAAAAACAAAACATCCCGACAAGCTCCGCTTATTTCCTCCATTGGTGTCGACAAGCAATCACTGATGAAGAATAAAAAGGTTCAGAAGAACATACTGCTCTTCTGAACCTTTTCTATGGGATGATAAAAAACGCGACAAACCTTTCAAAAATCCCGCTATTTCTTCACGATCAGCTGAACGGCTTGATCGATTTTCTGCTTTTGGGTTTCCGTGTCGCTGTCTGGATTTTCCAAACAATTTTTCAAATTCTCAGCGACAATGATTCCCATAATACGGTTGACGCTGGAACTGACGGCGGACAATTGCGTGATGACATCGACGCATTCTTTCTCGTCTTCGATCATTTTTTGAATCCCCCGCAACTGGCCTTCGGTTCGTTTTAACCGATTCAAAATATCTTTGTTGCATGCGGTCATCGTTTGATTTCTCCTCTCCATGCTGACATGCCGCCGAGGACATTGGTCACTTGAAACCCTTGCTGGCTCAAAAACTCAGACGCCATTTGCGAACGAGTCCCTGAGTGACAGATGACATAGTAATTTTTATCCTTCTCTAAGTCGCTGATCTGTTCCGTCAGCTCGCTCAACGGTAGGTTTTGTGCTGTTTTGATGTGTCCTTGTGCAAACTCATCAACTTCTCTGACATCAAGGATCTCAAGCGCCTCACGTTTTTCTTTTTGGGTAAATTCCTCCATAGATATTGCTTTAATCATGAATAATCATCTCCGGCTTAATAGTATTATACAACGAAAAGGCACCATCGAGGTTTTGACAATTGATGCCCGCTTGTTTTAAGATGCGTTCGGCAATGTAGCTTCTCAATCCGCTATGACACGTAACAACATACGAAACACTTGGATCCAATTCAGACAACCGATTTCTCAATTCATCTAACGGAATGTGGAGCGCCTCTTGAAAACGCCCATTATTGGCTAATTCCATCTCTGAACGAACATCCAACAACTGCTTACCGTTTTCTAAGGCCTCCGTCAATTCGTGCCATTGGATATTCTCACTGATTCCTTCTGCCAGATTGATCGCTGCATAGCCAATCATATTCACTGGATCTTTCGCTGAGCCAAAAGGCGGCGCGTAGGTGAATTCCAGTTCAGGCAAGTCAAAGATCGTTAAGCCACCTTTGATCGCTGTTGCTAAAATATCGATCCGTTTATCGACCCCTTTGGCACCGATGCCTTGCGCACCGTAGATGTTTCCAGTATCAGCATCAAAAATCAATTTCAAATAAATATCCGTCGCATCAGGATAATACCCAGCATGGTCTTTGCCTGAAAGATGAACCACCTGAGGATTTAGCCCCGCCAGTTTGGCACTGCGCTCACTCAACCCAGTGGACGCTGCGGCAAGATCGAATACGCGCACGATCGCCGTCCCAATACTGCCTTTGTTTTTGCGAGTCAGTCCTCCCAATACATCAGCCACTTGCCGACCTTGGCGATTGGCTGGTGACGCCAAGGAGATCAGCGTGTCTTCGTTAGTGATTTGTTGTTTCACAACGATGGCATCTCCCACCGCGTAAATGTCTTTCTTGCTGGTTTGGTATTGCTCATCTACCAGGATACCCCCCCGGTGTCCTAATTGGATACCGGCACGTTTTGCCAAATCCGTTTCTGGTTGGACACCCACCGAAAGAATCGTGATATCTGAAGCCAGAACCGTTCCATCCTCCAGAACGATTTCTTGCCCTGCTTTTTCAAAAGCGGTCGCTGACTGCGAGGTCAAAACATTGACCCCTTGCTTGATCAATTCATTTTTGACATACGCCGCCATTTCTTCATCCAAAGGTGGCAATACGTGTGGTGCTTTTTCCACGATCGTTACTTGTAGGCCTTTTTTATGTAAATTTTCAGCGACTTCTAACCCAATAAACCCAGCGCCAATGATCGTCGCTTTTTGAGGCTTTTTGTCTTCAAGATGTGCCATGATTTGGTCTAAGTCAGGAACATTGCGCAAAGAAAAGGCGTTGGTTGCTTCTTCTAGCCCTTTGATCGCTGGTACTAGCGGTTTTGCCCCCGGCGATAAAATCAACGCATCATAAGATTCCGTGAAGACCTGTTCGCCATGTTTGACCGTGACCGTTTTCTCCTGCGGATCGATCGCCAGTACCTCATGAAAAGGCCGTACATCTAGGTTAAACCGTTTTTTTAATGCCTCAGGTGTTTGGACCAATAAGGCGTCTCGCTCTTCGATCTCACCAGAAATGGCATACGGCAGTCCACAATTCGCAAAAGAGACAAAAGGACCTTTTTCAAAAATAATGATCTCCGCTACTTCTTTAAGCCGACGTAAGCGCGTTGCTGCAGACATTCCTCCTGCTACCCCACCGACAATAACTATTTTTTCCATCGTTACTTTCCTCCTTTGGTTGTTCCCCGCCATTGATTCATGCCACCGCGAACATTGACCACATCAAACCCCTTTTTATTTAGGATTTTGGCTGCTTGTTTGCTTCGCATCCCTGATTGGCAAATGACTGCCAGTTTCTTGTCACCTTTTTTAGTGAAGCCCGCAATCTTGTTTAACGGTACATTTTTGGCGTAGGCAATGTGCCCGCTACGGTACTCCGCCGGCGTGCGAACATCCAGAACCGTCCATTCTTTGGCTCCTTCTTTTTGTAAATCTGCTGTTGACATACTTGGTATGCGTTTAAATAATGAAAACATTTCTTGCTCCTTTCTTATACCCTCCCGGGGTATATTAAACAAGATGTTTCCCTATTTGTCAACTAAGTGATTTTCTTTAAGAAAAGAAACTTGCTGTTGCGTTGCTCCCCACTCGATAAACTGTCATGTATCGGACATGTACCAATCAAGCAAGAGGAAAAAAAGCCACATATTTCCTTCCCCTCAGCCTCAGTGCTATAATAAACAAAAAGATATGCAGTAAAAAATAACACACTACAAGGTCACTTCGTCAAAGACGTTTTTCACGACCTCAGAATAAAAACGATGCTCCTCTCAAAAAAACAGCAGATAAAAAACGACGCAAGCACCACTTTCCCTTGATTTATCAAGAAGCAAGCCCTGCTTTCTTGGAATCAGCGTGGGTTTCGACTATGCTTAAGTCACATCAGCGAAAGGAAAAAAAGATGGAATTTGGCGAAAAAATCAAAGAAGTACGCACAAGAAATAACTTGACCCAAGAACAATTTGCCACTCAATTACACGTGACGAGACAAGCCGTTTCGAACTGGGAAAACAATCGCAATCTACCAGATTTAGAAATGCTGATTGCCATCGCCACGATTTTTCAACTCTCGCTTGATGAATTGATTTTAGGAGGAACTCAAGTGAACAAGATCACTGAAAAACTAATCAAAGACGGCAGCGAGACTCGACGCGCCAAACTCAATTTGATCACGACCTTGATCGGAACATTTTTACTACTATTCGGCTTTGCCTGCTTCTTCATCAAAGCAAGCTCCGTGGAATACATCGATCAATCCGGCATTTTACATGAAAATTTCTATCTAATCCCCGTAGGATTTTTGTTCCTATTGGCTAGTTTCGTAGTATTTGCGGGAACCGGGATCAATTATTTTCGAGCTGCTAGAAGAAAATAACGCAAAAAAACTCGATTCCAGATGATGGAATCGAGTTTTTAACTTTTGTTTAATAAAGAATAGTCCCTTCAATGAACACTATCGCTTAGCCAAGCAGCATTTCCAGACTCTAACGGATAATCCACCCCTAAACGAAAATAGTCCCACAGTTAGCTATTCACCGCTTAAAAACCCAATTTCCAAGCACAAGATCCTCTTTCAGATATTCCGATATTTCAAGTAAGAGGCACGTAAGTTTTCAATGTTTTCTTCATAATGCTCTTTAAAGAAAACAGAGTAGATGGAATCAAACAAAAATTGAAAAATGATCGTGATCGCAAAATCAGCGATCTTGTCTTTTTCATGATCGATCGGGCCTACTACGAGGTTGCGATCGCCATGATGATTGAGTAAGTGGTCATCAGATGAGCTGATGACGACCATTTTCACTTGATTGCCTTTTAAAATCTTTGCTAGCTCCAAGTGACGCTTTTGAACAGGATGATAGGAAGCATATATCGCAATGTCTTGGGTGCCTGCCGATTGTGCAAGTGAAATTTTTTGATAGAGATTTGCAGGAACTGTGACTCTGGCACCACAGCTTTCCATTCGATCTTTAAAAATTTTTGCTACATGCAGCTGTTCATCATCGACAAACACAATAATATTGACAGCATGGATCAAGTCCACGGCAATCTGTTGCAGATCCTTGACACTGATAAAAGTCGTTGCCAAAAATAACGAGCGCTCGTACAAATCTCTTAAATTTGAGATGACGGTAAACGCAGAATCTGTTTTTCCAAATGGAATATTCAAATCTACTTTTTTATCTGCATGCTGTAATTGATCGGCATAAGAGGCAGTGACCATTAATTTCAATTCATTCAACCCGGAATACCCCAACTTTTTGCAAAAACGATAGATGGTAGCTTTAGAAACAAATGCCAATGAACTGATCTCACGAATGGTCATCTGTGTAAAAGCAACTGGGTCCTTATTAATCAAATCAATAATGTTGTGTTCTGTATCAGACAAATATTTAACACAATTCAGTTTTGCAAATAAATTCATGACTATATCTCCCAAACGATTTTGCACCGAACGATTTCTGGTCTTTTTCTAAACGCAGAGTGTCTCCCATGCTCATATAAGGTTGTGTTTTACTTTTTTCACTTTATTTAAATGATGATTCATCAAGGCGCCGATCAAATTCGCGTCATTTCGAAACTTGCACGGAACGATCTTCGGCACTGCAAGATGATATGTGTGTTTCTCTTTCAACCGATCAATGCTTTTTTCGATTTCTTGGATAAATCGTTTTTGCTCACTGATTCCGCCCCCGATAGCAAATGTCTCGGGATCAAAAATATACTGCAGGTTGAACAAATGAAGAGCGATCGTATCACAATACTTTTCTAGAACGCCTTGCAGTTCTTTGTCGCCTTCTTCAATCAGTTGAAACAGCAACTCACCACTGAGCGTGCCTTTTTCCATCCCTTTGACTCGTTCTCCTTCACTAACCAGCGACAGAACACTGCCAGAAGCACCGAAATAAGCGGCTGGTTGATGGTACGCATCGGTTTGCTGGACAAAACTAAACTCGCCAGCGATCCCGCTGCTGCCGCGATGTAGGCGATTATTGATGATCAGTCCACCGCCGACACCAGTGCCAAAGACCAAGACGATGCCATGATCTGTATGCGCCAGCGCTCCGACCCACGATTCTGCCAATGCCGCGCATTTGCCGTCATTTTCTACCGAGATCGGCAAATCAGTGAATGTATGAAAGAGATCAACGATGTTTGTCTGTTCTAAAAAGGTCAGCACACCAGCGGTATGGGCATAACCGTTGAAAACATCAATTTTCCCCGGCATACTGATGGCGATACCATCGACTTGCCCTTCGAATTGCCGAAAAATTTCTTCGACAGCGACTAAAAAGCAGGCTTTCTCTTCAAGAGGTGTTTTTACTTTCCCTTTGAAGAAAATCTCACGATCCCCCGTCATTAAACAGTATTTGATGTAACTGCCTCCTATATCATAAACAAGATAATTCATTGTTTACCCAACTTTCTCAAAAAATATTTCACCTCGGAATATATGGTATCTTCCGAGGTGATAACCCATTATCGTTTTTGCTTTGCTAACCAGTGAAACAACGACTGGGTTTCATTCGCAATCTCACCATTATAAACTGGAATCCATGCCCAATGATCATTGTAGTGATATGGTTCGCCCGTATCGTCCTGATAGTAGCCTGTTTCGTCTGTTATCGCATCCAGAGCAGTCAAGTGAAGCTCAGGATGGTTCATCGCTTTTAGCATTTCATATAATGACTGACTATGCTCGTTAAAGGAAACGACTTGATCGTGAATGCCATGAGTCAACCAAAGTGGGACCTCCTTGAGGCCTTCAAGTTGTCTTTGATCGAGCCATTCTGTCTTATAGGCCTGACAAATAGGAAAAGCTGCCGCGAAAAAATTGGGCTTTCTTAAAAGCAGATTGATGGTCATAAAGCCGCCATTGGAGCCGCCGCCTAAATAGATCCGCGTTGGATCGATCGTTTCAAAGGTCTGAACTGCTTCATCAATCAAACGGCTGACAGCTCGGGTATACTTGCTGGTGCCATCTTGAGTGTAACCGCCGCTTCCATCGTTCATCCACATATCTGGCACTTGAGGAACCAGAACATAGGCGCCACCAAACATCGCTTGTACTTCGGGATCAGCCCAAGCAACCACTTTATTGCCCAAAAGCGCAATTTCAGGATCGGTTCCGCCTTCGCCCGCGCCGTGCAAAAGAATGATTAGGGGATGCTTCCCTTTTTCCTTCGGTTCAAAAAGTGCATGGTGTAAAGTGATCTCACCAAACTCAGCATCTTCATAAAAAAATTCTTTTTGCAGAAATTGCTCGGTCCCTTCATAAACGGTTTCTTCAAACTGTTGGTTCGTCAAAACGAGCTCGTTCAAAGAAGAACCATTAATACACAGAGGCTTCTTTAGCGTGATCGTATACATCGTCTGTCGCTTTTGATTCAAAAACAACTGTGGATTAAAGACAAAGGGTGATGTCAACGGGGCATCGGGATGAACCTGCAACGCCAATGTAACGCACGTCGTCGGCAGATCGACGGGTTGCTTTTGTCCTGTCGAATCAGATAAATAAGCCTCTTTGAGTTCGATCTTGCCTTTTATCTGCTTTGGTATTTTCGTCGACCAATCAAAGCCTTCTTTTTCTCCTAGTACTTCAAAAAACGAGGCATCTACTTGCTCATCGATCACTTGTCCAAAATCAATCACAATTTTATGGTTTGCCGGTCCCCAATCGTATCTTTGGCAATGGACGGAATACGTAATCTGGGTAGGTGTATCAGTCTCTGTCTTTGTCATAAAAAACCTCCAGGTTGAATCAAGACTTTGCTTGGATCGAGGTGCCATTAGACTCAATCACTTTTTTGTACCAGTAAAAAGATTTTTTCTTTTTGCGGGCAAAAGTCCCTTTTCCAGCATCATCCAAGTCTACATAAATGAACCCATAACGTTTTTTCATTTCCCCTGTTCCTGCAGATATGATATCAATACAGCCCCACGGTGTATAGCCCAGTAGTTTCACGCCATCATGTACAACCGCTTTGATCATCTGCTCAATATGGGCGCTGAGGTAAGCGATACGCGCATCATCGATGATCTCGTTTTGTTCGTTAAAAGTGTCAAGTGCGCCTAAGCAGTTTTCTACAATAAACAACGGCAGCTGGTAGCGATCATACAATTGGTTCAATACGATCCGCAAACCTGTCGGATCAATCGGCCACCCCCACTCCGATTCCTCTAAGTAGGGATTCTTTACCGCTTCCATCATATTGCCGCGGCTCGTTTTTTCTTGTTCTTTTGTGGAGATGACCGCTGAATTGTAGTAACTAAAAGAAAGAAAATCGACCGTCCCTACGCGTAAAAGATCAAGATCATCTGATTCCATGACCAGCTGCCAGCCGTTTCGTTCATACTCCTTCAAGGCATATTCAGGGTAATACCCACGGCATTGGACATCACTATACAGATATTTGAACATTCTAGAAACTTCGATTTCCCGCATACTGTCGTTTGGATTACAGGTTTCTGGGTACATACCAGCACTGGCAAGCATCATTCCAATTTGAAAATCGGGATTGATTTTTTTGCCTTCCATCACGCAGCGGGCACTAGCAAGAAAGACATGATGCAATGCTTGCGCCCTTTTTCCTAAGTCTTTTCCTTTGATCCCTAAAAAAACATAGCCATTCAAAAAATTGATTTCATTGAAGGTGATCCAGTACTTCACTTGCTCTTTAAAACGATCGAACAGCAAAACCGCATAGTCCAGAAAATCTTCAATCGTACGCCGATCCAGCCATCCTTCACGACTTTCAGCTAAAGCCAGCGGCATATCAAAATGATTTAAGGTAACGATTGGTTCAATGCCGTATTTGAGCAGTTCATTGAAGATCCTTTCATAGAAGAGAATTCCTTCTTCATTAAGCGATTCTTTCGTTCCATCAGGAAAAATCCGTGTCCAGCTGATCGACATCCGATAAGCCTTGTAGCCTTGTTCAGCAAATAAAGCAATGTCTTCTTGCCAATGATGGTAAAAATCTGTGGCGCGATGGCTAGGATAATACTGATTTTCGTCTAAGTATCCTTGGCAATCCGCTGGCATTCCTTCATACATAGAAATGTTGCGGATTTTGCCTTGCGCATCTTTCACAGTAAGTTGACGGGGCTGTTCCTGACTGCCGCTGGTAACAATATCCAATGTAGATAGTCCTCTGCCTCCTTGATCAAAGCCCCCCTCATATTGATTGGCGGCGGTAGCGCCGCCCCATAAAAATCCTTCTGGTAAACTCATGTTATTGACTGATCCTCCTGTCTTTCTTTAGACCGCCTCTGTGACTTTCTCTGCCATAACCTCATCTTCAAGCGCTTGCTCTTCCGCCAATGCCAGCTTGTCGGCTTTTAAGAAAAACGGCAAGTAGATCAACCCATTGATACAAATCGCAATGACTACCGCAATCACACCTTTGATCCCGATGGTCAAGATCGGTCCAATGAAGGCTGGCATGATCCAAGGCAGTGAGATCGAAGGATTCAGTGTGTCATACACCCCAAGATTGTAGCCGATGATCCCTATAATCCCATTCACCAAAGAAGTACTGACCATCGGAATAAAGAAGATCGGATTCAACATCAGTGGCAAACCAAACACTAATGGCTCATTGATGTTAAAGATCGCTGGTGCCAAGCTGAGTTTCCCAAGAGTTTTATAGCGCTGTGATTTCGAAATAAAGGGAATCAGCAACGAGATTCCTAAGGTATTGCCCGCACCTCCAAGTGCATAAAAAGCCATCACCGCTGAAAATGCCAAATGCGGCATCGGTTCTCCCTCCATAAACGCCGTTAAATTGGCAACCCCTGTAGCCATTAAAACCGGCAAGTAAATACTGAGGATCGTATTGGGATGGATCCCAAAAAACCAGAAGATCGAAATAGTGATCATAAAAATAATCGCCGAAATCGGTGTTGCCCCCAAGTTCATAATCGGTGCTCCGACCACGCCATTGATAAAATCAAAATAATCGCCCCACGCAGTTAGACTAAAGCCGATGCGAGCTAAGCAAACAAGTACAAATATAATAATGGCAATAAAGGTCGGCGAAAGCGACTGGGCAACCATTGGCGGCACCGAGTTTGGCAGTTTAACGACCAAGCCTTTTTTGTCCAATACACAATATAGACTAGACACCAATAGCGCTACGATCATCCCGCCGAAAATACCATTACTGCCGATATAGTCAAAATTTAGTCCGGCTACTTCGCCCCCATCATAGGGAATCACTTGCGGCATCAAAACGAAAAACGAGGCCAAAGATAATATCCCACCGGTCACAGGACTTGAATTTCTTTCATTGGCATTATGATAACCAATCATAAACGTCATATACAACGCAGTAATTTCCATTGTCACCTTGATAGTGGCACGCATATGTTCATCGATCCCAGTTTGCGCTAACCAAGCCAACCAAGGCTCAACGGGCAGATTGACTAAAATAGCTATCAGACTGACCCCCAATGTCAATGGCATGGTAGACATCGCCCCATATTGAATCGCTCGAATCGCTTTTATCTGACTAATTTTCCCCATTACAGGCATTATTCGATCATTGATGATAGATTTTGATTCACTCATAGTTTTCCTCCCTGAAAAAAATTGGCTTTTAATCACATCAAGTTTCTCCGGATAAAACCCTTGTAACCGATTTCAATATCTCGTAAATTATTGCTTATTTCAATAGGCAGCCTTGAAACTGAAACGTTTGTTTCACGATTCGTCATGAAATAGCGTGGAACATGAAAAAGAGGTCTCATTGTTCCCCGCTTCTTCAAAAACGATCTTCTGAAGACACGAGCAGCTCCTAGCATTCCCTCCTCACATAAAAACGGGGCATTACACACAAAAATCGAATGATCGTGGACAGATTCAGGTGAACGCACCGTCTCACTCACCCCCATCGCTTAATCACTACAAATCCTAGCAATTCGCTAGACTCTCCATCCATGCAGCCAATAGATTAGCACAAACAAAAAATAATCCCTAGCTGAGAAGATGCTATCCGCTAGGAATCATAGGGCAATCATATATGAGACTGATGGATCAGAAATAATTCATTCTTTTGTTCACTATCTTCCTTCAAAGAATCGGAACAAACAAGCCACTGATTTTTTCTTTTGTTTTCGTCAAAAGGCTTCTGGCTTGCCATTCTTCTTTTTCTACTAATTTTGCACGAGCTAAGTCTTCCATAAATTGCTGATTTAACTCTGTGATTATGTTAGACGGTCCATAGATGAACATAGATAACTCATGGTTAAGGTAAAAACTACGAATATCAAAATTTGTTGACCCGATCGTTGCAGCAAACTCATCGACGATCATATATTTACAGTGAATAAAAGCAGTCTCATCATAGGTGTAGACTTCGACGCCGGCAGATAATAAATCATCAATAAACGAATTCGTGCCATGAAAAGAAATTCCTCGATCCCCTTTTCCCGGCACAATCAATTGCACGTTGATCCCACACCGTGCTGCTCTTCTAAGCGCACCTAAACTTTCTTCATCAGGAATAAAGTAAGGCATGGCGATCTTAATCGAATCCGTTGCCTTTCCAATGAGATCATTAAAGGAATCCTTAATGATTCGCTCGCTATCATAGGGTCCGCCGTAGATTACCTGAACGATTTCCGAACCGCTTTGAACGTCGGTCTTCAACGGAAAATACGTAGCTGTCTGTGTCAAAAAATGAGTGACCGTTTCTTCCGTCTCATCAAGAAAGAGCCAATCATAAATAAAACACTCTTGAACTTCTAGAACAGCAGGTCCTTCTATCCGGATGTTTGTGTCTCGCCAATAAGAAAACTTACTGCCTCGCCCACTATATTCATTTCCAATATTCATGCCTCCTGTATGTGCAATCTCCCCATCAATAACGACCATTTTACGGTGATTGCGCCAGTTCGCTTTATTACTTAGCCAAGGCGAGTTCAACAAATCATACGTGCGCACCTCTACTCCATTCTTTCGCATCAATAATAACAATTGATTAGGAAAGGCGATCGACCCCACGCTATCATACATAAACCGAACTTCCACCCCTTGTTTGGCCTTTTCGACCAGAACATTTGTCAGCTCCTCCCCTGTTTCATCCCCTTTAACGATATAAAAAAACACATGCACATGATGCTTGGCTTTCTTGATATCTTCCAGCAAAGAAGCGAATGCCTCAGCGCCTTCGTTTAATACAGTCAGATGATTATTAGTTGTGGGATACTTGCCCGAAAGATGAAAAATCTCAGTGGAGAGATCATGTTTCCCATGAATGACCTCTGAATGTTCTTGCAAAATAGCCGAAACCGTTCGCTGCACTTCCCGTTCATTTTGTATCTGCTGTTTGGGCAACTTCCTTAATCGAGGTTCACGACCAATTAAATAATACAACATGACTCCTACAATCGGTAAAAACAATAAAGCTAAGATCCAAGCAATCTTCGAAGTTCCATCCCTTTGATCAAAAACCACTAAGTAGCCACAAAGAAGAATCGCCAAAATTTCAATGGCCTGCCAAGCATAAATCATCTGATTTAAAAAGAGAATTAATCCAACCGTCACAAGTATCAGTAAAAGCGTTAAAATTTTGTATTGCTGTAATTTGTTTTTGATCATCCTTCACTCCATCCAAATATGCGCTTATTAATAAACGCTAAAGTAAAAAGCCTCACTATATACTATGATTATATACGTTCTCGTTACGCAAATGTAACTCATTTCATCCCCTACTACTCATTTTTTACCTATTATTTATTAAGAAGAGACGATTTGCAGAAACGAAACGGTAAATGACAAGCGCCTATTCAAATCGGTGCACCAATTAAAACAAACCCTGTAAGCATCCCTCGACTTGTTGCAACAGCAATTTTCCTTACGCAATCGCCAAATTTGAATAAATCCCATCTTTCCTTTACTATGAACGAAATCCGATCGTTTTTTTAGCACGGTTATACTATCAAGGAGGTTGTTATGGCAATTCATGTGATGTGGTTTAGAAAGGATCTGCGCTTAGAGGACAATACGGCGCTTACTGAGGCGCTTTTGTCTCTTCAAGCAAACGACCAATTGTTGTGTGTGTTTCATCTCAATGAAAAGCAGTTTCTCCCCGATGCACCAAGCCATGATTACTTTTTTAGCGCGGTTGCTCACTTTATCGAGGCTGCCAAAAAGCAAAATCTGACGATCCACCTCTTGACGGGAACGTTGACAGAAGCCTTTGATCAGTTGTTCGCTCACTATCCAGAATGGAGCCAACTGTACTTCAACTTTGATAACCGTGGATTTGGTCGTAAACGCGACCTCTATATAAAAGAATTGGTCGAGAAAAAAGGCGTCACTGTCCATTTCTTTGAAGAACATCATCTGCACCAACCAACGGAAGTCACCAAAGAGGACGGGACGTATTACAAAAAATTTACGCCCTATTATAAGAAATGGATCCAGCTGCCCAAACCGGTGTATCAAAAGCAGGCCCTTGATTTTGAAAAAGCCGTTGATTTTGATGATGCATCTCACTTTAAAGCGGGGACAGCGTTGCTTGCTAAGCTACTAAAAAATAGAAAGATCGATTTTTCAACGATCGTTGGGGAAGACTATGCGCATAAACAATTGCAGGCCTTTGTGCAAAAGCGTTTGGCCGCCTATGAAAAAGACCGTGATCTCCCTTCGATCAAAGGAACCAGCCGCCTGTCCCCTTTCTTGTCTTTTGGACAACTCTCTATTCGGAAGGTTTGGGCCGCTTGCCAAGGAATGCCACCCAGCACTGGCAAAGCGACCTTTTTAAAAGAACTGGCTTGGCGAGATTTTTATCATATGATCTACTTCACTCATCCGGAGCAAAAAAACTATGAACTCATTGAGAAATATCGAAACATGGATTGGCAAAAGGATGAAGAGGCGTTTAACAAATGGCAAGCAGGACAAACCGGCTATCCGATTATTGATGCCGCGATGCGGCAGCTGAATCAAACCGGTTGGATGCATAACCGTCTACGGATGATCGTCGCTTCCTTTCTAACCAAAGATTTATTGATCGACTGGCGGCAAGGAGAAGCCTATTTTGCTCGACAATTGATCGACTACGACGCTGCCAGCAATATCGGCGGCTGGCAGTGGGCAGCTTCGACTGGCACCGATGCGGTTCCTTACTTTCGAATTTTCAACCCCATCACTCAGGGGAAAAAATTCGACAAAGAGGGGACGTTTATCAAACAATTTGTTCCCGAACTCGCCCAGTTGCCGCTAAAATTCATCCACGAACCTTACCTGATGACTGACGAAGAACAAGCCGACCTAAAGGTAGTTTTAGGCACCGACTATCCGTTGCCTATAGTCGACCATAACGAAGCCAGGAAAAGAGCCCTCGATTTGTATAGTAAAATCGAGCCGTAAGCAGCTGTCATGGCCTGCGCTCAAACATTTTCAGTAGAAAAAAACCAGCAAAGACGCTCCGTAAGAGCTCGTCTTTGCTGGTTTTTTATTAAACTGATGCGCCGTTTTTCATCTTTCTATAGTGAAAAAAACAACGACACGTCTTATCAAATAGTCTGCTGGTGAGCATACAAAAAAGAAACATTTTCCATGCTGTGTTTTTTTATTAAGGTCTTTTCGCCTGATTCCGCACTTATTTCTAGTCACTCTAAGCAACAATCCCCTGACGATTTATAGATAGAACCCTTTATTAGCGGCGTTCCCCACTTTTCCACGACTGGCTAGTAACATTTCTCCTTGCAAAACTGTTCGTCTGTTGAAAGGTCATCTATAGAACCATTCTGTTATAATATATCCATATTTGAGGATAAGGATGGTTTATATGAAAAAAATAATCGGATTCGTCTTAGTCGTACTTTTAGGGTTTGCCGGATACAAAGGCTATGAATATTATCAATCCACCTACTCAGGACAAACAGCTTACGCGTATGTCCCATCTGAGATTCTCCCTAAGGTAGAACATGAAAGTAAAAGCGGCATCGGCGACCAGTCGCCTTGGTATTCTTACGATTACACGTTAAACTTTGTAAAAGAAGATGGTAGCACACAAACACTCGAGGTTTCATTATCAGAAGATAACGCAAAACCCTTAACCCCAAATTCTTATGTAAAAGCGGTGATCAGTGAAAAGCGCACAATAAAAGGCCCGAATAGCGTTGAAAAAGATGCAATTCCCAAAAAGGTTCTAGAAAAATTAGAAAATCAGAACTAACGATTGCAGACTCACATCATTATGTGGGTCTTTTTTTTACATCCTTCCAAAACCAGCATTTTGAATCCCTTCTGTTATTTTCACGCTTGATGTCTTCTGCTCTGTTGCGATAAGTTATACAAGGATACTGGACACATTATCTAGCAGAAAGCTGCTTGACTGATCCCTGTTTTCATTCCGTCATCAATGATAAGAGCAATTCAAGCGCCTTTTCCTTTCCCTACTTCGCAGATAATTGAAAAAGCAGCGAATCACCTATCCGTTGACTCGCTGCTTTTTAACTAACAAGTGATGGCTCACACCACAAAAGAATGATACTTAGAATAAGCAATTTGATCGACGATCGCAGAAACCTGATTGACGTCTAAATCGGCACCAATGGCGGTCACTTGATAAAATTGGTCATAATTGTTCCCTAATTGGGGGAGATTGGCATTGGAAATCAACAAGTCAAACGTCTCGTCCGGAGTATAGGGTAAAACAACAACATTTTGCTTGCCTTTTAGTTCATTTTTTAACAAGTAAATCGAAGCATCCGCCAAAAGACTAGAGCACATATTTAAGACCCCGATCCGTACCCGATATTCTTCTTTAGGCGATAACATATAAATTAAAAAGACTAGGCGTTTCTTGAGATAGTTGAGTTTCGTGGGCGTAAACAAGTTGGTCGGTGCAATAATGTGTTCCAGAATGTCTGAGATCACTTGATCCCGCAAGGAATTGTGAAACATTTTGTGGTAATAATTTAGCGTGACTCGATCGATGGAATAATTCACTCCATGAAAGTAATAAACTTGTGCGATTAAGGAAAAGACATTGGCTTTGATATCGATCGTCGTATGCGAGGCATCAAGACGATAAATGGACTGGATTGCTGCCATGACTTCATCGGTGATCTCAAAGACGGGATTTTTATTGGTGTACAATCCTAAGCGAAGTTCCTCGTAAGGAATCCCGCCCACCGTAATGAGGAAGAGACAGATAAAGAATGGCACGATCTTCGCTTCATCTACTGAGCAGATACATTTTTTAGAAGCATAGATCTGTCGAATAAAGTGACAGAGGGGCATCTCTTGGCAGCGCTCGATTTTGGTTTGTTCTTCTGGACTTAAACTTCCCAAGGTCGTGTGAGACGTGACTTTTTTCATAATCACATACAACCAGATCTTCAGCTGCTTTTGTTGGGCAATCGATAAGGTTATTTTTTTCGCTAACTCCGCAACCAGGTCATCGATCAAAACAGAATCGATCGTTGTCGCACCCATTTTGAAAAAATTATAGTAAAAATAAATGCGTTGTGTCATCGTTCCAACTAGTTTTTTGTTTCTGATCTTTAATTCAAAATGCTGCAACAACTGATTGCACTCAGCAATCAATCGATTGAGGGTCCCCACACTTATGTTTAATTCATCAGCCAAGACGAAGGCATCATAGCCTGCATGTTGAAACAAATAATGGATGATTTGATATTTAGCAGATTTTTTCAATAGCGTGTCGGTCAAATCATCCAGTGAGACACTATCGGTTACTTGCAGTTCCAACGTATAACGATTGATGATAAATGAGACCTTCTCATTTTTTAGTTGCCGTTGAAGGCTCTCTGATAATTTCGTCAAGGTCGGCATCGTAATATCTAATTCCCGACACGCATCACTTTTTTTGATATGACCGGTCGATAAATACAAAAATTTGAGCAAGATATACTCTAATTTTAAGTCCTTATCCAGTAAGTCTTCTTTATACATGACTGTTTTTCCTCCAGTGTAAATCTATATTCATTCAGAATAGTTACAACCAATTTACAGAAAAAGATAGCAGTACGTTACTTATGAAACAAACAAGCGCAGTAAAAACAGGCCCTTTCTACACATATTTTTCCTTCACTTACTCCCCAACAAACCATGACTGACAAACAAAAACCCTCGATGCAAGACGAATTTCCCTAAGAATTCCCTCACGACAACGTTCTAAGGTTTCCTTTTCGTTTATGTAAAACGTTCTTCTCTAAAAAAATATATTTAGACCATAATAATTAATACTATCACAAGTCAGAAATGTCAATAAATGAAATTATCAAGCACTGTTTTTTTACTTTCTCTTAAAAAACGACACTATCAAGTGCTTACCCGTTCTTACAAACAAAAAAATCAAAGGCAGTCGATGCAACCGCCTTTGATTTTTCTATAAACCAAGGTTCATTCAGTCTTGCAAAAAACGTTTCATAAAGGGACTTTTTATTCATTGAAAAAAGCAATGAAAGGGTTTCTAGCGATACCGTTTCTTAATGTGAAAAGCCATAGGTTTGATCGGATGAAACATGACGGCTTGGTCGCTTGTTCAAGCGCTCGATTCCTTCTTTCATGTCTTGCACCAGATCCATTGCCATTTGCATACTTAAATCTGCCCGGCAGACAAAGCGTTGGATATTGATATGTGATAGATTATCAGGTAATGGATAGGTAGGGACTTGCCAGCCTTTCATCGCAAATTCATCCGTCAAATCATACAGATTCCAAGAAATATCGGCATCTTCTTTTAATTTGTAGCAGACGATCGGCAACCGTGAACCATCATTATAAATATCGAAGTAACCCATGTTTTCAATCTCTTTTGCTAAATATTGGGCAACATCGCTGGTCTTTTTGTGGATCAAGCGGTAGCCTTCAAACCCATTGCGGATAAAGGTGTAATATTGTCCGATGATTTGGCTGGCGCTTCTTGAAAAGTTGATGGCCATCGTTGGCATTTCACCGCCAAGATAACTTACTTTAAAGACCAACTCTTCTGGTAAGAAATCTTTTTCTTTCCAAAGCACCCAACCGATACCAGGGTAGACTAACCCATATTTATGTCCAGACGTACTGATGGAACGAACGTTTTTCAAACGGAAATCCCATTCAAGTTCTGGTTCCATAAATGGCGTGTACAATCCCCCACTAGCCGCATCCACGTGGATGTAGACTTTGTAGTCGGTGTGTTTGTTGTATTCCTCTAATTTCTTGTCTAGTGCTTTGATATCATCGTATCGTCCAGTGTAAGTGATTCCTAAAATACCAACGACCCCGATCGTATATTCATCTAAATAGTCCGTGACCTTTTCAACATTAATGCTGCCATGTTCTTCATCGATAGGGATCGTTCGCATTTCAATGTCCCAGTAGACACAGAATTTTTCCCAAACGACTTGATAGGCAGAAGAAATCACTAAGTTTGGTTTTTGTTTATTGATATCTAAGCCAAGTTTTTTTGCCCGATTGCGCCAAGCAAATTTTAAGGCCAATCCACCTAACATACACGCTTCACTTGAGCCTACCGTTGATGTACCGATAAAATCGGACGCTTCTGGGGCATGCCATAAATCAGCGATCATATTGACACAGCGGTTTTCAATTTCTGCTGTCCGTGGGTACTCGGTTTTATCGATGGCGTTTTTATCAAGGGTTTCACTCATAATTTTGACTGCTTCTGGTTCCATGTAGGTTTGACAGAACGTCGCCAAATTTTGTCTTGAGACCCCTTCATCGATCAATTGATCTTTGACTAATTCATAGGCATCCCGCGGTACCAAGGACTCTTTTGGTAATTTGTACATAGGGATCGCTTGATCCATTGCCTCATTCCCATAGATAGGCTCCAAATATTGGGCTTCTTTTCGATTTTTTTTACTAAATAACATGCAGCTCTCCTCCTCATAGGTTGTGCTTTTTATTTTTTATCGCTTGCTTTTTCACCTACATATTTATAGATGACAAACGGTATCACGACAATAATCAGCCAACTGATGATCAAGATGGCTAAATAGGTTCCGCCCTTTCCGGTGCCGATATCGCTCGGTGGAAAGAAGGAAATAAAGAAAGAAAAAATAGAAACAAGCAAACCAACCATCGCAACACCAATTTTCACATTTTTCCCACCAGGAATATGATACGTTCTTGTTAAGTCGTCTTTTTCTTTGACTAATTTAATATAGGAAAGAAACAAGAGGACATAAGCCACCAGATAGATGCAGACCGTCAACGCCATCGCAACGAAGAAGGATAGATTGGCGCCTCCACCGCCTAATGTCAAGACAACCGCCCAAATGGAAACAATGATGCCTTGTACCAAAACGATATTGATTGGGACATTGTGTTGATTGACTTTGGCCATTTGTTTTGGCAGCAAGCCATTTTCAGCTGCTTCAAGCATCGCAGTCGATGGGCCGACCACCCAAGCAGCAATTTCTGCAATGACACCTAAACAGATGACCACGGCAATCAAACGAACCAGCCATTCTCCGCCGCCAAAATGATGGATCAAATAAGAATAGGCTTGAATCACGCCAGTATCAAGAGACAATTGATTTTGGGGAATCGTGGCAGCCACCGTTGCCCCACCTAACGTATCCAAAAGAATCGTTGCTACAACTAAAATCAAAATAGCTTTCGGGTAATTCTTTCCAGGATTGTCCATATCTTTTACGTGACTGGCAGAAGATTCAACCCCTGCATAGGCTAAAATAAAGGAAACAAAAACGACCAGCGTATTGATTTTCGTGAAATCAGGAATCCAAGCGCCTGATCCAAAAGAAACTTTGACGGGATTCCCTTGAGCAATGTAGACAATTCCTAAGATAAAAAGAATGATCCCTGTTGCGACGATCCCCACAAAGAACCCTACTTTGGCAATCTTCGCAGTATTTTTTGTTCCGCCAAATTGCGAGATCGTGATCAGCCAAAAGATCACTAAAGTGGCAATCAGCTTCAGCCAAACATTCGTATTAAGAGCCGGCCAATTTAGGGCATAGGAAAGCGCCCCGACAATAAAGTAAATCATCGTAATAAAGCCTACCGTGATTTGGAACCATTGGAAGAAAATGGCAGCAAAGCCCCATTTTCTCCCTAATGTTTTTGAGACCCAGGTATAGAGTCCCCCTTTTTCCCATCCCTTTACAGTAGCCATCTCCGCAGAGCAAAGGGCTACAGGGATAAACCAGAGGAAACCGCCGACGAGTAAATAAAAAACTAAATTCATCTTCGATGTCGCAAAGGTTGGATACTCATATACCGTCATCACCATTGAAGCAGTTATTGCAAAAAAACTCAACAATGATAGTTTTTTCTTGCTAGTATCCATTTTTTTTACCTCCTATCGTTAGATACTATTTTTCAGCAGCGGAAGATAGATCAATATGGTACGTATGTGTCAAATCTCCATCTGCTTTAAATTCGATTTCGACCGCTTTGATCGCTGGCAAACTTTGTTCTTGCGCCACTTTAAAATGAATAAAGCCATCTTTATGTTTGTCATGGGTCAAAATCTCATCATCTAAGTAGTCCACAAACACTTCCGCTTCTACTTTTTTGCCATCATTCAACACCAAATAGGCTTTGTCAGGTTTGATTTTTTTGTCTTTCGAATCTTCATTAAACAATTGATATTTCAGTGAGAGCAATGTTTTGTATTCTTTGTCTTTGTCTTTGAATTCTTCTACATTCACGATTTTTACATGATTCACTAAAAAGCGAATGTGATCCCAACCAGCATTTTCATAATTCGTTTCATACCAAACGACGTCTTTGATTTTCGGATCGATTCCCTTAGTTACGATTTCTTCAAAATACCCGTCATCACTCAATTTTTCACTTCCCACAACTACTTCATCTGACGAATCGCTGATCAACGTTTCCGTTCCAGACCCAGAGACCACTTCCCCTGATTCTTCCACTGTTGAGCATGCACCTAGAGTAAACAAAACGCCTACACCTAAAACGAAACCTGCAACTAATGATGTTTTCTTCATTGTAAATCCTGTCCTTTCTTTTATTATTTTTATTCCATCTCAGGTATACCATTTAACCCAAAAAAGCGAATACCTAATTTTTTATTTTAAAAACAAAAAAACGCGAAAAATAATTCGCGTTTCGGTGCTATCATGAAGTGCAGATAAGAACAATGACCATTGAAAAGAAAGGACTGAGTTTTTTTGAGAGCGCTTGTGGTCGTCCTAACTGCCGTTTTGTTAAGTATCAGCCCTCTTTCAGCTGACTTTTATCTGGAAAAGACGGACAGACATACTTCTAACGCAATGTTTTCTCGGATAGAAGTTGCCCAAAATGAGTGGGCGACTACTGGATCAAAAAGATTTGTTGGAACGCTGATGCTTCCTGATGCAAAAGGCAGCCTGTTGACAGCTGACGGGCATTTTATGAGAAGACCTTCCAAGCTTGCGACGAATAGACGCGTAGCAATAGCAGCTTGTAGGGTTCAAAAAACACCCAAAATCGCACGGGGCAGTCATCTGTCTCAGCGCTGTAGCTCTTTAGCCCCTACGACTTTGCGGTTAGAAAAAGCGTGTCAGGCACGGCAATCAAACGTCCTTAGCTCTCATCCGAGTATCTGGTGTCGTACATGACGCCTTCATCCACAGGGTTTCCGCAGTGATGGCACATAGGTAAGTCAAAAACAAATGATCCTCAAAACGTTTATCCTCCGGCGTATCCTAGACAAATCTACTTCCCCATCCTGAACAAAAAAATAGCCACTACCTACTTTCCACTTACTTGTGCCATCCTCTGCTTGATAAAATGATCAAAATTTTTTGATTGAAAAGAAAAAATTGCCTATTCTGTTTTGATCATTTTTTTAGTGATCGATCATTACTTAGCTAGCTAAGCCCCCCAAACCTCAAGCAGCCCCCGAAAACAGTTTCGGAGGCTGCTTGGGGTGAGCTTTGCTCACTATTTAGTTTTCTTATAAAAATTTTAATATGAGAAATCATTTATTACAATATGAATGAGAAAATTGAGTTACGCTTTCTATTTTCATAAGTAAGTATAGATTCTATTCACAATGTAACATAGTAACCTTATTTAACTAAGCTATTTTTTTAAGAAGACCTTATCAATCTTCTGAAGCAAAAATATTCCACCAGATTATATTAGTCTTGCCGAAGCCATTTTTATATGCTCTTCAATATTGTACTTATAGCTAACGCACTTCGACTCACCTGTATTCATTCGAATTAACGGACAGCCTCCTAAACACAAAGGTTGAACTTTACAACTTGAACATTTCGCTTTCGAAAAAAATTTGTACTCTGTAAATGTTTTATGCACACTGTTCAATTGTATTCCTGTATAGATATCTCCAACTCGTCCAATCGTTTTACCAATATGAACCCAGCATTTATATAAAAATCCATTAGGGTCGATTACATAGTCATCTCGATTGATAGCTTCGCAGAACCCAATCGTTGTCCGTGGTATGGCAACAATATTTATCCCTCTTTCCAAAAGACTTTTATAAACCATTATTTCTTCTTTCGAAAACTCTTGGGATGTATAACATGTGGGTGTTTTGTAGGTATCAAAATCCTCTACCGGCGCAAGATAAAAGCCAACTTTCTTAAGTAAATTAAAATTATCCAGCGAGTTCATCAAACGAATAACATCTTCATGATTATTCTCCCTATCTATATTTACTCTTACAGTTACTGGAATATATTTTAGAGTTTTAACTATATTCTGTAATATTCTTGCAAATGTCCCTTTCCCATTTGTTAAACATCTTCTAGAATCATGATTTATCTGATCCCCATCCAGAGTAATTTGAGCATAATTAACGTGATAACTTTTTAAAAGTTGTGCAACTTTTTCTGTTAGCAAATAACCATTGGATACAATTTCTGCGTTGAAATTTTTATATTTTTTTTCGTTTTTCATTATTATTTCACTTATAACTTTAATAGAGTTCAATCCCATCAAAGGCTCTCCTCCATACCAAATTACTTTCAATGACTGATGGGGTAATACATTTTTAAGAATAAACTCAGCTGTTTTCTTAGCAGTTTCAGTAGTCATAGTATGTTGTCTAAACCCTTGCTCGTAACAATAAAAACAGGAAAAATTACAGTTCATCGTAGGGGCAATTGTGAAAGTTACTTGACTAGGATTATATCGTTTTTCATTTGCCACAGACACTAATCTTGCTTCTTCATCAATCTCATCGGAAACAATGATATTTTGATTTTCTAAATAAGAGAATAATTCTGTTTTCTCAAAGTTATCGTTATTAATAAAAGTCTGTAGATCATGGAACTCGCTTTGAGTTAGTAAAACGATAGCAGAGTATACCGAATTGTACAAAAGTATTTCATTATCCACTTCTTCAACAATCGTATATTGCGATAATTTCATAAAATCACTCCTAATTAAATTGGGTAAAAAATTTTCTGTTACCTAGATTTGTATGCTTTACAAAAGAACGTATGAATGTTTCTCTATCAATTGAATAGTTGGGGTTACATGAAGTATCACACTGTACCTTTCCTCGACACACTGCAATTAATTCACATGAATTACACTGATTGTTGCTTTTCGGAAGAACACTCTTTTGGTCATAAAGGCTATATTGAACATCTTCTGCAAAAGAAGATGATTCTGTAAAACTTTTTATTATTCTACGTTCATAAAAATTTGTTGCATTACATAACCCTATAGATCCATCAGAGAAAAACTTTACAGACCAAGGATTATACGCATCGCACTCAAAGCGATACGAAGAAAATGGAGAGACATTCACCAGGAAACCGTTTTCAATTAGGTGATCAATTGCAGTTGAAGATACCCACTTTAGATATTTTTCATAGGATAATGCATTGAAATAATTTTCATTAAACTCATAGTTATTAATGTAATAGCAATTGATATGGGCTTTGATATCACTTTGGCGGATCGTAACGAGAAAAGACTGAAACTCTTCTGTATTTTTATCAGATGTATTATAACCAATATGGATTTTAACACGTCCGCTCTTAGATGCTACCGCTAGATTTTCAAAAATCTTATCATACGTTCCGCTTCCACTCTTAAGAGATCTATTTCTATCATGATCTTTTCTAGATGTTAGTGTAGTATCGACAATTAAAGAATCAAAATGATTTATAAAATCTGGAGTGAGTAGATAGGCGTTTGTTCCTAAACCATAAGAAATTGAGAGTGATTTCTCTGACGCAATTTGATCAATCTTACTTTTAATTGCGAGAATTCTTTTTTTATAAAGAAGTGGCTCGCCCCCGAAAAAATAGATATATAGTCTCCGAACGCCTAGCTGAGCAATGTCTAAAATGTATTGCATTATATTATTTATCGTCTGATCAGTAATAACATTTTTAGAAAGGAAATCATTCTGGTAACAATAAGTACACGAAAAGTTGCAATCTTCTGTGATATTTATAGTGATAGTAACTAAGTCTCTCTTTAAATTGATTGTTTTCTGTTTATAACTTTCCAAATCACCGTGTATAAATCCATTTTCAAATAAATATTTTCGTTCACCTTCACTTATTTCGCTCGAAATCTCCGTTTTACTTTTCATTTTTTTTGAATCAATAGTAACTATTTCTTGCGTTAATGTATTGCAAAGAATAGTCTCGTTACCGTTCTCAATGATATCGACATACCGTGAAAAACGCATCACCTAACCCCCTTTTTCAATAATTATACATTTCACAAAATAATATTTCAATTTTTTTTTAATTTGTGATATAGTTTTTACATAGGAGGGAGAGAATGAAAAAAATATTAAAAAGAAACCAACCACTTTTCTTTTTGCATGTGATTTTATGCGCAATGGCAGCGCTCATTCAAGTTGGGGTTGCTTTGGTGTATAGACAAATCACCGAGGTTGCTATGTCAGGAGATGTAAAAAGACTTTTATTTATTGGTATATTCGCCTTCTTTTACATCTTATTGAACACGATGAGCGATTTTATTCCAAGAAGAAGTAAATCCGTCTTAGTTCAATCAATAATGAATCAACTGAGAGAGAGTCTCTCGCAGAAAATCGTTCGAATGAATCCGGTACTATTTCTTAAAAATGAGAAAAACGAGTATCTCTCAAAGTTGGCAAATGAAATGAAAGTCGTTGAATTAGAATTTTTAAAGCCCGGATTTGGACTGATTTTAAGCATTTTTACCTTTCTATTCTCTCTTTTATTCACACTAAAATTAAACACTTCTTTTTCATTGATTATGCTGCTCTTAGCTTTTAGTCCTTTGCTAGCCCCTTATTTCGCTAAGCGAATCCTTAGTGATCGTCGCAAGTCCGTTGTTCTGGAGCAAGATCGTACACTTAGTTTATTTGACCAACTTCTCTCAGGATACCTGACCTTACGTGTCGGCAAAGGTTTTCCAACATATACGAAAATTTTTACTAACAGTAGTGAACGATTAAAAAAGGAAAGTATCACTTTTGAAACCTTACAAGGACTGACTTATGCAATTTCTTTTGGACTTGGGGATCTTGCCTATTCAGGGACATGGATCGTTGGTGGTTTCTTTGTTGCTGCCAAAATAATCACCATTCCCGATCTTATTGCGATGACTACACTAATGAGTACGATTGCCGGTCCGTTAGAGTATTTCAGTACTTCAGTTACAGATATTTTAGCGAGCAAGAAGGTCGCGGACGATCTTATAGCTTTCATTGATGGTACCGATGATGATGAGCCCAATCGCTCACTTGAACTTGCAGAACCAATAAATACTTTATCGATTGAAAATCTGCATTTCCATCATGGAAATCGTTTGATTTTTAATGGTTTTACTCAAACATTTGAGCGTGGAAAAAAATATGCTATCACTGGCGCAAGCGGTAGCGGGAAGTCGACACTATTGAATATTTTAGCGGGAATTTACCCTATCGACGATCATCAAGTATTGGTTGACCAGCAAGAGATGAATCAGCTATCTAGAGACTCCCTTTATGAGAAAGTTGCACTTGTCCAACAAAAAACTGCTATCTTCCAGACGAGTATTGCTTACAACGTTTCTATTTTTAGTGAATACGAACTTGAAAAAATCGTTGATGTTTTAAAACGAAGTGGATTAGATGATCGCTTTGATAACAATGATTTAACCGATACGCAAGATAATACATGGATAAACTTTCTTTCTGGCGGCGAGCTTAGACGGCTTGAGATTGCTCGGGCAATCTTTAAAGATTCCGATGTTATTCTTTTTGACGAACCAACATCTGGTCTAGACAGTATAAACGAGATGATTATCAGTGACTTAATCTGCTCACTTACAGATAAAATAATCATTGTCGTTACTCACTCAACAAATCAGGAATTTCTAGGTTCATTTGATGAGCTAATTCAGTTAAATAAATCATGAATTTAGATGATATAGGCCTACCTTATGTCATCTGGAAATATAAAAGAAAGGAGAGGTATACAATGAAAGTAATCTCTGAAGCTTCAAAAGAACAAATCATCACCATGTGTGGAAGTAATCAGCATTCCCATCATCCACCAATCATCTTACCTGAAGAGACTGATACACCATTTTCAAATCAGAAAAAAGAAGAGATAAAAAAAGAAGAGAAAGCTAGTTAAGAGAAAATCATTTGATCCTTACTTTACTTATTAATAAGGATAATAGCAATCAAAGAAGGGGTCGTGACTAGCTATATATGTCTCGACTCCTTCTTACATATTTCCCGCAAACGCAAATAATTTTTAACAGCTACTTGTTATCAACTTTCTTCATATAAAGAATTGGATAAGGGTTTCCTTGTTCGTCTAACTCGCTTCTTTTGTATACCTCAAATCCCATATGCTCATAAAATCCTTTCGCCTGAGGATTCTGTTCATTTACTCCCAGTTCATTTACAGAATAGTTTTCCATCCCGTATGCCAAGAGTTTTCTTCCTAGTCCCTTGCCTCTTTGTTCATTTGCTATAAAAAGCATTTCAAGATTTCGATCCGAGATCCCCATGAAGCCAGCTGGCTCTCCATTTTCACTTTCTACGATAATCAAATGTGGCACATGATGCAATGCCTCTGGAATGTATTGCTTAATGGCTTGGATTTCGGTCTCTGACAAAAAGGTGTGCGTCGCCTTAACAGAACTCTCCCATACTTCAATTAATTGTTGCTCTAACTTTTGATTCATACTACTTACTTCTTTTATATTCATGGATAGTCACACTCTCATCAGCTTATTTTCGTTTTTCATAACAAGAATCGCTGTTTCATTGATCCAAGTTAAGAATTTTCAACATCATCATAACATGAGATGGATTTATTTAAAATCTATGGATAAAAACTGCCTCGCTCAAATAGATAACGAAACAATCAATTCTAAGAGAGTATGACTTGCTTTGAAACACACTAAGAAAGGAGCTTTCAATACTGATGATTTCTCAAATCATTCTGTTGAAATAAAAATGCTTGTAGCTTTTTCTTCCCGAATAGTCGCCATAACGAACAAAATATATTCTTTTCAATAAACGATTTTAAACCACTTGCCCTAGAGTCCACTTCAGGGTTTATGATTACTTATAGAAAAGATAAGGAGAACCAACGATGAATATAAAAAAAGCAGCGGAAATGTTTGATTTGAGCGTAGACACATTGCGCTATTATGAACGAGTCGGTGTGATTCCACCTGTCCAACGCAATGAGAGTGGCTATCGGGTGTACACAACAAATGATCTAAACTGGATCTATTTAGCAAAACATTTACGAAATGCAGGATTGTCGATCGAATCGCTAATTGAATTTGCTCAATTGGCACAAGTACGTGAAAGTCAAAACGTCGAAACAGCTCAGAAACAGATTTTAGCCGATCAACTCGAAGAATTAGAGAAAAAGTTAGCAGCAATGCAGGAAGTAAGAGACCTACTTATTTATAAGATAGAAACGTATGATGAGCATATCGCAAAATTTAAAGCAGGAAATATGACCCCTGATAAAGTGGAAAAATTATGGGAACGAAAAAAGTAACATCTTTCACTTGCTATGGACTTAACTCCAAGGTTTAGGATAGAACATGCAATGAAAATTAGAGGAGGAAACATTATGCAAACAATCACACTCAATAATGGTGTCACCATGCCGCAACTAGGATTTGGCGTTTATCAAATACCTTTGGAAGAAACAGCAGAAGCTGTTTACCAAGCAATCAAAGCTGGGTATCGACTGATCGACACTGCTTCTATTTATGGAAATGAAACAGAAACAGGCGAGGGAATCAAGCGCGCCATCACTGAAGGTCTAGTCACTCGAGAAGAACTTTTTGTTACCTCTAAATTATTTATTCTCCAAGCTTCCGAAGATAAAGCGAAAGAAACGATTGAACATTCGCTTGAAACAATGGGATTAACTTATCTTGATCTCTACCTTATTCACCAACCATATGGAGATATTTATGGTGCTTGGCGCTCAATGGTTGCTGCTCAAAAAACAGGAAAATTACGTGCAATTGGCGTTTCAAATTTCAAATCAGCTAAGATGATCGAGTTTGTCGGCTTGAATGAGGCGAAACCTCAAATCAATCAAATCGAAGTGAACCCTTGGAATCAACGAGCGGAAGATCAGGAATGGCATGAAAAATATGACGTCCAAGTTGAAGCTTGGGCTCCCTTTGCAGAAGGACGCCATGACCTATTTACCAATCCGACATTAGCAGAAATTGGCAAGCAATATGGCAAAACGGTTGGTCAAGTTGTTCTTCGCTGGTTGATGCAAAGAGGGATTGTCGCTTTAGCAAAAACAGTTCGTCCAGAACGGATGGCTGAAAACATTGCTATTTTTGACTTTGAGCTTTCCCAAGAAGACATTGAAAAAATAGCCGCTTTAGATAAAAAAGAGTCCGCATTCTTTGACCACGATGCCCCCCAACAAGTGGAATGGTTTATGGAGCGGATGTTAGATACTGAAAGTTAATAGGTTTTTATTGAAGAGAACCAATACAAGTCCGCTCACATTGCAAAAGGAAGCGGACTTGTATTAGTTCTTACTGAATTGTATGTCGTCACTTTTCTTTGTCAGTATGACAATGTTCTTGGAAATAGGGCCAGTGAGTCATCTTTGAACAAGGAGTTGCTTTTCATATTTAGCAGTGGAACCTAAATGATGATCTAAAAAATGACGAAGGACAGACATTCGTAGATAAGAACTGTACAAAACAACATGCCTAAGACGCTTCTCTGACCTCTCAAATGTACTTTCACCAAATATGTTTTAGAGATTCTATACGTACATAATAGATAAATTGCCCCCAATTCTTCTACTATTAAGAGGAAACATTAAGAAGAAATCTTTAGATCAAGATAGCTGCTGCCATCACAACGAAATTATAGAAGCTATGTGCAAAAATGGATTCCCAAATATTTCCCCTACGTAAATAGGTGATCGTCAAATAAAACCCTATGACAAAGTAGGGAAAAAGAGCAAAAAGATTCCCGTTCACATTTACGATATGACTTTCAGTAAAAAGCAAGAGGCTTCCGACAGCAGTGATGATTCTCAACCATCGTTTTTCTCCAACATAAATCAGTGTATAGCGATAAAGCATTTCCTCGAAAACAGGTGCTAGCAAAAGTACATCGAATACAAATGGAAGGGTTCTTTGATCGGAGAGATAAACAAAAATCAACGCATTGAGATCACGAAATAAAAGAATATTAATTAAACCGATAGTGAGGATAATACTAGTAGGTACGATGAGACCGATTTTTATTAGCGCAATTTTATTTATCTTTTTATAACTCTCTACTAAATAGTTACGGAAAAGAAGGATACCAAGTAAAACGAACAATAGTTTTACTCCGAAATGATTATAACTCATCAAATATCTTGCATAAAAAGAAGGAATGCCACGTATTGCTAGCCCCTTCCATAGGACATAAAACAATAAAAATAACCCTCTTTTCAACTTATCCCTCCTAATGAACGAAAGCTTTATACTCCAGATAGTTTTACTCTTCTTTCAGTTCTTCCTATCTCTAAAATAACAATAAACCAAATAACCACTCGAGCATACTAACAAAGGAAGTCCGACATAGAGCATACCAGTTCCTAATGGATAATTAATAGCAAGATCAAGTTGGATATTCTTAAGCTCTTCTTGGCTTATTGTGTCAAAATCTTGAATAGGAATCAAAATCGTTTGTAAAAAAAAGCCAACGACCGTGATAAAAAGACTGAAACAAAAAACGCCGAGTGCAAATTTTTTCATAAGAGACCTCTTTTCAGCATACACTTTATTGCTTTACCATCTTATTATACATATCAATCATTAAAAAAAGAAACTTAAAATATTTTTACACATTATACTTACAACAATTAACAAGGAAACCATCCTATAGAAGTCATTCCTTAGCTGGAAAAAGGAGTCTCCTCACTAATAATTCTTCCATCAAACAACATAGGAAGTGCTTAATTTCCTTCATTCGACTTACTTGAAATCTGCCTCTATGAAGACTAGAAACACGTATCCAAATCACCGCTATCCACCGTATTTAGAGTATCGATGTGCTTTTTTAAGACAGTGCCGAATTGGCAGACCTTTTCTCCGAAAAAATCAGAGGAGATGCTAACAAAAATACCGCTAGCAGCAAACGAATCATCGTCCTTACCAACGGCATTTTATTAAAGACTTCTGTCCTGGATTCTCTAAAAATTCCACTTCATATTTTTAGTCAGGCACTGTTTTTATTGTAAAAAGAACTTTCTTTTCTTTAACGTAGTAAAGGTGCATTGCCATTCTTTTCTAACACATGTTTTGTGGCCCATAGTAGAAAGACTCAGTACTTTTTAAACGGTTCTTTATCTCGTAAATGAATATTCTCATGATTGTCTTCGATCATTTCAATCACTCTTGGTTCACTCGTAGCGTACGCTTCCTTCAGCGCAGCATCTAAAGCTTCTTTGGAACGTACACGAACTGCTTTAATACCGTAGCTTTCAGCCATTTCTTTATACCCAATATAATCGATATCGACCCCTTCTTTTTGTCCGTTATAGTCTAGTTCTTGTTGGAATTCAACCATGTTGTATTCTTTATCCACCCAGATTACTTGCACAATATTCAAATTGTAATGGGCTACTGTAGCTAATTCTTGTGAGGAAAACATAAAGCTGCCATCCCCACCTGAAGACAAAATCTTTTCCTCTGGACGTAACAGTGCTGCTGAAATCGCCCAAGGAAGACCGACGCCTAAGGTTTGTTCCCCATCAGACATTAAGAAATGTTTTGGCCGATACACATTTAGGTACGAACCCAGCCACACTTCATGACTTCCTCCATCCATAACAACGGTCGTATTTGGATGAGCCTCGATTATTTTTTGCAAAGAGTCAACAATTTCCAATGGATGTAGTGCATCCTCAGGTGTTTGGCTGGGTACTTTTTTCTTCGCTGTCAATTTTTCTTGCAAGTCATGAACCACCATTTTCCACTCATCCGTAATGGCTTGTTCCGTTATGCTATTGGTAATATTTTTTAGATTTTTTGCGATATTGCCTAAGAGGATGGTGTCAGGGAGATAAGTTTCATCTAAATGATCCACTACAGTATCAATATCAATAATGCGCTTGTTATCGGTATTCCAAACAGAAGCCCAGTATTCAACCAAATTTAATCCCAATGTAATCACTAAATCACTGTTAAAAACCAGTTCATCCCCAGGCAGGTTATTAAACAGCCCCACTCGACCCACATAGTTTTGGGAAAACTCATGCGTCAATAGACCTGTAGCTTCGAACGTCTCCACGACCGGAATTCCCGTTTTTTTAACGAACCCTTGAATGGCAGCCGCCGCATTATCATCGGCTGCCCGAGCACCAACGATAATAACTGGGCGTTTTGCCGCTTTGATTTTCTCAACTGCACTAAGAATGGCAGCTTCGTCACTAATCGTATTGTCCAATTGATTCACTAAGGTCGAAAAAGCCAAACCAGATTTAGTGGTCTCAGCTAACAGAATATTACCTGGAATATCCATAAAAACGGCCCCGGGATTGCCATTGATACTTGAGACATACGCATTCGCTACTTCATCCGCAAGGGCATCGGTATGCTGAATTTCCTTGGCATATTTAGTAATCGTTGAATCATTCATTACGCCAGAAATATTAGGATTTTGAGGATACGGTGTTACTAACTTCGCTTGTGGAACTTGTCCGGCAATAGCCAATACCGGGTCACCATCAGAAGTCGCCGTAGCTAAGGGCGTGACCAAATTCAAAGCCCCCGGTCCTGACGTAGTCATCACTACACCAGGTTTACCAGTCATGCGCCCAATTCCTTGTGCCATGAAACCAGCATTTTGTTCATGTCTTACCGTAACAACTTTAATCTCTTCACGTTTTTTCAAAGCCATTAATAACGGACCCAACTTGCCGCCTGGCAATTGAAAGACATATTCCACACCATTTTTAATCAATGTATCTACAATCAAGTCTGCACCGTTCTTATTCATAATAAATCTCTCCTAAATGTTTTTTGCAAGTTGTTTATTAGGATTACTTGAGATAACTGTAAAGGTAATAAATTTGCTTACTCGTGTACTATAGATTCAAAAGAAAGAGTTGTACATTAGGGAATTTTTTTATACGTCTATTTCTTATTGCCTTCTTACGATTAGGAGATGAATTGTTTTACAAATAGTAAGTAAATCCTTATGATACTCTCAGACATACGGAAAAGGAGACAACGGAAGATGACAAGAAAAATATACAATTGCGAACATGGCTGCGCGGTCGAATCGACTTTACAAATGATTTCAGGTCGTTGGAAAAGCGTTATCTTATATCATTTGATGTTTGATGGGTCACTTCGCTATAACGAACTACAAAAGCTGATTCCTGGCATCACTAGAAGAATGGTCTCTTTGCAGTTGAAAGATTTAGAAAAGGATGGATTGATCTATCGTAAGGTCGTTCAGGAAAAACCATTACAGGTTGTGTATGGAATGACCGATTATGGCTACTCTTTAAAAGAGATCATTGAATTATTGTATCGCTGGGGCGAAGATTTTAATCACAAAAACGCGGGATTACTTGAAGAAGAATGTTTAACTTGCAATTGATCGCGACTGCTAGTAAAAATGAGGTTTTTAACGTGAAAAAGATTGAAAATATTGAAGAATTATATGAAGCATTAAGCACATCAATGGAACATTCAACGTGGTGGGATACAGAAAATCCATGGGAAATCGTTGTCGGATCAATTTTGGTTCAAAATACCAATTGGAAAAATGTGGCCTATTCCTTAGCAAACATCAGAAGAGAGATTGGATTTTCTCCGAAAAGATTGGCAGAAATTGATCAGTTCCTTCTTCAGGATCTGATTCGGCCCAGTGGTTTCTACAAAAATAAATCCCGCGCGATAAAAGAAATCTTTTCTTGGTTTCAGCGCTACAACTATGATATCGGTATTCTACAGAAAAAAGAACAGGCTGAGTTACGAAAAGAGTTGCTAGCTATCTATGGTGTTGGCTATGAAACGGCAGATGTACTAATGGTTTTTGTGTTTAATAAGGTCGTGTTTATCGCTGATAAATACGCACAACGAATTTTTAGTCGCTTAGGCCTAAATGAGCCGCTTACTTACCTCACCCTTCAAAATATGATCGAATTACCAGATACATTTACCAATGAACAAGCTCAAAACTTTCATGGTTGGCTAGTTGATTACGGTCAAGTCCATTTGAAATCGGATAAAGACTGGCAAGCAGGCTTCTTAAGTCAGTTTACACTCGTTCACCTCTAATTGTGGTATAAAAAAATTCCCTAATTTACATTTCATTGACCGAGGATTACGCTATCCTTGTTACAAAAACACGTTTCAAGGAGGAGATAGTATGAACGATCCATTTTTAGGATTACAAGACGTGCCAGCGTTTCACGTGACCAGTAAGGACATTGTTGACGGGAAACTTATGGATAAAAAATTTATGTCTGGTGATTTTGGGATTGAGGATGGACAAGATATTTCACCAGAGCTTCACTGGACCGGTGCACCAAGCAATACGAAAAGCTATGCGGTTACCTTATACGACCCTGATGCACCAACTGGATCAGGATTTTGGCATTGGGCAGTCATGAATATCCCCGCTTCTGTAGAGGAATTATCACAAGGAGCCGGCAGTAGCGATAACGCAAAGCTGCCACCGGGAGCCGTTCAATTACCAAATGATGCCCGCATGAAAAAATATATTGGTGCTGCGCCGCCCAAAGGTCATGGTGTTCATCACTACTTCTTAACGGTTTGGGCATTGGCTATTGAGAAAGTTGAAATTCCTGAGGATTCTACCCCAGCTTTTTTCATTTTTAATACCTTTGGACATGTCCTAGCTCGTGGTGTTGTGAACTTTGAAGTCGAAGTGAAATAGGGAAAGCTCAGAGAGGAAGATACGTAATGAATGCTGCAAAAGAAAACTATTTTGGCAAACTAGAACAAGTCCATGAATTTTATGATGCGATGCCTACCGGCGTTAGCTTATCGGAAACCGGGAGAATCTTTATTAATTTTCCTGAATGGGGAGACCAAGTAACCGCGACAGTCGTTGAACGAGTAGACGGCAAATTAATTCCTTATCCTAGCCAAGAAGCGAATACATTTGATCCTCAAAAACCGGAAAACGGATTTCTAAGTGTACAAAGTATCGTTGCTGATGGTGCTGGTACTTTGTGGGTATTGGATACCGCTGCACCCAAATTCACCGTTCCTGTTAAGGGTGGGGCAAAACTGGTTGCTGTGGATTTAAGTACTAATCAAATTCGCAAAGTCTATACTTTTTCACCGGATGTCGTCCTAGACTCTACGTATTTGAATGATGTTCGAATTGATTTACGCCGCGGTTCTGAAGGGGTAGCCTATATAACCGATTCTTCTATTACCGGTCCTGGTGCGTTGATCGTACTCGATTTAGGTACTGGCGATGCATTCCGTATTTTAGATGGCACGCCCTCCACCGCGGTTGATCCAGCCTTTATTCCTAAAGTTGAAGGCGAGATTTTGTTAAATCGCTCGGCTGATGGAACAACTTCGCATTGGCAAGTGGCAGCTGACGGCCTAGCGATTTCTCCCGACGGAAAAACCTTGTTTTTTAGTCCTTTATCCAGTCGACATTTATACTCAATTGAAACCGATAAAATTTTCAACAAAGAAATTGATGATCACGCATTAGAAGCACATGTTAAAGATTGGGGCGAAAAAGGCGCCTCTGATGGCATGATTACGGCAGAAGATGGAACGATCTATGCTGGCGACTATGAAAACAACAGCATTCGTGTGATTCACACGGATGGTACTATGGAGACTTTGGCTCACGATCCGCGTATTTTATGGCCAGATACTTTATCTATTGGACCAGATCAATACTTATATTTTAACGCCAACCAGCTGCAACGGCAGGCTAGTTTTCACAAAGGAGAAGACCTGAGAGAGAAGCCTTACAGTCTGTTCCGCATTTTTATCGGAAAAAATCCTGCGAAAGCAAACTAACCGGTCTTGATCCAAAGGGAGGGCAATACGTAAAAGAACTAATGCGATTTTCTATCCAGAAAAGGAGGAATGAAGATGTCAGAACAGAAAACGATGAATGTAATAGGCTTTTTCGAAGGCCTGCCAATTGAATCTACGCATAGTTTTATTGACCAAAAAGAAGGAATCCCTGTTCCAGGCCCTCGTGATTTATTAGTAAAAATCAAAGCCGTTTCGGTCAATCCAGTCGACACCAAATTACGGCAAACGACTCGCAAGCGAAATGCCCTGCGTATCTTAGGTTTTGATGCGGTCGGAGAAGTGGTCGCTGTCGGAAAAGATGTCATGAAATTTACTGTTGGTGATCGGGTCTTTTATGCAGGAACCACCACTCGATCAGGAAGCAATCAAGAATATCAAGCAGTCGATGAACGGATCGTTGCCCTAGCCCCTAAAAATTTAACAGATGAAGAGGCTGCTGCATTCCCATTGACTGCATTAACCGCTTATGAATTGCTGTTTGAAAAATTCGGCTTGATTCCTAAAGAAAACGCCAATCAAGGGAAAAGTATTCTCGTCATCAATGGTGCGGGTGGCGTCGGATCGATACTGAATCAGTTGGCTCATTGGGCAGGTCTAGAAGTGTATGCTACCGCTAGTTCAAAAAATTTTGACTGGCTTCAAAAAACCGGGGTTGACCACCCTTTAGACTACCATCACGACCTAAGGGACAGCTTTCGAGAATTAGGCGTTCCGAATGTTGACTATATCGCTGTCTTGTTTGACATCACCCAATACTTTGATCAAATCAGCCATTTGGTAAAACCTTATGGTCATGTGGGCACGATCGTTGGCCTTCACGAGCCCCTTGATTTAAGTGTATGGAAAAACCTTTCTGTTAGCTTTGATTGGGAGTATATGTTCGCTAAAACAGACCACGACTATCAAATCGAGACACAAGGACAAGCGCTAAAAGTGATTGCTGATTTAGCAAATGAAGGGACACTAAAAACAACCTTAAGCAAAGTCTATTCGGATGGAATCAACGCGGCAAATTTGAAGCGCGCAACGAGAGATGTCGAAAGTGGCCATATGTTGGGAAAAGTCGTTGTAAGTGGTCCTTTTAATGGAAACCCTACAGGGAATTAATCGCCCGAGCCATTTAATGAACGCACCCTTCAACAGAATTCATCATATATTCTAATACACTATCACTGATTTTTCGTAACAGCCGGATTCTCAAAGAATGATTTGTAGATGAAAAAAGCATTCAGAAAACAATGGGTCTCTGAATGCTTCATTCATCAATATAATAATCTAATGGATAACATAGTTAAAACTGAAATCAAGGTAAATCCATATTCGTTTTTCATAAAATCATCATCCATTCATAACTTAAAAAATAGTCATTCTTAGTAAGTGTTTATTTTCAAGAAAATTCATTCTCTTTACTTAGTAAGATAGAAAAAGACAACAACCATTATGACAACAAGTACCCAAAAATACCATTTTTCAGAGTTTTTTTTCTTCATATCTATTCTCCCTTTCTATTCATCTCAATTTTGAAAGAAACATAATAAGCAAAATATCGCCTTCTTGAAGGGCAATCGCTATCTGACTCCCTATCCGATTAATTCTCGGTTAACTCATCCCTAAATTTCAGGAATAGGTCTTTCGCTTGTCCTGTACTCATGTTTGTCAGGACTTTAATTTTCTTGACCATGCCAATATCATTTTCGTTTTTTGAAAGCATTTGTCGTGCCATTTCTTCTTTGATCTCTGCTTCTTCTTCCTTCGTTAAATTTCTGACTTCTTTCTTTTTACCAAATAACCCCATCCTGTTCTCCCCTTCTTATAAAATTTATGCGCTTTTCACACTAGCCAGACTGAGCATTCTTTTTATCTAAAATGCGTTTTTCTGTCCATGACTTGATTCCTATACTCTAATCTACCATTTCTGTCGAAACCGAGGAAATGGTTCGTTCTCTTTTTTATTTTTAGGGAAGATATAAAAATAAAACACGGAGCCAATGATGATCGCTGGCGGCACCGAGATGCTCAATAATTTTAAAGCAGTGTTTAAAAGCACACCAAATTTTTCTTGAATAGAAAGATTCATAATCGTGCTGAAGTCTTGATTGAACGAAGTAACGATCATCGTGACAAAAAAGAGCAAGCAAAAACTAATCACCCCATACTTGATACTTACTTTTAAATTCTCATTGTCTTTCTTAGTTTCTTCCAAAAGTAATGTTTCTAATGAGATATCCAATTCTTCGGCTATTTTGATCATATTTTTTTTGCTAGGGTAGGTAGCACCTAACTCCCATTTTGAGATTGTCTTGTCACTTACTTCTAATAATTCTGCTAGCATACTTTGCGTTAGCTTGTTTTTTTCTCTATATTCTTTCAGCTTCATTGCTAATATCGTTTCTTTCATATTGACCACTCCTCATCGATTTCTACCTTTCATTTTGACATAAAACCTACCATTTAACAGGAATTCTTGAAAAAGAGAGTAGAATAGAGGGGATTTTTAGCTACTTCTGGTGATTTACCTGAAATATACTACCGAATCTTTCCTTACAACAATAGTTGTTGTGCATTCTGATATCTTCTAAATACTATCAAACCAGAAATCATAAGCATCTGTGAATAATTAAAGGAGACGCAAAAACTTCCCAGTTTTTGCCCTCCCTCATTTCTCAAGAAAATATGTTAATAGAAGATTCTCTTCCTATCATTCACATTAAAACAAGCCAAAGTATTTTTTCACTTCAATATACACTAAAGGAAAAATGGATAAGCCGATTACCCATAGCCAGTCAACTGCACGAAGAGAGACAAAGCCAAAAATGGTTTGCGTGAATGGAATCGTTACTAACAAGATAATGATCAATGCACCTATGAAGGTTGTCATTACTAACAACGGATTGCTCAAAAAACGCAGCTTCAGGATAGATTCTTTACTTCTACAATTAAACATATGCACAATAGTTGATAATCCCAATACAATAAATGTCATTGTCTGCGAAACCTCTATCGATTCTAGACGTCCAATTAGAATCGCGCCTAATGTGACGCCTGTAAAAACAATTGAAATTTCTACAATTTTTACCAATAATCCTTGCGCAAAAATGCTCGTGTATTTAGTGATAGGGGCTTCCTCCATTGCTTTTTTATCGACTGGTTCAATACTAAGACTCATTCCTGGGATTCCATCTGCAACTACTTTTATGATTAACAATTGAACCGCTGTAACAGGTGCTCCCCACCCAACGAGCAAGGAAATTAAAACGATCGTCAGTGCAGAAATATTGCAACCAAGCATCGCGTATAATGATTTTCTGATATTGCTGTATACCCGTCGTCCTTCTTCAACCGCCTGCACAATCGTCGCAAAATTATCGTCTACTAAAACCATATCAGAGGCTTCCTTTGCTACTTCTGTGCCTCCTCCCATTGCGATCCCTACATCAGCTGCTTTTAATGCAGGTGCATCATTGACACCATCGCCAGTCATGGCGACAATCTCATCATTTTTTTGGAATGCTTTTACGATTCGAATTTTATCTTCTGGGGAAGTACGGGCAAAGACTCGATAGTCATCAATCACACGGGCTAGTTTTTCATCGCTCATTTCATGTAAATCCGCTCCGGTCATTGCTTTCTTTCCATCGGTGAGAATTCCTACATCCTCTGCGATTTTTTTTGCTGTCAGTAAGTGGTCCCCTGTGATCATTACGGTTTGAATCCCTGCTTGTTTTGCAATAGAAACAGCCGGATAGCTTTCGGGCCGAGCTGGGTCGATAATCCCAACAAATCCTGCAAATTCTAACTGACTTTCAAGAATTTCTTCAGTAAGACGTGTAGGTCTTTCATCGTATCTTTTATAAGCAACGCCCAAAACACGATAGGCTTGATTGGCCAACTCATCATGCTTGCTCACGTAGGTGGGGTTGTTCGCATCAATGAGATCCAAGCGATCAAAAGCCCCTTTTGTGACAGAAACATATTGGTTGTTTACTTTATATAAGACAGTCATTCTTTTTCGTTTTGAATCAAAAGGAACTTCATGAATCTGTTCAAAGGTTGAAGCGACTTTACCTAGTTCCTCTTTAGTGAAGAGCGATGCCAGTTTTTTTCTGATCGCCAACTCTGTTGGATTACTAGTTACTATTGTATTTTCTTCCATCGAACTAGCAAGATAGAAGAGAAATAAGAGATTTTTATCCTTCTCTTCTGTTATTTCTAAGCAGGAAGTCAGTCTATCCTTCATGATAATAACTTCTTTCACGATCATCTTATTTTCCGTAATCGTTCCAGTTTTATCTGAGCAGATGATTGAAACACCTCCAACGGTTTCTACTGTTGAAGGAGTCCTAACGATGGTTTTCTTCAGTGCCATATTTCTCATCCCAACAGCTAGAGAGATTGTTACTACGACTGGCAAAACCTCTGGAATAGCAGCAACAGCCATGGATATTGCGGTCATGATACTGGTCTCTAAAGACAATCCTTTGCTGATTCCTATAGCAATCGCTAGAAAGCCAGAGAGAATAGCGATTAGTCCTAGAACTTTCCCAAGTTTTTGCATTTTTATTTGTAGAGGTGCTATGGTTGTTTCTTCCTTGCTTAATAAGCTCGATATTTTACCAATTTCCGTATTCATTCCTGTCTTTTCAACTCGAACGTTTGCTTTTCCTGTGACTACTAATGAGCCAGAAAAAACCAAGTCTTTTCTGTCCCCTAAAGAATCTTCTTTAGAAGAAATATAGGTGGGATCTTTTTCACTTGGTTCACTTTCACCAGTTAGAAATGATTCATCAACAAAGAAATTACTACTCGTTAAAAGTTTAGCATCTGCTGGAATACGGTCCCCTAATGCCAACTGAACAATATCACCAGGAACAATGTTCAAACTTTCAATCTCTTTTAACGCCCCATCTCTGAATACTTTACTTACGGGAACACTTATCTTATTTAATTCACTCATTGATTTTTCCGCATGTTTTTGCTGTCGAATCGACAAATATAGATTAAGAATGACAATTGAAAAGATGACTATCGGTTCCGTAAAATCATCAGGATGGTTTTGAAAAGCAACATAACAAGATAAGAGCGTTGCAACGATTAAAATCAAGATGGTAATATCCTTCATCGACTCTTTCAAATAGTCATAAAAGTGCTTCTCATCTTTGCTTTCTATGGAATTAAACCCATATTTTTCTAGCTTCATTTCTGCTTCTTTACTGGAAAGTCCCGACTGGTTAGGGCTCTTTCCTTTTTCTTTCAATTGTTCTTTTAACATCTGCCTATACCTCCTAAAACAAAAAAGAAGTCAGACAAACTAACCATAAAAGCCTAAGGTTAGTTTTTCTGACTTCAATAAGATTTATTCCGGCGAACAAATCTAATGTCATTATTTAAATTCCACCTAATTATTGCACATCCGAATATTTGGGTCAAGATTTTCACGATGACCGATCAATCAAAATGAGAGAATGGTATGCAAAATCGAGAAAAAGTACGTGTACATCCTTATCCTATAGACAAGAAGCTCGCCCTTACAAAATGATTTCAGGACTTTCTTTACTTAGCACATAATCATTACCTGCTACTTTAAAATACTCTTGAACCAACTGACTTAACTCTTTGATTGCTTCATTCGCCCGAGCCCGTTGCGTTTCATTGATCGATTCAATGAATAAAACAGCATTGGTGGTCTCTTCTGCTAGCATCGTACGTTGGGCTTCCCGCCAATTTAAGCATCGACAGATTGCACCTTTCTCATCATAGTAAATGACTTCCTTTTCCAAGGCTGGGGAATCAGTATCTGCACCTAAGGGAAAGAAAGATTCGCCACCTTTTGCAACGCCTAAATGAAGGTCGCCGACGATTGTATCGAGGTCTTCTCCGCCTAAAGGGACACCATATTTCAAGGAAATACTATTATAAATATCTACTAAAGGATTGATGGGAGAAAATTCTCTGTCTTGATTCACCCGTTTCAACAGTGCTTCGATGGAAGAGCGTACCCCTTTTTTCGTTTTAAATTGCTGAAAAGCACTTCGCCATTCTTGGATCACCAGGTTTTCACTGAAGGTGTTGGTCGTTAAGTAGCGCTTTGCTTGTTCTTTACTACTTTTTAGCAAGTCAGTAAAAAACGTTTCGTGTGCAGCATCGGCAACATTGTTTATATTTTTTACAACAAGGCAGTTGATTTGTGCTTCTGGAAATAGTGCCCAAAATTCTTGATCGATCATTATTTTCTTCACTTTCTCTACACTCCTGTTTAGTTTATTTGAACAAATTCATGTCCTTTATTTTTCAGGCTCTCTGTTTTTTCAGCAGCCAGCCGAGCTATATCCTTTTTAACAAAATATCAGCTACCTGCGCTTCCTACCCTAGGTAGCATGAATGTACATTCAATCAGATCCAATCTCCCCAGCGGCGTTATTCGTTTAATAGTCTCTTTTGATCCCATTCTTGACGTTGACCCAATCAACTTCTACCGAAGATTTTATTTTTTTCAGCATTTCCGCAAGATTTTTTCTTTCTAAAGCAGATAACTGTTGAATCGCTACTTTATTTGAATAGTTATTTTCTCTTATGATTAATTGAACCGCTTGTTTCCCTTTGGCGGTTGTGTATAAGTGTTTGATTTTTTTATTTTCTTTGTCTGACTCTTTTAGAATAAACCCATTTTCCTCTAACTTTTTTACCGCCCGGGACAAAGTCGTGCGATCAACTTTGATCCGTTCGGCTAATCGTTCAGGAATAATTCCTTCATTTTCAAATATACGAACTAAGTAAATGTATTGCCCTTTACTGAGTTGAACCTCTTTAAATTCAATATTAGCAATTGATTCCAACATTCTACTGATTGATCCTATCTCACGAAGGATATCCTCCACGAACTATCCCCTCCCTATCTAGCACTAGAATAGCCCATTATTGTTGCATATACAACAATAATGGGCTTGATTTACTTTTTTACTCACTCTTAGAAAATGGGTGCATGGCATAAGCTTGTTGTTTCTGTTCTCAAAAAAAGCAGGAGAATACAGAGAAAAAATTCTGGCTCTATAATTTATGGGACTGATGAATCAGAATTGATTCTTCAGCCCCATTTTCATTTTAGGTATTAAAAAACATATCGTTCTCTAGTATGATTAAATCACCACAAAATAAACAACTGAGAGGACGATATGCTATATGAATGATTCTATCAAAAAAATGTTGAGAATAACAGAGAAAGATTTGATGATTACAGAGATCTCTTACGAGACCCTTCAGAAGAAAAAGACGTTGGTCGTCGATGCTGTTCTCTCGCCTACTCCTCGTGCTTGTAGAAGTTGTGGTTCTACTGTGGTAGATGGAAACGGGAAAACAATTATAGTGAAAAATGGGAAGAAGGAAACGATTGTCCGTTTTGAACAATACAATCATATGCCTTTGGTTATGCGCCTAAAAAAGCAGCGCTATACCTGTAAAAACTGCCGAACCCATTGGACTGCTCAAAGTTATTTTGTCCAACCCAGACATTCAATCGCAAATCATGTTAGATATAAAATTGCTTCTTTACTGACTGAAAAAGTATCTTTATCTTTTATTGCGAAAAGCTGTCAGGTATCTTTGACCACCGTTATTCGTACATTGAAAGAGTTTAAAAGCTATTTACCAAAGCAATCTAAGAAGATTCTCCCCAGAGTATTGATGGTTGATGAATTTCGTTCGCATGCTTCCATAGAAGATAAAATGAGCTTTATTTGCGCAGATGGCGAAACAGGAAAATTAATAGATGTTTTGCCTACGCGTAAATTACCTCGATTAACAAGCTATTTCTTAGGTTGTACCAATCCAGAAGAAGTAGAATTCTTGGTGACAGACATGAACGCCGCCTACTTCCAGCTCACCAAACGTGTTCTGCCAAATGCGAAAGTAGTGATTGATCGGTTTCATATTGTCAAACACATGAATCAAGCGTTCAATGAGTTGCGTATCCGTGAAATGAATGAACTTCGTAAAGCCGGACAGAAAAGCCAGGCAGAAAAACTGAAAAAGAACTGGCGCTTTTTGCTAAAAAATCGTGCAAACATCAACCATTATGAATACAAAACATGGAAAAGTTTCCGAGCACCAAAATACCCATTTCTTACTGAAGCAATGATGATTGATCGATTGCTTGAGTTTTCTACGCCCCTGAAGGAGGCGTATCCCTTTTTTCATGAATTAGTTGAAGCCTTTCGAGACAAAGACCCTGACTTATTTTTCTCCTTATTGACAGAACTTCCCGAAACGTTAGATGACAGCTTTCGGGAGAAGCTTCAAAACCTTCTGACCTATGAAGAAGGCATCACCAACGCAATGATCTATCCTTATTCCAATGGAAAAATAGAAGCGAAGAATACCCACATAAAGACAATGAAACGAGTATCCTACAGATTTAAATCATTCGAGAACATGAGAATTAGAATCTTTTTGATCAGTCAATTAATCAAAGTGAGATAACAAAAAATCTGAGCCAGAATGAGGTTCATTCTGACCCAGATTTGATTTTGCACAACTCATCAGTCCTTATTGACAAATAGCCATTTTTTCCCTTTAGGCCTCCTTCCACGTAAGTAATCTATTCATTTGTTAGGAGAATAGTTTTTTAAACAAAAAATGAGAACACTTAATAATCCACGTTATTAAGTGTTTTATTTATACAAAAATTAATATATGTCTAAATTTTTTTTTTCGTTTAGCTTATTTCTTTGGTTTTTCCTTCTCAAGAATTATAAGTTATTTTTTAGCGAGGCATTACCTTACGCTCCGAATTGTTATTATAAAGATAATAAACTTTTAAAATGTCTTCGGCTTTCCTATAAATCAGTTTTATATTTATTAATAATATTTGCAGAACAAAAATACCCGATTACGAATGATCGGGCTCAGAGAGTTAGAACGAAGCTTCTAAATTTTAGGGCCGGATAAGTCTAACTGCTTTAAGCAAATTGTACAAGAATAAAGTGTTTTTCCTTCAGGTCAATTACTGAAGAATTTTGATGCGAAAATGAGAGAGAATCAACGTTTTTTCTTTTGATACTAATGAGTAGTCTGACTATTAAAACTGTAGAAAGTGTCCTCTTGTTTCACTCATATCTCATTCCATTTGATTACTGATTTTTAATGTTTCTGTCCCTTTATATTAATTGTCCTAATAATCATAAATCTAATTTTTAATTGAACAATGATTTAGTTACGAGTTTATGTACACAAGAATAGAGCAATAAATTTCAATTATGGCATTTAAAAAGAGTGTTCAGGAAATCGTCATTTTCTGAACACTCCATATAATGAAAACTGAAAAAATCACTCAATCATTTTTGAGTGATTTTAATGGTGACCACATTTTTATAGTTTTTTCTTAATTTAGAAATCCATATCGAGATTATGTTAATTTGGGGAAGAATTAACACGCGCACTAATTTTTTATCGTTTCTTAATCGTTTTATAAATGCCGTATGCACAATATAAAATAAACAAGACGGGGATAACGACTAATGGCGTTTTTAGTAATAAATAAGGATCTAAAACACCATTGATTGTACCTTGTTTAACCAAAAGATAGTTACAGTAACTGATCAATTGTAATTGAAATAATAAAATGAATCCGATAAATAAACTATAAATGTATTGTTTCTCCATCTTTTTCTCCTTATAGGTTTTTAAATGAGTAATCCCAATGACTAAAGGTTTTTACAGTAGCGGTTCTAGCTGTCTTTGTTTTGACTCCACTTATATACTCACGCTGTACTACTTTTGTAGATTTGTACACTGGTCTAAAAATTATTTGTTGTCTTTTACCTGCGGGGATATTTATAGAATAAGATACTCCGTAAGTCTTTGATTGCCCAATTGTAATTCCCAACGATGCTCCGATTTTATCGGCACCAATTGGATAACTACCTGAAATCGAAGACGAAACAGATCTACTAGAAGTATTTGAGTTAGTGGCTGACAATGTTGCTTTTCCCTTTCCAGATGGTCCATTTCTCCATGCGCCATAAGATGTACCAGCTGATGTTTTCGATTCAATTCTCCACATTCTATATTGAGCTACTCTAGTATTTACTTGTATGCCTTCCGAGTACAAGTTTGTATCATTATCAAGATTAATTTCAGGAACGTTTAAGTACTCTGCTCCTTCGTCCGAAAAAATTGGTGCATTTTCGTCAGGAAGAATAAGTTCATTAGTTTCTTCCATTGTTTCTGCTTTAGCATAAGTTACTGCACCACCAAAAGCTGTAAATACAGTGGTTGCAACTATTGCTGTTAACATAGTTGTTACGATAGATTTTTTCATTTTGATCCCTCTTTCATTTTTTATACACTAAGTATCCTTGAAATATGAAAAAAATGAAAGAAACGAGAAGTTTACATCATCGGTTTACTACTAAAGGTAAACGAAAAGTTTACTTTTAGTAGTTACTATTACACCTTCAGAATTAAAATTGTCTTCACCATAGAATGGTACTACTCATTTAATAGTTTATCTCTTTCTTGAACTAATCCCTTTTCTTTATCAATCAGTGTCAGAAATATTTTATCAGAATACAGTTCTTCCTGAATTTTACCCCTAAATAGCAGAAATTCTTCCGCATAGTTTAATTTTTGCTGATTGACGCTTCTTCTTTCATTACAAACAGTAAGTAAATTTCGTTTTTTCATTCTTACTCCTACTGATTTTGACGTTATTCAATCTGTTCGATCGAAACTGATCCCCACCCCATATAATTTGCTAAGTGTCCGTATCCAGCATATAAATTTAACGCCAGTGCTAAAATGCTGATAAGCCAAATTAATTTATAGTATGAATTACAGCGCTTATTTCTGACAAATACGAACATACACACAATAATGCCCACTGGAAATATGAACGATGCTAGCGCTGAAAGACCAATTAAAACCAGACTTTCATCTTTTCCCAGCGTATTTCGTAAAAGTTGGAGCTTCTGTTTCTTGCTGGCAATATCTTCATTATTATGTTCAATTTTTTTCTTCAACTTTTCATTCTCATCGAGTAGCTCTCCAATAGAAACTTCATAAAGTTGGCTCAGTAGAATTAAGTTGTCGTAGTCAGGGTAGCCTCGGTCATTTTCCCATTTTGAAATAGATTGTCTTGAAACATTAAGCTTTTCAGCTACAAACACTTGTGAGAATCCTTTGTTTTCCCGATGTGACTTAAGTTTTTCCCCGAGTTCCATCATTAAATACACCTACTTATTATTTTACAACCAGTTTACCATTTGAAATAGTCGTCGTCACGCTCGCATTAGAAGTCATTGTTCCAATCTTGTGTTTGAAGTTACAGATAGCTCTTGATGAATTGCTACTCAAAGAACTTGAAGTAATACTCCCTTGATAAGTGGTCATATTTAAATTAGTTGCAGCTGTAAATTGTTTGTTCGAGTTGACAGTCACATTGTACGATACTAACCAATTACCCGTGCTTTTTTTCGAGACTTTGTATGTCCCTTTACCTACCCTAGTACCGGATGAAATATTTTCAATCATTAGTTCAATAGTTTCTCCCGAGTCATCTATATACGATGACTCGCTTCTAATAGTTGTTGAATCAAGGTCAAATACTAACTCCTCATTTTCGTGCGCAAGTCCCGTTGCTGGAAAAAAAAGAATACCTACTCCTAATATAAATAACGTAAATATTTTTTTCATTTCGTTCTCCTATTCTAAATTTTTCTCTTAGTATACATTGTAATAATGGTATTTATAAGTATCGTTCTATTTACACTACGTAAACTTCAGGTTTACATCCCTTCGTAAACCTGAAATGTAAACAGATTAGTCCTTTAAAGTAAATAGATATGTGTCATTATGAAAATGTAAATGGAAAAGGAGTGTGAATGATGAGAAAGAGAATATTTAAAAATAAAAAAACACCATTATTATTTGCCATACTTTCAACAGTTGCATTATCCATAATTATTTTTTTAGTTTTGCCCGGCCTCTTATTAACTAATCCTAAGTCCGAAGAAACTCAAACTATTGTTTTCGAAAACACCATAAGTTATGGATTACGTGATAGTAATGGTCAGATAGTTGATGTAGGTACACAAATAAACCAAAGTGGCTCATCTTCATTTTCAGGGGATCTTGAAATTATCCAAGATATGGAGGGACAATACCTTTATTACTTAAACATATTAAAGGACTTGCATGAAATTCCCTATGAAGTTAATGGAGAAGAAGTTACTTCGGCAAACATATTTTCATTGACCAATAAACAGAAAATAAATATAGACCTTTCAATAGACAATATTTCTGAGGGAAACGAACTAATGATTTTACTTTTTAAATATCCGAAATCGAACGACTCGATGACCTTAGAAAGAAGTTTAGAATACTCAGTTATGGGACTAAGATTCAATTTGACTAACAACAGTACCTATCCTCAGTCCATTAAATTTCTTAATGATAATGATACGAACGATTACAACGCCAGAATTTCAATGGTAAATGTTCAATCTTCAAATGAAGCGATCCTCGAACTTGAAAAAAGATCTAATGACAGTGTGGAGCTTCTTTTGGGACAAACTAGTAATGAGAACAGCAGACACTCAATTCTTCCCTTTATAAATGGCTCTCTCATAGAAAAAAATGAACTGCCTCCAAACACCGTGTATGAAATCTCTGATAATAAATTGTATAGGATTCCGATTAAAATTCCCGTCACAAAAAAAGAAAACAGTATTTTTCAATTAGTTGATGTTCTGTCGCCATATCAAATGGACGATGGGATATATTCTATTACTGAAATTGATTTCTCAAATCCTGTACTCATAAAAAATAGTAAGTAGGTGGAAAAATATGAAAAAAACAGCAAATCTCGTAAATAACTTAATTTTCGCATATTTCGTATATTGTATATACGTCATAATCTCGCCAATAGTTGTTCCGTTTATTTTCCAGTTATTGTTAGCAAAAGAGGTTCCTCTGGATACAGTAAATCACAGTTTCTCTTTCGTGAAAGCAGTATTATTTATTGTTTTCATCTTGAAGGGTAACTTTGAAAATAAAAAGAAAGAAGGTCATCACAATGAAAAAAGCACTATATAAAATGGGGGTACTGGGTCTCTTACCACTTACAACACTACCAGGTTTTGCATACGCCTCTGAAGAAGGTGGAAATATTCAAGAAGATCCAATTTTAGAAGAAATAGTCATCTCGAATAGTGATTCTAGCTCCATGACAGATGGGGTTTCACGGTCTTCCATCAAATGTACTACGACTGCTACAATCCATTACACACTCGCTCCAATAAGTGCAGCGTCCTCTGCAACTGGAGAAGCGGCTAAAATGATGGACAGTATCTTTGTACGATCACGGCTCTACAATTCAAACGGTGTACTGAAAAATGATAAGTCTTCTACTAAAACAAAAACAGCGTATAATTCTGTTAAAACAAATCATGCCCCAGTAAGTGTGTCAAAAAACTATACCTATGCAAATTCAACATTTAAGAAATCAGGTTATTCAACGGTCACTCATGAAGTTAGAGCGAATCAGTAAAGGAGAATCAATAATGAAAAGAAAAATTATACTTTTTACATTCTTGCTAAGCATCTTAGGATTCAATGTCTCGACGACAGCCCTTGCAAGCGAACAAGGAAATCTACTTGAAGTTGTTGACTCAAACGAAGCAACAATGTCGAATGCACTCACACGCTCTTCTATTTCAGTAAAAGGAAATCTATCAAAATCTAATCTAGTTTTTGTGGCTACTTCAACTGCTAGTCAAACACAAGATTCTATCTGGTCGAAATGTGAGTCTTATACATCTGGAAAAAAACTCATAAACAGCGATCAGAATACAGTAAAAAATAGCAAATATGGAAGCGCACAAGCAACGTTTGGTATACTGCACACTAGCCCTAAATCTTTAGGGTATCATCAGTTTAAAAAATCAGGCTACAACACTGTAACATTAACAACAAAATATAATTGGTAAAATGAGAATGCTTTTAATTCAATCACTGAATTAAAAGCATTTTTTGTGAGTATGGAAAATAAGAAATTCTATTTTCAAACTATATCTGTATAGTTACTTACAATAAAAAATAACCATCACTATGAGCAAGGTATCAAATACTATTAAGTATCTGACCACATCCAAGGTTTGTCCAAATACTCATAAATCTAAATTTTCATTGAACAATGATTTAGTTACGAGTTTATGAACACAAAAATAGTGTGACACATATAAATTATTGTATCTAAAAAGAGTGTCCAGAAATTCGTCACTTTCTTAACACTCTTTGTCGAAAAATTAAGAAGATCAAAAGCTATTAAATTTCTGCCCATCACATAGCTGTTAAAAAAATCATGAACTGAAATTCTTATAAACACCTTTTTTAATTGTTGTTTTTTGTATATCTTTTCAGATGTTTTGCTGTGTATGAATCTTCTAACGTTAATAAGTCTATTGGGTACCCTTGAAACAATACTTTACCTCCAAAGTTCCCCCCGCCAGGTCCCATTTCGATAAGCCATTGAGCCTGACTAATTATTTTGAGATTGTGCTCTAGAACAATCAATGTATTTCCTTTTTGCAAAAGTTTATTTAACAATAATAACAACTTGTCAATATCCGCCTCATGAAGGCCGGTAGATGGTTCATCTAATATTAGACAGTTAGAAGTATCTTGAGCAATTATTTTTGCTATCTTTAAACGCTGAAGTTCTCCACCAGAAAATGTATCTAGCGACTGCCCCAACTTCATATACTCTAGATGAACATCCATGAGAATTTGCATCGTTCTGATCAATAAGCGATCATCAAACAAATCTACTGCTTTTCGAACTGATAATTGTAAAATATCGTAAATAGTGAAACCATGCCATAAAATAGATAAGGCTTCATCGTTATATCTTTTTCCTCGGCATTTCTCACAAACTTGCTCTGCATCCCCCATAAAAGCCAAATCCATTTTTATCACTCCTTTGCCTTTGCACAGAGGACATGCTCCTTTACCGTTATAGCTGAAAAGAGAGGCACTTTTACCAGAACATTGCGCGTAGATGCTCCGAATTTTATCAAAGACATTTAGATACGTGAGAACATTTGAGCGAATGTTGCCATTTATCTGACTCTGGTCTAATATACTTGCTTCAGGATATTTTTTTTTAAAAAGATAGCGAATGAGTGTGCTCTTCCCAGAACCAGCGACTCCGGTTACAACCGTTAATGCTTGTTTTGGCAACACCACAGAAGCGTTTACAACATTGTGCAAACTAACCTCATTTAATTCGTAATAGGAAGAAAATTGTTGTCTTTGTGTATTAACGTTCAACTGATCTGCCAACGCTCTTCCAGTGATGGTGTTCGACTTCAGTAGTTCATCATAGGTTCCTTCAAAGGTGATTTTTCCACCGCTATCCCCGGATCCTGGACCGATCTCAATGATATGGTCTGCAATTTGTATAATATCCGGATCATGGTCAACAAGAACAACAGTATTTCCTTTATCTTTTAACCCCCTAATTATCTTTGCTATTTTTTGAATATCTTCTGGATGGAGTCCAATACTAGGCTCATCAAAAATGTATAGAATATCACTAAGTGCACTGTTAAGATGTTTAACCATTTTTATTCTTTGAGATTCTCCACCAGATAATGTTGCTGTTGGACGGTTAAGAAACAAATAGCCTAGGCCAACCTCCTCCAAACTCTGTAGTTTCTTACTTAAATCTTTCAAAATCACCTGAACAGCAGAAGAATGAATCTCTTTAATAAATTTGTTTAGTTCAGGAATAGGCATCCTCACACAGTCTGCGATCGATTTTCCATTTATCTTTGCAGAGCGAACGAGTTTACTTACTCTAGTGCCTTGACAATTGGGACATTCTTTCACTTGCAGAATGTGATTTAATGGTGCACTATATTGCGTGCTTTCTTTTTCGATAAAATTTTTGGTAATTCTGGGAATGATCCCTTCATAACGTGCAGTTTTTGGCCATTTATTCGTAGGATTACTTGGAGTGCTGCCGAGATCATTTAGTAAACGGTCCAATTCTTCTGCTAGGTAATCTTTAATTTTTTTATTGTTATCGAAATTACCAGATTCTGTATACCTAGACAGGCGCCATCCTCCCGGTTGAAAAGTAGGAAATTGAATAGCTCCCTCTGATAAAGATTTGTCAAAATCGATTAACTTATCGACATCAATCTCTTTGACCTCACCTAATCCCTTACAAACTTCACACATGCCCTTGGGATTATTAAACGAATAATTCATAGAATATCCAATAAAAGGGGTTGCAACCCTCGAGAATAGCAGCCTTAAACTTGAATATATATCTGTTACAGTTCCAACTGTGGAACGTGCATTTCCTCCTAGTTTCTTCTGATTAATCACAATAGACACTGGTAGATTTTCTATTTTATCAACGATTGGTTGAGAATAGTGAGGTAGTAGCTGTTGGATATAACTCGAATAGGTCTCGTTTAGTAATCGTTGGGATTCAGCTGCTAAGGTATCAAATACCAAAGAAGATTTTCCCGAGCCTGAAACACCTGTTACGACAGTTACTTGATACTTAGAAAGTTTCAAAGAAAGATTTTTTAAATTGTTTGTTTTAGCTCCTTCGATAGAAATGAGATCATTCATCATACCTCAGCCTTTCCGTTTTAAGCGCTTCTAAATATTTCTTTGCTAGTTCAGCGAACTGCTCTTTTTCCTTCCGATTAAAAACTGCATTTGCGATTTCAGATAAGTGCGTATGTCCATTATCAATAGTTGTTAATAAATGACTTCCCTCTATTGTCAAAAAAGTGAGTAGTTCTCGACCATCTGCATCATTGGGTTTCTGTTGAATATAATTCATTAATTTTAGCTCTTTTAACGCCTTTGAAAGTTTTGTCCTACTAATTCCTAGCAAAACACTCATTTTTGACGGGCGCATCTCAGTTTCAGAATTTAGAATATTTAAAATATCATATTGAAGCCAACTAATTGTTTTAGGATTTAGTCTGGTTCTTTCCGCCACCAATTCACATTGTAAGTTTACTAATACCTCTTCTAAATTATTCATTGAAAACTTCCCCTCAAATTGATTTCTATTTGGAAACTATATCATTTGGGAAATCAGATGTCAAATAGGTAGTCTATCCATCTGGCGCTTATCATTGTTGTGCGTTGATTCCTGCTTAGTCAAGCAGCCTCTTTCGTAGAAAAACGACAAGTTATTGGAATGGCTAAAAAGGAGTCATGATCCAATGAATTTCTGACACTGGAAAACTTAATTATCGGAAATTCATCGGCCCAAACTAAAAATAGAGTACTCAGAAAATAGATATTTCCAAGCACTCTATGTATTAAAATTCTTTCTTTCACTATCAAAGCAAATGATTTAACTCAAACGATCAATTTGAGCAGGACATGCGTACTTGAATTCATTTGTTCAACAGGTTTCCCTCGTTAACCATGGCTGCTTTTCTTAGTGTATGATTCTAAACTAAATTCAGTTTCTTCATAAGGAACATCTTCCGCATATATGCGATTGTATCGCTGCTTAAATTTTCGAAACCCAAACACCACTAACACTTTCACGATTGCATAAAGTGGTATACCGAAAATCAACCCAAACATGCCGAAAAGTTCACCCATTATCCATAGCACAAAAATAATTGTTACTGGATGGATCACCATATGTTTTCCCATGACCTGAGGTTCGATCAGCTCCCCATTTAATAATTGAACAACGATCCAGACAATGCACAACTGAATGAACATCGTAGGAGACGTCATGATTGCAATGATTGCACAAGGGAAAAAGGCGACAACCGGTCCGATATAAGGAACGATAGCTGTTGCGCCAACAAGAAATGCTAAGCTTCCAGAAAAAGGCATGTCGATAATTAAGAAGCCAATAAAAGTCAATGTTCCTATGATCACACAAACGACTAGTTGGCCCTTTAGATAGGCGCCCACCTGATTTTCCATTGTCCGAATGATTTCTTTGACTTCATGACGTAATCTAGGGGGGAAGATACCTAAAGAATACTCTACAAATTGACGGTCATTTTTCAATAAAAAGAACGTGATGATCGGCACTGTCAATAACAACAATAGGACATGGGTAATCGTTGAAAACACTTGTGAAGCACCGAAAATAATATTGCCCAGATATACGCCCACATTATTAGAAACTTGATTTATCCAATTCGCCAGAACCTCGAGTCCCTCATGATATGCTTGTTCATATCTAGTATTTTGTATAAAAGTTTCTATTACTCGTTCAGCTTCAATCAAATAATTTGGGAAGTTTTCGATCAATCGTTCAAATTGTTGGATAAGTAACGGCAGTGCGAGGGCAGTTGACAAGATGAAGGCAGCAGTAAGTGTGCATAATGTAATAATAATACTCAGTACTTTTGAAAGTCCTAGCCCTACCAAAAACTTTACAACTGGTTTAAGTACAAAATATAAAACGAGCGTCATAGTTAACGGAGGAAGAACCACCTGAAATACTTTAACTACTGGCTCAATCAAAAAGGTAAGATTTTTGAACAGCAATAGTGTTGCGCCACCTATAAACAGGACCGCTAAGATGTATAAGAGTGTAGCCCCACCCAACATTTGTATCACTTTATGTTTCTTTTTCATTTCTTCTCCCCGTTCTTTCATTATCTAAATCAATCTTCTTTTCTTGTAAAGATTAGCTCACCCCAAATGGACCTTTTCATTCACTAATCTCCCCCACTTGAGGATTCGATGCGATTTGAAATGAAGACAACTTTTATTTAATAATCTTACCATAATTAGTCATAAAAATACCTCTAAGCTATATCTCTAGCCTAGAGGTGTTTTTCAGATTGATTAATGAGCTATCTTCTCTATATTATTTGACAAACTCCCTTTATTATTTTAGTATTTTCAGAACTTTTTATAATCATTCACAATAAATAAATTTTAATTATCAATGAAAAATCAGCCTCCAAAAAAATTATACCGTTAGCTTAAATGAACATAATAAAAAGAGCCTAATCAAAAATGAAAAACAGGTGAAACATTAATGAATCAAGAACTTTAAAGTTTGCAATTCCTTAAATGAATTATTCTTATATTTAGCGACTCCTATTTTATCTAGACATAGATTTCATTGTAGGTTTCTATACACAATATCGAATAGTATTATTAGAAATTTGATTCAAAAAGAGTGTCCAGAAACGATCATTTTCTGAACACTCTTTCTTCCTCTTATCGATTACTTCTTTTACGTTTTTTAATTGCTACAAATACGAGTGTGACTAACAAAGCTCCGACACTACTTAAAATCAGTTGTCCTTTAATCTGTTGTCCAGTTTTTGGTAAATGATTATTTGAATTACCATTGTTCTTAGGATTATGCGCTTTAGTGTTATATACGTACACCACTTCTTGTCCTGTATCACTGAAGGTGCCTGAAGCATTATCTGGGGTTTCTACTACATACCACCCTGGGATCTCTTTGGCTTCGCTTGTATATGGTAACCCTACTTTTCCGCTTAATACCGTTGGGTCTGCCAACTGATTCCCTTCGGAATCTTGATATTTCACCGTGACTGGTGCTGCATCGCTGCGTTCGTACACGTACACCACTTCTTGCCCTGTATCACTGAAGGTGCCGGAAGCATTATCTGGGGTTTCTACTACATACCACCCTGGGATTTCTTTGGCTTCGCTTGTATATGGTAACCCTACTTTTCCGCTTAATACCGTTGGGTCTGCCAACTGATTCCCTTCGGAATCTTGATATTTCACCGTGACTGGTGCTGCATCGCTGCGTTCATATACGTACACCACTTCTTGCGCTGTGTCACTGAAGGTGCCTGAAGTATTTGTCGGTGTTTGTGCTACATACCACCCTGGGATCTCTTTGGCTTCGCTTGTATATGGTAACCCTACTTTTCCGCTTAATACCGTTGGGTCTGCCAACTGATTCCCTTCGGAATCTTGATATTTCACCGTGACTGGTGCTGCATCGCTGCGTTCATATACGTACACCACTTCTTGCGCTGTGTCGCTAAACGTGCCTGAAGTATTTGTCGGTGTTTGTGCTACATACCACCCTGAGATCTCTTTGGCTTCGCTTGTATATGGTAACCCTACTTTTCCGCTTAATACCGTTGGGTCTGCCAACTGATTTCCTTCGGAATCTTGATATTTCACTGTGACTGGTGCTGCATCGCTGCGTTCATATACGTACACCACTTCTTGCGCTGTGTCACTGAAGGTGCCTGAAGCATTATCTGGGGTTTCTACTACATACCACCCTGGGATCTCTTTGGCTTCGCTTGTATATGGTAACCCTACTTTTCCGCTTAATACCGTTGGATCTGCCAACTGATTCCCTTCGGAATCTTGATATTTCACCGTGACTGGTGCTGCATCGCTGCGTTCATATACGTACACCACTTCTTGCCCTGTATCACTGAAGGTGCCTGAAGCATTATCTGGGGTTTCTACCACGTACCAACTAGGGATCTCTTTGGCTTCACTTGTGTATGGTAACCCTACTTTTCCGCTTAATACCGTTGGGTCTGCCAACTGATTCCCTTCGGAATCTTGATATTTCACTGTGACTGGTGCTGCATCGCTGCGTTCATATACGTACACCACTTCTTGCGCTGTATCACTGAAGGTGCCGGAAGCATTATCTGGGGTTTCTACTACATACCACCCTGGGATTTCTTTGGCTTCGCTTGTATATGGTAACCCTACTTTTCCGCTTAATACCGTTGGGTCTGCCAACTGATTCCCTTCGGAATCTTGATATTTCACTGTGACTGGTGCTGCATCGCTGCGTTCATATACGTACACCACTTCTTGCGCTGTGTCACTGAAGGTGCCTGAAGCATTATCTGGGGTTTCTACTACATACCACCCTGGGATCTCTTTGGCTTCGATTGTATATGGTAACCCTACTTTTCCGCTTAATACCGTTGGGTCTGCCAACTGATTCCCTTCGGAATCTTGATATTTCACCGTGACTGGTGCTGCATCGCTGCGTTCATATACGTACACCACTTCTTGCGCTGTATCACTGAAGGTTCCCGTCGGATTACCTTGAACTTCTTTTATAGTATACCCGTCTATTTCTAACTTATACTCTGGCGTTGTTGCATCAAAAGATTCACCAATATTACCGCTAATTTTTTGAGAAGGCTTCAATTCATTCCCTTCAGTATCAATATAACTCACCGTAACATCTGCAGCGGATTCTTGATGATTGATCGAAAATTGGTGCAAATAGGTTCCTGAAGAAATGGCGTAAAAACTATATCCATCTGGTTGAGCATAGGATCCGGCAGGATTATTCAGTCGTGCGTTATACTCCATTGTTTCGATACTTTCAAATTCACTTTGAGTAACCCCAGATACAGTAATCCCATCTTCTGTAATACTTAATCTTGAGGAGGGTACCTGTACACCATTCAAATCAAAGTACGTCTGACTAGTACTATTCGATTTTGTAAAAGGAGGCTGATATCCATCAAAATTTGTTAAACGATTAGGCATAATGGAAAATGGAACAAAAAATGATTGATTATCGGGATCGTAATTTAACTCTTTTGCAGATAATGAAGTAATCGCATCATTTCTTCCTGTGTTTTGGCCATAAGCAGCTAAGTTTGATAATTTGGGAAACTCATTTATCACAGTAAAATCTGTCACGCCACAGAACTGTATTCTTAATTCTGTTAGATTTGGTAATGCAACCAGAGGTGCAATTGTCGTAATATTCATATTGGACTCGAAACTTAGCGACTCTAGTCCTTTCATATTAACTATTTTTGAAAATACAGCATCGGTTACATTTGCGGAACTAAGATTTAATCTAGTTAAATTGGCACCAAAGTTTGGTACATTATCATCCGTTACATTAGCACCCATCAAATATACATAAACTAAGTTATTTAACGAAGTGAGAACGGAAAAGTCAGTAACCTGATTTTGGCCGCTCATATAAAATGATGATAGATTTGTTGCATATTCCAAGCCTGTCAAATCAGCAATAGCGGAATCTGCAGCGTAGATATAGAGAGTCTGAAGTTTGCTCATCTGTTCCTTCGTGATTTCGGACACATCTATACCTAAAGATTTAGCAACTACGGATTGTAGTGCTGGATCCGGAAGCCAAGCTGCAAAATCTTCTTGATCATTATTTACTGCGACCTCAGATGGATTTGCAGAACTTTGACTTGTCGTCTCATTTTCAACTTGGCTATTCCCCTGATCTTCGCCAGAATATTTTGCGTTGTTAGAAGAGCTTTGCGTTGTTGTTTCTTCCGTGGATTCATTATTATCTTCTGTCGAAGTATCAGAAGATTCACTTTGCGTTGTTGAAGAATCCAGCGTTGTAATCGAATTACTCATATTTTCAGATTCTTCATTAGTTGCTTGTGCTACACTTTCTTGTTGCTCATCTGATCGAACATTCACAATGGGAACAAAAAAAGAAGGTACTATTAAACTTGCCAAAGATATGTAGGAAAAAATTTTCTTTTTCATCTGCCAACTCCATCGTGGTATTTTTTTAACCACCTATTTTTATATCTCATCTATTGTAGTAATAATGTATTCTATAGTAAATACTTTTCAAGCAAGGACAGAGTTCCTTCAACCAAAAATAATCATTATTTTTATAAGATACTTGGTATTATGTAATAATAGTTCCTCTTTGTTTTTTAACAACCCCAGAACAAAATTTAAAGAATGAAAGTTTCTATCTTTGTTAAATGATAGTTAGTGAAAGTCTTCCCGATGTGGACCAAACGTCGAAGAGATGCCCAGATTCATGATAAGATAGATCATTTCTGCATTACCTTTGACCAATTCTGCTTTTCCCGTGTCATAGTTGGTAAGTGCATAGGATTCAATAAGCACGTTTAGCTTCTCGCAATTTTTCACGTCTGTCCTCTATCGTTCGGTTAGAAATTTTATTACGTCTTCATAGGATTCCATACCTGACTTCAAAATATATTATAAAAGACTACTTTTCCTTGATTCTTTTTCCAGATCACTTTATTTTAAAAATTAGTGAATGGCTAGTTACATCATTCAATTTATATCCACATAATTCTTTATTGTAGTATGGATAATCTTGTTCTACTATTTTTAACACTTCTTCGTCTGAAAAATCAAAATCTTCAATAGTGATAATGAGTTCTCGTAATAATACTAACTTAGAATCTATTCCCATAATTATTGGAATATCAATCCAAAAATTCGCGGACGTTAATGCTTCTATCAATTCTTTTAATTTTTGAACTTGATTTTCAATATAATTTTTTATCAACGGATGTGCTTTTAACTGCTTTTCTTCAAATTGAAATTCTTTGATATATTCAGATAGATTACTGATTTCGATCATAATTTTCGTCCTTTCCAAAATGAAATCAATACTATAAGCCGGTTTCATTTATTGTTTTTCCCTAGATGAAAGCCTCTGAAAGAAGATGCTTCCTTTACAGGTGAACAATGACCTATTTGAAAATTAAAAGAAAAACGCAAGTTGTTTGTTGCGCTGAACTATACACATTAAAGTTGGTTTGAGGTCTAGTTTTTAAAAAGCAATCGTCCTCTTAATAAATAACTGATATTTCACTCGTTATCCAAATGCCAAGTACTATAAGATCTATAATCTAAGTGGATTGGAAGAACCTTTAAGTATTTGTAAATTTTTATTTATCCTTAGGTAAGAAAGCTCAATTCAATGACAATGCTTTTTTTATAGAAAATGAGTTTCTTTATTCATTTCCTACTACAGCTTATTAATTCCCCTTGAATCTATACCTCATTAATACTACCCTTCGCTTTATTTCAAAATACGAATTTGTTGATTTTTTAAACCTTCAAAATCAACAGTTGGTGATTTATACAAAATAGAAGAATTGCGTTTTTACTTTCATAATGTCCTGACTGATTAGTTGATAGAATTAAAATAATGCATTACTATTCTTTTAAATAGAGTTGAAGAATATGGTCTATTTGTTTATAGTATTTTAGAAAGTTAAGATTACTTTAATCAAATTTCAAAGTCGAAGATGATGTGTTCTACTACTTATATATCTCTATAAGTTACAAAAAAGAGGAGGAATTGTTATCTCAAATAAAAAAAGAACGATAACGGAAATTGCTAATCTATTCAATATTGAACCTTCAACTATACGGTTTTGGGAAAAAAAACAACTAATTTCGTTGAGTAGAGACGAAGAGAATAACTACAGATATTTTGATGCTCATTCTATATTACAGTTAGTTGATATTACTTTTTTTAGAAACTTAGAAATTCCCATTACCGATCTAACCCTTCATTTAAATGGTGATTTGGATCAAAGAAACCAAATATTAAACAATACTCTTATTACCGTTGACAACTGGATCAAACAATTAAATGCTGTATCAAAAGTACTTAATACAAGAATAAAGGATATTGCTCATATCAATCATTGTTTAAACGGAGAGAAAAACCTAAATCTAGAGTTTCCTTTTTCGAAATTTGAACCTCTTGATCTTTACAAAAAAGAACACATTTCTTCTTTATTAAATAATCCAACAAATTTTTTATTATTATTTACTGGAGATCATTTTGATACCATAACAGAAGAAATTGGCATTATAGACATTCCCAATAACACTATTCCTAAAGATCTCCTTGCGGAATCAAGTGAAATATACTTTGGTGGGGCGTTAACTGTTGATAGATACGACTATAGTGAAAATAACTTGAATCAGTTATTGGATGATATACAAGATTCTGCCGATTACTCCAGTGTAGTCGCACAGTACATCGTCGGAGGTTTAGAAAATAATCGGCCTATTGACTACTACTTTTTTTGGCTTCTGTAACTGATCATTATCTATGAAAACAATCAAAGCAGAGGGATTAAAATGAACATTTTCTAAGTAATCATTCCCAAAGTTTCATCATGTATGTAGTATTATTTATCGTAGGAATGATTTCCTAAACACTACACTTTTGCAATCTATTATTTCTCGATTATCAAGATATTCCTTTATAAAATGATGTTAAAACTACTACGTTACTTTAATTGCTTATTATTAAGATATTAAGGTACTATATGTTTCTATTATATTTTTTCATATTGTTAAACACCAAAACATATAGTACCAAAAAAAATCAACTTGTCTTTTCTTTCTTTTTTATTAACCAAACTATTAAGATTACGCTGCCTCCCAAAAAGCTCATTGAAGAAATTACTCCTCCTGTTTGTGGCAGACTCTTCTGAATATCTATTTCTGATGGTTGACTATCTAATTCATTTTGTTCAGAACTTACTGTCTCTTCTCTCTGATAAAATTGTACCCCCGCTTGATTCTCATAAGTAGATGCTTCTACGCTTGGCAAAGAATTTGAATAATTCATATAAAGAGAAATTATACTGAAAAAGAGTACGATTAGTATTTTCTTCATTCGCTTCCTCCCAACGTAGGATCACCCACTAGTTCCCAAGTGATCACTGAGCGATACGTCCCATCATCCACTGGCGTATTCGCCGGCAATCTCAATTGAACGCCTGTCAAAGATCCATTCATTACTTCCCCAATTTGAATCTCTGTTGTACCGTGTTCTCCTTCATATAATTCATTGGGATTGCTCATTGCCCCAACTAACTTCGGAGTGTGGCTCAATACAATGTCTTTTGACGGAACCGTTAACCCCGTATGGACCGTTTCTTGGACACTTAAATCTTTGAGTATCATCGTTGCCCCAGTCAACACTTGCTTTTCTGAATTCACAAATGGACTAGCAGAAACAAAAATGGACCATTGCGTAGTATTGCTGTAATCATCAATCGTAATGGTTGGTGCGTGTTCACCCTTGGCCGCTACCTCTTGATGGCGGCTTGATTGCTCAATGATTCCAAAATTAAAATTTCCATTCGTTACATTAGCCAGCTCCAACCGACCTGGTTCAACCGTAAAAGGCACTTCATAATCACGTAGAATAAATTTCCCAGTACTCAAACGTTCTTCAACACGAATAATTCCGACTACTTGTCCGATTTTGGATGTATCGGGATATTCTTGAAAACCGCTAATCGAGACATGACTGGTGTCAGAAAGATCTAAATATTTTGATATGTTTGCCTCCAATTCTTTTTCAGACATTCCTAACTGAATAGTGGTAGGATTTGGGTGTGCTCGATCAAATGTCAATAGGCTGTATCCATTACTTGTCAATTCAAAATATGCACGATTATTCAAGCTATTTACTCTTTCAGATTCAGAATGGGGGGCGTCATATTTTCTGAGTCGTGTAGGTTCACGATGATAGACTTCGACAATATCGCCAACTTTAGCATTTGTCTCCCCAAAACCGTTCCCAAAGTCAGAAACAGCTGAAGCAATCGTTTGAGTTCCTCTTACATCATACGAATAGGTCAACGTATCAGTGCCTATGACACGCCGCGTGTTATCACCTAAATCATGTATGCTAAAGTTATAATAAATACCAGAAAAATTGTTGTGTACATTTCCTGTCGTGCTTGTCGTTCCTCTTCGAGCAGTGATAATTCCAATGTCGGAATGCCAAGTGTAGATCCCAGCACTATAGTCATTAAACCCACTGAATCTTATGGCGTTTCCGAAAGTAACTGTAATTGGTATCTCGAGTATTAATTGTTGACTAGTTCTGTTATGGTTTAATACTACAGAAGCACTGGTTGTTGTTCCGACAATACTCGTATCTGGAGATTTATTTATATTAAGGGTATACTCATCACTTGATAACAAGCCTCCATTAAGCGAAACATTGGTTATGGCCTGGGTAAGCTGACTTTCCGTCAATCGACCACCTAAATCAATTGTTTGAGGCACAACTTCTGCTGTCAATGCACTCTTCGCATAAACATAGGTCACTTCGATGACTCTTCCTAAAATATAGTTTCCAGAAGCTTCACCTCTGATTTCTAGAAGATAAAATTCGTCCAAATTTAAAGCCTCTGTTGTATATTCCGCCCCTGGCATCCCAAGATTTGACTCAGCATCACCTATCTCCTTTCCAGACTCATCAATATGAGTTACATTGAGTATTCCCCCCAAGGCCATTAAACGTGTACTGGATGTCACATCCGGTTCTCTTCTAACCGTATCGCCACGCATATTTACGACAAATATTCCGAAAGTAAGTTCCCCAAAATCGAAATATCCTCCTAAACCGTCAAAGATAATATCTACAGGCGCATGTTTATTAACAAAACCAAAAATTTCAAGAGTAATCCAACCATTTCCTGGAGAACTATCTGCTCTCGTTCGAAAATCTACATAATCAGACCTAATGTCCGTAAAAAAGGCAGCACTGATATCATTTCCATGCGCATCAACCGCTCGAACACTAAATCTTGAAAACTGATTACTGATTCCATAAACACGTGCCACATTGTACGCTCCGGGATTCACTCCGTTAAACGCAGTCGTAAGTTCCATATTAATAGTAGCGATTAGAATTGGTTCATCTATGTGCCAATCACTTATTGTGCTAGTGACAATGCTAGTTAATCTTTGATTTCTTTGCAATTGATCTTCAATAACTCCCTCGACAGTATCTTCAATTGATGACTCTTCCAGATTTTTTGCACTTGTTTGATCAGAGGATCCATCTGATTCTGTCTCCGATTCTTCTCCCTGCTGCTCCTGATTATTACTAGTTTCTTGGATCTCTTCTTCGTAATCAGATTCACTCGTAGACTCTTCGATCACAGTGGCCACAACGATCGCGGGAAATAAAAAATGAGTTGATAGAACTAGGCTCAACACAAAAACAAGTAAGACTTTTTTCATTGGACTATCCCTTTCTCTTTGGTTTCTGTACTGGAGAATAGGGGACATCCCCTTATTCTCCAAATGCGTTTGTTGGATCCGCGACCAACTCCCAAACTAGTGCAGTTGAGTAAGCCGTATCATTTTTTGTGGTATTGGCTGGAATACGTAAGACAACGCCATCAGTCTGTCCTTCTGCATTCGCATTCCCCAGAGCTAGTGTCCATGCACCGGCACCCTGTGAAGCATTGGCGGTTGCCAAAGTTTGTGCGGCTTCTCCTAATACAATCTCGTTTTGATTCGCAATGGGCGTAGCTGATGTGGGATTCACATAACGCAGACCACTCAAGGTGATCGTTGCTCCTTGCAGCTCATGTCCGCTTGCATCACTCAATTGTTTAGGCTGTGAAACTTGCAGCTCCCAGCCTAATCGATCACTCCCACGACGATCTTCTGTTGCGACAAATGGTACCCGTCCTTCTTCTGATGTACCAGAAAATATATGGTCCAATCGTGCCTCTTGAACGATTTCACTTGAAATATTCGGAATCTTACCAAAATCAAAGTTTGAAACATAATTGATTCTTAGTCGGCCTGGGTGGGGGTTAACTGGTACTTCAGGATCTACTTCTTCTCCTGGATTTTCTGGATCTGGAATCACCGGATTAGATGAATCATTTTCTAAAATAATCACCGTTCCCTCTGTCCTTGCGTTCGTCGCATCCTCATACTCTACTTCTGCTGCCTGACTAATTAATGTACCTAGTCCCATACTTCCCGCTAAAAGTGCTGCTGCTATTGTGATTGTTGTTTTCTTCATTGTTCATCCTCCAATTTTTTTGTTTTTTCTTTGTTTTGTTCGTACGTGTTGCTTTCTTATTCTCCTTTATTCTCAATTGATTTAGTATTTTTCCCCTTCCGGTTTCAGCTGGATGAACACTATAAACCAGCATTTTTTTAGAGCGATTCAGCCTTCTTTCTCCCATTAATTCTAATCCATCTGCCAATAATCAGGAGAATAAGAAGTCCAATTCCCCCTAAAATCAGATAAGATAGATAAGGCGTCCTCTCATCAATATTCACTGCACTTTGGTTTAACTGGCGGGCTTCTGACGCGGCAATCGTGAAATTTTCTTCAAAATGATACTCCTTCCCATCTGCTTTTACCCTCATTTTAAGAACATAGTCCCCAGCCTTTATGGGTCGTTCCCCCGTTGGTATACCAAAATTAAAATTAGAATTGGGCGCCATGCGAAGATCGTAGACATCGTACGTATAAATCGCTGCTTTCCCCCCTTTTTCAGTCACAGTAGATTCAACACTCATATTGCGAACAATCGATGCTGCACTATTTTGAATGTTAGCTTCAATAAAGTTTCGATAATTTCTTTGTCCTGTTGTAATGTCTTTTAAATGCAAGTCATTTTCAACTGTTTCCCCGTCTTTTTTGTTTAACAAAATACCAACGGTGTACGCAACTTCATGAACTACTGTTTGTTCGCTTATATTTTTAACTTCTTCCATAAACCGAATCCCTCCGAGAATGTCTCCCGCCCAGTCTTCTTCTGGGAATAAAACTACTACTTTCATGGTGACAAAACCTAACGCTGGAATCGTACGTTTTGCTTCGTCAATCTTGACCAATTGATCCATTCGATGCGTTAATGAATCATCGTACGTGTCTTCTGCCAAATAACCAGGGATACCATTTTCATTGGTGGAAGCGGGATTCACCGCAGCTTTTACCGTAATTGCTACATCAGACGCATTATAAATCCTAATAGAAACTTCACGTTTTTCTCCCGGCTGACCGTCGAAATGGTAATAGCCTTGCGCATTTACATTTCCATCCTCATCTAACGTTTGAATCGAAAAATTATTCACCTCATCTGCATAGCCTGTTTGATAAAAAAAACCAAGACTTAGGATTACCGTAAATAGAATCCATCGGATTGCGTGTTTCTTTCGTTCTTTCTTTGTTTTCAATATAATTTCCTCATTTCATAAAAGTGAGATAGTTCATTATTAAATATTTAATTCACAAATTAATATACGGGTTAAACCAGGTTTAAGGTCAATGCCTTTTTTTCAAAAAAAAACTACAAAATAAAAAAAATTCAAAAACAGACTTGTAAATGCTGATTTATTAGGCGTTTTCCGGAAAATAAATTAAAATGATCTTTCTTAATTTTTATAAATTAGCATTTATAATAATCAACAGTCTTATTATTTCCTTTCCCACTTGAAATATATTGAACAATTGATTTAATAAACTCAGCTCTATAGAATCCTTCTCTCTTAACACGTACAATGTACTTTCTGATTGCTTTCAATATCAACTTCTAGCAATCCGTCAAAAATAATCTGAGCGCTCGCCACTTTTTTTCTAGAGGAGCTTTTTGATTTACCGATAGGTTGAATGATAATCCCATCTTTCATTACGTTTGTTGAATTTTGTTCAAAAAACAATACAAAATACGCAACGGTAGTTACGTATTGTTACATATGTTCTTTCCGCAACAATTAAAGTGTCTCTATTTCTATAAACTTTCTTTTTAAATGAACAATATTTTGTATATCAATAGACACAAAACGAAAGCTACGTGCTTCAATTGTCATAAAAAAAGAGGGTCCAGAAACTAGTCATTTTCTGAACACTCTTTTAATAGTTTCATAATGCACATTCCATTATCCGAAATTTATTTTTGCGCAACATATTTAGCTGCCAATAATGATTTGTATATTTCATTCGGCAAAAAATCCATGGAATATACTCTACTGTTCTCTGAAATAATACCTTTTTGATCTAGTTATTGAATTACTTAAGGAGTTATGAAATAAGTAACTAGAAAGGATCAAAACCTTTTAAGTTTCTGTTCACTTTTGATGAGCTGTTCTAATACTCACAAATCTGATTTTTAAGTGAACAATGAGTTGTATCCGATTCTATAGATACAAAAATAAGCTACTCGTTCAGAAAATAAACGAGTAGCCTTGAACTGCCAAAATCTCTAAGGTGTAAATTCTTTAATTTTGTAAAAAAATGATTATTGATACAAGAGAATTTCCTTAACAATTTTGATTGAATCTACCATAAAAAACGATCTTCCTACTTAAGTACATAAAAAAGGTATCTAGAGAGGATTCATTTTCTAGATACCTTTCTTTATAAATAGTTCCCAGCGAAAGGAAACATTGCTCCTAAAATATAAGCGTATGTTCACTCGTTTTTCTATTATACACTCAAAAAATTATTCAAGCAGCACGACTATTGCAGGGAAAACCGAATCTATCTTAGAGATTCTATGCTATTTTGCTTTGTTTGCTTCATCGACAGCTTGTTGCGCTTTTTCCTTACTTCCATTGCTGTCATTAGCTTTACTAATTGCGGCTTGCAGTTCACTGTCCACTTGACTCAACGCATCATTGGTATTATCGACGTCTATGGAGCTATCGCTTAAACCGGCGTCCGCAGCAACTGCGTTCGCATAATCCTTTAGCTTCGTATTTGCCGATTCTAAATCTTTTGCATATTGCGCTACCTTATTAACATTGGCGTTCGCACCACTTACAGCAGCAGAAGCTTCACTATTTTGGGCTTGCACGTTTTCGATTGTTTCATTGGCCGCTTGTAAATCACTTTCCGCTTTTGCTTTTGCTGCTTCAGCTTCCGCTTTTTCTTGGACTAGTTGTGCTATTTGGGCTTTTTGACCTTTAATCTCTATCCCCAAAGCGCTTAAAACTTGTGCAATTCTTATGGAATCGTCTTTTGTCCCCAAAAAATGAAACGTCGTTGCAATCGCTGCATAGGCGCCCACACTAAATGAAAAGATCATTCCCAGTGCAGCAAGAGCTAGGACACACCCTTTCTTATGCTCTTCAATATACCTTCCGATCCTTGTTTGTTTCCTTCTTTCTCTCATACACTTCTTCCCTCTCTCATTTTAATTATTTATACTTCTATCTTTCGATAGTTTTTTTATATTGTTTGCTAACTTAGACGATGATAGTCGCTACTCACTCTCTCATTACCCTTTGTTGAAAAGCAACGAAAATAAACTCAGTTACAAATCGACTCCATCCCATCCATAATTGAAAAATGGCCAATGTCAATGTCCTAGATTTGATTACAAAGTAAATCATCAGAAAACCAGTTCTGCCGGAACACTATTGTGACATTAAGCACAATGTATAGTTTATCAAACCTCGTTTGTTCGAATCATTTTGGTCTGGTATTTCGGACTTTCCAGATTTGCTGAATTCCACTTTCCTTTTATAAACCTATGAAAATAAGCAATAAAAAAAAGAGTTCAAAAACGTTTTAGTTTTTTGAACCTTTGCTTCTGTAATCCCCTATACTTTTTGAACTATATTTACACAACGCGCCTATCTATGAGTCACCTTGCATGGCGCTGTCTTAAACATTATATTTAGTAGCTTCTAACTTCAACATAGATTTAATACACTGGAATCAGCATGTTACTCCAACAATAACGAGAACATTTTTGATAAAGGTGCTTGATCTAGTTCAATCATGATGTCTAGCATTCTTGTTGCCATTGTTCTTCCCTGCTCCTCATTGACTGTCCTCATAATCAGTAATCCTTCAAAAAATTTGTACAGCGTTCTCGAAAAAAAGTCTTGGAAACTGGTGGATAACAATCCCAATTGGGTAAGTAAAACTTCTGCAAACTCATACTGCTTTTTTATAAATGTGTATTCAATAATATTAATCAGGAGACCACAATATACTTCTCTGCCTTTCTCAAATTGAATGTAATACTCCAGCAGTTTAGAAACTCTTTTAAAAAAGATAAATATAAATTCGTGATCTAAAAAATCTAGTGTATTGGCAAATAAATGTATCTCTTGAAGCGTCCAGCTTTCAATCCCCATTAAATAAGACAAAATCAGTTGCTTATCTTCTTCTAAAACGACAGCGGTATTGTATACTCCATAAACTTCTAAATGCTGTAAAATTCTTATTCTCGAGCGTACCTCAGCCACTCTGATCGCATTTATTTGTCCTGATTTTCTTTCTAGTTCTTTTAAAAGTAACGCTAATCCTTTTATGTCTTGCTTATTAGATAGGTTGGCGTAATTATAAGTGTAATGATTTTGTTCATTTAATTTATAGCCATTGGCAATAAACAAGAACTCGCCAATATCCATAGACAAGTTTTCTAATATCTTAATAAGGACATCAGAAGATATATTATGTTTTCCTTTTTCAAATTCAATCGCATATGATTTTGAGATAATATTTCTATAGACTTCTTTTTGACTAAATCCTTTTTTTAGCCGTATTTCTCTAATCGTTTCTCCAAACATGCATTATCCCTCTCTAAAAACGTGATACATTTCTAAATAAAACTGAGTAATACTAAAGTGCATATCATAAAAAACCATTTCATAAATTATTCTCCTTTTCTATTTTTGATGTTCTATGGCACCTAAAGATTATGCTTTCACTGAGAATCTAGACAAAGACTGATCACAATAGCTTCAGTCTTTGCCTATTTTGATTTCTATACAGTTTCTGCGTACCCGGCAGATGACGTTTGGAGAAAATTATTATCCAAATCAATTAATTAAATTGATTAGTTCTTTGTTTTCTTCACTCTTATGCTAACTACACCTAGAACACTTATAACTAAAAAACCTACAGCTTGTAAAATATTGGAAAATAGCGTACTTTCACCAGTCTTTGGGAAAGTATGACCGTTGTTTTTAGATAAAATATTAGAAAAAGCAGTGTCTTTTTTGATAGCTCTCATGGGAACGCTTTTTTTAGCTGAACTTAAAAACCTAACAGGTTTCGCTACAACATCCGTTTTTGTCTTTTCTTTTGATATTGATTCATTTGTTCGGTTCGATCCTTTTCCACTAGTTTCGGCTATCCTTGTATCTTCTTCGGACTTTGTTGCTTCTGTTTTGGTTGGTACAGCTTCTTTTGTGATTGTTGTCGTTCCTAATGTCGGATCTGTTGTTGTTGGTTGTTCTACAGTTGCTTCAACGGTCATTCCCGTTTGACTTTCTACTGTTGATTCATTTGTTTGGTTTGATCTTGTCTTTGTGGTACCAGCCATTCTTGTATCTTCTTCGGGCTGTGTTGCTTCTGTTTTGGTTGGTACAGCTTCTTTTGTGATCGTTGTTGTTCCTATGGTCTGATCTGTTGTTATTGGTTGTTCTACAGTTGCTCCAACAGTCATTCCCGTTTGACTTTCTACTGTTGATTCATTTGTTTGGTTTGATCTTGTCTCTGTGGTACCAGCCATTCTTGTATCTTCTTCGAGCTGTGTTGCTTCTGTTTTGGTTGGTACAGCTTCTTTTGTGATTGTTGTCGTTCCTAATGTCGGATCTGTTGTTGTTGGTTGTTCTACAGTTGCTCCAACAGTCATTCCCGTTTGACTTTCTACTGTTGATTCATTTGTTTGGTTTGATCTTGTCTTTGTGGTACCAGCCATTCTTGTATCTTCTTCGGGCTGTGTTGCTTCTGTTTTGGTTGGTACAGCTTCTTTTGTGATCGTTGTCGTTCCTAAGGTCGGATCTGTTGTTGTTGGTTGTTCTACAGTTGCTCCAACGGTCATTCCCGTTTGACTTTCTATTGTTGATTCATTTGTTTGGTTTGATTTAGATTCTGTGGTACCTGCTGTTGTTAACATTTGTTGGTGTACCGATGTTCCTTCATCTTGCACTTGTATTTGAACTAATTCGTTCGGTTTGTCTGAGTCAGGTTCCTTTAGTTCAGGGTAATATGATGAGCCTTGTATTGATTCTAATGAATCGGAGACGATCTTGCCGTATTCTCTTGTTTCATCATTGAACCAGACATTGCCGTCCTTAGACCATCTATCTCCCTTATCATCAACTGCTCGGCTTTCACTTAAACGTGTAACATGATGACCATTGATTGTATCCGCATGAGCTTCCGCTGCAAACACTAGAATAAATCCCACAGCTAAAGTAGTAGTTATAACTCTCTTTTTCATTATTTACTCTCCTATAAATTTCTAAATAAATGTTTCAGCTGAGCATCATTGTGATAAAAAACACAACCGAAAACATTTTTAAATTCATTCCTAATTTTCTGAAACTAATCTTGCAGTTTTCATTATAGTCTCCTTTAAATAAAATTTGCATTAGGTCTTATATTTGAGACCATCTTATTGGCCATATTTAAAATATCTTAAATATAGATCTTTTATAAATAATTCTGTTTATGAGTTATCCGTAAAAAGGGTCATAAACTATTAAGTTTCTGACCCAATCAAATAATTATTCAATCAACCATAAAATGATTTTTCAATCTAAAAATGAGTGATTTACGATTCTATGGTCACAAAACAAAATGATTGATCTCAATTATTTTATATAAAAAATGAGTTCAGAAATTAAGCATTTTCTGAACTCTCTTTTACACTTACCAATCACCTATATATTATTATCAAGTTATTACTTTTTAACTTATTTTTTACAACTAAATTTTTATTCATCACCAAGACCAGGATTATCCACTTTAAATTCGTCGTCTCTTATTTATCTTTGTAACTTCAATAATTAGTATCTGAATTGATTCAGCAAATCGATAAAATAATATAAACACAGTTACTTTCATACCAACTTTTATACTAAACACTTAATTGAAATCTATTGAAAATTAGATTTATTTAAGTGATATTCTTTTAATTTCCTGTTCCAAAGCTCTTTATCTACTCCATCTATTTCTCTAATTACTCTAGCAGGATTGCCACCAACGATAGTATTTCCAGGGACATCTTTCGTTACTACAGATTTTAAGAATCAGGTTGTGATTAATAAAAATTACACTATCCAATCATTCAACTCTTCAAATTTCCCTAATTTATCAAAGTCTTATCTTAAATATCTTTCGTTCTCAAAAACTGTCAATGTGGAATTCGGTATCACTTTCACTAGATTTAAATTTCCTTGTTCAGTCAAAGCGTTGTATCAGTGTAATTGTTTATCCATAGGTGAACAATAAATTATAGCTTCTCTGTTGCAATATTTTTAGATAAATAGTATTCAAAATTTATATCCATAGATAGTAGCATACCGATAAACTCTTCCTTAGGACAATTAAATTCGGATTCTATCCAAGATTTTATCATAGAAAGAAAGCCACTTATATGATAAACACTATACAGATTCATCTTAAAGCCCACAGCATGGTCTCCATATACTTCTTTCCATTCATCTGAAACAGATTTTTCCAAAAAATTGGTTAAATCTGAGAAGAATTTTGTGTCGTAATCGTTTCTAAATACCATTTTACATACTGATTTATTGTTTATAATGTACTCAACAACATGCCTAAAAAATTCTGTCATTCCATTTTTTTGTTTATCCATTATCTCTTTCAAATCTTTCACAACACTATCTTCAATTTGTTCATATAAGTCATATATATCTTTATAGTGACTGTAAAATGTAGCTCTATGAATATCCGATTTGATACACAATTCTTTAACTGTAATTTTCCTCAACTCTTTGCGTATCATGATTTCTGATAAACCTTCTTGTAAAGCTTTCTTAGTTTTTCTAACACGAGGATCTTCATTAGTGCTTTTCATATATACCTCCATTTGTTTACATATATTCGATGGGAATATTCAGCATAAATATTAACGCTAATATAATTATGTATATAAGAAAATACTTTTCACAAGCTTTTTATTCAGTATTGTACACTACATATAAAGATTGTCTATTAAGCGACACTTGTACTACTTATTGAATATTGTATTGAAAAAATCAGTAGATTAAACTTATGACTATAAACATATTTACTACATAATTATGATTAGGAGTGAAGGGCAAAAATGATAGAATATAAAAAAATGGAGAAATCCTACCTTTATCAAGCAGCTAGAATGAATGCTATTAGTTTTTCTGATTACCCTCTTGTGGGTAAAATTCGCAACGAATTTGAAAGTAACGAAGCTTTTATTGATTTTTTGACTGAAGCTCTTAAAGTTTACATCTATGCTCATAGTAAGAAAAATACAGTCTTTTTAGGTTTTGAAAACAATAAAATTAGATCTTTTGCTATCTTAGTTAGTCCTCGTGATAAAAAAGTAAATTTCTTTGATTATATGACATCTGGTGGAGTAAAACTATTAACAATGGCTCCTATAAGCAAAATTTTCTCACTATTACAACTGTTAAGCACCGGGCATAAAGCTGTAAATAGTTTTGCAGGAAAAACGTGGATGCTAGAATCATTGGCTGTAGACTCTTCCCAACGAGGGAAAAACTATGGAAGTAAAATGATCAATGATTGTCTTTTACCATATATAAAAGAAAATAAGCCCCAAAAAAGAACAGAGTATTTCATCACATTTACTAATACTGAACGAAACAGACGATTCTATTCTAAAAATGGTTTCTTTGAATTCGATTCATCGGTAATTAAAGATGGTAATCAAAATATAGGTAACTGGAGTTTTAAAATGGATATCAACTAATTTATCTAATATAAGTTTCTATCGAAAAGCAATCCGGAGTAAATTTGATTTAAAAAACTATATTCTAAGAATTGAAGCTTGCGGCGAGTTTCATATACTCACAAATTACAACCGAATCTTTAAGTGATCTCTATTCAAGTTCATTTATCAATGATCTCCACATATAAGGCATCAAACATGAGTTAATAGCAAGAGCGTGCAGCGTTTAAAAGTAGTCAAAATTAAACTATAAGTATCACATATTCAAATAATGAAATACAAATTCTTTATAAACTTAAACTTTACCCATTTCATTAATTGTTATTGTCTAAAATTATGTTCGTCAATTAAAATAAATGATATCCAGTTAATCAATTAATCAGATTGGCTGACAAAAATAGTGTTACATTGGAGGTCCTTATGTCAGTTTTAGTTTTAGGCGGTGCGGGTTACATTGGTTCAAATGCAGTGGATATGCTTATCAATCAGGGATATGAGGTCGTAGTCGTTGATAATCTTTGTACTGGATTTAAAGAAGCTGTTCATGACAGAGCAAAGTTTTACGAGATAGATATACGAAACAAAAAGTTACTGCGTTCTGTTTTTGAAACTGAAAATATTGACTCTGTGATGTATTTTGCTGCCTTATCTCTAGGTCGTGAATCTGTCGAACAGCCCTTAAAATATTTCAACAATAATGTTTACGGAACACAGATTGTTCTTGAAGTCATGCAGGAATTTAACATAAAATATATTGTCTTCTCTTCGTCTGCTTCAGTCTATGGCAATACAGAAATGAATCCTGTTCATGAATTAATACCTACTGCACCAATAAATCCCTACGGATGCTCTAAAGTAATTATGGAGACAATGATGGACTGGGTTAGCCGATCATCCAACATGACATTTGTTTCTATGCGCTATTTTAATGTCGCTGGGGCTAAAAAGGATTTTACACTTGGTGAAGTGCGTCCTCGTCTGATTCCTATTATTCTAGAAGTGGCTCAGAGAAGGCAAGAAAAGATAACCATTTTTGGGAACACTTATACTACTCATGACGGTACCTGTGTACGTGACTACATTCATGTCTTAGATTTAGTTGAAGCACACATATTAGCCTTGGAATATTTAAAATGTGGTGGTGCGAGTGAAATTTTTAATCTAGGATCCTCGAAAGGTTACTCTAATTTAGAAGTGATAAATGCAGCTGAAAAAGTTACAGGGAAAAAAATCCCAGTTGAAATCGTTACGAGTGTCGTTGGAGATGCTTCTTCTTTAATAGCTTCAAACAAAAAAATTAAAACTATTCTTGAATGGGAGCCTAAGTATAGTGGAATTGAGGAAATTATTTCTGATTCTTGGGGATGGCAAAAAAAATACCCAGATGGTTACTCGAATTGATTAGTTAAATAACCTGTTCTTTGACATTTAGTGTTGGTAGAACCAGAAAAATGGTCACATTCATCTCAGCGTGAATGTGACCATTTTCTATTTTCAACATGTGTTCTATCTTTAAAATATATTTATTTTATCACTTTTGAAAGTTATAAAAAAAGATAAGGTAATAATATAAACTAAAAATAAAGGGAAATCATTAATCTTAATTTAAACATCTAAGTTGATTATACTCAGAATCAACCAACGAAATTATTGTGAATATTTTAGAATAATAAGATATTATATATACGGTTATTGAAGTCGCTAATACCAGTTGGACTATTATCAATAAAGTATCTGGTTGCAAATTTGATAAAATGAAAAGGATCTTTTTGGGGAAAAATTTTATAACAGTTTTAGAAACAGGCACCATAGTAATGCAATATAACTTAATTTTTAGAAATATGAGAATAAGAATAATTAAAAGCCCGTATCCCCGAAATAAATTATTTTTAAATCGAGTATTTCTAATTTTAAACACTGCAGAGGTTGCTCTTTCTAGATATGATGAGAAGTAAATTATACCCAGATCCTCAACTTTAAATTTTGTGATAAATTTAAAGTAAATATGTTTAGAAATAAACTTAGTAACAGGTTTTAACATCAATATCGTCTCAAAAAAAATATATGTCGTGACTATTGATTTCAGTTTAAACGTTTTATTAATTAGTATATATATGAAGAAAACTACAATAACTAAAAAGAAATAAATGTATTGCTTTGCTATAGTACTCTCTTTAGAAATATAACTTTGTACTTCAGTAACGTAACTGCTTCTTTGCCTAAAAAAAGCTTTGACACTTTATTAGCTATTTTCTCTCACCTCGAATCTTTCTTTTCTATTTTAAATTAACTAATCTTATTACATTCGTATTCTCAATTTCTATATGATATCGAAAAAAAGATATAAATGTTAAGTTTCTGACCCTCTTTTCTTGTTCTATAAAAAAAAACCGAGAGGAAAGATCCTCTTCGGCTTCTGATAATAATTTTACTTTTGGTTAGACGCAAAATTCCCCATAGAAATGGACACTCTATTCCAACTATTGATTTGAGTAATTAATAATACTAGATCAACATATTCTTTTTCATCATAGTAATCGCGTACACGAGCATACAAGTCTTCAGGAACTTTTAAATCTGAAATTAATGTTATAGCTTCTGTAAGCTCCAAAGCGACCTTTTCTGCATCCGTATAAAAATTACACTCTCTCCAAGCACTTATACAGTAGATTCTTTGTTCTGTTTCCCCTAATTTTCGAGCATCGCTGCTATGGAGGTTTAGACAAAAAGCACAGCCATTGATTTGAGAAGCACGAATTTTAATAAGCTCTCGTAGATTTTTATCAATCTCTGTTTTACTTAAGTATTTTTCCACTTCCAACAAGTGTTTCATTCCATCAGGTGCTGTTTTATAATAATCAATTCTTTGTTTCATTTCACTTTCTTCCTTCCTATTGACGAAATCAACCAATTAATTTCTATAAAGTAAATATGATAATTTGTCTTACAATGATATTTAAAAAATTACAAACTATTAGAGGGTGATAAATTTTTCGATCGCACGTAATACGCCATCTTCGTCATTTGATTTAGTAATGAAGTCTGCTTGTATTTTGACTTCCTCAAAAGCATTTTTCATTGCAACACTGATACCTGCTTGAGAAAATAGTTCGATATCATTAAACCCATCACCAAATGCAATCGTCTCAGATTTATCGATGTTCAAAATCGATTGAAGTTGGGCAACTGTTGTTCCTTTATGAACATTTAAGTTCGAAATATCGATCCATGCTGCTTCTGAAGCAACAACATAGGCTCTATCCTGAAATATTGCCAATTCCTTCACTGTTTCAAAAGAGCGTAATTGCGGATCGTATACAGTAATTTTAACGAAATTTTCTGTTATATCAGCAAGATTTTCTAAGGTTTCTAAGATCTCGTATGAGCCTCTCGCCTTTTTGATATCTTGGTCTCTTGTCGTATTTTTTACGTATGCGGCGGTCGGTGTGCAAGCTATAATTACATAGTCGTCTGCAATTTCGTTTAACTTAGCGATAATATCTAAACCTATTTTATTAGGAAGCAATGACTGATAGATATAGTTTCCTTTATGTTTTATCCGTGTTGCACTATCACCTAATATCCATATATCCCTTGATAATTCTTCACCAAAAATTTTTTCTACTCGTTCACATTGTTTTCCTGTACATGCAGCAAACGTGATGTACATTCTCTTCATATCTTGATGAATCTTTTTAAAATATTCTTGATTGAACTTACTATCACTATTCAAAAAAGTTCCATCCATATCACTAATAATCAATTTTATCATTACTATTCCTCAATCTCAGTAGTAGATTTGTGAACTAGATCAGTTAGGTCTATACAAAAAGATCCCACTCATAATTCAGCATTTGTTTAGCCTCCATCATAATTTCTGACTCAGACAACAATGCTGTTCCTTGTGCTCTAACAATCCCAAGTCTAGAGAACCCCATGATTTCCTCAAACATCTGCTTGAGATAATTGTATGAGAAGTCCATTTTAGAATATCGGTCATCATTTGTGTAAATACTACCGCTTGCTTGCAGGAAAAGTATCTTATAATCATCGACCATTAAACCAACAGATCCTGTTTCGGTATATTTAAATGTCTCACGAGCAATCAAGATATTATCCATATAGTCTTTCAAACGAGACGTCACATTGAAATTATGAAGGGGGGACACAATCACGATTCTATGATGATCTTTAAATTGTTGTAACAGAGTCGTAGAAGTCTCATCAATTTTCATTTCATCTTGCGTTAAGCTCTCTCCAACTCGTTTTTTCTCCCAAATTGCTAATAATTGACCTTGCTCAACTCTTGGAATGTCCATATCATAAAGGTTGATAGTAGTGATTTGGTTTGGATCAAATTGCTCATGAAACTTACCTAAAAATAAATCTTGTAGCTTACTTGAATAAGTTGTTTTTTTGTTGAATTCAGGGTGGGAATTAATTAGTAACGTTTTCATGTTAATACCTCTTTTCTTTTGATATACTTACTATACTATGAAAAGGTGTCAGAACATGATACCGTTTAAGGAGAGATTATGAAAAAGTCAGAGCGACTAAATAAAGAATTGATTTTTTTAAAGAACAAAAATTTTTTCAACTTAAAAGATCTTATGGAAGAATTTAATATTTCTAAAAGTACTGCTTTACGTGACATTGAATCTTTAGAAGAAATGGGGCTTGCTTTGTATTCCGATTATGGGAGAAGCGGCGGATATCAATTAATGGATCAGTCACTATTAACGCCTATTTATTTTGATCAAAATGAAATTTTCGCGATTTTTTTTGCCTTAAAAGCACTAGAACTGCTTTCTAGCACTCCTTTTGATAAATCATATACACATATCCAATCAAAACTCATGGTTACTTTAACAAGCAAGCAGCAAAAAGAGATAGAAACACTTTTAACTGTTGTAAAGTACTACAATACAGCGCCATTAAAAACACAAACAAATCTAGCCAAAATACTTGATTCTATCTTAAATGAAAAAGCGATAAAAGTGACCTATGCCCAGTTTGAAGAAATTGAAACAATACTGCAAAGTAATGAACTTTTCTATCGAAACGGGATTTGGTTTTTTAGTGCCTACGATTTTACGACCCACCATTGGGGGACTTACCGAAGCGATTGTGTTGTAGCGAGTGAGATCTTAGAAGAATTTGATCAGTCGTTTTCTATTGAAGAACTAAACCAAATTCAAAAAAAATATGAACAAAATTTTCATGATATACCTTTTCGTTGTCGATTAACGGCATTTGGTAAAGAAATCTTTCATAAACACAACTATCCTAACATGTCCTTAGAGATCAAGGATGGCATTTCTTACATCGTTGGCGGATATAATCAAAAAGAACTTCCTTATATGACTCATTATCTATTACGCTTTGGTAATAGTATAACAGTCGAATATCCTGAAGAGTTAAAGGACAGCTATTTGAAAGAGCTTCAATTGATATTGAAAAAATATTTAAAATGAGAATGATTCAAACGCTCTCAAACTTATTTTAAACTAAAAAAGTATCTTGACCGATATGGGTTAAGATACTTTTTCCTATGTAATCACAAGCATTGTAATTTTGATATAAGATTGATAACTAAAAACTCTTAAGTTTCTGACCCCGTTAAGAATTTGTCCAAATACTTATAAAAATGATTTTCAAATGAACAATCATTTAATTTAAAAGTTTAAGGACATAAAAATAAAAAGCTTTACTGCAATTATGGTATCTAAAAAGAGTGCTCAAAAAATAGTTATTTTCTGAACACTCTTTTAAATAGATTCCTAAACACCTTGATGATTTAATCATTTGGATATTATTAACAGATAAACCGCATAATTTGCTGCACTTTTCAACGCACCCCACCATATTCTTCAAATAATTTAGTCATCATCCATTGTATCTCACTCTTGGTCTGACTTTAATCTCTCACATATTAGGTTGCAGTTTCATTGGTAAATTCAATGATTAAATAATGATGATAACATTTTAGACTATATTATGCTATTTAGCAGTTCACCCATAGTGGCTACAATATACATTTCCTCTGTTTCAAAAATAATATTGTTTTTACTAGAATAAACATTATATATCTCGTGTCCTACTTTTTCACTAATATCTATTTTTTTAATATAGCACATAGTTTTATCAAATAAGTAAATGGAATCTTCTGCAAAAACGCAAATATAATCATTAAATTGTCGAAGCTCAAATATGGTAGCGTCACACCTAATTTCTTTTACTTCAGTTAAATGGCTATACAAATTACATTTAATCATTATTTGTGTTTCTGCATCAGTATATGCGATTAAAAAGATATCACCATTAGCGGATATTGTAGATATAGCCCCTAGATCAATGAATGTCGAAGTTAAATGATGAGGGAGTACCGCATTAAATCTATTTAAATCTATATTGAATTCTACTAATCCATAGTGAGCCCAATCGTTTTCTGCGGATAGTATTCCTTCTTCATTATACGCAACTAATACTCCGCTTGGAGATGGCACTATATTTAGTATTCCATTTCCTAATACAGTAATAGAATTATTTATAAAGATAGCCTCTTCATCATCCATCGAAAAAAATAGGTACCATTCATTTTTATACATCATAATTTCATGAATCTTAATTTCCTTTTGTTCGAACAGTTCATTCTCAAAAGTATGAATTATTTTATCTTCTTCAAAAATTTTAATAGTAGCTTTTTCTTTTGAAAATATACATAAATTGTTTTCTGTGGGTGTAGTTAAGATTGTTAGGTTATCTTTTAATGGTAATTCTCTCATCATATGCACCTGCACTTTTTTTCGTCGTTGATGATAGCTCTAAGATCTGTGACCGTCCCGCGTTCTTTTAACTAATCGGAAAACATAAAGAAACTCAACAATCCATATTATAACAATTCGAGTAATTTTTACAGCAACGAAAAATCCTACCCAAGTAGTGATTGTTACCGGAATTTATCCATATGAAACAAATTTGTTCAATGGATTACTGTCCAAGTGGGCATGCACATTATAGATTCTCTAAATCGAGATTTAGTTAGATAAAAATTCCGTGAGTTAAGTAGGTCATAAAATAATTTTGTACGCCATATTTTTTGAAGATACGTTAAATAAATTAGTTTATAATGAAATCTGTAACCTTTAAAATCTAAAGCAGGTTCATCTAGCAGATTATCGCTTCTAAATGAAAAATTATAATTAAAATCTAGTACTCCTTGAAATTTGAGGACGACCTTGGAAGATGTTTCTAGAGAATTTAATAACAATAATAGACTTGCGTTTTCATATATATCACTTTCCATACCTTCTTCACCGGTTAACATACTAATACTAGCATAGGATAGCGATCCATCTAAATTTAGTATCATACCTGAGTAAAACTCCATTTTTTCAACAAATGAATCATGAAAATTCCCATACTTTTCATTCAAATATCCTACTTCATCCGAATTATTTACATAACTCCACAATTCACATCATCTCCTTTTATTAAATTTCCTATTATATCGTGGGTACTTTTGGCCATTTCCATTTCTATTCTTCCAGCTGTGCTTGTGTGGAACATGGGGATGTCGTTTAGCATTACCGTGATTACTGTAATCGATATCAACACGTGGCTTCCCTTTTTTATCATAAATCCTTTTTTGGTGTGTTCTACCATTTTTTTGTTGAGTTTTTGTTTTAGCTTTCCCTCTATATCCCTTAGGGCCTTTATAAGAAAGATTTGGTGTAGATTTTTTATTTTTGTTATAAGGTCGTTTTTTCGCCAAATAATAACCTATACCTGCTCCAGCTAACATAGTTACACCAGTAAAAATCACTTTTGCACTTATATAAATCCCTAGACCAGCTACAATCGCAAAATGCCCATTAGGGTCAACATTCATCACCGGATTATTGTCCGCGTAAGTATATCCATTCATGGTCAATGGATCGTCTTCGTCCCCTGGATCAGGATCAAGAGAGGTAAAAACTCCATGTGCCGGATGATAATACCGTGCCATTAAATAATACTGTTGGATTTCAGCATCGTACGTATATCCGGCATAACCATAAGGATTGCTTTTCGCTAGTTCCGTTTTTGCTTCACTGGTTAGAACGTTTCCCCACGCATCGTAAGTGTAACTGGCTACTTGCTGGCCGTTTTCGTCCGTCAATGCAACCACATCACCATGCCCATTGTAATGATAGTATACCGTGTTTTTCCCACTCTTCATAGCTAAGCGAATATTGTCATCAGAGTAGATATAATGACGTAAAACTTGCCCATTCGTATCTGTTTCATACAGCACATCAATGCTATCACCATCATAATGGTAGTTTGTTATCTGTCCATTAACCTTCTTAGACAATCGTCGGTTGTCCTCGTCGTAAGTGTATGTGATAAATGGTTGGTTTTCTCCCTTTTTCGTCACCCCTACCAAGCGATCCGCTTGATCCCAAGCGTAGTTATATTTTTCATCACTTAGACGATTCCCATTTGCATTATAGGTTAGTGCTTGACCATTGAAGCTAATCAACTGGTTTCCGGTATTAAAAGCTGCTTGATGAGTTGTGTTGTTGATAGTTACACTTCCGATTGCACAACCGATTTCCATTTAAAAACTGCTTCAGAAATATTCTGAACTTCCGCTGATTTTACAACTTCAGGCTCACTTGACACATTAAATAAGATTCCACCTATCAAAGCAAGTGAGATCATACAAAGAACAGCGAATGTAATGATTTTTTTCAAATCTATAGTCCAAAAGCATTGAAGTGGTTTCCGCTTTATACAAAGAAAGTCGAAGAGAAATTACCCTCTTCGACTTTTCTGCTTGGAATGAAATTGAAAGGTCATTCAAAACAGCATAATCCATTGGTTGAAAATTAGGCAAATCCGTTTATCTTTCAAGCTTTTCAACACAACCTCAAAAACCTTGATCAGAATAGATACTTGTTAATTTTTTTAATTTCTTTTTTGTTATATATAATCCCGAAACAAATCTCTGTTGAAGATCTAGATTATTGATATTTGATACCCAAATAAAATCATAGTTATTCTGAAAATCTTCTATACTATTTTTTAACTTTTCAGACTTTATACTTAAAAGGAATATATCTTCAAAGACTGTGTCCATATATAGGAATCTATCAAAATTTTCAGAGAATATCATAAAAGGATACATTGTATCATTTGTATAATTCCCCAAGAAATTTTTTAACAATTTTTTATCGAAAAAACACTTTTTACTATATTTAAAGAAGTAATCATCATAATAAACATAAATATTTTCTTCAGTTTTAAAAATCAATTTTAATATCTTATTTCTATCTGCAATTGAAATATTTGAATCACCAAAAAAATTATAAAATTTTTCTTGTTGGAAAAATTTTGAATACATATCTTTTTTTAGATTAAATAATTTATTAAGGTTTTCTCTTATATACTCATAATCTGTCATATTACCACATACGGACTCTAATGATAACGCTACCAACAATCCCTTTTCTAAAATAATTCTTCTTTCCATGCACTATTCTCTCTCCCTAAACATTATCCTTCTAAATTGAGTGTTAAGCCAGAAGGTCAATTAAATATAATTTAATTGTATATAAATTGTCAATACATTTTTTAACAATATAAATACAAGACTTTCTACTACGAAAATTGATTATAATAGCATGCTTGAAGAAAGTTTAGTGCTAGTTTGAAAATAATAGCTAAAATTATACTGCAAACAAGCGGGATCTGTTGCTGAAGCAATTAAAGCCCTTGAAACGATAAATTATGTCTCCAGACTAAACGTTTGAAGAGTTCTTTAGGAAAAAAGGTCAAAAACTTTTAAGTTTCTGACCCTTTTTTATTCCCTGAATAGTCTACAAAATATGAAATTTTCAACTATTCTTATTTATGGCATTTTTTCTTTCAATTATAAGATTGGAAAAGTATTCGGTTTGCTTTTTGGTCTTTAAAGAGTTTACTGCATGATTAACTAATTTTTCTACAGCCACTTCCCCATACTCTTCTTTTATAAAATTTATAAAAGGAATACTAGGCCTGTAAGCCCGTGCTAATACGTTCTGAGAATATTTAATCTCTTCTACTTTTAAATACCCTTTATCTAACAAGCTTCTTATCACAGCAGCAGTCGTATTTTTGTTTAGTTCTGGAAGTCTTTTTAATATTTCGTGTTTAGTTAAAGCCTGATTGAATTCATAAAAATAGTAAAGAAGTTGATATTCAGATTTGCTTAATTCTAACATAATAGCCCCTTAACTTTTTTTCGATGATTCTCTATTTGTAAAATATAAAAACGACCACTAGCCAATACACATATTTGATAATATCTATTATAATCCATTGTACCTTGCCATTAGTTGCTTGGGCAGAAAAAATTTAAACATATGAAGTTAATAACACTACTGATGATAAAGATCACTATAGCCAAACAGTTAAGATTACAACGATTAAAAGTGTATTTAGAGCTAACATTTATAGCCACGCATACCACTTTTTCATTTAAAAAAACTTTATGCATAATACGATTACTGAAGCAAGCTATCATTAAATTAATGCTTCAAAAACATTGAATTTGGTAGAGATGAGTAGACTATATCAAATAGATTGTCTGAAACAGTTGAAAAGAAATTATATTATTTTAAGTATTAAAATCATATCGTTTTCTACGAATATTTAAATAACTAAGAGGACGATATGCTATTTGAATGACTATTTAAAACAATAAGATTAATTTTCTATTTGAGTTTTAAATTCTATGTTCTCTAATTTATTATCCTTTATTCTATAAACTTTATCACAGAGTTTATTTATATCTTCTTTATTATGACTAGCTATTAATATAGTAGCTCCTTTAGTAGCTATTTTCTTAAATAAAGATCGCATTTTTTCAACACTTTCTTCATCTAAAGCATTCATAGGTTCATCCAATAAAATTACTTCTTGTTTTTCCATAATTGCTTGAGCAATCCCAAGTTTTTTCTTCATTCCTAAAGAGTAATGTTTAACTTTTTCATCTTTTCTATCGATTAGTCCTACTTCTTTTAGTACTTCAAATATATCTGCATCTGATATCTCATTTTTAATACTAGAAAGTAATTTAAGATTTTCAAACCCTGTAATATCTTCTAAAAAAGATGGTTCCTCTATAAGTACCCCTAATTTATCAGGTAGTGCATTATTTCTCGTTATATTAATACCATTCACAGATATATTTCCTTTATCTGGAATAATAAATCCAGAAATAAGTTTAAATAATACACTTTTTCCAGATCCATTTTCACCAACGATACCAATTATCTCGTTAGCTTGACACTGGAAATATAAATCTTCGAAAATGATATGCTTTTTAAATTTCATACTCACATTGTCTAATTGTATTACACTTTCTATAGTTTTCACTAATATCACTCCACTCCTAATTTCTTCAGATTAAACAAATTTAGATATCCTATGATTAAATTTTGTATACTAAACCATAAAAGATTTGGCACTAATGATTCTTTTTCCAATAAGAATAAATTAGTTCTATAAACAGTTAAAATTCCTGTGTTAAGAAATAAAAAATGATTTTTCCCAAAAATGAAAAATGAATATATATAAATTATCAGTAGAAAAACAATGATTCCAAACGCTAATGTCTCTTTTCTTAACTGAGCTTTAACCAGAATAAAAATGTTTATAAGACTAAAACTAGTAAGCATATTTAATAGGCAAAATAGCATTGTTTCTTTTGAAATTAATAAGAAAAAAATTTCGGATAGGCTGCTATTGAAAAGCGTAAAAGCAGATAAATAAACCACAAGAATAGTAACTGCTATTCCCCAATATAGTACGGATAGAATTAAAGAAAAGAAAATAGAGTTATAATACAAATTACATCGACTCTTAAGTCTGATAATGGCTAGATACAAATAGGAATTGTTACTAAAACTAGACGCTGCCGAAAATCCATAAACATAGGTTAGATGTAATACTAAAAATCTTATAATTGTTAAAAAAGAAAAATCTTGGTAGGGAATACCGTTAATGATTGACTTATAAATTAAATCTGGTTGATCACCGACATCTATTAATGTAGAAATATAAATAATTAAAATTAATATAATGCTTGATGCGATAAATTTTTTGCCATTTAATTGTGCGAAATAGATTCTTTGAAACCGTAAATTGCTATGCATTTTAATCTCCTAGTTTAGTATTTTTGTATAGTATATATAGAGATGAATAGTTAGCTACTAAAAGGGATAGCCAATACAAAAAACTTATAGAAATTGAAATAAACTGGCCATTTGCTCTTTCAAAATAAATCAAATAATGATTAATAGGCATCATAATTTTAATTAAGCTATTTGTAGGTGATTTAAAAAAGTAAGCTTGCAGCCCAATCATTCCAAATATAATTAAAAAGCTAATTCCTTTCTTTTTTAGTAACACAAACAAAAAATTAAATAAATTCCCAATAGTCAATAAGTATAAAAAGAAAAATAGAAAGGCAAGCCCTGTTTGAAATACGGGAGAATAATTAGTATTTGGTATAGCTTGAAACGTATTTTTAAAAAAAGTAACTAATTCTTGACTCCAACTATTATTAAATCTCAACTCATAGATTCCTAATACTGAACTTATGAAGAAAATCCCAGCCATATAATAAAAAGTAACTTTCAAAACTAAATTGATATCTGAAATAAATAGAAATTTTCTATTAGGTATCCTACTAAGATAAAGATAATTATTAAGGTTAAATGAAAACTGCGAATTTATTATGATTAAATAAAGCAGTGGAAAAGCAAAAATTGTGGAATAAAGATTTTGAAAGTTATAAAGTAACCACATGAAAAAATTTCTAGTTGGTGTTTCCAAAAAAAATTGATAGTAAGAAAAACAAATTATTATTAATAATAAACTTACAAAGAATATAATATGACGATTATTTTTAGATAATCTTATAGCTTCTATTCTTCGAATCATATGTTTAAATTTCCTTTTGCGATTTTTTTATAGCCCACAAAGAAAGTCGATATAAGTAGGAATGCTAACTGCAAAGATACTAAATAGCCATTTGTGGCTGTATTTGAAGTTAAATCAAATGTTGTAACTGGTTCATATTTATCAAATCCCATAAAAGGGAAAATAAAAGATGGTAAAAAATATACGATTAAAGGAAAAAACACACATATATATCGATTTTTAAAGTAGAAAGAAGAAACTAAACCAATGTTGGCATATATAAATCCAAAAATACTGCTATTTACTATAATGACAACAGCATAAAACAATTGATTTTTTGAAAAAATGCTAGAAAATGCTCCTCCTATTACCCCTACATATGCATTAGAATAGTCAGGAAATATTAGTAAATTTATTATTAGTAACAATGTCAATGGGAAGAATAAAGATAGAAAACCAGATAAACCCACACTAATAAATTTTTTAAAGAAATAATCTTCTTTCGATTCTCTAACAAATATTGCTGTAGTCATATTATTCTGAAAATCATTTATAAAAGAATCGGCCATTGGTAAAGCCGCTAACAACGGAGCCAATAAAGGGAGTATTGAGGAAGTGCTTAAACTAAATCCAGAAAAGAAAATAGTTAAACCTTTCTCCATTTCGATAAGCAATATGTTACCAGCTATTCCTATTACAATACTCACAATTGATAAAACTATTGAAAAAACAAATAATTTTGATTTTAGCACTAACTTCAATTCGTAGTGTATATATTTCATTATTAAATCCCCTTTAACAAAAAATCTGGCGCTATCATATATTTTAATTTACAAATTATTTTTCGTCTGGACTCCAACTTCCTTGAGCAGCAACTTTAACGGTAGTTGTTACAGGAGTTGCAATTCCAAGTGAAGTGTTGCTACCGTTATAAGAAGAACCGCCACCAGAGTAACTAAGTGTAATTCGGTCCCCAGACCCCATATTGTAAGATGGGGTTATATTTGAACTATCCTTTTTTAAACGAATAGAGGTATTGATTCTTTTATTACCACCTATTGCAGAGTTATTATGAACACCTTTCCCTGCAGACTCTTTCTTCAATGAACCAGTAACGATTGCGCCTTGTCTAGGAATCGTTACATCATAGGTTGAAATACTTCTTGCGAAAGAAGGAATTACAAAACCAAAGAAAGATGCGATTATACCAATTGTCAAAACTAGTCTAATTTTTTTCAAAATAATATTCTCCTTTTATTGATAGCGCCATAATTAACTTTATCGTTTATATAAACCTATATCAATAATTTTTTAAATTATACAGTCTTTTGACAAACAAATTATAGCTTAAAAATAAAATTAGAAATATTAAATTATTGATTTTTCTTAAAATTATTCCAGTAAAGTTTCAATTTAATCCCACCGATTTATTGTCCAGCTGATACCATGCTTCACCACCACTAGACCATATATCTAATGGTTAAATATTGTATCTCTCACCTTATTTTTTTAAATCATAGAAGTATTAATCAGTAAACAAAATATAGATCTAAGCAATAATTCACTACTCCTCTCTGGATAATCTGCCATCAAATCACATTTTACTATTGATTTCTCATTGGACAAAATTAACCAACGAGCGAAGTTTTCCATCATTTGCAAGTGCTAATAATTTTACGATTTTCTTTTTGGCTTTTTCATCCATTGGATCTCACCTTTTGTCTGATTTTAGTTTACCACGTATTGGATAACGGTTTCACTGATAAGTGATAGCACTTCAATAAAATAGAAAATAAAGTGCAGTCACTTTCTAAGCTCAGGAATCTCAAATCCCGCTTTTTCTTGCTCAAGCAACATATCTAAAGCGATACACATTAATTTCGATTCACTTTTCTTGTACTTGGTGTTCAAGTGCTTCAGTCCCTGCTTCCTCTTTTCATTAAGCGTTACAGGAAGACGTGTGTTTCCTTTTGCAATGGTCATAACTCGCTCTCCTTCATTGAAACGATCAAAGATTTAATCAAAGACGCAGCGAGCGTGTAACCACACTCGCCGCAGCTTTGAACGGACTCTTTTCTACTGATTGTTTTTCATGACTTCCTTTGCTTCTTCTGTAAGGGGAAAGACTTTTGCAACAGCCATGCCACAAGGAATTGCCCCTACAGCTTCCTCACAAATGACACCAGCTTCTATCAGTACATCTTCAATGCCCGTATTTTCAGACCACCCTTTGATTGCGACGAAATCTTGTTTGATTCCGACACTCGTGTTCACCGTAGCCGTAGCAAGCAGCTCTTCTTCAGACTGACCTCTTCTTTTCTTAACCAGTTGAATCGCTACATTGTTATTATCTTCATAGTGATCAAATGTCACAATACATTTTTTCTTATTTAAAACGGCGTTCATAGTTTCTCCTCCTAAAGATAAGGAGTTACAAGGCAAAACCCTGATTATTCAGTGATTTCTTCTTTTAATTGATCCGCAAGTTTTGTAAGCTTTGCAGCGTTATCGAATCGCATTCTTTCTATAGAAGATTTCTTGTGCATCAAATCAGAGACAGTCATTGCTTTGACTTCGGATCTATTCTTGATTTCAGTGATCGAGTGACCGCTTTTAAATAGCAGCCATTCAATTTTTTCTTTATCTGCATACATATTTTTTCCTCCTGAAAGGAGTGTGACAATTAAAGCTTGCCACTACTCGCAATTATGGTATATTTTGAGTAGTAGCGTCCCGTGAAAGGATTTGTTACTGTGCATTTATTCTGTTCCCAGCAGAATAAATGCTTTTTTTGTTCCGTCTATTTTTAATAAAACCCCTCCTTAACCTAAATAAAATAACGGTATACCGTATATTTATTATATCACGGCATACCGTTCTTTTCAAGAACTATCTATAATTTTTTACCTTTCGCTAAAGCGATCAAAAGCCGTCGTATCGTTTATTTCGAAGTGCTTTGCTATGAAATAAATGACTGATACAGTAACCGAATTTCCAGCTTGTTTGTACAGCTGACTATTCGAAGTTTCTTGATCGTATCTGCAGTTATAGTGATCAAGCCCGTTACTGATTATTTCTTCAGCAATCTGCCTACTACCGAATTTCGCTGACAAAAAGGTCCAATCAGGAAACAACTGCAGTCGCCAACATTCAAGTGGTGTTAGTTTCCGGATCTGAAAAACATCGGTTACTACGGCTTGCTGATCACTTGTAACGTGGGTATATTTGCTTGCTGATTTCCCACACGTCCCCAACGTTTTGTAGATTTAGGATAAACGAAATTGATACTATCGGCTGGTAGTACTGCAGTATAGCCTTTTTTCGTGGCTGCTTTCACCAGTATTTTGGGTTTGTGGCCGCCACCACTCATGGTGGTAAGTGTAGGGCATAGCCATCTACGGAATGGATCGCTGCAGCTGATCGATAGGAACCATCGATCGACCCTGCCACGATAATTCCGTGACGATCTTGTGTGGTTAAGATAAACATCGGTGTTTCATTTTCCTTCATTCTACGGCCGTTTTGGCGAATAGTGGCTTTATCTGGCATTAGGATCGGAATCGCAATTTTATTTCCTTCCCCTTTGTTTGTGGTGATCGTAGGACTAAGTCCTGAAGCATCATATACTTGGCCATTCATTCCTCCACCGCTTGGATTGACGTTGCCAACAACGATTTGTTTCGGTGTTTTGTAGTCCGTTGCGGTCAAAGTCCCCATCAGACCATCTGTATATTACGTTCTTTCTCGTGTAAATCGACTTAAATCATTCGCTGCATGTGACGCCAGCTAAATGGATCCTTCCTGATTTTTGATCAACTGATCCTTCTTCTCTTGTGATAGGAAAATCTTTTTGGTACCTGCTCCTCTAAGATGTCCGATAATAAATAAACGCTCTCTGTTTTGGGCGACAAACTCTTTGCTTTTAAACAGTTGCCATTCCACGTCATACCCCAATTCATCCAAGGTTCGGAGGATTGTCTCAAACGTAGCCCCTCGTTCATGGTTGAGAAGTCCTTTGACGTTTTCAAGGTATAAAAGCTTAGGTCGCAAGGTAGATGCTAAGCGTGCATTATCAAAAAAGAGAGTTGCTCTAGTATCTGAAAAACCCTTTCTTTTTCCAGCAAGGCTGAAAGCTTGGCACGGAAATCCTCCCGCGATAATGTTCACACGTCCGATTCCTCGAATAAATTCATCTGAAAATTTTGTGATATCATACATTTCTACCTCCTGTTTTGTGTCAGGAATTGATTGATAACTTTTTCTGGCATGGCCATCGATCTCACAATACCCAACACATCGGTAGCCAGCTTGTTCCATCCCTAAACGAAATCCTTCGATTCCTGAAAAAGATCTAAAAAGGTGCCTTTATTTTCTGTTGTACCATTTTCCATTGTTCACTCAGTTTCTTCATGCGCATGAAAGGTATTTCAAGTACCTGATGGATTAAGAATACCGAGAAAATGGATGGTTAAATTGCGGAAAAATGGTGGTACTTAGACCTTTTTAAAGAAAGAAAAGCGATCTTTTTTGCCCTCCACCTTCCAGCTGCTCCCCACCACTTAGGAGGACAAAAAATAGACGTGCAAAGCACGTCTGTAGCGTCAATGATTGATATCTTACTGAAATCTTGCTATAATTACTGTGTAAAGAGGAGTTGCGTCAACAACTCCCCTACAGCACCGTTTAAGACGGTGGCAAGTTTTATATTATTTTAGTAATCAGTCAACTCGCCAAAGTTTAGTGACTGGTTACTTTTTTTGTCGTTTTTTGCTGCAGTTAGGATGCCAAAGATAATCGTTGCGATTAAAGAACCGAAACTAATCATTAGCCCTAATGCTTCAGCTACAGACAAAAGGCTTCTCCTTTCTAAAGAGTTAGCACTTACTTTCATAAGCACCACCACCTTTCAAAAGATAGCCACCGTCACAAACTTTACTGTCCTACTATTATACCAAAAATCCACGTTAAAAACCGATAGTTATCAAGGTTTTTAGCGTTTTTTCATGCGATAAGAACGGTCTAAGTAAAGGGATTTTTTTCTAGTTTCATTGGTTAAAGGAACCATCCATTCGTCTTGTCCCGCATTGAAAGATCCCTTTTATTTCAACATCCGAAGAACACGCACCTGCACCATTTTTCTCTGACCTTACCTCAAGAAATCCCCACTCCTCACCTTTCCTCCTCCCAAGACAGCTCATCCAAGATCCTAATCAACTTTTGAACCTCTTGATTCAACATCGCACTCTTTAAATAGGCATATTGAATATAAAAAATTTCCTTATCTTCAGGGACTAGCGGTATTTTCACTAAGCCTTCCATTTCTTGAAACACAGGAAATTCCGTCATCAAGGTAATGCCGATATTGGAACTGACCAGCTGGCCAATCGTCTGGACGTCTGAAAAATAAAAGGGGACTTCCGGCTTCTTCTTTGATTTCTCACTTAAATTCTGAAAGGCGCGCATGTGGGTATAGCCTTTTTCCAATAGGATAAAGGGATATTCGGCAGCTTCTTCAAATGAGATTTCCTTTTTCTTAGCCAATGGATTTTCTTTTGACACAAAAATAAAAAACTCTTGCTGATGCAATAATTTCACCTGCAGATTCGGGTGGACGAGGGGATTGACACTGCCCAGCAAGCTAAAATCGATTTTTCCCGATAATAGTTTTGAAAGCAATTCATTGGATCCCCCAGATACCAAGTGAAATTTCGAAATAAAGCGGATGATCTCTTTTTCATCTAAGAGTTTTGAAAAGACTTTGGAACGAATGATTGGCGGCAAACCGATGTGGGTCCGATTGTTTTTGGCATGGTCGATGGCTCTGTCTAAGGTCACAAATTCATCTAAGATATATTGCGCATGAGCCTTCAAAATTTCCCCTTCCGTGGTCAATGAGATGGAGCGATGTGAGGCTTCTCGCACGATCAAATCACAGCCATAATGCTCTTCCAAGCGTTTGACAGCGTAGCTGACGGTTGGTTGACTGACCGCAAATTTATGCGCCACTTGGGTAAAAGAAAGCATCTCTGCCAAAGCGTTAAAGTATTCTAAATCTCGTATATTCATCGTCTGATTCCTCCCTTAACCGGTTTAAACTAGCAGCGGTTTTGTTATAAATAATTTTTATTATACCACCGATAATTGACTATAATTCTGTCTGAGGATTAAAGTAGCTAATGGAAATGAACGAGTACTCAAAATATATCCATTGGAGGAACATAATGAAAGCACATGACATTTTAAATAACCCATTTTTAAACAAAGGAACCGCGTTTACACAAGAAGAACGAAAAGAACTAGGGTTGATCGGTTTATTGCCCCCACACGTGCAAACGATCGAAGAACAAGCAGAACAAGCTTATTTGCAATATGTCACCAAAGAATCAGACATTGAAAAACGTCACTTTTTAATGGAAATCTTTAATACCAATCGGACATTGTTCTACTATTTGTTCAATCAACATATCGTTGAATTCAATCCGATCGTCTATGATCCAACGATTGCTGATACCATTGAAAATTACAGCCGCCTATTCGTTGATCCTCAATATGCAGCATACTTAGATATCAATCATCCAGAGAACATCGAAGAAACGTTGAAAAATGCCGCTGGCGATCGGGACATTCGCTTGATCGTAGCCACAGATGCTGAAGGGATTCTTGGGATTGGTGACTGGGGTGTCCAAGGTGTCGATATTTCTGTCGGTAAATTGATGATTTATACAGCAGCTGCTGGGATCGACCCTGCTTCTGTTTTACCAATCGTGATCGATGCCGGTACCAACCGTAAAGAATTGTTAGAGGATCATTTGTATCTAGGCAATCGTCAAGAACGTGTCTACGGTGATGCCTACTACCAATTCATCGATCAATTTGTTCAAACGGCAGAATCATTGTTCCCTAAACTTTACTTGCATTGGGAAGACTTTGGCCGTTCAAATGCTGCAACGATTTTGGACAAATACAAACAAACAATTCCAACTTTTAACGATGACATCCAAGGAACGGGAATCGTTGTGCTGGGCGGTATCTTCGGTGCACTGGATATTACAGGTGAAAAATTAACGGATCAAGTCTACTTATGTTATGGCGGTGGTTCCGCTGGTGCCGGGATTGCCAGTCGAGTCCATGCGGAAATGGTCAGCGAAGGTCTTTCAGAAGAAGAAGCCTACAATCATTTCTTTATGGTTGACAAACAAGGGCTTTTGTTCGATGATATGTCCGATTTGACTCCTGCACAAAAACCATTTGCCAAAAAACGGGCTGACTTTGCCAATGCTGGCGATATGACGCAATTGATCAATGTCATTAAAGTCGCAAAACCAACGATTTTGGTCGGTACTTCAACCAATGCGGGTGCCTTTACCAAAGAAGTTGTGGAAGCGATGTGTGAAAACACTGCTCGTCCAGTGATTTTCCCTATCTCGAATCCAACCAAAAAATTAGAAGCAACGGCTGAACAAGTAATCGAATGGTCTGATGGAAAAGCCTTTGTGGCAACCGGTGTCCCTTCAGGAACAATCCAATACAAAGGGGTCGACTACCAAATCGGCCAAGCAAACAACGCCTTGATCTATCCTGGTCTAGGATTAGGTATGTTGGCTTCAGAAGCCTCTCTCTTGACCGATGAAATGATTGGTGCCGCTGCTCACTCATTAAGTGGTTTGGTTGACTTGAGCCAACCCGGTGCACCAGTTCTTCCACCATTTGAATACGTTGCGGACGTTTCTATAAAAGTGGCTGAAGCAGTTGCCAATAAAGCCAAAGAACAAGGGTTAGCCCAAGCGCAAGAAACCGATATGGCAAAAGCTGTCCAAAATCTTAAATGGTATCCAACATACTAGGAAGGTCTGAAAAATGAATAAATTAAAAACGATGACGATTTCGGGAATTAGTCTTCCCTTGTATCTCTTTTTCATGGTAGTCATATTCAGTGCGATTGCCTTAGACAAGTTGCCATTAAATATGGTTGGGATCACCATTTTACTGGTTGCCTTAGGACACCTGCTGTATTTCATTGGGGAAAAACTTCCGATCATGAATTCTTATCTTGGCGGCGGGTCAGTTTTTACCCTGCTTGGTGCCACCCTTTTAGCCTCCTTCCATCTCGTACCCACGAAAGTCATTGACGCGGTCAGTGACTTCATGGGGGGCGGTTTTGGCTTTCTTGATTTCTATATTGCCGCTTTGATTTGCGGCTCGATTTTAGGGATGAACCGTAATTTGTTGGTGAAAGCTTCTACGAAATTCATTCCCGTTGCTTTGATCACTATGGTAGTAGGCTTTTTCTCCGTCGGCCTTGTCGGTATGCTGCTAGGCAATGGCTTTGCTGATTCGGTGATGTATGTGTCTCTACCAATGATGTCTGGCGGGATGGGGGCGGGAATCACCCCACTTTCACAAATTTATGCTGATGGCTTGGCAAACGGCAATCAAGCCGCCATCTTTTCTCAATTAGCGCCAGCAGTTACTTTCGGGAATATTCTTGCCATTATTGGTGCTTTATTTATCGCAAAGGCCTTTGCTAAAACCAAATACAATGGCCATGGCACCCTAATCAATGCCACGAAAGAAGAATTAGAAAAACCAAAAATAACGCTTGATGCCCAACAAATCGGGGTCGGGATGCTGTTTTCCTTTTCACTGTTGGTCGTTGGTGCGATTTTAAGCGACTTTTTCCCTAAAATTCACGAGTATGCCTTTATGATCGTGATTGTCTTTATTCTGAAAGCCTTGAATATTGTCCCTAAGAAACTCGAAGATTCTGTGGTGATGTTCAACAATGTTGTAATGACGAATTTGACCCACGCGGTTTTGGCGGGGATTGGTTTGGCATTGATCGATCTGTCAACACTGGCCTCTGCCTTTACTTGGCAATTTGTCGTGCTTTGCCTAACCAGTGTCGTATCTATGGGGGCTGCCAGCTGGTTCTTCGGGATGGTATTAGGGATGTATCCCGTTGAAACCGCAATTGGCGCCGGTATGATCAACAACTCGATGGGGGGAACAGGTAATATCGCTGTATTGTCTGCCTCTGATAGAATGGAAATGATTGCTTTTGCCCAAATGGCCAACCGTTTATGCGGTGCGATCGTGCTGATTCTAGGTGGAATCTTGATCCGTTTCTTCTATTCTTGATCTAAAACAAAAAACAGGTGCTGCTACGCATGATGCATAGCAGCACTTTTTGTATTCTTCAAACGAATTCGTCCAATTGGTTGCACGAATCAAACAAAGGTCCACCCATTTCCTCATAAAAGAGCCAAAAAGAGCAGTGCCTCCGCACTGCTCTTGCTTTCCTGATTCATTCAAGGGTTACAGCTTCTTAAACAAGGTTGGTGCTTGATCAGGAGACCAAGTGGTGTCCCCGTAATTTGAGTGGGTGTTAATCACGACATAATTGCTGCCTTTATGGCTCACGATTTCACCACTTGTATACACTTCTGGTGCAGAGAATGTACCTAGTTTCCACACACGGTATTCTGACTCCCCGCCTCCAGGTGTTTCAGTTTCTTCTTTGGCATTGGTTTTCACGCTCAGCTGGTTACTGAAAGCGGATTGTTCGCCCGTTTTGCTGATTGCTTTGATTTGGTAATTGTAGGTTGTATCCGCTGCTAGATTCGTGTCTTCATAGGTTGTTCCTGTGGCCGTAGCAATTTTGACGCCATTGCGGTAAACATCATATCCAGCGATCCCATTTGTATGAGTCGATGCTTGCCACATTAAGGAAACGCTGCTGTCTGTCACGCTCATTTGATGCAGGTTGCCTGGTGTCGAAGGGGTTTCGACTTGATTGTCTGCTGAGGTAGTCACTTTCACTGCAGCACTTTTTTCTGAAACTAACGCAGTAAAGCCGACTGCTTCTACTTGATAGCTATAGGTTGTGTTGGCTTTTAATTGTGTGTCGGTAAAAGTTGGCTCAGTAGTCGTTGCCACTAAGGCACCATCGCGATACACGTTGTATTCTTTCGCATCGGTTTGACCGTTCCATGCTAAAGCCACCGTGCTGCTAGTCACTCGTTCTGAGCGGACATTTGCTGGTGCTGCTGGTTTTTCGGGAATGACCGTTGAGCCGGAAACGTTGACGTCGATCACGTTATAAAAGGCATTTGGCGTATCTGCAACATCCCAGACCGCTAAAATGACATGGTAACCGAGACGATTTTCTGGAATGGTAATGGTATGGCTTGGGCTATTGCTGGCAGCCGAACCATCGTGATTCACAGTAGCGATCAATTCCAAGCTATCTCTTGAAAGTGGCGCGTTTTGATCCCAACCTGGTTTCGTGATATAGTAATGCCATTTTGTGGTCTTGTGAGGCGCTGTATAATGCCAATTGACCCGCAATGGTCCTTGATTGATGTCTTGTTTGGTCCAACGATTGGTTCCTTGTTCATCAAGAACAAAGTCCCCGATTTGTCCGAGTCCACCATCTGCCGAAGCGATGCGACCATCTACTGGTCCTGCTTCTGGAAAGCCTTTTTTAGTTTCCAATGATTGTGGGTTTGAAATGACATTGCCATATTTCTCAAACGCAGCGCTCCACCCTAACGTATTGCGATCCAAAGACCCTTGATAGCCCCGACTGACCGGTGATTCCACATAACCATGAGCAAATACTTGTTTCCCCGTGAAGAACAAGCTCCCTCCAAGTAAGATTGCCACCCCGACCGACCATTTTACCAATGCGTTTTTCATACTCTGCCTCCTAAAATTTTTTATCATCGAATAAACCAATCCTATCCGTTTATTCCTTGATTCCGATTCATTGAAAAGCAAACCCTACATTTAAAAATAGTTTATTTATATATGTATGATAAACGACTTAATCATTATAAGATTATAATGACTAGTTTTCCGTCCTTTCAGTTAGAAATACAAAAAAACTTGAAACGATTCTCCTCCTAATCACTTAAGAGGATTCGTTCCAAGTTTCTTTCTTTATAGACGATCTTTTTTAGGAAAAAACAGCCGCTTATTTCCCATTTTCTTTCACATAGTCAGAGGATTGCGCGCCTGCTTGGCGACCAAAGACCATAATGTCGGCTACAGCATTGCCGCCGATTCGATTTTGTCCGTGGATACCGCCGGTCACTTCACCTGCTGCATACAAGCCAGTGATTGGTGTGCCATCTTCTTTCAACACTTGGGTCTTCGTATTGATCTTGACGCCGCCCATTGTATGGTGGATCCCAGGTGCAATTTGAATCGCATAGAATGGCCCTTCCGTCAAATCATAGTCCATCGCCGTTTCACGACCAAAATCTTTGTCGGCTTTGTCTGCCACTGCTTGGTTCCATGTATCTAAAGTTTTCTTCAAGGTTGCTGGATCGACATCGATTTTTTCAGCTAAGGCTTCGATGGTGTCAGCTTCTACCACTACACCTTGTTCTTTGTAGTAATCGACTTGTTTGGCTCTACCTGCTAACGCATTGTCAAAAATCAAGTAGGCATAGCTTTCTGGCAGATCTGTGATGGCAGCTGAAACATTGTCGCGGGTTTCTAATTCATTGTAGAAACGTTCTCCTTGTTGGTTCACCAAAATGGCGCCTTCTCCACGAACGGTTTCACTGATCAACATACCTGTATCTTGAACCACTGTTGGATGGACTTGGATTTGATCCATATCAACCGTTGCGCCGCCTAATTCTTCGATCATCTTGATACCATCGCCTGTACTTCCTTCAGAAGTCGTGCTGACATAGCCTTTCAGATCTGGACGATATTTTTCGATCAGTTCTTTGTTGGAGCCAAAACCACCAGTAGTAACAACCACTGCATCACCAGCGATTTCTTTTTCTTCGCCATTGATTTTCACGTTGACGCCAGTGACTTTGCCGTCTGTTTCATTGATTTTTGTCACATCAGCATTTACAAATAAAGGAATTTCTTGCTCATGAATGTTTCTCAACAGGCCATCCACCAAATACGTACCGACTGCTGAACCGTCGTGAGGACGATGGATCCGTTTTACACTGGCACCGCCGCTGTAACTGATATTGTCTAAAGTGATCCCCATTGAATCCAACCAATCAATCGCTGAAGCAGAGTTGTCTACTAAATAATGTAGCAATTCTTGATCGTTGGTTCCTTTACCACCTTTAAGGGTATCTTCAAAAAATTGTTCATTCGAATCTTCAATGCCTTGGGCTTCTTGGAATTTGGTTTCTGATGCGTTCATTCCGCCAGAAGATTTCAAGGTATTTCCGCCTGCGATCGGCATTTTTTCTAAAATGACTGGATTCATTCCAGCATCTTTAGCCGACAAGGCTGCTGCCATCCCTGCACCGCCAGCACCAACGATGACGATATCATATTGATCTTTTAACTCTGCTGGATCGGTATACTCTTGTTGGGAAGCACCTGAAGTGACTTCACTTTCTGAAGAAGAGCTTGCCGCACTGCTGCTGGCTTTTGTTCCGCCATCGGCACCACATGCACTAAGCAACAATAATGAGGCTGCCCCAATCACCCATTTTGACCATCCACTTTTTTTCATTTGTTTCCCTCCGTTTTTCTTTTTGCCCTTTTCTCCTCACTGATCCCCGTCATATATGATGAGAAAAGAAGCATTTTTCTTGCGAACCCTGCTTAACTTGTTACTTTATTAACAATGGTAAACATCTTGCGATCGGACTATTTTTCTATTCGATAGCGATAAAAACATTGTTTAAGCAACATTTCAACAGAGTTCTATTTTATTTAACCATTGTAACAAAAAAAGAAACTAAGTGTCTCGTAATAATTTGTGTATATTTTAACTATTCATTCTCATCTTTTTCTAATTTTATCGGAAAAAGATACTATATTTTCCTCGCTAATTTTTGCTATTCAAAGCTGCCACAAAGGTCCCGCTCATAGAATGACCGTTAAGTTCGCGGTCAAAAAGATATTGCCGCGATTGTTCTTTCACTGTTCTTTTCCCTTTGTCCTGCGCCTTCTTTTGTATAATAAAAGAAAAAGCAGAAATGGAGTGGCAAATGGAAAAATTGACCCGGATGTTCGAGCGAGTGATCAGTATCTGTATTGATAGCATGTTAGCGATCTTAGTCGTTGTCGTCTTGATTTTTATGGGAAAAGCGATTTTTATGATCAGCACGACGCTCTTTCCTTTAAGTGAAGCGCCCCACCTGTCCTTTTTGATTGAAGAAATTGCCACGTTATTCATTTTGTTAGAAATCATTTTGATGTTGCTGCGGTATATGAAGGACGGACACCATATTCCCGTCCGTTACTTGATTTTGATCAGTATTACTGCGATTTTGCGCGAGCTATTGTTAACGCAAGGCATGGCGAACGATGCCCTATTTTTTGCTTTAGCGATCTTTGTTTTGGTACTGGTCTTGCTAGTCCTGCAAAAAATCAATGCCTTCCAACATACCCAAGAAAAAGACCACTGAAACTAGCCCATTGGATCAGTTGGGTTCAGTGGCTTTTTCGGGATCAGTTAAAGGGATGCCAATATAAAAGGTGGTTCCTTCAGGCGTACTTGTAACATCGATCAACCAGTCGTTTTTTTCCACGATCGAAGAGACAGTAAAGAGTCCTAGACCAGTACCGCCAGTGGCACTCTTGGTCGTGAAGAAGCGGGTAAAGATTTTTTCTTGGATCGCTTCTGGTATGCCGGGACCGTTGTCGACGATTTCGATCAAAGCAAACTCCTGTTGTGCGGAGAAAGCTTGCTTACGAAATGGAAAGGTGGCGCTTTCTGTCGAAGTGCGACTCAATCGAATGCTGCAATCGGCATTTGCTTGGTACACATTCATCAACAAATTGTAAATGATGACTTGCAGATCGATCTTCTCGTAGACGGCATATCCTACTTCTTGGATATCATACGTAAGGGAAAAGGCTTTTGGCAACAGTGCGCGCATAGTATCGATGGCTTCTGTCAAGGTAGTAGCGATCGACTGCACAGTTTTATCGGCACTTTCGAGTTTCGAAAAACGTAGCACATTGCTGGATAACTCTTTGCCTTTTTCCGCCGCTTTGCAGACTTCTTGCAAGTCCTCCACTAAGACTTCATCGTGTTGGTTTTCCTCGATCAGCAATTGCAGATGACCAATCATAGGCGTCAAAAAGTTGTTTAGGTCATGGACGATTGAGGTCGTTAGCAAGCCAATGGTTTCCAGTTTTGATTCTTGAAAAATGTTTTTTTCGATTTCGTGCTTTTCTTTTAACAGCCGTTGTCGTTCTTTCAATGCTTGGTTTTCGACATAGGCTTGATTGCGTTTCATGTAGTTTTTGATCAGGACGGTCAATAAAATCATAATGACAAACAACAAACCCAGTAGGCCGATCAAAATCAAGTTGTCTTGTAAAAAGAGACCGCTTTGCTCCAAAAAATCGGCATTGCTGGCGACGATCAGCCGACTGTCGCCGATGGTGATCCATTGATAAGCAGCCAATTTCAGCACTTTTTGCAGTGTTTCTTCGTTCCACCAATAAGAATAATAGACGGAGGTGCCTTCTTCATTGTCGATTTGTTCTTGCTCCAAGCGCTCAAGATCGGTGAAATCCAGCTCTGGAAATTCTTTTTTGCGGCTCTCAACGATGGAAAAACCAATTTGTTCGTCCGATGGGTGCATAACGATCCGCATATCGGCGTTTTTGACCATCGTATAGCCGGAGACATTGCGATCGGTGGTAAATTCATGATGATACATGCGCTGCAGATTCAAAGGCATCACAAGAACCGCTTCTTTGTCGTCAAGAGTTAGGGACTGATACACATTTAAATAGGCCTGCTTGCCCTCAAAATAGACTTGCCCATTTTGCACTTGCCGTCCTGCCAATACTTTGTCTAAGGATGGGTCTTTGAATAACAATTCTTGCACCGGCGGGTCTTCTGGTTTATTGACCGCCGTTGCGGTATTTTGGGCGATGACCTGACCTTGTTGGTCGATCAAAAACAATCCGACCATGGCATTGTTCGCGGAATTGATCACTGGTAACGTTAAGGGACGCTGCAAATCAGCCAAGGCGGCACCTTCGAGGTGGTCATCGGCATAATTGGCAAGAGCCATGTGGTACGATTCGATACTACGGCTGATCAGCTTGATCGCCGCTTGGTTGACCGTTTCTAACTGCCGCAACCCGACGGTTTCAGCTTGTCTTTGTGCGCTTTTATAACTTGTAAAGGTAAAAATAAGTCCAATCAATGTAATGAATAAGGTAGCGACCACGCTTAAATACAGCCAAAACTTTGATGGCGGTTTCATTGTAAACCCCTTTCATATTTACTATAATACTATTGATACAGGAGGCGGATATTTTGCGAGATGAAAAAATTTTAATCGTTGATGATGACCCTGCTATTCGGCGGCTGATTTGGAAATCTTTACAATCGACGGGCATTTTGATCTACCAGACTGATTCCGTTGAAAAAACGATTGCGATCAATTCTCGTGTCAGCTTTGATCTTTTTTTACTGGATATCAGTTTGGAGCATGAAAATGACGGCTATCATTTGGCACAACTGATTCGAGAAGAAAACCCCACGGTGCCGATCGTCTTTTTGAGCGGTAAAAGTGACGAAAAAGATATGATCAACGGCTATGAGATTGGCGCTGATCACTACATTACGAAGCCTTTTTCACCGGCACTCTTAAAAGCACAAATCGTTTCGATTCTTGATCGCCGCAACGTGCTGCGAGAAAAAGGGATCGCCAAACCGGAAGGAGATCTGTGCAGCGGCATGTTTCGTTTTGACCAAAAACGCTATCAGTTTTTCAAAAATGATCAGCCCATCAAGTTGTCTTCAAAAGAAATCATGCTGATGCGCTTTTTCATGGAAAATCCGGATCAAGTGTTCTCGAAAGAACAGATTTACAGCAATGTTTGGCAAGATGGCCAATTCGATGCCAATACCGTGATGGTTTTTATCAATCATCTGCGAAACAAAATTGAAGATGAGCCGAAGCAAGCCCGTTTTTTGAAAACCGTTTGGGGGATCGGCTATACCTTTTTACCAGAAGGAGACGCCTTCTAGCTGCAAGAAATAAAGGGCCAAGGCTAAAAGATCCGCCGAGCCGCCGGGACTCAAATGGCGTGCAATCAATACTTGATCATAGGTCGTTAATTCACGAAGCAAGTCTGTATCCGACAGATTGGCTTGGTGAATTTTTTGCATCTCCTGCTGCACTGTCTTCATCGCCTCGTAGCCGCCTCGGTGGACGAGGTTGCTGTCTTCGGTTTCACTCATTAGATAGACCAACCCTCGTAACAAGGAAACGGAGGTTTTTTGTGGTTGCTGCCGTAAGTACTCCAGCAGTTTTTTAACCGTTGGATAACCAGCTGCGGCTTCTCCACGAATCCCCATCGTGCCGTAGGTTAAATAATTTTTTTCTCCGTAAGACAACTGGTCTTTGTGGGTGATTTGCTGCAGGTCTTGCTTGACCAAATGCTGGCAGATGTCGGCGGCAAGCTGCAGGATCTGATTAGTATCTTCAGCCGTCAGCACAGCCTTGTCATGCTGTTGATAATAGACTCCTGTCGCCCCCAACAAAACTGCAAAGGAAAAGTTCGCCCCTTTGTGGGTATTGATGCCTTTGGTTGCCTGAAGCATCGCTTCTTCTGCTTCTTGACCGATCCCACGTAACTGGTCAAACAGCTGGATCAGGGCGCCTGTATGGGCAAAGCCAGCTTGGCTATAGCGCTGAAAAAAAGGCGCTAAACAAGTGATACTATTGATAAAGGTAAACACATTCATGTCCTGATGCGCACCAGAGGAGCAAGGATCTACTAAACCAGGCTTGGGTGCTAACGCTACCTCATAATGCAGCGCATTGACTGCATAGCTGCTGGCGATAAAAAGACGGGAATCAGTCAATTTTTCTTCGCTCCATTTCAGCAAGAATAAATTGCAGGGAGTGATCCAAATGTTCATGGGTCAACAACGTGATCTGTTCCGTGTCATTGGTTCTCATGCCACGATAAATCAGCCAATGTTCCGCCAATGCCGCATCCCTTCTTCTAGAAGAGCGAATCGCAATGTCACGAAAATAAACGAGGTACGCTTGCAGATCCAGCACGATACTTTTTAACCGCAGCATCTGGCTTTTTTCGTAAATAAACGCATTGAAGTCAGAAAAGTTTTTCAAGACCCCATCCACGTCATCCTCACGATTCAGCTGTTCGCCGTGTTCTAACAAGCAGCGCATTTCCCGGAAATCTTCCTCACTCATCAAGGCCATTGCTTTGATAGTCGCCAATGTATCCAATGATTTGCGGATATCGTAAATCTCATAAGCATCTTTGATACTGATCCCTTTTACGACGATGCCGATTTTTGGTACGTGTTCCACCAGTTTTTCAGCCACCAGCTGCGTCATGGCGTAACGAATCGGGGTCCGGCTGATGTTTAGCGTATCGGAAAATTCTTTCTCATTGATGCGAGAGCCTGCGGGAATGTCTCCTAAAATGATGGTTTTTTTGAACGCTTCATAGATCAAATCTTTTAATGGTTTATTTTTGGTCAGATCCAGATTTTTATTTACTGCATCAATAATTGGATTCATGATTTACTCCTATCATACTAAAAACAAATGAGATTTTTGGGAAAAAATAGATATATCGATAAACAAGGAAAACTACCGAGCAAAATGGCAGCCTGCTCGATAGTTTCTTTATGAAGTTACTGTGGAATATAAAACGGCATATGACCCAATAGTACGATCGTAACGACAAAGATCACGAAAATCCCCAGTGCGTATTTCGCCGCTTCTTTTTGCCATTGCCCCATATCTAAGCCAGTCAAGCGCAATAGCAAGTAGATGAAGGCAACCAATGGACTTAACAAGTGGAACGCTTGGCCCATTAAGGACGCCAAGGCCATCTGCATATTGGTGAAGCCATACGAACGACCCGCTTCTGCTAAGACCGGTAGAACCCCAAAGTAAAACCCATCATTGGAAATAAAGAAAGTCCCAGGTGCAGAGATCAGGGCGATAACTATGCCCCAGAAACCAGCCAATTGTTTAGGAATGATTTGCGTGAAACTATTCGCTAAGGCAGTAGCCATCCCAGAGCCTTGGAACAAGCCCATGAAGACGCCTGCTGCAAAAACTAAAATTACTACTTGAACAGCATCGCCGCCGTTGGCACCGATCCGTGACGATTGATCTTTCAAAATTGGGTAGTTGACCATCAATGCGATACAAGTACCTACAAGGAATAACAAGATTGGTGGTAAAGCGATACTAGAAATAAAGGAGCTTGCTACTAACCAGCCAATCAAGACGATCGTTAAGATACCATTGAAGACAAAGTTTTTCGGACGACGGATCGCTAATGTATCAGGATCAGTCACAGTCGTCATTTCTAATATCTCATCGTTCGTCAGTTCCGTAACCCCTAAACGTTTCCGTTCTTGGATCCCCATTCTGCGAGCCACGAAGAAAATCACATATAACAGAGACAAAATCATTCCTGGCAACAAATAAGAAAGAATATCCGCATCAACTTCCAGCACGGCCATTGCTCGGGCAGTCGGTCCGCCCCATGGCAATAAGTTCATGATGGTGTTTTGCAAAATGATCAAGACACCAAGGTTCATCATTTTCATATTCAGCTTCTTGTAGATGGGAATAAACGCAGAACAACAAATCAAGGTAGTGGTCGTTCCATCACCGTTCAAAGAGACCGCAGCGGCAACGACTGCCGTTGCCATCAAGACTTTCATCGGATCGCCTTTAGCAAAATAAATCATTTTTTTCGTGATTGGATCAAACAAACCGGCATCCAACATAATGGAAAAGTACAAAATCGCAAACAGCAACATGATTCCTGTGTTGGCTGTTGTCGAGATGCCCTCAAGGACAAAATCACCGATGTTGCCTTTTTCGGAAACACCAGCAACCATCGCAACGAGGGTAAATAGTAATGGGATAATTACTAAGGATGTAAAGGGTGACATTTTTTTCTTCATGATGACAAACATGAAGACAATAATCATGGCATAGGACAAAATTGTTAAGAACATTTTCTTCTTCCTTTCATGCATCGAAATGTGTAAGCGTTATCAAAAAACATTTTAAAAAAATTACAGGCCCGTAATTTGTTAGCGACAAGCGTCACTAGTTTGTGAATATTTTTCTTTTCTTAAAGGAAATAATGTTATTGAATGCTTTACACGTCTAAGAATAAACAATCAAGAAATAGAAAAAAAGACCCGTTTAAAAAAAGAACAGCAAAAAAACAATTTCTCTTTTCAAATCTTATTTTTCGTTTAAAAAGTTCTTAACAGAATATTAACGCAAGAAAAACCTTGATAAATCAACGTTTATATCGATTTTTCACTCTTTTCTCAAAAAAGGAACACTGAAAAAACAATTTTCAGCCGAAATAAATCTCGCTGATTGAACGGGAGTTTCTATAATGAAAGGGAACGAATCATTGAGAAAGGAGAAACCCATGAATCTTATTAAAAGATTGTTCAAAAAAACGCATGATGAACCAGATGCGCCTGTCAGTCCTCCTCTGAAGCCAAGGGAAATGATAGCGGACCCACCCGCGTCTGATTGGCAAGAAGTGTCGGGCTATCAGCCGACGCCTGCAGAAGATTATCCGTTAGTCAGTCTGATAGCCGCCGCACTAGGGGCTGAATGTTACCCTGAAAGTCAGTTTGTCATTCGAAGAATTGAGAAACGCAATCCTGAATTTAAGCGAGTCACCCTGATTGCCGCCAGTATTGCCGCAGGAGAGCTGCCTGATTCTCAGTTCACAATCAAAAAAATAGCCAAAAAAAATGAAAACAAGTGAGGGAAAAACATGTTACGTAAATTTAAAATAGCGATCGATGGGCAAGAATACCTTGTCGAAATGGAAGAAATCGGTGCCCCGCAACCTACCGCTCCTGCCCCAGCAGTGCCAACACCGGCTCCAGCAGCGGCACCCGCTCAACCAGAACCAGTCAGCACACCAGAACCAGAAGTAGCACCACAGCCAGCGCCAGGTATGCTTCCTGCTGACGGCGAGCCGATTCATTCTCCAATGCCGGGAACGATTTTACGTCTCTTGGTCAATGTGGGGGATACTGTGCAAGAAAACCAATCATTGATGATTTTAGAAGCCATGAAAATGGAAAATGAAATCGTGGCACCAAAAGCAGGAACCGTTGTTGCCATTGCAGTCAATGCGGGCGACATGGTCAACCCAGGAGAACTGCTGATTACGATCGGCTAATTTATTGAAAAGGAAGTGACGTAGTGGAAACGTTAATTGAAGGTGTAGTCGGGTTAGGATCGGAGCCGGGACGGATCGTTATGATGCTCATCGGTGGTCTATTGATGTATTTGGGGATCAAGAAAGAATATGAACCAACCTTGTTGGTCCCTATGGGATTGGGCACGTTGTTAGTGAACTTCCCGAACTCAGGTGTGTTAAGTGCTGGTGGAGAAGCTGGCCCGTTCCAAGTATTGTTTGATATGGGGATCTCAACTGAATTGTTCCCTTTGCTTTTGTTTATCGGGATTGGTGCGATGATCGACTTCGGTCCATTGCTGCAAAATCCATTTCTTTTATTGTTTGGTGCCGCTGCGCAATTCGGGATCTTCTTTACGATCATCGTTGCCGTGCTGCTTGGTTTTGATTTAAACGACGCAGCTTCCATCGGGATCATCGGTGCCGCTGACGGACCAACGTCGATTTTTGTCGCAAATACGCTGAACTCGAAATATATGGGTGCGATCATGGTAGCAGCTTACTCTTACATGGCGCTAGTACCGATCATTCAACCGGTAGCCATCAAAGCTGTGACGACCAAGCACGAACGAAAAATCCGCATGACGTATCGTGCCGGTGAAGTTTCGCAAACGGCAAAAATTTTGTTCCCGATCGTGATCTCGATCGTAGCAGGGTTGATTGCTCCTGTTTCATTGCCATTGGTCGGATTTTTGATGTTCGGAAATCTCTTGCGGGAATGTGGTGTCTTAGATCGTTTGTCCATCACCGCTCAAAACGAACTGGTGAATATCATCAGTATCCTCCTAGGTTTATCAATTTCTGTGAAAATGCAATATGAAGAATTTTTACAAGTCGATACATTGATGGTTATTGGTTTAGGGCTGGTTGCCTTCATTATGGACTCGGTCGGCGGGGTGTTGTTTGCGAAAGTACTGAACTTGTTCCGTAAAGAAAAAATCAATCCAATGATCGGCGCAGCCGGAATCTCTGCGTTTCCAATGTCTAGTCGGGTCATCCAAAAAATGGCGACAGATGAAGATCCGCAAAACTTTATCTTAATGCATGCAGCCGGTGCCAACGTTTCAGGACAGATTGCTTCGGTCATCGCCGGTGGCTTACTGCTGGCACTGATTGCTTAGGTTACTAGAAAGGAGAGGAAAACTATGAGTCAAGATTTACTGACTTCATTTGAATTGTTGTTATTCGGTTGGGGCGGCGTCTTTGTCGTGATCCTGATCATCTACTTCGCATCCTTGCTTTTGTCGAAGCTCTTCCCAGTAAAAAAATAAAGAAGGCATTGTATGTATACCCTAAAAAGAATCTGGCTGCAAAAAGATCCGGAAGTCTTTTTGCAATGGCAAAAATTGATCACCCGTGCTGGCTTAGCCGTCGGTGAAGAAGTTGCCTATACCGTGGGCATTTTTGACCAGCAAACCTTGATTGCTACTGCTTCTTGCTATGCCAATATCATCAAGTATGTGGTGGTCTGTGAAAAAAAACGCTCCGAACAGCTGTTGACGCAATTGATTTCGCACCTTAGCGATCATATCAAAGACGAGGGCTATACCAAGTCCTTCGTCTATACAGCACCGAAAAATCGTCTGTTTTTTGAATCTCTCGGGTTTCGTGAAGTGCTCGCTGCGCAAGACATCTTGTTCATGGAACAAGGCGTTCCTTCTTATGAAAGCTATGCCCAACAACTGCAACGGCAGCGAATCGGACAAAACAACGGCGCGATCGTGATGAACGCCAATCCTTTTACCAAGGGACATTTGTACTTAGTTGAAACAGCTGCGAGTCAAAAAGAGCAGGTTTATGTGTTCGTTTTGTCAGAAGACCGCTCACAGTTTTCTGCCAGTGAACGGCTGCAGATGGTGACGGAGGGCTTGGCTCACCTGTCAAATGTAACGGTGCTGCCGACCAACAACTATCTCGTCTCTTCGGCAGTTTTTCCCAGTTATTTCTTAAAAGAGCAAGCACCTGAGGCGATTGCCAAAAAACAAGCCGCCTTTGATGCAACCCTCTTCAAAGAAAAAATTGCCCCGCTGTTGGCGATCACCACGCGTTTTGTAGGCTCAGAGCCTTACTCACCCGTGACCCAACTCTACAATGAGGCCATGGCTGCCGTTTTTTCTCCCGAGCTTGAACTGATCGTGATCGACCGTCTGAAGATCAACCAATCAACCGTTTCGGCTACTAAAGTTCGGAAAGCGATTGCAGAAAAAGATATACCTTCCTTGCAGCAATTTTTGCCAGAAACAACGTTCTCATTTTTAATGCAGCATAACTATATTTAGAGGTGATAATAAGTGGAAATCAAAAAAAGTGCGGTTGCCGGCTCCGTTGAATCCAGTGATATCTTGATCGCGATCGAGCCCACCACAACCCAAACCATCGAGCTGACCCTCGATAGCAGTGTCGAAAAACAATTCGGCAAACAAATTCGCGCCGTCATCCTTGAGACGCTGAACCATCTAGGCGTGACACAGGCCAAAATCACCGCCACCGATAAAGGCGCATTGGACTGTACCATCAAAGCCCGAACTCTGACAGCCGTTCATCGGGCAGCCGAACAAGAACAGTATGCTTGGAAGGAGATCGACACATGGAACGTTTAAGAAGAACGATGATGTTTGTACCAGGAGCTAACGCTGCCATGCTACGGGATGCGCCATTGTATGGCGCCGATTCCGTTATGTTTGATTTAGAAGATGCGGTCTCCTTGAATGAAAAAGACTCTGCTCGGACCCTGGTGCATTTTGCCTTAAAAACCTTTGACTATTCTGCCATCGAAACCGTCGTGCGCATCAACGGCCTCGACACGGTGGGTGCCCTTGATATCGAAGCGATGGTCCTAGCGGGGGTCAACGTCATTCGACTACCGAAAACCGAAACCGCCCAAGATATCATTGACGTTGCCGCTGTGATCACACAAGTAGAAGAAGAAAACGATCTGCCTGTAGGAACCACCAAAATGATGGCTGCCATCGAGTCGGCCGAAGGCGTTTTAAATGCCCGAGACATCGCCACAGCTTCCGACCGCTTGATCGGGATCGCTTTAGGGGCAGAAGATTATGTCACCAATATGAAAACCCGTCGCTACCCAGATGGGCAAGAATTGTTGTTTGCCCGCAGTATGATTTTGCATGCAGCTAGAGCTGCAGGGATCGCCGCCATCGATACCGTCTTTTCTGATATCAATGACACCGATGGCTTTCTCGCTGAAACGACTCGCATCAAGCAGCTTGGTTTTGACGGAAAATCAGTGATCAATCCACGGCAGATTCCCCTAGTCAATGGGATCTATGCGCCTTCAAAAGCCGAGATCCAACAGGCCAAAGAAGTGATCTGGGCCATTCGCGAAGCCGAAAGCAAAGGTTCTGGTGTGATCTCCTTGAATGGCAAAATGGTCGATAAACCAATCGTTGAGCGAGCGGAACGCGTGATTGCCCTTGCCAAAGCAGCGAAATTGATTACCGAGGAGGAAGTGTAATTATGGTGTTAAACAAAGCAGGAAAAGACATCCCTGAATGCTATGCCAACCAATACGGGGTCTTTGAAAATGAAACGGCCAATATCCATGCCTACAAAGAAGCGAGTCGCAAGATCGAGCCAGTCCTGCCGGGCAAAAGCAAGGTCTTGGGCAGTATTCGTGAAGCCATTGAAAAAACAGGGTTAACGGACGGCATGACGATCTCCTTCCACCATCATTTTCGCGAAGGGGATTTTATCATGAATCTCGTTTTAGATGAGATCGCAAAAATGGGCATCAAGAATCTTGCGATTGCCCCTAGTTCCATCGCCAATGTCCATGAACCATTGATCGGACATATCAAATCTGGCGTCGTAACCAATATCACCTCCAGCGGTCTGCGGGACAAAGTCGGTGCCGCAATCTCCGAAGGCATTATGGATGCTCCAGTCATTATCCGTTCTCATGGCGGTCGGGCTCGTGCCATTGCCGCCGGCGATATCCACATCGATGTCGCCTTCTTAGGGGCCCCTAGCTCAGATGCGTATGGCAATGCCAATGGCACCGTCGGAAAAGCAACCTGCGGCTCATTGGGCTATGCGATGGTCGATGCAAAATACGCCGACCAAGTCGTGATCATCACCGACACCCTGGTACCGTTTCCAAATACCCCAATCAGCATCCCCCAAACGGATGTCGATTATGTCGTGGAAGTCGACGCCATCGGTGATCCTGCAGGGATCGCAAAAGGGGCGACCCGCTTTACCAAAAATCCAAAAGAATTGCTGATTGCTGAGTATGCAGCCAAGGTCATCACCAGCTCGCCTTACTACCAACAAGGCTTCTCCTTCCAAACCGGAACAGGCGGTGCCGCATTAGCCGTTTCTCGTTTTTTACGCGAAGCGATGATCAAAGATGAGATCAAAGCCAGCTTTGCCCTCGGCGGCATTACCAATGCCATGGTGGAACTGTTAGAAGAAGGATTAGTGGAAAAACTGATCGATGTCCAAGACTTTGATCATCCTTCCGCGCAATCGCTAGGGAAAAACGCCAATCATTACGAGATCGATGCCAATATGTATGCCTCACCGTTAAGCAAAGGGGCGTTTATCAATCAATTGGATACCGCCATTCTTTCCGCACTGGAAGTCGACACGGATTTCAACATCAATGTCATCACCGGTTCTGACGGTGTGATCCGCGGTGCCTCTGGCGGCCACTCAGATACTAGTATGGCGTGCAAAATGAGCTTAGTGATCGCTCCTCTTGTGCGGGGACGGATCCCAACAATCGTCGATACCGTCAACACGATCGTCACGCCAGGCGCCAGTATTGATGTCGTCGTTACGGAAATCGGGATCGCCATCAATCCTGCTCGCAAAGACTTGATCAGCCATTTTGAAGCATTGGATATTCCCCAGTACACCATTGAAGAATTAAAAGAAAAAGCCTACAGCATTGTCGGTCAACCCGAACCAATCAAGTACGGGGAAAAAACCGTCGCTTTGATCGAATACCGCGATGGCACGATCATTGATGTGGTCAAAAATGTCTGATGCCCTATTTTCAGGAACCCCTGTGACGCTAACCGATATGCTGCAGGCGCGAGAAAATAGAAGCTCCCTTCAACGGGAGCTTCTCGCTGCGGATGAAAAAGCGGCATTGCTTGTTGCCACCATGAATATTCCCGGTCCCGTGAAAAATTCTGTCCCATTGACCGCCGTTTTTGAAGAACTCATTACGGAAATCGAAGAGGCCGTCAAGGAACTGATTCCACTGGCAAACCTCTACCGTAGTTTGGAAACCGGACCGGAATATTATCTCGTACTGCCCACAGATCCTTATGAACTAAAACGAATGATGGTTCAGATTGAGACCCATCATCCTTATGGTCGATTGGTGGATCTGGATGTCTTAGCCAAAAACCAAGACCAGCTTTTACCTATCAGCCGCACCGAAATCGGACTGCCGACAAGAAGCTGCTACGTCTGTGAACAAGATGCCAAAGTTTGTGGCCGTTCTAGAACTCATAGCGTAGCAGATATACAGCAGCAGATCCGTAAAATCATTCAGGAAAGAGTGAAAGAATGAAAAAAATCCAATTTACCGAAACCGTCTTGCGGGACGGCCAACAAAGTCTGATCGCTACACGAATGCCTACCAGCGATATGCTACCGATTTTAAAAACCATGGATCAAGCGGGCTATCATGCCTTGGAAATGTGGGGCGGCGCAACCTTCGATGCTTGTCTGCGTTTTTTAAATGAAGACCCATGGGAAAGATTGCGCGCAATCCGCAAAGAAGTGAAAAAGACCAAACTACAAATGCTCTTACGGGGGCAAAATCTCTTAGGGTACAAAAACTATGCCGATGACGTCGTTGCTGACTTTGTGACCAAATCGGTTGAAAACGGCATCGACATTCTTCGTTTGTTTGATGCCTTAAATGATGTCCGCAATTTAGAAACCGCCATCCGCGCCACAAAAGCAGCCGGCGGACACTGTCAAACAGCAATCTCTTATACTACTAGCCAAATCCATACCGTGGATTACTTCGTTGACCTTGCCAACAAAATGGCAAACCTCGGCGCCGATTCCATCTGTATCAAAGATATGGCCGGCGTTTTGACGCCGCAAACCGGCTACGAGCTGGTCAGCCGAATCAAAGATGCCGTCGATCTACCGCTAGAAGTCCATACCCATGCCACCAGCGGCATCGCTGAGATGACTTACTTAAAAGTTGCGGAAGCTGGCGCAGACATCATTGATACCGCCATCTCCTCCTTTGCTGGCGGCACCAGTCAGCCAGCAACCGAATCTGTGGCGATCGCCTTAGAAGATTGCGGCTTTGCTACAGGACTTGATCTGCAGAAAGTCGCTGAGATCGCGGAACACTTCAATCCCGTTCGTGATCGTTTCCGCGAAGAAGGTCTGCTGAATCCAAAAGTCAAAGATATTGAACCTAAAACCTTGATCTATCAAGTACCTGGTGGCATGTTGTCAAACCTACTCAGCCAATTGACGGAACAAGGATTGCAAGACAAGTATGAAGAAGTCCTAGCAGAAGTACCAAAAGTCAGAGCAGACTTGGGCTATCCGCCACTAGTGACCCCATTGTCGCAAATGGTCGGTACCCAAGCCTTGATGAATGTGATTTCAGGAGAACGTTACAAACTTGTCCCAAGTGAGATCAAAGATTACGTCAAAGGACTTTACGGTCAATCGCCAGCACCCATCACCGACGAAATCAAAGAAACAATCATCGGAGATGCTGAAGTGATCACCGTCAGACCAGCTGATCTACTGGCACCACAACTGCCAGCCTTTCGGGAAGAAATCGCTGAGTATGCCAAAAGCGAAGAAGACGTGCTGATGTACGCCCTCTTCCCTCAACAAGCCCAAGACTTTTTAGGCCGACGAGAAGATCCCTTTTATGATGTCCCCGTACAGACCGTGTCTGTGAGGATTGCGGTGGATTAGCAACGAAGCCAGAAACAGAGAAAACGACTGAAAGTGCCCTTCACAAATTCGCTTGCTTGAGCAGATTTGTGAGGGTTGTTATCATTTACAGGCTGTTTATTCGTTTTTACTAATTAGCAGCGCAAAAATACATGCGCCATAGCCACTCCACCAATAAGCTTGCATTCGTCGTTTCTCGCTCACGTATTTTGGGTAGCTGAGAAGCCAGGATTGTGCTTCCGCTCCATCCATTCTATAATCAGCTAAAAGAAGGGGTTTAAAGGAGGGGTTATCCATGCAACGATACATCGCTTTATTAAGAGGCATCAATGTCGGTGGAAAGAACAAAATTTCTATGAAAGAATTGAAAGCCGGTTTTGAAGAATTGGGGTTTAGCAATGTGGTCACTTATTTGAATAGCGGCAATGTGATTTTTTCCAGTGAAGAGGATGATCCACAAGCCCTTGCCGAAACGATTAAAGCAATGGTCAAACGCGACTTTTCCTTTGATATCGCTATTTATATCATTCGCCAATCAGAGCTGCAGGAACGCTTGACCCATATGCCCGACTGGTCAGGAACGGAAGATAAAACCATCTATGACAACCTGATCTTTTTAATGCCTTCGCTGACCTACGAGGAGTTATCTGAAAAACTCGGGGCTCCGAATGCCGAGCTTGAACAGGTTTTCCCTTACAAAGACGTCGTCTTCTGGTCTTACCTCCGCAAAGACTATCAAAAAACCAATTGGTGGAAAAAAACAGCCAGCACCAGCGTCGGCAAACAGATTACGATTCGAACCATCAATACCGTACGGAAGATTGCGGAGCTGTGAGGACATTCTAAAAAATATTCCTGTTTCAGCTTATAAGAAAAACCGTCAGCAGGAGTCCCTCTGACGGTTTTTCTTTGACTATCGAATCGTCTTTTTCGCTTGATGGATTTCAATAAAAAGAGCAAGCAGAAACGTGAAGGTTACGATCCAAATTGAATATTTTTTTAAAATAAGACTGACAAAGGCTAGTAAACAAGCACCAATGACAAATGAGAGCACGACGATCGTATAGTTATGGGCATTGCGTCTTTGAAGCGACGTTTTATTCCGTGAGGTCAGATACAGATACCATTTATTTAGCATTTTCCGATAATTGCCTGAGGTCATCATGATCGTATAAGGATTTCCTTCGATTTGCGTTCCAGTGAACGTCAGCATCAGCAAGCCACTGCCAAAAGCAAGCAGACCAATTTTAAAAAGGTGTAGATTTTGAGACAATAATGGAATGATCAAACTCGATAAAATAACAGGCAACATGGTATAACTGCGCCAATAATGACTGAAATTGCTGCGCTTTAGAAGAATACCTAATAAAAATCCTACCGTAAACAAAATGATCGATACGATTTTAGGCAGCATTTGCTGCCAATTATATTGGGATAAATTCGAAGCCATCAAAATAATGTTCCCAGTTTGAGTAGCAACTAATCCATGAAAGTAATTATGAGAATAGACATCTAATGCCCCACCTGAAAAAGCCATTAAAATCGCAAACAGACGACTGTTATTCGAGACAGAGACAACTTTATAAATTTTTTTTTGCATAGTAGATTCCTCAATCGCTTGATAATTTTGCTAATAGCATTTGTTTTAGACGCTTTTCTTCTATTGATACATGAAAAAGATCGTTTATCCTTGAAAAGGAGTTTTTTTCAATAGTAAGTATAACAGAATCAACATCTCCTCTTACTTTAACGAAAAGGAAATATATAGCAAGTAAAGAAGCCCAACAAAGCAAACTTCGTTGGGCTTTCCTTATAGGATGTTCGAAAAGAAACCTTTCGTTTTCCTTTCTTCCATAAACAAATATTCCGAATGTATCTGATTCATATACGCTGTTGGTTTTGCATGGCGGGCAGATCATTCTTATTTAGTTTATTTAGATAAGGAATCATCATTAAGACACCCGCAACAAACGCGATACCTTCTGTAATCGTCATTGACCAAATCAATCCATCCAATCCATAGAAATGATGCAGCAATAAAACGATCGGAATAAAGAATGTTCCTTGAATCGTGGACATCACTCCGGTCTGAGCACCTAGTCCAGATGCCTGAAAGATGCCCGTGAATAAACCAGAGAAACCATTAAAGATCGAAGAAACCAACTGTGCCCCTAAAATCGTTAAGCCAACTTGGATCACACGAGGATCACTTGTAAATAACCCCAGCACAGGCACTCGCAACCAATACACAATCAATGCAAAAAGGATAGAGATCCCACCTATCCACAAAGATACTTCTTTCAGTGCTTCTTTCACTCGTTTCGTGTTATGGGCAGAGAAACTGTAGGCAAATAACGGTATGACACCCAAAAATAGACCCATTGTTAAAAATTCCGGTAATTGCGTGATTCGAACAGCGATACCAAAGCTAGCCACAACATTGTCTCCATATTCAGCAGAAAAATTGTTCAATAATAATGTGGTGACGATCATGAAAGCTGATTTAAACAGCTCGGATATCCCTATTTTATAAACTTCTAGCTGATCTTTGATTGAAAGTTTCATGTTCTTTAAAAAGCCCTTCAATGTCTCGCTTTTCGTTTCTAGGAACCAGACATAATACGTTGTTGAAGCGATATTCGCAATCACTAGTGATAGCCCTGCACCGATCACATGTAGGTTAAAGACGAGAATCAATAATGCATCCAGTAGGATACTCACTGCAACACTGACAAACATGCCGTACATTGATTCTTTTGATGCCCCTTCTGAACGCACCAACTGTTCCAAAGCAAAATTTAAAATGAACGATGCTCCACCTACAAACAAAATCAGTGAATATTGTTTTGTATACAAAAATGTCTGCCCACTTGCTCCTAGTAAATGAATAAACGGATCCATGAAAATTACTGTGACAATCCCTATGATCACACCGAGCAGGATGCTTGAGTAAAACGCATAGCCGGCAACTTTCTTGCCCTTTTGAGTGTCTCCATTGCCTAGTAGTCGTGTGATATAGCTTCCTCCACCAACACCCAGCATGTTCCCAACCGCCATCAACAGAATCGTAATGGGCATCGCCAAGGTAATCGCCGACATCATATTGGTATCATGGATCAATCCAATAAAATAGGCATTAATCAAATTATAGATCGTCGTGGTTGAAATACCAACCATCATCGGGATCGATAAATGGGCAATTGCCTTTCGCACCGGACTTTCGCTTAAGTAGTAAATATTGGATTCATTCATTGTGACTTCTTCCATGATGATTCCTCCTTTTATTAGATAGTTAACTGTTAGAAATCTAACTTTCAGGCAATAAGCAGTGATTGACTGCTTATTGCTCATAGACTTTGATCGATTTTTCTTAACAAACGAGTCAGTTCTTCGACTTCTTCTGCATTCAGTGCTTGGATCAGTTCTTTTTCTGCCGCATAAAAAGCTTCATTGGTTTGATCAATCAACGCTTTTCCTTTAGGTAAAACGTATATATTTTTTTGCCGCTCATTATTTTTTGGGATGCGGCGCTCGATATACCCTTTTTTTTCTAACCCTTGAAGCATACTTGTGATGCTGGCATCACGACGTTGAAACACTTGGGCCAAATCCTTCTGAATCAAGCCTTTGTCTTCATTTTGTGCGATATACGCAATCATTCTTCCTTGCTGTTGACTGATATCCAGGTCTTTTATACGCATTTCCATCGATTCCCGTGACTTATTCATAATGGAACGCATCAAATTCGATACGATCAGTTCCTCCAAAACGACTCCCCCTTTACCAAATGTTAGATATCTAACTATTCGAAAAGAATATACACCGGTTAAAAAGGAAAGTCAATAAAAAGATTCGTTACCTAATAATTAGACCTCTAATTATTTTCAAATCCAATAATGGTAGTAAGGCTCAGGGAGTTCCACGCTGTGGAAAAGTTACTGACAAAAGCAGACAACAAGGGACTTTTTATTGCCTTTGTAGTAACCGTGTATAAAAGAGACTCTGGGTTCATCGATTTTTTCCCCTCATGGTATCAAAGCCAATTAGAAAAGTAGGCTTTATTTTCCGCTCTTGCTAGCGAAAAAAAGAAAGCTTATCCAGAAATCATTTTCTGAATAAGCTTAAACTGATTTATCGATCTAATTAAAAAAATTTTCGTCAACTAAGATCGGCTTCAATACTGTAGTAGGTATTATGAACTCTTGTGTCCCCATGTATCCAGCCGAAACTTCATATTTATCAAACGAAATAACTAGTTCATGATTTTCATTAATATAAAAATTCGGATCATTCTCCAACCAATTTGTATCATTATAGTCTAAAACCCAATATTTGATATCGCTATTTACTCTCATCCGCTCTTTCATTTGGTGCTCAATTTCCTGAGCCAGCACCTCTAAATAGTTTTCCGTTTTAAATAACATCTTTAATGATAATAAGACCTCGTTCTTTTTATCGAATGTATCAAATCGATGTTCGACATTGGTGCTCCCCACTGTCTCTTCAAATGTACGGTCGATTACTAAAAATCGATTATCATTGACTTTCACATCATAGGTACCACTGACATACATTTGTTTTTCGTCCACCTTATTTATTACGTCTATATAACTTTGATATGCTCGTTGTCCTTCACGGAGATATTTTTCATTTAATTGCGAATACACTTGATTTTCTTCTGTTATCTTAGGCACATCAATAGTGATTTCTGCCTCCTCTTGACTGAACAGAAGCGTTTCCCCAGTTATAATTGATACCAAATCCCCCAAAATAGGTATTTCTGATGCAAAACCTCTAAAGGTAGTATTTTGAAGCATAATCAAAAAACTAAAAACCACTAAGATCACGCTTTCGACGCCTCTTCTAAGTACTTTTCGCTTCTTTTCTTCGTATACCTTTGCCTTTTCTATTTGAAAACGTGCAACTATTTCACGCTTTAATTGTTCTTGGTTTTCTCCATCAAACGTGTGCTGTTTCATTTCGCTCATTCTCCTTTTCATATCTTGTTTTTTTAATTTAAAAGATGCTTAAATTGAACAAGAGAACGGTACATCTTCGTTTTCACCGTATTCTCATTTAAATTAAGTATTTGAGCAATTTCCTGCAAGGTAAATCCATCAAAATATTTTAAAATGATGATATCTCTTTCCGGACTAGGCGTTCTCTCTAGAATTTCCTTTAGTTCAAGAAATTCACTTTGATCGAAACAAAAATGACTTAGTTCTATAGTTTCTTCAAAGGCTAATCCAAATGGTCTTAGTCTCTTCACTCGCCATTGATCAATCGCGGTTCTTACTAAAATTTTATAGAACCATGCTTGAAAATTATCAATTTCTACTGTGTTTCTAAAGCTTTTTAACGCCTTTTGAAAGCTATCTTGCAGGACATCTAAAGCATCTTCATGATCATAAACATAACTGTAGGCAATTCGATACATTTGATCATATTTACCTTCTATCAGTTCTTCCAGTAGATGCTCATAATAGCGCACTTTTTTTGTTTGACTTCTATTCTTAAAAATAAAGATCACTCCTTCCACAACTCTCCAAGGGACTAGAAAAGACTGCTATTTAATTTCTCTTTGGTCAGCTAAACCAAAATACTGATTTAGTGGTTTTTGTCCATAAGAGAGCAATTCGCTTATAGTCACAAACTCATAGCCTCTTTTTCTTAGTTGACTTACCATTTCTGGAATGGATTCTACGGAACGTTCATGGATATCATGAATCAAAATGATTGATCCATTTTCTACAGTATCAATTACCTTATTTACAATCAAATCTTTATTTTTGACTTGCCAATCTTCAGAGTCTACATTCCATTGAATAATAGGCAATCCGATGGTTTTGGCAACGGCGCCGTTTACTGCTCCGTAAGGTGGTCGAAAGAGTTTTGGCAATACCCCTGTAGCATGAAATATTGCCTTATCAGTCTTCAGTACTTCTTCTTTGACTTTATCCAGGGTTACTTGAGTCAAGTCTGGGTGAGTGTATGAATGACTGCCAATTTCATGCCCCTCTCCCACTATTTTTTTCGCGACCTCTGGGTGCTTATCAACCATCTGACCTAAAACAAAAAAAGTCGCTTTGATCTTTTCTTTTTTTAACTCTCCTAGTAATTTTTTAGTAGACGTATCATTAGGTCCATCATCAAAGGTGAGCGCGATATAGTTTCTTTTTTGGTCTAAGGATTTTTTTGGCAGATTATTATCAGAAATGATCGCTGGATCAATAAAAGGCAGAATTTTTTCAATGTCGACAGTCATCTTTGTCACCCCTAAGACCTCTTTATCAAAAGCGATTTGTATTGAGTGAGGGAGAATGGTTATCTTACTATCCTTGCTTAAAAAGTCATTTGTTAACACTTGATCTAATTCTTCCTCATCAATTGTCGATTTTAATTTAGTTCGAGTACTAAGTAGCTGTTCTTGTACAATTCTGTTTATCGCAAGCAAGCCTGATTCATCGTTGACAATATCTTTTAATCGAGGCTCATTTCGATTTTTGGATAAGAGTATTTCAGATAATTCTTTTAATTCACCTAAATATTTCAAAGACTTTGTTTTATCATCCCAAATATATTCCTTTGTTACTAATTGTCGATTAATAAGGGCATCATTCACCTTTTCCTCATTGACATAGGAAAGCACCATTGACCGAGAATCCTTCAATTGTTTCGAAGCAACCTGAGTTTGAGCTTCCAATTGTTTTATAATATTTTTATTTTCAGTCGCAGAATAGTACAGGTAATATTTATTGTATTGATTATCGCCACTCTTTGATTCTTCAATCTGAGTGATATCACGATCAAAAAATGCATTTTTAATTGTTTTTTCGACTTGCGTTTCAAAATTTGTTTGTTCTTCTCCATACACTTGACTCATTAGGTACTTATACGTGACACCCACTACTAACGTAAGAATCAATGCACAGAATATAGCTATTAACAGTAATTTTTTTCTCATAGTATTTCCTCTCTTTCGTTGTTCTATAGGGTATGACGAAAGAACAGGTCAATTAGTTTCATTTATTAGCAAGTTTTTATCAATCGTGAACTTTCTTAATCGTGATTCCTTTATCTCCATAATGTTGCTGTCTAAATTCATTAGCGAAAAATAGTAACTTCCAAATTATTCGTTTTTTCCTATCTTTTCCTTTAAGGTTTAGCTTTGACATCAGACCTTTGCGTTTTCCCTTAACTATGTCATTAGACAATAGCGTTAGTTCTTAATCTTAATACTTGCGGAAAACAAAAAAAGGCTTCAAAAAATTTTTTTTCGAAGCCTTTTTTAAGATAATTTTTATTTATGCAAAACCTATGACACATTGAATACGATAGAATTCTTCTTTTCTACACTTAGATCATAACCACAGATTTCTTTGAAATATGTCTTGTAATCATTCTCAGTAATTCTAATAATCTCATCTGCTGAGAAATCGTCGAATCGAGATAATTCTGAAACTAGATTCATCTTTGCATCAAGTCCTAGAATTTTTGGGAGCACTTCCCAGAAATTATCTTTTGAAATCGATTCAATCAGCTGACCGAATTCAGTTAGGTGTTTTTCGCAATATGCTTCCAATTTTTCACGTTCAATACCTTTTTTTATTTTCTTAAAATTGAAGTAGTAAGAAAAGGTTTCGTGGTTGTTTCCACCGTCCATTCATTTGCCCCTCTTTCTATGTATTTTTCCTAAAATTTTATTTGTATCAGCAAAACGCTATTATCTTGCCTTCCTTTTTATAACAATTAAATAAAACTGCCCTATCAGCTCCATCGAGGTGTTCTGATAGGGCATAAGTAATTATAGAATACTCTGCCTACTCATTTATTTGTTCACTAATTATAGTAATCAGTCGTTCCATAAATGTGTCTGCTTTTACTCAATAGTAATAAGATAGAAAATACTATGAGTGCATACCCCAGGATGATCAAACTGCTTGTGTTTGAAGAACCTGTTTGCGGTAATTTCCCTTGTCCGATTTGAGAAGTATCTGCGACGATCGTTTTCTTATTGTCATCGTCTGCTTCTTCCTCTTCCTTCGCTGTTTCACCAATTCGACCAGTCACAGTGACCTGCCCTGTTGTCGCCTCTGCGACAACGGTTTCTGATAGCTCCCAGACAGTCAGAGCCAGTAATGCAGCGATGAAAAAAATGATTCTTTTTCGTTTTTTCATACGATAGATCCCTTCTTTACTGGGATTTCAGTTTTTAGTCTTCCTCTACATCCGACGCAAAACTCAAGACCAATTTGAAACTTGGGTTTGATTCTTCTGATGCATTGGCAGGTGTTGCTTCACCAGTGAACGCAAACGTCCCTTCATTCGTTCCTTGGTTGCCTTCAAGGGTAAACAATTCTGTTTCTGTTACAGTTGGTGTGCCGTTTTCAAACAACTCAATCCCGTTTACGTTTAACAAGTCTACTTCAGACATATTCAATGGTGTATCAACACCTGCAACAGAAGCGATCACACCAACTGCTGAGTTATTTGTCACTGTGTACGTAGGCGAAACGATCTCTGTATGACTTGACGCTTCAGTCGTATAGAACAAAGCAGTCGTTGGAATCGTTACATTGATCCATTGGTTCAAGTCATCGGGATTTGGTCCAGGTGTTGTATTCTCGAATTCACCGATGATCCCGTTTACTTGAACATCTCCTGACGTATCGCCTTCACGTCCATCAATAGTTTGTGTCGCAAAAGCGGTGGTGCCGCTTGCGATTACTCCTGCGATCGTTGCTGTACTTAGAATAGCTGCTACAAATTTTTTCATTTTTATTTCCTCACTTTTCCTTTTTTTAATTCTTAACGATAATCGTTAATTCAGCTTCAGTGACCCCTTGTTTTTCTTTGCTTTCAGGGTCGTAAATATTGATGGTGGCTTTGGCAGGATACTCGCCTTTTGCCAATGGTGTCGCTAAGGCGACATTTTCAACAAATTGATTTGGATAGATCGCACCGGAAGAATAGATGACTTCCCCGCTCGCCAGTAAAGAGATGTCCACGGCGATTGGGTACACATTGGTGCCTGGATTAACGATTTCGATGGATCCCGTGCTTTGACCATCTTCAAAAATGGCTTCTGGATTGATTTGCAGGGTGAAATAATTCGCATCTGCAATTTCCTGCGCCCGTTCAGATAATCGCTGATCGGTGGCATCGCCAGATTCAGGCAAAAGGTCTGCACTGATCAACGGAACCGCTTCTTTTGATTGATAGAAATAGTACCCGAGTCCACCGGCAAGTACGGCCAATAGCAACAACCACCAGAGCCATTTCCGTCGTTTTTTGTTTTCGGTTTGATTCGTTTGCTCCAATGGATTCACCTCCTTCACATTTGGTACGATCTTTTTTTCTTAGTCTCGTGGAGCAAAGCGTAAGACGATGCGATAATTCGGTACAAGTAAGTCTTCATAATACCCGCCTTGATCGGCTTCTGAATCAACGACCCACTGGGGATAGTCCCCATAGAAATCCCCCGTTAAGGAAATCGGCACGCGGCTTCTTTCTTCTAAGCGAACCAAGTGTTGTTCTTCCATCGCTTCATAGAGTTGAATCTGGGTTTCTTCCGTTTTTAGGTTCAGTCGCAACAGCGGGGTTGAGATATCGTCATAAGTAAGGGTTGGGTCTTCCTCTTCGCTTTCACTTTCAGCGTAATCGAGGGGATCTTCTCCCTCTTCTAACAAGACGATTCCGGCATGATCATCGATCGCCAATTGATTGATATAGGTATCCACAGCAAGTGGCGATTGATTGCGGATCTCATACGCTTGGCTTTCAAAATTACGATTCGATTCCGCCGGATTGTACAAGGATTCAAAGACCATTTTGGTCGGGATCGTTACTCGCATATGCTCCAGTTTCGATGTCACATCGATACCGATAGTCATCTGGTAGGCTTTATTCCCCACCTCAAGAACAGCGAAGTAGCTGCCGTCTTCGTCCACTTCTCGTGTAAGATCCGTTTCTACGATGCGAAAGTCATCCGTCATATCCGCTTCCGTCAATACATTTGCGGCTTGCGCGCGACTTTCTTGAAGGATCAAAGCATCTAATTCTTCTTGCGTGCTTAATTCATTAATTTTGAAACGGTCTAAAGTGAAGTTATTCGCTCGATAATTAATTCCTTTTATGACTGTTTGTTCTTCCGTTCTATCACCGGTCGTTTCAACAGAAGGTTTCGAAACTGTAATCGTTACCTTTGTCTCGGTCTCAAGACGTTCATTCCCTATCAAATCAATTTGGAACTGTCGGACTTGTTGATTTGACTCTTGATAATCGCCCCAAACAATTCGAGGATCATCTTTTTCAAGAACTACCTTATCTCCAGACGTCGTTTGGTAACTAATAGTCAACTCATCTACGGACTCTGTTGCATATCCAGTAATAGTTTGGGACTGATCGCTTACTCGATCAATGCTTGCGACAAGCTGTTCTGGAGCTACTCGCTCCCAGATATAGGTTCCTGGGGAACTACCATCATAGTTAGCCATAAACTCAGTTGAGTTTTCAAAAGTTATAACCGAACCATCACCCGACAAATTTTCTTCTAGCGTCCAGCGTCCAGTATATTGTTCAGTACTTGGGATTGCTGGTAAGTTTGCAGCAGCAGAAAAAATAGATTGTTCTCCTAATGTTATTCTATTTAATGTGTTAGTATTACCAAACATACTCTGCATATTAGTTACCTGAGAAGTATTCCAGTTGCTGACGTCAATTTCTTCTAAGTCACTTGCATTGGTAAACATGAATGCCATGTCTGTTACTTGTGACGTGTCCCAATTGCTAACATCTATCTTCTTTAAAGCATTCGCATTTTGAAACATCGTTCGCATATTAGTTACCTGAGAAGTATCCCAGTTGCTGACGTCAATTTCTTCTAAGTCACTCGCCTGGGCAAACATGAATGCCATGTCTGTTACTTGTGACGTGTCCCAATTGCTAACATCTATCTTCTTTAAAGCATTCGCATTTTGAAACATCGTTCGCATATTAGTTACCTGAGAAGTATCCCAGTTGCTTACATCTATTTCCTCTAAATTTACATTGTTAAACATAGTTTGTGTAGACAGTAAACTAGAGGTGTTCCAGTTGCTGACGTCAATTTCTTCTAAGTCACTCGCCTGGGTAAACATGAATGCCATGTCTGTTACTTGTGAAGTGTCCCAATTGCTAACATCTATCTTCTTTAAAGCATTCGCATTTTGAAACATCGCTCGCATATTAGTTACCTGAGAAGTATCCCAACTACTAACATCTAGTATATTCAATGCACGGACCTGACTAAACATGAATCTCATGTCTGTTACTTGAGAAACATCAAACTTATCAGCATTTTCGATAGATTCCAATTCTGCTAGTCCATCAAATAAGAAGGAAGAATTTCTTGGTAAAGTAACACAATCATTGACTAAGATTTTCTTGACCGATGGATAAGTTTTCCAAGGAGCAGTTGCAACTGCTCCAGCTTCTCCACCATACAAGATGATCGTTTCTGAGATACCATCATATAGCCATGGAACGGATCCCCACATTTCAAATATTTCCCATGTATACGTACCTGGAAAACGGCCATCATAACTTGTCATGAATTCACTTGAACTGGCATACCTGATCCCAAGATTTTCTGTACCTGGTTCCAACTTCCACCCACCGGTATAACCGTCTGTTTGTTGAATCGCTGGAAGCTGAGTGTCAGCTGAAAACAAGCTGTTTTCTCCGAGTGTCAATGATTTTAAATTAGTATTATTAAATATCTGACTCATATTTGTAACACTGGAAGTGTCCCATGAACTAAGATTCAATCGTGTGAGAGATCGGGTTAAATTAAACATTCGGCTCATATTCGTAACTTTTGATGTGTTCCATGTTCCTAAATCTAAAGTAGTAAGACTATTGGCTTGAAGAAACATGTCACTCATATCCGTGACATTTGATGTGTCCCATGCTCTTAAATCTAAGGTGGTAAGACTTTGAGCATTCATAAACATTTGACTCATATCCGTGACACTTGATGTATCCCACGATGCAAGGTCTAACCTAGTAAAAGCTGCGGGTGTGGCCGCCAGATTCCCAAACATAAGTCTCATATTAGTCACATTTGACGTGTCCCAATTACTAACATCTATTTCCCTTAACCGCCATGTAACTTGAAACATACTCTCCATATTAGTGACGTTAGAAACATCTAGTTTGTCTGCATTCTCTATGACTTCTAAAAGTTGTAATTCCCTAAACATCCCCGACGAGTTACTAGGTAAAATCACTTGATCTTCAAAAATTATTTTGCGAATGTGACGATACTGCCACCATGGCGACTCTCTTGCCGCCCCTGCTGTTCCGCCACCTACTATGATTGTTCCTTCTCCTTCGTAATAAGACCAAGGTACAGTCCCCCATAACCCTTGATCTGTAGGTATCCCTCTGACTAAAATCGAGTCTGTAACTTTACTATCTCTTTTTTCTTGTGCCACTGCCACAGACTCTATTTCTTGTTTTAGTTCATTGTCATGTGAATTTTCTGATATATTGCTATCTACTACTTTTGATGTCTCACTCTCAAATAGTGTATCATCTGAATATTCGTCACTATCTGATTCATTTATTTCTTCTCTTGATGATTTGGATTGAGCAATTTCGTCTTCTTGACGAACATGAACCTCGGCAAAAACAATAATAGGATGAAAAACTTGAACAACCAAAAAACATAATACAGTCAATAATCTTTTCTTCACCTGACCACCTCCTAACATATAAATATAAGGTCATTTAACCAAGTGATCTATATATTCAAATCACTTTCACCTCGTTTTTCGTACTAATGTGATTCAATATTTAAAAATTTCAGAACATTTAACGAGAAAGGTCTGTACACTTAATAAGTGGAATACTTTATGGATGAAAAACACCAAAAACAACCTTCCTAAACCAATAAAGAGATATCTACTTCTTAATTAGTCTCAAATTTCTTCGATTTTTAGATTAGAACAAAAATAGACATTCGATCCGATCGAATGTCATGGAAAAGTTATTAGATTAGGTTTTCTATTTTAGAGAATAAACAACAAATGTTTATTCTAAAAAACGAAGGTTTTTGATACATTTGTCTGTAAGTTTGTATGCATACCTATCTCTTACATGATAAAGGTTACATGATTTTTAGATAAAATGGGAATCAACATTTTCATATTCGGATGAAATAAATGAAAAAAAACACTCGTTAATACTTTTAACGAGTGTACGGGGATTAGAGAAATGGTTTTCGATACGGATCAATTTTTCTTTCCAGATTCCGCCAGTCATGCTCATCTGGGACAGCTTTCAATAACAAGTAATCTGTTTCAATAATATAGTCTAAGAGGTACCGATTATAGTTTGTGACAATCAAATCAATATGATCGGCATTTAATATTTCTTGTGTCAGATGTTGCAATGGCAAAAAGGTCAACGTGTGCTTTGTCCCAAACTGTTGCATTGCACGAGTTCGAATCTGTTGGCAGATGAAGTGATCACCTTCTAGAAGAAAATAAATTCTTTTTGTTGGTGAATAAAAATCAAAAATCAAATCACTGTAGATCGTTAAACTCACACAAATATCTTCAAGATATGGTGCAGCCAAAAAGTCTTTTCTTTGATGCTTCTTTAAAAATCGTAAATTCCGTTGATAGTTTTCATTGTCAGAACGCATGAGAGATTCTTTGATGTCCTGTGCCTCTTTGTTCAATGCAGGAGCTAACGCATAGTTCACTTTTCTAGACAAAAAGAAGGATTGCAAGAAAATTTTTATCTTGGCATAGCTCTCATTTGTGAGCTCAAACTCTTGTAAGTAAGCCTCCGTAAGTTTGGCAATTTCTGATCCTTGATGAAACTGCTGGTAGAACTTTTCCTCCGATGCTTCTCGATCTAAGGTACGTTTACAAATAGTAACTAAATAAATCCATGCAAATTCTTCCTTCGCTAGTTCTACGCCGTAAAGCTTGTTGATTCCGTCTTTTAAAGAATACAGGAGGGAGAAGCTATTTCCTTTGTAGGCTAATTCAATCAAGTATTTCGGGACTGTTATCGGAAAACCAAGGCTCGCCCGTTTGATTGCAATAAAAAAAGTATAGTAAAAAGCAGCTGGTGTTGTTCCAGAGCCAATATCATATTGTCCTAGTTTGTTGTTTAACTGGGTTAAGACCAACTCATGCAATGCGGGGTCGGGAACAAGGGTATGGGCAGTATCAATCCCTTCGTAATAAAAGTCTTTGAAGAATTTCCGTAAATCCGCTTCGCTCCCTTCAATTGTCAATGGATTCGACACCCATTTTAACCGATAACTGCTCAATATTTTGTTCGATTGACCCAACAACCGTCGAAACGTGCTCTCAGAAAAATGATAATGATGGGCCAACTCGTCAATATCCATCAATTCCCCTTGAAAAATATGACCGATGATTTCAAATAAACACTCATTTTCTAGCAAATCTTGTTTCTTTTCTTGGTACACGGAAGGTTTTTTCTCTTCAAAAAGAAAGCCACTATTCCCCGAAATTAGGGTAATACAATCACCAAAATAGTCTTTCACATACTTGAGATCATTTGCAATTGTGCGTTGTGTGACTTGCATCTTTTCTGCCATTTCACCAATTGTAAATAAACGATCTCGTTCCATCACACTCAAAACTCGAAATAAGCGTTTAGTTGTGCGATTACTGATAAATGCTAACTGTAAGTCTCTCATATTCTCCGCCTCATATCTCACTACGTCTTTTGTCTAGATGTTACATACATAACACAACAACAAAAAATGAGCAACACACGGCTCTTAATCACTTCATAAAAAAATAAGCTACTTCTAAACACAAAAAGGCTCAAATGCTCTTATGCTTTTCCATTATTATCTATTTGCTTACAAAACATTCTAATCTCCTTAGCGATGGTGGAGAAGAGGAATGCTCTCGAGCTTCTTTCATTGCAAAAATCTCCTTTAAATGGTTTAATGGTTTAAACTTTTAAACGATACTGGAGAGACAATTATGATAGATTATGCCAATCTGCAACAAGATTTTTCTGAGTTAAGTGATTTTTTAATCGCGCTAGGTGACAAAAAAAGACAAGCTATCATCATTCGGTTGCTGGAAGAGGAAAATTGTGCTGGCTTACAGGTCACTTCCTTATTAGAGGCCACCAATTTATCTAGACCCGCCATTTCACATCATTTGAAAATCTTGAAAGAAGCCAAAATCGTGAATTTCAGGCAAGAAGGAACAAAAAATTATTACTATCTCGATCATGAGCAAACAGAAATAAAAAAACTCCAATCCTTTTTAACGAAAGTCCTTCACATTATGAACGAGAGGGACCATTCATGAAGAAAGTATTAGTTGTTGAAACAAACATTCAAAAATATGCTGGCACGAACGAGGCTACCGGACTTTGGTTAGGAGAAAGTGCCGAGTTTCTAGATGAAGTCTATCAACAAGGGATTGATGTTGATTTCGTAAGTCCATTAGGAGGCTTTGTTCCTCTAGATCCAAGAAGCATGAAATATATAGATCAAGCCATTATGAACATTTATCTGGAAGAAAATTTCATTCAAAACGGCTTGATTCAAACGAAAAAACCCGCAGAAGTAAATCCAAATGACTACCATGCGATTTATTTTACCGGAGGGCATGGTGTCATGTGGGATTTTCCTGATAATAAAGAGCTGCAAGAACTCGCTTTAGCCATTTATGAAAACAATGGGTATATTTTATCTGTTTGCCACGGAATCGCTGGTTTACTAAATATAAAAGATAGAGAAGGAAGCTTTTTGATTTCTGGAAAAAAAATCACAGGATTTACGAAAACCGAAGAATTTCTCGCCGGGAAAATGAACAAAGTTCCTTTCTTTAATCAAACCGCCGCAGAAGAAAGGAACGCTCAATTCAAAAAAAGACGCTTTTATAAAGCATTTGCCCTAAAAGATGGGCGGATCATCACTGGCCAAAATCCTTTTTCTGTACGTGCTGTAGCAAAACTATATCTTGAGGAGGTACAGTCATGCAAACAATTTTAGGAAGCAATGGACAAATCGGCTATGAACTAGCAAAAGAACTATACAAAAATTACACAAATGAGCTTCGGCTAGTTAGCCGGAAGCCTCAAAAAATCAATCCTACAGATCAGATCGTTTCCGCAGATTTGATGGACTTTTCGCAAACGAAAAAAGCGATTGAACATAGTGAGATTGTTTACTTCACTGTTGGGTTACCGATGGATGCAGAGCTGTGGGAAACCAATTTTATGAAAATCACAGAAAATGTCATCCGCGCTTGCCAAGAAGCACAGAGCAAACTGGTTTTTTTTGATAATACTTATATGTATCCAAAGGATCGTACACCCCAAAAGGAAGACACGCCATTTTTTCCAGCAGGCAGGAAGTCCCTCGTGCGCTCTAAAATGGCTCAATTGGTTTTATCCGAGATGGAAAGTGGCCGTTTAGATGCGGTGATTTGTCGAGCCCCAGAGTTTTACGGCCCAGGCAAGACCCAGAGCATTACCAATACACTCGTCTTAAACAATATAGTCCACAATGCTCCCGTCAAAATACCTGTCAATAAGGACACTTTACGCACACTTATATGGACACCTGATGCTAGCCGAGCAATGGCCCTTATCGGAAATACGCCTAGTGCCTATGGCCAAACTTGGCATTTGCCCTGTGATACACCTCATAGTTTCCAAGACATGATCGATCTCGCCGAAAAAATTGAGGGCAAACCATTGAAATACCGCGTCATTCCTTTGTGGCAATTTAAACTTGCTAAGCTATTCAGTAAAAACGCGCGCGAACTAAGTGAGTTATTACCTAGATACACGGTGGATAATCTTTTTGTCTCTGATAAATTCAAAAAGGCATTCCCTCATTTTAAGATCACAACGTTTGAAGAAGGCATTAGGCAGGTACTTGTTGAGAATAGGGCAGGATGACTGACAACACTTTATTAACCCCAATGAAGAGAATGACTGATGAGAAGCTACCCAGCTTTTAGTAAATCAAATTCAAAGGATGTTCGCGTTTGTAGAAAGTTGAATCTTTACCGTTAGCAAAACCGTTCATTACACCGTCACTATTATTAATAAAAAGGATATTCATCCCACCCAAACACAATTAGCACAGGAATATAGAAAGCCAATTAGGCGTAGGCCTAATTGGCTTTAATAAGACATTCTGTTTCCTTTTTCTTTGCTCGGGCTAATAGAAAAAAAACAAGCACTAAGAAGTAATTTTGAGGCAGCTAGACAACAATATAACTGAAGACGAGAACGAAAGAAAAAATTCTTATTTGCGACATTCGATTACGCAAAAAATATATATGAACATCTATTATTAGCCATCCTTTTTTCTAACTCACATTTTAGTTAACCTTTTTATCTATCCCAACTGCTATAAAAACTCTCTCACACGTTCTTTAACATGCTACTATTGTTCCAACTTCTTTATTGCTAAAGCTAAGCAGCCGATCAAACCTGCATCGTCAGCAAGCATTGGAGTTAGTAAGTATTCTTCAAGAGCAGGGGTATCCACATAGGAACCCATTTTTTCTTTAAACGCTTGGCGAATCAACTCGAGTAGTTGCGGCTGTTTCATTACACCCCCACCTAAAATTATTACTTCCGGTGCATATAGTAACGTTGTGTTATACACACACTGAGCAAGATAATCTGCCTCAATCGCCCAATAAGGATGATCAAATGAAATGGTCTGGGCTTTTCTTCCAAAGCGTTTTTCAATCGCGGGGCCTGAGGCTAACCCTTCCAAACAATCATGATGAAAAGGACAGATTCCTTCAAATTGATCTTCATTATGACGTTGTAAGAGCATATGTCCCATTTCAGGATGACTGAAACCTGTGACTATTTTTCCATCGACTACAGCACCACCACCAACACCAGTACCAACGGTGTAATAAAGAACACTATTTTTACCTTTTCCATACCCTGCCATATATTCTCCATAACAAGCAGCATTTACATCGGTAGTCCAATAGATGGGAACCGACAAGGCGTTTTCCAAAGCTCCTACAAAATGATAATTTTGCCAAGCTACCTTCGGAGTGTTGGTGATATATCCGTAAGTTCTTGATTCGATTTGAATATCAATTGGCCCAAATGCTCCTACACCAATTGATGCGATATTTCCTTTGTACTTATCAAAGAAATCAAACACTTGCTTCATCGTTTCTTCTGGTGTTGTGGTAGGAAAACTTTTCCGTTCTATCACTTGTAATTGTTCATTACCAATCCCACAGACAAACTTTGTTCCACCAGCTTCAATTCCACCATATAACATTTTATCTACACCTTTCATTCACTTATCTTCAAAAAAAGAAACGTATTTGCACTAAGCAAAATCGTTTCTCACTAAAGGTTTCGTTGTGCCACCTTCGCCAAATTCAATCGGCAATACGGTACGTTTTTCTACTGTCTCTCCATTAATGACAGCAATTAATTTTGCCACTGCCACTTCCGCCATTTGCTTTGTAGGTTGGGCAATTGTTGAGACGAGATAAGGGTCTCCTTCTGTCATCTTTTGACCATCAAATCCGATAACTTGGACATCCTCTGGTACGTTTTTCCCTATTTTTTCAAGCATACCAATGACAGCTAATGCCATCGGATCGTTGATCGTAAAAATCCCATCGATATCAGGATTCTCTAACAAAAAATTTGTTACACGTTCTGAGAGATGGTCTAAAGGTTCTAACATATCTAACGCTTTATAGGAAATCCCCAGTTGACGGCACTCGATCTCAAAATATTTTCGACGACTCTTCGTTTCATTCGGTGTTTCTTGGTACCCACCGATATATGCTACATTCTGACATCCTCGGCGATAAAGTTCATTTGCAGCCAAACGTCCACCGGCCGCATTGTCAGCGGTCACATAAATCACCTCTTCAGTGAAATAACGGTCAATACTAACAAAAGGCAGATTACTCGAAATGTATTCATCGATATCTGAATAAGTAATTCCAATGATGCCGTCTACTTTATTTTGGCTGACCATCTGGATATATTCTTGTTCTTTTTCACTATTCCCACTGGAGTTACACAAATAAAGCTTGTAGTTTTGTCTTTCTAATGCTGTTTCTACATGGTAGGCAAATTCGCCAAAAAATGGATGCCATACAGTGGGTAGAATCAAAGCAACCGTATTCGTATGCTTCATCTTTAACCCCCGGGCATAAAAATCTGGTTGATAGTTTAACTCTGTCATTGCTGCTTCAACTTTTTCTCTAGTAGAAGCTTTAACAGAGCCGTTATTCAATACCCGGGAAACAGTTCCTACTCCGACACCTGCTAATTTTGCGACATCTTTCATTGTTGCTTTCATAGTTGATCCCTCACATTTCTGCACAAGTTTAGTATAATGAATTTTGTCATAAATTACTAATTTTTTCAAAATACTAATAGCAAAGCCATGGGAAATCTAGCTATCTGTTCTTTTCTAAAAAATTATCCTTCAAAACCTATTAAATAATTGATTCATCGCCTAAGCAATCAAACATTTATTTCACACTCGCTGTTTCAAAAGCTTGAATACGACTTTCTCCGATCGAATGAAATAAGATATCTCGAGCTTTTTCCAGCTCATAGAAAGTAGCCGTCATAACTTCTAAACCATTAATAAAGACTTCAACTGATGAGGTATCTCTAAAAATCTCAAGAACGAGCTGATTATCAATCAAAGGTATTTCAACTTTTCGGACATTCAGAGGGTCTTCTTCCGCCCCTGTAAGCTCTCTTCCTAGTTTCTGACGATCCAATTCAAAAACCTGTTTAGCAGTGTCATAAGTTAGTTTGAGACAATCCGTCTTAGACCGCAGTAATTCAATTGTAAAAACTTCTGCTTTCTCCAAATCTGCGACTAGATGTAAATATGAAGAATCAGACAGCGCGTTTCGAAATACGACTGATGTGTCAGTCACTGCAATATTTTCACTGCCTTGTTGATAAACTAAATGACTATATACAGTTGAGATGGGTTTTTGTACCAATCGATTTTTTTTCACTCTTAACTCTCGGGGCAAACTCATAGAGCCTGCCCAAAGATGGCCTAACTCATGTGTAGGCAATGTACGATCCCACATCTGCATCCAAGCAATCATCACCCGTCCACCATTAGGATCTGTTGTTGTTTGTGGTGCATAAAAATCCATTCCAAAATCCATTTCATGGAAATTATCAACTATCATCTGACCTGTTTCCCAGTCTACCTCACCAATACAAGCCATGGTAGAACTGATATTATGATATTCCAGTCCGTTCTTCTTAATTTGTATCGGTGACATGATTAAGACATCTCGTCCGTCTAAATGGAATAAGTCAGGACATTCCCACATTATTCCTTGCTCTGAAGTCCCTTCTAGCAACACAGAGTAAAAGTGCCAAGTATACAAATCTGACGATTGAAACATCACTATTCTACCAGTAGACTGTGTAGATTTAGTAGCTACTACCATATAGTAAGCATCGTTGTGAACAATTACTTTAGGATCACGAAATTCTTGTATCAGCCCATTCTCACCTAGCTGTTTTTCTGCTACCACAGGATTACCACTGTATTTGCTAAAATGAATACCATCTTCAGAGACCGCCAAACATTGATGCTGATGGCTAATACCATCAATTTCTTGACAGCCTGTATAAAATAAATATAGTTTTCCGTCTCTTTCAATTGCACTTCCTGAGAAACACCCGCCGCTGTCATAAGGTTGATCTGGGGCTAACGCTACTGGTAGATCTTCCCAATGGACCAAATCACTACTGCGCGCATGCCCCCAATGCATGGGCCCCCATCGACTATCGTAAGGATAGTATTGATAGAAGAGATGGTAATGCCCTTTGTAATATATAAACCCATTGGGGTCATTTATCCACCCGATGGGTGCGGAAAAATGATAGTTTTGTCGATACTGAGGGTTAACTTTTCCTCGCATCATTTCAATAAATCGATTTGCTTTATCCAAAATCGCCGTTTCTTCTACTAACACTTATTGTGCTCCCTTCAAAAAATTATCATAGCCAGTTTGTTTTATTTGAATCCATTCTTCCAAACCTACACGTTCCAATTCAGCAAGGTATTCTTCCCATTCTTCATCGATTTTACCGCCGGTGATCCACTCTGCTCTTTTGCGATAGATGTAATCCCACATATCTGTTTCAATTTTTGCTAATCGATCTGTTTCTTCTTTTTCTAAAAAGACACGTGGATAGATATTGTCTTCTGTAATATATGGCAAATACGTGTCATGCATCAAATCTAAACGCCACTTCGCATCATCTGGCATAGTAGTGACTGTGCCGTAATAAGAATCAAGAACTGCTAATGGTCCTCCAGCTTCGGTCTTTTGTCTTAGTTCTCCCGGTGCTGTCCCCTCTAAAGGCAAATGTTTTAACATACCATCCTTTAATTCAAAAATATTCGCCTGTGCTTCATCACCGTAGGTTCCCCAGTTATTTTGGACAGACTGTAACGGTTCATACATTTTATCTATCCACCTAGCTGTAAGTTCCAAGTTTTTATTCGCACTAGTAATTACGAAACGATCTCTTGAGAAACCCATGCCATTCGTACGAGTAACGTGTTTCGTTCCATCTGGTCCCGCTAAGACTGGCAAGACGTCATAACTATCATCTGCACCCGTGATATTTGCTTTATCCCAAGTAAAGTACACGCCATACTTATGTTCTTTCCCTTTGGCAACATAAGTATTCCAATCTTGTTCGAAAGCCTCTTTATCAATAAGACCTTTATTATTCATTTCATTGAAATATTTGATGGCTTCTTTATACCCTTCTTTGTTAGCAGTAAATTGTACCTGGCCATCGTTATCAACGACTAAGTGGTCATCATTATCACCTAGACCGAATGCCCCCATTAAAAATTTTAAGTCTTCGTTTCCTCCATTGTTAATAAAGCTAAAAGGAATTTCATCTGCTTCACCATTACCATTTGGATCTTGCGTCTTGAAAGCCTCCAACACAGTCATCAACTGATCAGTGGTTTGCGGCATTTCAAGACCCAAATTATCCAACCACTCCTTGTTGATCCAAGCCATCCCATTTACTGTATGAATCGACTCTTTTCCTTCGCCTAATTCTTCAATCCAAGGCATAGAGTAAATGTGACCATCAGGTGCAGTAGACATTTGTCGGTATTCGGGGTTTTCATCAAAAATTTTCTTCAGATTTGGCATATATTCTTCGATCAAGTCTTCAATCGGTACAATAACGCCACTTTCCGCCCAGTTTAATAAATCATAGTCACCTGCAGCGGCGTTGAAGATGGCATCTGGTAAATCCCCACTAGCGATATCCAAATTTCTTTTTTCGGCAAAATCACTACTGTAGTTTGTCCAATCAATATGGAGATTGGTCTCTTCTTCTAATCGTTGGAAAATCAATTTGTCATTAGGATCATTGGGAGCCAAAGGGGCACTTTGAGACATCATTTTTAAAGATACTTTTTCTTTCAATGGAAAAGAGACATTTTCTAGTTCATAATCAGGGCTTGATTTACTCTTTTCTTTTGAGCCTCCACAAGCCCCCAAAATTAGTACGGAAGTAAAAACGATTGGCAGCATCCATTTTGCTTTCATCTTAAAATCTCCTTTATAATTTTTATTCATACAAATAGTGAACAATACTTACCCTTTAACAGAACCAACTAAAACACCTTTATCAAAATATTTTTGGAAGAAAGGATACATTATGATTAATGGCAGACTAGAAATGACGATCGTTGCGTATTTGATCAACTCAGCAATTTGTTTCATTTCTGCCATGGCAGTATTGGCTCCCACCATGTCTTGTGAAGGTTGGTTTTGGATCAAAATATTTCTTAATACGAGTTGCAACGGCTGTAAGTCGGGATCTTTGATGTAAATCATGGCATCAAAATATGAGTTCCATTGCCCAACAAAGGCATATAAAAACAATACGAACATAATTGGTTTAGCTAATGGAAGCATGACTTTGAACAGTATTTGCAAGTCATTGGCGCCATCGATAGTAGCAGCTTCAGAAAGTTCTTTTGGCAAAGCACTAAAATAGGTACGGGCTAAGATAATATTCCACACATTTATAGCACCTGGTACGATAATCGCCCATACACTATCTAACATGCCCAAGTTCTTTACCAATAAATAGGTAGGTATCAAGCCGCCACCCACGAACATTGTAATGACAAAAAAAGTCATAATAATCTTTTTCCCCGCCAAGTTAGGTCGAGACAAAGGATACGCAGTGATCATCGTAATAAATACAGTCAATAAGCTGAAGCTAAAAGAGTAAAACAACGAATTTACAAAACCGCGTAAAATGGAATCATCTGCAAATACCCGTTGATATCCTTGTATTGTCCAATCTTTCGGATTGAAGCTTATACCTTTATTGATCAAAGTAGCTGGGTCCATAAAAGAAGCTACCAGTACATAAATCAGCGGAACAATGGTGATGACGACTAAAAAAGTTACAATCACTCGATTCAACCATAAGATTTGACGGTCGATTTTTGATAAAGCACTATTCATAATTTTCTCCTTTCATTACAAGCCTTGACCATCGTTTAGCCGCTTGGTTATATTGTTGACAATCAGTAATAAAACGACATTAATAATCATATTGAACAGACCAACAGCAGCAGAGTAGGCATAATCACCTGATTGCAAGCCGACTTTGTATACATAAGTGGAAATGATTTCTGAGGCAGGGATGTTCATTGAAGTTTGCATCAAGTAGGCTTTTTCATATCCTACATTCATAATACCGCCGGCGGCCAAGATGAAGCTGATCACCATCACAGGCCTCAATGCAGGCAAATCGATATGCCAAATCTTTTGTAAAATATTTGCCCCATCGATATTTGCTGCCTCATATAAATCGGTACTGACTCCCGCCAGCGTCGCGGTGTAAAGAATGGATGACCAGCCGATTCCTTGCCAAATTCCCGATAAAATATAAATCGTTCTGAAATAAGCTGGATTAGACATGAACATAATTGGTTGCCCCGTAACCTTTTCTACTAACCCATTAATAGGTCCATTTGCGGATAGGAACAAAAACAGCATCCCCACGATAATAACTACTGAGATAAAATTCGGCGCATATAGAATCAACTGGATTTTCTGTTTTATTTTTTTATTGATAATTTGATTCAAGCTCAGTGCTAAAATAATTGGTGGAAAAAAACCTAACAATAAACCATAAATGCTAATTTTTAATGTGTTGCTCAGCAAAAGCGTAAAATTTGGTGAACTGATAAATTCCCTAAAGTGATCTAGTCCTACCCAAGGACTTTCCAAAATTCCTAGCATAGGATTATAGTCTTTAAATGCAATCACAGCACCGTACATTGGCACATACTTAAAGATAAACGTCATGATGATACCTGGTAAGAGCAACAAGTACATCCACTTATCACGCCGCAACTGTTTCTTTAATTTTTCCCACTTCGAGATATTTTTTTTATCCCGTTGTACCGCCCTTATCTCACCACCTGGTCCCAATGTCTTTTCCAATTCAATCTCCTCCCAATACATTTTAGAAACGTTTCCATTTTCGTCTAAAAAAATAAAAATTTAACGAAGATGCATTTTGGAAACGTTCCCACTATTTTCGTTTATAGATTACCATAGCCATTTTTTTAAGTCAATATTTTTTTGTAATTATTCTTTCACCCCCACTAAGCTTTCGTCAATTCATTTATGGTTTACGAAAATTGTTAAAAATTAAGGATCTCGATTATTTCATTAATCCTATTTTTCTCTACTTTTCTAGAATTCTTCTTTTATGAGTTTACTTATCACAACTCGCATCCTCTAATCTCTTTTCTACCAATCATTCACTATTTAACCGTTCCAATCGGAAGATTATCTGGTTAATTATTTAAAAATAGCTCGGATTCACCTTTATTTTTTGCTTTTTAACTAACTAAAAGCGAAAAGATAAGAGTTAGATATGTAAATGTATATAAGGTTAGGAGCTGTTAGATGAGCTTTATAGGGGAATCTTGGACAAGTAAGGTCGCCAATCAAAATTTAAAAAATGTGTAGCACCTAAGAGTATTCACTTTTTCATCCGCCAACTGAAAGAAATTAGCGAAAAAGAGTAAACTTACAAAAAATGAGTTTACTCTAGATCAATATAATAATTAACTGCGCCCTTCCTCATCCATCTCTCGATAATCAAATTCATAAAACACAGCTTTTGTGTCATAGCCTGCATAGTCAACCGCTGCTAGTCCGACAAATGCTCCGGTGAAGAAGCCGCCGCAAGTTTGTAATACATAATCATCCGATAGAATAGCAGAATCAAATTCGATTGGTAAATCTTGCCATGTTTCTCCATCAAAGGAATAGGCATATCTATAGGTCTGCTTGCGGACTTTTGTTTTGAACCATAGAAAATCCACAGCATCTGGAATGGTAAGCGCATTTTCTCTTAAGTAGGACGTATAGGTTCCTTGATTGTTTTCAGCTACTTCAATTACTTTTCCATTTTCTTCATTCCAAGTGATAAAAATGAAGGACCAGTGTTGGTCATTATAGTAATTGGTTAGTCCTGCCATTTGTTGGTAAGAAAATGGATCAAATTTTACTTTTGTTATTGCATCAAAATAAAAGGTTTGCCAACGGCGTGCGATCATTGAAAGATCATGATGATTTGTTAAGCTTCCTTTTCCAATTAGTTCTAGTTTCCCATCGCCTACACTGCCCATTTCTGCTGAAAATGGTACACGAAGGGTCTGCCAGTTTTTATTTAGCTGCTTCTCACTAAAGTCATCATAATGAGAGCGGCTACTCAAAACTTCTGTAGGTGCTGCATCTTTAGGAGCCTCCACGCTTGTTTGTCCCCCATGTCCACCAACGATTCTTGGCCAGTCTTCAGAATCCCATTCAACTTTTTGAATGGCAGTCTCACGTCCTAAAGTTGACCATCCGCGAGGATTTGTCACCGACTCGTTTTCTCGATGTAAGGGTCTGGCACATAGCGATGCATAGTACCATTCGCCTGACGGAGTAGACACAAGTGCCCCATGTCCTTGCTTTTGCAAGTATGAATGAGGCGTATCGTAATTGGTTAGAAACGGACCATGAGGATCGGTTTCGAACGAATCAGCTTCCAGTGAAGAGGATCTAGCTACGACTTCTTGATGGGTAAAGACAGTTCCACCTTCTGCCACAAATAAATAGTAACGCCCATTTATTTTGTATAGATGCGGACCTTCAACTAATCCTACATTCGTTCCTTCATAAATCATTCGAGCAGTTTCTGGTTTCAACTGCATGGTTTCTACATCAAATTCGGTCAGTGTAATGCCATTGAAAGGATTTTTATACTCTCGATGATCCCACGTCTGTTGCACGAGGTATTTTCTGCCATCCTCATCATGAAACAGAGAGGGATCAAAGCCAACGCCATTCAATCGAATCGGTGTAGTCCACGGTCCATGGATGTTCGTTGCGGTAGTCAAATAGTTGGTCATGTCCTTAAATGCCCCATCCACAACTTTGACGTCGGTAAACACCAACCAAAATTTGTTGTCTGCATAGGATAAGTCTGGTGCCCATATTCCACCAGACGACGGATTTCCCTTCATGTCTAGCATCTCTACTGAATCGAGAGGAGCATCCAGCAGTTTCCAATGGACCAAGTCTTTTGATTCGTGCAAACGAATCCCAGGGAACCATTCGAACGTTGAATTAGCTAGATAGTACGTATCTCCTACTCGGATGATGGATGGATCAGGATGAAAGCCGGATAAGACAGGATTTTTTATTTTCATAGAAACACCTCTTTTTTTAAATTTAAGCTACAGTTTTTGATTAGTATTCATTTCAAGCCGTTCGCTCTTGTTGTCCCACTCCTCAAAAAACAAATCAAGTGAAAATCGTCGAATCAAATTACGATACACGCCGTAATTGATTACACCACTAAGAAAACAAAGATACGCCAAAGAGAAATACTGCATTAAGAAAATTGACAGTCCAATAAATGCACTATTATAAACAGTGACTGAAGGCAATCGGTAGCTTATCAGCAATGACCATTCTATTTTCTTCTTAAATGGGATTTGAGCGACGCGAGAATCGCTTGAGATCAGTAAGACAAAGAGCATACTGCTTAATAAAAAACAGCTCGTAAGGACAAATGGCAAAAACATAACAGAGCGTTGATATAATATCAGTATTTTCAGTCCAAAGAGGATCAAGAGAATGATCAGAGAATACAAGAAATATAATCCCCAGTTTTTCTTCAAGCATTCTCGATAGTACTGAAAATAGTTCTTTGTATTCGATAAATGCTCTGGGTTGTTAAATAAGCCGAATTGAGCGGACAGACTTGCAATTAAAAATACTAGGGGTACCCAAAAGAAGACAATATTATTCAGAGTCAATCGAAGAAAAAACAAGTGCATCAGGAGTAAACTATTCGACAGGATGAAATACAGCTGATAAACCAAAAGCCGATAGGCTGAGTGGACGATGGTAACGGTCCACTCAGAAATAGCGTGAAAGAAAGGATTCATACTTACCTCCTATCCTTTGATACCCGAACTTGTGACACCTTCGACAAAATACTTTTGCGCGCTGAAGAATAAGATGATTGCTGGCAATAATGAGATCACCGACATTGCAAACACTTGATTCCATGGGGTATTAGTAGATGGGTCAACGTTGAGCCGCAACGCAAGAGATACTGGGAATTTGTCTTGTGAAGTGATATAAATCAATGGACCTAAGAAATCACTGAAACTCCAAACGAATTGAAAAATCACACAAGAAATCAGGGCAGGTTTTAATGCCGGAATCAGGACACGCCAGAGAACACCGAAAGAAGAACAACCGTCAACGATCGCTGCTTCATCGAGATCCCGTGGAATTGAACGCATAAACTGGATCATCATGAACACGAAGAAGGGTTCTTGTCCTAAAAATGAATTGGCCAGTAACGGAACATACGTATCTAATAGATCCAAGCGATTCCAGAAGAGATACAAGGGGATTCTGGTTACGACTTGAGGTAAAAACATCGTTGCCATTAACAACGAGAACATGATTTTCTTGAATGGAAAGTCAAACCGAGCAAATCCATAGGCTGTAAGAGTCGCCGAGACAACGGTAAAAAGAATCTTTGGAATGACGTATTTAAAGGTATTGATAAAATACAAGGTGAACGTATAATCGCCCTTGGTGTTCCAACCATCAATATATGCTTGGAAATCGATCGTTGAAGGAATGAAGCCGATTGATGTGAAAATCTCTGTGTTCGTTTTGAAGGACGCTCCAACCATCCAAATAATTGGATACAGCATAATCAGTGCAACGACCGTCAACAAAACATAGCGAATCAGTGCTTGACCATGCTTATTCGAGTGCTTCTTTTTTGCAGATGCTACAGGGGTTGCCTCCATTTATTTCCCACCTCCATCAGAATAATAGACCCATCGTTTTTGGCTCGTGAAAAGAAGAACCGTTGAACAAACAATCAACGCAAACAACACCCAACTTGCCGCACTTGCGTAGCCCATATCAAATTCTTTAAATGCTTTATCATAAATAAACATCGAGGACAGATACGTGGCATTGAGGGGACCACGACCGGTGACAATAAAAGGACCGTTAAATTCTTGAAAGGCATTGTTTAGCTGCATCACTAAGTTGAAAAAAATGGTTGGTGTGATCAAAGGAATCGTAATTTTGAAGAACTGGGTCACCCTTGATGCGCCGTCCAAACTCGAGGACTCATATAAATCCTGGGGGATTTCCTTCAATGCAGCTAAGAAAATCAACATTGAGGAACCAAATTGCCACACTTTCAAGAGAATCAAGACGACCATTGCGCCTGTAGGTGTCGATAACCAGTTAATTGGCTCGATGCCAACGGTTCCTAGAAAAATATTCACCAAACCTTCTGGTTGAAACATTGATCGCCAAAGCACACCAACGGCCACGTTTCCTCCTAGAATCGAGGGAATATAATACGCCGTCCGATAGAAATTGATGGCTTTTAATTTGAAATTCAGGATAAACGCAACGAACAACGCAAACCCTAGTTGAAAAGGCACAGTAAACACTGTATAAATCAGTGTCGCCCGCATCGAATCAAGAAACGTTTGATCCTTAAAGAGATTCACATAATTTTGAATGCCTAAAAATGCAGGTGTCTGTCCGACACGAGCCAAAGAATAATCGGTCAGTGAGTAATAAAATGAGGACAAGATCGGCCAAGCGGTCAACAGTAAAAAGCCAATCATCCAAGGGGTTACATAGATCAAGCCCACTTTTTCCTTTTTCATAAAATCCCTCCAAACTTTTTGACAACGATTCACGACACTTCATGGAAGCAAACAAAAGCCATTCACTCCCATAAAGCATGCAGATAGTTGCCTATTGCAATTTATAGTCTTTCGCAAGCTTTTCGGCTTGTTCTTTTGTTTTCGTGTAGACGTTGCGAGCAGCTGTTTCTAAATCCGTTCGTCCTAATTCGACAGCTTCCATTTCTGCAGTGTAAATAGTCGTTAAGGTACCATCTTCATAGAACGGCGTCTGGTTGATTTTTGCGACACTTTGGGCGTACTCAAAGCCTTCTTTCATCACGCCTGATAATTGTCCATCTTCCGTCAATACTTCGATCGCTTTGCTTGAAGCAGGAATCCCTCTGGAAAGACCCAAAATTTTATTTGCTTCCTCGCCATTTAAAAGTTCATTTAAAAATGTTCCTACTTCTTCTGGATGTTCGACATTTTTCCGAACGGCAAAAAGCAGTGAAGGTTTTGACATTAAATTCACCTCGGTGCCGCCTTCTGCGATTGGGTAGTCAACGACAACCATTTCATCCCCTACTTCTTTCAATGCTTCATAATTAGAAGACATACTGGCATTCCAATCGATGCCGCCCGCATATTGTCCTTCAATCCACTTTTTGTTGGTGGCTAAGGATACCGGTTCTGAGCCGACATTTTCTAAATAATCTTGTCTTGAAACGAAGACCCCAGCATCTGCCATTTCCTTATACCAAGTCATCGCTTCTAAATAGTCTTGTTCTGTCCAATTCATATTTCCTTGTTCATCAAACTCAGACGTTCCAGTCTTTTGTTGCAACCAAATGGTTACTGGAAAACGCCAAGTTGGGGATACGACACAAAAGGTCCCTTCTGGTAACTTCTTAGCGGCTTCCACATAATCGTCCCACGTCTTCAATGTAGTGACATCAATACCATGTCTTTCATATTCGGATTTGTTTAAATACATAACTAAAGTATTTTCCCCATAAGGAACGGCAACCTGCTTTCCATCAACTTGTCCGAATGCCAAAAAATCAGGATCATAGGTGGACAGATCCAAACTATCGATTGTATTAAGATCATAAAACCCGTCATTTTGCCCGAATTGCGGCACCCAATTGTAGAGTAAAGTCGTGATATCCGCCAAAGTATTGCCAGCATACCTCGTCGTGAATGCTTGATCCAAATCGCCAAAGCCGCTTGGCTCTCCTTTTACTGCAATTTCAGGATGCTCCTTTTCAAAATGAGCGATCATCTCTTGGGTTGCCTGATGGCGATCGTCATTTCCCCACCAACTAAAGCTGATTTCTACTCGATCACCACTCCCCGTTGTCTCAGTCTTTTTTCTCCCAGCATTGCATCCAGCCAACACCAACGATATCGAAAGCAAAGAACCTACCACTATCAATTGTTTTTTCCATTTTTTCATCACTCTTCCTCCTGATTCTTTTTAGTAAGTTGGATAAACTAACTTATATTACAAAAAATTTTACCTCTGGTTGAAATCTTTTTTCTCAGTGATCTAAACGGGCTATCTCTTCTTTGAAGCCTAGCACGTGATTCTCTTTCTACGCATAAATTTGACGTCCATGTGCATCTGGAATGCCGCTTTTACGATAAAAATACGTGTTGATTTGATCCCGCCAATCTCTAGCAGAACGAACTTGTTCTTGCAATCGTTCGGCGACGTTTTGATAACTTTCTTCATCGATTTGTCCCTGTAAGGAAGCCCACTCGGTAACATATTCCTCTACTTTTTCATAGCCTTCGAAATGCGTGTCATAAATGTGTTGAATGATCGTTTTGCCGCTTTGTAAGACATGGTCGTATGGCAGATGGTGGAAAAATAAGACAAGTTCATCTGGGCAAGTTTCTACATTTTCGTATGTTTCACACCAAGCATCCGCATACTGGCTTACATAGCCGGTGCCGTCTTTTAACGTTCGATTGACGCCAATGCCCTTTCTATCCGCAAAGTGATACGTCCCCCATCTATCATATTCGTAGCCATCGACATCAGGCCCATAGTGATGATTGGGACGAACCATAAAACCGATACCTAGTGGGGCAGTATAATTTTCATAGGTCTGATAGGACGTAGCGAGGATTGCAAGTAGTCGTTTTTTAGCAGAATCATCTAACTCAAAGGACAAATCGATCCATTCACAAAGGATAGCTTCCGTGCTTAATTCATTGTTCCAAATCAATCTGCCATAGCCAAAAAGGTTTGCTTGCGCTAGCTTGTGTCCGGTCCAATTATCATCCATGCCGACATTGACGACTGCTGCCACGCCAGAGTATTTAGGATTTGGACTTTGCTCTGGTAGAATCTTCTTTACTGTGGCGTGTTCAAGTGGATGCTTCGTATCAAAATCTAGCACATCTTTCCACATCGGTAGTAAGCAGCAAATGTGCTTTTGTTGTCCGGTATACTCTTGCGTCACTTGGAATTCCAACATTTGATTGGTGTGTTTTAACGCGCCAAAAAGCGGCGTCACGGGTTCCCGTACTTGAAAATCAATCGGTCCATTTTTAATCTGTAAAATAACATTTTCCTCAAACGTACCGTCTAATTTCATGAAGTGGTCGTAGGCAGCTTTGGCACGATCAATTGAGCGATCTCGCCAATCCTGTAAACAATCATAAACAAAGCAGCGCCATATCAGTAGCCCTCCATAGGGTTGCAACGCCCGTGCCAGCATATTGGCACCATCATTATGGTCACGCCCGTAAACAAACGGTCCCGGTTCCCCTTCAGAATCAGCTTTGACTACAAACCCACCAAAATCCGGCATCACCTGATAGATTGTATCTGCTGTTTTTTGCCAAAATGCAATAACTTCCTCAGCTAACGGATCGGCGGTCATTAGTCCTCCAACGGATAAAGGTGCCGCAAAGTTGATACTTAAAAACGTCCGAATCCCATAGGCAGCGAATGTATCTGCGATCTTTTTAATCTCGATCAAATACGGTTCCGTAATAAACCATTTGGCATCTCCGCGAACATTCACGTTATTGATAGAAACCGTATTCATTCCGATGGAAGCTAAGAAATGCGCATAGTCGCGTACCGTTTCATGGTCGTGCCGAAACTGATTGTTTGAATAGAAAATCGATTCTCCAGCGTAGCCACGTTCGATCGTCCCATCAAAATTATCCCAATGATTGACCATACGAATGGCTTGATTGGGAATCGACCTCAGATTTTCTGGCAACTCAGTGGTTCGAATCACATGCTTGTAAAGTTCAAAGAAGCCATATAACCAGCCTTTACTAGTGTTCGCATAAACGACTGTCTGATTATGCTCATGACTGATCTCAAATCCTTCATCCCCAAGCAACGCATCCGTTGCCTTTTTGAAATATAACTCTGCATTTGTCTCTTCCACACAGCGGCACATTGGAAATAATGTCTTCATCTCTCGTTTGATCGTATCCGTCAATTGGTCCGACTGCTCGAAACTATATGTCGAAACTACATCAGTTGCTACACGCTTTTTTAGCCAACACTCGTCTTTCTTTCTCATTGCTTCATCCCCTCTTTTATCTAAAAAATCCCTTCCGGCAGTTTCCAAGCAACTTCACTTTCTATGTGAATCCCTCCTCAGAGCTTTTTGACTATTTGATAGACGAATAGAAACCGAGGCTTGCCGACACTTTATTTTATAAATGAAATGTGTCAATACCTGTTATTTTAACTTCCCCATCTGAAACACAAAAAAAGGATTGGACGACTGTCCAATCCTTTTGACATAGCGAAATAAGCATAAGGCATCCTGCATAAAATCCCAGAAAATCTGCTTTTCCTACTAGAAAAAGAACAGAATATTAGGTACAATAAACAGGTCGATACCTTAGGGTATTGACTATGGCAACTTGATTAGTCAGTCCTATTGACTTTTCAAGGCCTCGTATTGGAGCGCCAACTCTGATACGGGGTGCCTTTTTTTATTCGGTTTCTATTCCCCTCTATTGTATAGAAACCCGTTTTGGAAAGCAAGACCAAATCTGAGGGAAATGATTTAATAACAGAATTGATTTATGGTTTTTTGATGTTTTCTTATACTTTTTGATGGATAATGTGTAATCGGTGTGTACAATTTGTTATTATGATGTAATCTCCTTGACCGTATTAATATTATCATATGGGGTGATTTTTTGTATCATAGAATTCGCGACTTACGCGAAGACAAAGACTTGAATCAAGAACAACTTGCTAAACTACTGAATATCAGCCAAATTACTTACTCCTACTATGAGTCAGGGAAATTAGACATTCCTACTCAACTTTAATATCCTCGAGATATCATCAATCTCCAACGCATCTGCAATCCTTTCAATGTGTTCTAAATAAATTTTTTTTCTTTTTCCATTTGCCAAATTGCTTAAATTTGATGGCTCAATTCCCGACAATCTTGCGAGTTCTCTTAAAGACATCTGACGTTCTGCTAATAAATCGTTGATTAGCACTTCCACTTTTCTACCACCTTCATTTTCGTTCATTTGTATTTCCTCCTTGTGTTGTCTATATAAACATGGTATAGTACAATAATTTTAGATTGTTGTTCGTATAGACATGAAGTTAATAAATATAGAAGAAGGTACCCTTAAGACATCGGAAAATGAAAATAAAGAATTCCTGACAAAGAAGAATCAACCGATTAAAACCATTACTCAACAAGATATCAATGCGCTATAAACAACACCTGAGCAATTTCGATCATGGTCATCGATGCTAGAGGTATTAATCAAATTATTTGATTGTAAAAAGAACTGAATAATAATGAAAAAATTACTAAAACTTACCATTTGATACGAAAAAAGACACTCTCCAAAAAGAGAGTGTATCGAATCTTTGATAAAAAGATTAACGTTTTGAGAATTGTGAAGCTTTACGAGCTTTCTTAAGACCTGGTTCTGTGTCAGATATTTTTAAAGAGGTGTAAATCCCTTTAATAGCAATGTGTTAAGAAATATTTTGACAGGTATGGTTTTAATGAATTTCAACACATTTTAAGGCACCCGTACCTAATAGAGTACCCAAAAATACACGTGCGTTAGAACAGACTATTTAACTAATAATAACGTACTAATTAATAATTTTTATAGAATAACACAACTGTAAAAACTTTTACCATTTTAATTTTTTCTTTCATCTGTAGGATAGAAGAATGTTTATCAAAAATAAGTTGCTTCAAATTTTCTACACATTTGCAGCCATATCATTTTTAAAAATATAGTATTGATTAGGATCTGTACGAGATGAAGCTATTTTTTCTATTGTTCCCTTTGCTTCTAAACTTTCTAGAATTTTTCTAGCAGTATTTGTACTATTGTTCATATCTTTAGCAAGTTGAGCTGTTTTTATTTTTCCCTTATTATAAATAATAGATAAAGCTCGTTGTTCTCCTATTGTTAATTCGGACCAATCAATTGATAATTTGTCCTCAATATTTTCAGATTGACGCAATTTTCTAATATAGATGTTGTTTTTCAAAGTCAATTTAACAGTATTATTTTTTTCCTCGTATATTGGATCATCTAAAAAGAATGCTTCCATCTGGCTATAAATTCGATCAACACCTTCTCCAAATTCTCTTACCCACTTTAAATCATTCATAGTTCTGGCTATTATTGGATTTTTCGAAAAGTGAACTTCTCTAATATTTTTAGGGGTAACAATAGACGGAAATTTCCCGGGACTTTGGATTTCTAATCGATCATCGTACATCATTACTCTAATATCGTCTCCTGATATGTTGTAAGATCGGTGAATTGCTGCATTTACTATACCTTCGATCCATGCTTCCTCAGGATACTCTGGAGCCTTTTCAAATTTTTTAGTATCTATATTAAGAAAATTAAATTCTCTTAACTGACCTGCAACGATACTAATTATTTTATCTAAAACATTTGGAAGAGAACCTTCCACCGTTTCATTTTTTATTACATTCATGCGAGTTCCAGTTTGAGCTTCCGATCCTTCATAGCGAATAAATCTTATCTTAGCATTCGGCAAAAATACATGCGGGTAATTACTGAATAATATTATTGCTGCATTTGTAAGTACATATTCCTTATTAGGTAATCTCTTAGCTAAACCTCTAGAAAAAAGAAGATTCCATATGTCATTTTTCTTATAATCATGAATTTGTTTAAAGCGTTCTAATAAAGATTCATCTAAATCTTCCAACAAACATTCTGGATTTGTTTCGCTTTCAAAACTCCTTGAACCACGTTCATATTCCAAATCTTTTCTCTGTTCATAGGATAGCTCTTTAGTTTCATCCCCTACTCTAGTAAAAACTTTATCCTTCATTGTTGAATATACTTTCTCATAGCTAGGATCTACTTCTATTAGTAATACCCTATCTTTATTGCCATTTGATTTTGTTATTTCTCTAAATTCATGTCTTATTGGTAATACAGGCTTACAACAATCGTACCCAACTTGAATAAGATCATTTAATTTAATTGACTCTAATTGATTAACTCCTTCTAAAATTCCATCATTAATCCCCACAGCCACAATTCCACCATTAGTATTTGCAAATGCTATTAATGTTTCTGCTAATTTTTGTGGTTTAATTTTACCTGATTTTCTATCGAAAAAAGCACTTTCTGGCATTGTTCGTATTTTTTCTATACTAACTGTTTTTATATTCACAGTACCCACCCAACTCTCTAACACTTTCTCTCTCTTCATTTAACATTGTACTTTCTTTTTCTTATTAACTCAACATTACAACCATTTTTTTAATTTTACTATTACTATCCCTCCTAATTTACTACACCTTTTTGCTTCTAAATGGTCTACTCTACTTCGCTACTTTCGTCGCTATTTCTCAACTTTTTCACTCACACTTGTTACTCTTTTTGCTTCTACATGACCTACTTTACTTCGCAATTTTCGTCGCTACTTCTCAACTTCTTCACTCACACTTGTTACTCTTTTTGCTTCTACATGACCTACTTTACTTCGCTACTTTCGTCCCTGCTTCTTAACTTTTTTGATTATACTTAACTACTCTTCTTGATTCTATATGGCCTACTTTACTTCGCAATTTTCGTCGCTACTTCTCAACTTTTTCACTCACACTTGTTACTCTTTTTGCTTCTACATGACCTACTTTACTTCGCTACTTTTGTCCCTGCTTCTTAAATTTTCCACTCACACTTGTTACTCTTTTTGCTTCTACATGACCTACTTTACTTCGCTACTTTTGTCCCTGCTTCTTAAATTTTCCACTCACACTTGTTACTCTTTTTGCTTCTACATGACCTACTTTACTTCGCTACTTTCGTCCCTGCTTCTTAACTTTTTTGATTATACTTAACTACTCTTCTTGATTCTATATGGCCTACTTTATTTCGCAATTTTCGTCGCTACTTCTCAACTTTTTCACTCACACTTGTTACTCTTTTTACTTCTACATGACCTACTTTACTTCGCTACTTTTGTCCCTGCTTCTTAAATTTTTCACTCACACTTGTTACTCTTTTTGCTTCTACATGACCTACTTTACTTCGCTACTTTCGTCCCTGCTTCTTAACTTTTTTGATTATACTTAACTACTCTTCTTGATTCTATATGGCCTACTTTACTTCGCAATTTTCGTCGCTACTTCTCAACTTTTTCACTCACACTTGTTACTCTTTTTGCTTCTACATGACCTACTTTACTTCGCTACTTTTGTCCCTGCTTCTTAAATTTTTCACTCACACTTGTTACTCTTTTTGCTTCTACATGACCTACTTTACTTCGCAATTTTCGTCGCTACTTCTCAACTTCTTCACTCACACTTGTTACTCTTTTTGCTTCTACATGACCTACTTTACTTCGCTACTTTCGTCCCTGCTTCTTAACTTTTTTGATTATACTTAACTACTCTTCTTGATTCTATATGGCCTACTTTATTTCGCAATTTTCGTCGCTACTTCTCAACTTTTTCACTCACACTTGTTACTCTTTTTGATTCTATATGGCCTACTTTACTTCGCAATTTTCGTCGCTACTTCTCAACTTTTTCACTCACACTTGTTACTCTTTTTGCTTCTACATGACCTACTTTACTTCGCTACTTTTGTCCCTGCTTCTTAAATTTTTCACTCACACTTGTTACTCTTTTTGATTCTATATGGCCTACTTTACTTCGCAATTTTCGTCGCTACTTCTCAACTTTTTCACTCACACTTGTTACTCTTTTTGCTTCTACATGACCTACTTTACTTCGCAATTTTCGTCGCTACTTCTCAACTTCTTCACTCACACTTGTTACTCTTTTTGCTTCTACATGACCTACTTTACTTCGCTACTTTCGTCCCTGCTTCTTAACTTTTTTGATTATACTTAACTACTCTTCTTGATTCTATATGGCCTACTTTATTTCGCAATTTTCGTCGCTACTTCTCAACTTTTTCACTCACACTTGTTACTCTTTTTGATTCTATATGGCCTACTTTACTTCGCAATTTTCGTCGCTACTTCTCAACTTTTTCACTCACACTTGTTACTCTTTTTGCTTCTACATGACCTACTTTACTTCGCTACTTTTGTCCCTGCTTCTTAAATTTTTCACTCACACTTGTTACTCTTTTTGCTTCTACATGACCTACTTTACTTCGCAATTTTCGTCGCTACTTCTCAACTTTTTCACTCACACTTGTTACTCTTTTTGCTTCTACATGACCTACTTTACTTCGCAATTTTCGTCGCTACTTCTCAACTTTTTCACTCACACTTGTTACTCTTTTTGCTTCTACATGACCTACTTTACTTCGCTACTTTTGTCCCTGCTTCTTAACTTTTTTGATTATACTTAACTACTCTTCTTGATTCTATATGAAAAATTTGAGAAACGTCTAAATGAGGCTATAGAAGCAAAGTAAAATAAAATAAAACATTAAAATAACGTGACATTCACCTATAAAGAACGCTATTACCACTAAATATCCAGCTCTTAAAAACAGCTAATCAAAAAACTCGTACCTTTTTTCATACCTATTCTCTCAAAAAAAGACACTTTCCAAAAATTGGAAAGTGTCTTGATTTTGCACAACTCATCAGTCCTTATTGACAAAGAGCCCTGAAACGTTGGTATAAAGCAAAAATTAACGCTTAGAGAATTGTGAAGATTTATGATCTTTCTTGAGACTTGGTTAAACAAACTTCTATTTTATAGTGTTTTAAAGGGATATATATCGTGTGGAATCAATATTCCCATGTTCATAGAGTTTTGCTGAACTATATAGAGTTATATCCTGTCATTACCTCAAATCATTACCACAACTTGGCGAGTTGGCTGATAGAAGAATATAAAAAAATAAATGGAATTTTTCGATTCCAAAATTCAAAACAAATAAATGATTAGTCTCTTCTAATTTTCAAAACTTAGCTTTTGAGGTTAAGATATTACCCTGATATTATTCGCTTTACATCTTCTAAATAATCATTCGTAACTTCTGGTACCAAAAAGTTACCATCAATAGCTCTTGCCATAACCTCTTCTTTCTCTTTCAAGCGCTCATATACCTTTTTATCAATAAAACCCTGATGAGCACGATCACCTTCAGTCATCAAGTAGTAGTAACGTGTATATTGATTTGGTGCCAAACCCAAACGATGAATTCGATCTCGTGACTGTAACATAAAGGTTAGATTGAAATTATATTCAAAGTAAACCGCATCGTGAACAGACTGATGCAAAGAGATCGACTCTCCCAATGTATTAGGATTAGAAATCAACACTTGAACTGGACCGTCACGAAATTCATTGATTAGATCTACTCGGTCATCCTTTGGCGTAGCTCCATACACTAAATTTACACTGATATCATGAGCTTTCAAAGTTTTCTTAATCTTAATCATCGTTTTTACAAACATACCCCAGACTAGCACTTTTTTCCCAGAATGAACCAGATTTAACACCAATTCAATTCCTGCATCAAATTTTGGCGAGCTCATGTTTTCAACACCAAGATTGAGATAAGCTTGTTTACGAACATCAGCCTTTTCTTCTTTTGTAAGTGCTGTGAACTGATTCAAATCGACTTCACTGTCTAGTAGACCTAATTCAGAATAATTCAAACGATCTGTAAGTAACGCTGGATTCGTAGATGCCTGTAATAAGCGCAAGTAAATCGAAAGAATACTTGTTTCATGCTCGTAAATTGTTTCTGCAACTAACTTCTGATCGAAATTAGTTGCAACAGAAATAATATTATCCGAATCTGCCGGTGGTACTTGCAGGTCATTTTTATTCGTCCGCCAGAAGAAAGGAGCTAATTTCTGATTTACTACTGAAGGGACCGGATTTTCCAGCTCGCCTACGTCCCAACCAAAGTGACTATCATACTCACGATCATAAAGCAGATGTAGAAAATTATAGATATCTTTATAGCTGTTTGGAATCGGCGTTCCGGTCAACACATAGTGATACTGAGCTGATGGTCCTAAATCAAGGGCAGCCTGAGCTCGCTGCCCACCAATTCCTTTCACACGATGGACTTCATCAAAAACAATCATCGTCCGTTCGTCAATCAATTCATTTAAAACACTCAGTCTTCCCTTTAGAGCTTCAAAATTAATGACTACAACGTTGCTGATACTCCAGTCACTTCGAATTTTCCCAGGGTCTTTATAGCGAGTAGTCCGTAAATCCATGAAGTGTAGCTCCCGCTTTGTACCAAAAACTTCTTTAAACTCCGTCTTCCAAGCTTCAAAAGCGTTAATCGGTGATACCGCCAACAAACGATCTACCTCATTAACTTGTGGACTTGAGAGATAAGCAAAGGCACCGTACATCATCGCCGTTTTCCCAGCCCCCGGGACAGAAAAATTGGCTGCTCTTTTCATTTTTGCTAAATAGAAACTAGCTTGCACCTGTTTAGGTTTCAATGGTCGTGTTATCTCTTGATCAAGAATCTCAGTAAACCCTGTCAATTCAGGAGTCCAACGTTCATCAAAGTCTTTGATTGTCAAACCAGCTGTTTGATGCTCTCGAATGGCGTATTTACTATTGCTAATGTAGTTCTCTATCCCGCGATCAACCATAACCGGAGGATATCCTAACTTTTCGAGCCCTGCATTTAACTTCTCCAGCAACTCCTCAAGCTGAACATAATTCATTTCTGAATCAATCAGTAATTCCCCTCGATCAACAAAATAACTTTGATATCTATCTAATAATCGCTGAATCCTTCTCTCATCCAAAGGATGTTTAACGCTATCCACAAGTTGGTAATAGGTTACCCCGTCTATTGTTACTGTTCGAATTTCCGGATTAGAGTTCATTTTCATAAATATCGATTAGTTCTCTGCTAGTAATATTGATTTGAATAAGAAGGTCGCGAATTTCTTTAACCTGATCCTTACCTAACTCAAAAAATGACAGATTCCCAATCAATCCTCCACTTTTTTTCATATCCTCAAGACTAGCAAATGACTCCTGCACGTCACCGATAAAACTTTCCACGCTCTTCCCACGATTTTGCCGGTTAACAGTTTGGACATAATCCTCATTGATACTACGCAGTTCTGGTGTTGCTTTAGCTAGGGCCTTGCGTAAGTCTCCTGCAGAAGTAATCGTGGTTTCCTCTAGTTTGTCACGCAGATCCTCAACCTTGTCTTCTACTGCATCGTTAAAATTATTGCTTTCACTACTCGCAAGAACATCCTTAAAGTACACTCGAATTTCACGACCGGTATCCTCACCAACAGACAACATCTTACTAAGCAAAGCAAACGTTGTCGCTTTTGACTGCTCGTAGGATGGACCTTTATGTGGAAATTGCCGTGCCAACTTTTTCGAAAATTCAAAAAGTGGTGTATAGAGCTTTGTATCTTTAATGATATGGTATGCATTTGGTGCAGCATTGATAAACTCCAAATAATCCTGCATTAAGCCTACAGTATCAATGCGATTTTCCACATCTTTTTTAGTTGACCGAGATTCCTTAGCATAGTCCGCCGCAGTCAGTAATTGATCAGCGACCACCGTTTGATATGTGTCTACGGCCAAATCAACCGGATCATAGGATTTCTTTTCTTCAACCCCCATCTGAATCGCCAATTCAAGTCGCTTAATTTCAGCACGTTCAGTTTTAGACTCATAAGAGAACGGTAAGATTACCGCTTCAAAATAGTAGGTCTCTCCGGATTCACGAGCCAACTGACGTAATGCCGTAAAACGCCGATTCCCATCGATTACTCGGCCGTCAGATAAGACATATCCTGGCACATGTTGGGAATTTTGTTTGATATCTTTCTTGGTTGCTCTTAATTTGGGTGCATCGTCTTCAACAATCATGGATTCCACCGCCATATTGTATTCAGGATTATCCTCATCAAGATCTGGCAAAAGTTCCATTTGAGAACGAGTTACTGCGGAAGCAATCCGTCCATTTTCATTGTTGTAATAAAGATAGTTTAAAGGAATTCGATAAACGTCTAAAATACTTTCATTCACATTTGGTAGCCGAATTGGCAGTTTAGGACGAGCGCCCGTTTTGGTTAATTGTCCTTGCTCTGCTAAATCAATTAATGAGATACTTTCCATCATTCGTTCACTCCCTTACTAAGTTTTTCAATTTCTTTATAAACATCTTTTGCTGAGGTTGCTTCTTTATACTTCACTTGGTGGTCTTTTAACATTTCGAAGAATTTCTTTTGAATTTCCACAATGCGAGCATCACCAATCCGCATATTTTCAGCTTTCGTTTCGACTAATAAATAAACGCTGGTGTCGTCTTCTTTCTCGACAACAAAAACGAAATCCGGTGTTGTGGTTCCCCCAGTGTATTTTGGCACCTGAATAGCCTTCTTAGGCAATTTACCAAAGACCGTCACCTTATTTCCATAGTCATGACGAAGTAGTTCTCTCTCTGGATTGACACTATCGTAACGCATCGGAGGATTCTCATAAAGATAACTTGAGCTTTCTCCTGCTTCTTCATCGATATGAACACCAATCACTTCCGCTCCAATGTCTTTGACAAAATCATCTGTTTCAACATCATACACTGAAGTTCTCGCTTGAAATTCTAAAGGTTTAAATTCATATTCTTGGCTGTATCTCTCTTCAAATCGATTCTTGAATTCTCTAATTAATGTCGCCAAACTGTCTTCACTCAGATATTCTTGGTCACCATGCAAATCATTCTTCAGCATGTGTAAAAGATTTCTGTGTACTAACTTCACTGGAATTCCGGTTGCTATGGTCAACCTTTTGATAAACTGACCATACTTTAATCCCGGTAAATACTGATGATTGTAGAGAGTGTCTTGTTCTCGAAGAACCGTTCGACGATTATCATCACTGGCCTCAACACTTTGCCGAATTCGGCTTGGTTGCTGTTTAGTATAATTGTCACGTTTTAGCAGAACACTCTTCACCATATCCGCCATGTTGTCTTCTGGAATTCGCTCAAATGCTACCATGTACCGCTTAGAAAATTGTTTCCAAAGATCTTTAATTTCTGCCCAGTTTTCCTTTTTAAGTCTGATTCGCAATTTATTATCAGGCTTATTGTTTTCTCGGACACGGTCTTTTTGCAAACGATTTTGATCTAGTTCAGGATACTTACTCATCAACCAGTCAAATCCCGATTTTTCAACACCGTCGATTGTCACCGATTCTCTAAAGTTGTTAGATCGTGTAATCAATCCTAAACCATCTAATTCTTCTAACAAAATATCTTCCGTATAACTGGCGTCAATTTTCTGTCTGGATTCAACAATTGCCGAGATCATTTCTTCCGTCAACATTGTTTCATTAAGATCCAGCTTAGTATCACTGTTAATTTCGCCGACTAATAATTTCGCAAATTCTTTCTCATCATATCCGATCAAAAAGGCTAGTCGAGAGGACCATTCATCCTGCTGCACGCGATGACCTGTTTCATCTACCGGCAGTCGCAGACCGCGCCCAACTTCTTGGATTTTACTGTTTTCACTACCGGAAGTCCGTAATTTAGCAATCACAAAAACATTTGGATTATCCCAGCCTTCACGGAGAGTCCATTTTGAGAATAAAAAACGTCTTGTTTGCCAATTGCCATTTTCATCCTTAAAACTCAATAGTTTTTCCTTGTTTTTCAAAATATCATTAACTTCAGCCTGAATCGCTTCATCACCGGAACCACGGTCCTCACCAAAATAACCCGCATGAACATTCTGAGTATCACTGTTTAGACTAGCTTGCGTAGCTTGTAGAAAACTCAAATACTCTTCTTCCCTTGGCTGACGCTTAAATTCATACTCCCGAATTAATCGTGTAAGTTTCTCATTTAATATCCGTTCAAAAGTCTGTTTCAGCCAACCATCAGATTGACGATAACTGTTAATACTATCGATGAAAAACAAGCTTAAAGACTTAATACGCGGGGAATTATACTCTTTATTATTCTCTCGCAAGAAATTTTCTTGCTCCGTTTCAAAATGACGATCAATGGCATCATGAATAATCAACTCTTGATAACTTGAACGAAAAGTCCCTGGAACAAGGGTCATCCCTGCCTCCAGTTCCAAATTGTTACTCAACGTCTTGGAACCAACATAAGTTACATCACCTTCAAACTCTGAGGTTACCTCAGCAAGGTTATCGCCAACACCAAGGGTCCATTCCTTTTGACCTTGTTTTAAGACTAGCTCTTTTGCTGCCACACGTTGCACTTTATAAGTATTTCTTGCTTGGGTCTCAGTCAAATCGGGATAGTAAATATCAATTCCTTTAACTAAACCACCATTAAAACTCTCCACGGCATTCAAGTCAAACTGAGGCTTGTTACGATAATAGTCCGTAATAACGACTTTATTTCGGCCAGTTCCTTCCGTACGCGTTGGGAAAGTTGCACCAAAGCGTATGATCATTTGTGGGTTCAATGCTTGGATAGCCTTGTAATTCGCTTTATCTCTTGGAAAACGATGCGGTTCATCGACAATTATCACTGGACGTGTATTTTGTAATGCTACTAACGGGCTTGTCACGCCACCAATCAGCGTCTGATCATAGTCATCTTTTTTCATATTAGCCGAGTTAAGCATACCTGCATTAATCAGTAATACTTGAATAGAATTGGCATTTTGATGACTGCCCTCCACAAAATTTAGAAGTTGAGCTGGGAAATTCTTACGACCAGATCGTGTAGTAAAATCACCAGCATTGATGACATTGAGCTCGATTTTAGTATTCCCGTAAAACTGAGAAAAATGCTGTTTGGCATAATCGCTTTGAATGAAGTTCTTAGTTCCTTCTTTAATTGCGGGACTAGGAACAACTAGAATAAATTTAAAAAGACCAGTTTGCTGATGAAGTTCATACATCATGCGAGTATAAACATACGTTTTACCCGTCCCCGTCTCCATTTTGACATCTATGTTGATGTTTTCGTTATAACGGCCCTTAATTAATGGATTGGCATAGACATAGTTTGCATCTGGATCATTTGATTGCTCATCGATTCCCGGAAAACTTGCCAGAATAGCTTCCAAACTCGCTTCTTGGTGAGGTAACTCTTCGAGTAATATTCTCATTTTCGAACTCCTCTCCTTAATACCGTTTCACTAGATTTACTTTAGAATCTAGTTGTTTCAAAGCAATCTCTAGTTCACGCATGCTTTCTAAACTGAAGGAATATCCGTACAGAACCACGGTTTGAACAATCATTTGATTGGTACCAATCAAATTTACTAACTCTTTAGTTTGTTCTGATCCCCAGCCCTCATTGATGAGATATAAGCGTGTTTTATCCGTATAAGTAGCGGAGTACCCCTTAAAATCAACTATTTCTTTTTGAGCGTCAAATTTATAACCATCAGCAACCATCCAAGTCGTGACAATAGTATCCTCACCGGTAGCATCACCCTCAATACCAAGTGCTTCTGCAGAGAATGGGGTGATCATATCGTCGAAGCCACTTTCACTAAGTTGGGTCATTTCGCCAGAAATACTAACAAACATTCCAGAATCAATATCGAACGAGTCAATATCAGTTATAGTAGATTGTTTAGGTCTCGAAATATGGTAGGCATTAAAAGGTATAAATCTTGATGCATTCCTGTCCCTGTTATCTAAATTTCTTAGTTTATTATAAGATCTAACGATTCTTTCTTTACTCAAATCCGCAATATTCATAAATCCCAATTCAAAAGCATTCTTACTATATATATTTGGCTTTGGATATATCGTACCATCACTATTACTAACATATGTTGGCTCATCCAGCTGAATTAAGATAAATTTCCTATTGGAGAGTTCATTTTCTTGATTGATTTGCATCACTGCATCTGCAGTAGTTCCCGATCCAGCAAAGAAATCTAGCACTGTCGAATCTTCAGTTGTAAAAATTTCCAACAAATATTTTATTAATGAACTTGGTTTAGGATTACTAAATACATCCTTGCCAAATAATGATAGTAGTTCAGCACTTCCTGTTGACGTCGTTCCCTTGTCAGTAATTATGCTCCGCGGTTTCTTTCCGGAGGGGATACGTTGTTTAAATTGAATACTCCATTTTCCACTGTTAAGCTTTGTAAATTTAATTTCTCCCTCTTCAAGATCTTTTAAGTACCTTTCTTGGGATCGTAGCCAACTTATTGGATTCCCATTTTCATCGTTTTCAATCACCTCCCCGTTTGGCGCAGTAATTGGATAGTACTGCTTCCCTGACTTTCGTTTAAAAGTATCCCAATAAAACTTTCCAATATCATCTTTTTCTTTGTATCGTTTCTCGTATTCTTCATCGTAAGGTTCGAATAACTTAGGTACATTGAAAATATTTTTTGCATACACAAGAATACTTTCTGTTTCCTCGGCGATATGTGTTGAGTCATTCCCACCACCTTGTTTATTTTGCCACACAAACCCCGGAAGCTTATTGACTTCTCCAAAAATTTCATTTAAGAGCAGTTTCAAATTTGCTTCTTCATTATCATCAATAGAGATTACAATAACCCCTTTACTTGTCAATAATCGCTTGGCTAACCATAGACGTGGATACATAAATGTTAACCAAGCTGAGTGCGTCGCTTTCCCCTGGATACTTGTCAATTTTTGTAACTCTTCATCATTAAGCCCGAACATCCTTTTCAATTGTGCTCCGCTGTACTCGAAATCATCAGGATAATTAAATCCATCTGAACCAGTGTTATAAGGTGGGTCTATATAAATCATATCAATCGAGTTTTCATAATTATTTATTAAATGCCGCAAGCCTTCGAGGTTATCTCCAGTGAGAAAGATATTCTCTTTATTTTTTTGATTCGTTATTATTTGTTCTTTTTTCGTAGGAGTAATAACAGATTCCGGTGATTCTCCTGTTTGTTTTTTTGCATAGTCTTTTCCAATAAAGTCAATTTGATAACCATCATTCAACTCAGAGATATTTCTTTCTCTTAGAGCCTTTATGAATTTTTCTAAATCAAACATTGGTTCTCTAACAATTTTACCTGTCGAGTCATATTTGTAATCTGAAAAAAATTCTGGAAGTTTTTTCTCTAAATCTTTCAAAAAAGCCGTATTGGGTTTTACCTTTTCATTCTCATCCATGATTTCTTTAAACATTTTGTTCTCCTCATTTCACATGAATATAGTAATAACATTTATATTTATTTATGAATGGTATACTTATTGATAATTTCAAAAGCTTAAAGAAAATAGCCTTTTCACAATGACCAACAAAATAGATATATGCTTCATAGCGGGATTGTTACAGAACGCTTAGCTTAGTTGCTTGGGTCATTGTCAACATCTACGACTACTGGTTAAAAATTTCTATTTTATAGTATTTTACAAAGTTATATATCGTGTGAAGTCAATATTTAGCTATATAACACATAAGTATACCCTAACGTTGCGTACCTCATTCATTATTATACCAGTATTTCTTCGTGACACATAAGAGTGTACCATAATAGTTTTTAATTAAAAGACTACAAGTAGTCATTGAAGCAAGTCTTCATAAGACACCTGTAAAATATCTTTAATAGCTCTTAATTGATCTAACTTAATGTGTTGCCGGCCGCCTTCAATCTTAACCAATGTTTCCCTAGTTATAGCCATTTTACTAAGCTGTAGTTCTCGTACTAATTCTGTTTGGCCCATTCCTTTTTCTACTCGGATTCGTCTAATATTGCTACCGATTACATTTTCTCTATCAATAATTTTTTCCTCTTTCAAGAATAGCACACCTTCTGGACTAAAATTAGTCCTTTTTCTTATTAATATTAAAGATTTGGTATGCTACAATGGGACTAATATTAGTCCACACCCAATTTTAAGGAGGAATTTTTTTGAAGAAATTTGCAATCATTCTAACCTGCGCTTTACTCATCGGAACTATAAACGGGTGTACCACTTCTGAAACAAGTTCTACAAGTACGGAAACTATTACAACAACCTCAGAAAGGAATTACCCTATACATTTTTTTCCGGTTCCAGATGAATTTGAAGCTTATTATCATGATAAAAAACTAGATGTCCCTTTATCAGAAACTGAATCTACTGAAAAGATTTTGCCAATTGAAATTGAAAGAAATCAAGACAATATAAAACTAAAAGCTGATCTTCCCTTACTGAACAGCACACAAATTGATAGACATAAAAATATCAAAATTAATATTGATAAAGGAGCGTTAGCACAACTTTATACTAAAAAAGTTGAACAATTTTTTGAGGCTGGTGCCAATAAAGACTTTTCAAAAATAAGCGATTATTCGGATAACTTTTTTAATGAAACCGAAGATGAAATCACGAACTCAACTTTTATGGCTGAAGATATGGACAATATGAAGTTAAAAAAAATAAAAGCTTACGATCATCCATTAAATCTGACACTAAATAATGGATTACTCTCTTTTGTATTAGCAGGTTACGTTGACTATGAATATTCACCAGATTATTTGGAGACACCTCTTTAACACGAGAACAATGATATTAATTTCGAAGAACAGTTACTACACATCGGAAAAAGTTATGCAACAATTCGCACTGAAGATCCGAATGCTACCAGAAAAACAATCAGGATTCAGAAGAATACAAAAAATGTCTCTTCCGAACGAATTTTACCAATTGATTTTCAGACCATTGAACTGTTAAAGCTTTGGAAAAAAGACTAGCAGAGGAACTTTTACAATTCGGCATAAATACAAAAACTAAAAAGCAACTTATCTTTACCTATGTAAATGCAGATGGAGCTATTAACCAGCCTCTACACGCAGATTATTCCAATAATATTATGAAACGGTTAGAGAAGAAATATAAACTTAAGCACGTTACTATTCATGGATTACGACACACTCACACCTCTTTACTTTTAGAAGGTGGTGCGAGCATTAAAGAAACACAAGATCGGTTGGGTTATAAAAATGCTGAAACTACCTTTAACACTTATTCTCATGTTAGTGAAAAAGCTCAACGAAATGCGTTAGAAAAATTCATTGCTTACACTGGTTTGTAATATTGTTATTACCTTTCTAATTACCAGAACGAAAAAAAGACACCTTCTCGCAATGAGAAAGTGTCTGAAATCGTTGGTATACCAACGATTAACGTTTTGAAAACTGTGAAGCTTTACGAGCTTTCTTAAGACCTGGTTTTTTACGTTCAACCATACGTGCGTCACGAGTAAGTAAGCCAGCACGTTTAAGAGCTAAACGGAAATCAGGATCAACTTGTAACAATGCGCGTGCGATACCGTGACGGATTGCACCTGATTGTCCAGCGTATCCACCACCATTTACGTTTACAAAAACATCGTATGAACCTTTAGTTTCTGTAACGCCGAATGGTTGGTTGATTACTTCACGCAAGTCTGCGTGTGGGATGTATTCTTCAACATCTTTTTTGTTAACAGTAATTTTACCAGTACCTGGTACTAAACGTACGCGGGCTACTGCATTTTTACGACGGCCAGTGCCGATATATTGAGCTTGTGCCAATGAAATTCCCTCCTATTAGATTAAGTTTGTGATGTCCAATACTTCTGGTTGTTGTGCAGCATGTGGGTGTTCAGCGCCAGCATAAACATGAAGTTTCATTCCTTGTTTACGGCCTAAAGTGTTTTTAGGAAGCATGCCTTTTACAGAAGTTTCGATCAAACGACGAGAATTTTTAGCACGTAATTCTCCAGCAGAGACTGATTTCAATCCTCCTGGGAAGTTTGAGTGACGGTAATAAATTTTATCGCTTGCTTTGTTACCTGTTAATTTGATTTTTTCTGCATTAATGACGATTACGAAATCGCCTGTATCCACATGAGGTGTGAATGTTGGTTTATTTTTACCACGTAAGACAGATGCTACTACTGCTGAAAGACGACCCATAGGAACATCTGTTGCATCTACTACGTACCATTTACGTTCTACTTCGCCTGGTTTGGCCATATATGTTGTACGCACAATTTTTTCCTCCAATTCAATTTCACGAATGTTTGACATACACTTGAGTTTCCGGGGCTCTTGTGGGGCAAACAATACCATATAACATAATACCTTCTATAAAGCCTAATGTCAACGTAATTCCGCCTCTTTTCGAAAATTTTCTCCATTCGTTTTCTGCCATTTTCTCTGAAAAACGAAACTTGTTGTTGCAGGCTGCTAAAACTGAATAGATTTATGAATATTATGTATAAACTTTCATCAACAAAGTGAGCATCCACTTCTTTTCCTTAATCACCGATAATAGTATAAAAACCTGATAATCACCACTTTTATGTATAAATATTTAATTTTACCCTTGATTTATTATTTTTATTCTGATAAGATAGCTTCAATCACTTGAAAACACGCGGAAAAGGAGTTAATAAGTATGAAAGAAAAAGTAATATTGGCCTATTCTGGAGGATTAGATACCTCCGTTTCAATTAAATGGTTAACGGACCAAGGATATGATGTGGTGGCTTGCTGCCTAGACATCGGTGAAGGTCGCGACACTCAGTCCATTAAAGACAAAGCATTGGCAGTTGGCGCGGTTGAATCTTATGCCATCGATGCCCGCGAAGAATTCGCCCAAGATTTTGCTTTGATCGCTTTACAAGGCAATACTTTTTATGAAAATTCTTATCCTCTTGTTTCCGCTTTGTCTCGTCCATTGATCGCCAAGAAATTGGTGGAGTTGGCATTAGCGACTGGCGCAACGACTGTCGCCCACGGCTGTACCGGTAAAGGCAACGACCAAGTTCGGTTTGAAGTAGCGATTGCCGCTTTAGCGCCTCACTTGAAAGTCATCGCACCGGTTCGGGAATGGAAATGGTCTCGGGAAGAAGAGATTGCCTATGCAGCTGAAAAAGGGGTGCCGATTCCCGCTGATTTGGACAATCCGTATTCCATCGATCAAAACTTGTGGGGACGTGCCTGTGAGTGTGGCGTCTTAGAAGATCCTTGGGCAACGCCGCCAAAAGGGGCCTACGCCATCACGCAAGAATTAGAAGATACTCCTGACGTACCAACGATCGTTGAGATCACCTTTGATCAAGGGGTACCGACGGCCATTGATGGCGAAACGATGAATCTAGCAGAATTGATCATGAAACTGAACCGGGTGGCTGGCGAGCATGGCGTTGGTCGGATCGACCATATCGAAAATCGTCTGGTGGGAATCAAATCACGGGAAGTTTATGAATGTCCAGGAGCGATCGCTTTGATGACGGCTCATAAAGAATTGGAAGATTTGGTCTTTGTTCGGGAATTGGCGCATTTCAAACCAATCATCGAGCAGCAATTAGCCCAAGTCATCTATGATGGTCTTTGGTTCAATCCATTGACGGAAGCCTTGATTACCTTCCTGAAAAGCACGCAAGTCTACGTCAACGGGATCGTGCGTTTGAAATTGTTCAAAGGCAACGTCATTTGTGAAGGACGTAAATCAGAAAATAGTTTGTACGATGAAAACTTAGCAACGTACACGTCTGCAGATACCTTTGATCAGCATGCGGCTATCGGCTTCATCAAATTATGGGGACTGCCAAGCAAAGTGCACGCTGAGATCCAAGCACAACAGCAACTAACAGAAACATTGATTTAAGTATGCACGGCTGAAGCTGCCGCTTCAGCCGTAATCTTTTTTTGAGGTGAGAATATGGCAAAATTATGGGGTGGACGTTTCGATGGGAAAAATGAAGCATGGATCGATGCTTTTGGGGCTTCCATCACGTTTGATCAAAAGTTAGCAAAACAAGACATTCTTGGCAGTTTGGCCCATGTCAAAATGCTGGTCCATACGGGCATCATCAGTCAAACCGATGGCGAAGCGATCATTGGCGGCTTGACCACGATTCAGCAGCAATTGGCCGCTGGCGAATTGACCTTCACGATTGAAAATGAGGACATCCATTTAAACATCGAGACATTCTTGCATGAATTGATTGGACCCGTGGCAGGTAAATTGCATACTGCCCGTAGTCGTAATGACCAAGTGGCGACCGATATGCATTTGTATTTGAAAGAAGTCGTGCAAGACGTGATCACCTTGATCGCTGAATTGCGAGAAGCGCTGGTTTTACAAGCCGAAGCCAACATCTACACCATCATGCCCGGTTATACCCATCTCCAGCATGCACAGCCGATTTCTTTTGCCCATCACCTCTTAGCCTATTACAGTATGCTGACACGTGACCAAGAGCGTTTCAAGGAGAGTTTGAGCCGCATCGATGTGATGCCTTTAGGCAGTGCCGCTTTGGCAGGAACTACCTTCCCCATCGATCGTGATTTCACCGCTCAAGAGTTAGGGTTCAGCAATATTTACAGCAACAGCCTAGATGCGGTCAGCGATCGTGATTTTATCTTGGAATTTTTAAGCAATGCCTCTTTATTGATGATGCATCTGTCTCGTTTTTGTGAAGAGCTGATTCTTTGGTGCAGCCACGAGTACCAATTCGTGGAACTGACCGATACCTTCTCCACCGGCAGTTCCATCATGCCTCAAAAGAAAAACCCTGACATGGCGGAGCTGATCCGTGGAAAAACAGGACGTGTCTATGGGAACCTCTTTGGTCTTTTGACGGTCATGAAGGGCTTGCCGCTGGCGTACAACAAAGATTTCCAAGAAGACAAAGAAGGCATGTTTGACAGTGCCGAAACCATCACGAAAAGCTTGCAGATCATGACGGGCATGATCGCAACGATGAAGGTCAATCAAGCACGAATGCAAGAATCCACTGAAAAGGATTTTTCCAACGCAACAGAATTAGCGGATTACTTAGCCGGCAAAGGTGTGCCTTTCAGACAAGCCCATGAGATCGTCGGCAAGCTCGTCAGTGAGTGCTTGAGCAAAGGCATCTATTTGCAAGATGTTTCCTTGGAAGAATACCAAGCGATCCATCCTGCCATCGACAGCGATATTTTTGAAAAACTTGATTCCTATACCGCCGTCAAAAATCGTCATTCTTATGGCGGCACCGGTTTTGATCAAGTGGCACAACAAATTGAAGCAGCCAAAACATTATTGGCGGGCAAGTAAAAAAACCAGCGAAGAATTTTCTTCGCTGGTTTTTTGTCGATTAATGACGTACGCGAGATTTCGCTGGATCGATCAATGGCGCTTCGCCTAAGTGCGCTTGGATCATCCAAATACGTTTTTCGATGGCTGTTTTGAAGCCGATGAAGATATCTTGGGTTGGATCGTCGCCTTCTTCACCAGATACTTCGATCCCTTTTTGGTATAAGTCCGCTAAGTAACGGTAGCCTTCCACCAATGTAGCTAAGCGTTCTGGAATCGTGCGGTCCCAGTTACCCACTTCATCAGGGATTTGAGTGTGTTCAGCCATTTCACGCAAAGTTGAATATGGTGAACCATCTAATGTAATCAAGCGTTCAGAAACTTCATCCAATTGCTCATTTAAATCATCCATGAATTCGTCCATCATTGGATGCAATGTCAAAAAGCCAGGTCCACGCATGTACCAGTGTGTTTGGTGAACGACCATAGCCATTTGGCTTAAATCAGCAACAAGTTGGTTTAATACTTCTTTTGTTTGTTCAAATTTCATAACGATTCCTCCTCTAAATTATCTATTTTAAGGATAATACGAAACAAATAAAAAGTACAACAAAATCATCTATTTGAGAAAATTTCTCACTCTCTTACGTATTTCTTTATAAGGAGGATCGAAAAATGACGATTTTCGTGTTTTTTTTAGGCGCTTTACTCGGCTTCTTTTGGCTTTTGCTCTTACAAACCCTGTTTTGGAATCCGTCAAAAAGTGATTCTCGTTCTCATTACCAGAAGGTGAACAAAGTTTCGGGTAACCATTGGTTTTTTCGCCTTCCTACAAGATGGCTTTTACCCCTGCTTTATTGGGCCATCGTCTGCTTGTGCTATGGCGGACTTTGCGTGGTTGCCTTTCATGATTCCCAAAGCTTCCTGGCTTTTGTCTGGCTGACCAGTGCCTTTTTACTCAGCTTGACCGACTTGATAGACTATAGCGTCTACCCGCAACTGCTGTACCCCGCCCACCTACTGCTAGCGCTGGCACAGCTTAGGAGCGGCGCTTCTTTTCAATGGCTGTCTTTAGGCTTGCTGGTTCCACTGGTCTTTTTTGTCTGGCAGGAAAGAATGGGCGGTGGCGATCTCTTAGTGCTGGCAGGTTGGGGCATTTGGCTAGCGCCGACGACACTTCTAGCCCTCTTACTAGTAGCCAGCAGTCTTGGACTTCTCGCTTTTTTTAGCTATCAAGGCATTTGGAAGAAACGATTGGCGCAGTTGCCCTTCATCCCCTTCTTGAGTCTGGGTTTGCTGATTGTTCGCTTCCTAGCGTTTCATACTTTTGACGCTTTTTTTCTTTGAAGTGAAGAAAAACGGGGCAGGAAAAAGCGGGACAAGTTGGCCTCATCCCGCTTTCTCTTTCTGCTCTGTTGCTTCCCCTGCCTATGATAACGGCGTCCGTTTTTTGCGATCAAGGTAGATGCCTACTGCGATCACTACTAACAACAGTCCCAAGACGACCCAACCAGCGGTCGTGGTGTCATTGGTTTTCGGTAAGTTGCCAATGCCCGGCTTCGTTGTTTTGCCTTCTTTGACACGGTTGTTGAATACCATGTCTGCCGTTTGTTCCGCTTCAGCCACTAATTTTCCGTCTTGATCTTTGACGGTGACCGTCACTTGATAGGTGGTTTCATCATAGATGATCGTTGCGTCATTGCCAGCTTTCTCACGAATCGTGTAACGATGTTCCCCAGCATCGTCATACGTCAATGCATCAAAGGTAATCGTTCCATTTGCGTCATTGCGTTGGGTTTGCAGAACCTTTCCAGCTTCATCCACTAATTCAAATGCGAATTCGTTGGCTTGCAAGTCTCTACCCGTCAAGACTTTCTTAGCACTTAGCACGACACTGCCAGCTTGTGGTTGATAACTGTTTTCAAAGACTTGATCGCCTTCGTATTCCGCCACTGCGGTCAACTGTCCAGCTTCATCGGTGACCGTTACGACTACTGCCAGTTCTTTCGTATCGTAGGTGATGGTACCGTCAGTTCCTGTTTTCTCACGAATGGTGTAGTGGTACTCACCTGTTTCATTATAGGCGAGAGCGTCAAAGTAGATCTTACCAGTGGCATCATTGGCTTTTGTTTGAAGAACAGTTCCGTCTTCATCAACTAGTTCAAAATCGAATTCATTTGCTTGTAGTGTACGACCAGTTAAGACTTTCTCGGCATTCAATACGACACTACCAGCCTTTGGTTGATAGCTGTTTTCAAAGACTTGGTTGCCTTCGTATTCCGCCACTGCGGTCAACTGTCCGTCTTCATCGGTGACGGTCACGACTACTGCAAGCTCTTTTGTATCGTACGTGATAGTGCCATCGCTGTCTATTTTCTCACGAATGGTGTAGTGGTACTCACCTGTTTCATCATAGGCGAGAGCGTCAAAGTAGATCTTGCCAGTGGCATCATTGGCTTTTGTTTGAAGTACGTTGCCTTCTTCATCGACTAGTTCAAAGTCGAATTCATTTGCTTGTAACGTACGACCGGTCAATACTTTCTCGGCACTTAGTAAGACACTGCCAACTTTTGGTTGGTAGCTGTTTTCAAAGACTTGGTTGCCTTCGTATTCTGCCACTGCGGTCAACTGTCCGTCTTCATCAGTGACGGTCACGACTACTGCCAGTTCTCTCGTATCGTAAGTGATGGTGCCATCGTTTCCTGCTTGCTCACGGATGGTATAGCGGTATTCGCCAGTTTCCTCATAGGCGAGCGCGTCAAAGTAGATTTGTCCGGTTGCATCATTGGCTTTTGTTTGAAGAACAGTTCCTGCTTCATTGACTAATTCGAAGTCAAATTCTTCTGCTTTCAAATCACGACCGATCAGCACTTTCTCAGCATTCAAAACGACACTACCGGCTTTTGGCGTATAGTCATTTTCGAAGACTTGATTGCCTTCATAGACTGCTTTCGCAATCAACTGGCTGTCTTCTTCAGTGACGGTCACGGTTACCTTTAGTTCTTTGTCGCTATAGGTGATGGTTGGATCATCGCCGGCTTTTTCCCGAATCGTGTAATGATATTCGCCAGGCTCGTTGTAAGTGATGGCGTCAAAGGCAACTTGACCGTTGCCGTCATTGGTTTGTGTTAAAATCACAGAGCCAGTTTCATCCACTAGTTGGAACGTAAATTCGCCGTCTTTTAGCTCGCGCCCATCAAGCAGCTTCTGAACATTCAAGGCGTGGGTCGTTTCTTTGATTTCCCGCTTGTTGGCTAGTTCAAAGACATAATTGACTTGCTTATCAGAAATAGTGAAGGTGTACTGAGTCGCATCTCGTTCGTATCCGTCCGGTGCGGTGATTTCTTGGATCATATAATCGCCGTAACGTAGATTATCGATCCGATCAATGGCGTTGCCGTTTTCCATGATCTGATTGTTTTTCACCACCAGGTTCGACAAGATGACTTCATAGGTATTTTGCGCATTTTTGCGGCTTAATTGGAAAACCGCTTCTTCATCGATCCCTCGTTCTTTCGTGCCATCGGCATCGTATTTCACGATCGTCAAAGAGCCGTTCGTCCCAGAAGACGTTCCACTGCCGTCTGTCGATTTGATGGTGATTTCTTTGGTCACTGTGTGAATCTCGATCTCACTACCCATCAAATTGACATTGTTGGTCACCCGTTCATTATTCAAAATCCCGGGGTCAAGTTGTGTTTGATAAACGATAAAGTATGGTTTATCAATCATTTCTTCAAAAGCGATCACTAACGATTGCGTCCCTGCTACCACATCCGAGGTGATTTTCGGATTGTCTTCGTTGGTGAAGGTGACTTTTTCTCCTTTTTCCCACGTACCATTGTTTAAGACCGCTTCATACACATCTACGATCACGGCATCGTCGGCATCTCGTAAAAAGGTGTGTTGATTGTAGTTGATGGTATCGGTCACTACCGCATTGTGGATTTTGCGGCTATCAGCATTGATCATGATTTCCCAATCGATCAACCGATTGTTGTCGGCATTCTGGCTACCATTTTTCATCAACCAGTCCGTTTTCGCAGACTTGTCGACTTGGCCATCGGCAGTCAACGTTGTGTCATTGTCCGTCAATGTAATAGTATTTTTGTAGGTAAATACTTCTTCCGCTGCTTCCGTTGCCAAGAAGACCGCCAGTGTTTCTGACGTTTCTTTCAGCAAGGTGATCGTAACTTTTTTCGTGTCAGGGTCATAAGTGTAACTGTAATCCTCGTTTAGCACCAATTGCTCTTTCAGTGCTCTGACTTGCGTCGTATACCCAGTTACTGTGACCGTGTAAAGCGCCAAGTCTTTCAAGGTTTGGCCTTCTTGCAGCTGGTCCGTGATGATTGCATCTTTGTTGATTTTTTCTTTGTACGTATTGAATAGCCCCATCCAATAGACTTGATCGCTAGAGGCGGTCTGCTCATCAAAAATAGTTCCTAAGTTCCGACCTAATACGGCAGTAATCGCTTTGGCGACATCTTCCCCTTCACCAATAAATAGGCCGTATTTCAAGGCATTTTTTAACCAGTTGGTATCCATCCAAGTATTGGATTCAGAGGCTTCCGTGAACGTATTGCCGGCTTCGTCTTTATAATGGACAAACGCTGCATTACTAAAACGACTGCTAGAACTTCCTAATGCGATCTGCTGTGAAACATCGAAGCTAGTTTTGAAATTAACCGTGATCGTTGCCGAGGTCGTTTGGTACGCCCCTTGCAGCTTGATCCGAAAACCAGTCTCAAGTTCCTTCGTTGAGCCATCGGCTAGCGTTTTCGTTTCTGTGATTAGCTCTAGCGTATAGTCGGTATTGAGCTCTAGAGGCTCGGTCACTCCGCTTGCCGTCACTACCAGCGTATCCGCCAACAAGGCCAGTGCGCTGCTGTTTGCGCCAGAGATCAATTGATAGCGATCTTCGATGATCAGGTCACTGACTTTTTGCTGATTGGTATTGGCATCAATTTTCCATGCGACAGTCTTCGTTTCATAGTCTTTGGTGCCAGCTGTTTTCACGATACCGATCGTTTTGGTTGGCGTCACTGTCCCACTGCCCGTCAATGAGGTATTTTGATTGTCGCGGATCGAAGCGTAGTTGTAAATACGAGTATCAGCTAGAACAGATTCATACAACTGGGTATCGTATTGGATCTTGTAGTAACCAGCTTTGGCAAACGTGATGCCAAAGCGGACGATTTCCCCCTCTTTATCCAGCTGGTACGTCCCATCAAAGGACCAATCTTCTGCTGGGATAGAGTTACCATCTTTGTCCGTGATCACCAAAGTCTCTGGAACAAAAAAATGTAGGGCTTTTTCAGGATCCGTTCCTGAATAGGTCTGATCCAAAACTCTGGCTTGGTCTTTGTCCAATGTGACGGAAATTTCCCATGATGCTCGTTTCGTTTCTTGATCATAGCCTTTGAACCGTTTGTATTCCGATTGCTCATCGTAAGTAACCGTTGCTTCTGCAGTTTTTTCTGTAAAATCGCTGCCGTTGATTGTTGCCGTGTTTTTGAAAGAAGAAGCCGTTGGATCGGTGACTGCACTATTGATCACGATTCGAACCGGTTGATTAACCGTTTGATTGAAGGTAAACGTGTTGTTAACGCTGTTAAAGGTATATAAGCCATCGGTACGAACCCACTCCTCGGTGGCTTCATCGTACAAGTAGCCTGTCGAAGTACTATAAGACAAACCTTGAGGCATTTTATCGGTGATCACCACATCATGCAATTCACGACTGGTTTGGTTAAAAATAATTTCCCAAACCACTGAACCGCTGGAAGTCACGTTACCAGTCTTAATGATGTCGACTTCATAAATAGGCAATGTAATGATGATCTCATGACCATCTTCATCGTAGATCCCAGTATGAATCGTCACTTCTTCGGTGACAGTGCTCACACTTAATTCCGTAATTAGATCGATAGTCCCTGAGCGGTTGGAAAGTGTTTGTGCCGCTTCGTTAAAAGTAACAGTCAACGTGCCATCGAGTGCTAAGGTAAAGGTTCCGATCGATTGCCCACCAGAACGGGTCAATTCGCCGTTAACGGTGTTATGAATAGCAAAATATTCCGGTAATTGATACGTATAATAATCGCCAGCGCGAATTTCTTCCGTATCTGCTAACGACCAGTCAAAATGAATTTTGATGTTGCCGTTATACATCGGTGGATTTTCGGCAGTGAAGGGTTGATCGTTTAAGTCAGTAATTCGGACATTGTCAAAAAGTTGTACTCCCCGTTCGTTTAGGTTGGCACTAAGATTCTCAGCGGTAGTAGAAGCTTCCGTTTCCGCCTCAGTATCTGGTGCTCGGGGTTGAATGCTGTTTTGATTCAGTGTCGAAGATGCTTGGGTTGCTTGACTTTCACTAGGGACGGTTGCTTGTTCTTCTTCTGCTTGACTCGTTTCTGACTGAACTGCTCCCGCTGTCGATGAATCCGTAGGTGCTTTTTCCGTATCGATCGTTCCCGTCTCAGGCTCGGTACTTTCCAGCGTTTCAGTCGTTCTTTCGGTACTTTCGGTTGCGTTGATTGCTTCTGCTAGTATGATCGTTGGTTCACAAAAAATGGAGCCAAGCAAGACTAGCAAACATATATAGATAGAAAATTGTTTTTTCATAATTGTTCATTCCTTTTTTATTTAAATTTTTTCAATTGATCTCGGAAACGCTCGACGAATAACATTGTTCAACAGTGAGCAAGATATCCCAACAAACAACTGCTTTTTGCCTCCTCCCCATGATTCAAAAATTTTGGTCTTTGCTACTTGTATCAAACGTATTACTACTATTCCACACTTCTATTTTCCCAAAATTTTGGGGTGGGATGTATTCAAAAAAAATACAACACGCAATTTTTTTGAATACATGTAAAAACGTGATACTATTTACTTAAAAGGGGGCTCAGGGGCAATCATGTTACGGAAATTGTTATCATCTACGACACAAAAGAAACTACAGCTGATTGAGTATTTATTAGACGATCAGGGAACGAGTCTTCACGATTTGGCAGTAAAATTTTCCATTTCAATGTCTGCAGCAAAAACCTATATCGCGGAAATCGACAATGAATTTTCGTTTCTGGACTTACAATTTGACGATTATTCAGCTGTTCGCCTCCACCTGCATCCCTTTGCTACTCGGCTAGATGTATACAGCCAGTTTTTGACTCGCTCTTCTGCATTTCAATTATTGGAACTACTCTTCTCATCAAGTTTCACTAGTTATGATATGTTGGCTCTAGAATTAAATTTAAGCAAATCGTCGATCATTCGTTTGATCAAGAGGATCAACATGGTTCTGGCACCATATGATTTCTTCATCGCGACCAAACCCATCCAGTTAAAAGGAAATGAACACAACATTCGCCAGTTTTTTCTGATTTTCTTCTTAGAAAAGTACCAGTATGAATTTGTGGATGCCAACATCAACCAAGAACAGGATTTTTTGAAAATCGCCCGTATCATGGCGGCAGCGACGCCCTTAAAGCTTTATTTTTCCGACATCAAAAAAATCGCTTTTGTGATCTATATCAACACGAAGCGCGATCGCCTATACGCCTCCAACCCCAATGGAAACCACGTCGAATATTTCTTAGAGAAAATCGATTTGAGCGAATTTACCGGCTACAGTCGGGCCTACGTCGAGAAAATGGTCGGTTATGTCACGACCCATATTGGTCAAGACCCCAACGTCTTTCGTAAGACCAAACAAGAGTTTTATCAAATGACCAAACGTATATTTAAAAAGTACAACTATCATGAAGCCGACTTTGAAGAGAAACTCGACGCTGTGGTCTTTTCTTATTTTCTTGGGATCAACTTGCGCGTTCCTTACTGCATCTTGGATGATCGCTTTGCTCGTTTTGTCAACAACTGTGATTTGGTCCAACAGGCAGTCAATCGAGACATCGTTCACCTTTTGACCCATTCAAATTTACCGATCATTCGACCAAGTACGATCAATTACCTGATTTATATTTTCCATATATCTTTCCCAAATTTCGCTAAAGAAATCATCGATGCCAATGCTGGCTTTCGCTTAGCTTTGTTTTATGATACGAATAGTTACCATACGGAATTTATCCAAACGAAAATCCAACAGTTTATTCCTTATCAGCTAACCATCACGATTTTAAATCCTCTGGACTCGTTTTCTCTGACCAGACTGGACGAGACTTATGATTTGATCATCGGCAATCTGACCCCCTCCTGCAGAAAAAACTTATTTCATTATGCAGACATCAACCTGACTTCGAATGACTTGGCGTTTATCGCTCGGCAGGTTCAGGAAAAGGGAATTCATATGCTGCAAGAACGGCAAGAGGAAAACTAATAAACAAAAAAAATCACCTTCGAAAGAGTTGAATGACGTACGCCAAGGAACAATTTGAGCGCATGTCGGGATTCATCATACTTTCGAAGGTGATTTCTTTTGCACATATGGACCTAATAACATTAATTTCTATAATATAGACAAAAAAAGCTTGCCATTCCGAAGAATGACAAGCTTTTCCGTCACACTGAGTCAATCAGGTGCTGGGCATTGATTAGTTTTGGCTATTCAATGCGTCTTCAGCAGCCATTTGTGCTTCGATGTCTGAGATGCTGTAGACATTTTCGCTGGCAACTGTTACTTCTTTTGGTTCCATTTCACGGTAACGAGGCATACCAGTACCAGCTGGGATGATCTTACCGATGATAACATTTTCTTTCAATCCAAGAAGTGGATCTTTCTTGCCGCGGATCGCTGCATCGGTCAACACACGAGTGGTTTCTTGGAAGGACGCAGCAGACAAGAAGCTGTTGGTTTCCAAAGATGCTTTCGTGATCCCTAGTAGGACTGGACGGCTAGTTGCAGGAACGCCGCCGGCTACCAATGTGTCGTAGTTGCGGTCTTTAAAGTCGGCGATATCCAACAGTGTTCCTGGCAAGATGCCTGAATCACCTGGATCCATGACGCGGACTTTACGCAGCATTTGACGAACCATTACTTCGATATGTTTGTCGCCGATTTCTACCCCTTGCATCCGGTAAACGCGTTGAACTTCCCGTAATAGGTAGTTTTCAACAGACAAGACATCGCGAACTTGTAACAGTTGTTTTGGATCGATCGAACCTTCCGTCAATGGCGCACCACGATGGATAAAGTCGCCTTCTGCTACTTTCATCCGGGCAGTATAAGGAACGGTATACGTACGCGTATCGGTTTCCCCTTTGATAGTCACTTCTTTGGTCCGAGTTGAAGGGTCTTCTGAGATATCGATGACTTCTCCGGTAACTTCGGTAATGACCGCTTGTCCTTTCGGATTACGGGCTTCAAAGATTTCTTGGACACGAGGGAGACCTTGCGTGATATCGTCTCCGGCAACCCCGCCGGTATGGAAGGTACGCATGGTCAACTGAGTACCAGGTTCACCGATTGATTGGGCAGCGATGGTACCGACTGCTTCCCCAACTTCAACTTCAGAACCAGTAGCTAAGTTGCGGCCATAACAATGTTTACATACACCATGTTTGGTGTTACATGTAAAGACAGAGCGAATGGATACTGTTTCGATACCAGCGTCCACGATGGCTTTAGCTAAATCTTCAGTGATCAATTCATTGACCCCTAGAAGGACTTCGCCAGTTTCAGGATGGATCACTGATTTACGTGTGTAACGTCCAATCAAACGTTCTTCTAAAGATTCGATGATTTCGTTTCCTTCGCGAATTGCTTGAATGTCTAAACCACGGTCAGTACCACAATCGTCTTCACGGATGATGACATCTTGGGCAACGTCAACGAGACGACGTGTCAAGTAACCGGAATCGGCTGTTTTCAAGGCGGTATCGGTCATCCCTTTACGGGCACCATGGGTCGAGATAAACATTTCCAAGACAGATAGACCTTCACGGAAGTTTGAGATGATCGGCAACTCCATGATTCGTCCGTTAGGCGCGGCCATCAATCCACGCATCCCAGCAAGCTGAGTAAAGTTGGAGATGTTACCACGGGCACCGGAATCAGACATCATGAAGATTGGGTTTTTCGCTTCCAATGATTCCATCAGTTTTAACTGAATTTCATCTTTGGCTGCATTCCAAACACCAATAACTCGTTCATAACGCTCGTCATCGGTAATCAATCCACGACGGAATTGTTTCGTGATCGTTTCAACTTGTTTGTGGGCATTGTCGATGATTTCATGTTTTTCGTGCAAGTTCATGATATCAGCGATACCAACGGTGATACCCGCCATTGTTGAGTGGCTGTATCCTAAGTCTTTCATGCGGTCAAGCATGCGTGACGTTTCAGTGATGCGGAAACGTTTGAAGACTTCTGAAATGATGTTTCCTAAGTTTTTCTTCTTGAATGGGCCCACAAGCTCTTGTTCTTTGATGAAGGCAGGCACATCTGTACCGGCTTCAATAAAGTACTTGTCTGGTGTTTGAACCGTCAAGTTGTAGTCTGTCGGTTCGTTCAAGAATGGGAATTCTGGTGGCATGATCGAGTTAAAGATCACTTTACCCACCGTTGTTACCATCAAGCGTTGTTTTTGTTCAGACGTGAATGGTTTGTCCCCTAAAGTGTTTGGATTGATGGCGATCCGTGTGTGTAAATGCACGTAGCCATTGCGCCATGCCGTAACTGCTTCGTCCATGTCACGGAAGATCATGCCTTCCCCTTCACGGCCTTCTTCTTCCATCGTCAAGTAGTAGTTCCCTAGGACCATATCCTGAGATGGTGTTACAACTGGTTTTCCGTCTTTTGGATTCAAAATGTTTTGGGCTGCTAACATCAGCATACGTGCTTCTGCTTGCGCTTCTTCGTTCAATGGTACGTGAACGGCCATTTGGTCTCCATCGAAATCGGCATTGTAGGCTTCACAAACAAGTGGGTGCAAACGAATGGCACGGCCTTCAACTAAGACGGGTTCAAATGCTTGGATACCTAATCTGTGAAGCGTAGGTGCCCGGTTCAATAGCACTGGATGTTCTCTGATGACATCTTCTAAGACATCCCAAACTTCGTCTTCTTGACGTTCGATTTTGCGTTTGGCATTTTTGATGTTTGACGCGATTTCACGAGAAACAAGTTCCCGCATCACGAATGGTTTGAACAATTCGATCGCCATTTCTTTTGGCAGACCACATTGGTACATTTTAAGGAATGGACCAACGACGATAACTGAACGACCTGAGTAGTCGACCCGTTTTCCTAGCAAGTTTTGACGGAAACGACCTTGTTTCCCTTTCAACATGTGAGAAAGAGATTTCAATGGGCGGTTCCCTGGCCCTGCAACTGGACGGCCGCGACGACCGTTATCGATCAAGGCATCGACTGCTTCTTGCAGCATCCGTTTTTCATTTTGAACGATGATGTTTGGTGCATTCAAATCTAACAAGCGTTTCAAACGGTTGTTACGGTTGATTACACGACGATACAAGTCGTTCAAGTCACTTGTGGCAAAACGTCCACCTTCTAATTGCACCATTGGACGCAAATCAGGCGGGATAACTGGGATAACGTCCATGACCATCCAGCTTGGTTTGTTTCCTGAAGCACGGAATGCTTCTAAGATATCCAAACGGCGGATCGCACGGGTCCGTTTTTGACCAGTCGCGTTTTTCAATTCTTCTTTTAATTCAGCAACTTCGCCTTCAAGATCAACGCCATCTAATAATTGTTTGATGGCTTCGGCACCCATCGCTGCTGAAAATTCTTGACCGTATTGGTCACGCTTTTCACGGTATTCCCGTTCAGTCAATAGTTGTTTTTTCTCAAGGCTGGTGTTTCCTGGTTCAATCACTACGTATGAAGCAAAGTAGATGATTTCTTCTAATGCACGTGGGCTCATGTCTAAGACAAGACCCATCCGTGAAGGAATGCCTTTGAAGTACCAAATGTGTGATACTGGTGCTGCTAATTCAATGTGTCCCATGCGTTCACGACGCACTTTTGAACGTGTTACTTCCACGCCGCAACGGTCACAAACGATGCCTTTATAGCGGATCCGTTTGTATTTGCCGCAAGCACATTCCCAGTCTTTGGTTGGACCGAAAATACGCTCGTCAAACAACCCTTCGCGTTCAGGTTTTAACGTACGGTAGTTAATGGTTTCTGGTTTTTTTACTTCACCATAAGACCAGCTTCTGATTTTTTCAGGAGAAGCCAAACCGATTTGCATACTTTCGAATTTATTTACATCGATCAAAAAAGGTTCCCTCCATTTCATTTCATGGACATATCCGATAGAACGGGGGCTATTTCCGCTAGTGGCGGAAATAGCGAGGGCCGTCTATTATTGCAAGCGATCTTCTGCTGTCTCGATTTGTTGGTTCAACGCGTCGGCGGCATTTTTAGCTTCTGTTTGTGCTTTTTGTTCTAATTCACGGGCTGTTTGTTGCTCCGCAAATTTTGTTAAGGCATCAACGGTGATCAAATCATCATCGTCATCATCCATATCACGCAGTTCGATCTCTGCATCATCGATATCTAGGACACGCATGTCTAGACCCAGTGATTGCAATTCTTTTACTAATACGCGGAATGATTCTGGTACACCTGGTTTTGGAATTGGTTCCCCTTTGACGATCGCTTCGTATGTTTTCACACGACCAACCACGTCATCTGATTTGTAGGTCAAGATTTCTTGTAAGGTGTAAGCAGCACCGTATGCTTCCAGTGCCCAAACTTCCATCTCTCCGAAACGTTGTCCACCAAATTGGGCTTTTCCTCCCAATGGTTGTTGCGTAACCAATGAGTAAGGTCCAATGGAACGGGCATGCAATTTATCATCGACCATGTGGGCCAATTTGATCATGTACATGACACCAACGGAGATGCGGCCATCAAATGGTTCGCCGGTACGTCCGTCGTAAAGCACTGTTTTAGCATCGCTGGCCATCCCTGCTTCAGCAACCGTTGCCCAAACATCTTCATCGCTGGCACCATCAAAGACTGGTGTTGCCACGTGAATGCCTAATTGACGCGCAGCCATTCCTAAATGTAACTCTAATACTTGTCCAATGTTCATCCGAGAAGGTACCCCTAATGGGTTCAGCATGATATCGACTGGTGTGCCATCTGGTAAGAAAGGCATGTCTTCTTCTGGCATAATGCGAGAAACGACCCCTTTGTTTCCGTGACGCCCGGCCATTTTATCCCCTTCATGGATTTTCCGTTTTTGAACGATATAAACGCGAACCAGCATGTTCACACCTGGTGACAATTCATCGCCAGCTTCGCGGGTAAAGATTTTGACATCGTGGACGATTCCGCCGCCGCCGTGAGGCACGCGTAAAGAAGTGTCACGCACTTCGCGGGCTTTTTCACCAAAGATTGCGTGCAACAAACGCTCTTCTGCTGAAAGTTCCGTTACCCCTTTTGGAGTGACTTTCCCAACAAGCAGATCGCCATCTTTGACTTCCGCACCAATGCGGATAATGCCCATTTCGTCTAGGTCTTTCAACGCGTCTTCCCCAACGTTCGGGATTTCGCGAGTGATTTCTTCAGGTCCTAATTTTGTGTCGCGGGCTTCTGATTCATATTCTTCAATATGGACAGAAGTGTAAACATCATCTTTTACCAAACGACGGCTCATGATGATGGCATCTTCATAGTTGTACCCTTCCCAAGTCATGAATGCGACTAAGACGTTTTGTCCTAATGCCATTTCACCTTGTTCCATAGATGGGCCATCTGCTAAGATGTCGCCTTTTTCCACTTTTTCACCAAGTGCCACTAATGGACGTTGGTTGTAGCTGGTTCCTGAGTTTGAACGACGGAATTTGGTAACAGAATAAACGTCTAATGCGCCATTGTCACGACGAACGCGCACTTCGGCTGCATCCACGTATTCTACGATTCCATCATGTTTACATAACAAAGCAGCTCCTGAGTCATGTGCTGATTTGTATTCCATACCAGTACCAACCCAAGGTGCTTTCGGATTGATCAATGGTACAGCTTGCCGCTGCATGTTGGCACCCATCAAGGCACGGTTGGAGTCATCGTTTTCCAAGAAAGGAATACATGCGGTTGCGACTGCGACTACTTGTTTTGGTGATACGTCCATGTAGTCGACTTTATCGATCGATACTTCCAAGTTTTCAGAAGTAGCACGCGCCATAACAACGTCGTTTACGAAAGAGCCGTCTTCATTTAACAAGCTGTTTGCTTGGGCCACAACGTAGTGGTCTTCGGTATCGGCAGTCAAGTAATCGATTTTGTCTGTAACACGGCCTGTTTCGCGGTCAACTCGACGGTATGGTGTTTCAATGAAGCCATACTTGTTGACTTTGGCATAAGAGGCCAAGCTGTTGATCAACCCGATGTTTGGTCCCTCAGGCGTTTCGATCGGACACATACGGCCATAGTGGGAATAGTGAACGTCTCGGACTTCATAGCCGGCACGGTCACGGGTCAAACCACCAGGTCCTAAGGCAGATAGACGACGTTTATGGGTCAACTCACCCAGTGGGTTTGTTTGGTCCATGAACTGTGACAACTGAGAAGAACCAAAGAATTCTTTGATACTTGCGACAACTGGACGAATATTGATCAATTGTTGCGGTGTCAAGGTTTCGGTGTCTTGGATCGACATCCGTTCACGAACGACACGTTCCATCCGAGCAAGCCCGATCCGGAATTGGTTTTGCAATAATTCACCAACAGAACGAATCCGACGATTTCCTAAGTGGTCGATATCATCGACATTGCCGATGCCTTCCATCAAGTTGAAGAAGTAGCTCATTGAAGCAATGATGTCTGCTGGACGAACGGTACGTGTGGCAGTATCTGGATAGCCATTACCGATCACGTTGACTTCTTGTTCTGGATCTTTTGGTGAAAAGACTTTGATGACTTGGACCGTCATTGGTTCGGTAACGACCCCATCTTCTGATGGATAGTACGTTACACTGTTTAGGCCATTATCGATAAATGCGCCTAGTGTTTCCATGACTTGGTGAGTCAAAACAGTGCCTTTTTCAACAATGATCTCGCCTGTTTCAGGGTCAACCAAGGTTTCTGCTAAGGTCAAGTTCAATAGACGTGTTTTCAAGTCTAATTTTTTGTTTACTTTGTAGCGACCAACATTTGCTAAGTCGTAACGTTTTGGATCGAAGAAACGTGCGTTCAGCAAGCTGCGTGAGCTGTCTGCTGTTTTTGGCTCGCCTGGACGAAGACGTTCGTAAACATCTTTCAATCCTTCTTCGGTACGAGAATCGCTTGCGTTTTTATGCAAGTCTTTTTCGATCGTGTTACGCAATGATTCACTGTCGCCGAAAATTTCAAAGATCGTGTCATCAGAACCAAACCCTAGGGCACGGACTAAGACCGTCAAAGGAATTTTACGGGTACGGTCAATCCGTACGTAAGAGATATCTTTGGCATCAGTTTCCATTTCTAGCCACGCACCGCGGTTAGGGATAACAGTTGAACCAAAGCCTTCTTTGCCGTTTTTATCGACTTTGCCATGGAAATATACACCTGGAGAGCGGACCAACTGAGAAACGATAACCCGTTCTGCCCCGTTGATGATAAAGGTTCCTTGTTCAGTCATTAATGGGAAATCACCAAAGAATACTTCTTGGGATTTGATTTCCCCGGTTTCACGGTTCGTCAAACGCAAAGTAACATGTAATGGTGCCGAATAGTTTGCATCATGGGCACGGGCTTCTTCTACTGTATACTTTGGTTCTTTCAATTCATAATCCACAAATTCTAGGGACAAGTTACCGTTGAATCCTTCGATTGGCAAAATATCTTCAAACATTTCTCTGAGGCCCTCATCTAGGAACCATTGGTAAGAGTCGGTTTGAATTTCAATCAAATTCGGTAATTCTAATACTTCACTGATCCGTGCGAAACTTCTACGTTCGCGATGCTTTCCGTATTTTACTACGTGTCCAGCCAAGCTCTTCACCTCTTCATAAAGTCTTTCAAAAAGGCTATCCGATTATTTACAAAACTGTAACAAATATTAAATATAGGTTACAGAAAGCATTTTTTGCGGCTTTTAGGCAAAAAAAAACCAAAAATAGAACGGATGCATTGGGCATTTTCTACTTTTGTTTCTTTATTCCTAAGCCGAAACGGACAATATTTCGTTTCTGCTTTTTTCGTTCAGATAGTTTTTGCAACTCCTTATTATACAGATGAAGCACTTCTCTGTCAAGCTTTCATTGGAAGTTACAATGCTTTTCTGGCGCACCCATTTCCTAAGATTTTCTAAAGAAAAAAACAAGGCTGGTGTGGACGGTTTTTCGTAAGAAACTACTTTGCTTTTTGCCGATTTCTTGCTATGCTAACGAAAACGTTACACGTGAAACATTAGGAAGGATATCCTTATGACGACAAAAGAAAAAATACTGACCTTATTACAAAAAGAAGATACTGTGCTATCTGGAGAGAAACTGGCCCAAGCTTTGTCGATCTCTCGTACCGCAGTCTGGAAAGCCATTAAAGAACTCGAGAAAGAAGGCTATCATTTCGAACACTTGGCCAACGGCTATCGCTTTGTCTCGGATGATCGCTACGATCAAACAGCACTTGCGGCAGCCTTGCCGATGATTCCCACGATTCAAATCAAGGAAGCTGTTGAATCCACCATGAAAGAAGCCAAGATTGCCGCTTTGGATAGTGGACTGGCAACCCCCGCCCTTTTTTTGACCGAAACGCAAACAGGCGGTCATGGCCGCTTCGAACGACCGTTTTTCTCACCGAAAAAACAAGGGATCTATATGAGCTTGCTTTTAAAACCAAACCAAGCGTTTCAAGAATTGCCGCAATATACCGTTCTGGCGGCGGTAGCAGTTGCCGAAGCCATCGATGCCCTTCTAATGAAGGAAACGGCCATTAAGTGGGTCAACGATCTGTACTTAGATGGAAAAAAAATCTGCGGTATTTTGTCTGAAGCAACCAGTGACTTTGAGACAGGCCGTATTACTTCGGTTGTGATCGGTATCGGCATCAGTTTTTCAATTCCGCAACAGCAGTTTCCAGCAGAGATTCGGGAAAAAGCGACCTCACTCTTTCCTGGTGAAGAGTATCCAACCTTTTCTCGGGTCGCGTTGATCCAAGAAATTTGGCGTCGGTTCTTCCAATTGTTAGCGCAACTGCCTGACATGAATTATATGGCCCGCTATCGGCAGAAATCCTTCGTTTTGGGCCGCACCGTTCAATTTACGCAACAAGGTGTGACCTATGAAGGGATCGCCAAAGACATTACCAACACCGGTGAATTAGTGGTGGAAACAGCGACGGAGCGCAAGGTGCTTTCTTCTGGAGAAATCAGTTTGGAACGGTATTGATGCTGCGAAAAAACCGCAAACCAGCTTGCTGATTCGCTGCTTTCGTAGGCAATTACTCAAAGCAATCGCGAGCACAAATGCCTCCATAAGCTGACCTGCTTATTCCGAGGGTTTAAGCAAAAAGCAACCTAGGCAGGTCCCCTTTCTTTCGGGTTTAGCCACTGTCACCAAAACTTTACTGTTGCGATCAGGATCGCAGAGAAAGCAAGCCTAATCTTTTCATAATAAGCATTATGATCGTTATTTTATCAAATGATTTCTGAAGTTTTTTACGTTATTTTGGTTCTCAAAAAAAGATCGACCTGCTCTTTCAAGAGCGGGTCGATCTTTTTTTTAAAGCAATTGCCACAACAGACAGAAAAGCAAGCCCAAAGCATAGCTGCTGTTGAATAGAATCATGTTCTTAATCGAATAGCCGAAACTACGTGGGTGGGGCAGGCTGGCTTGATGCTCTTTCAAATTTTGGTGGATTTTCGGCAGTGTCAGAAACACGAGCAAAATCGGCCATTGGAAGAGACCAAACAAGAGGCCCAATAAAATAGCGGCGTAGGAAGCTAGCATCATTCCTTGAAACAGACGGATACCTGCTTCGCGACCGATGTAGTACACCAGTGTGTAGCGGTGATTTTCGATATCGGCTTCCAGATCCCGTAAGTTATTGGCTAACATGATGTCAGCAATCGTGAAAATCAATGGCAAGGATGCCAACACAATCGCACAAACGGCCCAGAGGTTCCCCACTAAGCCAAAGGTCCCGTTCGCAAAATCCAGTGCCAGATAAAACACTTTTTGATCAATAGTATTGATATAGATCGTGATGGCAAAAATCCCTAATCCCATCGTTACGCCGCTGAACACCTCGCCTAAAGGCATCCGCGATAACGGAATGGGGCCAAAGGTATAAAAGACTCCGATAAAGCAAACGACCAACCCCATCACTAGCAGCAACCAGCCAGTGACAAACGACAAGTAAAGACCAATTAACAAGGTTCCTGCCAACATCGCAAAAATCAGATTGCGAACAGTAGCTTCTGAGATGTTTTCTCGCCCGATCACATTGTGCTGGTATTTGTAGGTTTCTGATTTGGCTTTTTTGAAATCCATATAATTGTTGATGGACGTCGTCGTCAAATCAAACAGCAGCATCCCCAGAAAAAAGATTGCGGTATTCAAAGGATGAAATTCATGAAAATACACCAACGAGAACAACACACCCATAATGAAGGGGAAGACACTGGCCACTTTGGTACGGATCTCCACTACTTCTAAAAACACTGAAAGAGACATCTTTCACTCCTCCTATTCTAAATCAGCACGATCACCCATCGTGTAGCCTGATTCCTCTGAAAGCTCAAAGGTATCTTTGATGCCGTCTGTAACGTACACTTTATCTTCTTTTGTGATAAAGATCGCATCGGTCCCCTTTTCGGTATGCTGTTCGATATAAGCCAAGCCTTCTTTGACCCCTTTATCAAACGCCACCGTAGTCAACCCGTCACCATCGATGGATTTGTCGGTGATCACAGTCACACTTGCTACATCGCTATCGTAAGGATAGCCAGTCTCAGAATCAAAAATATGGTGATACGTTTTGCCGTCTACTTCTAAGTAGCGTTCGTAGATTCCTGAAGTAACCACTGTTTTATTGGTTTCTTTGATACTACCGATAATCGAGCCGCGAGATTTGTTCGGGTCTTGGATTCCGACATTCCATGGCTCATCTGTGCCGCGGTTACTATGACCTAACACATAGACATTCCCGCCCAAATCGACGATCGCGGAAGTCACGCCATTGTCCTTCAACACTTTGACGACTTCGTCCGTGATATAGCCTTTAGCGATCGCCCCAAGGTCAAGGATCATGTCCTTGTCTTTTAAATAAACGGTTTGATCTTCATCGTTAAACTCGACTTGTTCATAATTGATATGTTTCAATGCTTCATCGATCTCAGATTGCTCTGGCTTGCGGGCATCATCAAAGCCGATTCGCCATAATTGAGTGATGGCACCGATGGCCATATTAAAGCCGCCTTCTGATTTCACACTGTAATCGTAAGCTTCTTTTAACAAATAATAGATGTCATCCGAAACCTTTACCGGCTTGATGCCAGCTTGCGCATTGATCTCATCGATCTCTGACCCTGCTTGGTTGATGGTGATTTTATCGCCTAACTCTCTGATGCGGTCAAAGGCCGGCTTCATGGCGTCCTCTTTGCCTTCATCATAAATGCGAATCCGAGTATAAGTGCCTAATAAAAATTCTTCTTGAAAATATGGTTCTTCTCGCAGCGTCGTTGCTTCCTGATCACTGCCACAAGCTGCCAACATTGTGCCTAAAAAAACAAACATCAGAAAAAACGTTACTTTCTTTTTCATGATTTTCCTCTTTTCTATTGTCTTCAACCTTCATATAATAGCCTTTTTTTAGCAGAATGAAAAGGGGCATTCCGTGATTTCTCAAGGTATTTTAGGAATCCTTAATCGATGCTTTCCATCATTAAAGAACCCATTTCTTTTTAAAAAAAGTACTCACCAGATTGCTTTTTTTTGCACGAACTTTTCCCCTCTCATGGCTGCCCACGAAAAAAAGACAGCACTCAAAGCGAATGCTGTCCTCTTAATGGAAAGAAGTTGTGATTATTCAGTAACGAAGTTATCGACTTCAATGGTTGTTTGGTCACCTTTTTCAGCTGCATTCAACAATTGTTGTGCATAGATAACAAAGCTGTGGAAGCTGTGGGTTGCACCAGAAACAACGTCCATATCAGCAACAGAACCATCTTCAGCATTGACTGCAGAAACAAAAGCTTCATTGAAGTTTGGAATGAATTCTTCTGGACTTGTACCAGATTTAGCTTCCATGTTTTCGTTGTATGATGCATCATCTTTTTTCGACTCGCCGGCTTCGTTTAGGTAGTCGTAGTTTGATTCAGCGATTTTGCCGTCAGCCACAGTCATTGAGAAGACCACGCGGTAACCGTTTGAGTAGTTCTTTTCTTCTAATGTATAGGTTCCGTCTTGCAAGTCTGCACCGTTGTCGATTTCAATGGTATCCGTGTTGCCTGCTTGCGCCGCTTGGATCAATTGTTGTGCATAGTTTTGGAAGGAATCAAAGGAATGAGTCGCGCCAGAAACTACTTCGATTGAAGAAGGGCTTTGTGCGGCAACTAATTCTTCATTGAATTTAGGAATAAATTCTTCTGGGCTGATGCCTGCTTTTTCTTTCATCGTTTCATTGTATTCAGTGTTTTCTGTTTTTGATTCGCCATCAGCATTCACGTTGTCATATTTTGATTCAACGATTTTGCCGTCTTTGACTGTGATCTCAAATGTGACACGGTAGTCGTTTTTATAGTTCTTTTCTTCTAAACGATACGTCCCATCTTGCATTGGCTCGCCCGCAACAACGGTTGCTTCCGTGCTTTCTGTTGATGCTGAATCGCTTGCAGAAGTTTGTGATGTACTTTCACTAGTTGACGAAGAAGCTGTGTTATTGTCATCTGCTCCGCAACCCCCTAACAACATTGCTGAGAATGAAAATACCGCCATACCTACAATCAATTTCTTTGCTTTCATAATTATCCACCTTTTACTTGTTTATTTTCCCCACAAAAAAGTTTGTGATACATCTAACATTGTAAAGTAAATTTACGATATGTCAACCGCTTCCTTTCCGCTTTTTTACGGAAAAAGGACTTATTTTTTGATTTTCGCAAGTTTTCACGAATTTCAGGAAATATGCGTTTTTTTCATCAGAATCGTTAGACAAATGAACCATTTGTCTATATAATAGGAACGATTGTGTAATTATTATCATAGATTATTTTTATTAAGGAGAGATTTGCAATGGCAAAGAAAAACATTGTCGTTGTCGGTGCCGGTTATGCAGGCGTTTCTGCTACGAAGTACATGGCAAAGAAATTGAAAAAAGACAATGATGTTGAGATAACATTGATCGACCGTCACTCTTATCATACGATGATGACTGAACTGCATGAAGTCGCTGGAGGACGTGTAGAACCTACCGCAATTCAATATGACTTGCAGCGCTTGTTCTCACGCAAGAAAAATGTTCGTTTAGTAACCGATACAGTAACTGGGATCGATAAAGAAAATAAAACCGTCCAAACAAAATTAGGTAGCTATTCATTTGACTACTTGATTTTAGGGATGGGTGGCGAACCGAATGACTTCGGTACACCTGGTGTTAAAGAAAATGGCTTTACTTTATGGTCATTTGACGATGCTGTCCGCATTCGCGAACACATTGAAAAAACTGTCGCAAAAGCAGCGATCGAACCAGATGCAGCATTACGCAAAGCAATGTTGACCTTTGTCGTTTGTGGTTCTGGGTTTACTGGGATCGAAATGATCGGTGAACTGATCGATTGGAAAGATCGTTTAGCTTCCGATTATAAATTGGACCCAAGTGAAATCAGCTTGAAAGTCGTTGAAGCAATGCCAACGATCTTGAACATGCTTGATCGTAACGATGCAGCCAAAGCAGAACGCTACTTGAAGAAAAACAATGTTGATCTTGTCTTGAATGCACCAATCGTTGAAGTGGCACCTGACCACATCAAACTAAAAGATGGTTCAACGATCCCAACCCACACATTGATCTGGACTGCCGGTGTCAAAGGAACTAGCGATGCTGCTGATTTCGGTTTAGAAACAGCCCGTGGTTTCCGTCTAGTTGCCAATGAGTACATGGAAGCAAAAGGCTACGAAGACAAAAACATCTATATTATTGGTGACTTGGTTTACTTCGAAGAATTCCCGAATACACCAACACCACAAATCGTGCAAGCAGCTGAACAAACAGGTCACACTGCAGCAACGAACATCGTTTCAGCCATCAAAGGCGGCGAAAAACATAAATTCAAAGGAAACTACCAAGGATTTATGGTTTCGATCGGTGCCAAATGGGGCGTGGCGAACTTATTCAATAAGATTCACCTGAGCGGTTTCTTAGCGATCATTATGAAACACATCGTTAACTTGAAATACTTCTTTGATATTCGTTCTGGTTACTACATGTTCCAATACTTGATGCATGAAATCTTCCACATCAAAGATGACCGGACAGTCGCTCGTGGTCACACGTCTCGTTACGGTAACGTCTTGTGGAGTGTTCCGCTTCGTATTTTCTATGGTCTTGTCTGGTTCGTTGAAGCCTTCAAGAAAATTTTAGGTACGAATGGGGAAGTCTTCAAACCTGGTACTTGGTTCGGTGAAGGTTCTTGGTTCCAAGGCAACAGCGTATTCCCTTGGACTTGGGAATATCAAACAGTCGCTGATGCAGCAAGTGGTGCTAGTGAAGCAGCCGATGCAGCAAGTGCCGCTAGTGGCGCCGGTGAAGCAGCCGATGCAGCGACACAAGCCGCACACTTTGGTTTGAGCTATGCTTACGGTGAACAACCAATGATCGTGATCGAAAAATCACCTGACTGGTTCACAAAAGTTATGCAATTTATTATGCCAAACAACGACGTTGCAATGTTCTTCCAAAAATTCATGGTCTTCTTTGAAATTGCTTTAGCTCTTGCATTGATGGCTGGTCTCTTCACTTGGTTAGTGAACGCAACGACCATCGTTTTAGTGTTGACTTTCTGTATGTCTGGTATGTTCTACTGGGTAAACATCTGGTTCATTCCAGTTGCGTTTGCCTTGATGAACGGTTCAGGACGCGCAGTCGGTTTAGATCGTTGGGTAATCCCATGGTTGCAACGTACCCTTGGAAAATGGTGGTACGGTACCCCTCGCTCCTTATATGGCAATAAATAAGCCAGCAAAATAGAATACCTGTACGACTTCATGAGACTAAGACATTCTGATTTTCAATCAGTGTCTTGGTCTCTTTCCAAGTACAGAACTTTTTCTTGATCGTCCTTGCACAGAAATCGGTGGATTATTGAGGATTCAGCTAGTAGAATCTTGTCTTCTTATGCTAGAATGAGACACATCACATGAAAGAACAGGAGTCTTTTTTGATGAAACTAAAAGAATTTATCCGCGATGCCCATTTAAAACCATGGGATGGCGTCATCATACTTGTTTTGATCCTCAGCTCTTTTTTACCGATTTTTATTTTTGGCCAGACGCAAACGGCTGAGAAAGAAGCCGTCTTGCGGGTCGATGGGACAGAAATCAAACGTTTTGACTTAATTGAAGGTCAAAAAACGTACACCTATCTTTATGAAGATGAAGACGGGGATACCAATTTACTGGAGATCGAAGGCGATCGGATCCGAATCAAGGAAGCTGATTGCGGCGACCAGATTTGTGTGCGCCGTGGCTGGGCCAGTAAAAATGGGGAAACCATTGTCTGTCTACCTCATAAATTGGTGATCGAAATCCAAGCCGCAGATGGGAGTGAGACCGACGATCTAATCTATTGATCGTTTGCTTATGAGTCGATTACAACGAATAATTTTCATCTCACTGCTGGTCGCCCAAGGGGTCGTGATTGGTTTAGTTGAAAATATGATCCCTTATCCATTTGCCTTTGCGCCTGGTGCGAAACTAGGTTTGGCAAATTTAATTACCATTATTGCTTTGTTCACCATGCCGAAAAAAGACAGTTTTCTCTTGATTTGGCTAAGACTGATTTTAACGACGTTACTAGGAGGAACGGTTTCGACCTTCTTATATAGTATGAGTGGTTCCTTACTGAGCTACTTTGGGATGTCTTTGGTGAAACAGTTGGGGCCTAAGCGTGTCAGTATCATCGGCATTAGTGCGGCTGGCGGTTTCTTGCACAACGTCGGACAGTTGATCACCGCCTCATGGATCGCTCAATCCTGGAGCGTGATGCTCTACTTGCCGGTCCTGTCTTTCTTTGGGATCTTGTCCGGGATCGCTATCGGGATCGCCGCCAACTACTTGCTGCGTCGTGTTGAAACACTGCGCCGTTTTCAAATTGATTATGAACGCCAGACCAAAGTCAAATGGCGCTCGGATTCAGAATAAAGGAGTTAATTATGAAACTTCATTCCATGTGGCAAGAGTATCCAGCACTGCAAGCTGACTTATCTGCCTCCTTGCAATTGATGGAAAAATCATTAAAACTAAAAAACAAAGAGGTCGAACAAGCGATCCTGTCCATGATCCATTCAGGTGGGAAACTGCTGCGTCCTGCTTATCAGCTGCTCTTTTCTGCTTATGGCAGCGACAAAGATCGCGAAAAAGCCGTCGCATTGGCGGCCTCGATCGAAATGCTCCACACTGCCTCGTTGATCCACGACGATATCGTCGATCATGCGGACACCCGCCGCAAGCTGCCGACCATTCGTTCCGAATTTGGCAACGATGTCGCTGTCTATGCTGGTGATTACCTCTTTGTCTGCTGCTTTAAATTGATGTCGGATTATGCCAGCTCCATGAAAAGCTTGCAGATGAATTCCCGTAGTATGGAAAAAATCCTGGCCGGCGAATTAGGACAAATGAGCAAACGATACGATTTGTCCGTCACTGTCGAGGATTACTTAGAAAACATTCGCGGCAAAACCGCTGAGTTGTTTGCTTTAAGCTGCTTCATCGGGGCTTACGAAAGCGGCACCTCCTTGCGCTTTGCCAATCAAGCCCGTGAGATCGGTGAAGCCATTGGCCTTGCCTTTCAAATCATGGATGACGTCTTAGATTACAGCCAAGATGCGGCTGCTTTAGGAAAACCAGTATTGGAAGATGTTCGGCAAGGCGTCTATTCCCTGCCGCTGTTGATGGCATTGAAAAGTGACCGCCAACAGCTGCTCCCATTGCTGGAAAAACAAGACGCCATGACGGACACCGACACCCACGAAGTCTATCGGATCGTCCAAGAAAGTGCTGGGATCGAGGAAGCCAAGAAACTCGCAGCCGACTATACGAAAAAAGCTTTGCAGGCGATCCAGAAATTACCTGAGACCAAAGATGAAACCAAAACATATCTTTACCAGATCACTGCTCAGATCCTAGGGCGTCAGAACTGATCAAGGATCTAGCAAATGCCTAGCAGCTGGAATCATACTGAAATAAGTCCCCAAGGTTCGATTTTTGATCTACCTTTGGGGGCTTTTTAGTTGATAGCTAGAATTTTATACGCAAAAAAAGCCTCAACGGACAACTCATCTGTCAGTTGAGGTTTTTTTTCTTTTAACGCATCGTCACAAATTCTTCTGACCCCGTCGGATGAATGGCAACGGTTTGATCAAAGTCTGCTTTTGTAGCACCCATTTTGATGGCTACAGCGAAGCCTTGCAGCATTTCATCGACACCGATCCCGATGCCGTGCAGACCGATGATTTTTTCTTCTTTTCCTAAGCACACCAATTTCATCTCACATTTTTGGCGATACTCATTTAAAGCAAAGTACATCGGTGTAAAGCGCGAGCGATACACCTTTATCTGCTCTTGGCCGTATTTTGCCAAGGCTGCTTCTTCGGATAAACCAATCGTGGCAATCGGTGGATGAGTAAAGATGACCGTCGGTACTAAGTTATAATCCAAGTACGCATCGCTTTGACCGTTGAACAAGCGTTCAGACAAGTGACGACCGGCGGCGATCGCAACCGGGGTTAAATCCAATTTTCCGATGACATCGCCCACCGCAAAAATCGAGTCAGCTGTGGTATTTTGATATTTGTCCACAATGATAAACCCTTTTTCATCCAATTGGACATCGGTGTTTTCCAGACCTAACTTATCCGTATTCGGCACGCGACCACCAGCAAAAAGGACGCAATCGCCGGTCAAGGTTTCGCCATTTTCAAAGTGAACGAGATACTCGTCACCTTCTTTAATGATACGAGAGGCAACGTAGCCTGCATAAGTTTCGATTCCTGATTCTTGGTACATCTCCACGAGATTATCCGCAAGCATCTTGTCAAAGGTTCGTAATGGCCGCTCTTTGCGGTACGCCCAAGCCACTTGGCTGCCCAGCTGTTGGCTGACACCGCTGATTTCGGCTGCGATGTAGCCTGCCCCTAAGACGACCATACGCTTTGGTGCTTCTCGCAACGCAAAAAAACCATTCGAGTCAATGGCGTACTCACCGCCGGGAATATTCATCGCGCTAGGTTTTCCACCGGTGGCAATCAAAATGTTTGCTGCATGGTAGTTTTCCCCATTGACGGCAACCGTGTGGTTATCCACAAACTGTGCATAACCGTGGATAACTTCTACATTGTTACTGTCTAAGCCTTTTTGATAGGCTGTGTGTAAAAAATCAATGTATTTTTCACGGTTGTCCACAAGCTCAGTAAAATTAAATTTATCCACATGTGGATAAATGCCGTAGCTAGTTACGTCCCGTTTGATCATTTCTAACATCTCACTAGCTTGCCACATGACTTTTTTCGGTACACAACCGACATTGACACAGGTGCCGCCTAATTCATTGCCTTCGATCAATAATACTTTGGCGCCGTGCATCCCTGCCCGATTGGCTGAGGCGATTCCGCCGCTGCCGCCACCAATTACTATGTAGTCGTATGTTTCCATATTTGTTGTTTCCTCCTTAAGATTGTCTATGTTCTCATCGATCCTTTTTGGCTGGATTGATTCAACAAAAAAAGCCGAGAGAAACTCTCGACCTTATTTTTTCTTCCGAATCATGTCTCCGACTTCCACCGGTTCTTTGACCGGCATCGTCAACAGCATCATAGGATTTGGTGCACGATCGATGGATTCACCGTCTTCATTATACATGACTTCGACGGTTTGGTGAAAGTGATGGAATCCGGGACCGTAAAATTCGATTTCATCGCCAACGGAAAAGTGGTTCCGTTGCCGAATCGTAGCTGTTTTTGTTGCCGGATCATACGCCATGACTTCCCCAATAAATTTGTATTGCGGAATTTTCCGACGCGGACCAAACAACTGCTCATTTTCACTTGGGGTATCGTAGTAAAAGCCTGAGGCAAGCTCTCGCTGCGCAACTTTCCACAGTTCATCGATCCATTCTTGTTTGCAGACATAGTTCTCTGGATCGGCCATGTAACTGTCCACGGCTGCTTTATAAACGTTCGCCACGGTTGAAACATAGTGGATCGATTTCATGCGGCCTTCGATTTTGAAACTATCCACGCCGTTTTCAATCAAATCCGGGATATGTTCGATCATCGACATATCCACAGCACTCATGGAAAACTCTTCTTCCACTGTCCCGTTTTTAGTCAAACTGTTTCGTTCCGTTGCAAAGGGCATGTCAAACAGATCATATTTCCAGCGGCAAGATTGCGAACAGCCGCCGCGATTGGCGTCTCGCATCGACATATGATTGGACAAAGTACAACGGCCAGAATACGAAATACACATGGCGCCATGAATAAAGGCTTCGATCTCCACGCTAGTATTTTTGCGGATCTCAGCGACTTCCTCCATCGACACTTCTCGGGCAAGAACGACCCGTTCTAGACCTTCTTCCCGCCAAAATTCCAATGTTTCATAGTTCGTGGCACTGGCTTGGGTGGACAAATGGATCGGTAGACCTGGCGCTTCTGTTGCGCAGATCTGGATCAAAGCGGGATCAGAAACGATCACTGCCGAAATACCGACATCTCGCAATTCCCGAAAGAACTCCCCTGCACCTTCTTGATTGCCCTCATGAGTCACCATGTTGGCTGCTACATAGACTTTTGCGTTGTGGGCTTTGGCAAAAGCTACCCCTTCCGCCATTTCTTCATAGGTAAAGTTTCCCGCGCGACTCCGTAGGCCATAGGCATTGCCGCCGATATAGACAGCGTCAGCGCCATAGTGGATCGCTGTTTTTAATTTTTCTAACGTACCAGCTGGTGCTAACACTTCTGGTCGTTTCAATGCTTGTTTAACGGTCATTTGTTCTTGCTCCTTACTTGATATCGTCAGGATCGATGGCATAAAATCCAGTGTCTAACCCACGTTCTGCCGGATGAAGTTGGGCAACTTGTTCACTGAGCACAGCAGCTTGCTCTGCTTGCCACTCCCCACTTTCTACAAGGGTCTTGGCTTGGGCAAACAGTTTAGCAATTGCCACAAAGGCTGCCCCTCGTGTATAGATTCCGTCCAACTTCCAGGTTTGAAAGCCTGTTTCGGCTAATTCCGCCAGCTGCAGCATCAAATTAATGTCGTTATTGGCAAAAATGTGCGTACCGTGGCTATCTTCATAAATGGAATAGTGGGTTTCTTCTTTTTTCGGTTCGGATAAAAACAACCCACGATCGTGGTTCTTTTCTTCCGATTGTTGGGTATAGTTATAATAATTTTGTAAAAGCGGACGCTTCGATTGGTGAATGCAGGTCGCACCATAAACCAATACTTCCACAGGAATATTTAGTTGCGGGGCCATGATTTTCATTTCCTCGAAAGGAACTTCTCGCGCTAAAACGGCTGCCCTTGCCCCTTTTTGTCCCCAAAAATTGATTTGACGAGCGCTTGTTACTAAGGTTTCCCCTGCATAGATAAATGGCAAGGCACATTCTGGATTTTGCTTCATGCGGTAAATGATCCCAGGATCTCCGAGAGCGATTTGATCGGCTTGATTGGTCTTCAGAAATGCTAGGTATTCTGGAATCAGCTTCATTTTTTCTGGGTGCATGATGCCATTGACCGCGATCGTCACTTTCTTTCCAGCTTCGTGGGCCATGTCGATCAGTCTGATTTGCTCTTCACGAGAAAAAGAGGCCGGTAGGCGCAGCCCAAATGTCTCTTCTCCAAAAAACAATGTATCAACATAAGGGATCAGCTGCTGTGCTTGCTCGATCGATTCCACCGTGGCGATAATCTCAACCATAATACTCCTCCTTTTTTCAACTCATTCATAGTATCACACAGCAGGATTCTTTCCAAGAGGTCTCGTTACTCTTTTTTTCACGAATAGCGCTTTTCTCATTAATCAATCGTTGTCATAAAGCTATTTAGAAGGATATTTTTTTGTGAATCATCAATCATAATCAGTGGAGAATTCTTGATCACTACTAGACATAACAAGACAAAAAAGCGGCGTTCCTATGGATGCCGATTGCTCGACCATAGAAACGCCACTGCCGTTATTGGCTCGACTTAAACTTGTTGCAAGACCCGTGCTTGTCCCTCTTTGACATTGAGGGTGATCGATCCTTTGGAAGCACCGATCGTCACTTTGTCACCTAAATGAATTTGTCCTGATAGGAGTGCTTCACTTAAACGGTCTTCGACTTCTTTTTGCAATGCTCGACGAATCGGCCGTGCCCCATATTCTGGATCAAAACCAGCTTTACCGATCACATCAATGGCAGATGGCGTGATCTTCAATTGGATGTCTTGGTTGCCTAATCGTTTGATGATCGCTTTGCTCATGATCTTCACGATCTCGTGGATCTCCCCTTCACCTAAGGATTGGAAGACCACTGTTTCATCCACACGGTTCAAGAACTCTGGACGGAAGGCTTTTTTCAGCTCTTCTAAGATCCGTTTTTGCATCGCTTGGTGATCTTTCGTTAAATCAGTGACATTAAACCCAACGCTTTTTTCTTCGCGGATTTGTTGGGCACCGATATTAGAGGTCATGATCAAAATCGTGTTGCGGAAATCGACCTTCCGACCTTTGGCATCCGTCAAATGACCATCATCTAGCACTTGCAAGAGGATATTGAAGACATCGGGATGGGCTTTTTCCACCTCGTCCAATAAGATGACGGAGTATGGTTTTGAACGGATTTTTTCCGTCAATTGCCCACCTTCATCGTAGCCGACATAGCCTGGCGGTGAACCGATCAAACGGCTCGTGCTGTATTTTTCCATAAATTCGGACATATCGACACGAACCAAGGCATCTTCACTACCAAACATCGCTTCTGCTAAGGCTTTGGCAAGCTCGGTTTTCCCGACACCGGTCGGGCCTAAGAACATGAAGGAACCAATTGGACGGTTCGGATCTTTCAACCCACTGCGGGCGCGGCGGATCGAACGAGCGACTGCCTTGACTGCTTCTTCTTGGCCAACTACCCGTTGATGCAAGATCTTTTCAAGATCCAACAAGCGTTCGCTTTCTTTTTTCTCCATCTGCTGCAAAGGTACGCCGGTCCATTGGGAAACGACCGTGGCAACATCTTCTGCAGTAACACTATCGGCATAGCCTGATGCTTCTTTGACTTCCATAAACGCTACTTCCGTCAGCTGTTGGGTCAATTTCTTTTCCTTGATCCGTAAACGAGCTGCTGCTTCAAAATCTTGCTGACGAATAGCGGCTTCTTTTTCTTCGATCAAGTTGGCGATCTCGTTTTGCAGATCTGCCAATTCTGAACTTTCATCGGTTTTGTCTAAACGCACTTTGGCAGCTGATTCATCCATCAAATCGATGGCTTTATCTGGTAATTGGCGCGAATTGATGTAACGCACGGACAGTTGCACAGCGGCGTGTAACGCATCATCAGAAATTTCCACCCCATGATGTTCTTCATAACGAGGACGCAAGCCCCGTAAAATTTCTTCCGCTTCTTCTGGTGTCGGTTCGTCAACTTGCACCCGGGCAAAACGGCGTTCTAATGCAGAATCTTTTTCAATGTATTTTTGGTACTCATCTAGTGTCGTGGCACCGATGGTTTGCAATTCCCCACGGGCTAAGGCTGGTTTCAGAATATTCGAGGCATCAATCGCCCCTTCTGCTCCGCCGGCCCCAATCAGTGTATGCAATTCATCAATGAATAAGATGATTTGACCATCTTGATAGATCTCATCAATGATTTTTTTCATTCGGTCTTCAAATTCGCCCCGGTATTTCGTTCCGGCAACTAAAGCCCCCATGTCCAGCATCATCAAACGCTTGTTTTGCATGTCTTCTGGGACTTCCCCATTGATGATTTTTTGGGCTAAGCCTTCGGCGATCGCGGTTTTCCCAACACCAGGTTCCCCCACGAGAACAGGGTTGTTTTTGGTCCGACGGCTAAGGATCTGGATCAGGCGTTTGACTTCTTTGGCACGACCGACAACAGGATCCAACCGTTTTTCACGGGCTAATTTGGTCAAATCACGGGCTAAGGAATCCAAGGTTGGTGTTCCTTGCTGCGCTTTGGCTTGGGCTGGACGACGACGACCAGCACTTCCGTTGGTTTTGCTTTCATTGAAGCCCATTTTTTTCTTCAAAAGCTGACGCATTTTCGCGAGACTCAAGCCGAGATTCAGCATGATTCGTGAAGCCAAAATGTCTTCGTCTCTTAATAAGCCTAATAATAGATGTTCGGTACCAATCTGCGGTGCCCCTAAACGCTTGGCTTCATCCCCTGCATAAGCAAATGTATGTTTTGCTCGTGGTGAATACGCGAGATAGGCATTTTCTGGGTATTGACGAACGGTGCCGTACCCTGTTAAATGTTCGATTTCTTCACGAATATCGTTTTCTGTGATATTCATTTCCCGTAACGTTTTGCCGGCGATCCCGTTTTGTTCAATGACCAGTGCCAATAGAATATGTTCAGAACCTACCGCTTGGTGCTTAAAGTATTTTGCTTCTTCTTGGGCGATAGCCAAAACGGCTTTCGCGCGTTGGGTGAATAATTCATCCATCTCTTTCACTTCCTGTCTTCGTAACTTAATCGTTCTAGAATTGCATGGAGCAAATCAGCTCGTGTTCTATTTTCATAAGGAGAACGTCCTAGAACTGCTTTCGCGATGACGGTCAATAATAAGTTGCCTTCTCGCTTGGACAGGATTCCTTCCTCATAAAGTTTCTGGATTATTGCATACGCATCTTTTTCCGAGATGGTTTCATCGAATAGTTGATTCATTTCTTTTAAGTAGTGGTGGCTGTCCGTGATTTTGACTTTTTCAATCCGAATATAGCCGCCCCCGCCGCGTTTGCTTTCAACCGCATAGCCTCTTTGAACGGTGAAGCGGGTATTGATCACGTAGTTTATTTGTGAGGGCACGCAGTTGAACAAATTTGCCATTTCCGCGCGACGAATCTCAATGGTTTCACTATCTTCAAGAATTTTCTTCAAATATGCTTCAATCAAATCGGAAGTATTGTGATGACTCAATTCATTCCCTCCCTTGACTAATTCTGACCTTCATTATACCCAATTTTTGAATCCTTGGAAAGATGTACGCTTGCACAAATGGCAGGACTAAAGGAAATTTTAAAGACACCTGTGCCTCACTATAAGGTTTAGAAACAAAAACAAGCAGCTGGACGGGGAACAAAAAGAGAATTCTTTGGTCCCCGAAGGCTGCTTGGTTAAAGTATTTGGTTTTAGCTAGTTTCTAATCACTTTCTGAGCTACTTTCACTCGTAGCGCTTGAATCAGAGGAATCATCTGAACTACTGCTTGGCGTCGATGAGGACGAATCATCTGGTTCAGGTCCTCTAGAGATCGTGACCGTTACAGTAGAGCCAACTTCGACGGAGGTTCCGGCACCTGGAGAGACACGGACAACATGTCCAGCTGGTACCGAGTCATTATAGCCGTCCTCTTCCTCAAAAGTTGAGTCCAATCCCGCTTCATTCAAGTCTGCTTCTGCATCGGCTTGGCTTTTCCCAACGATTCTTGGTACATTGACCATTTCCTGCCCACTGCTGACCGTCAAAGTGATGGTCGTTTGGGAAGTCACCACCGTTTCACCTGTTGCGGGTGCTTGGGCGATGATCGTGCCTGATGGTTGACTGCTAGATTGATAGTTCACTTCGATCTGTGATCGGTCGACACCACGAGAAGTCAATGCTGCTCGTGCATCTGCCTCTGTCATGCCATAATAGTTGTCCATTGCGAAGCTATCTGGTCCGGAGCTGACCTTAAAGGTGATTTCGTCTTCTGCTGGGGAAACTTCCCGCCCTGCTGCTGGTGATTGACTGATAATATCCCCTTCATCGACATCATCTGACGACTCTAGCTCTTCTTTGATTCTGTCTTCATCAAAGCCCAAATCGATCAACTCTTTTTTGACATCATCAAAGGAGCGACCTTCATAGTCATCAAGGGTGATTTTCTTGGTTCCGCTACTGATGTAGAGGGTCACGACGGAATTCTTTTTGACTTCATTGCCTTCTGGCGGATCGGTCTTGACGACATTGCCTGCTTCGACTTCATCGTCTTCGATTTCTTCTACCTCGTCTGCCACTTGTAAGCCAGCGGCTTCCAGTTCGGCCCGGGCGGCCGCTTCTGTCTGGCCGTTGACTTCAGGAATCGCTACATCCCCCCGACCACCGCCGAATAGGAAGTAACTGCCTATGCCTAGCAGTGCGATCACCATAATGACCGGCAGCAGCAGCCAGCGTTTGCGTTTTTTCTTTTTTGGTTTCGCTGATTCTTCGGCTTGATCCGCAGCCGTTTCTGCCACGGGTTCTTCCACTGGCGGCGTTTCAACTTGGGCTGCTTCTACAGGGGTCAGCACTCTCGTTTCATCCATCAAGGCATGAGGTTCCCATCTCGGTTCATTGAGTCGATCAGGTGACAATACAGTATCAAGATCCGCTCGCATTTCATCGGCAGTTTTGTACCGATCCGCCGGTTCTTTGGCGGTCGCCTTCAATACGACGTTTTCCAGCGATTGCGGAACATTTTTGTCATAGATCCGAATCGAAGGGATCTCATCTTGGAAATGTTTCAAGGCGATCGTTACGGCTGATTCGCCATCAAAAGGTACTTTGCCGGTTAAAATTTCATAGAGAATGATCCCAATCGCATAAATATCTGATTGATTGGTCGCCATACTGCCTCGTGCTTGTTCTGGTGAAAGATAATGCACCGAGCCTAGCATCGAGTTAGTTTGGGTGATCGATGTTTCTGATAGGGCGATCGCGATCCCAAAATCGGTGATTTTCACCACGCCGTCTTCATTGATCAGCACATTCTGGGGCTTGAGGTCCCGGTGAATGATGCGGTGTTGATGGGCCAGCGCTACCGCTGATAAGATTTGTTGGATGATATCAACGATCTGCAAATAAGGTACTGGATAGTGCGTTTGGATATAGCGCTTGAGATCCATCCCTTTGACATATTCCATCACCAAAAACTGCATGCCGTCTTCTTCGCCGACATCATAAACGGTTACGATGTTGGGATGAACCAGCTCAGTCGCCGCCAATGCTTCTCGTTGAAAGCGCCGAATCGCACTTTGGTCGTTTTGGAAGTCAAAACGAAGCACTTTGATTGCCACTTCACGGTCTAAGATCAAGTCATGCGCCAAAAACACATTTGCCATTCCGCCGCTGCCGATATTGCCGATGATTTTGTATCGGCCGTTTATCTTCTTCCCAATTTCGATCATGGGCGCTCTCCTCCAACTTTAATCAATAATACCGTGATATTGTCGACACCGCCGCGTTCGTTGGCTTGATCGATCAATGATTGCACTGCTTCTTCCAGCACAGGGGTTTCTTGGATCGTTGCTGTGATCTCTTCATCTGAGACCATGTTGGTCAATCCGTCTGAACACAGCAGCAAATAATCCCCGTCTGCAATAAAGTGGATCGCCACATCGACTTCGACTTCGCTTGGCATGCCGATCGATCGGGTCAAAACGTTTTTGCGAGGATGATTCAAGGCCATTTCTGCTGTGATTTGTCCTGACTTCACCAATTCATTGACCAGTGAATGGTCCTCTGTGATTTGGGTCAGCACTTGATTGCGTAAAAGATAGGCACGGCTGTCCCCGACATTGGCAATCGTAAACTGGTCGCCTAATAAGGCCACAGCAATGATCGTGGTGCCCATGCCGCTAAGTTCTTCTTGTTCTTGTCCTTTTTGGAAAATCACTTGGCTTTCTGCTTGGATTTTTTGGATCAGCCATTGGGCAGTTTTTTCACTGTCTGTCAGCTCTGTCTGTTCCCAAGCGGTGCCGATCTCACTGACTGCTTGACGGCTAGCGACATCTCCGGCCCGGTGGCCCCCCATGCCATCGGCAAGCAAGGCCAATGTCACATTGGCTTTATTTACATAGGTTGCTGCAAAATCTTGGTTTGTGTTGCGACGTTTGCCGACATCTGTTTGAAAACGAATCTCCAATTTCTTTCACCTCGTTACTTTTTGCGTAGACAACTGATAAAAAAGCCATCTGTCATAAAATCTTGCGGATAGATCGTCAACATATCCTCTTGAACAGCTTCGGCTGCCAGCGGTCCTACCGCAAGAGGCATTTGCTCAAATTCAGGATGGTCAGCGAGAAACGCTGCCACGACTTGTTGATTTTCTTCCTCTAGAATCGTACATGTGCTGTAGACCATTATACCCGATTTTTTCAAGGTTGGGGCGGCACTTTCCAAAATCTCTCGCTGAATCCGCGGCAAGCGTTGGAAATCGGCCTCCGTCTTGCTGTATTTGATGTCCGGCTTACGGCGCATCAACCCTAATCCAGAACAAGGGGCATCCACTAAGATGCGATCAAATTGTTCGGGGGCAAAGGTCTGAGCCGTCTCTCGGGCATCCATCACGCGGGTTTCCACAACTGCTTCTACGCCTAAACGTTGGGCATTTTGCTGAATCAGCTTAACTTTATGGGCATGGATATCCAGTGCTGTCACTTTGCCGCCCTCTGCGGCAGACAAGAAGGCAGCGATATGGGTCGTTTTGCCTCCTGGTGCGGCGCACGCATCCAATACTTGATGGTCCCGGGCTACTTGTAAAACGGGGGCAACCAGCATCGAACTTTCATCTTGGATCGTCAGTAAGCCTTCTTTGTAGAGGGAAGAGCCCGCCATAAAGCCTTTGTCAGCCACAACCCCATAGGGGGAAAGCTCACTTGGTCGTGCGTCAATGCCTTCTTCTTGCAGCCGTTCGATCGCTGCTGCTTGCGAGATGCGCTGCAGATCGATACGACCACTGGCATGATTGGGTTCAAATAGGGCATAGCCTAGCTCACTGGTTTCTTCGATCCCAATTTGTTTGACTAGTTTCTTCGTTAGCCATAAGGGCAGGCTGATTTCCGTTGCTAAACGTTCCATTGGGTCTTTAATCAATGCCAAGTCTGGCACTCCTTGTCGTTGGATCGTGCGCAGCACGCCATTGACGAATTTACCAGTCCCCGGATTGCCTTTGGCTTTCGCAACATCCACGGCTTCATGAATGATGGCATGGGCGGGTACTTTATCGAGATACAGCATCTGATACAAGGAAAGCCGCAGCAGCGTTTTGACCCACGGGTCGACTTTGCGGGCATTTTTAATAAACCGGTCCAAATAATAATCCAATAAAAGCTGACGACTGATGGTGCCGTACACCAATTCAGTCAGTAAGCGACCGTCCTTGTCATTTAAACGCCCTTGATTCATCAATTCCCGCAGCAGTAGATTGGAATAAGCACCGCCTTTTTCGATTCGCAACAACGCTTCTAGTGCCACAAAACGCACTGTATATTGTATGTCTCCAAGATTACGCTTCATAGGTACCTACCTGATCCCCTTTTTGAATCTGTTGTCCACTGCCGTTTAAGAATGCGGCAATGTCTTGTCGGCCTTTTCCAGCTGGCTGCAATTCATCAATAGCCAATACCGTGCCTTCCCCACAAGCGATCAGCAACGTTTTTTTCGTCCGTTCAATGATCGTTCCTGGCTGGGCTGTCGTCGTTTGCTCCAGCGGTGTTACTTGCCAAAGCTTCCAGCGGTTGCCGTTTTGTGTCGTAAAGGCGATCGGCCATGGCCGCATGCCTCGGACTTGGGCATCGATTTGCACCGCCGTTTTCTGCCAGTCAATGGCTTCTTGTTCACGGCTGATATTCGGCGAGAAGGTGACTTTCGCTTCTTCTTGCGGAACCGGCTGCAACTCTCCTGACAAGATTTTCGGCAGGGTTTCCAGCAGCAAGTCTTTGCCTAATAGGCTCAACTTATCAAACATCGTCCCCACATCATCTTGTGCCGTGATCGGCAAACGAGCTTGAGCAAAAATACCGCCAGCATCCATTTTTTTGATCATTTCCATGATGGTTACACCCGTTTCTTGCTCGCCTTCCATGATGGCATAATGCACAGGTGCTCCGCCACGGTATTTCGGTAGTAAGGACGCATGAACGTTGATAGCGCCATACTTCGGTACTTCTAGTAAAGCACTAGGTAAAAATTGTCCGAAAGCTGCCGTGATCAGCAGATCAGGTGCTAAAGCTTGAATCTGCTCCATTTCTGGTGACCCACTGATTTTTTCTGGTTGTAAAACCAACAAGCCATGCTTCAACGCCGCTTCTTTGACGGGTGTCGGAGTGATGGTTTTTTTGCGACCGACGGGACGATCCGGCTGTGTCACGACTGCTGCCACTTCATAGCCGGCTTCAAGCAAGCCTTCTAAAATTGGGACGGAAAACGCCGGGGTACCCATAAAGACGATTTTAGTCATTTTCATGTTCCTCCATATACTTTTCTAAGTCTTCTTCAGGAATGCGTTCGACGAGCTTGTCGACAAACAGCACGCCATTTAAATGATCGATCTCATGCTGCATCGCACGCGCCAAGTAACCGAATGCTTCCACTTCCATTTCTTCTCCTTCTCGATCGAAATAGCGGACAGTGATCTCGTCTGCTCGTTTGACGGTCCCAAAGGTGTGGGGAATACTCAAGCAGCCTTCCACATCAAGGGATTCACCAGAAGAAGCGATGATCTCAGGGTTGATCATTTCAAAGCGATCGTCTTCTTCGACTTCCACGATCGCCACTTGCAGGTTTTTGCCGACTTGCGGTGCGGCAATACCGATCCCGTCATGGGCGACCATCGTTTCATAAAGGTCGTCTAGTAGCTGAACGAGTTCATCGGTAATTACTTTGACGGGTTTTGCTTGCCGACGAAGACGTTCATCGGGGGTGATAATAATAGGATAACGCATATTTTCTCCTCTAAATAAAATTCAACGGCTCTTGGTCAATCGATACGTACAATCCTTTGCGCTGATCGATTTGACTTTGATCCAACAGACGGGTCAACAAAGCAGGTAGCTGCGGTTCATTTTTGTATTTAATGATCAATTGGTAGTAATAACGGTTTTTCACCCGCAAAATCGCACTTGGTGCCGGACCCAACAAAATACTGCGCGGTGACAGCTCCTGCTGCAGATCCCGCGCGATCGCAAACATCTTCTGAGCGGCGACTTGCTCTTCGGGATGGCTGCAGGTGATTTTGACGGTGAAATAATACGGTGGATAACCGCTTTGGTGCCGCATCCACATCTCTTTTTGATAGAAATCTTCGTAGTCTTGCGACTGCGCCAACTGGATGGCATAGTGCTCAGGGTTGAATGTTTGGATCACCACTTCGCCGGTTTTTTCCGCCCGACCTGCCCGACCACTGACCTGAGTCAGCAGCTGGAACGTCCGTTCACTCGAACGAAAATCTGGCAAGTTCAAGGCCGTATCGGCATTCAAGACCCCTACCAGCGTGATATCAGGAAAATCCAAGCCTTTGGCGATCATTTGAGTCCCTAACAAAATATCCGCTTTTTTCTCCCCAAACAAGGTCAAGATTTTTTCGTGGGCGCCTTTTTTGCGGGTGGTATCGACATCCATCCGTAAAACCCGCGCTTCGGGAAACAGTTCCTTCAACTCTTCTTCCACTTTTTGCGTGCCCGTTCCGTAATAACGAATCTTGTCTGCATTACAGTTGGGGCAACGATGGGGGATGTGTTCTTCATGTCCGCAATAATGACAGCGCATCGTTTTGGTATCCATATGGAGCGTCAAGGAGATGTCGCAATTTGGGCAAGGCAAAACATACCCACAATCGCGGCACATCACGAAGGAAGAGTAGCCGCGCCGATTCAGTAGCAAGACGATCTGTTCTTTCCGGGCCAAGCGGTCTGTGATTTTTTCCTGTAACGGACGAGAAAAGGTTTGATACTTTTTGTTGGCAAATTCGGTACGCATATCCACGACTTCGATCTGCGGTAATTGCGCACTGGTTTTTGCCCGTTGATTCAATTTCAATAGGCGGTAGACTTCTTTTTGCGCCCGGGCACGAGACTCCAATGACGGCGTCGCACTGCCTAACACCACTGGACAGTGATGGTACTGGCTGCGCCAAATCGCTAAATCTCTCGCATGGTAACGAGGGGCTTCATCTTGCTTGTAGGAAGCTTCGTGCTCCTCATCGACGATGATGACCCCGATGTTTTTCAACGGAGCAAAAATCGCCGAGCGGGCGCCAACCACCACCTGCGCCTCCCCACGTTCGATCTTACGCCATTCATCGTATTTTTCACCTTGGGACAAGCCGCTGTGTAAAACAGCCACTGCGTCGCCGAGACGGCTTTTAAAGCGTTCGACCATTTGCGGGGTCAAAGCGATCTCCGGTACGAGCATGATCGCGGTTTTGCCTTGTTTCAGCAATTGGGCGATCGCTTGCAGATAGACTTCTGTTTTTCCACTGCCGGTGATCCCTTCCAGTAAAAAAGTCTGCGCCTCTTGGTTATCCGCACAAGCAGTGATTTGCGCTACTGCAGCTGCCTGTTCTTCATTTAATTCAAGGGGGACCGTTTTTTGAAATTGACGGTCTTTGTAAGGATCACGGTAGGCTTCAACTTCCGTAAAGGTCAGCCAGCCAGCTTCTTGTGCTTGGTTCAAAGCCGCGGTGGAAATCCCTTGTTCGGTAAAAAAGGAAACCGGCAAGCGGGCTTCCTCTGTCAAAATCTGTAAGATTTCCAGCTTGCGTTTGGCCCCTTTGCGCAGCTGTTGCTGGACGGCGGGGATTTCTGCTGGCTCGATCCTACGTTCAATATAACGGGTCATTTTCGCTTTGTTTTTATTTTTCACGAGGTACTGCAGTTCAACTACTGCGGCTTCCCGCAAAGGCTTCAACTGCGGCAGCAGCCCTGCACTTTCGGCGGCTTGCCAGCTGAGGATGCCGTCTTCGGGAAAATATTCTTTGATGGGATGATTTCCTTCGAGTAAAACGATCTGCTTTTGGTACTCGGCTTTCATCACACTAGGCAGCATCGTCTGCAAGCAAGTAATCTTAAAGGCAAAGGTCGTTTCCTTCATGTAGTCGGCTAATTGGAGAAGTTCTTCATTGACGACAGGCGACAAATCCAACAAACGAACGATTGGTTTTAAGGTCTGTTGCGGTTCGGCAACTTCTGAAAGCCCGACGACGAACCCTTGGATATGGCGGTCGCCTTTGCCAAATGGCACTTCGACCCGCATTCCTGTCTCAATGGCGGCTTGTAATTCTGATGGGATCAGATAAGTAAAAGGCTGATCGGTCTGCATCGTGGGAACATCCACGATCACTTCTGCTATGTACGCCATCTCTTCTCCTCCTTTTAGGTTCTATTTTACTAAATGGGCTGGGGTTTGTCTGTACCCCTTACAAAAATTTAACCATCGCCATTCAAAAGAAAAAGCCAGAACACAGGCGTGCTCTAGCTTGCTTTTGTCTATAGCTTTTGTTCGTCGCGGATACGCGCTTCTAATTCTTTTTGTTCTTGGTCTTTTTGCGCTTTGCGCTCTTCTTGTTCCATTTTCAAACGGGCCCGTTTGATTTCCGGATGCGGATCATTAACGACTAATTCCGCTTCGATTTCTTCAAGCGCTTGACCCACGCTTTTCACTGAATCAAAGTTTTCTAATGTTGCTTGCGCACCGGCATCAAGTTCATGCGCCCGTTTGCTTGCTAAGATCACTAATGAATATTTTGAGTTGACACGATCCAACAAAGAATCGATTGAAGGTTTTAACATCATATTTCTTACAGCTCCTCTAACATTTTGATATAGGTTCCGATCACTCGGTCAACGCGAAAATGTTCACTCGAAATAATTTCGCGAATTCGTTGGACTGCCTTAGGTACTTCATCATTGACAACGGCATAATCATACAAAGCCATCATTTCGATTTCTTCACGGGCGACACGCATCCGTTCATCGATCACTTCGGCAGAGTCGGTTCCTCTTCCTGTAATACGAGAGCGTAATTCTGCCAGATCAGGTGGCGTCAGAAAAATAAACACACCATCGGGAACTTTGTCTTTTACTTGTTTTGCCCCTTGCACTTCGATCTCTAAAAATACATCTTTTCCTTGATCCAGTGTTTGTTGGACATAAGATAATGGGGTGCCATAATAATTGCCGACATATTCGGCGTATTCCAGCATTTCACCGGCTTCGATCAAGGCTTCAAATTCTTCCCGCGTGCGGAAATAGTAATCGACCCCTTCCACTTCCCCCTCGCGTTTTTGACGAGTGGTCATTGAAACGGAATATTGAAAATCGTTGTCGTCACTCTCAAAAATTGCTTTGCGCACGGTCCCTTTCCCTACTCCGGAAGGTCCTGATAAAACTATAAGTAATCCTCGCTCTGACATAATGACGTCCTTTCACTGACATTTGCTTAACGTCTATTTTGCACTTTTTTTCAGCAACTTTCAAGAACTACTTTATTATAATGGGAATTTCATGAAATTGCTAGTCTACACTTCGGCTGCTTTCTTAAAAGCCCATGTTGCTTAAGGTATTGATGACCCCTGCTAATTCGTCTTTGGCAGTGATCGCTTTTTCGGTCGGATCCGTCACTTCTTGGCAATCGATACGTACGATGTACCGACGATTTAAAGAAACAGCTACGCCATCAACTAGTAGATGAAGAAAATCCGGCTCGATGGCTACGCAGGCATCTTCCCACGCAGAGAAATTCTCTTTATCAGAGGGAATACTGCGCTTGATGACATTTTTTCCGCTCAGTTCGTGAAAGGTGATATCGTAATATTTCATTGGTTCATTCCTCCTACTCGATGTTTTGAACTTGTTCTCTGATTTTCTCAATGATCGTCTTCATTTGGACGACACTGTTTTTGATTTGGATCGGACTTGATTTTGAGCCAATCGTATTGACTTCTCGGTTCATCTCTTGGATCAAGAAATCCAGCTCTCGACCTATCGGCGTCTCAGCTGCCAGCAGCTCCGTCATCGTCGTTAAATGGATACTTAAACGATCCAGTTCTTCGTGGATATCGCCGCGTTCTAATAAAATCGCCAACTCTGTCAGTAAACGATCGCGATCGACTTCTTCCCCTAAATAAGCAGTCAGTTTCTTTTCAAAGCGTTCTTGGTAGTCCGCCTCATAGAGGGCCACGAATTGTTTGAGTTCTGTCAGCTTTTCCTGCAGCTGTCGCTGGTTTTCTTGTAAGATCTGCAGAATGCCTTGCCCTTCCACCCAGCGGCTTTGGTCGATCGCTGCCAACGCTTGGTCTAATGCTTCCATCACGCCATCGGCTAAGGTGCTTTCTTCTGGCTCTTGATCAGAGATCGTTAGAAAAGCCTCATGGAGCAGGAATTGTTCCAGCAATGCTGCTTTTGGCAGCTCTGTCAGGTCAAAACGGGCGTTGGCTTCGGTATCGATCTCCTGCATGAAACGTTCCAGCAGGTCCCATTGGATCTCGATCTGTTTCGTATTTGCGGTTTTTTCTTTTAACGTCACATACAATTCGATTCGCCCCCGCTGGAGGGTCTGCTTGATCGACTGCCGTAAAGCACCTTCTAGAGGATTCAATTGTTTGGGCATTCGCAGCTGCAGGTCCAAAAAGCGCTGATTGACACTTTTGATCTCAATTTCGATCTGCACATCTGGCGTTTCTGCACTGCCTTTGCCAAAACCAGTCATACTTTTCATTTGATCACTCCTCACCGTTTTGCTTTCTTACATGGAAAGCAGGGCTTTTTTAAGTTCTGCAAATTCTTCATTGGATAAGGTCACGCCTTTGCCCATCTTCTCGTGCTCTGGGCCCCAATCTCTCAGATCAAATTTTGGCGGACGCCCATTCCAGCTCACCAAATTCAATTCTTTGCGCCAGCCTCTTTGATTTTCCGAAAGCACGGCGATCTCTTCAACGATTTCATACGAAAATTTATCCATTTTCTACTCCTTTCAAAAGATAGTGACTATACGCTGCCATTAAAGCAGTCAGCGGGTAACGCCGACGAATCTGCTGAAGGGCGGGCAGATTCAATTGCTGCGTCCGATAAAAAAAGAAAAAGCGGTTTTGCTCGGACAAGACAAAAAAACGGTCGCGATAATAGCTCAGCCACTCGGTGATCGACCAGGCATCGGCTTCTTCCACTGCCTTTAGCGCAATTTTTTCAGCTAAAGCCGTTAGCATCGTTTCCTGCTCATAAATCACCGTAGGCGCTAGATACAATACTTTCGCGGTACACTCTATCAGTATACGCCCCCACTGCTCAAATGGCACATCCTGTTGATAGAATTTACGCATTTTTTTCCAAAATTCTTTTTTCTTTAGTTCCTGATAAAGCAACGGGTCTGTCTGGCGTAGCTCTTTCAAAAAGCCCCGCCATAACGGCTGAAAATCAACCGTCTTTTCAAAGGTATACCAATGGCCTTGGTATTTGCCGAACACTTTCAAGGTTTCCAAATAGCCCAAGGTCATATTATCCAGCGAACGCTGGGCATCAAAAACCAAAAAGCTGCCTAAGGACCAAGGAGACCCTAACGAAAGTTGCGCAGTTTCTTCCGTCAAAACCGTCCTTTTATTGATGCCGGGTCCTTGGACATCCACGGTGATACATTCCGTTGCCCCCTGCTGTAGAGCGACATCGATGGGCAGGTTGTTGCGATAGCCGCCATCGATGTAATAGGCGTCATTAATTTTTTGCGCCTGCATCGCTGGATAAAATGAGGCGGATGCCAATAACCAATGCAGGTTTTCTTCTACTGCTGATGGATCAAAGGCATAAACCGTCTCCTTGAAATCTGGCAGACGAGTCGTACAGATTAGCAAATGACAAGCAGTTTGGCTGAATTTTTCTTGATCAAAGGTCTTTTGCAAAAGCTTTGCCAAGGGTTCGGTACTGGCGCCGTTGCTTTTGACCGCTTCACGGACCAGCGAGTTGGCTTGATTCATCAAATCCCGCAGTGTTTGGGCTCGTACCGAAGCAAGCGGATAGTGCAATACTTGCTCGCTGGAGATATTTGCCCATAAATCGACGGCCGCTTCCACATCGTTCATTAAAATCAAGGCACCATTCAAGGCACCGACGGAAGTTCCCGTGATCCATTCAAAGGTGATGCCCCGTTCTTGCAGCGCTTGCCAAACCCCGATTTGATACGCCCCATGAGCACCGCCACCGCCTAAAACCAGCGCCGTCTGATAAGATAGCGCTCTTTGATACCCTTGAGGGACCACCTGATACCCTTGCTGGATAAACCACTCAGCCAAGGGGGCCGATGAGGAAGCTGCCACAAGACGGCTGCTACAAAGCGACTGCGGGCGAAGCTTTCTGTCACGGCCAGCAGTTGTTTCCAAGTAAACTCGGCGGCCGCTTCCACCAGCAGATTGGTGATAGTCAGTGTCTTTTGGTCAAAATCAAACTGCCCGGCAAGGTAAAAGCGGCCATAACGGCTGTCGATCTGCCAGCCCTGCTGCGCCATGTCGGCAAGAAATGCTCGTCGCGCTTTTGAGTGCGACTCAAAAAAGGAAAAGACCAGTCGGCTTTCTTGAAACCCTGCCCTTTGTGCAAGAAAATCGATCGAAGTCAGTTTTTTCACTTTCATCAAGACGCCTCCTTATGCAAAAAAGAATAGACGAATGACACGCCATCTGCCGTACCACTCGAGCTATTCTTTTGATTAAAATGTTCGTTGTGCCATGTTGAATGCTGCCAACATCTCATCCGTTGCTTCGTCGACAGGCGTTACAGATTCCAGATCACCTTGGATCACACGACGGGTGACACCGCCCATTTCCCCACAGGTGATCAGCGTGATCATTTTGCGGCCTTCTACTTCGTCAAGCAAATAAACATCGGTCGGGTCGACCCGCACAGAAGAAGTCGCAGTATACGTGTAAATATTTTCCAGATCGGTCACATAGATAGCCGCCCCGATCGCGACATCATCCAATGGCGTAAACAAAAGCTCTGGCGATTGAGCGCGATGGCTAGCTAACGCGTAATTGCCTTCCCCCATTTTTTGGGTGGGACTTAACGTACCAGCACCATACAGCAAGGCCTCGTTGGCCAAGCCTTTAAAAATCGGCAGATTGATCCCAACACTGGGAACCGCCACGCCGCCGATCACTGGCAAAGCTTTGTTGCTCAGCTGCGCCCGTAAGACTGCTTCTGAACTTGCCGGCTCCACGGCATCAAAATCAAAGGTCGCTTCCGCTTCCATATTTTTTTCGACCTCACTACGATCAATGGTGCCGACTGCGTATGCTTCACCTGTTTGTTTAATAAAATAATTTTTGATTTGATTATTAAAAATCAATGCTAAACCAATCAATAACAGCACAAGCAAAAAGAGATTGCTCAGCCAATTCGAAAGTCTGCTTTTCTTTTTTCTCATAGGTTCTCGTCTCCATTAGTTTCTTCTTTTATCATACCAAAATCCTCATAAAGACGCCAATTTTGGCCAGTTTTTTTACGAAAAGACAAGATTTGCCTTTTTTTGTCGAAAAAGGGAACTTAAAAATTGTTTTTTCTGTTATTTTGTAATATAACTTTAAACGAAAAGATACAAGCAATTTTCAGCGCTTTGTTGTAGAATGAACTTAGTATATAGGAGGGATCGATCGGCATGTCTAACACGATTTACGTACATATTGATACAACCAGCAATGCCGTCTTGACCCGCGGGCTTGCCCCCCAAGATTTTAACAAGAGCATCGTCCATCAGCCCAAGAATTTGCTCTTGCTTGATCCTTCCAGTGATTTCGGCGAATTCGACGGTCATACGGGCTTAAAAGTGATACGCGGAATGGAAGATGTCCAACTGTTTTTTCAGCAAATCAACAAAGGTCGCATTGCCGAAGAAATGAAGTGGATCGATTTTAATGATTACGAGATGGTCAAAGAATTGACGCCTTTAGAGATCTCCGAATTGTTATATTTTGGCCACATGAAGACACACCTCCACTCCCCTTTCTTTTACAAACTGCAAAATAACTTTGTTTTCTTTGACTTAAAAGATGCACGTTCCCGCGTTTATTATCGTTACTTAGATGAGTATTACCGGATCTTGGCGGATCGGATCACCCGCATCGTCTTAGAAAAAATCAATGATCGCCTCTCCTTTTTTAAAAAAGCAACACCGGTGGAAAAACTCGATTTTAATTTGCTGAAAGAGTTGCGGGGAATCATGCAAGAAGGCATCGTCTTCTGTCTGACACAAGAACAACTGATCGATAAAACTTATACGATCCCGATCTATCTGTCAGAAGATGCTGGCTTGAAAAGCACATTGGTCAATCAAAAAGAGTTAGATCAAATTGCAGTTTTGCGCTACTCAGCCAGCAAAAAAAACTGGTCGTTGGAAATTGATCAAGAAGATTTGGCTTTTGGCTTTTTCGACAAAAAAATGTCTTGATGCTTCTCTTTTTCAAAGAGCATCAAGACATTTTTTATGATTTCATTTCTAAAACTAAGCTTTCGGCACAAATAATTTCGGGGCGGCCTTGACTAAGAGACCTAGGACGACCCCTACATAAACGATATTGATAATGACCGATGTTCCATTGAAGATCAAGGAATACAGATACGGGCTTTGTCCTTCTGGTGCGTACATTCCCCAGACAAACACCCCTGCCCAATAATGCCAAAACCAACGGCTAATCACCGCCACGATGCCCCCTAAGACGACATACCACGTAACGGTTTTGCTGTTTTGACGGATCGCTTGCTGGATTTTATTAGCAAACAAGCCGCCCATCCCGCCAAAAGCAAAGGCAAAGGGATATTCAAAGATGATCTGTGGAACGGTGATAAAGTTACGCATGGCGCTACCAATCAAAATATTCAGCAAGCCCCACATAAATCCCGCCGTCATTCCCGGCAGCACCCCGCGACGATACGAATACAAGACCAAGGGCACGAGCCCTAGAGACAAGTCGATACTGGAATTGGCTGTCTGGATTGGGATATACGACAAGACGACCCCGATCGCAGCAATCATCGTTCCTTCCGTCCACACTTGCAGCGACATTTTTCGTTTCAAAAAAAACTCCTCCTTTAGAATCATCACAATTCACAAAGGAGAAGTGTTAGACACTTCAACTCGTCACAATTCCTACGTTCGCATGATCGAAACAGGTACGAAGGGTTTAGAGTACTCTCATTCTCAGCCTTTGCAGACTCCCCTTTGTGATTAGATTCTATTTTATTTTGTGCTTGCGTTTCGCAAGTCACTTTCAAGAATACCATAAATTGGTGAAAAGAAACATGACTGCGATCGTTTTTTCTAAAAACATCCTGAAACTCCTCAGAAAAAAACAACCAATGAGCGGTTAAAGACCGACCATTGGCTGTTGTTCTCATGCTTATGAGGCACGATTAAATTGATAATTTTGATTCAAACAGTGGACTTACTGGTTTGTTCTCATGGATTCGTTTGATCGCTTCGCCCATCAAGGCACCAACACTGATCTCATCGATTTTTTTCGACTTACGGTCTTCTGGCAAGTAAATCGAATCTGTCACAACTAGATGCTCAATGGCCGAATCTTCGATCCGTTCCAAGGCAGGTCCTGACAAGACAGGGTGAGTACATGAGGCGTAAACACTTTTGGCACCTGCTTGTTTCAACGCATTCGCAGCCAATGTGATGGTACCAGCAGTATCGATCATATCGTCGATCAAGACACAAGTTTTGCCTTCAACATGACCAATGATATTCATGACTTCCGCTACGTTGGCTTTCGGACGACGTTTGTCGATGATCGCGATTGGTGACTTAAGAAACTCAGCTAATTTGCGGGCACGAGTCACGCCACCGTGGTCTGGTGAAACGACTACGACGTCATCGCCTTGAATGCCTCTTTCCAAGAAGTAGTTGGCGATCAATGGTGCACCCATCAAGTGGTCAACTGGGATATCAAAGAACCCTTGAATCTGTGAAGCATGCAAATCCAGTGTAACCATACGGTTCGCACCGGCTTTTTCGATCATGTTTGCTACAAGTTTTGCGGTGATTGGTTCTCTTGATCGCGCTTTGCGGTCTTGTCTTGCATAACCATAATAAGGCATTACTACATTGATCGTCTTCGCACTGGCGCGCTTCAAAGCATCGATCATGATCAGCAATTCCATTAGGTTATCGTTTACAGGGCTGCTGGTTGATTGAATCACGTAGACGTGGGCACCACGAATACTTTCTTCAATATTCACTTGGATTTCACCATCGCTAAATTGTTTGACTGAACACTTACCTAATTCAACACCTACTGCAGCTGCGATTTTTTCCGCCAAAGGACGATTTGAGTTCAGAGAAAAAATCTTCAATCTTGGATCAAAATAATGATTTGACATGAGAACCTCCACTTTCTTTGCGTTCATCTAGAAAAAAATGACTCCTTTTTACTAGAATCTTCTTCCTAATAAATAGTAGTCATTTTTCCTTAAGAAATCAAGTCATTTCGCTATTTCTAATTTAGATAAGGTAACTTTTTCGCGTAATCCGCTTTATTTTCCTGACGGGCGCGGGCAATCGCCATACTGTGTTTAGGAACATCTTTGGTGATCGTTGAGCCAGCAGCGATCATCGTTTCCTCTTCGATGGTCAAGGGTGCAACCAGATTAGACCCGGAGCCGATAAAGCAATTGTCCCCGACAGTCGTTTTAAATTTGCTCTTGCCGTCATAATTAACAAAGACTACACCGCAGCCGACGTTGATGTTTTTGCCTAAGGTTGCATCACCGACATAGGACAAGTGTCCGACTTTGGTGCCTTCACCAATCGTCGCATTTTTGATTTCCACAAAGTTACCGATATGGGCATGGGCCAAAATTTCCGCATTGGGGCGAAGGTGGGCATTGGGACCGACATCGGCGCCATCATGAATGATGCTCTCCTCGATCGTCGATGCCTTGATCGTCACTTGGTTGCCGATCTTGCTGTCTTCAATTTCAGAAGCTGCCGTAATGACACAGTCTTCTCCGATCGTCGTCTGCCCTTTGATGATCACACCGGCTTCGATCAAGGTATCTGAACCAATCACAACGCCTTCGTCGATATAAGTCGTCGCCGGGTCGATCAAGGTCACGCCGTTTTGCATGTGTTGACGGTTGATCCGCTGGCGCATCAAGCGATTGGCTTCGGCTAAGGCGATGCGGTCGTTTACTCCTAAAGATTCATGGAAATCTTCGGTTTGATAAGCAGCGATGATTTTGCCGTCTTCCTTTAAGATCTCGATAATATCAGTCAAGTAGTACTCCCCTTGAGCATTGTCCGTATCTAATTTTGCCAAGGCGTCAAATAACAATTCATTGTCAAAGCAATACGTGCCTGTATTGATTTCTTGGATCAGTGCTTCTTCGGTCGACGCATCTTTTTGCTCGACGATTTTTTCCACGATGCCGACATGATCCCGTACGATCCGGCCATAGCCCGTTGGGTCTGCCGCTTGTGCCGTCAAGATCGTTGCCGATGCATTTTTCCCTTGATGGTAATCGAACAAGTTATTCAAGGTTTCCGTCGTCAATAACGGTGTATCCCCACTGATCACTAAGGTCGTCCCTTTTTTGCCTTTTAAAAATGATTCGGCTTGAACGACAGCATGGCCAGTACCCAATTGTTCGGCTTGTAAGGCATAGTTGGTGCGATCCCCCAGTTGCTCTTTGACCATTTCTGCCCCGTGACCGACGATCGTCACGATCTCTTCAGGATTTGTTTCCACCACTCGATTCATGATGTGCTCCACCATTGGTTTGCCACAAACAGGATGTAACACTTTATATAACTTCGATTTCATGCGCGTGCCTTTTCCAGCCGCTAAAATTATTGCAAAACGTGCGTCCACGTATTCCACTCCTATCAATCTGAACGATTTTTGTTCATTGAATTTCCTATAAACAGTTTAGCCCAAGTACTTGTAAATTTCAACGATTTAAGGAATCCCTACCTAGACCAATCAAAAAAAGACTGGCGGCCGCCGTTCGAAAAACAGCTGCTTGCGCCAGTCTAAGAGCCACAAAAATCAGGCTTTTTTCTCAAAATAATTTCCCGGTACTACCGAGATCGTTTTGGTCTGGGTATCGACATCTTCAACATACAGCAGAGAGCTGTAATCGCTGATGGCCCGCTTGCCTTTGAATTTCGTTTCGGCAAAAACCGTAATACCGACTAATTCGGCTTCAAATTCTTCAATCAAGCTCTTCATCCCATTGACCGTGCCGCCGCCTTTCATAAAGTCATCGACCACCAATACTCTAGAGCCGCGCTTTAAGCTGCGTTTGGATAATTCCATTTTTTCGATCCGCTCTGAAGAACCAGAGACATAATTGACACTCACGGTCGAGCCTTCAGTGATCTTGGAATCACGACGCACGATCACGAAGGGAACATTCAAGTAGTAAGAGACTGCTTGAGCGATCGGAACTCCTTTAGTAGCAACGGTCATCACCGCATCGATTTGTTCGCCTAAATATTTGGAAGCGATGATGCGGCCGACTTGGCGCAGCAATTCCGGTTCGCCCAATAAGTCAGATAGATAGACATAGCCGCCAGGCAACAAACGGTCTTGCTCAGACAAGCGTTTTGCCAGCCCTTCGACGTACGCATACGCTTCTTCTTCAGAAATTTCAGGCACAAAAAAAACACCGCCAGCAGCGCCTGGCACGGTATCAAGAATGCCTGTTCCTCGTTCTTTAAAGGTCTTTTTGATAATAGATAAATCTTCGCTAATCGATGATTTTGCAGAGGCATATCGTTTAGAAAAGAAGGACAATGAAATCAATTCATGGGGATGATTCAACAAGTAATGTGTCATATCGATCAGTCGTTCACTTCGACGTATTTTCACACCGGACAACTCCTTTAGTTTATTCGCCTTATTATAAGGCTTTTTTTGGATAAATGCGAGCATTATCTGAAATATTGCTTATATCGTTCGGTTTTGATTAGAGTTTAAAAAAAAGAAACGAAAATTCTTCGTTTCTTTTTCATAAAGCCCTTTATTTGAGGCGTTGTTTTCGTTGCACGAGGATCACGATGCGTTTGATCAAATTGATTACTAAGAAAAGAGCGATAAAAACCAGCGTAATCGTCGCTCCCGGTGGTGTGTCCAAATAAAAGGAACTGGTCAAACCAGACATCATCCCAATCATGCCGATCACGACACTGATCAAAATCACCGCGTTGAAGCTTTTGCCTAAACGCATACTGATGGCAGCTGGTAAAACCATGATCGCAGAGATCAGCAATGCACCCGCAATCGGGATCATCATGGCGATTGCCACCCCCGTCAAGACATTAAAGAGCATCGACATCACTCGCACAGGCAAGCCATCGACATGAGCGGTATCTTCATCAAAGGTCAAAATGTACATGGGCCGTTTGAATAAGAAAAATAAAGCAAAAACGACTAAAAACAAAAAGCCTAAGATCCAAACTTGCTCTTGTGTGATCGTAACGATCGACCCAAACAAATACGATTGGATACTCGTTGCGGAGTTTCCACCGCTAAGGTTCATCAAGACGAGGGCTAACGCTAAACCGCCGGACATCAAAATGGCGATCGAAATCTCTGAATAACTGCGGTACAGTGTTCGCAAGTATTCCAAAATGATTGCGGCAATGACTACGATCAATAGCGTCGTCAAACTCGGATTTAGATTTAGAAAGAAGCCTAGTGCCACCCCTGCTAAAGAGACATGGGACAGCGTATCAGCCATCAATGACTGTCGTCGAATCACCAGAAAGACCCCTAGCATTGGTGCGATACCAGCAATAAAAATCGCCGCAAGAAAAGCTCTTCTCATGAATTCATATGAAAGCAGCGCCATGGTGAATCCTCCTTCCGCACTAAACGGATCTGACGGTCCGCATATTCTTTGATATCTTCGTGATCATGAGTGATCATCAAAATCGACTTGCCGTGGTCATGAGCATTGTGCCGCAGCAGTTCATAAAACAGATTGCGGGATTGTTCATCCATCCCCGTAGTCGGTTCATCTAAAATAAATAAATCAGGATCCGTGGCAAAGACCCGTGCCAAGCTGATCCGCTGTTTTTGGCCACCGGACAACTCACCGATCCGTTTATGACGCACGTCCCACATCCCGACGGCATCTAATGCACGGCGGACATGTTCATGGTCTCGTTTCATCAGTCGCTTGAACCAACGATCTCTTGGGTAGCGGCCTGATTGGACCAATTCCAAAACGGTGCTGGGGAACCCGACGTTAAAGGAAGCAATCTGCTGAGGAATGTAGCCGATGCTTAATTTTTCACCAGCTGCATTCTTGGTCGCCAAGGTGACTGCACCTTTAGAAGGTTTCAACAAACCAAGGGTTGCTTTGATCAAAGTAGATTTTGCCGCCCCATTTTCGCCGGTCAAAATCACGAATTCGCCGTCTTCAACAAAGTAAGAAATGTCTTCCAAGACGGGCTCATCATCATAATAAAAGGTCAAATCTTTTACATCGATATAACGCACGCAGGCGCCTCCTTAGTGAATACTTTTTTGTAATGCTGCCAAATTGTCTTCCATTACAGACAGGTATGTTTCGCCGTTATCCATCTGCTCTTGCGTCAAGCTTTCTAATGGATTCAAGACCGCTAACTCCACGCCCGTTTCAGAGGCTAAGGTCTCAGCCACCTTCGATGAGGCATTTTCTTCAAAATAGATAACTTTGACTTGTTTTTCTTCCACATATTCTTTCAGCTCAGCCAACCGACTTGGCGTTGGTTCTTGATCGGGTGAAATGCCCGAAATCGATTCTTCGACTAAATCATACTGCCGTGCCAAATAGCCAAAGGCTGCGTGCTGCGTAACGAAGGTTCGTTGGGTCGCATCCTTTAATGCCGCTTGGTAGGCTTCATCTAAAGCAGAAAGCTTTTCGATATAGGCAGCCGCATTTTCCGTAAAGGTTGCCTTTTGCTCAGGAAACTTCGCAATCAGGTCATCGCGGATCGTTTCTACTTCTTGGATCGCTAAGACTGGGTCAGTCCAAACATGAGGGTCATACGTATGATCATGGCCTTCATGGCTGTCTTCGTCCTCGTGACCATGCTCTTCCTCTGTGCCTTCCACCAACTGAATGTTTTTGGCCGCTTCAATCACTGCTGTTTGCTCAGGATCGACGGAATCCGTCAAACTAGCAACCCAAGTTTCTAGCTCAGGACTATTGTAGACAAAGGCATCTGCATCCATAATTTTGGTCATATCTTTGGCACTTGGCTCATAGTCATGAGGTTCTGTTCCTGCAGGGATCAGCAAGGAGACATCCGCTGCCTCACCTGCGACTTCTTTCGTAAATTCGTACATTGGGTAAAAGGTCGTGACGATCGACAGCTTTTCTGCGTCACTCGATTGACTTGTCGCTTCTTGCTGCCCACAAGCGCCAAGAAGCACGCCCCCTAAAAGGAGTGCTGTAGTAAGTAAGATTTTTTTCATCGGGATTTCCCCTTCCATTTGCTGGCTCATCTTTTTATTTTTAAAACGGAACAACTCCGTTTTGTTAGCAAAAGTTACTCTATCAAATGATTTCCGGTTCGTCAAGACAAATCGTACGTTTTACGATTTAAAACTTTTATTTCGAGATAAATCGGAAAACATAGGAGAAAACGTTCATTTGAAGCGGATTCTTCTCTCGGGAACATCGTCTTATTTTACACCGTTGGCCATGCGATTCCTTTGTGATAAATTGAAAAATTAGAGAGTAAGTAGGATAACAAGCTAAAAGCACTTGGAGGAAACGAAGATGAACGAATTTGTAACTGTGCCGCCAACTGTAAACAACAGCGAACTGCTGAATCGAATCGATTTACCAGAAGATCCTGCATCGCAGCAAACCGAAGAAATCCGCAAAACGATCGACAAACCATTGTATGAAGAAGACAAAAAGAAAAAATCCGCAAAGAAGCAGCACCAAAAAGAATAGCCTTTGCTTTAGGTAAAGAATCAGACCCCGACGCCTTTTTTTCGTCGGGGTCTTTTCTGTAAGGTAGCTTCTAGATGCTTCCTCCCTACCTCAGCTGCCTTATTCTTTACTATTGAACTGGATTTTATAGAAGGAATGCAAAAAAACACAGGCGAATCCAGCCTGTGTCCTTGACTCATTCATTTCAATGTACGTACAAGATAAACCTCATCGCAGAATCCTTTTAAGGCATTATAGACCCGCTGTGCCCGCGAATATTTTTGACAAAGAGCAAAGACAGTCGGTCCGCTGCCGGTCATCAAGGCAACATCGGCGCCGTATTTCATCATGCGATCTTTGATCTGTTGGACGATCGGATACTTCGGGATCGTGATGGCTTCTAGGCTATTGCCCATGGCAGCGATCATTGCTGGGTAATCTTCGGCTAAGACGGCGGCAGACAATGCTGCGATATCTGGATGGTGCAGTTGGTCCAGCTCAACTTCTTGAAAGATTTTCCCCGTTGAAACACTCAGACGAGGTTTGACTAAGATGACCCAACATTGCGGCATCGGCCGCAGCGGCGTCACCAGCTCCCCTTTTCCTGCAATATGAGCAGTGGTCCCATACAGACAATAGGGAACATCAGTGCCAACTTCCATACCAATATCGATCAGCTCTGCCATGGAGAGGTCCAAGTCCCAAAGGCGAACCATCCCCCGCAGCGCTGCCGCACAATCCGTACTGCCACCACCTAACCCAGCTGCCACCGGGATATTCTTGGTGATGCGAATGCGGATGCCTTTTTTGATACCATAGCGTTTTTTTAAAATACTGGCGGCCTGATAGACATTATTGCGTTTATCGATCGGTAAAAAAGCTTTGTTGGTTTCTACAATGATCTTATCTTCTGCTATCTCTTCCATTATCAGACGGTCGGCTAGATCAACACTAGACATCACCATTTCCAACTCATGGTAGCCGTCTGTTCTTTTCTCTAACACATCGAGACCGAGGTTGATCTTAGCTGGCGCTTTTTCAATAATCTCCATCTTCATTCATCCAATCATCTGATAGTTATTTAGTTCTATCATAGCAGATTCTTATAAGATAGTTGAGTGATTTCTCTTGTTTTTATGATTGTTGCCATTTTGGTTGCCCTTTGGCTTGGTTCCTCGTAAAATAGAGGTACCAACTCAATGGATAAAAGAAAGCGGGGGAACCACATGGCAAATTTGATTCCAAGAGATTTAGCAGGCGGCGAAGAACTATTAGGCAAATTAATGAACAGTTTTTGGCAAGAACGACAAATGAACACGGACATTAAAGAATACGAAGACAAGTATCTCGTTCAAGCAGATTTACCCGGCATCAAGAAAGAAAACATCCGCGTCAGTTACGTCAACAACACGCTGACGATTTCAGCTGCTCAAACAGAAACCACTGAAACCGAGGATGATTTCGGACATTATTTGCGCAAAGAACGCTCCAGCAGTGCCTATCAACGGACCTTCACCATCACAGACATTGATGACGAGTCCATCAAAGCAGTGTTTGAAGACGGCGTTTTGACCCTGACTTTACCGAAAGCTAGCTACAAAGACGCACCTGCAAAAAACATTCCGATCGAATAACCGAGATACCAAAAAGGCAGTCCCTTCAGAGAACGCTCTGGGGGAAATGCCTTTTCTTATTTGCGTGCTTGTCGTCGATACGCCTGTCTTGAGGTCTGCGGTTCTTCTTCGGAGACCTCTTTTTTGACATACAATTTTAAACTGTATGGTTCGTGGTACTTGACATCGTTTTTGACAAAATCACCGCCAGTGATAAATAAGCCCACTGGCTCTAAAGGTTGCTTGCCGGTCCATTGAATCGTGCCAACTTTCGTCATCTCCGTGTAGCTGGTCCCGATCTGCAATACGTACTCGTTTTTCCCTTGCTGTTTGACAAAATAGTAAGGGTACAAGGTATTTTTCGGAATCGTAAAGCCGTTGGATGACGGTTTGATCGCCAATTCTTCTTGAGCGATCAAGGTCTGCAAATGATTCGCCAATACCAGCTGATAGTCTTCTTCAAAATCGATCACCGCTTTTTCAGTCGTCAAACGATCAATGTCGGTGGTGCTGATAGTTTCCCCTTCAATATTGAAGACTTCGTCCGGTAAGACTTTGACAAAGGTCTGAGTAACATCGAACTTCATGTTTTTATTCAAGAAATAATAGAAGATATTCAGTACCCAGAAATAGACTAAGACCAAAAAGCCGATCGTATAAAGGATCGCTTGAAAATAGTTTTGGTTCGCAAACATTCCATAGATGATCCGCAAAATATACGCCGTTGGAATGATACTGAGGATGGTATAGGCGCGATTCAAGTATTTGGGACTGATGTCAAGATAGCCCAAAAATTTGTGGATGCCGTTGATTAAATCTAAAATAAGCGTCATTTTCTCACCTACTCATTTCCTTGATTCTCATCCATGATCACTTGCTGATCTGGCGTGGTTTCTTCACTTGAAGAAGGTGTTTCTTGATTGTTTTCCGGTGTCGCCGGTGAAACACTCTCATCGCTTGATGGCGTCGTTTCTGCAGGCACCGAAGAAGACGGGGTCGTTTCTGGTGTTACTACTTCACTGCTGGATGACGGTGTGATCTGCTGGTCATCGTTCGTCGGTTGTGAGTCCGTGCTAGCAGGTGTTTGATTTTGACTGTCTTCCGTTATCGAAGACGGTGTGCTTTCACTTGGTGCTTGTTCGGTCGTTTCTGTCGTTTCCGTCGCACGACTTGGTTGGCGGTAACTGCCTGAATTCACCACGCCGGTGGCAGTGGCAATGATCGTTGATATCGTTAAAAGTGCAATTGGTTTTAAAATAGGCGGGACTTTTCGCATAATTCTCATCCTTTTCTTACCCGATTCTGCCCATCGGCAGTCTCGGTTCCTTCAGCCTCTTCTTACCTTTATAATCGTTTCTGACAAAAGGGTCAAGATTCCCGAGGCTTCTGTCGCAGGATTTAAAAAAAACTAAACATGTAACTGTTTTCACAAAAAATAACGACGGCAGTTGCCGCCGCTACACAAGGTATTCATAAAACTTTTCAAAGGTCAGGTGCAACGTGCCATGGTAATCTCGTAAAAGGGCGGGCAAAGCGATTACTTCTTCATGTTGGATCGGCGCATCGATTTGAATCACCGCTTGCTCATCATCCAGATAGTAGGAACTAAACAGCTCATCATCAGCGATTTCTTCTAATTGATTGGTCAGCTCTTCATAAAACTTTTCTATGATCGGTTCTGCCAACTCATCAAAGACCGGCTGCAAGGCTGCCTCTACAGCTGGAAACGGCTGTGCGAGTAATTGCTGTCCGCTGAGGGAACGCCGGGTATTCTCATAGGTCAAATAAAGCAGGTCGAAATAATCCTCTTCTTCCCCGATCGCTTCTAGCGTCAAAAGGGCTTTTTCTACCAATGAAACCAAGGACGAGGATACCTCTTGATGCATCACCGCATCGACTTTTTCAAATAGTTGCTGTTTCTCGATGACAAATGTTTCTTCCATAAAAATGAATTCCGCTTTTTCAAAGCAAAGGGGAGTATCAGAGATAAATAGTTGGATCGTTGCCATGGCGTTGCCTTCTTTCTTTTTCAAGCTGCGGACAAAACAGATGATTTGTCAACAGCGAAAATCTTCGTTAGCATAAATAATAGCAGGTGAACAAATTGTTCATCAAGTAATAAGGAGGAGATCGAATGAGTAAAGTTGCTATTATTGTCACTGATCTAGTAGAAGATGTTGAGTTGACGTCACCAAAAGAAGCACTGGAAGCGGCCGGACATGAAGTAGTCGTTATTAGTAATGAAGGCACCGAGACCGTAAAAGGCAAACAAGGTGGAACGTTTCCCGTCGATGCGGCCATCGATACGATCGATCCCGCCAGTTTTGATGCTTTGTTGATCCCAGGCGGTTTCTCCCCTGACCAATTACGGACCGATGAGCGCTATGTGTCATTGACGAAAGACTTTTTGACATCTGATCGCCCCGTCTTTGCCATTTGCCACGGCCCACAACTGTTTATCCAAACAGGACTGACGAAAGATTTGACCTTGACGGCTTATGATTCTGTGCGACCAGATTTAGCCTACGCAGGTGCCACCGTCAAAGATGAGCCCGTCGTGATCGACGAAACCTATCGGTTGATCACCAGTCGGAACCCAGATGACTTAGATGCCTTCAATCAAGCGATTACTGAGGCATTGAACTAACCGCGAATAAGACGTGGTTTCTTTGATAGAAAAAAAGCCGCCAGTTGCAGCGTTTGATCCTTCGTATCGATCGAGCTGCAGCTGAGCGGTTTTTTCTTGCGTAGCTTTTCAGTTTTCAGTTCATGGCTCGTTTCCTGTTACTCGTCAGAGGGCAACTCAAAACCATCGAAGGTCTCGCCATCATAGTAGCGCAATAATTCTTCCGTCGATAATAAGGAAGACGTCATTTCTTCCTGCGCCTCATTGACCTCTCGAAGTTGGGCAAGGTAAGCCGCGTAGGCTTCTGCCAACTGCCGATAAACAGCTTGCCGCGAAGTTCCTTCCCCTTGGATCGTCGGCAATTCACGGATAAAGGCCCGATAGACGGGACGGTTTTCCTGCCATTCGATCGGCAACTCAATTACTTGAAGCTGGGCTTCTTCAAACCATCGTTCCATTGCTCTCCCTCATTTCTTTTCTTATTATCGTCAAGTTGGCAGCAAAGGTCAATCGGTGAGCAAAAAAACACAGAACAAGCGTTGAAAGAAATTGACCTATCCGCAAAAGCTCGCTTGTTGGGCTAACTTTTACGGATGCGGCAATTTATCTGCTTGTTCTGTGTTTTACTCGTTTTTATGCGGCAACATACGCATATTTTTCAATGTTTTGTCGGATCGTTTCAATCATGTCTTCATCACGCAAGCCAGTGATTTCTGCAATGACTTCCGGTAGTGATTTTTCATCCAAAAGTGCTTGTAACTGTTGGCTTTGCTCATCTTCAGGGTCTTTGTAATTGAAGATCATGCCGATCGTTTCATAGAGATGATCTGGCTGCATGTTGCGTTTTTCTAACTCAAGGACTGGTCGGATAAAGCGTTCTTCGGTCCCTAATTTGCGGACAGGTGTCCGTGCCACCCGAGTGATGGCATCGGAAATGTGCTTGTTTTTAAAGCGTTGGATGATTTTTTCGATATACCGTTCATGTTCTTCAGGATCAAAGGCCCATTTCTCAATTAAAAGGCGGCCAGTTTCTTCGAGAACGGATTTTAATTGGATCACCACTAAATGATCCTGCATCGCTTCATCGATCGTCTGATAGCCTTGGAGGGCGCCTGTGTACGCTACCGTGGCATGACCCGTATTGACACTGAATAATTTCCGTTCAATATACGGTTCCAGATCCGCCACATAATGGACCCCTTGCAGATGGATCGAGGATTTCATCCCAGACTCTTGGATCACCCATTCGCAGAAGGGTTCTACTTGAACGAATAAGGGATCTTCATGGTGCTGCAGCGGTACGATGCGATCCACCGCTGCATCTGGAAAACCAACCGTCGCTTCCAACGCTGACCAATCCGCAATGTATTTTTGCACTTCGCTTTTTAAAAAGGTCGATCCGCCGATCATATTCTCACAGGCGATCACATCAATGGCTGGCTTGTCTGGGTGTTGCTGACGTGCTTCTAAGCCTTTGGCGATCAGCTCAGCGATATGCGGCAAAATGTTGGGACCAATGGCGGTCGTAAGGATGTCTGCCTCGGCGATCGCTTGGATCACCGCTTCTGGTTCTTTGGCATTGTTCAATCCTGTCACATGCTCGATGTGGATCTGTTCTTGGGTCTCATCGGCTAATTCGATGGTATACCCTTGTCTTGCTTTTAAGGCGTCAATGATCGTTTCATTGACATCAATAAATGTGATTTCAAAGTTGTTGGCAGCCAATATCTCGCCGATAAAGCCGCGACCAATATTACCTGCACCAAAGTGAACTGCCTTCATGTCTTGTCTCCTCCTTAAATCCTTATGCTACGGTCAAACTTTGGGCGATTTCTTCTTTATCCAAAGCATCCGCCAATTCGACGACGTTATCGATATCACTGCAAAAGAGGGCGATTTGTTGGACCAATTGCAGATGATCTTCCCCTTTTCCCGCGATGCCGAAAAGAACGGTGACGATTTTTTCTTCGTCCGCGGTACCGAAATTCACGCCATCAGGTACTTGCACGATACAGATACCTGATTTTTTGACGTATTTTTTGGCTTCATCCGTGCCGTGAGGAATCGCAATAAAGTTCCCCATATAGACTGAGAGCATCTCGTCACGCTCAAGCATGGCTTCGACGTATTCTTCTTCCACACAGCCTGCCGCCAGCAATTTTTCGCCGCAGTAACGAATGGCTTCTTCTTTGGTCGCAAATTGTTTGTTCAATTCAATCATGTCTTTTTCTAATACTTGCATTCGGCTCATCCTTTCTTAATTCGCTGCTTTGATCGATGCCACGATCCGTTGATAGTTCGTCGTTCCCATCAGATTATTAACGGATAGGTGGATCGCTTCTGGCGCTGAAGTTTGCGCTTGCGGCGTTAAGGCTTCTTTTGTGATCACCAGGGAAGAGGCGTTGGCATGGAGATCATTGATATGGCTTTTTCTGATCGGCATCGTCAGAGCTTCTTTGGCTAAAAGATCTTGGAAGACTTTCTGAGCCATCGTTGCCGAACCTTTGCGATCATCGTGGGCCAAAATGATTTCACTGACTTGCTTAAGGTCATTGGCGGAAGGAACATCTGCCTGGTTGCCTGCTTCAGACGTTTTTTCTGACTCCCCCGCTGTCTTAGTCCCTGACAATGTGGCTACGATTTCATCGTACCGTGGAGAGTTCAGGAAATTTTCAACCGCGACGAAGGTCGCATTTGGCGCTTTTTGTTTGGCACGTTCTTGCAATTCTTCTTGAGTGACGATCAGCGTATTGGCATCGTCCGTCAAATTGTTGATGGCGGAATTCGAGACATTTTGTGGAAGACCCGCTTCTTTGACTTTTTTACGTAAGATCGATGCCCCCATAGCACTGGAGCCCATGCCTGCATCACATGCGAAGATGATACGATTGATGCCAGTCATTGGTTGAGCCGCCAAGCCTTTAGCGCTGAGTTTTGCTGCTTGCGTTTGTTGTACTTTTTCTTCAAAATTATCCACTGTATCCTTCGCATCTGCTTTCAAGATCGCGGCAGCGACGATAAAGGATACGCCTGCTCCTACGGCAATTCCGGCTAAGACAGAAACGACACTCATCACCGAGTTGAATGGCGTCATTGCTAAGATCGCAATGATCGAACCTGGTGAAGCAGGTGCCCGTAAGCCTGCACCTAGCAATTGGAAGGTAAAGCTTCCTGATACACCGCCGGCAATCACTGCTAAGAACATCAATGGTTTCATCATGACGTATGGGAAGTAGATCTCATGGATCCCACCGATAAAGTGAATGATGATCGCTCCAGGTGCCGAAGATTTCGCTGCTCCTTTTCCGAAGAAAGTGAAGGCTAGCAAGACTCCTAAACCAGGTCCAGGATTGGCTTCTAATAAGTAAAGAATCGATTTCCCAAATTCGCTGACTTGCTCAGTACCTAGTGGTGTCAAAATTCCATGGTTGATGGCATTGTTTAAGAATAGGATTTTTGCTGGTTCAATAAAAATATTGGCTAATGGAATCAAGTGGGCATTGACGATCACTTCTACCCCTGCTGCCATTGCTTGTGTCAAGGTGTTAACAACTGGTCCGATTGCTACAAAGCCCAGTAATGCTAAGGCAAAGCCGATCAAACCTGATGAAAAGTTGTTGACCAACATTTCAAAGCCAGCGCGAACTTTGTCTTGGAAGATCTCGTCAAATTTCTTGATGACCCAACCGCCTAAAGGACCCATGATCATCGCACCCAATAGCATTGGGATATCCGTTCCGACGATGACCCCCATCGTCGCGATCGCCCCAACCACGGCCCCGCGGTCGCCAGCAATCACTTTCCCGCCGGTATACCCGATCAAGATTGGGATCAAATACGTCAGCATTGGACCGACCATCGTTGCAAAGGCTTCATTTGGTAAATACCCATCTGGAATAAATAATGCCGTTAATACACCCCATGCAATCAATGCGCCGATATTCGGCATCACCATACTCGACAACGTACTGCCTAATTTTTGAACTTTTGCTTTTACTGATGATTTGGCTGCTTTTTGTGTCTGTTCCATTTTTTTCTCTCCTCTCGTCTGCTTACACCCTTATTGTAGGCGCTTCCCAAAACGGTCGAAAGTCGTACTTTGTCACAAAAAACTGTGCCAAAACTTGTAGCCAAACGGATAGAACAAAAAAAGGCGAGTAGCCCCTGCACTCGCTTATTTTTGTTATGTTTCACGTGGAGCATTTCTATCTGGTTTTTGCCAAAACACAAAAAAAAACGTGTACCCGCTCCTTCTACACAAGGTAGAAAGAGCGAGCACACGGAGGCAGCTCATTCACTCATTTCGTTCGCTTCTCTTGTTACAAGCCAGTCTGCTACTGACCGCTTATTCTTCTGCAAGCAAAATCTGTTGGATCTCTTCAACCGATTCGGCATCACTAAGCGCCCGAACATTTTGCATATCGGAACAAAAAAAGGCGATTTCTTGCAAAACAGCTAATTGCTGCTCTTTTAAGACGACTACGAAAAGGATCGTAGCGATTTTGGGTTGCTCCTTCGTGCCAAAGTCGACGCCATCCGGCACTTGGATCAAAAAGAGCCCTTCTTCCTTGATCCATTGCTGGGCTTCTTCTTCCCCATGGGGCAATGCAACAAAGTTACCGATGTAAACACCTGTTTTTTGATGGCGCCGCAAAAGGCTTTTGACATAAGGTAAAGAGACGATCTCCTGGTTGACTAAGTACTCGCCAATTTTTGTCAGAGCCTCTGTGGCATCGGTAAAGTGTTGATCCAACAAAATCCGCTCCTGTGGAATATACATCGCTGATCCCTCCTATTGTTTTACTTCTTCAATCAAGAGCGAAGAGAGTAACTGATAAATAATCGAATCATTGCCGGAATTAAAAATCTCCGTATTTAGATCATTCATAATGATCGAACCACTGATCTTCCCTAACATCTGAGAGCTTGTTTCATTGATAGGATAGGGCGCCAGCATGACTAATAAACGGGTAACAGCGATTTCTTTTTTATCCATCGCTAGAAGTGGCAGCGGCTGTTTCAAATCGAAAATACGAAAAACAGGTTGCAGGATCGCCGAACTCGCCGCGTGAAACAAGGCAAAGTGGGTGTCAGGAATGCCCACTGGCGCTTGGAAGTAGCGCCTTAAGAGACGATCAACAACTTTCTCACGATCTAAAACAACATGTGCATCAAAAGACGTCAGCACCAGCTGCAACGTTTCTTCCAAGTCCGCTGGGTTATCAATCGCCTGCACTTGAAACAGCGCCAATAGCTGGTTAATAGCTTCGATAAAAGCCAAGACCGCTTCATAGGATTCCTCTTTGACCAAAGCAGAGGGCGCTTTTTTGGCGGAACGTTTTTTCTGACTAATGGCTTGGAAGGCCTTCTTCAACTCTTGAATGTCTTCTTCTAGCAGGATCGGTGAAACGAGTTTGTACTCTCCTTGATACCCTGGCAGCAATGAAGTCGAGATCACCAAGTCATAGGTCTCCTCGATATTTTCCCGTTTGACATCCCCCACTCGAAAGAAGGTGATTTGATTGATAAAGGGAAAATGTTTCCGCAGCTGCATCTCTAACAAACTGATGGAGGCTAATCCGCTAGGAGAGATCCCTGCAATATTGACTTCTAACACTTTCGGATTTTTTTCCAACGAATTGGCAAAATGCAGGACCATATAGGCAATTTCTTCTTCCGAGAACTGCTGCTGCGGAAAGACTTGCGGCAGATGATTGCGAATCCCGCTGGCAATCTCGACATACTGGTTCATGATTTTTTCTAGGATAGGGTTGTTCAAATGATCTTCTTCTAAAATAGCCCGCGTCATTACTCCTGAGATATGGGTCAGCAGCATTTTATACAAGTTCGTGTCTTCATAAAACGCCACTTCCGTTTGCTCACTGACCAATTCGATCAAGCGTTTTACACGATAAGCCAAGTCGGTATCAAAATTGTCATCAAAAAAATCACGGTCAAAGGAATTGGCAAAATCACCTAGTAACACGGCAAAAAAGACGATTTCGTTGATGGAATAAAGCAGTTTGGTCTTTTCGGCGATCTGAGCAAAAATCTTTTTCGCCACCTTCAGCAAGTCTTTGTTGATCTGACTCGGGTACGTCTCTTCTTCCACCGTATAGCCCAAAGCTACCCGATCCATGGCTAGCGCCAGCATCAAGACGATAAAGGCCAATTTGCGGTCACTAAGTTCCTTGAACTGCGGCTCGATGGTTTCGCGAATCAACCGCTGGGCTAGTAATAGGTGGTCGCGGGACAGAAATTGAAAAATAAACGGGGCTTCATCATCGCTTTCCAGTAAATGGAAAAATTGGTACTCATTGATCTCCATCACTAGTGTATTGGCTGTGATCAACCGCCGATATTTTTCGGAGCCTTCGATCTCATACCCTTGATTGCGCACGATCCTTAACGGCAGCCGTGCGAGACTTTCTTCTAGCTGTTTGATATCTGAAAAAAACGTCGTATTGCTGATTTGGTAACGCTCCAAGAAAAAATGACTGGATACAGGCTTCGTGGCGGTAGTCAGTTGCAACAAAATACGATGTTGTCGCTCACTAGCCGCGAATGCTTGATCGGTATCTGCCATAATGGCTTCTTGCAATTGGCGAATGCTCGTTTCTGATGCAAAAATTTGGAAATGACCACGACCGACCTTCTCTAAGGTAGCATCTACTGTTTCTAAGGATTTTTCTAGATTAGCCAGTTCACGGTACACCGTTCGTTTACTGACTTTTAAGACTTGCATCATGCGATCTAAAGAAACTGGACCGGTACTATTCATCAATTCCGTTAATAAAAGTGTTTCACGATTGGTCAAAAACATAGTCGACTCCTTCTGTCAGTAACTGACGATACGCATCTGTCGTCAATAAATCATCCACCACCAGTAAAGGAACATCTGGGATCGGGCACTTTTCTGCAAGTTCTTTCGGGAGGATATAGACTGTCTTAGGATCAAGAGCTTGTCCTTCATATGCCATTTTTTTGATGGTCAAAGGAAGCGCTTGTTGGCGGGCCATTTTTCTTAGTATCTCCACTGCCATCGTTTGTGAACCGCGTTTTTTTCCAGTATACAAAAAGATGATCGTTGAAAACCCTAGCGAACTTGCTGCCTCGGTTTGCAGCGATTTTTGCGGATCCTGTTCTCTTCTTTGTAATTCTTGGATCAGCGGGGCATACTCATCTGCCGCCAAAAAATTATCTAACACATAATGCTGTGCATGTGGTGTCTGCTTTTGGGCAATAGCTGCTAATTCCCGTTGGGTGATCACTAACAGCTTGGGATCATCCGTCACACGATAAATCGACTGATAGCGGACAGGAAACGTTAGCTGGGCTTCTTGCAACTGTTTTTTTAGTATGCTGGCACCAATCGCACTGGACCCCATCCCTGCGTCACAGGCCACGACGATCTCCGTGACTTTCTTCATTTTCGGCATCTTACGCTCCTCATTTTCTGTATTGGTCTTCCGTTTTAATAGCACACTAGCGATCGCAAACGATACGACCGTACTGACGACAATCCCAGTTAAGACACCAAGGATCATAGAAGCCGGTGTATTGAGTAAAATCGCCAAAATCGAGCCCGGGGACGCCGGTGCTCTCAAGCCTACTCCTAAAAATTGGAAGATCAGTGTACCGCTGAAACCACCAACGATCGGACCGAGCAACACCCAAGGATCGAGCAGAACAAACGGGAAATAGACTTCATGAATCCCGCCAATGGCCTGCACAAAAATGGATGCTGCGGCATTCGTTCGGTTTCGCTTTGAACCAAAGAAAAGATACGCCGCTAAGACCCCTAATCCTGGACCGGGGTTGGCCTCGATCAAAAATAAAACCGACTGACCGTTAACTGCCGCGGCTTCGATTCCTAGCGGCGTAAATAGTCCATGGTTGACAATATTATTAAAAAACAAAACCTTCAATGGTTCTACAATGATATGAATAAAGGGCAAGACATTTTGCCGAACGAAATAATCAACGAGCTGATAGCTGCCGAGACTGAACCAATTAAAAAGCGGCGCCAATAGGAAATAACTACCTAAAAAAAGGAGTCCGCCAAGCGCACCTGCAATAAAATTGCGCACCAGCATCTCATAGCCACTTTTGACTTTGCTCACGATCGAATCACTGCGATACAACAGCCAGCCTGCCAGTGGTCCCAGTAGCATCGCCCCAAAGACTTGGGGAATTTCCGTTGCGAGAATAGCCCCTAAGACCGCCACTGCTCCTACGACCCCACCTCGCTCAGGTGCCAACATTTGCCCACCTGTATAAGCAATCATGAGGGGCAGCAACACAGTCAAGACCCCTTGTTCCATTTGCTGGATCACTTGTTGATCGACTGAAAAAAAAGGCAGCAGGAATGAAATCAGCATCCACGCAATAAAAATACTTAAATTCGGCATCATCATGCGAGAAAGATAATTCGTATAAAACTTAACCGTTATCATTTTTTCTCTGGAAGACGAGGTCTTGTTCATTTTATCCGCTTCCTTTCTCTTCTCTATTATAAGATGTTCTGGCAAGACTGAAAACAAAAAAAGCATACGTTTTTTAAAACAGAAATCAAAAAAAGCTGACGTAAAACGCCAGCTTTTGAAATAGCTTCAATTGATTTAGTTTACGCGTACCGCGAAATCTGGTGAGTAATAAGAGTAACTGCTAACAGAAACATTTTGACCTGGTGTTGGTGCATGAACGTATTGTCCGTTACCCATAGCGATCGCCACGTGGTGTGTGCTTCCGCGGCTACCCCAGAATAACAAGTCACCAGCTTTTGCTTCATTGATCGAAATCACCGTACCAGAAAATTCTTGTGCGTAAGTTACCCGTGGTAATGAGATCCCAACTTTAGCAAATACATATTGTGTAAAGCCAGAACAGTCAAAGCCGTCTGGTGTCGTACCACCCCATACATAAGGAGTACCAATGTATTTCATTGCTTCTGCTACGATTGCTGAACCGTTGACCGTTTGTGCGGGTGCAGGAGTATTGCTTGCACCATTGCCGCTATTGTTCGATCCTTGGTTGTTATTGCTATTGTTATTGTTGGCAGGAGTCGATGGTGTCGTATTTGTTGAACCGCCACCTTGTGATGAACTGCCTTGCGTAGTATCAGTCGTCGTACTAGAATTTGTTGTTGAGTTTGATGTCGTTGAATTCGACGTTGAAGACTCGCTTGATGCTGCTTCCTGAGTAGCTGCTTCAGCTGCTGCCGCTTCTTGAGCCGCTGCTTCTTGTGCTGCTTGTTCACGAGCTGCCGCCGCCGCCGCTTCTTCTGCAGCGATGCGTGCTTGTTCTGCTTCGTATTCTTCTTTTTGTTTTTCTAAATCAGCTTTTTCATCTTCTTTAGATGCTTGTTGAACAGCCAATTCCGCTTGTAAAACATTTAAATCGGCTTGTTTGGCTTGTAGATCCCCTAATTGTGTTTCTAATTCAAATTGGTTCGCTGCGATTTCTGCCAATTTATCGTCGTTTTCTGCTTTCTTCGCTTCAACTGCTTCTTGGTCTGCCTTTTGTTGATCCACAAGATCTTTGTTAGCATTGACGATCGTCGTCATTGCTTGCACACGGCCAATAGCATCTGTTAAAGAGTCAGCTTCTAATACTGCATCAATAAAGTTCGTGCTTTGACCATTGACTTGAACGTCACGGGCTTGTTTTTGGATCGCTTCTTCACGCTTTTCGATCCTGACTTTCAAATCAGCAATTTCTTGCTTCAACTTTTCAGAATCCGCACGCAAATCCCCTTGTTGTTGCAACAAAGTTTGGGCTTTTTCATTGATTGCAGTCACGTCGCTTTCAAGTGTTGCTACTTGTGACTGGATGCTCGCTTGCTGGTTTTGCAAGTCAGAGATCTCTTGATTTTTTTCTTCAATTTTATTGTCAAAATCTGATGCAAAGACAAGTGTCGGTGCTGCTGCAGAAGTAAGAACAATTGAACTTACTAACAATAAAGATAAAATTCGCTTTTTCACTCTTCATTCCTCCGGCTGTTGCTTCCCCTAATATGGTTTTTTTATGTATAAATGCTTAAGAATACCTAAAGTCCTTCACGATAGTGTGATTGTAACACAGCCGTATGTCAGAGAGATAAAAGGAATATTACAAAAACATTTCAATCGCTGTTATTTTTATACAGTCAAACGCAAAAAAAATGAAGCTATTCGTCTTTGAATAGCTTCATGAATGGAATGACTAAAAGGATAAACAAAAGGATGTTCAATAAAAGCGTTGGTGCTAGAAAGCGGGAAACAAAGAATGACGTGCTAACTGATGCGATCTTAAACAGCAATTGAACCCCCAATGTTACAACTTCTAAGCTTGTAACAAAGATGATCATTCCGAAAAACATGGTAAATACATTTTGATAAAGCGTATTTTTCAAAATATACATAATCCACACGATCAAGGGAAACGCCACCGTGTAGATGCCGATCACACCGACATAATACACGTCATAGAGACAGCCGATCACCAGCGCCGTGGTGATCAAAAAGTTTTTCGGCAAATACTTCGCGCCACATAAAAGGGCGATCAATAAAAGATGCGCACTGGCGATATAATTGTCTTGGGTCCATTTTTCCAAAAAACGCGTCAGTTGTCCATCTGCCAACATCATCAAAAAGAAGACGCCTGCTGCCAGGTATTTGATGTAGTCATGCTTTTTCATGGCTATTCCTCACCTGCCAAGCGTTTGATAATCGTTACTGCTTGAATATCATACATTTGGGCATACGGTTTTACAAATACTTGGGTATCAAGACCAAACTCATCTTTGGTGGTACGGATCACTGTTCCGATCGCTAAGTCGGCGGGCGAGTTTCCTCCTAATCCAGAGGTCTGCACGACATCGCCTTCCTTCAGCTCATTGTCCCCCGTCAATTGGGTAATGACTAAGGAACGTTCTTTTTGATCGTAACTACTTAGGATCCCAAAGTTTGACCCATCTTCGCCGCTGATCCGAACCGGATAGTGGTTGGAATTCTGGTTTTCAGAAGTCAAAAGTTCAATTTTAGAAGAAGCTGCATTGACCTCAATGACACGACCAATCAAGCCTTTTTGCGACATGACTGCCATGTTGACCTCAACACCATCTCTTGAGCCGCGGTCCACGATCAGCATATCTTGCCAAGTATCAGGTGACCGATTGATGACATTGGCGGAGATCCGTTCATAATTCGTCAAGGTTGCATTCAGCTCTAGCTCTTCTTTCAAGGCATCGATTTCTCTTTGCGCATTGTCCTTCGCTTGTTCCAGTTCCTCAAAACTGTCCAATTTCTCTTTTAAACGTTCATTTTCTTCATAGGTCACAAACAAATTTTTGACTGAATTGGCACCATTTTCGATCCAACGAAAAGGAGCGGTAATCATTTTATCGATAAAGCCAACGGAGTCATTGACCGTAGATTGCACGGCATTGGTGGAGTTTCCCGCTGCTCGGCGGGCGATCGTCACGCTTAATACGGTGACAACTAAAATCACAATAATCAATGTGATGATAATATTTTTATTAGGATTAAACTTTTTCACAAAGACACCTCAAATAATTCCAAACTGTAGTTCCAATTTTACCATTAATACCCTGCAAACAAAAGCTAAGTTGTCCGTCTTAATGTTTTTTTTGTAATTAAGTTTCTGAAATTTTCAACAAAAAAAAGAGACGTTCCGTCTCTTAATCACAACTTTGAATGACTGCTATCATCCCGCTGCTAAAGGAAAAACCTGCTGTTTGTGTCAGAAATTCATTGCTAGCATAAGAAGTTGGGTACGGTACTTGGACGTTTTCTAATAAATACTTGCTACCTGTTAACGTCAAATCTGTTACCGGCGTCAAACAGCAATACGCCAAATACTGCATCCCAGGTTCTTTTTCCAATTGATAGGTGCCTGGTAAAAAGAACTGAACGACATTTTGACGATCTAAAAAACGCAAATTTGGGGCAAATGGACGAAACCGATCTTCTAAAACTAACCACAGATTGGCTAAAAGATGGTCAAGGCGTCCCCCCGTTGCACCAATCACGTCGATTTGCGCTTCTGGATAAAGACGCAACGTCTCAACCAATGCCAATTGAGTATCTGTATCATCTTTTTCAGCAGGGGCTTGGATCACTGTCTTAACTTGTTGTTTGACCGCTTGCAGTTCTGCTGCGGTCAGGGAGTCGAAATCACCGATTGCCAGATCGACTGGCCGTTGGTGCTGAAGCAAAAACAGGGCCCCACGATCAATTCCAATGTATTTATCATACGCCATCAACTGTGGCCAATTTTCAGGACTTCCACCTGCCGCTAACAAAATCTTCATTTATTGCAAAGCTTCTTTCAAGGCTCTGATTTGCGCCGCAGGTTCATCGGCATCGTAAATATAGCTTCCTGCTACAAAGACATTTGCGCCTGCTGCCAGGCAGCGTTTGGCTGTCTCAGGAACGATCCCGCCATCTACTTCGATATCATAATGGTAGCCTTTTTCTTCTTTTAAAGCAGCCAGCGCCGCAATTTTTTCCAGTGATTCTTCAATAAAGGATTGCCCACCAAACCCTGGATTAACCGTCATAACTAACACTTGATCACACATGGATAAAACATGTTCAATGGCTGAAACTGGTGTACCTGGGTTGATGACGATTTCTGCTTTGACATTTTCTGCCACAATCATTTGGATCGCACGATGGATATGAGGCGTTGCTTCCGCGTGGATACCAATGATATCTGCTCCAGCTTCCGCGAAGGCATGGATATACTTTTCTGGCTCGGTGATCATTAGATGAACATCCAACGGCAGCTTGGTAACTGGGCGAATCGCTTTAACGATGTTTGGGCCTAAGGTAATATTAGGAACGAAATGACCGTCCATCACGTCTACGTGAATGTAATCTGCGCCATGGCGCTCTACCAGCTCAATGTCTCTTTGAAGATTTGCAAAATCGGCACTTAAAATAGATGGTGCTAGTTTCATCATGCTTTTCCCTCACTTTTTCTTCTTTTTATAAACCGGACGTCGGTTTTCAATCTCTTCTAAAAATTGCACGTAGTTTTTGTAACGAGTTGCAGCAATCTCATTTGCTGCAACTCCCTGTTTAACTGCACAATCAGGTTCATTGAGGTGCATACACTCCCTAAAGCGGCAGTTGGAAGCTACTGCTAAAAAATCAGGGAAGAGCTTTGGTAACTCTACTGCTTCGATTTCCAGAAAATCGATCGAACTAAATCCTGGTGTATCGGCAACCAATCCATCACAAATCGGCAAAAGCTCCACATGACGGGTCGTATGTTTCCCCCGTCCGAGAGATTCTGAGATCACTCCTGTTTCCAATGCCAATTCCGGGACGATTCGATTCAATAGCGTAGACTTTCCAGCACCGGATTGCCCCATAAAGACAGTGATCCGCTCAGGGAAGTACCGTTGAAGTTCCAATAGATCTTCGCCTTCTGCTTTTGACGTGATCACGTGGTAGCCAATTGCTTGATAGGTCTCCTCAATTGCTTTCATTGCGGCAAGATCTTTCACAAGATCCGCTTTTGTCAAAAAGATGATCGGTTCGATCCCCTCATACTCTAAGGTCACCAAAAAGCGATCCAATAGATTATAGGAAAAGTTCGGCTCAACTAGACTTGTCACGACCACTCCTTGATCCACATTTGCGACTGGCGGTCGAACCAGCTCATTTTTTCGCGGCAAGATCTCTAAAAGATAGCCGTCTGTTTGATTGCTGCTTTCAAAAATCACTTCATCCCCAACCAAAGGAGTGATTTTTCGATTTCGAAAATTTCCTCGAGCGCGGGTTTGAAAGATTTCATCTTCTGATGCCACATAATAAAATCCGCTTAGCGCTTTGATGATTTGTCCCTTCAAACAATTTCCTCCTCGTTTTTTACTATTGTATCATATTTTCAGGTCTTCTCACTGGCTGAAAACACAAAAAAGCCTGAAGCGAATGCTTCAGGCATCAAAAAATCGGGAAGACAGGATTCGAACCTGCGACCCCTTGGTCCCAAACCAAGTGCTCTACCAAGCTGAGCTACTTCCCGATAATAAAAATGAAACAAATAAAAAGACTACGCGCCCAAGAGGAGTCGAACCCCTAACCTTTTGATCCGTAGTCAAACACTCTATCCAATTGAGCTATGGGCGCATATTATGAAATGCCGAGGACCGGAATCGAACCGGTACGGTGATCACTCACCGCAGGATTTTAAGTCCTGTGCGTCTGCCAGTTCCGCCACCCCGGCTGAAAATTGCTAAGGCAAAGCGGAAAACGGGGTTCGAACCCGCGACCCCCACCTTGGCAAGGTGGTGCTCTACCACTGAGCTATTTCCGCGTATTCCTGATGCCGGCTAAAGGACTTGAACCCTCGACCCTCTGATTACAAATCAGATGCTCTACCAACTGAGCTAAGCCGGCAATGAAGTGCGGGTGAAGGGACTTGAACCCCCACGCCCGAAGGCGCTAGATCCTAAATCTAGTGCGTCTGCCAATTCCGCCACACCCGCATAGGTTATTACTATGAGTCGTACAGGGCTCGAACCTGTGACCCTCTGATTAAAAGTCAGATGCTCTACCAACTGAGCTAACGACTCATATGGGGGTTAACGGGATCGAACCGCTGACCCTCTGCTTGTAAGGCAGATGCTCTCCCAGCTGAGCTAAACCCCCATAAGGTAAAAAAAACGCGTGGCGACGTCCTACTCTCACAAAGGGAAACCCTTCACTACAATCGGCGCTAAGAAGCTTAACTTCTGTGTTCGGCATGGTTACAGGTGTATCCTTCTTGCTATCGCCACCACACTATTCAATTGAGTAAGTGTTGCTCACTCAAAACTGGATCGAAGAAATCAAAACTCTACGAGTTTACGTGCTTTTTTCTTTTTGGTTAAGTCCTCGATCGATTAGTATCAGTCCGCTCCAACCATCACTGGCCTTCCACTTCTGACCTATCTACCTGATCATCTCTCAGGGATCTTACTTTCTTAAAGAAATGGGAAATCTCATCTTGAGGTGGGCTTCACACTTAGATGCTTTCAGCGTTTATCCCTTCCCTACATAGCTACCCAGCGATGCCTCTGGCGAGACAACTGGTACACCAG
>NZ_JBIORO010000001.1:3502500-3532753 GCF_051714285.1 Enterococcus sp. AZ149
TCAGTTCTCTGCGTCTACCTCGACTGCGCTATGTATTCACGCAGTCGTAACATCCTATAAAAGATGCTGGGTTTCCCCATTCGGAAATCTCTGGATCATAGCTTACTTACAGCTCCCCAAAGCATATCGGTGTTAGTCCCGTCCTTCATCGGCTCCTAGTGCCAAGGCATCCACCGTGCGCCCTTATTCACTTAACCTTTGACCTTACGGTCGGTTTTGAGTACTTCTTCTAGCGATAGAAGGTTGCTCAAGAAAATAAGCGTTGAACTTATTAAAAAACTCTTTTAACATTTCAACTCGGTGTGTGTTACTTGTTTTGATTTTTTCTTCGATATCCAGTTTTCAATGAACAAATTTGTTTGAGAGTAAACCTCTCAAAACTGAACAAAGGCAAACGATGTGTAGTCTTCCGAAATATTCCTTAGAAAGGAGGTGATCCAGCCGCACCTTCCGATACGGCTACCTTGTTACGACTTCACCCCAATCATCTATCCCACCTTAGGCGGCTGGCTCCAAAAAGGTTACCTCACCGACTTCGGGTGTTACAAACTCTCGTGGTGTGACGGGCGGTGTGTACAAGGCCCGGGAACGTATTCACCGCGGCGTGCTGATCCGCGATTACTAGCGATTCCGGCTTCATGTAGGCGAGTTGCAGCCTACAATCCGAACTGAGAGAAGCTTTAAGAGATTAGCTTAGCCTCGCGACTTCGCAACTCGTTGTACTTCCCATTGTAGCACGTGTGTAGCCCAGGTCATAAGGGGCATGATGATTTGACGTCATCCCCACCTTCCTCCGGTTTGTCACCGGCAGTCTCGCTAGAGTGCCCAACTAAATGATGGCAACTAACAATAAGGGTTGCGCTCGTTGCGGGACTTAACCCAACATCTCACGACACGAGCTGACGACAACCATGCACCACCTGTCACTTTGCCCCCGAAGGGGAAGCTCTATCTCTAGAGTGGTCAAAGGATGTCAAGACCTGGTAAGGTTCTTCGCGTTGCTTCGAATTAAACCACATGCTCCACCGCTTGTGCGGGCCCCCGTCAATTCCTTTGAGTTTCAACCTTGCGGTCGTACTCCCCAGGCGGAGTGCTTAATGCGTTTGCTGCAGCACTGAAGGGCGGAAACCCTCCAACACTTAGCACTCATCGTTTACGGCGTGGACTACCAGGGTATCTAATCCTGTTCGCTCCCCACGCTTTCGAGCCTCAGCGTCAGTTACAGACCAGAGAGCCGCCTTCGCCACTGGTGTTCCTCCATATATCTACGCATTTCACCGCTACACATGGAATTCCACTCTCCTCTTCTGCACTCAAGTCTCCCAGTTTCCAATGACCCTCCCCGGTTGAGCCGGGGGCTTTCACATCAGACTTAAGAAACCGCCTGCGCTCGCTTTACGCCCAATAAATCCGGACAACGCTTGCCACCTACGTATTACCGCGGCTGCTGGCACGTAGTTAGCCGTGGCTTTCTGGTTAGATACCGTCAAGGGATGAACGTTCTACTCTCATCCTTGTTCTTCTCTAACAACAGAGTTTTACGATCCGAAAACCTTCTTCACTCACGCGGCGTTGCTCGGTCAGACTTTCGTCCATTGCCGAAGATTCCCTACTGCTGCCTCCCGTAGGAGTCTGGGCCGTGTCTCAGTCCCAGTGTGGCCGATCACCCTCTCAGGTCGGCTATGCATCGTTGCCTTGGTGAGCCGTTACCTCACCAACTAGCTAATGCACCGCGGGTCCATCCATCAGTGACGCAAAAGCGCCTTTCAACTTTCTTCCATGCGGAAAATAGTGTTATACGGTATTAGCACCTGTTTCCAAGTGTTATCCCCTTCTGATGGGCAGGTTACCCACGTGTTACTCACCCGTTCGCCACTCTTTTTCTTTCGGTGGAGCAAGCTCCGGTGAAAGAAAAAGCGTTCGACTTGCATGTATTAGGCACGCCGCCAGCGTTCGTCCTGAGCCAGGATCAAACTCTCATAATGATTTGTTTGAATGACCATACGGTCATTAAGCTCATAAAAATTAACTTTGCTAGCTATTGCTTGCATGTATTTGTTTCAATAAATTGAAACGTCCTACACATTGGTTCGTTTGCTTGCTTTGTTCAGTTTTCAAAGGTCTACAGTGCTGTGTTAGCAACTTTTATATCATATCAGAGCGACGTTTGATTGTCAACTCTTTTTTAAAAGTTTTTTTCGCTCGTTGTTTTTCAACTTCGCAGCGGCTGTCTCAGCGACTTCATTAGAATAACAAATGATTTGTTATTTGTCAACAACTTTTTTTAATTAATTTTGTTGATGTATCAACATCGATTAACTATTTTAAAATTGCGACTTCGTTATAATATCATCTGTCGAGCTGTGCGTCAACCACTTTTTTAAATTCTTTTTACGAATTCGTTTAGTCATTTGGCACATGTAATAATATACCAAGACTTGCGCTATTCGTCAACCATAAAATGATTGATAGACCAACGTTTCTAGTTACTCCGTTTCCAAAGATGATTCGTGATTTTTAGTCCGTGATTTCCGCCTTTTTTAAGGACTTTTTCCGTTATTATTTGCCTATCGTTCGTCTTTTTCCTTTTTGTGTTTTCTTAATTCCTATCATTCTTATAAATTTAAGTATGATTTTATCTATTTTGTGGAATATTTGCTAAAATGGAGAAAAGAATATTGTTCCTAGGAGGACCCAGTATGAAAATACTTGTAGCAGATGATGACAAAGAGATCGTAGAACTATTAAGCATTTATTTACACAATGAAGGTTATGAATCGGTCAAAGCATATGATGGAAAAGAAGCACTGACCAAGATCCGCACCACTTCTGATATCGAACTATTGATCTTAGATATCATGATGCCAGAAATGGATGGCATGCAAGTCGTGAAAGAATTGAGAAAAGAATCCCAAATCCCTATTATTATGCTGACCGCTAAAACAACCGATATGGATAAGATTCGTGGATTGGTCGCCGGTGCGGATGACTATGTCACCAAACCTTTCAACCCATTAGAAGTTATGGCCCGGGTAAAATCGCTATTGAGAAGAACCAAGATGCAGGCTGCTTCAAATCAACCAGAGATTCTAGAAGTAAGCTCCCTTATTATCAATCGCGATTCCCATGAAGTAAAAACCGTCGATGGCAACGAAATTCAATTGACTGCATTAGAATTCGGTATCCTCTACTTGCTGGCATCGCATCCGAACCGTGTCTTTAGCGCCGATGAGATTTTTGAACGAGTTTGGAAACAAGAAAGTGTCGTTTCTGCCAAAACAGTTATGGTCCATGTCAGTCACTTACGAGATAAGATCGAAGAAGCCACGGATGGTGAAAAAGTCATCCAAACAGTATGGGGGGTCGGCTACAAAATAGATGCGAAGTAAACCAACTGAAAAAAAGCGCAACACACCCATCGAAAAAAAGAAACGGATCACGCTGACCTCAAAGGAAATCAGTGAGTTATTTGCCGAAGGAATTGTAACGATTGTTCTTTTACTTCTATTAAATATCGCTATTTTGGTCATCTTGACCTCAATCGTTGAAAATTCACCAGATTTAGTTGATGCCATCTACGCATCGAAGAATGCTTTCACATCTGCCTTTAATACAGATATCTTCCGCAGTGGGCGCAACTTCATTCTACCGATGTTCTTCCTATTAGATGTGATCGTCTTATATTGGCGTTTGATTCGTCGCTACCATCAAATGCAGCTACGTCACATCATCAGCGAGCTTCATTTTATTGCGGAAGGCAATTACGATCATCGCATTCCCTTCGAGTTACGGGGCGATTTAAGTCGGATCGTTTCTAATATCAATGGCTTAGTCGACAGTACGGTGGCGGCGATTGAAGATGAACGACGGATCGAGCAATCCAAAGATGAGCTGATTACCAATGTCAGTCATGACATTCGAACACCGTTGACTTCGATCATCGGCTATTTAGGTCTAATTGAAGATCGACAATACCATTCAGAAGAAGAATTGCTGAAATATACCCATACGGCGTATGTCAAAGCCAAGCAAATGAAATCCCTTGTCGATGATTTGTTTGAATATACAAAAGTGCGCCAGCCTAGCGTCCCAATCAATGTGATGGAATTTGACATGGCCCAGCTAGTGGAACAATTGGCGGCGGACTTTGAATTAGAAGCTAGTCGGAAAGGCATCAAGATTGAAACATACACCCGTCCGGAACACATCGAGATGGATGGCGATACCGAAAAACTGGTGCGGGTCTTCAATAACTTGCTTTCGAATGCCTTGAAATACGGCAAAGGCGCCGATAAGATCCGCATGGAAGTCGAGAAAGTCGGGACCGAAGCGATCTTAACAGTCAAAAACAATGGGCAAATGATCCCTAAGCAAGCCCTTGATTCTCTATTCGACCGTTTCTACCGAGTGGAAGAATCCCGCTCTCAAGAAACAGGAGGAACTGGCTTAGGTCTAGCGATCGCTCAAAGCATCGTCGCCTTACATGGCGGCTATATCTATGCCAAGTCAACGCCGGAATGGACGTCCTTTATTATCCATCTCCCGTTGAAACGCAACAACTTATCCAACACACAAACCTATGGTTGACGACCCAACATTTTTTGGGTATGCTAGAGAAAATAATCAAGGCACAGAACCTAGTATATTTTTTTCATCTGTATAGAGAGCTGATGGTTGGTGAAAATCAGTGTTGGAAAAAATAGAATCCAGTTCTTTAACGTGTATTTTTCGAAAGAAAAATCGTTGGCTCACGATACGAGCAGCAAGGGCAGCGCAAGCTGAACTTGGGTGGCACCGCGAATGGTCATTTCGTCCCAAGCAATACGGGATTGGAATGGCCTTTTTTCTATGGAAAAATCAAAGGAGGATGTATCACTATGTTAGATGTAAAAATGATTCGCCAAAATTTTGCTGAAGTACAAAGCAAACTCGCAACACGAGGTGTCCAAAAAGAAGTGTTGGACCGCTTTTTAACACTTGATGAGCGTCGCCGAGAACTCTTAGTCCAAACGGAAGAGCGCAAGAAATTGCGTAATGAGGTTTCTGGTGAGATCGCCGCCTTGAAACGGGCGAAAGAAGATGCGGCAGATAAAATTGCCCAAATGAAAGAAGTCGGCAGCCAAATTAAGCAATTGGATGAAGAGATCGCTCAAATTGATGAAGACATCAAAGAGATCGCCACGACGTTGCCGAACTTGCCGAATGATTCTGTTCCGGTGGGCAAAGATGAAGATGACAATGTAGAAGTCCGCCGTTGGGCAGACCCAAAAACCTTTGCCTTTGAACCAAAACCCCATTGGGAGATCGCAGAAGACTTGGGGATTCTCGACTTTGAGCGGGGTGCCAAAGTTTCTGGTAGCCGTTTTGTTTACTACAAAGGCTTAGGTGCTCGTTTGGAACGTGCCTTATACAACTTCATGTTGGATCAGCATGTTTATGAGCATGGGTATACGGAGATGATCACCCCGTATATCGTCAACAGCCAAGCAATGTTCGGTACTGGGCAATTTCCGAAGTTTAAAGAAGATGTTTTCCAATTGGCAGACACTGATTTGACTTTGATCCCGACTGCGGAAGTACCTTTGACCAACTACTATCAAGGGGAGATCTTAGAACAAGAACAGCTCCCTGCCTACTTCACTGCCTTGAGCCCATCATTTCGTTCAGAAGCCGGCAGCGCTGGCCGTGACACTCGCGGTTTGATTCGCTTGCACCAATTCAATAAAGTCGAAATGGTGAAATTCAGTGATGCAGAACATTCTTATGAAGAATTAGAGAAAATGACGGCTAATGCCGAAGATATTTTGCAAAAACTCAATTTACCTTACCGTGTGCTTAGCTTGTGTACAGGAGATATGGGCTTTTCTGCAGCGAAGACCTATGATTTAGAAGTATGGATCCCTGCCCAAGAGATGTATCGTGAGATCAGCTCTTGCTCAAACTGTGAAGACTTCCAAGCACGTCGTGCCATGATCCGTTACCGTGATCAAGAGGGCAAGATTCACTACATGCATACACTAAACGGCTCTGGTTTGGCTGTCGGTCGGACGGTAGCCGCAGTGCTTGAAAATTATCAAAACGAAGACGGCAGTGTAACGGTACCAGAAGTTCTGGTTCCTTATATGGGCGGACTGACAAAAATTGAAAAAGCCTAAGCCTTAGTAACCTCAGTAGCAACCCCTAGAGAACAGTCACACCGCGTGAGCTGTTGCCTAGGGGTTTTCTTGTTTACGTAGCCTAGAGTGGTTTCCATCTCCCTAACCACTTTGATCACTTCTTGCAAGAGAAACAACGCAACAAGGCTGTAATTTTTAAGCGAATAATTAGAAAAATCCCTTTGTCTTTTTAATCCTCTATCAGAAACCGGGCATGATCGTTGAAAGTGCCTGTGACTTATGGTAACGTGGGCATAATTTAGGATGGAATGAAGGGAGCTTCACCAATGCCCGAACGAAAGACCTATGCCCGTCGGAGTGACTTGCACAAGAAACCAAACAATAATCAAAAACGAACAGCATCAGCTGAAGAAAGACCGAAAGGACCACCCTCGAGAAAGAAGCCGTATCGGAAAGCAATTTTTTCCTTATTTGCCTTATTATTGATCGTTTTGATCGCAACGGCTGGCTCGGTTCTTTACACCTTGCACCAACAAGAAGTTGCGGCCAAAGCAAAATATGAGGCAGCTGCAGAGAAATTACTGGCATCAATCCAAGCAGAACAAAGCCAAAATGGGTTAAAAACATCGCCTGAAGTGCTCTCAGAAGGAACAAACAAAGAACTGATCTACTGCCCGCAAGACCTCGATACGTTTCCCATCAAAGATATCAAAGAACGGTTAACACAAGCCGCTGATAACTTGCGTAAAAAACAAACGAATAAAGAAGTCGTCACCGTTGCCCGCATCCAAGCACAAGCAGCGGCTTCAAAGGTGTCTACTTATTCATTGAAAGCCGACAGCTATGTGTGGAATCGAGAAACCGGACGTTTTGAAGATGCGGAAAGCCTAACGGATGCACCGATCTTCGTATCAGAGAAGACGCAAACCGAATTGTCTTTGAAAGAACTGGTTCCTGATGAAGGCAGCTTATTAGGTATTCAACAAGTCATTCAGCAGAAACTGCTGGATCAAGCAAAAGAACCCGCCAAAATCATCGACGCCGTCTTGGCCATGGAGCGGATCACCTTCGATTCGAAATTTACTTACGATCCAGAGAAGCTGACCATCGAATTGCCAAAAAATCAGACGGAAGCGACAGAAATCACCCTGTCTTACAGCGAGATCGCCCCATTCATTGATCCTGATCTCGTAGCTGCTGACCAACTCAACAATGCCTTGCCAAGTCTTGACCCCAATAAAAAATACGTGGCATTGACCTTTGATGATGGACCCAACAGTACCTCCACTATGGACCTTTTGAACATCTTACAAGAAAATGACGTCAAAGCGACCTTCTTTATGCTGGGACAAATGGTTGAGCAATATCCGCAAGCCGCCAAAAAAGTCCAAGAAGCTGGACACGAGATCGCCAGTCATTCTTACTCTCATCCGCAGCTGAATACTCTTTCAGCGGAAGATTTGCAGGCAGAAGTTACGAAAACCAATAAAGCCATTTACAATGCGACGGGTTTACTACCTAGGAATTTACGGCCCCCTTATGGCGCTATCGACAAACAAAGCGCAGAAACCATCGGCATGCCGATCATTCAATGGGACATCGATTCTCAAGACTGGAAATTGAAGGATCCGAAGAAAATCAATGCCTTGGTTCAACAAAATGTCTTTAATGGTGCCATGATCTTGATCCATGATATTCACCCGAAATCTGTGAAAGCCGTACCGGGAGTCATTAAAACACTCAAAAACGAAGGCTACGAATTCGTGACCGTCGATCAATTATTAGAAGCACGGCAAAAACCGTTGCATCAATACTTTGGGATGAACGATGAACGCCTCGTTGATTAAGAGAAAAAGGAACGCAGCAAATTGTCTCTTGCTGCGTTCCTTTTTAGTTATTGGATCATTCCCTCTTTTTTAGCCCTTCTTTTCTTCATACACATTAGTCACAAAAATTTGAATCAATAGATCAGCGACAGCTTTTGGCGGCATCGTTGAAAAATCTTTGAGCCAGCGTTCGATCAAACCGATAGACCCGCAGACAAAAAAGCTAAGGCACAGTTCCAATTCTTCCTCGGAAGCATCTTGAAAGTATTGGGCAAATCGTTTCAAGGTCTCCGGTTTGATTTCTGACAACAAAAGATTCAGCAAATGGCTGTTGTTCAACAAAATCAAATGGGTGGTACTAGGATTCTCATACAAAATCGTCAATAGTTTTTCCAGCCAAAGATCCAATGACAAATTTTCCTGCTGCAAGTTCGATGCGATCTGCTCAACGAGCTCCCCTTCGATCTCCTCCAACAAAGCGGCTGTGTCCTTATAATATTTATAAAATGTTCCCCGATTGATATCTGCTCGTTCCGCAATCTCTTTGATCGTGATTTTGCGATACTCTTTTTCCAACAATAACTCCTGAAAGGCGCGCCGGATCACTTTTTTCGAGTAGATCGTTCGACGGTTCCCGACAGTCCCTACCATATCGTTTCCCCTTTTCTCTGTACATTTAATCAATATTTGTCTATTTAATGACAAATAAGCAAGCATTGAGGATTGCTCTTACTTTTCTTTCTTAGTATACTAACACCATGTGATTAAATCAACACGTGTTTAAAAAATGGAGGCTTTATTAATGAGTTATGTTGAAGTAAAGAATGAATATAAACGCTATCAGATGGGCGAAACCACTATCACTGCCAACAATGATCTTTCCTTTGCCATTGAAGAAGGCGAATTAGTGGTGATTCTTGGACCTAGTGGTGCCGGAAAATCGACCGTTTTGAATATCTTAGGCGGGATGGACTCGCCAGATGAAGGAGAAATCATTATCGACAATGTTGATATCGCGAAGTTTAACGACAAACAATTAACAGAATACCGCCGCACAGACGTTGGGTTTGTCTTCCAGTTTTATAATTTGGTCCCAAATCTGACAGCAAAAGAAAACATTGAATTGGCTACTGAAGTCTCACCGAATGCACTCGATCCTGATGAAGTCTTGGCCCAAGTCGGGTTAGAAAACCGCAAAAACAACTTTCCTTCTCAGCTTTCTGGTGGGGAACAGCAGCGGGTATCGATCGCTCGGGCGTTAGCCAAGAACCCGAAACTGCTGCTATGCGATGAACCGACTGGTGCTTTGGACTTTGAAACAGGAAAACAAGTGTTGAAGCTTTTGCAAAACGCTAGCCGGAAAAATGGCAATACGGTGTTGATCATCACCCATAATAGCGCCATTGCCCCGATCGCCGATCGGGTGATCCATATCAACGATGCCACTGTCCGTTCCATTGAAGAGAATCCTCATCCCATCTCGATCGATGAAATCGTTTGGTAGGAGGATCTGATGAAAAATAAGACCTATCTTAAAGCAAGTTTGCGAGAGATTCGCCAATCAAAAGGCCGCTTTATCGCAATCACCTTGATCATTTTTTTAGGAACGTTTCTCTTTGTCGGTGTCAAATCGACCGGCCCGATCCTGAACCATTCCGCGAGTGAATATGTCAACGGCCAGCAATTAGCAGATCTGCAAGTCACTTCAACACTGGGACTGACGAAGGACGACATTGATGCCGCGGAAAAAAGCGGTGCTCACACAGAAGCCGCCTATCAATTTTATTACGCTGCCAATTCAGATGAAGTCGTGCAAGTGACCTCCTATGACCCCTCACAGGAACTCAACCAGTTACTGGTGAAGGACGGCCGACTGCCAGAAAAAGCCGATGAAATCGTGCTGGACACCGAAGCAAAAAATTATGGCTGGCAAATAGGTGATACTTTTACGATCGATGATGCCGATAATCTGTCGGACAAAGAGTATACGATCGTTGGGTTTGCCACTTCTCCCATTTATATCAGTGCTGCCGAACGGGGCTATGCAAATGTCGGCAGCGGTGTCGTGACGTACTTTGCTTATGTACCGGAAGAACAGTTCACGATGGAGGTCAAATCGATCCTCTATCTCGCCTTTGATGATGTCGCCGGGCTTGAAACATACTCCGATACGTACACCGACAAGATGGCAGCCCATCAAGAAACGATTGAGGAACTGTTTGCGGACCGTCCTAAGGAACGCTTAGCAGAAATTCAACAAGACGCTTTTGATGAATTAGCCCCTGCAGAAAAAGAAGTCCGCGATGGACAAAAACAGTTAGCTGATGGACAAGCCCAACTGGATCAGGCCAAAGCGGAACTAGAACAACAGCAAGCCGCCTTGGCACAGCTGCCGCCCGTACAACAAGCAGCCCTCGAAGGCCAATTGGCGGCTGGAGAAGCAGAATTGACACAGCAGCAAGACCAATTAGATGAACAGCAACAAGAACTAACCGATGCCCAACAAACACTGGCAGAAAAACGGGCAGAGATCGAAGACTTGGCAGAGCCGACGTATCTTTACAACCAACGCAAAGACAATCCCGGTTTCCAAGAATATGGTGGGCTGTCTGATCGTATCGCAGCAATCGCCAATGTGTTTCCTGTCTTCTTCTTCTTTATCGCTGCGTTGATCACCTTTACGACACTGACGCGGATGGTAGAAGAAAACCGCAAAGAGATCGGTACCTTAAAAGCGATGGGCTATGGCAAAGTCGAGATCTCCCTTAAATATTTGATTTATGCCCTCCTTTCTTCGGCCATTGGCATTATTAGTGGTGCCGTATTAGGAACCGAACTGTTGCCGCGTTTGATCTATTTCCTATCCAGCGAACGGTATCTTTTAGACGGGATTCGCGTCTATTATGTCTGGTCGCCAATTATTTTGGCCGCAATCGCCTTTTTACTGGCGACGCTTGGTGCCTGTCTGTTTGTTCTGATCAAAGAATTGCGGGAAAAACCTGCCCAGCTGCTGCAAGTTCGCGCACCAAAGCCCGGGAAACGGATTTTATTAGAAGCAATTACCCCCTTATGGTCCCGTTTAAGCTTCAATCAAAAAGTCAGCTTCCGTAACATCTTCCGCTACAAATCGCGAATGATCATGGCAATCATTGGCATCGCCGGTTGTACGGGACTGATGGTGGCAGGCGTTGGGTTGAAAGATTCTCTAAGTGCCGTGACTGCAAAACAATTTGGGCCCATTACGGATTATCAAGCCGTCGTGACCTTAAATGATGCGAAGGAAGAAACCGTTGCTGCCGCTGAAACGGTTTTAACAGACGAGCCTCTTGTGACCCATTCGATGCTAGTCTACAATGAAACGATCGAGATTCGACCGACTAACCAAGGAAAACAAAGTCTGACCTTGATGGTTCCGGCAGATCAGGATGCTTTTGCAGACTATGTCCATTTGAAAACGACGGCAGGACAGAAGCTGTCATTAACAGAGGGTGCCGTGCTGACTATGAAGTACGCAGAATTATATGATTTGCACGTTGGCGATACATTGACCTTCTATACCAGCGATCAAGAAGCCTATGAAGTACCTATTAGTGGCATCGCAGAAAATTATTTAGGCAATTCTCTTTATCTGTCGCCGACCGTTTATGAAGAAATCACCAATAGTACCTTTGAACCAAATGCGTTCTTAGTCAAAAGCAAGACGATGACGAAAAAACAAGAGGAAGCTTTATCAACAGCCTTGTTAGATACCGACAAAGTCAAAAACACGACGTTCCTTTCCACTCAGATCAAAATGCAGGATGATTCGATGGGTAACTTGAACGCCATTGTCTTGATCTTAGTTGTATTATCAGGGGCATTAGCCTTTGTCGTCTTGTATAACTTGACCAACATCAATGTTTCCGAGCGGATTCGCGAGCTTTCTACTATCAAAGTATTAGGGTTTTACAATAAGGAAGTGACTATGTACATCGTACGAGAAAATATCGTCTTTACGTTATTTGGGATTCTCGCAGGTTACGTGGTAGGTTACTTCTTGACTGACTTTATTTTGATCCAAGCTTCGATGGAGAACATGGTCTTTCCATTAGTGATCAATTGGCCGGCTTATGCTTTAGCCGGTGGCATGACGATTCTCTTTACGATCATCGTGATGTACGTCACCCATGTGAAACTGACTCATGTCAATATGATCGATGCGTTGAAATCAAACGAATAAGTTACTGCTAAAGCGATTTGCTGATCATCCAGCAGCGATTTTAGAGAAAAGGGTGCCGATCTCAGCCATTTTGGCAAGATCGGCACCCTTTTTTAGAACCAAACGCCCCCACTGTCCACTTTTGAACAGAGGGGGCGTTGGTTTTCACGTGAAACATTTTATGATTTTACGGAGTAGTTTGGTGCTTCTTTCGTGATTTGAACATCGTGGGGATGTGATTCTTTTAGTCCGTTGCCGCTCATTTGGATGAATTGTGCTTCATCACGTAATTGCTGCAGATTGCCGGCACCGACATAACCCATCCCTGATTTCAACCCGCCGATCATTTGGAAGATGATATCAGAAACGCTGCCTTTATAAGCGACACGTCCTTCAATGCCTTCTGGAACCAATTTGTTGGCTTCATTTACGCCCCCTTGGAAGTAACGGTCGCTGGAGCCTTTTTCCATTGCCCCCAATGAACCCATTCCGCGGTACGTTTTGAAGCGACGGCCTTGATAGATTTCAAATTCACCTGGTGATTCGTCAGTTCCTGCCAACATGCTACCGAGCATTACAGCATGTCCGCCAGCTGCTAAAGCTTTGACGATATCGCCGGAGTACTTGATCCCACCATCGGCAATGATTGCTTTGCCATATTGACGTGCCACAGAGGCTGCATCATAGATCGCTGTCAATTGAGGAACTCCGACACCGGCTACCACCCGAGTAGTACAGATCGATCCTGGACCGATCCCGACTTTTACGACATCGACACCAGCATCATACAATGCTTTCGTGCCTTCTGCAGTGGCAACATTTCCAGCAATCAATGTCGCTTCTGGGAAATGCGCGCGAATTTCAGAGATTTTGCGTAAAACACCCGCACTGTGTCCATGGGCAGTATCAATGACGATCGCGTCCACGCCTGCATCCAATAATGCTTGTGCTCGTTCAAAGGTATCGCTAGTAACGCCGACTGCCGCTGCCACTAATAGGCGTCCATGCGTGTCTTTGGCTGCATTCGGGAATTCGATTACTTTTTCAATATCTTTGATAGTGATCAACCCGCTTAAGATCCCTGCTTCATCAACGATCGGTAATTTTTCGATCTTGTGTTGTTGTAAGATTTTTTCCGCGTCTTTCAACGAAGTACCGACAGGTGCTGTGATCAATTGGTCTTTGGTCATCACATCATTGATCGGCATCGTATAATCCGTGACAAAACGCATGTCGCGGTTCGTGATGATACCGACTAATTTGCGGTTTTCCATCGTTTCTACGATCGGTACCCCGCTGATGCGGTACTTGCTCATCAAATGTTCTGCATCAGCAACTAAGTGACTTGGTGTTAAGAAAAACGGATCGATGATCACGCCGCTTTCAGAACGTTTTACTTTGCGCACTTCATCTGCTTGCGCGGCGATACTCATGTTTTTGTGAATCACGCCAAGTCCGCCTTGACGCGCCATTGAGATCGCCATTTTACTATCAGTTACGGTATCCATACTGGCACTTATGATTGGAATATTTAGTGTAATATTCGGGGCAAGCTGCACTTTCATATCCACGTCATTTGGCAAGACGTGACTTTCTGCCGGAATCAATAAGACATCATCAAACGTTAACCCTTTTTTTACAAATTTGGTTTCCCAGTTGGACATTTTTGTAACCACTCCTTAAAGTTTTTAGGTATTTTAAAAAAAATAGCAAAGATTTTTTCATAAGTCAACCATTCGGAAAGCTTTCTTAATAATCCTCTTCAAACCTTTGGTCAAATCTCATAATTCGCCATTTTTTCTAAAAAAACACGCTGATCGTGCGGTCTTTTTTAACAAAAGAAGGCGCACGATCAACGTGTAGCCATCAGCCTCTAGGAACAGACAGACTGCTGATGATATTGTATTTGCGTTTCAAGTAGTACTTCGCTGCTAATGCCACTGCCCCGATCAAGGCTTCGATCACAGGGTCCACTTGTGGATTCAATGGTGGTTGGATCATCGCAGAAAGCGAGATCACAACGATCCATAGCATGAAGGCTGCGACTAAAATCAAAATGATCTTCCACATCTTCGGCCGTTTGCTCTTATCAGCACCCGGGCGTTCATATTGATACATGTATTTGTACATCAAGTAGAAGACCCAACCAGCAAGCATCGCCATCAAGAAGAGGGTCAATAAGCCATAAGGTTGTGCTTGTCCTCTAGTAAAGATTCCCATAACCCCTAGCATCAACCCAAAAATCCCTAAAATCAGCAAGGTGTTATCCAACCACATCAAGAAGGGGCCGGATTCTTTTTGCTCAACGGGTTTGTTGATGATGGCTTCGGTACGTTCAGACACTGTACCAAATAATTGGCGGGCCGTTTTGCCGCCTTTTTGTTCTTTGACTAAGACCGGCAGCATCTCATGCAAGGCAATCGTTTTTTCTTCTTCAGAAAGGTTGGCTGCCTCTAGCGATTTTTTTAAATCAAATATATATTGTTGGTTTCGTTTTGTTAATTGTTGTTCTAATTCACGATTTTCGGAAACATAATTTCGCAGAGTTTCTGGTTCCATGAATTGATTCTCCCTTCTGCGTTTTCTTCACAATGGACATTTTACCACAAATTCACTGGGAAGAAAGCCCTTTATACGTTAAAACGGAACAACATCACGTCGCCATCTTGCACGACATAATCTTTTCCTTCCAAACGTACCCGACCGGCTTCTTTGGCCGCTTGCATCGTGCCGTATTGGTTCAGATCTTCAAAGGAAACAGTTTCCGCACGAATAAAGCCGCGCTCAAAGTCCGTATGGATGATCCCCGCTGCTTGCGGTGCTTTGATGCCTTTACGGAACGTCCACGCACGCACTTCTTGTTCACCAGCGGTAAAGTACGTTGCTAGACCCAGCAAATCATAGGCGGCACGAATCAATTGATCCAACCCTGATTCTTCAATTCCTAATGCTTCTAAAAACTCTGCTTTGTCTTCTTCCTCCAGCTCAGCGATCTCTTCTTCAGCACGAGCACTGATGACGATCACTTCCGCATTTTCGCTTGCTGCAAACTCTTTCACTTTGTTGACATAGTCATTGGTTTCATAGTCTGCCACGTCTTCTTCTGCTACGTTGGCAACGTATAAGACTGGTTTGGTCGTTAGTAAAAACAAACTTTTGACGATGCGCTGTTCTTCATCTGTAAATTCGATCGAACGAGCAGAGATCCCTTCTTCTAGGACCGGTTTGATCTTATCAAGAACGGCCAGTTCCGCAACTGCATCTTTGTCTTTGGTTTTGGCAATTTTTGCGACCCGAGTATAGCGCTTGTTGACGGATTCTAAATCCGCTAAAACCAACTCCAAATTGATGGTGTCGATATCAGCTAATGGGTCCACGCGGCCTTCCACGTGGGTGATGTTGTCATCGTCGAAACAACGAACGACATGACAGATCGCATCCACTTGGCGGATATGGCTCAAAAATTGGTTCCCTAATCCTTCCCCTTTGCTGGCACCGCGGACGATTCCGGCAATATCCGTAAATTCAAAGGTGGTTGGGACCGTCTTTTTCGGACGGACTAATTCTGTTAAACGCTGTAAGCGCCAATCTGGCACTTCCACCATTCCTACATTCGGATCGATCGTCGCAAACGGGTAGTTTGCGGCTTCTGCTCCTGCTTTGGTTATTGCATTAAATAAAGTAGATTTGCCCACATTTGGCAATCCAACGATTCCGGCAGTTAACGCCATGCTTCACTTCACTCTTTCTCTTTTTTTTCTAGGATTTTCTTCATCTTTTTATCAAATTCTCGGCGCGTCATCATGACGATGTGGCCGCAATTCGTACACTTTATTTTGATGTCTGCCCCCATGCGGATGATTTCCCAACGATTGGCTTTGCAGGCATGCGGTTTTTTCATTTCGACAATATCCCCAAGATCATACATCTTTATCACCTCAAGCTTCATCAAATTGAATGTTCAATAAATCTAAAATACGGGTTAAATCTTTTTGTGACAGGTATTCGATCTCGATTTTTCCTTTGCCTTCTTTTTCGCGGATCTCGACATTCGTGCCGAATTTATCCATCAACCGTTCTTCGCTTTCTCGTAAATAGTACGGTTTTTCCCGAATCAGACGCGGCACTTTTTTCTTTTCGTTTTTCGTGTCGTTCATCTCAGCGACCATTTGTTCTAATTGGCGGACTGTCAGATTTTCTTTGACACAACGATTGGCTAATTTTAAGATCTGTTCTTTGTTTTTCAAGCCTAATAATGTCCGGGCTTGCCCCATAGACAAACGGTCATCTTGAACCATTTCTTTGACGAGTTTCGGCAAGGACAGTAACCGCAAATAATTGGCGATATACGGGCGGCTTTTCCCTAAACGTTCAGCGACTTGTGCTTGGGTCAATTTCAAGTTCTTCATCAGCATGTCATAGGCTTCTGCTTCTTCTAAAGGATTTAAATCTTCCCGCTGCAAGTTTTCTAAAACGGCGACTTGCATCATCGCTTCTTCATCAAAATTGCGGATGATGGCTGGGATCGTTTCCTTGCCAGCTAATTTGGACGCTCGAAACCGGCGTTCACCAGCAATGATCTCATAGCCTTTGACGGATGATTGCCGCACGATGATCGGTTGAAAGACCCCCGAATGCTGGATCGAATTGGCCAGTTCTTGTAATGAAAGCTCATCAAAGGTTTTTCGCGGTTGATAAGGGTTGGGTCTTAATTCGTTTAAAGGCAGTTCAACGACTTTTTCTGTCTTGATATCGACTTCTTCTAACCCTTGCAGGTCTTGAAACAACGCATCGATCCCACGCCCTAATCCTTTCCCTTTATTCTTCACGGGCTAACACTTCCTTTGCTAACGTCTGATAGACTTCGGCTCCTTTTGAGCGTGGATCATAATCAATGATCGACAATCCATGACTAGGTGCTTCAGACAACCGGATATTCCGCGGAATAATGGTTTCGTATACTTTTTCTTGGAAATAGCGGCGGACTTCTTCCACGACTTCCGCGCCTAAGTTCGTGCGGGCATCATACATCGTCAGTAAGACCCCTTCGATCTCTAACTCAGGGTTAAAATGTTTTTGTACTAAACGCACGGTATTCAATAGTTGGCTCAGCCCTTCCAATGCATAGTACTCACACTGGACTGGGATCAAAATCGAATCACTGGCGGTAAAGGCATTGATCGTCAAATGACCTAAAGATGGCGGGCAATCGATAAAGATATAATCGTATTGTTCTTTGATTTCATTCAAAGCCGATTTCAATCGAGATTCCCGTGCCATCATGGAGGTCAATTCAATTTCCGCACCAGCTAATTGGATCGTCGCTGGAACGATATCCAAGTTTTCTCGGCTGCTAGGTAAAATCGCTTCAACGATCGGTGTTTCATTGACTAATACATCATAGATGTCTTGTTCCACATCTGGTTTGCGAATGCCGACACCGCTTGTGGCGTTGCCTTGGGCATCAATATCTACGAGTAACACTTTTTTGCCGACAAATGCTAAGGACGCACCTAGGTTCACCGTTGTGGTGGTTTTGCCTACGCCGCCTTTTTGGTTTGCAACAGAAATAATACGGGCCATTGATTTTCCTCCTATTTAATTGGTTGTTTCGCTGGCATTCCCGGTTTGCGGGGGTATTTCTTTGGCGTTTCTTTTTTCTTTTGAATGATCAAAAGATGGCGTTCATCGCCGCTGACCGGTAAGGTAAAGCTTTTTTCTTCAATAAATTTGCCGCCTAAGAGTGAGATCGCTGGTTTGGCTTCAACCAGTTCTTCCTCGCTTTTGGCAGCTTTGAGCGCATAAAAATAGCCTGCTTTTTTCACCAATGGCACACAGAGTTCCGTTAACACATTCAAACGGGCAACCGCTCGAGCGGTCACATAATCGAATTGCCCACGAAATTGCGGGTTTTGACCAAATGTTTCTGCACGGTCATGGTACAAGTGGACATTTTCCAATTGTAGATCCGTCACAAGAGTTTGTAAAAAGGTGATGCGCTTATTTAAAGAGTCGACGATCGTCACTTCTAATTCAGGAAACACGATTTTTAGTGGAATACTTGGAAAGCCAGCACCTGAACCGACATCGCACAAATGACTTTTCGGGTCAAAGGCGGTTTCAAAAGCTAAGGAAACAGAATCGTAGAAATGCTTTAAATACACTTCTGATTTTTCCGTGATTGCGGTTAGATTCATCTTCTGATTCCATTCGACTAAACGCTCGAAATAGACAGCGAATTTTTCCATTTGTTCTTCGGTTAAAACGATCCCGTTTTTGCGTAATTCTTCATGAAATTCTTCAGGTAGCATAACGAATCCTTTCTATTTTGTGAAACAGAAAAATGTTTCACAGACTAGTTCCTACTTTAACGCAAAAAGCAGTGTGATGCAATAGCCAGAGATTGCTTTCTAGGAGAATTTACCATTTTTTAACTGGGGCTTTAAGGTTGGTTTAAGGCATAGAAATTATACTCATTTCAATCCAAAAAACTTTTTTCATTTTTCCTTGACCAGCAAGGCTGCCAACCCTGCTGGTCAGCTTTTTTCTCAAAGAAACAAGCATTGATCTCAGGATCAATGCTTGTTTTTGTTTCATATGAAACTTTTTTATTTCACGCGAGGTTCGTTGTATTCTTCGATACGATCAGACGCGCGGGAAGCCGCATGTTTGGCTTTGTTGGTTTGACGTGAAGCAAAGTCGCCGGTTTTAGATGCAGCTGACGATACTTTGTCTTGAACCGTTTCTTGTTCCTCTTCGTATTCAGCGATTGTTTTCACATCCACAACGTTGATGTTAACTTCGATCACTTCTAATTGGGTCATTGTCGTTACTTCTTTTTGAATGACTTCTTTGACTTGTTCAGCGATTTCTGGGATGTTGCGGTCGTATTCAACCACGATATCTAAATCAACGGCTACTTGTTTTTTCCCAACTTCAGTATTGATACCGGCAGTCACATTATCTGTATTAACTAATTTTTCAGCAATATTAGAGAAGAAACCACCATCGACCGTCAACAGGCCATCTACATTTTCTAATGCAATTCCGATAATTTTTTGGATCACTTTGTCATCATAGGTCAATGAACCATGAACGGGTGCATCCCCGGTTGGTCCTTCAAAATCGTTGTGGCCAGGTTTTGGCGGTGCTGGATGATGTCCGGCTGGATCTGGATTTCCTGGTGCTGGATGATCCCCTGGTTTTGGTCCATTTTGTTGTCCTGCTACTGCTTTTTCAGCATTTGGTACCACTGGATCAGGTGATTCAGTCATTGGAATCGCATTTTCATTGGCTTGATGATTGGTGTTGGGAACCACTGGATCTGGATGTGCACTGACATTTTTTTCATTGTTTAATTCGTTTTTATCGTTATTCATTAAAAATTCCTCCTATAAAATACGTTATTGTTGGTTAAAAAATTCGTCGATGATACCGGTACGTTGGAGATACAATCCTAGCGCAAAACCCAAACCTGTTAGGAGTAGAATCAGCAATGTTTTGAAAAAACCGATCGTTACAAACAACACAGCCAGAACAAGGCCGATTGCTCCAAAAATCAATGGGATTTTGTATTGTTGTAGTTCGTTCATCATAGCCCTCCTATTCTACTCGCGGGTTTTCCGGAGTCTCATTTTGTTCAAAATTCGCGTAATTGACTTCGACTTTGACTTTTTCACTTGAGCCAAGCACTCGTTGGACATCTTGTTGGATTTCCGCCATTAAGTTTTCGGTTTTGCCAACTAAGGCAGACGTCCGTTTCAAGCGGCCTTTGATTTTGATTAAAATTCGATTTTTGGTCGCCTTGACATGAACTTTTGGTCCTTCAACAAATTCTTTTTCATTTACTTTCGTACGTACAAGTCCTTCGATCGCTTTCTTATCGATCGTCAATGCGCCCTTATCCTCTTTCAAAACAAAGGTTGTTTTGGTTTTTGGATAAAACAGCACGACTAAGATCACGATCAAGAATACGGCGATTAAAACAACGGCTACCCAAAACATATATTGACGCATAAACAAGTTGTCAAAGAAATACGTGACGACATTGCCTCTGCTGTCCAAACCAAATGGCAGCTGCATGTAAGGATTACTCATTAAAACGATTGGTAATAAGACAGTGATAAAGATCAACGAAACGATGATTGATACGATTTTCCACCCTTTACTCATAGGACACCTCCTCCTTTTTCTCCGATTTTTTGATAAGCTTACAAGTTGATGGCTTCTCCGCCGGTAACACCATAAATCTGTGCTGTCACATAGCTAGCTTTATTGGAAGCTAAAAAGACATAGACGGGTGCCAGCTCAGCTGGTTGTCCTGCCCGCTCCAGTAATGCTTGCTGACCAAATTCAGGCAGCTTGTCTTGCGGTTGGCCATGATCTAACTGTAATGGTGTCCAGATTGGTCCTGGGGCTACCCCATTGACCCGAATCCCTTTTTCAGCAAATTGTTTCGCCAAGCTGACTGTAAAACTGGCGATCGCCGATTTGGTTGCCGCATAATCCATTAAATGGGCGCTTGGACTAAAGGCTTGGACAGAAGTCGTTGTCACGATCGCTCCCCCAGCCGGTAAGTGTGGCTCAGCTGCTTTCACTAATGCAAACATTGAGATAATGTTTACCATAAAGGTGTCTTTCACTTGTTCAATCGGTAATTCTGCAATCGATGGCCGCGTGATTTGCTGTGCTGCGTTCAATACTAATGTATCTAACCCACCTAATGCTGCTACCGCTTTGTCAACGATCTCTTGTGGTGCCGCTTCGTCTCGCAGGTCATAGGGTAGCAAAATCACTTTGCGTCCGGCTTCTTTGATGTACCCTGCAACTTCTTCGGCATCTTCTTCTTCTCCTGGGAAAAAGTGCAGGGCAATGTCTGCTCCTTCACGAGCGAAGGCAATCGCTGCTGCTCGTCCGATCCCAGAATCCCCACCGGTAATCAGTACCCGCCGGTTTTCTAACTGCTGACTTCCCTCATAAGAGTCTTCACCACAATCAGGTTTTGGTCGCATTTCTTCTTGTAAAGCAGGCGTATCTTGTTCCTGTTTGCTGTATTTACCCGTGTGATAAAGTTCCCGTGGATCAGTCAAAATAGGTTCACTCATTCTTACGTCCTCCTTTTCTCTATAATAAAATTCTAAACCATTCATTTTTTTTTGGGAAATATAACGCTTTGTTAACAAAAATAAATCCTCGTTTATTAGAAAATGAAAAAAGAAAGTGCCCTCATTTTTGACCAGAAAGCAAATGATTTCACTTTTTTATAGAAGGGGGTAAACTAATAAGTAATATCTGGTGGTGCCTGTAAAAAGGAACCCCTAGGAAAATGACTTTGGATCAAGAAAAAGGAGGAACCAAACAATGCCTTGGAATGTCCGTGATTATCCTGCGTCAATGAAGAATCTAGACCCCTTAGTTCGTAAAAAAGCGATCGATATCGCCAATGCCCTGCTAGCCGATGGCTATTCCGACGATCGGGCGATCCCGATCGCCACGAGTCAAGCAGAAAAATGGTATGACAATGCAGATGAAGAGGAGAAGAAAGCTTTTCAGAAAGAGAAAAATCCGCAAAAAGATGATGCCCATCAAACCAATAAAAATGCGAAAAAATTAATGGATGCGGATGTTGAAGTTGTGTATGAAGAGGACCAATGGCAAGTCCGTTCCAAAGGAGCAAAACGTGCCAGTGATCATTTCGACAATAAAGCAGAGGCCATCGCCCGTGCCAAAGAAATTGCCGAAAATAAAGAATCCGTGGTGAACGTTTATAAAAAAGACGGCGACCATCAAAAGGATATTGATTTAGGAGAATAAAATTGGCCGCAGAAAAGTGGAAGGAGGTCTTACGTTTGTCGTTTTAACGGCGCGAAACGTTACCTTCTCTTTCGCTTTTTTGTTTCCTTTTACAGCTAGGTTTGGTTAAAACTAAAGCAACCGCTTCTTTAACGTTTCTTTTAAAAAACAACGTTTCATTGTCAGAAACCTAAAAAACGAAGACCTTTTGAATGAACCATTACGTTTAAAATTTCTCGACATCCTAAAAAAAAAGCCTATGAAATGCTGCTCTAGCAACAACTGTAAACCATCCGTTGCCGTTGCAAATTAGCTTGTGCTTTCTTTAACTAGCCAAACCTTGTATACTTAAACTATCAAAAGTACAAGGAGTGGTATTTGTGAAAAAATTATTTTTTGTGCCGTTTATTTTTATTTGTTTCTTCTTTGCTCTCCCAGCTGCCGCCCAAACAGTGGAAGAACCTGAACTCGTTTACGACTTAGCATCAGATAGTCCCTATGAGCAGCTGATCACCGTAGATGAAGAAGGCAACGAGTTGATTTTGACCATTGAAAAATTGCCGTCATTCCGGGCAAATCTGGCAGCAGGAACGTATCGCGTGTCAAAAACATCCACCGGTAATTGGACCGCTAGTTACAATGTCACGGTCAATAGCCGCAATCAATTTACAGGCACTTCGAATTTAAGTTTAGTTGCTCACAGAGGAAGTATCACTTCTAGTTCATTAACTCACACGTCCACTAAAGCCACCTGTACGTTTAAGCAAAAAGCAGGTATAATCACTACCAATGGGAGTGTCGTAACCACGATCTCAAATGGGAAGCTAGTTGTTAAATAGCAGATAGGAGCATACATTGGCTTTAGCAGAACAATTAAAAAGCTGTCGCGAGTCTTCCGGCTTGTCGCAAACAGCAGTCGCAGAAAAATTACAGATTTCACGCCAGTCGATTTCAAAATGGGAAAACGGGCGCGGCTATCCAGATATTGAGAATTTGATTTTGTTGAGCGATCTCTATCAAGTCTCGATTGATGAGCTCTTGCGGGAAAACGAAGCGTTAAAAGAGCGGATCGAAACCAATAATCAAGAGATCAACGACAAAAAAGAAAAATTGTCGTTACTCCAAAGAACGATGGCAACGGAAAAAGATGAAAGTCTGCTCTTGCTACTGTTAGCTGGAATCGGCTCATTTCTCTTTCCATTAGGTTTGATTTTAGATGGCTTTGTCTTATGGCGTAACAAAAAGGCCAATAATTTTTATGTATTGATCTATATCGTCTGTGCCTTCTCAATTTTCTTGAATTTGTACGATGGCTATGTCCATCTCAGCAACATCATGAATTGGGGAACCACTACGATTGAAAAAGTTGAATAATTCAATTGCTAACACAAAAAGCCCGCTGCGAGTTACTCTCGTAGCGGGCTTTTGACACTGTATTTACCATTTATAAATTGGTTTTTCAAAGAATATTAACCGTCTTTAGTTAACCTTGGCAATCTTCCCTTGTTCGATATACACCATCAAAATACTAATATCAGCTGGGTTTACTCCGCTGATACGGCTCGCTTGGGCGATGGTTTCGGGTTGGATTTTTTGCAGTTTTTGTTTGGCTTCTGTTGCCAAGCCATTGATAGCGGCATAGTCGATGTTTTCAGGAATGCGTTTGGCTTCCATCCGTTTGAGTTTCTCCACTTTTTCGAGGGCTTTTTTAATATAACCTTCGTATTTGATTTGGATCTCGACTTGTTCGATCTCTTTTGGCTTCAATGCTTCATTGGCTTCGATAAATTGCAGCATTTCCGCATACGTCACTTCAGGCCGGCGCAAGAATTCATTTGCTAAAACGCCATCTTTCAAGGTGGCCGTCCCTTTGGCAGTCAAATATGCTTGTACTTCTGGCGTTGGTTTGATGCGGATTTTAGACAAGCGTTTGATTTCTGCTTCAACAGCTTCTTTTTTCGCTACATATGCTTCGTATTGCGCTTCTGGGACGAGCCCAATTTGATGTCCCACTTCGGTCAAACGCAGATCGGCATTATCATGACGCAGCAATAAGCGGTATTCGGCACGAGAGGTCAATAAACGGTATGGTTCATTGGTTCCTTTGGTCACCAAATCATCGATCATCACACCGATATAACCGTCGCTGCGTTTCATAATGAAAGGTTCTTTGCCTTGAATTTTCAAAGCGGCATTGATGCCGGCAATCAAGCCTTGACCGGCCGCTTCTTCATAGCCGCTGGTTCCGTTGGTTTGTCCTGCCGTAAAGAGGTTTTCGATGACTTTGGTTTCTAATGTTGGACGCAATTGATGAGGTACCACGACATCATATTCAATGGCGTAGCCCGTCCGCATCATTTCCGCTTTTTCTAAACCTGCGATGGAATGCAGCATTTGGACTTGGACATCTTCTGGCATAGAAGTAGAAAGCCCTTGAACATACACTTCTTCGGTGTTCAATCCTTCTGGCTCCAAGAATAGTTGGTGACGAGATTTGTCTGCAAAACGCACGATTTTGTCTTCGATAGATGGGCAATAACGGGCACCTACTCCTTCGACGATCCCTGTAAACATCGGCGCCCGGTGTAAATTCTGGTTGATGATTTGGTGCGTCCCTTCGTTCGTATAGGTCAACCAGCAAGGTTCTTGGTTTTGATTGTAGGCTTCATCGGGTGTGCTGTAACTAAAGTGATTCGGTTGTTCATCGCCAGGCTGGATCTCCGTTACCTCATAGTTGATGGTGCTGGATTTCACCCGCGGTGGTGTACCCGTTTTAAAACGAGCGATCTCTAGGCCAAGCTCTTTCAAATGATCGGCTAGTCCAATCGATGGCTGGGAGTTGTTTGGTCCAGAAGAATACTTCAACTCTCCAATGATGATCTCTCCTCGCAACGCTGTTCCCGCAGTGATCACTACAGCTTGGGCTTGGTAACGAGCGCCTGTAGAGGTCACGACGCCACGGCATTCGCCTTCTTCAACGATCAGCTTTTCAACGATTCCTTGGCGCAGTGTCAGATTGGCTTCTTTTTCGATCGTTCGTTTCATTTCAGCCGCATAGGCATGTTTATCGGCTTGCGCCCGCAAGGCCCGCACAGCGGGACCTTTTCCTGTATTGAGCATCCGCATTTGGATGTAGGTTTTGTCGATATTTTTGCCCATTTCTCCGCCTAAAGCATCGATTTCGCGCACCACGACGCCTTTTGCTGGTCCGCCGACGGAGGGATTACAAGGCATGAATGCGACCATGTCTAAGTTGATGGTCAGCAAGAGGGTTTTTACCCCCATTCGGCTGGCTGCTAAGGCAGCTTCTGATCCGGCATGGCCGGCACCAACAACGATCACGTCATAACTTTCTGCTTGATATTCTTGCATGGTGTTCTCCTTTTTACGCCAGTGGCGCATTCTTTATTTTCCTAAACAAAACTGACTGAACAATTGGGTGATCAACTCATCTTGGACACTGTCGCCGACAACTTCTCCTAGATAGTCCCAGCAGCGTGTCATATCGATTTGAACCAAGTCGACAGGCATTCCTGCTTCGATCCCTTGGATGACCTCAGACAACGACTGAACGGCATTTTCTAATAAGGCAATGTGGCGAGTATTAGAAAGATAGGAAGCATCCTTATCGGTGGTCTTGCCCCCAAAGAATAGATCGGCAATGGCTTGTTCCAGTTGGTCTAAGCCTTCGTTGGTCAACACAGAGACAGAAAAAATCGGTTCATCTGCTGCGTACTGCGCTAGCTCAGCGGGTGCTAATTTTGGCTCAAGGTCGGTCTTATTCAATAAGATGATCCGACGGCTGCCAGCAGTCAGCTCCAGCAATTGTTTGTCTTCCTGGGTCAATCCTTCGCTTTGGTTGAGAACCAGCAAAATCAACTCCGCTTCTGCCAATGCTTTGCGGCTGCGTTCGACCCCGATTTTCTCAACGACATCTTCTGTTTCGCGGATACCAGCCGTATCGATCAGTTTCAACGGTACCCCGCGAACATTGACATACTCTTCAATGACATCTCGAGTCGTACCAGCAATGTCTGTCACGATGGCTTTTTCTTCCCTTAATAAATGGTTCAATAAGCTGGATTTACCGACATTCGGCCGACCGATGATCGCAGTACTCAAACCTTCTCGCAAAATTTTTCCTTGTTGGGCAGTCGCTAATAAGGCTTGGATCTGCCCTTTGACCATCGTGGCTTTTTCTAACAATAAGCGGGTCGTCAATTCTTCCACATCATCGTATTCAGGGTAATCGATATTCACTTCAACTTGTGCCAGCGTCTCTAAAATCTCTTGGCGTAAAGTCCGAATCAAGTGGGAAAGATTGCCATCCAGCTGATTGACAGCGAGATTCATCGCCTTATCGGTCTTGGCACGAATCAAGTCCATCACCGCCTCGGCTTGAGAAAGGTCAACCCGTCCGTTTAAAAAGGCCCGCTTGGTGAATTCTCCCGGCTCAGCCAACCGTGCGCCTTGTCGTAAAACCAGCTGCAAGAGTTGATTGACGACAACGATCCCGCCGTGGCAGTTGATCTCGACGACATCTTCTCGGGTAAAGGTCCGCGGCTTTTTCATCACTGATAGCATCACTTCATCCATCAAACGGTTTTCTTCTGGGTCCACGATATGACCATAATGGATCGTATGACTAGGGACTTGGGCGAGGGTTTTAGTGCCTGCTTGAAAAATCCGATCCGCAATTGCGATCGCTTCTTCCCCGCTTAATCGCACAATACTGATGGCCCCTTCGCCTGGCGGGGTGGAAATCGCGGCAATCGTATCAAATTCTTGCGTTATATTCGCCATGTTGCTTGCTCCTCCTATTTTTTCACATAAAAAAAGTGCCCACTCCACCCGTCAAATTGATTGAAAATCAATAAAAACGAGTAGACTTAGCACTTTGACTGCTTGTCAATTAAATTCTGGAAATAGATTAGCACATTTTTGCGTGAGTCGCAAGCTTCCTTCAAAAACTTTTAAATTTTGCATCTGTCCGCAAAAACCTTTAAAATAAAAGCAAAGAATAAGAAAAGAGGGATCTATTATGGAAACCATCAAATCATCAAACAGCGCTGCTCGCATTAAAGAAATCATTTTATCGACAGGAAACGTGAATCGGCCTTACGTCGTGCGGGATATCGTCTTTGCGGCAGACAAAATCGAAGTAGATCTATTTGATACATCTGTGAATTTGAACGACCTGTTGGCAGATGTGACCTATCGCTTAAAAGAAACCGCCCACAGCTACGGAGCGAATGCAGTGATCAACTGTCATTTCGAACACGACCGCATCGTCGAAGGCGACAAAACCTACCTTGAGATCTTTGCCTATGGTACGGTGGTTCAATTTACTCAATCAACCATTGGCGGCTAATTGCCCCTTTGAACAACGAAATACAAAAAAGAGTCCGCGGCATACGGACTCTTTTTTGATACCAAAGGCTGACCTACGTAACGTATGTTGACTTTGATAAGAATGATTTCTAGTCAAGGATACTTGGTTTTAAATTTGTTGTCAATCGCTTTTTCCCATCAAAAAAGGGAAAGGCTTGTCAGACCGCCTTTCCCTTTTTTCATTAAATTCGTTTGTCCGCAGGTTCCACTACTAAGTAGCGATACGGTTCATCCCCTTCAGAATGAGTTTGAACATACGCATCTTTACTCAATACGGAATGGATCTGCTTTCTTTCAAACGCCGGCATCGGCTCTAAAAAGACCGGGCGGCCTGTTCGTTTGACTTTTTCAGCAGTACGGCTGGCCAAACGTTCTAAGATCGCTTGACGTTTTTCACGGTAATCCCCGACATTCACAACGATCGACAATTTGTTTTTCGCGATGCGATGAATATAAACTTGCGCCAAATATTGCAGTGCATTCAAGGTTTTGCCGTGCTTCCCAATCAAAATGCCTTGTTTTTGCGTTTCTAATTGAAAGATGATCACGCCGTCTTGACGAGCGGTTTTTACTAAGGCAGGTGCATTCAATGCTTTTGAAATATTTGTCAGATAGAGTCCCAACTGAGCCAGTGCTTCCTCATCTGAAAGATCCGTCAGCAAAACAGGTTCGCTCGCGGCCGCCTCCATCACACTGCTTGCATCCTCTGTCGTCACAGGATCTGGTTCTACCAGCGGTTTTGCTGGTACTTCTTCAACGGGTGCCGGTTCTTCAACGATTCTTTTTTCAATGGAGACCCGTGCTTGTTTTTTTCCTAGCCCCAAGAAGCCTTTTTTTCCTTCATCCAGGACTTCGATTACTGCTTGATCTTTGGTGATACCAAGGACTTGCAATCCCTCTTGAATTGCTTCAGCTACTGTCAGATTTTCATAAATCGGCATTGCAGTGCAACCTCCTCTTATTTTTTCCGTTTCTTTTTAGGACTCATTGCTTTTTTCAGGGCTCGTTCACGCTCGCGTTCTTTGCGGGCGGCTTCTTCTCTTTCTTGGCGAATCTTGAATGGGTTATTTAAGATCATTGTTTGCAAGACTTGGAATGCATTAGAAACAACCCAGTACAAGGAAAGACCGCTGGCAATGTTGATCCCCATCAGTAAGATCATCATCGGCATAGCGAAATTCATGATTTTCAAACTCGCATTTGATTCCACTTGGCTCATACTTGATAAGTAGGTACTTGCAAAAGTAAAGAGCGCCGCTAAAATCGGCAAGATGAAGTATGGGTCACGATCACCCAGCTGCAGCCATAAGAATTTTCCTTCTTGCAGAGCAGGAACCCGTGAGATCGATTGCCACAAGGCCATCAAAATCGGCATTTGTACCAATAATGGTAGACAGCCGGCATAGGGATTGACATTGTTTTCCGCATACAAACGTTGTGTTTCTTCTTTTAACTTGCTTTGTGTTTCTGTATCTTTTGACGCATATTGCTGCTGCAGCGCTTTTAGCTTCGGTTGTAATTCTTGCGTTTTGCGCATGCTTTTGGTTTGAAAGTGCATCAACGGCATCAAAATGACCCGGATGATCAATGTAAAGAGGATGATCCCGATCCCGGCATTGCCGAAGGAGAGGGCTTTGATCGCCTCTGCAAAATAATAAACGATGTAACGATCCCATAGACCGGTACTTTGTGCATTTACTTCACCTGTTGCACCGCAGGCAGATAAGACAACTACTAATGAGAGAACTCCCAAAAATAGTAAGACGCGTTTCCCTTTTTTCACGTAACTAATTCCTTTCCATTAATGAATAATTTTGGCAAGCTTTAAGACATGCTCTAAATTCGAGTAGATTTCCTTTGAGGAACAAGTGGCGATACTTGGACGGGCGATCACAATAAAATCGATCGCTGGTTCGATTCGCGGCTTCATTTCCGTTAAGCTCGCACGAATCTTACGTTTGACCTCATTTCGCTTCACTGCATTACCGACTTTTTTTCCTACAGATAAACCAACTCGAAAATGTGATTGCTCTTTAGGTAAGACATACACCACGAACTTCCGATTTGCAAAAGAATTTCCTGCCTGAAAAACTTTTTGAAAATCTTGCTCTGTTTTTACTCGATAGGATTTTCTCATCTTCGGTTCCTTCACTTCTTTCAATTAAGCTTCGCGAAACGGATTGAATCCGTAACCACTCACCTGTCAATAATACCATATTTGCCAAAAGTCAGACACTATATTCCGCAAAAACGGCATAAAAAAAAACCACTGGCATTCAGTGGCTTACGCAGAAATAACCTTTCTGCCTTTACGACGACGGCTAGCTAAAACACGACGTCCATTTTTTGTACTCATACGTTTACGGAATCCGTGAACTTTTTGACGTTTACGTTTATTTGGTTGATACGTTCTTTTCATTTATTTCCACCTCCATCAGGATAATGCTTATGCGCACAGACATACTTTGATAGTATAACGAGTCAAGTACTAGTTTGTCAATAAGAAGTTTGCTCAAAATCGACCATTCTTTATCCACAATTCCCTTGATTTGTGTGGGTTTGCTGTTTACAGCTAATTTTTGTGGATAACTTTTTCCCCAGAGTTATTTTGACTTTTTCCACAAACAAACAGCCTGTAGAAAAGTTTTCCACAATCGCTTTTTCAGCTGTTGATAACTCCCCTAAAACCTAGTACTATCAAGGCGTGATCTTCACATAGATCTGTGGATAAGAGAGATTTTTTTCTAGTTATGCACATTCTTTTTCTACCTGTGGATAGTGCATTTTCGAACATGTGCATTTCCTTTTTTCTTTTATCCCGTTTTGTGGAAAAGTATTTTTTTCTAACCTTTTTTATCGTAATCTGTGGAAAACTTTTTCAATCCGTGCTATTTTAGTTATATCTATTCTTAGTTATAGGAGGACAATTT
>NZ_JBIORO010000002.1:0-63374 GCF_051714285.1 Enterococcus sp. AZ149
GTTAATAGCTCTTTTAGTAGCTCAATTAATTAGGTCAGAAAGCTACTCTTTTTGTAAAATATAAGAAATGTGTATTTAATAGTCAGTCTGACTTCAGCAGAAATATAGGCATTATTAATTGTGGAGATAGATTTGCTATAAATCTATGTGATAAAATGGTTGTAATAAAAGTGCAATGAGTTGGAGATGATAATTTGAGCAAAGGAGAATTAATATTCACGCATATTTTTAGTTCTAAATTTGGTATAAAAAAACAAAGTATAAATTTTTCTAATAATTTTAAAGTGACGTACTTAAGTGATAAGTTGACCATAGAAAAAAATAAAAATGAGGATAAGTTTTTTGGAGAGTTTGTTACTAATATTAGTCTGATAATTGGAAAAAATGGTGCTGGGAAATCAAGTATTCTACAACTGATAACTTTAGATAAGAATCATAGAAAAAAGTACTTGCCTAATACCGTTTTTTTTAATATTTATCATGTAAAAGACAATATCTATTATTTCGAAGGATCACTTAGTCTGGCAAAAAAAGTACTTAATGATAGAGAGATCAACAAAGAAGAGTTCTTCTTTAAGATAGAAAAAGAGCAAATAATTCATATGACAGAAGAAAAAAAATATCCTCCTTTCATTACTACGGTTTATCAGACATTATTTCCTAATATAAGTTGGTCAGAGAAAAAAAAATTAAATTCTTCAAAAGCAGGCTTTATAAATAAAAAATATACTAACGCTATTAGAATTGATAAAGTAATAAATTTTATGTCAACTTATCTCAATCATAACAGTGAGTTTAATGCTGAGTTTATATTTAAACAAAAACAAAAGTACAATTCAAAGCCTGGTGAACTTATGTTTCTTTACCAGGCAGAATCTGATTCTCATAACTTAAGTCTTCTGTCTGATTATTCAGTGGGATATCAGCAGTTTTTAGAAGAATTCAGTTTTAAAACGAATGATTTTCAGGAACATTCTGCAAGCGTGTATATCAGAGAGAATCAGGATAAGATATATAGTGAAAATGTAAAAGAATATTTTATTTTAAGAATGTTGGAAAAAATTTATTTATCATCACTCAATAATCTAGAGTGGTCGACAAATGATGAAAACTATAAACAATCAAAAAGGGAAATTCTTAAAGAAATCCTAGAACGCAAGACAATCTTTGGCATAGGGTCACTTAATGGGGATTTAGATGAATTAAAATATAAAATTAAGTATTTAATATCAATATTGGATGACTTCTTTGATCTGGGGCAAACCGATTCAAAATTACCTTTACGTGAATTAATAGAATACATTATGCAATTACCCCACGAACGATTTGAAAATAGTAATCAATTTGTTTTAAGTATAGACTCATTTACAACGTATGAGCATGAATTAACTAGTGTTATAGTAGAGTATTTTTCAAATATTATTGACATAAAAGCACGTCACTTGAGTGACGGTCAGTATGTATACTGTAGTACGTTTACACAAATTTTTGAAGCAGTAAACGAATATACAGATCATAATTTGTTACTAGTACTAGATGAGCCTGATATCAATATGCATCCTGAATGGAGCAGATGCTTTATTGACAATATATTAAGTTTAATTCCCTCTTTCACAAATAGAAAGGTTCAACTAATAATTAGCACTCATTCTCCATTTCTTGTTTCAGACGTCCCAAATTCGAATGTTTATCAAATAGTAGGTGAAGGTAATAATAAGAAAATAAATACGGTAGATAAATCATTCGCAGCAAATATCTTTGATATTATATCCGGGGGCTTTTATTTAGAGTATCCGATTGGAGAATTTGCTCGAAAAAAAATAGAGAGTATTAAGTCAAAAGAAAGTAACATTATTGATTTAATTGATGATCCATTTCTTGCTTATGTGCTTACCAGAGGTGATGTTTAATATGATTCGAATAGATGATGATAAAATATTGGAAGGGAAGAATGCTGTTAAAAATGAATTATTAGAAGCTCTTGATGGTTTAAATTACAGCAATATTATAAAAAAAATAAATTCTAATCCAAATACTTTGAAGGATAGCATTGCTGATTTAGCGTCATTGGAACTTGATGATTTATTTAGTAAAGACCAGTATAACTTTGGAATTTATTTTTCTCTTTGTGAATGGATGGCTTTTAACTCTTATCGTTTCAAAACCGATACAAACGGAAAGAGTAAATTTGTTTTTACTAAAAAATATATCGGAGAAGAAGCAGATAGAAAGAGAGTTTATAGATCATTCAAAAAATTCATTGGAGATTTCCCTCAAGTACTGGGTCTTTTTTTTGAAGATACTATTATTTTTCCGAGTCAAGATAAGGATGTCTATTTTGATAAAACAACATTTGATGACTTTTTCAAGAAAGCATTTGAAGTGTTTCTTAAAGATACTATCGAGATAAAGAGTTTAGTTAAATATTCGAATCATCGTGATAAGTTTAGAAAGAAAATAATTGATGAATGGGCTATCAGTTACTGTCCATATTGTAACATCTCCCCTATAATTGAGTATGATAATCATGAAAAAAGTACTGCAGAGTTAGACCACTTTTTATCTCAAGTAGATTTTCCTATGTTCGCTTTAAGTTATGGGAATTTTATAGTTTCCTGTTCTAACTGTAATCAAAAATTTAAAAATGCCAAATATTCTAGATTATTAAATATACGGCAACAGGGGTTTGATCCATGTGTCTATTTTAGTCAAACGAGAATTTCATACAAATCATATTATAATTATGAGAATAATGAAGTTGAAATAAAAATAGAGAACAAGTGTGTCGATCCAGAGAAACGTATGCAGATTGAGAACTCGATTGACAGTTTTAAATTAAAAGATTGTTATGAACGAAACAAAGAAGCTAAGAGAGAAGTATGCGATGTTTATCGGTCAATAAAAAATTCTTATGACAATTTCTACTTAGGCATGATTAGAGAAATAAAAAATGTAGAGGAAACAAAGATATATGAAGCATTAACAGATTTCATAATCGAGAATCCGACTTCCTTGGAACCAAAATATAGACAGTTTGATCCAAGGTATAAAGATAAAGCAAAGATTATTAATATTTCTTTTGGTAAATTAAGAAAGGATACCCTGACTAATATATTAAGAGGTTCTAAAGCAACTTAGGAGAGTAGTGATTACACAAAATGATAACAAGTGCAGGCCTTAGACAGTCCGGTATTCATACTGAAGATATAATATTTGTTGCTTTTTCAATTCATGTCTGTCTATATTTTAATTATTAACCAAAGAGACACAAGCTAGTTGTGTCTCATTGGAGAAATAGACGCTATCCATTGTGGCTCTAAGAGAAATACACGTTTCTTTTTGAGCCTTTTTCTTTCACTCGTTTTAAATAAGACTTATTACATGTTATAATGATATTAAGTCTTATTAGAAGGAAGAGAGAAAATGAAGACAGTTGAACCTATTCGAGACAAAAAAAAGATCGATGCCATGAAAGCAATTTTGGCTTCTGGAAAATATGGCCAACGAAATTTGGTTCTTTTTTCAATCGGGATCAATACGGCGTATCGAATTTCTGATTTGCGTCAATTAAAACTGGCCGATGTGTTAGAAATTACTCGTGGCCGTGTAGTGGTCAAAGATCGACTATCAATGAAGGAACAAAAAACAGCGAAACACAATTCGGTGTACATTTCCAATAAATTGCGAAAAACGATTTTAGAATATGTGCATCAGGAATTTCCAGAGCAGCTCCTTCAGCAGGAATTTGATCACTACTTGTTTCCAAGTCGCAAAGGTACAAACGAACCGCTCAATCGCCAAAGTCTTTGGCGAATCATTCATGATGCTGGTAACGCAATCGGTTTAAATGAGATTGGGCCGCATTCGATGCGAAAAACGTTTGGCTACTTTCTCTACAAGCAAGGAACCAAAACAGAAATCATTCAATCGCTGCTCAATCATTCTTCACAGCGTGAAACGTTACGTTATATTGGAATTACACAAGAGGATAAAGATACTGCAGTAAAAAGCTTAGATCTATAAGAATTTTATTTTTATCAAGAAATGTTTGAAGAGAGGAAGTTTGGATAAAGTGGATATACATTTCAATGTTTCAATACTTGCGGTCTTAAAAGAAATCGGTGAAAGTGATTTTTTAAAAAAAGTATCTCTCGATGGTATGATTTCTGTATCAGCTGCAATAATTGCACTTTTAATACCAATTGCTATTTTGCTTATAGAAAATAATGGCAACACAAAAGACAACTCTTTTGACTGGGATAAAATGGTTATTTTTTCAGAAATTATAGATACTGGGAAAACTATAATTGCTTTAATGTTGATTACAATTCCACTTATATTTTGGGGATTTGAGATTGCCAAACCGATTATAGTTATTCTATATTTATTAGGTATTATAATGATGGGTTATTTTTTAAAAAATTGTTACAGCTGGATAATTTCTAAGAAAATAAATGGAAAGAACTATAGGAATATTAAACGTCAAAATTTCTTGGATAAACTTGAAAAGGATCATCAATTTGACACTTGGAAAGTCATATGGGGAACAGAAAATCAGCGTTTGGATATGGATGAAGTAGAATTGTTAGAAAAATTTATTGAGCAATATAAAGCATTTGATGATGATAAGCACAGAGAAAGTTTACTTTCTATCTATGCACCTTATTGTGAAATAAATTATGAGAATCGAAGTTTGATTTCAAAATTTGTATATGAGGAAATAAATAGTTTATTTAGTAATACAGGAAATCTTTACACAAAAATGCAGTTTAAAAGGCTTTATACAAGATACTTGACACAAAGCATAAATGAAGAAGATTTAAGATATTATTTTACGAAAGACTTTGATGATTTTTTTATTCAAGCTAAAGCAGAAATTACTAGAAATTTAACGCAAGAAACAGGTACTGAAATGATTAATATTATAAAATATAAAGTTGAGCAAGATAACACAACAGATCTTAGCTCATATATTCCAAAGAAGCTTGTTTATAAAGGTAAATCGGTGAACAAAGAACAATCCGAAAACGAGAGAAATACTATCGTATTTAAAATGTACTTTAATTGGTTAAGACAGTTGCCTATTAACGATTCTGAAAAACATATTTTTAATTCTTACTTTGCAAGTAATTTGTTTAATCATATGTTTCCGACTATGTCTTCATCTGCATTTTTTAGGTTAAATAATTTTGCAATGTATATTTATAAAAGAAAATTAGGTAATGATCCTGAGTTTCAGGATAAAGTATTGCTTAATTATGCTAAAAGAACTACTGGCATAATAGGTATGGGACGTGTTCATTCTTTTTCTAACGATGAGGGTAGTAGATCTGATGCAAGTGATCTATTCAACAGTATTGACGAAAAAGAAGAAATTGCTACTTTTGGTTTGTTCTATGACTCTGATTATCCAGAACATGGATTTTTCAATTTCCCTAATGAAGTAAAATCTCTTATAGATATGATCTCAAGAGTGGTAGAAAAAAGAAGATGGGTTAATGATGAAATATTTATTAGAGATGGCACTTATATACGTTTGATTTCTTTAGGAGAGACATTAAAAAAATACGAAGAATTTTTGCTAGAAAAAAGAGCGAATCTATAAAAGATCCGCTCTTTTTTATTTTGCTACTTCAGTAAGAGTTAGTTCTGGCATATCAGCTGTAAGATAGTTACGTGCGAAATCCAAATCTGTGATCCATTCTTTTATATGATCTCTTTGAATAATAAGCGGCATACGATCATGTATTGGGGCAACTGACTCGTTAGGTTTTGTCGTCATAATAATCGATTCCGTTTCAAAACCCGCACCTGTTTTATGCACACGATAAAATCCTCCCAAATAAAAAACGTCATTATTCCCTGCAGTAAACAATAGTTTTCGTTTTTCGGAATCCCACTCATAGAATCCGGAAACTGGTATGACGCAGCGATTTTCTCTAAAAGCTTTAGAAAAAGTCTTCTTTTCTTCTACTGTTTCTGAACGTGCGTTGATCATCAGTTGGCCAGGCTTAAATCCTTGGAACCCCCACTGAGTGATTCCTGGTACTACCCTTGAATCCTGATTAAGTCCTAGTGTTACTATATAATTAGTTGGAAAAATTTCATTAAAACCAACACGAATATGTTTACCTGTAGCATTTAAAACGACGTGATCATAATAGCTCTTTAATTCATTTGAAGATAAATCAAAAAAATATCTTCCACACATATTCTCCCCCTCCTTTTCTGATTTGTTTAAAAATCGTGTGCCACAGAGCCATTCTAAGGCGATTTCATAAGCAAACGATGGACAATGATCTTCAATCGTCATCTGCAAAGTCCTGATAATACTCATTTTTGATTAATTCAATCTCTTTTTCTATTTTACTCGCTTTTTTCTTTTGTTTGTTGCGAGAAGATTCTCCGTCCTGAAAATAATCAACTTTGAACCATTTTTCCTCTTTTTTTATGGATACGTGTCGGACGTCTGTCCAATAGATTGCTTGTTCATTGAGTACAAAATAATCTTCATATGCTTCACCTAGAAATTGTCCTTCGACAGGATCCAAAAATCGCCCAAATTCGTCTTTAGTGTTTAATTGCAGCGTTATAGGTTTGTGATAAAGGAAAGACTCTGAAAGTATTGTGTCGATCTCCTCACGATTCATTAGCTCCAAGCCAACAACTTCTTTCGTTGCCCAGGCTTCATTTGCTAAAACACCTTTCATCAAATCATCCATGGCGTAGGCCGTTGCCCATTTCAGCCCGAATGGCCGGTCTCTGTATTGATTATAGTCCGTAAATGTTTTCTTAGTACGTTTTACCATGACTTTCAGCACCTTCAAGTCCAGACATACCCCCTGCATGCCCTCCGACAAGGCTACTGCGAGCGATCGCACGTCCACCTTCCATTATGCTATTTGCATGAACGATCGATTTAAACCCGAATTTTTTGCGTATAGTATCTACTACATAATCAATTTTTAAGTCTTTCACTTGTTCGTCCGGATCTTCAAAGAGATCAAGCTGTAGAGCATTAGAATAAACGAGCTTTGAACAGTTTACTCCCACGTTTCGAATGTCTTGGTACTTGTAATGATGATCAAATATTTTCAGTAAGTAGTTTGCTATTTGCTTGCTGCTATTGGTTGCTGGCACCTTCATTTGCTGGTGAAATCCTCGACTTCCTGATTGATCGACGTAGCCCATTGAAAAGCCGATCCACAAAGAAACGACTTCAGCTTTCGCTCCTGTACGGCGTAACCTAGTTGCTACTTGATCGGCCATTTCTTTGATTACAATTTCTATTTCTTTTCGACGTGTATAGTCCCGATTTAAGACCTGACTGTTCCCTATCGACTTAGATTTTACTTTGTATTTCTGACCTAAGAATGATCGATCGATGCCCCAGCTGTGTGCATATAGTTGAGTACCTAAGACGCCAAAATTTTGCTTCAGCTGATAATAATTTGCGTGTGCCAAATCATGCATAGTAAATATGCCCATTCTGTTCAGTCTAATTGCTGTCCGACGTCCTATCCCCCAAACGTCTGTAATGTTTTCTACAGACCAAAGCTTTTGCTGAACGTCTTCATAACGCCATTCTGCTTTCATATCTGAATTTTTTTTACTTTCGAGGTCTAGTGCGAACTTGGCTAAGAGCGGATTGTCACCAATCCCGATCGTTGTGAAAATTCCAGTTTGTCGATAAACGTCTGTTTGAATCATTCTCGCCAGCTCTCTTGCGTCCTTTGCACCGAACAGCCTTAATGAGTCTGTGACATCCACAAAGCTCTCATCAATGCTATATACGGAATGATTTTGCTCGTCAGCATACTTCTTGTAAATATTGTTGATCTCCATATTCTTTCTCATATACAGTGCCATTCTCGGCGGTGCGATCACGAGGTCTTCCGGATACGGAAAAGGAAGATCCCGTGATCGACTGACATTAGAAATTCCATAGGCTTTTTTTGCGGCCGGACTCGATGCCAGAATCAACCCACTTCCTCGCTGAGAAGGATCTTCTGAAGGATAGGACATGACCACTAACTTTGTCTTTAAAGGATTTAGTCCTCTTTCTACGCATTCTACGGATGCATAAAATGACTTACAGTCGATACAAAGAATATCTCGGGAAGGTTCTTTAGTATAGTCAAACCTTGGATTTACGCCAAATTGCATAACCATGATAAATCCCCTTTTCTAAAAAAAGATACGTTTTATATACACATTAGAACACACGTTCGCTTTTATAGTCAAGAGAACACGACTGGTTATATTTATAAATTATAAAATATAGAATATAAATTATAAAATAATATTTATAAAACCTTTGCCAGCGAGTAATTGATTGTATCTAAAGGCTTAATTTTTGTTGCAATTTATAATTTGCAAAATATAAATTATAAATTGTACTTTACAAAATATAAAAAGGAAGAAGATTTATATCTTCTTCCTTTTTTCTTTCTTATATATCCGTTCTCTTTCCTGATCTTTCTTACGCTCTAATATTCGGTTGTAGGTTGTTTTTTGATTGTGATCGAAACGTGCAGTTCTTTCGTGAATTAATTCTTCGAGTAGTTCATAGGTATAATCATTATCAGTAGTATCAAGCAAAGCAGTAAATTCGCACCAGACTATCGCTGGTATACCAAGCGACTTGTTGTTTATCTTCAATACGTCTTCTTCAGGGTGAATATTTTCTAGTAAATCTGTGTTGTCAGAAGTAAATGCTGATTTCGGTTTAGGGATTTCTTTATAAGAATTATCAGGTTTTTGCTTTGAAAAGAAACCTGGTTTTGCATTATCGGTCATGTTAGTTTTCTCCTTCGAATAACTTTATTCTATGAATGAAATCTTTTGCTAAAGGTACAAAAACTTCTTCATAAGCAAGTTTGTCCCAATAAGTGTCAGTATTTAAACCTGTCCTCGGTGTTGTTTGCACTCGCTTAACATGTGGTAAAATATTATCAAAAAGGTTTTGATCACCAAACTTTTCGATAGCATCATTGACAACTTGTCGATCTATACTACCTTTACTCAACTGATTTGGAAGTATTCCAACTATTTCAGTCTTACAATCAAATTTTTCAACAAGTGGAGTGACTTCTTCTGATATATAATCTTCAACGCCATCCAAGCTGTCAGATTGAGTTTGAAAAGCCATAATAATATAGTCAGAAGCGTAAGCAGCATTCCTAGTGAAATCAGACATAGTAGGTGGGGTATCGATGAGAACAAAATCGTAATCCGGCTTGACTGGTTCAAGTAAATCTTTCAAGACTGAAATTCTGTTTTTTTCGACCTCGATATAATCAGCGTCTATTCCTTCTATAGCGTCCCCATAAAGCTTAGTTAAATATTTTGGAAAGTTTTTAAAATCTATATGTGATGGAATGCAATCCAAGTTTTCAATTATTGGAAGAACTAATTGTTTTAAATCTCGTTCAACGATTCCAGCTAGCATAGTTTTTTCAATAATGAAAATGTCATCGTCTTTAGAGTGATAATTTTTAGTCAACAACATTGTCTTTGTAGTATTTGATTGCGGATCGGCATCCACTACCAACACTTTAAATCCCATATTAGCAAGTACATAGCTCAAGTATCTTATAATAGTAGTTTTACCTACTCCACCCTTGGAATTTGCTACAGTAATAGTTAATGGTCTTCTGACGACATTTCTATATTCAAAAACAATTTTCAAGTTTTCTTGCGATAATTCCATTAAACAAACCTCCCGTTTATAAAATATAAAATATAAATTGCAAAATATAATATATATATCTGTCTAAGAACATTATACCAGAAGGAAATATCTTGTCAATTATATTTTATAAATTATAATTTATAAAATATAATTTATAATTAAGTCGCTTGATAATCTTTACAAATGTTTAAAAATAGGGTAACTTTGTAGTATAAAAAAAAGGTTTACAGCATTTAAAAAAAAGTTTACACTTTAAAAGAAAATTACATAAAAAAAAAGAGACGGATAAAAAAGTGAAATTGGCCTCACTATTCTATCTGAATCACATAAAAAGCCTATGTGTTCTCGCTCGTCTCAGAAGTTATGTAAGTGGCTGACAACCACTTATGTAATTTTGATAAGTCTTTCGGACTGACGATCCGAACTTACAGACTTATTCTACCATTTTTTGACGAGCAACTCAATATATACACGCTTATTTTGTCATTCATTTAAGACTTCTAAGCTATTGGGAGAACACAAATCTTTAAGATTATTTGTGTTCTCTTTTAGTTTGGGAAGGAATAAAGTCATGGCAGCTTCTTTGGATGTCGTATATTCGACGGTATTACAAAATGGTATCCGTAAATTCAAATATAAAAACAGCCACCTAAAACCGGTCTCTTTTAGTGATCAGTCGGGGAAGGGGGCTATTTTTGCGTACCGTTCAAAGGAACACATGATCGAGGGGATTGGACTAGTGATCACTTCAGAAGAAGGGGTGATCGAAAACAATAATCGATTCACTCATTGGACACCAAATGTATTTCGCTATGGAACGTATGCTGATGAAGCCAGAATGTTTACGAAAGGTCATTCGGAGGACAATTTACGTCAAATCAATACATTCTTTGTTGATTTTGACACATTGGATCCAAACTTTGACTATGGAGAAATTATCTTGGCCAGTCACGAGATCGGCTTTATGCCTACAATGATTCTACGTACACCGCATGGATTTCAAGCTTTCTATGTACTAGACAAGCCTGCATACGTGACGAAGAAATCAAATTTTAAAGTGATCAATGTGGCCAAAATGATCTCAAAAAATCTAAGAAATAAATTTTCAAATGATTATCGGTTTCCTGTCGATGTAAATGCCAATCATTTTGGGATCACAAGAATGCCTTCTGAAGAGAATGTTTTATTCTTTGAACCACAGTATCGTTATAGTTTCGAAGAATGGATCGACTGGTCAATGAGAGAAGATGCGGACAAAAAAGCGGAGATCAAGAACGTTTTTGTATTACCATCTACTCAAGAATTTCGGCAAGTAGATGAACCCTGGTTCCAGCTGTTGCTAAAAAGTCAAAAAATACAAGGTGAAAAGGGCGTATATGGTCGAAATAATGTCATATTCACCTTGTCTTTGGCATACTTTTCGTCAGGATACGAAGTAGAAGCATGTGAATTGACGATGTTAGAATTCAATGACCGCTTGGCTAACCCTTTATCTGATCGAGAATTAACCAGAATCATTCGTTCCGCTTACTCCGGAAAATATCAAGCAGCGCACAGAGAAAAAATTGTCCTATTATGCCAAGAGTGGGTCGATGTCAATCTTTCTGAAGAGCAGCTATTCAACAAAAAACGGGGTTGGTGGAAATTCAAGAAAGAAAGAGCTGTTCGCAAGTATTCACATAGTCATGAATGGGCAGAAGATCTACTGTCCTATTTGAATGAGCAATCCTATGAAGAACAACCATACATTATTTCTACAAAAAAAGATTTAACTGAAAGTTTAAAGATCCCAAAACGCTCCCTGGACAAAGTACTGAAGCAGTTAAGAGAAGAGAACAAAATTCATTTTCGTGTTCGTGCTGGTCGTAATGGAGGTATTATGCTAGCTTCGATACATGGATTGATGCGCTCCGTTATCCGGCTAAAAAAAGAAAGCCAGGGGGCCTATTTCGCTGCGATCTCAGAAGCTTTTGGAAGAGAATACACGTTTATCCAGACAGCACTGAAACGCTTGATAGAACCCAATAAGATCGGCGTACAAACAGATCTGTTCATGATCGATACAGGTTGAAATTAAAAGGTGCAAATTGCCTATTACATTATATCTGTGATACGTTCCTTTTTTTCTCCGCCTTGCTTGCTGGTCTTAAGAAAGAGTAGTACTATTATCGCAAACGTAATAATATGGTGGGAGGTCTTTCTGACTATGAGTATCAATACCTTTGTATATCCCTACCCGATCAATGTATTTATTATTTCGCGGTTAGGTATGACAGTAGAGCAATTTTGTGAGTTGCATGGCTATAAGCAGAGTACAGTAGCAAGCTGGGTAACAAGAAACCGTGCAGTAAAAACATTACCTTGTGATTTTTTATATTGTCTTAGTCTTTCTTCAGGCTGGTCGATGGATGATGTTTATCGTCATTTATTGGTATTGGAGGAGAAGTTCTTAAAGAGTATCAATCCAAAAAAAGAAAAAGAACAAATTAATTAGTTATGTCGATCATTCTTCGTTGTATTTTAGTTTTTTACGTGTTCGTTAAGTGATATAGGCAATGTAACTTAATAAATGATTTTGTCAGTTTACTTTTTTGGGAAGGTCCAAGTATCTGTATTTATTTGTGAAAGGTAATATTATTACATTTTTGTAAGGGTTATTTAAAACAGCAATAGTGTATAATTTAAATAAGATTATATCTTGTCTATGTTTAAAATATCGATAAAACAAATATTTACAATATCCTATTACTAAAATATACTTGAGTTAGAAAGGGGGAACAGTAGATTCATTTTTCGAATTTACTGAAAGATATGAAAAAATCAAAAAGGAAAGTATTGACGATTGTTTTATCTTGCACAGTTTTGGTAGTACTTGGTACACTATTTTTCCTGAAAAATAATGGTAAAACAGGTATTTTTATTGAAAATAATAAAGGTGCAATAGAAGTTCCTATTACAATAGCAAGAAATTATCTGAATGATTCAGAAGTTCTTTATGAAAGTAATTCGATAAAGTCTACGAATCAACCAATAGAGGAAGCTAGTCTAAGTGGTGAGAGTTCTATTTCAGTTACCATTTATGGAGAAGAGCAAACAGTTACTGGATATGTTGATAGCAATACTAAAAACTTTTCTTTATTGGTAAAAGTAGCTAGTTATGACGAATCAACGGGTAAAATAGTATTAGATTGCAACTATGATGATGGTATAAACAAAACAGAAAAACAATTGATTTTCCAAAAATAAGGAGAACTAAAAATGAAAAAAATATTTTTAACGTTAGTTTTATTCTTTGGTATTTCAGTATCAAGTAGTATCCATGCTTATGCAGATGATATTGCAACAGATGAATCAGTATCAGAAACAATATCGAATGAGAGTCTAAGCGATGAAGTAATAGATAGTTTAACAATTGATGACTTTGTTAGAGCTTATGAAATTTCGAGCTCAGATGAAGCATTTAAAGATCTATCTGAAGATGATCAAAACTTATATATGATTAAGCTATACAATGAGATATATGAGTCAAAAAGCTATAGGGTAACAGCAAGATATCTGCCATCTGCTTATGAGAATTTGAATAGTGCGGAAAAAAAGCTTGTCAAATCATATCCTGCGCAAGCAGCACAAGTGTATACTGCTTCTAGTTTGGCTACAAAAAGGACAAATGCACTATATAAAAACGGGTTGCATAATGGAAACGGAGATGCTTTTAGACATACTTATTGGAATGCTGAGATGGCAACGATGTTAGCTGGATATGGATCAAGTTTCAATCCTTCTAACGGTAAAACAAATGCGAAAAGATGGGCAGATGCTCACGAGGAGAATAAAAATCAACCAGCTAATGAAAAGCAGATGGATCTTTTCAATAATAATGTTGGTAGATCGATTGTAAATAAGAAATATTCATCAAAGGATTTGGAGAAGAAGGCTTTAGCGAAAGTTGATGCAGGAAGTTGTAGAAGAATTGTAAATAACAAAGTAGTTGCTACAACTAAAGCAAGATAGTTTTTCGAGAAGAGATGAATATTATCTCTTCTTTTTTTGTATTGATGATTTGGGAAAATAGGAAACTTCAGTTTTAAATATATAAAAAAAGCCCAGCAAAGAATACTAGGCTTTTTCTTATGGTTTTAAAATGTATACAGGTGGAATATGAATATTGTTTGGACGATCACCGTTTCTGTCAGATAGACGTTGGAAACCGCCATATAGCCCTTCTACCAAACGACTTGAGGGTAATAAGTTGCGCCAATTAGTAACAATTTGATTCAATTTGTTTAGCTTATTTTGTTTTTCATTGTTTTGATTTTCGGTGTAGATGGCTAGAACATTCTCTAAGTATTGGGCCCAAATTTTCAGTTCAATGGAGTCAACATGGTCTGCTGTAGCTATTAATTTATTTAAAGGCTGCTTGGCTTCTTCAAAATAACCTAAATCCATTAAGCAATCGGATAGGTTTCCTAAGCAGATTGGATAATACTTTTTGTAGAAATGATTAAATGAGTCCATAACATTGAAGTCGACGTCTATCAATTTTTGACTGACAATCTGAAGCTGATCCATTGATAGCAGGGTCATAAAATCTGCGAAGAATTGAAGATCGTAAGAAGTCAGATGATTTGTGACTAAGATTTGATTCATCAATGCCTGGACTTCAAGAATATCTATTTTAGGTATTTGTCTTGTATCTTTTGCAAAATACTTTTCTAGCAACAATCGCATTCTGCTTAGCATTAGACTGTTTTTTTGATTTTTTATCAGGTCTTCATAGAGAATAATTGCTTCAGCTATATCATGTGTATCAGTGACAATATTGTATCGCTTGAAAAGGTTTTTGTATTCATGATTTTCACTTCGATAATAGAGATCTAAGATATCTTCAATCCTGGCATTCAATTTTTTTGCTAGTGGCACAAGTATATATATCGGAAATTCACTTTTACCTTTTTTTATTCTTACATACGAACTTTCACTAAGAATCGTATCAACTAATTCCTTCTGAGATAATCCACGACTTTTTCTCAAATCCTCGATTATTTGCACTAAAATGATAGAATCCTCATTCACAGCTCATTAAACCTCCATAAGAAATTGCGGATTCCGCAATTTCTCAATTTTTTGTTGTAAAAATTTTACCAAGTGGTACTATTTGACTTGTAAATTTACACTATTAAAGTATCGGAGGAAAACACCTATGAGTTTAGATTGGATCTTATTTTTATTTGCTGGTTCAGGTAGTGTTCAAACACGTGATGTGCAAATTGGTACACGCTAAAAGTATTTGTGAAATAAAGTTTTAAAGTCTATTTTAGAGTGATTTTGTAAACATGATCATTAAAAAAACACGCCGGCGGTAACAATACATTTTCAATGCTTACAATTTCACTCTTTTCAATCCAAACAAAAAAAGCTAGTTAGAAACTAGCTTTCAGGTGGGTAGCGATTAAATGGCGGCATATTTTCAATTTCACTGAATAGCTCCGTAATTGGAATCTCAAGTATTTCAAACAATGTCAGATAGACATACATCGAAGGTTTTTCAATGCGATTGTTTTCGATTGTTGAAAGATACGAGTAATTAATATCCGCAATTTCAGCTAAATCCCTTATTGTATATTGATGTTTGAGTCTAGCTTCTTTGATCGCTTTAGCTAGATGATATTTAATATTTGTGTACTCTTCATTAGTCATTAATTTAGCCTTTTTATTTTTGAAAATACCATATAAAGCAAAAAAATGTTTGTCTATATACAAACAAAATGGTATAATATTAATGTGAAAGTGAAATATAGTATTGTTGATGTAGTAACTTAAATACTTAGTTAAAATGACCGATAGTAGAAGAAGAGACAAGGATGTTATTTTAGATTGAAAAAATAAATTGTTGTCAAAATAAATTTCTTATGCTATGTTTTACACATAAAAATAAAACAATATTTTTGTTTGACATACTTGTACGAAGCCAAACAAAAAGGAGCCCCCGAAGTAAATCTCGTCACTGCAAGAGCGCCAACTCATGCAGGAGTCATTGATAAACCTCGGTTTCCAATCAAGTGATGCAACACCTGAACGGATTGAGCTCCTTTGCGTCGTAGCTTCTCTACAACGATGTAATTATAACAGATAATGATTGTAGAAAGAAACTTCTGATTCAATGTATTATTGAAAAATGTATGTTTGATCTTTAGTTTCTTCTACAGTTGATCTAGGTGTATGATAGGCCAAATCATCATTTTTGACGCCATCTGTTATTTTCGTTGAAGAGACTGCGATTCTTAGGAGGTAAATTCATGTTCTCGTGAATTTACCTCCTTTTTGTTTGCTTTTATGTAAGTATGATCTAGGAAATGAGGAATGACAATGACAAAAGGGTTAGCAGTATACGTTAAAGATCTAGCAAGAATCAAAACAACGGTACAACTATTTAACACGCAGCATTGGATGATCGAAGGGGAAAACGCCTATCGCTATACGACTCTTTTTGAAAAAGGAAAGCCAAAAAAAATATTTTTCGGGGCTGCAAAAACGGAAACGATCTTTCCACAAATCAAACTTCTTTTTGATCAAAAGGAAAGAGTCATTGCTCAACGATTAAATTCAAATGGTCGTCTGATAACGACAAGAGAAAACAAATATTTCAAAGTCCGGAATCATCGATCAGAACGAGCGTTAGAAGTATATGCCTTGATCACTGCGATAGAAGAAAAAGAATATGAGGAAATGATTCAAAATTATTGGTACCAGGAACGAAAACGAGCGTAACTGCTTTTTGAATCTCAAATTAAACATCTTTTGTTTGCTAGTTTCTAGCAAAATCTCTTGATATGAGTTGATAACGAACGAGTATTGAGAACTAATTGAATATATGAATGTGGGTATTAGAACGCCCCTCTAAACTAAACAGCATGGCTACTAAGGGGTTTAGAGTAACCAGGAATACAATGAACTGGTGAGCCAAAAACATTGAAGGATTTGCCAAGACCGCACGTGTGCGAGCGAATATCCGGCCTTCATAGGAGTTAGATTTCTCCGGTTGTAAAAATCTGCGACTTTTATTTTGTTCTATTTACGAATCTGGTAAACAAAAGATGTTTAATTGGTTAATACTAAAATTTAAAAAGGGAGTGGAAGTTATGACGAAGACAAATAAATTATTGGCAGTTGGAATGTTTTTCTTGAAGATGATGTTTAAAGTTAGTATGGGATTGCTGAAGGTTGCTGTATTTATCTTCATTTTCACTTTCACGTTCGCTGCGATAAACGCTACTTCAACTTCATTTTCTAGAAGGTGATAAAAGTGAAAGTCTCTGAAATAGTCAAGATCACGAAGAAAATAAGAAAAATGGAAAAGCTGAAAAGTCGGTTATTGTCGATGCTAATTGTAATAACAACTTTATTTGGTATTGGAATCATAGGTACATTATTTTTATTCGGTACTCAAGGGTTGGTTATATCGTTTGTTTTAATCAAGTGGCTTATTGCAATAACTATCATCATTTTGCTTTTAATAAGCATCTTGCAGATCAAGATTTTTCTAGAAAAGCTTTCGCTAAGAGGGTAGTTAATTAGGAGGAAGCAAGAATTGGAGATTCTTTATAGAGTACTAAGAGCTATGGCTGTTATTTTGGGTGAAATTATAGAGAGCTTAACAGGCTTAATAAATATTGTTTTTGGGACTATGCTAGGAAAGCTTAGTTTGGTAATTCTGTTAATAGTAGCTATGTGTTTGGACAATTATTTTAGAAAAAAGAGAGAAGAAGAATAAATGATTAAGTGTACAAACTGAAGAAATAACGGAATTGGAGGGTTGGAAATGGAGTTAATTAGTGCAGAAGGTAAAGAACGAATTAAATCAGTTTACAGAGACGTATGTATCGCAGAAAACGCATATAGGAATGATGTTGGGGGTTATAACGGGAATTTTGAACAACGTAAAATTGCAATTGATGACGTATTTCAATCTTTAGGCATGATACATGAAGCTCGATATATAGAGGAAGAAATCTCTGGTCAGACTTGGACTAGGAGTCGCCATGTCGATGGGCGGATTAGGTATGAGTTAGTCCAGTAGTGACAGAAATAATGGAATGGGGGATATGGTTATTAAAATTCTACTCTCAATAATATCATTACTAGTTTTAATAGGTTTTCCACCTGTTTTATATTTTGCAAGTGGAAAAGTCGTAGAATTCTTAATTAATAAAAAAGGTCTATCGGTTGAGAACAAGAGAACATTACCGTACGGAAAAAGAGCTGCGATTGTAAAAGATGAAATTGAGATTTTTTATTATAAAAATATGTGGTGGAGAATATCTATAACTTTATTATCTATTCCTGTTGCAATTATAGTAGCGAAATTGCTTTTAAATTTCGCCATTAATAGATGACATAAATATTGGAATAGGAGGCAGAGTGATGATCCGATATTACTGGATACGTCTTAAAATGAAATATCATTACTACGTTACCAAAGATATGTCGAAATATGATGTTCTTTGGGAAAAGAAAAGTAAGTTAAAATATTATTCCAATAGAAAGAAGGGGACAAAAAGTGACTTTACCAATTAACGATTGTCCACATTGCGGTTGCTCTACATTCTATCGTAATCAAGGAGGATTTTTATGGGATTTGATTTACTTGTATATAGTGGAAACAAAGAAAAGTGGTGTGAAAAATCATTCGACTGCTTCGCTCAATTTCACTCTCATTACGGGAGTAAAAAAAACGACATTCTACTTTCCCTTTTAAAAATTACTTTAGAATCAACTGCTGATATGAAAGAAGAAGATTGGGAAGGATTAGATTACGATGGAACAACAACCCTTTCAAATGTGAAAAATGCAAAAAACAAACTGCAAGTTCAATCACAAAGATTAGGATTAAGCCTAGAAGCTAAAGAAAAAATTGAAAGCTTTTTAGACACGATTATTGATTTAGCAGATTCTGAAAAACTTTACCTATCTTGGGGTTGAACAAAAGATGGAGAAATGCGAATGACCAAGAAAAGATATAGCTTCCATTTTCTGATAAAAACGTCCACTATCCACCAAAATTGTTAAATCAATTAAAGGAGGTCAATATGAGTAGTATTGTCTATATGATAGTAACCTTTACTATATGTCTGTATGGGCTATATCTATATGGGAAAATGTCTAATTTGGAAGATATTGACCAATACCTATCAAAAGAAAATCAAGAGTCCTTACTAAAAAATTGTTACTATGATCATTCTTTCAAGAAGCACACTCTACAGGAAATTGAGATAATGATTCATCGAATCAACGCACAGTTGATGGATCTGAACGAGGATAGGCTAATAGTAAGGGCAGAACTATCAAGCAAAATCGATAGTTTGAAGGCCTTGAAACACAAAATTATTGGTGATAGTTACAATGAAAAATTAGCCGAATTATCGCCAGATCAACGTGCATTAGATGATTGGGATCGATTTTAATCTTTGTTTGAAGGGATAAAAAAAGGTCTCCTAGTTTCCGCTAGAAAGACCAAATTATTATGTCCTAAGTAATTATAATAAAAAGAAGAATTATTACAAATATATTGACTTTATTTTTTGAATATTTGAATGCGGGAGCTTGAGGAAAATTTCTCAAGTTTTTTTGTTACCCAAAAAGGAGAAAAAAGATGAAGAATGTCTGTCGTAGTCCATAACTAAAGAAAATATCAACAAGTGAAGGGAGGGCAGAAACAGATGGATGCTGAAAAGAAAACCTTGTATTTAACCGTAGGAAAGGAGGTTTCCCTAAGTTTTACAGGAAACGGTGAAGCATTACAGTATATTCGCTTGAGCGTGAATAAGCTGGCAGAAATTATTAATAATGGCTTGGTCGATCGCCAAAGTATTTTTGAAATTGACGAAGTTTCACTGATCACGAAAAGTAATTATAAGACCGTTGTGCAAGTGGTCGCTGGGAAACAAGTATTACACGGTAATACGGATCATGTAGACGTGGTTATCGATAAAGATAAAACAAAACAAAAAGCCGCTGGAAAAGATATTTTCACGAATGGCGACTTTTTATTTATCGTTGATCAAGAACAACACATATCAAAACAAGAGCTGCATACGCTAAATATAAAGAACTCAAAAAGTTATTTAAACGAAGGAGACCGCCTATGATCTTATATGGCCAAGGAACAAAGAATGCGTAATCGAGCACCACCGTCCTTTTCGAAAATCCATTTTGAAGGAGAGGATGTGAACAGGTACCAATGAAAAAGAAGCACAAACTCGTCGTTTCGTTTTCAGTGATGATCATTTCTCTTCTTGCTATGGCCAACTTTCCTTATGTTTTGGCACAAGAACAAACAGATACCGCTAAAACGGATCAGGAAGTGGCTGCAGTATCGGAAGAGACCTTAAACAAAGAACAGGAATCAACCGTTGTTCAAGGTGCTGATGGCTTACTGTACGTGGTAGCAGACAAATCAGACAAAGAACAGCTGCTTTCTTCAGATACGCCGCAAATCGCTGAAAAAACAGAAGGAGATTTTACAGCTGTTGAAGTAGGGATCGATGAAAAGCGTCAGGAAAAAGCGGATCAGGCAGATCAAGAAATCAAAGACTTTGATGAAATCGATCTAAATGATGTTGAATCGCTGCAATCGGCAGTCAATAGTGAAGATCTTCCATTTATTGAAGAAGATCAAGTCGCTGAAGAATTGTCAAAGGCCAAAGATTTAAAAGAATCCGAACAGATCTTGATGCAGACACGTTTCTTTTATGCTGAAGAGATACTGAACCAAACGAACAACTTGAATGATGTTCCTTCTATGCTAAAAGAAAGCAAAGTTGCTTTACTGGCTTCTGTTTCAAAAACAGTCTCTGAAACAACGATCAATCCGCCAGCTGGTTATCCTTGGCTGATGTATATCGTTCGCAGCAACGGCTATTCTTACACAGAAGACCGTGGGATCCGGCGGACGATCGATGGGAAAGATGCGTTTTGTCTACAAGCAGGGGTTACGGCAGCTAAGACATACACAGATGCCGGAAGCAGCTATTTGAGTACTTCTCAAAAAGAAACGATCACGTCCATTATTAGTGCGTACCGTGAATTAGGCGGTTGGGCAAATAACGACGCTGGAAAGCAACGTTGGATGGCCGCACAAATTCTTGTTTGGGAAAATTCAAATGAAAAACCAAAAAGTATCACCATTACCCCTAACCACAAAGATGGTGTGACGGACTGGAAAAGCAAAATCACCACTCGTGCTGGTCAGATCCGCACACGTCCCCAGTGGGACGCAACGTCTAAGACGGTCTATGAAGGAGAAAAAGCGACCTTTACTGTGAAAAACAGTTGGGGCGATCATAACCTCTATGTAGAATCCGTCAGTGGTGGCGCAAAAGCGACGATCAGTGGCAATAAACTGACCGTCGATACGAATGGATCCACTGCAACAAAAATCACTGTAAATATGGTGAAAGGCTCGAAAACAAACGAAAAATATCCCACTACTGTTTGGGCGAACGGTTCGTATCAAAAACTGGTCACTGGTTCTTTTTATGTTTCAACTTCCGTAACCGTGAATGTGAAGCGAAAAGGGACAGTGGATGTCTTGAAAGTAGATGCAGATACGAAAAAGCCGCTAGCAAATGCGACCTTCCGCTTTACGTATGATGGAAAGACAACAGACGTAAAATCAGGAACGGATGGGAAGGCAAAGCTAGGAGAACGATTAAAGGCTGGGTCAGTAGTCAAAGTGAAAGAAATAATTGCTCCTTCAGGCTACAAGTTAAACGGAACGGAGTTTTCAATCACGGTAGGGGAAAATACGAATGTTTCGAAGACCTGGACAAACGAGCGACTCGCTGGCGCTGTAGAGCTTACCAAAATCGCAGACGTCGATCAAAAGTCGTTAGATGGTGTGGTATTTACACTATACAAATCGGACGGATCCATTTTACAAGATAACCTAAAAACCGACACAAATGGCCAACTGAAAGTAAAGGATCTAACGCTGGGATCCTATTACTTTAAGGAAAAAACGCCATTGGTTGGTTTTGAAACAGATAGTAAAAACTACTCGTTTACCATTACTGCAGATGTGACTGAAGCAAAGCCGGTGAAATTAACAATCACCAATCAGTACAAATTGAGTGCTTCAAAGACGGTATCAGACAAGAATGAGACAGGCAAAACCAGCAATACTTGGTCAGCTGCTTCCGATGATTTTCTACAATATGATTTAACGACAAGTACGGTAGAAAAACTAGGGTCTCGTTACTTAGCTGATTTTGTGATAGAAGACCAGTTTCCAGCTGAAACGGTTGCGATTTCTACGGTACAAGTTTTGGCGCAAGGTAGTGATGTGACAGATCAATTTACAATTACCAAAGATCTGACGAACGGGAAAGTGATTGCTACTGCAAAAAGCAACGCCCTTACAACTTCTGGATTTTATGGGAAATCATATGATCTACGTACGAAAATGATGCTAAAACAAGAAGTTCTGACCGCTAAAAACAAAGCAACACTGGCCTTCAGTAAGCAAGGTAGTGTGAAAACAGGAACGAAAACTGCTGCTTCAAACGCTGTTACAACGACTTTACCAGCATTCAAGCTGACAGTGAATCATGTGACAGAAACAGAAAAAGCGCTGCTTAAACAAGTCGTTGAGACCAAGTACGATGGGGAGTCGTACGAGTATAAGTCGCTGGATGATCTATTCGACGTGAAAGGCAATCGCTACCGCTCGAAAGTGACTAGAAGTGGGGTCGTTGCTGGCAAAGATCTTGTACTTGAGATCCCGTATTATCTACCGTCCTTAGAGATCAATGCCGAGAAAGTTTCAATACTGACTGGCAAAGCGTCATTGACGGACAACTTGAAGGCGACGATCACTTTTTCAAAGTCAGCGAGTTACGAAGAAGAATTGAAAAACGTTCTTTATCGATTGACTGTAACTGATCAAAAACAGAAGAAAACTGTCTTTACAAAAGATATTTCGCTTGGTTCTTATGCTTCAAACCTAGCTGTTGATTTACCTACTGCAGGCTTTACTAAAGGAGAGAAGGTTCCTTACTCTCTTTCACTGCAGGTGCTGAAAAATCCTGACAAAGTAAAGGCTGAAACAGATACGATCGATTTTTCAACATTCGGGTATACCGCTTCAGAAAAAGTTATCACAAATGCGGATCTGAAAAACGGTAAGCTTTCCTATGGCGCAGTGAGCCAAACAGAAGCAACGAGAAAAACCAAAACGTATGTAGAAAAGAAAGAGACTCTTCAGTTTGATTTTGAAGAGCAGCGTTCGTCAAAAACGGGCTATGGGCTACCAATCACATTAGCGCCGATCTACAGTAGTGAGATCCAAGATACGCCACTACTCTCGTTTACACTTTCTTCTCCAACGAAGCTAGTCGATACCTATTTAGATCTTCAGTATGTCGAATCAAAAGGGAACGTTCAAATCCCGTTAGATCGTACGATCAATCAAGTAGCGAAACAAACGACGGCCGCTATTACTTCTACAAAATTTGAGTTTCCTCAAATAAGCGTAGAGGAGAAGACGGGTGCATTGTATACGCAAGAACAAGTAAAAAATCCAACAAAAAAGATATCAAACAAATTACTTGATGGGGGAAGAAAGTTTTATTTGCCGATTTGGGCAGAAAAAGGGGACTACAATCTGACGCTGCAATCGAATGTGGTTGGCCGGAACTTTATTCAAGTATCGATGAACCAAACGCTTTCGATCTACGCAAACATGTATGCGACGATTGATAGTAAAACAAAGAAAGAAGATGAATTGTTACTCACGCCGGTTTATCCTGATACGACTGTGCCAAACGGATGGTCAAAAGCAGAGATCACGTGGTTAAGAGGAAAGTAAGGAGTTGGGCAATATGTATGGTTCAGCCGTTTTTGATGTACGATCGGAATTAAAACAGTCCAGGCACCTATTGCGTAAAGTAGTTTTTAGCAGTTTAGGGATCCTGGTCTTTTTCTTTCTCTTTAAGCAGTTGATCGGGATCCCGTTCAATTACTTGAATCAGATCAGTTCTTCGTTTTTAAACTTTGGTGCTGGAAGCAGCAATGTCTCCGGTTCGCTGACCTCAGCGATTCAACAAAATCAATTTGTTCAGGCCGTTATGGTATTCGTTACTGGGATCTTGGCAGTCTGCACCAAATTTTTTGATGAAATCAAACAACTATTTTTCAAGTAACGATCGGCTTTGATAGCCGGTTTCTATTTCTACTGAAGGGAGGTGACATTCATGGATACAGTTCAACATCATTCTCACACATTGATGAACATTGCGATTGCAGTAGGTTTAGTTGCGATCGTCGGGGGTGCAGCTTTCGTATTTTTTCCTGACTTAACAAAACAAATGCTCGCTAAAATCACTACTTACGTTTCAACATTACCAACAAAATAATGGATAAAAAGATGATCGGGGAAGACACTCTTTGTCTTCTCCTTTTTCTTGGTTAGGAGAGGGAGGAATGACACATTATTGGCGACAGATCACGGTTATGATCGTAGGAGCACTTTTTATGATTTTAATTGCGTGGTTTTTTATCGGAAATGCCAAGAAAGATACGGAAGCATTTAACATTACTGAAGCGTTAAGAACAGCTGCAATCAGTAACAAAGATGATTCTGCACGCATTCAACCAGGCACTTTTTACTTGGATCAAGCCAACTTTGAAAAAGAGTTTGAGCAGACGATCAAGAAGCAGCCGTTTTATGCAAAAAAAACGGTAAAAGTGACGTTCAACTACTTAAAAGAAGCAGATAACAAAGGAATCAAAGGCATTCGTGCCTATGTAGAGTCCGATGGATCCATTGACGAAGCCACATGCATTTTAAGTACGCCGGAAGGAGGGTAAATCAATGGTTGTTATTAGAGAAAAAAAGTCCGTATTTCAAGATGAAAAAGACGTGTTAAGAAATGTAAGAAATCTCGTGACTACCAATCAATTTCGCAATGTACCTTCAGCTGCTGAAGAAGAGCAAGACGATTATTTGAAAAAATTAGTTGAAGATAGTCGAGTCGAAGTGATTCGAGACGATTTAGTCGAGCATTATCCAGATGAAGTGATGCGTGCCTTCACTTCTAAAGTTTCTCGTGAAAAGCTCGTTAAGTTGGTTCAAGAAGAACAACGATTTGGAAAAAATGACGAAGGACACAAAAAAGCGGCTTATGTTATCAATGAGATCGTCGGCTTTGAATTTATCGATCGCCTGCTTTTGCAAGACGAGACAATCACGGATATCGGATGGAACAGCACGTTTCTAACCGTCGAAAGTGCGGATCAACTACGAATTTACACGGCAGAACAATTACAGTTGACCGATCCTGAAAAGACGGTATTTCGAATCGTAAAGAAGTTTGCGGATACTGTAGGAAAGCCATTTACTCGAAATGACCCTATCTTGGATAGTGTATCAGGAAATTTACGATTAAACGCTATGCATCAAGTGATCAGTCCAAGTGGCACTACGATGTCCTTACGGGTCAGTCGACCAGGTCTAGTGTTGACCGAAGAAACGTTTGTCGATTTTGCGCCATCTTTTGTTTTAGACTTTCTTAAAATAATTATGAAGGCTGGATCAATGAGCGTGATCGGTGGGGAGACGGGTTCTGGGAAAACGGAATTGATCAAAATGATGTTGTCCTTTGTACCAAAAAAAGACCGTATCTTTATGATTGAGGACGTTCCTGAAACAAGGATCAAGGAACTTTTGCCAGATCATGATATTTTTTCTCTCGTTACAGGAAATATCGTGACGATTTCAGATCTGGTTCAAGCCGCTTTACGGAATTATCCTAAATGGATCGTTCCGTCAGAGACACGGGGTTCTGAAGCTTATGAAATGATCCAAGCTGCACGGACAAACCATTCGGGATTGACGTCGATTCACTCAACAAATTGTCGCGCACATCCTCGAAGGTTAGTCACCATGTCTAGTATGGGGTACAAAATCAATGAAGAAGCAGTTACTGAAGATATCCTTACATTCTTTGACTTTGGGTTTCAGATCAAAACTGCTTATATCGAGATCGATTCGGAAAATCTTATTTTCAAAAAAATTCGATATTTGTCAGAAATCGTAGAGTATTCAGTAAAAGATACGGCCACTACTTTGTTTAAACAAGTATTAAACAACGGGCAGTTCTATGTTACTACGGGTGAGTTGTCTGATCAGTACAAGGAAAAGCTAGCAGAACGCTTCTTAACTTTTGATTTTCCTGAAATGACCAATGAAAAGATTAATAAATCGGAAGAGCTTGAACAGATTCTTCAAAAGGCGGTGAAAGAGTTTGCGGATCAATCAACTTCAGACGGAAACTAAAAACCGTGTAAATCTTGAAGAATTACATGCATTAAACAGTGCTTACGGGCAGCGATTAAAGCAAAAAGAGATCGTTCAGCTCGTTGGACTCCCAGCTGTAGTCTTAGGCGTTTTTTCATTGATTCTGACTTATATTTGGTGGATCGTTGTCGGGTGTACAGTGATTGGTGCCATCTACGGCTATCGTTTTATCTTGCCAAAGGTCGTGAATCGGCGGTACCAGATACAGTCATTGGTGGCCAGAAACAAATTTCTTTTGAATCTCACACAAGTGACGATGGACAATGATTTGACTGTTCTTCAGTCTTTGGCCTATGTGATCGATGAAACAGAAGGAGAACTTTCTGAAGATCTCCGAAGCTTGTATGCCGCTCTTGGTGTAGGGTCTGATCCGGAACGGGTCTCTTATTTATTGAATACCTTATCTGAAAAGTATCATGATGATGCGATTTTTGGTCAGTATTTGGAACAGCTTGACACGATTATTCAAGAAGGGAAAAACAATACAGATTCGTTGCAATACCTAACAGAACACCACAGTAAAATGTTAGAAAAAGTCAATTCGTTTTTAAAGAAGAAGAATGAAATGTTAAGCGGTGTGCAAACACTTCTTTTTTTAATGGGCGCTATTATCTTACTATTTCATGGGGTTTCTTTCTTCATGAATGGTGATTTTGCGCAATACATGGACGGCTATGCGCACCATCCAATCGGTTATGTCAGTTCAGCCATTTGTCTCATTTCGCTTAGTGTGATCTTAAATAGTTTCTTCAAGCAGTATTTTGATGATTCTGTCACGGAATTGGGGGTGCGAACCAAAAAATGAATCTCGTTATTCGAAACAAAACCGCTGAACCAAGTGAGAATCGACCATTTTTTTCCCGTTTACTTTCAGATGTTGTTTATCAAAATCTATTAGAAATGAATAATACTAAGGAAAACATTGAAAAGTGGGCGAAAAAGAAAATTCGCACCTCTGCCATCTGTTTTTCTATCTTTGTGGTTCTTGGCTTTTTAATGAGTTTGTATCTGATTCCTATTGGGCTAGTTGTCAGTGTGCTGATTTATTTGGACACGATCAAATCAGTTAAGGTCGTTTATCAGCAGTTTCGATTTGAACGTCAAATTCAATTTTCAAAATTTTCACGGCTACTTGTTCCGATATTAAAACAAACAAGAGGGGGGATCAATCTTCGTTCTGTTTTTGAGCGAATCGTTCCAAGGATGCCACATGAAATCGATAAGAAGATCTTACAACGGCTCATGTTGGATATGAGTCGAAATCCAAGCAGTTTCGATCCGTTTAAGATGTTCGCTAAACAAATGTCTGGCACTGACAGCAGCCGGTTATTTATGGTTACTTTGGCACGTTTGGCACAAGGATCAGCGAATTTGCAAGTGATCGATCAGCTTTCGAGGATTACCAGCGAAGAAATGATGGCTGGTATTGAACAAATCATCCATTTTAAGCTCAGTCGATTTTCGGGGTTGTATATGAAGCTAGTAGGAGCGATTTTGGTCTTTGTTCTCGGTGCTTCTATTGCGATCATTCCTTTCCAACTTGGAAAAGTCTATGTTTATCTCTAAAGAAAGGAGCATAAATTATGGATATAGAAGATAGTCAGGGAGAAATTTTCAGCATGTTGTTTTACTGTTTGACTGTACTTGCCTTTTTGAGCGTCGTCGTTTTCGGTTATCAACTTCAAACGATCACTACTTATCGGCAACAAGTCAATTATCAAATCGAGCGAAAAGGTGGACTGACAGCTGAAGCAGTTTCAGAGCTTAAAGAGTACTCAACTAAACAATTTCACGGCTGGTATACGATAGAAAGTACACAACTAGGGAAAAAGGCTGCCTTTGGAGATACGGTGGCTTATACGATCAAAGCGACCTATCCAGTTTTATTTCTACCAGACAATATCTCTGTGAAAATCGGCATTGAAGGACAAGCGCCTTCTCAAGTGAGGTGAAGATATGGGAAAAGTATTTTCAAAGCTATTGCGGGTGATTATCAGTTTGGTCGTGGGTGCGCTTTTTCTTAAAGTAGTCATTGATTATCAAGACGTCATAAAAGCTGCATGGGAACAGTGGTGGACGCAGCAAAGCATAAGAATGTGAAAGGGGTGATCGTGTGTCCGGGCAATATCGGGTACATTTTTCGCACGTCAACAAAAAATTGACACGAAAATACCGTGCATTGAACACAAAGATGGTTCACGGTATCTTTCAAGCACAACAGATCATGGAACAGCTACAGCGTTCAATCACGGAGCCTACGAAATTGTCAGTAGTGATTGACAATGGCGAACAAGAAATAATCTTAGAAGACGTGGTCGTTGATCCTACACGGAACATGGTACAACTGTTAGATATGTTGCAAGAGGAGATATCTACTCTTGAGTCAAACCGCTTGGAAGGAGAAAAGCTTTACCAAGAAATCAATCGGCAATTCAATGAAGAACGAAAAGCATTGCCAGAAATGGAACCAAGACAAAAGCGAACCTACTCGAAAAAATCGAGGGGTTTTTCTTTTTTTAGATAGTCAATTAGCCAGGAAGGAAGAAGTATATGGCAGGGAAAAAATCAGCGGTGTCACCATTTGTAGAAGCCGCAAAAGAATTACTTTCTCAAGAAGGTATTCCCTTTAAGGAATGGACGAATGATCATTTACGAGATAAAAAAATGGCCATTCTTGAAGGAAAAGACAAGGAATGGGAAGAATCAACGATTGAAAAACAATGCGAGTCTTACGTGCTTTCAAAAATCAATACTCTTGTATCAGATAAAAACCAAGTGAAAAATGGAGGAAATAAACATGTTAATGAAACTACAACTAGCACTGCTAACACTACCAACGAATGATTGGGTCACTTCTTTAGATAATTCAGGAAAAACAATCTACACAGCACTACAAAAACTATCACTACCACTGGCCGTTATTATGACGATCGTTGCCGGAATTATTTTCATGAGTTCAGATCGAAAAGCGGACATGGCCAAAAGTATGTGGTTTCGGATTGCTTTAGGAATGATCGTAATTATGTCAGCTGTTTCATTAGCAACCTACTTTCAAGGGATTGGTAAAGGATTCTAAAATTAAATGTATAAAAAGATGGGAAGCATTAGCACTTTCCATCTTTTTTTAAAGGAGAGAACCATGGGAAATTATATTTTGCGTTTTACAAAATTACCAAAAGAAATCAAAGCTACGAAGCGATTGACCCTGAAAAAGAAGTATTCTCTTCCTGAAGCGAGAGAACTTTTTTACCAGGTTCAAGCAGACGTTGGGCCGCTGGATAATAAGATGACTTTAGAGATCCATCGTATAGAAGGAACAAAAGACTATTGGGAGTTCACTCTCCCCTTAACAAAAGATGTACCTTTAGACCTACTGATCGACGAGGATATTATTCAGGAGCTTAGAAACTTAAAGGGAAGCCAAAAAGAACAGTTTGAAGAATTGGAAAATGATCTTTTAATCGAGTTCGATCAGCCATTTGAACCTGTTGAACAAGAAGTCAACGAACCAAAACCATCATTTCTTAGCGGCTTGTCCTTGCCAGAAGTGAAATTGCCGGAGGTTGCGGAAAATCTGCTTTCTCGTGTATTACCGAAAAAGCAACAAGAAGCAGTTCCTGTTATTACCGAAGACCAATTAAATGCGCCTGTCGAAGAAGAGGAAGAAGTACTAGATTTATCTGAAGACGATTATATTCCTGATTATGAAACGATAGAAGAGGGCGAGCTTTCATTTGAAGATCCAGAAGAGAGCAAGCAAGAAACCACAATTTCTCAGAGTTCAGAGGAATTGAATCGTGTATCTACAGCGAAAGAGCCGGCTCCTGGCATCGTGATCCCTCCTTTGGATACGTATTTGGATCTAACGACTCAACCGATTTTTAATCCTATCGAATCGCTGATCGCTAAACTAGAAGCAAAGCTGGATCGTCAGACGCAAGAATTGATCGTGTATTTTGATTTAGCGGATAAAAATGATTTTATTAGTGAACGAAAGAAAGAATTTATCCGGACGCAATACAATCCAACGTTCTACAAACAGTTGATCTCAAGCCTATATAAATTAAAAAATGACGTAGAGAACAAATTGATCAAAAAGTTGACGATCGCTTATCAAGAAATTACTGCAGACGACGGTTCTGAAGAATGTCTTGCGGAATTAGCTGCTAAAAAAGCAATTCTAAGTGAAGAATTTACTGATAAGATCGAAGCAGCGTTCACTTCTTTAGAGAATCAATTAGCGCTTGATAAAGCGAGGATCCAAAAGCGCCAACAAGAAGAACTTGAACGATTGAATAAGCGCCATCAAGACGAGCTTTATCAAATCGATGTCAAACTGCAGGCAGACAAACAGGAAAAAGCGGCACAACTCAATCAAATGAGACAAGAAGCAATCGAACAAGAGGAAGAAAAAATCACTGCTTCTTATGAAGAAAAAGCTCATAAGTCACAGTACAGCCAATTGATTGAGCGTAAGAACAGTCAACTCGAAGAGTTAAGCACGATCTTGGTCGAATCAGTGCAACAAGTCACGGATCAAGAACTGCAATACTTACAATCAATGAAATCAAAACTGATTGAATCACAGCCTGTCTTTGAAGAGCAACGTCGGATCCATGAACAAGAGTTACGGGAAAAAGCCGTACTTGCGCAGCGTGATCGTGAATTGGCTATAAAAGAAAAAGAATTGTCCCTAAAAGATAAAGCCGTGCAGAATGTTGAATCGACGAAGCAACAAAATCAACAAAAAGAAATGGAAATCTCTCAATTTCTTGCAAAACTGATTGATGATCAGACCCGAAGAGGGGCTGAAAACTTAGCCACGCAACAACAGCTGATGGCATTTATCCAACAGCAACAACAAGGAACGCCTTTACAAGCAGCGCCAACACAACCAAGTGCCGTACAACAAGCAGTAGGGAAACCATCTTTATGGAAAAAAATCACTTTAAGTGGTGCGGTTTTACTTGCCGTGGCAGGATTTGGCGGCTATGTTCATGCAAAAGCCCAACAAGATTCAAATCAAACAACTGTATCTGCAGCTGTTCAAACAGAGAATTCTTATGCGAGTTTCGAATCAACGGAACCAGCAGTTCCTTCTTATGATGATCAAATCAGTGCTGGCAAGTATATTGAAGCGGCTAAAGAATATCCTGAAAATATTGACCATGTGGTTCAAGTCGTCTTTGAAAAAGAGGACACAGACACCTTAAAGCAGCTAACAAAGCTAGGCGAATCTGATTATGGTTTATTGGATCTGGCCATTCTACAACAAGATCAAAAGGCCATTACGTCCATCTACCAAGAGCTGTCAGATGCGTTGAAAAAGGATTTAACCATGGGTCAAAAACAACAGATCGCTTCTGCTTACTTGTTACAGGACAAGCCGAAAGAAGCAAAATCGGTATTGGAATAAGGTGAGCGTCTATGCGAGTACGAAGTAAGAGACGCTCCTTTTTCTACCGATTATTTTCTGTGTTCGGTCTGAAAAAAATTGCCCTTTTTATCGGAAGGGGTTATTCGATAAAAGGAGAAGGACTAGCCGAAGAACATAAGCGTCATGCACCAATAGCGTTTCTTGGCTTTTTCAGTGCCTTCTTCTTGGTTTATTTTATGAGCAACTATCTGATCAATTTTATCGTTTCATTTCTGCCGATTCTTGGCCAAGCTTTTACACTTTCGATTAACCAAGACTTTTCAACGGCTGGAAAGCTGTTTCAGATGTTCCCTTATTTTGCCCGTTCCTTGTTTATTCATGTAGGAACGAACAAGCAGCTGATTATCACGCTGCCTTTGGCCTTCTTTTTTGCCTGGTTCGTCTTTAAAAAGCTGACTCGAAAATTTGATTCATTGAGTTATGGGCAAGAAGGAGACGCCCGTTTAGCAACGATCCAAGAGATCAAAGAGCAATATTCGGCCGTACCTGATCGAAAGGAACGGTTTGAAGGAATGGGCGGTATTCCTATCACGCACTATATGAACAAGTTTTATATCGATCTCAATACAGTCAATTCACTCATTCTAGGGACGAGTCGATCAGGTAAGGGTGAGTCGATCGTTTTTCCACTGACTGATATCTTGAGTCGAGCGAAGGAACAGTGTTCTCTGATTTTTAATGACCCGAAAGGAGAACTCTACAAAGGATCAAAAGAAACATTAGAAGAAAGGGGCTATGAGGTACAAGTACTTAATTTAGAAACACCCGATCAATCCATGAGTTATAATCCGCTGCAGCTGATCATTGATGCTTATGTAAGAGGGGATTCTTCTTCTGCGCAGATGTTGGTGGATCAATTCACGTATGCATTGTTCAACGATCCAAACGCCGGTCAGAACAAATGGGTCTATAGCGGTGCGCAGAAACTGTTAAACGGCGTGATCTTAGCCCTAATCGACTATTATTTAGAAAAACACGATTTAGGAAAGATTACAATGTACAATGTGGCACAGTGGATCATTGAAATGACAAATCGAAAAGTCATTGATCGGGTCACGAAAAAAGAGTACACACAACTCGATCTCTACTTTGAACGTTTGCCGCAAGGGCATATCGCCAAAGCACAATACTCTTCATTCTCTTCTATGGATTCGAAGAATAAAGGGCCAATTCAAAGTGCTGTCTTGGATAAGTTAACGATTTTCCAAGGGTTTGAAGCGATTGCGAAGATGACGTCAAAAAATAGTTTTCGGCTGAAGTCGGTGGGTTTTCCTAAGTCGTTGTTCTTCCAGTTTGATCGATCGATGTATGATCAAATTTTGAAAGTTCGCTTCTTGCGTAATGGGCAAGTATTAGGAGTAGAAACGATCCGTCCGAATATGGCTGGTGTGGTGGATTTGAACTTCAATTTGAATTTAAACACTGGCGATCAATTAGAAGTGGTTTTTCAAGATAAAAAAGCAACCTATTCGATCACGCTACTTGAAAAAGATGGTGAGTTAAATAGAACCAGCGGAGATTTAGACGAGTTGAAGCAATGTGAACTTTTCTACACAGAAAAGCCGATCGCTGTATTCATGATCACGCCGGATTATGATCCGTCTAAAAATGTGATTTCTTCCATGTTTGTTAAACAACTGTATACAACACTTGCACAAAATGCTGGAAATACAAGAGGTGGGAAGTGCTTCCGAAGAGTCCATTTTATCCTGGATGAATTTGGGAACATGCCAGCCATTGAAAGTATGGATAACATTGTGACCGTTTGTTTAGGGCGAAACATTCTGTTCGATCTATTTTTACAAAGCTATGCGCAATTAGGCTCTGTGTATGGAGACTATACGGCGAAGATCATCAAAGAAAATTGCCAAAACCATTTGTATATCATGAGCCAAGACAAAGATACGCACGAAGAAATATCGAAAAGAGTTGGTGAGAAAACGGTAGAAAAACATTCGACTGGTGAACAGGATCCACTTTCTCTTGATACGAGTAAACAAACCAACGTCGGCTCTCAACGAATAATCACCCCGTATAAATTATCTACGCTTATGATGGGTGAAATGGTTGTACTGAGGTTGCACAGGGAAAACAAAAAGCGCCAAAAAATCCGGTCGTACTCTATTTTTTCTACGAAAGAGACGTCGATGCCTTTTCGATTTGAATATTTGGGTGAGTACTTTGACCCAAACCGACCGATTGAAGACTTTAACATTCCCTCTGAACATAAAACCTTTGATTTAGCAGCAAACGCAATCGACGTCGATGATTTGATTACAGAATCAATCAACCGATCGCTGCTTTTGTCTCTGGAAGAAGGCCTTCAGCCAGAAGAGGAACTGTTACAAATCGATGAAGATACCTTTGCATCAGTCCTCAAACGGTTTGATACAAAAGATTTGGAGAACTATCGAGAAATTATCAAACTCTCGATAGTCGAGGATCCGGAAGAATCACAAAAAATTGATTTAATCGACTTTTTGAAACAAGCGGTTACTGAAGATCTTAAACCACTTTTTAATGAAGAAGAACGGTGTGCATTTCTACAACTGGCTAATTTTTATTTAAACGACTCATACTATAAAGATATTTCTAACTTAGTCCGATTAGATACAGAGTAGACGTGCTATACTAAATTCAAATTGACAGAAAAAGAGGGGTTAATGTGAAACGTTTAAAAATGATTGGTATCGGTTTATTAATGGTACTTAGTGGTGTTTTTCTTCTGAGTGGATGTTCAAATTCACCTGAAGCCAAACTGGCAGATCTTTTTGAAGGAGATCAAGTCTATTATTTAGCCAATTCGCCTTTAGATCAGCCAAGGTTTACGATTGAAAAAAGTTCTGAGGGAAAAGTAACTGCATATAGCATAAAAGGCGGCATTTCAGAAGAGTTGGATTACTCTGTAGAGAAAAAAGGAGATGGGCTATATCAATACCATATAGAAAATGCTGAAGGAAAGGCAATATTTGAATTGCTTGGTGGATATTCTGATACTACTGACTTCAAAGCATTTTACGATCAAAAACACGAAGGATATGCCTTTGTGCCAGTATCAAAAAATTATGCCAAAGCTGATTCAACATTAAATGAAGTGAAAGCCATTTATGAAGATGATCCGATGTATTTCGTTTCAATGTATGAAGAAAAATAAGTGTAATGATTAATAGCAAAGGAAGACTCGATATTGAGTCTTCCTTTTTTTATGATTGGAAGGTGAAAATCACGGAAAAAGCAACGGAATTTTTACAAAAGTTTAGCGAATGGATTCATGATGCGAATCTATTTAGCTATATTTTCAAATGGATAAGCAGTAACTGGATCAAGGGATTGTACAAACTGGCTTCAGGAGTGGAAGATATACTTGATCAAGTATTTAAGGTATTTGGCTTTTTAGAAAACGGAAAAATCGGTACGATTTACACCAGTATGCGTATCCTATCTGGTACTATTTTGGTCATTATGATCATTATCTTAGCTTATAAATTTATTCTTAATGAACGTGTTAATTTACAAGCTGGCTTGTTTCGAGCAGCTTTGATCGTTTGTTTGGGCATTCAACTGCCTGGCATGATCACGTCCAGTGTCGATTTGGCTGAAAAAGTTTACGGACAAACAAAAACACTAGATGGTGGAGAAGCAAGCACCTTGTCTTATAGTATCGTCAAAGAAAACTTAGCGGATCTGCAGTATGCGTCTAAAAAAGGCTTTGGACGGTTGAATGGGCAGGCAGGAACACCAAAGAATAATTTATCAGAAAAAGGATTTCAATCGACCGATCTGACTGAAATAATTACTCCAGATAGTCTTAAGGACATGAAAGAAAAGGCCTATAACAAAGATGATGTATCGTATTTGGAATATAAACTAAAAACAGATGAAGAAGGAAATATTACATCTGAAAAGATAAAAAATGGTACCTTTAGCTTTTTTGACGAAGGAAAATTCCGTTTCACATACAAGACAGGCACGATCACTTTATCATTAGTGACCGTGTCTTTTGCGTTTATTTGTTCGGCGTTTATCATTGCGACCTCTTTGCTTGAACTACTATTTGCAAAATTGATGTTTCCAGTTCTTTCTGTTTCTGATATTGAAACCGGACAACGAACAATAAAAATACTTTTGGATATCGGAAGCAGCTTATTAGCAATCATGTTGACAGGGTTTAGCTTGAGTATTTTCAAACTGTATTTTTCCTATATCGGAACCTTGCACATAGGCTTTTTGGCGTACTTGATCTTGTGTATCGTTGGGGTTCGAATCACGATCGACGGGCCGAATTTCTTTGGTAAATACCTTGGCATAGATATCGGGGTTCGTTCAGGATGGCAAGCTATGGTTGGTACAGCAGTTGCGGCGAAAGCTGCGACTTCCGGAACTGCCGCAGCTGCCGGCGCAGGCACAAGTGCGGTAAAAGGCGGAATCAATGCTGGAAAAAGTATCAAAGATCATGCTGGCCAAGCGATCAGTCGTATGCGAGTCAATAACGGTGTACATGAAAGCAACAATGATAAATCGATTCAGAGTCGCTCAACGGTTCCAGGAAACAATGGCTCTTCTAAAAGCAGTGTGCAGGAATTTGCGGCCAACATGCGCCAAACATTTGGTATGAATGATCAACAAGAGCCGGTGACACAAACGCAAGGATCGAATCGATCAGCGGTTCCAAATGATCAGATAAGTCCATCGGTTCAAGACAAGGATCAGGTTTCTGCTAATGGAGATTTGCCTTCAGGAACCAATCTTTCACCAGAAACAATGTATCAACCAATGAACGCTTCTGCTTCTTCCAGCACCGTTTCCCAAGGAAAAGAAACAGATGGAAAAAGCATTGGCAATATTTCAGCTGAAGAGCTGAAACATATGGGTGAAAGCGGCAATCGAACTGAATCAACGATCGACCCTATCAACGGCAATCGTGCGAATGGTTTGGCAACGGGGAAAACGGACGCTTCACAAAAAATCCAACGAACGACCATTCCACCGATTCATACGCCAAGTAGAAAAGCCGCCATTCAAGCAGCGACTGACAAAGTCAATCAGGGGAATAAAACGCAACAGTCAAACAATCCGAGTGCATCTGAAGGAAATCCGGATAGCAATCAAAGAGCCAATGATCAGGAAGTGAAACGAGCAACACCAGAAACGTCTTACGGCACTTCTGCAGCAGCACCAAGTCAATCTGTTCAATCGAGTGAACAAGCGTCTGAAGGAGCTTCTGTGGCATTTGAACGGACTACAAGTGTGAGTCCTTCTACAGCTGCGATCGTACAACGAAGCAATCAATCGTCTGCCAGCGCTGGCACTCAAACGGTGCAACAATCACCAAGTAGAGGAATTGATCGATCAACGGTAACACCTGCTAGACGGAGTGAGCCAAAATCAGGTTCGATCAAACAATCAGTACAACCAACGAACCATCGATCGGTGACTATCCAGAAACCTGCAGAAAAATCAACGGCACCAACGTATCATATTCCAACGGTTGAATCAAAAACGAAGGAGCTTTCAACACCAAAAGAATTGGCCACCAAATACTTGAAAGAGTCGAGTGTGACACCAGAAAATGATTACTATGATATCTATCAATCCATGAATAAAGTAAATGCCGATGATTATATTTAGGAGGAGATCTCGTGTTAAATGTCCATTGTATTGAAGGCCGACTGGCTGAAAGTCCCATCTTAAAGAAAACGGAAAGTGGCACGTGTTATACACGTGTCTTGCTAATATCAAAACGAAACTTCAAGACAAAAAAGGAATCTGACTATCAATCAGATTCCTTTTTATGTGTGCTGTATGGCACGATCGCAAAGTCCTTTGTTGAAATGACGTGTCGAGGATCTCATGTGTCCTTTGTGGCCAGAGTCCAAGTCCGACCGTATGAAAATCAGTCGGGGGAACGGTGTTACGTGTCTGAAGATATTGTACAAAGCTACAACTTGTTAGAAACCAAGGAAGTGACCGATCGTCGTAGAAAGCACTTATCTGAAGGTCAGCCAGCAGAAGAAATGGCTTTAAATGAGTACCGTCAAGCGGTAGAACATATTCCAACCAGTTATGACGAAGCAGATTGGTACCAATAGAGGAGGAAAAAACATGGATAAATACCATAATATCGTGATTCAACGAAGTATCAAACAAGAACTAAAATACAAATCTTTGTATATCTTGGATCTTCTGATCGTCTTTGGCCCCTCGATGTTCCTTTTGTATCTACAAGGGTATCTGCATTTTTCTCTTGTGACGTCGATCCTATTAGGCATTGTTTTCTTTTTCCTTGGCTTGTTCCTATGTGCAAAGCCAGCGTCAAACGGCAACAGAAGAAATTTGTATACGATCTATTGCTTGATCGTTATGGATCGAAATGTGTATGAAGTACAAAGCTATAAAAAAAGGAGAGGGTAAGGCATGGCCGCAAAACAAGTTCAAAGTTTCCGATCAATAGGACGAAAGCGCACTAAAGGGGAGAACCCTTCTATTCAAGAATTGGTACCAATCAAAAAAATGATCAGAGGAAACGTGGTCAAAAAAAATGGCCGGTACCTCTCTTTTTTGAAAGTCACGACAAGAAATATCAACGGTCTCAGTGCCAGCGAGCAATATCAGGCTATGCGACATTTTGAAAATATGTTGCGGATCTACGAAGAAGAAATGAGTATTTTATCGATGATGTTTCCTACAAATATCGATGATAATCTTGCCTATTGGAACCGACAGCTGCAGCTGGCAAGGGAAGAAAGAAATTCCGTTCGAGCAAGAATCATTCGAGAACAGATCAGCCGTTTGGTGTGGGTCGAACAAGAACTATCAAATTTAGAATTCTACTTTATCGTTTATGGAAAAACAGAGAAGGAGCTGAATCTTTCCAAAACGATTCTAAAACGAGCAGGCGGATCCAATCTAGGAATCAAGGATATTCCGCCGAAACAAATTGAGCAGATCTTAATTAAATTAAATAACCTGAATACCCCGATTTAGTCTGGAGGATAAAAATTATGTTAAATGAAAAAGAAATTCAAACACTTGTTAAAGAAGGCTTTGACCTCAGTTTCATCGAAAAAATCCAACCTCAAGGCGGCATTACGTTTCCTGAAGACCGAATGGTCGCAGGGGACGGTACCTATGCTTGCCTTCACATCTATCAATTAGCCAAACGGCCAGCGCCATTTTGGTTGACCACGATCATGAACAATCAAAATTCAATCACAAAATTCGATCTAGCGCCGATCGACAAAGAAGTCATTTTAAGCGATATTGACAAAGCTATGCGTGAGTTAGACTCACAAGCAGAAGAAAACCGAACCCGTACCCAACGAAATGAAGCAGTCAATGAGTTCCGATCCTTGGAACGTTACGCAAATGAAATCAATCAAGGCGACGAAGTCAGTAAAATGGTCGATATACGTATCTATGTGACTGCAGATACACAAGAAGAGCTTGAAAAAGAAGTGGGTGATCTTAGACGTTCGCTCAAAGCCATGGGCTACAAATCCGTTTCCTATATTGGCAAACAAGCTCAAGAATGGCTAGCTTTCTTTCAAAGTTATTCTGAACAACAAAATGAACCAGGCAGTAAGGAAGGCATAACCGTGCCAAGTTCTGCGATCGGTGGCGGTTATCCTTTTAATCACCAATTTTTAAATGATACGGGTGGTGGCTATATTGGGAAAACAGACACAGGTGGGTCATTTATCTACAATCCGTACATGATCACTGCACTTAGAAAATCATTTAGTTCTATGCTTCTTGGGAAATCTGGTATGGGAAAATCGACGTTACTGAAGCTAATTGAGGAATTGTTATATGGCAAGCGGACGATCATTCGAGGGTTTGAAAAAAATCGAGATTGGTATAAATTGATCCAGTCGCAAAACGGGAAAATTTATGATCTTTCTGGAAAAGAAGGCATGTTAAATCCGATGGAACCACTAGCCACAATCACCGATACTAGCGGTAAAGTGATCGATGAACTGAACAGTTACTTGCAGCATAGAGCAACTTTTTTTAACAAAGTGCGCTTCTTAAATCCTGCTATGCGTTCAGTAGATATTCTCGATTTTGGTAAGATCATGGATGATTTTTATATCTCTTACGGTCTATTACCTGAAAACTATACACAGAATCAAAAAGATATTCATATCATTGGATTGGATCCTTCAAAATATCCTACAGTTGGTGAATTTAAGAAATTCGTTGATCAATTTGTGGAAAGCGGCTATAAGGATCGTGTGACAGACGTCAAAATGGTGGAAATGGAAAACTTTCAAACGGTGATCACGTCAATGTGCGAACAATATGGGTCGATCTTCAATGGACGCAGCACGTTTCGAAATATTGATGAAGAAGATGTCCTTTTCTTTGATATTGAAACGATCGGTCACTTTGACGATGAAGTGTACAAATGCATGCTTTATACGGCTATGAATATCGTTTGGAACCAGGCACTTAAAAATGGCCGGAAACAAAAAATTGCTTTGGAGAATGGCGATATTACTCCTGATGAAGTTCGATTCTTTGCCTTTTTCTTGGATGAATGTCAAGAGATCCTAAGTCCTGATACGGTATTTGTCGTCAAACAAGTGGTCAAATTCTTAAAAGAAATGCGGAAATTTTCTGCAGGTGCTTTCTTTGCGACACAATCACCGCAAGAGCTATTGCCTGAAACGTCTTCTGATGATTACATTTCAAAAATCAAACAAGTCTTTGAATTATGTAATGCGAAATTCTTTCTACAGCTGGATGCTTCAGTCAGTGAAACAATGAAAAAAGCAATGGGAAATCTGTTGACTGATGGACAGTATGAAGACCTGGCATTACTCGAACAAGGAGAAGTAATCGTCAATTTAGGAGGAAATAACAACTACAAGATCAAAACGGATCCTGATCAAGAACAGTTGAAACGATTTGCAGGAGGTCATTAATAAAATGAAATCGAAAATAATTAAATTGTTGGCTGGAAAAGCAAGTAAGAAGGAGAAAATCCAACTCTTACTTGCTTTTTTAGGTAGTTCAACCGCTGTTTTAACTGCTCTGGTTATTGTGGTAGCCAGCTTGCTTCTTGTGATCTTTATCGGTGGTGCTTCTCAGACAACATCGACTGATGGAGGTATTGAAGGGGGCGGAATTAGTGTCTCAGAAATGACGATGCAATGGAAAGATAAGGTCACAAAAGAAGCAGAGAAGAATGGGATCCCTGATATGGTGAATCCCTTGCTTGGCATTATTGAAGCGGAGACGCAAGGAAATGCCATTCGGTATCCTGATGTCATGCAGTCCAGTGAGTCTCAAGGGAATGCACCGAATACGATCTCAGATCCTTATACGAGCATTGAAGTCGGCGTAAAGTATTTTGCTAGTTTGGTTAAAGCACATAAGGATATGGATTTGTTAAATCTCATTCAGGCCTATAATTTTGGCCCTGGTTTCTTGTCCTTTTCGACAAACAATTACGACTTAAATCGAGCGATCGCTTTTTCGAGTAAATACGCTCACGGCGTACAAGTTACCTACACGAATCCGGTAGCAGTAAACCTCGGTTATACCTATCGTTATGACTATGGAAATATGTTTTATGCCATGATCGTTAAACAATATCTAACACCGAAAAGTTCCAGCCTTCCTGGTGGAAGCAGTGATATGGCGAAAGTCGCTCAAGCAGAAATCGATGAAGGTTTGCATGTAGGAGGACAAAAATATTGGTCATGGTATGGCTATGGTGGCCGTGTTGAATGGTGTGCAGTCTTTGTTTCCTATGTGGCCGCAAAAGCAAATGTGAACATGGAAAAATTCGCCTATTGTCCCACTGGTATTCAAAATTTCAAACAAAAAAATGAATGGCAGCCAGTCGGTGTGGAACCAAAAGATGGTTGGGTGATCTTCTTTGATTGGGACGCAGACGGCATCAGTGACCATGTGGGCATCGTAAAAAGCTACTCAAACGGCACAGTCTATACGTTGGAAGGAAACTCAGGAGACAGCACGAAAGAGCGTAATTATGGCAAGACCAGTCAGTATATTATGGGCTATGGCACACCTAAATAAGTTATAGCAAAGGAGCATAACAAAATGATAAAAGAAGCTTTTAAACAGTGGAAACATGAACTAAAAGAAGAGCATTTACAAATTAAAATCCAAAACAAATGGTTCGAAGAACTAAAAAAAACAGACCTTTATCGACAACTTAAGAAGTACAAATGGCTGAGGAATGGATCTATTTTGATCGACTATATCATTTTAGTCGGGTGCTATCTATCTATTTACACGTTGCCAGTTAGTAAACTAAATGCTATTTTGGGTAGCCATATTACAAAAGAAACCTATCAAAATATTGTATTTATTTATACAATTTTAGTTTTATTACTAATGATTTTCTCTGTTTTCTTTACTGTAGTTCTATCTAAAGACAAGCCGAAGGATGTTCGGGTGCTAAATAATATGCTTATTTTTCTCTTGTTTGGCGGTGTAAATTATTTGTTGCTTTGTTTGGCCTGTATCATTCAACCAGCATACTTATTGTTTGTTTTAGGACTAGTTATTGTAAAAGTAGTCATTCGAAAATGGAAAGAACTACAAAGAGAAGCCGTCTTCCTATCTTATAAAGAAGCAGCCAAAGAAGGCTTGATCAGTCATTATAAGCGTCACGGCATACGATTTGAAATGGAAGATGAGCCACGTATTTATCGAATGGACTATTTTCAAGAAGAAAATAAAAATGAGGAGTTGAGATCATGAGTTATCAACGATTGAGCGGTATTTTAATACTTGGGTTATTAGCTAGCTGGGGAGTTTTTGGACTCTTTATCTGGCATTCAAGCAAACAGTCAGAAGCTGCTTCAGAACCTAAAATTGAACAATCTATTGAAGAAAACCATTCGGATCTGGACAATAGCAGCACTGTTGATCCTACTGAAAATCAGGCATCAGAAACCGTTGAGAGTGAACAAACAAATCAATCAATGGATAAAAAAAGTACCGTTGTGCAAGACTTTGTGACGACCTATTTCAACACAAAAGATGAACCATTTCTTAAAGATCGTGTTTCGCTGTTGAACGAAAAGAAATTGATTACTGACGAATATAACCAAGAAATGACGCAATCGATTGGGGATATGGACAATGAAGATGCCAAAATGAGCGTAGAAGATCTACGTTTTTATACGAACGATGATCAAACCTATTTTGTCGTTTTTGATCTTATATATGAAGGATTGGATTCAAATCAAGTTCTTGTTTATGTAGCATCTGCACACGTCAGTAACTCTAATCAAATTGATCATTATGAGCTTATCGCAACAAATACCAAATTAAAAAAGGGGAATGAATGATGGTTATTTTCGGAAAAGTTTCTCACTTTATTTCTTCAGTAAAGGAAATGAAATCGAAAATAAAACATAAACATTTTCGAACGAAGACACAAACATACACCAAAATATTAATGGCTTTTGGTTTTTTATTTCTATCGATCATCGGTCAAGCTGTGTTATCAAAACCAGCAAATGCGTATTCGGAATCGTCAGTTGAAAAGCCGATTCCTTTTGATGCAGGAGAGGTCACCGTACTAAAAAAACAATATTCACCTGTTAGTAAAAGTTATCGAATGGATATTTATGTCGATTCAGAAGTCGATCTTGTATCTGATGGAGAGCCAGTTACAAAGGCAACTGTCGTCACAAAAGAAGAGATCAATACACCGTTAAAAGTAGAAGTAATTCCCGTTTCTGAAAATTATTTTGTTCTTTTAGCACAAAATATCGACGATGAATTCGGCGCTTTGCGGTTTGATGTTACGTATAAACGATCCAAAGATTCCGATGAATCAGCGCTTAGTCTGTATGGATCCCAAGAAAAATCGACGATCGTTAAAAGTGATCTTTCAACTTTAAGTCAAGCTGAATTGAAAATCAGCGGACTTGAAAATGATATTCGATTACAGCAGCTAACCAGAAAAATGATTGAGGAAGAGAACAAATCTCTTATCGAAGAAATCAAAAATACACGAGAAAAAATTACTTCTTTCACTGAAGAAAAAGAATATCAAGTCGGAGAGCAGTTAGCAAAAACGGAAGATTCAATCACTACTTTGGAGAATACGATTGAATCAGTTAAAGGAAATATTTCAGATAATCAAACGAAGATTTCCGATATAGAAAAGACAATTCAGTTGATTGAATCGAAAATTGACGAACTAAAAAAAGGTGTGTGAGATAGCATGTCAAAGAAACGAATTCCGGTATTTTTAGACACGGAACATGAAGATGCTTTGAAAGAATTAAAAACCTATTTGCCCGTTGACGAGGATATTAAAGACAGTCCGATGATTCGATATGCGCTGCTTGAATTACTTAATCGGGTGAGAAAAGAAATAAATTTCGAAAAAAAAGTATTGGATTCGTTGTCTTTATTAGAGATTATGACCAATGCAAAATTGGAGCAAGATCATACCAAAATACAAGACCTTTTTTCTTCAGATGTTTATCAAGAAGCAGTCACAATGAGTAAGAAAGTTGTTCGAAATAAGAACTATCGCTTTAAAAATAGGAAGGACGAATCAAAGAAAGAAGAAAAGAAAAAGGTCAAATCTGTTCAAGAAGATGTCAAAAAAGAACGTGATTTTAATGATATTGTTTCCCAATATTTACCAAAATAATTGAGGGTTGATGGTGGCACCTAGGTGGCATTTTTCACAAAAAGTACCACCTAGGTGCCATCTGTAGTGGTAGCTGAGTGCCATTAAAAAAAGGGTTGTGGTGACTTCTCTAAAGGTCTTGAAACGCAATAGGCACAGCCTATTTTCCCACTCTCTCCATGAGAGTGGTGCGTTCACCTTATGCTCTTTCATTGTTCTACCTCTTTTAGGCACTCATAAGATTCAAAATGATTAAATAGCTGGAGGTTTTCTCATGCCAAGATTTACTTTAATAATTGAAAACGAGCCGTTGGTTGCGTACCTCGAACAGCGAGCTAAGAAACAAACCTTTAATACAGGAAAGAAAGTCACTCGAAACGAAGTAATCAACCAGATTCTTCAAAATGAAATGATCAATGATCTAACGAATAATCGAGAAATTGATGCGATTAAAGATAGTTTAGATGATTTTAAGCACATTCTACAACAATACGTCGACACGAATAATGCGCTTTTGTATCGTGCATTTGAATCTGATGGCATTTAAATGAACGAGGTGATCACATGGCACAATCTGCTGGCTCTTATATAAACTTAATGAGCGGTTTTGTTATTTCGTTTGATTCTGAGTATGTACAGTATATGGATCGAGAAGATAAGAAAGTGTATCAAGAAAAAGATCTTTCTGACTTTGAAACGGCCATGACGAATGACGATTCGAGTCAATCGTTTGAAGGCTATTTGGATTATATGGATCGAAAAAATGCGTTACTCGCTCAATCAAAATTGACAGCTGAAGAAAGAGTATCATTAGGTGAGATCAACAAACGTCTCGCTGATTATTCGACTTTATCCAAAGTACAAATCGAGATCATGCAAAAGGAAACCCAAGAAAAAATATGGTCACTGAATACAGGGATGTTTGATTTTAATAATGATGATTTGACACAAAATGAAGTTGAACAATACAAAGAATTATTCGATCGAGCGAACAAAAATGAATCTGTTTTGTTTCAAGATGTGGTGTCTTTCGATACAAAAGCATTGATTGAATCAGGCATTTACAATCCATATTCAAATGAATTAAAAAGGGAACCGTTGATCATGGCCGGTCGAAAGATGATGAACGTTCTTTATGAGAAAGAAAAATTAAATGGATCAACAATAAGTGTCGGTGAGATCCATTACAATACAGGTCACTTTCACGTGCATTTTGCGACGACGGAAGTCGAACCTACCCGTGAAATAATTTTTGTTAAAGAGCATAATCGCTATGAACGAAAAGGGCAACGTTCCGATGAAACATTAGAAAAAATGAAATCGACTTTTGCAAATCTGATCTTTGATCGTTCGAGCGAATTGGAACGATTGAATGATTTGAGAAATGGTCTGCGTAATGAAATAAAAACAGAAATGGCTGCACCAAAAAAAGAAAGTGTGCTGTTGCTTGAGGAATTAAAAGCACAGCTGCCGGAGACTCAAAGCAAGTGGAATAGTAAAAACTTAACGCCAGAAAGTCGAGAAACAATGAACCAGCTGATTGATTCATTGATGAAAGACAATGGCCACTTTGAAGAATTCAAACAGCTGGCAAAAGAGGAAGACATTTTCAAGAAAGCTACTTATGGTGAGGGAGATCCCAACAAAGAGAAAAAATCATTTTACGATGGCCGAATGTACGGGCCGGATGGCATATACTATCGATTAGGAAATAGTATCCTTCAAGAATTGAAAAAGGAAAATGACTCTTCCCAACAAGACAAACCGTTTCGTCTTTCTTCTGTATCAGGGAAACAAAGTGAAAATAAAGAAATATATGATAAACTAAAAAATGATTACTATATGCGGAAAGAGACGAATGAAAGTCGATCGCCGCCAAAACGATATTCAAGTGAGCGAACCAAACCATTTGAGGAATCATTCAAGTATCGTCGGTCAGTCACAAATCAAGTTAAACACCTAGAACGGGTGACGAGCAATGAATTTAATCAATTCAAAAATAAAGTAGCGTTTGAAAAGCTGCAGCGTGAAATCGAGCAAGCAAAAATGAGTCAAGAGTCAGACCTATTCAGTTAGGAGAAAGAGGAAAGTCATGGAAAATTATTACTTTATCAATAGAGTGGATCCAGAGAACCAAACGATGAGCATTCAAGAAGTGGGTGCAGGTGAAATGAGTGCTCAACAGGTACGTATCACGAAAGAAGATGTCGATGTTTATTCTTTAATGTTAGATGAAGCAACAAAAGAAGGAGAGCCGTTGATCGTTCAGTTGGATCTAAAGTAAGGTCAAAATCGGCCATAGAAAATTTTTTTTCACAGACTTACGATATCTATCTAACCGATAACAGGATAATAACTATCACAATTGATTTTACAGAACTATTCATAAATCTGGAGGTACTCAATGGAAATATTAATTACAGATGCAGCGAATTTGGATTTTATTAAATTAACTAAAGAGCTGGATGAAAATTTAAATGGGATCAGCGCTGATCGACCGGAAGAAGAAAGAACTAAGTATGCCTCATTTAATGAACTATCAGATATAACTAAAGCCTTTGTAATGTATGATAAAGAAACTGCTATTGGATGCGCTGCCTTTAAAAAATATGCAACGGATACTGTTGAAGTAAAGAGAGTTTTTATCAGTAAAAATTATCGAGGGAAAGGCTTATCGAAAATTCTGTTGTCTGAACTTGAGAAACAAGTGAAAAATGATGGATTTAGCCGCCTTATTTTAGAGACTGGTAAAAACAATCGAGCAGCAGTGAGTATGTATAAAGGACTTGACTATAGAGAGATTGATAACTTTCCTCCTTATACTGAAATGAAAGATTCGATTTGTTTAAATAAGGACTTGTATTAAAGGTGACATGAATTGGCACCTTTAAATGATAATCTAGAGGAGAATAAAAGAAGAAAGGAAGTAATTATGAAAAATTTATTTTTAGTATCCTCATTTGAAGAAGTTTCTACCGAGTTACAGTCATTTGATCGAGATTTGGTTGGAAAGAAAGTTACATTTATTCCTACAGCTAGCAATGTTGAAGAGGTTACTTTTTATGTTGAATCTGGTCAAGAAGCTCTAGAAGAAATGGGGTTAATAGTGGATCACCTCGACGTTTCTACTGCAAAACCAGAAGAAATACAGAAGAAGTTAAGAGAAAACGATTGTATCTATGTCACAGGGGGAAATACTTTCTTTCTCCTACAGGAACTAAAGAAATCTGGAGCCGATCAAGTAATTATTGAAGAAATACAAAAAGGAAAGATTTATATTGGGGAGTCTGCTGGAGCAATAGTTCTTTCCAAAACAGTTGAATATGTAAAAACAATGGATGATCCTGAGAAGGCCCCAAGTCTAAATTCTTTTTCAGGGCTAAATGTGGTTGACTTTTATCCACTGCCACACTACAAAGATATTCCATTTAGCGAAGTGACGATGGATATAGAAAAACAATACAAAGAACAGTTGAACTTCTGTTTTATTAATAACCATGAAGGGATTATTGTTGAAGGAAATCATACGCGAATTGTTAAAAAAATAATTGAAAAGTAGACTAACAAATATTTAAGTCGGCTACTTTCAATTAGTAAATAGCAGAATAAAAAAAGAAGATCGGCGAAAGCCGGTCTTTTTTTTGGAGGGAAAGTTGATGGAACAACAGGACAATGATCGACAAGAAACGGACAATAGTCGATTAGCAAGAGCAAAAATAAAGTTGGAACGTCTGAAGAGAGATTACAGTGCGCAAATTTCAAGAGTCTTTGATCATCAAGCACAAACAAACGGTCAGCCGATGAATGACAAAGCAAATGGCCGATCTTTTTTTAATAGGCAAGAGCAGCTGGAAGGTAGGGCTAGAACTTTGCTTCGTGAAATAGAAGCACAAGAGGAACGGATCTCGATGCTGGAACACCAAAAGGAACGCAAAGAACTCGGCCTAAATAATCAAGGTGGTCTGATCATGAGCGTTGATAATATTGCAATGATCAAAGCAGAAATCGAACAAGCAAAGCAAGGAAACTCGATGTATTCGGCCGCAACAATTCGGAAATACGAAAAGCAACTGGTTGAGTTAGAAGAATTGAAGCGTCGATCAGAAAGGGCGGATAAACATATGAATGAACAAGCGCAAAAAATGATTGAAAGTGGACGTCTGACACAATGGAAAAAAAATCCAATGATCTACTTTGTAAAAGGCTATCGAAAACTGGCCGTTGAATTAACAGAGTCGGGAACATTCGAACCTTCTCAACGGTATGCGGCAAAAACGGAAGCAGAACAGTCGGTCATTTCTGATATTTTAAGCGAACTAAATTTTAACACTGAAGAAATACCCAATGCTACAAAAGATCAAGAAGCTGCCTTGAACCATTTCTACCGAGTGGAATTTAACGAGGGGTCGGAAAGCATTCGTAATTTTGAAGGAGAGATCGTTTCACAACCTTTGATCGAAGAAATCAAACGTTTAGATCGACCAATGGAAAGTGGGTATTACAAATTTTACTTTCAGGAAATTAAAGATGGAGAAATCGTCGATGCGTTTCGTTTAGACGTCGGGGACGGGGTCAATAGTAACCAAGACTATTATAAAAAGCTCGAATCGTTAGCTGCACAAGATAAGACGAATGTTGTAACAAACGAACGTTCAAAAGCAGCGTACTATTTAAGAATTGAAAACCATGCAGAAGGTGCTTTTTTCAGAATCTATACGAATGAGGAAAATATTTTTAAAAGTACAGTAGCGTCCTATGAGTTTGATTTACATGCGAAGTTAACTGAAGAAAATATTTGGTTCAGTCAAGATCATAAAGAAGCTGAAGAGAAATTGAATGGTGATTTTTTGGTAAATAACCGATTGAATCCAAAATATCTTTCCTCTTTTATTAGCCAATGGAATGACTATAAAAAACAAAATAATGTTTATATGGGATTGCCTATTGATCATGGATTGATCGAATTTGATCCGAGTGATTACTATAAAGGAGAGCCAGCGCAGCTAACACAAGGGCAACTCAAAATGAGTAATCCAGACACTCAAAACAAAGTTGAACATTCTGAAGAAAAACAGTCAGTCAAAAAAAGAAAATCAGCCGATGAATTAAAAAAAGAAACCGACCAACTCGTCAAAGATGCCATGGAAAATATCAAGAATCATTTTGATGATCCGGAAGACGTCTTAGAATTAGGTGCGTTTATGAGTAAGTTTTACAATTACTCACTAAAAAATACGGCATTGATCCAAAAGCAATTACCTCATGCTCACGCTGTGGCCGGTGCGAAAAAATTCAAAGAAGCTGGCTTTTTTATTCGCAAGGGAGAAAAAGCCATACGGGTTTTGGCGCCAACAACGTATAAATGTTTTATCAACGAACAGGGACGTATGCAGTCATTATCAAAAGCCACCAAGCAACAAAAAGAGAAAATTCTCAAAGGAGAACTGAAAACAGAAGAAAGAAGGGCATTCAAAAACGTGCCGGTCTTTGATATTAGTCAGACGACGGCCACAGCTGATGATCTGCCGAAAATTTTCCCTAATCGTCCTTATAACTTTGATTTGACGAAGGCCACAAACACGAAACTTTTATACCAATCATTAGAAACCTATGCCTTATCAGAAGGCCTGACGATCATTGATGATCTTACGACTGTTACTCCGGTGTTAGGAACCGCAAAAGGGGCATATGGTCAGGGCATCGATGGCTCAGAAATGCTTTTCATGAATCCTCGGTTTACTCAAGCAGAACAAGTGCCAACCATGATCCACGAATTGGCACATGCAAAGCTTCACTCAAAAACGAGTAACTCGACTTATTCTAGCTCAGTCAAAGAATTTCAAGCGGAGCTGGCAGCGTATATCGTTGCCCACCATTACGGCATTGATACGAAAGAAGAATCGATTCCTTATATTGCGGCTTGGACAAAGAATGGACAGACCGTTGAGGATAAATTGGCTCAAATGGAAGAGGTGAAAGTGTTCTCTCGCCAAATGATTGAACAGATCGATACACAACTGATGATCCATCAAGAATTGGAACAAAAAGAACAAGAGCAAGCGCCCACGGTAGAAAAACAAAAGCTGACCAAATCACAAAAGACGTACAAAACGTTCTCAGAACAGATTGCTTTTGCGAAGACGGTATCGATCCTAGATATTGCTTTGAAAAACGGAATCGACTTGATTCAGGACTCAAAAAAACAGTATCGGCTAGCTGACAATCATTCCTTAGTGATCACGGCTGATAAGAACTTGTTCATTGAAAATAATGGGAACTTTGGCGGCGGGCCAATCGATTTCGTTCAAAAAGTTGTTGGTATCGAGGATTTTAAATCCGCTGTACACCATATTACAGATAGCGAGTATGAGATTTCCGATGTAGCACCGTCTGGACAACGGGTATTTACCTACAACAAAGAAAACGAACGGGACTTTGTTCGTGCGAAGAAGTATTTGACCGAGGATCGCTGCATTGATGAAGAAATCGTTAGCGTTCTTCATAATAAAGGTCTCTTGCAGCAAGACAAGCGCAACAATGTCTTGTTATTATGGAATGATCATGGAAAGATTGCTGGCTGCAGCGAAAAAGGCACGATTCCGGATTCAACGTGGAAGAAAATTCAGACAGGATCCGATAGTAAAATCGGGTTTAATGTACGCAATGGCGAGCCGAAAAAGTTGAAGTTCTTTGAAGCTGGCGTCGATCTTATGAGCTATATGTCCTTGAATAAAAGCGATCTAAAAGATACCTGGTTTGTTTCTATGGAAGGATTGAAACCAGAAACGGTTTATCACTATTTGGAAGAAGCACAACAAGTCAGTCCTTCAGGAATTGAAGAAATTGCCTTGTGTGTCGATAACGATGAAGCCGGAAAAGCCTTTTTTGATAAGTTCCAACAATTTACTTTCAATCAAAAAGAAAAAGCGCCGCTTGAATTTCAAGCAGAGTTTCCGCAAGCTCCGGTCGGACAAGAAACGCAAAAATGGGATTGGAACAATGAGCTGGTCTATCAAGTAAACGAGGGCGAAAATCAAAGAAAAAAGTCTCTCAAATCTGAACCAGCATTGAGCTTATGAAGAAGGTGAACAGATGAAACGAATGATTTTTACAATCATTCAGGGAATAGGGATGGCCGTGGTGCTATCCCTTCTTAGTATGTGGATCGGCGAACAATTTTTTTCAACGTATCTTCCTAGACTTCCTGAAGCAAGACACGGAATTTCCATTTCCGCCGCAACGTTCTCTATTGTATTGGCACCGATCATTGAAGAATACTTGATACGGGTCAAACTATTGCCTTTTTTAATTCGACGCACGAATTTACCAGCTGCAGTTCTTTTCTCTAGTTTCATTTTTTCTGTTTTACATGGGCAGGTTTTTCTACTGCCCTATTTTTTAAATAGCCTGGTCTATTCGTGGGTTTCACTCAAAACAAAAAAAGCCTATGGATCGATGATCGTTCATAGTGCTTATAATTTTATCGCCCTGATTCCTGGTTTATAAGAAATCTAAACCATTTTTCGTTATACTGATTATCAATCACAATAAAAGAGGTGTGTACGTATTGACTACCGTAATTTTAGCAGAAAAACCAAGTCAAGCAGCTTCCTATGCAGGTGCGTTAAAGCATAGCGTGAAGAAGGATGGCTTTTTTGAGATCCAAGATCCAATTTTTTCAGATGAGACCTTTATCACCTTTGGCTTCGGTCATTTGGTCGAATTAGCAGAACCAGGACATTATGATGAAAAATGGAAGAGTTGGGCATTGGATGCATTGCCTATCTTTCCGCAACAATACGATTTTCAGGTCGCAGCTGACAAGAAAAAACAATTTAAGATCGTTTCCGGACTGCTAAAGAAAGCCGATACGATCATTATTGCAACAGATAGCGATCGAGAGGGAGAAAATATCGCCTGGTCGATCATTCATGAATCAGGCGCTTTTTCTACTAAAAAAACATACAAGCGTTTATGGATCAACAGTCTTGAAAAAGATGTGATTCGCAGTGGGTTTCAAAACTTAAAACCAGGAATGGACTATTATCCTTTTTATCAAGAAGCACAGACACGGCAAATTGCCGACTGGCTCATTGGCATGAACGGGAGTATGCTTTACACGTTGAATCTTCGTTCAAAAGGGGCAAATGGAACGTTTTCTCTTGGACGGGTACAAACACCAACGCTTTACATGATCTATCAACGCCAACAACTGATCGAGCATTTCAAAAAAGAACCATTTTATGAAATCGAATCATTGATCAAGGCAACGAATGGCTCGTTCAAAGCCCTATTAAGCCCGTCACAGCGTTTTTCTACTAAAGAGGAACTACTTTCCTTTGTTTCTTCTAAGGGCGCTGCAATCGGCACACAACCAGGAACGATCAAAGATCTTCAAACAAAAATGAAGAAAACGAATAGTCCCAATTTATTCTCATTGAGCAGCCTGCAGTCAAAAATCAATCAGCTGTACAAAGCAACAGCTAGTCAGACCTTGAAAGCCATGCAAGGACTGTATGAAGCAAAATTGTTGAGCTATCCGAGAACAGATACACCCTTTATTACAGACAGTGAATTTCAGTACTTAAAAGCGAATTACGACAGTTATGCCCGTTTTTTATCCATAGATGAACCCATGGCACAAGATCAGCCAAGAAAGCGATATGTCGATGGAAGTAAGGTGCAAGAGCATTACGCCATTATCCCAACGAAGCAAGTCTCAAGTGAGTCAGCCTTTAATAAATTAGATGATCTACAAAAGAAAATCTATCTGCTCGTCATGAAAACAACGATCGCCATGTTTTTACCAGATTACACGTATGAAGAAACCGTAATAGAAACTATGGTATCAACTCTCTGTTTTAAAGCGACGGGAAAAGTGCCAAAAGTCGAGGGATGGAAGATCTTATTCAAAGCCGATACCAACAAGGAGAACGAAGAGAGCCAAACATTACCAGTTGTGATGATCGGTGAAGCGATTCAAGCGGAGGTAAAAAGCGTACAGAAAGAGACGCAGCCGCCGAAACCATTTACTGAAGGCACGTTGCTTACAGCAATGAAAACGGCTAATAAGACCGTAGATGATGAACAAGCGATCAAGATCCTTCAGGAAGTCGAAGGAATCGGTACAGAAGCGACACGTGCGAGCATTATTGAAACACTGAAGCAAAAAGAATATATCAAAGTAGAAAAAAATAAATTGATCGTTACCGAAAAAGGAAAATTATTGTGCCAGGCAGTTGAAAGCCAGCATTTATTGACAAGTGCTGAAATGACGGCAAAATGGGAAACGTACTTAAAGAAAATCGGTAAAAAAGAAGGGAATCAAGAGACCTTTATTGCCAATATCAAGAAGTTTATCGTGCATTTGATCGAACATGTGCCAGATGATATACAGAAATTGAATTTCCATACCTACCAAGCGGAAGTTAAAAAAGAAGCTGATAAGCAGACGATCGGTAAATGTCCGAAATGTGGCGGAAATGTGGTGTTGAAAAAGTCTTTCTACGGTTGTTCGAATTATCCTAACTGTACGTTTACGTTATCTGATCAGTTCCGGAAGAAAAAATTGACGAAAACCAATCTGAAGGATTTGTTATTCGGGAAAGAAACCGTGGTTTCAGGAATCAAAAAAGCTGACAAGACGACCTATAATGCAAAAATCAAGTTGAGCGATACCGGACAGATCACTTTTGTATCATTTGTCAATGCGCCAAAAAAAGCGAAGAAAGTAGGGAATAAAGCATGATCAATAACGTCGTAATAGTAGGAAGATTAACAAGAGATCCAGAATTAAAATTTACACCGAACGGTGCTGCAGTGGCCACGTTCACTTTGGCCGTGAATCGAAATTTTACCAATCAAAGCGGTCAAAGAGAAGCTGACTTCATCAATTGTGTCATTTGGCGTAAACCAGCCGAAACCCTTGCCAATTACGCCAAGAAAGGGACGCTTCTCGGCGTGACTGGACGTATTCAGACAAGATCTTACGATAACCCACAAGGACAGCGAGTGTACGTCACAGAAATCGTGGCAGAGACGTTTCAATTAATGGAGTCAAAAGATGTGTCTGAGCAGCGTGCGAATGAATCCAACGAAACAGCTGAAAAAAGCAAACCAACACCGCCACCGCTACCTAAACAAGAAACGGATCCATTTGCACAAAGCAGTTCGGCAATCGACTTACCAGATGATGATTTACCATTTTGAGAAACAAAGACCTGGAATCTTTTTCCAGGTCTTTTTTGAATTAAAAAAGAAATTATTTAGGTGCAAACGACAGCTGTTTGTATCACCTATCATGAAAAGAGGAATAATGTGCGATTATTTGATGTTCACCAATTTGAATTACCTGAAAAAGAGGTGATCGATTGGGAAAAAACCAAAGGAGAGATTGGATCGATGCTCTCTAGTTATCTTGTTTCAAGAGAAAGGATGGGATTGACGAGAATGCCGCCGATCCATTCAACGTATTCGCTCTTAGACCAAGATATACCAGAAATCAAACACTCTAGCTTTGTTCAAGAAAATCAGCAGTTCAAACAAGAGTTTCTTTACTTTCACCACTTGTTTTCTTTGGGTCTGACGGCCATTAGCCATCCATATAAACCAGAAATCACCGATCGGAGACGAAAGATTTTTTTGATGCGTTTTGTCTACGGATTATCAATCAATCATGTGAGCGATCGGATCCATTATCAGAAAAATGTGATCGTCGATGATTCTCAATCCAGCTTACTGCAGTTTGCGAATGCTTTGTCTATCCTGGTATTAAAAGAACAAGAGATCTCTGCCTGATCCTGGTATTTTTTTTCTATCGATCACTTCGGGTTGTGTCAACAACACGGTTTCTGAAGGAGCGGTGGTGGTGGCTGGAGCGACTGAAGGAACAAGCATTTCACTCGAATTTAGACATAAAAAAACGCTAAAAGCCTTGATAAATCTAGGTTTTTAGCGTGGGGTATGGTATAATATAAGTACAGTAAAGTTTGTGACGGTGGCTATCTTTTGAAAGGTGGTGATGCTTATGAAAGTAAGTGTTCACTCTTTAGAAAGGAGAAGCCTTTTGTCTGTAGCTGAAGCATTAGGGCTAATGATTAGTTTCGGTTCTTTAATCGCAACGATCATCTTTGGCATCCTAACAGCAGTGAAAAATGACAAAAAAAAATAACCGTCAGCTTTAGCAGGTCAGCGGTTATTTTTTAACTTAAATATCTGCCACCGTCTTAAACGGTGCTGTAGGGGAGTTGTTGACGCAACTCCTCTTTACATAGTAAGTATAGCAAGATTTCAGTGAAATATCAACCTTTTGCTCTACAGACGTGCCTTGCACGTCTATTTTTTTTGCCCTCCTAAGTGGTGGAGGCGGCTGGAACGTGGAGGGCAAAAAAGATCGCTTTTCTTTCTTAAAAAAGGTCTAAGTACCACCATTGTTCCGAAATTTAACCATCCATTTTCTCGGTATTCTTAATCCATCAGGTACTTGAAATACCTTTCATGCGCATGAAGAAACTGAGTGAACAATGGAAAATGGTACAACAGAAAATAAAGGCACCTTTTTAGATCTTTTTTCAGGAATCGGAGGATTTCGTTTAGGAATGGAACAAGCTGGCTTTCGATGTGTTGGGTATTGTGAGATCGATGGCCATGCCAGAAAAAGTTATCAATCAATTTTTGACACAAAACAGGAGGTAGAAATGCATGATATCACAAAACTTTCAGATGAATTTATTCGAGGAATCGGACGTGTGGACATTATCACGGGAGGATTTCCGTGCCAAGCTTTCAGCCTTGCAGGAAAAAGAAAAGGTTTTTCAGATACTAGAGGAACTCTCTTTTTTGAGATTGCACGCTTCGCATCTATCTTGCGACCTAAGCTTTTATACCTTGAAAACGTCAAAGGACTCCTCAACCATGAACGAGGGGCTACGTTTGAGACGATCCTCCGAACCCTGGATGAATTGGGGTATGACGTGGAATGGCAACTGTTTAACAGCAAAGAGTTTGTCGCCCAAAACAGAGAGCGTGTATTTATTATCGGACATCTTAGAGGAGCAGGTACCAAAAAGATTTTTCCTCTCACAAGAGAAGAAGGATCAGCTGATCAAAAATCAGGAAGGATCCGTTTAGCTGGAACGACACATGCAGCGAATGATTTAAGTCGTTTTACACGAGAAAGAACGTACTACACGGATGGTCTGATGGGGACTCTGACCGCAACGGACTACAAAACACCGAAACAAATCGTTGTTGGCAACGTCAATCCAAGCGGTGGCGGAATGAATGGCCAAGTGTATGACGCTTCAGGACTTAGTCCTACGATCACCACAAACAAAGGAGAAGGAAATAAAATTGCGATCCCGATACTAACGCCAGATAAAGCTACTATTCGTCAAAACGGCCGTAGAATGAAGGAAAATGAAGCGCCGATGTTTACTTTAACCACACAAGATCGTCACGGAATTATCGTGGCAGGGTCGATCGATGGTTCTTATCGATCAGCTGCAGCGATCCATTCCGTAGATGGGCTATGCCCTACACTTACCACCATGAGTGGTGGCGGCCACGAACCCAAAATACTGGTGAAAGAAGCCACGAAAAAAGGCTATACTGCAGCACTACCAGGCGATAGTATCAATTTCGCTTATCCTAAATCTACAAAACGTCGGGGACGTGTGGGAAATCAGCAAGCAAATACCGTCGTTACAGGTGATCAGCAAGCCGTAGTAACCGATGATTTTCAGATCCGGAAACTAACACCACTTGAATGTTGGCGACTGCAGTCGTTTCCTGATTGGGCCTTTTTGGCAGCGAAATTCGGTAATAGGCAGATCGCTGAAGAAATAATCAGTAACGGACTTGATCACTATAACTGCAGATACGATCAAAAAACTTCGGACAGTCAGCTGTACAAACAAGCTGGAAATTCGGTTACTGTATCAGTCATTTATTTCATAGCAAAACACTTTCAAATTGGCTAAAATCAACTTTTTTGACAATAAAAACGGATATTGACCCAACAAATCAATCAGTAGAATAAACGTATCAAGACTTGAATAAAAGATTTAGGCCTGAATCGTTAGGATGAACCAAATGATTCAAAAAGATATGATTTATTTTGAAGATTGTTTAGAAGGAATGAATAGAATACCAGATGGTTCGATCGATGCGATCATCTGTGATTTACCGTATGGAACGACAGCTTGTGCATGGGATAGTATCTTGCCTTGGGATCGCTTATGGGCGCAGTATTTGCGAGTCATAAAACCTGACGGTGCGATCGTTTTATTTGGTGCAGAACCTTTTTCTACTCAACTGCGAATGAGTAACTTCAAGGATTACAAGTATGATTGGTATTGGATGAAAAATACGGCGACCGGTTTTGCATTTGCGAAAAAACAGCCGATGAGATCAGTGGAAACGATCTCTGTATTTTCCAAAGGATCTGCGATCTATTATCCTCAAGGATTGCAACGGATCCAACAACCTAAGATAAGAGTCAGAAACACCACGGAAGGGTCGATTTATCAGTCAGAATCCTTAGCAGAAAAAGCGTATGTCCAGGAATACACAGGTTATCCGAACAATATTTTGCGTTTTGATAAAGAATCAATGCACACTTTCCATCCAACTCAAAAACCAGTGAGTCTATTGGAATACCTGGTTAAAACCTACACTAAGAAAGGAGATCTCATATTAGACAACTGCATGGGAAGTGGCACGACGGCGGTTGCTTGTCTAAATACAGAACGTCACTTTATCGGTTTTGAAACAAATGCCGAGTACTACACGAAAGCAATCGATCGGATTCAAAACAATGTGACCCAGCTGGATCTTTTCGAATAAAATAAAAAAAGACGATAATAGATTGTCATTATCGGTATACCGTGGTATAATAAATACAACGGTATACCGATATATTTGATTTTTAGAAAGGATCTATAACTATCTGAAGATCCGGTATACGAATAAAAAAGGGAGGGATCACTACTGAAAAATCAAAAAAGCACTTATTCTGAGTGGGTCAGAACAAGTGCAAGTAACAAAACCGTGCAAGGAATGCTACTACTCAAAATATACCATAATTGTGAGTAGTGGCAAGTTTAAATTGTCATACTCCTTTCAGGAGGAAAAAAGATGTACGCAGATAAAGATAAGATAGAATGGTTGCTTTTTGAAAGTGGAAAATCATTGTATGAAATTCAAAAAAAATCAGGAGTTGCCGCAACAACTGTTGCAGATCTTGCTCATAAAAGGTCTTCTATAGAAAGAATGCGATTTGATAATGCCGCCAAGCTTACAAAACTTGCGGATCAATTAAAAGAAGAAACCACTGAATAATTAGAGCTTGATTTTGTAACTCCTTATCTCTAGGAGGAAAAATAATGAATGCCGTTTTAAATAAGAAAAAATGTACTGTGATATTTGATCACTATGAAGATAATAACAATGTAGCGATTCAACTGGTTAAGAAAAGAAGAGGTCAGTCTGAAGAAGAGCTGATTGCCACGGCCACGGTGAACACGAGTATCGGAATCAAACAAGATTTCGTCGCAATCAAAGGGTGGTCTGAAAATACGGGCATTGAAGAGGTACTGATAGCAGCTGGTGTCATTTGTGAGGAATCTGTAGGGGCAATTCCTTGTGGCATGGCTGTTGCAAAAGTCTTTCCCCTTACAAAAGAAGCAAAGGAAGTCATGAAAAACAATCAGTAGAAAAGAATCCGTTCAAAGCTGCGGCGAGTGTGATTTACGCTCGCTGCGTCTTTTATCAAATATACGATCGTTTCATGAAGGAGAGCGAGTGATGGCTATTGCAAAAGGAAATACCCGTCTTCCTGTAACGCTTAATGAAAAGAGGAAGCAGGGACTGAAACACTTGAACACCAAGTACAAGAAAAGTGAATCGAAATTAATGTGTATCGCTTTAGATATGTTGCTTGAGCAAGAAAAAGCGGGATTTGAGATTCCTGCGCTCAGAAAGTGACCGCACTTTATTTTCTATTTCATTGAAGTGCTATCACTTATCAGTGAAACCGTTATCCAATACGTGGTAAACTAAAATCAGACAAAAGGTGAGATCCAATGGATGAAAAAGCCAAAAAGAAGATCGTAAAATTATTAGCACTTGCAAATGATGCCAATGACGAGGAATCAATGTCAGCTTTAGCAAAAGCACAAGAGTTGATGCTTCAGCATAATATCGATGAATCAGATATTTTTCATTATAAGCAAGAACAAAAGTCAGAAGCAGTGATCAATACGGTGATTTATGAAGGCCGGCCACAAAAATGGCTTTACCGATTAGCGAGGATCATTGCTAAAAATTTTCGTGTCCGGTATTACTATGTGTCCGGAAAACCGATTGAACTTCACTTTGTTGGGATCGTGTCCGATGTACAAATTGCTCAAATCACGTTTGAGTATGCTCGTGGTAGTGCCAGCTACTGTGCAAGGCAGTTTCTTCAGTTGCCTGGTATCAGACGAAAATACAAACGGAAATGGCAGTTAAAACAAGACTATTTGGAAGGATACTTGAAAGGTTTGTCGCAAACATTTCGAAAACAAGTGCTGACAAACGGCTATGAATTGGCTTTGCAAGTACCTGAAGTGGTTCATGCTGAAGTCGAAAAAATTGGACTGGTACCTGGTAAAGATACCTCTCACACCGTGAGGGATCGGGAAGCATTTTACTCGGGTTATGCAGAAGGTGTCCGTTTTAAGGATAAGGATCGATTAGGTGCTTAATCGTAGGTTGAAAGGGGACTTATAAAGATGGCTGAAGAAAGACAATGTTACGGTGGGCAATGGAAAGTACCCATAACGCCCTACAATCGGCGCTTATACTGGCCGCCTAGTTGGATCAAATGTGATTGCGGTGAGTTAGCAAAACAAGTTCGTGTCAGAAAAGGTGACGTTCTTTATCCTAATGGTCTTTATTTATGTAAAGCGTGTCAACGGGAGTATCAGAAGGTCGATGGAAGAGATCAATTTATCCTAGTCACACCAAATGAAGAATGATGTAGGTGGTAAACTAATTTCTCTTGAAGCTAGAAGAGAAAAGGTTTGCACAGTGATCGTTTTCAACCATTTTTCTAAGGAACTGATGGGCTTTTTAAGTAACGCTGCGACGGTTGAGAATTTGCAATTTACGCAAAGAAGAGAAGAGTTAGGTATTTTTAAGGAGAACGAAGCAAAGGCAATCCTTGATGCCATACTTGAGCTAAAAGATGAAGAGGATGTGATCCGCAAAACTTTTACAGATAGCGGTCATGTAGACTGGGTATCTGGAACGTATTTTGATTTTGAGATTGCAAAAGTAACGTTTGAGTAATTGCTGAAGGAATGGTCAAAACCGATTAGAGGAGGAACAATGATGGAGGAATTATTTCTAAACAAGGAACACATTGCAAGATTTAATTACATGATGGAAGAATTGGGTTTTATAGATCTTCGAGATCCTTATTGGCGTAGCTTGGTTTTTATATTCACTGGTGATGAAAGATTATTTAACCAACGTCGCTCGATGGTTAATTTTGTCCAAAAAGAAATCAATAGTGACCTATGGTTTGATGGCACTTTATCCGGTGGGGAGCAACGACTGGTTGCTTTAGCCTATAACTTGTTTACCAATCAAGATTTCTATGAATTCGAAAACGGCAAGAGATATAATATTTCGCCATTAGAAGTATTTTCTGGTGTTGATGAATCTGGTTATCAGCTGGCCAAGAATGCGATTGATATGAGACTACAATTCTATTAAATTAATCATGATATCAAAAAAACAGACCCATGCAATGGTCTGTTTTTTTGCTTATTCAATTTAAAATGAGTGTTTGATTTCGATGTTAAAAGGTTTGATTAGTCCTAATGATTGCATTGCGTAAGCATAATTGTTAGCAAAGCCTACTTTAATACTTTCGTAATTAGAAGGAGCAAAATCATAAACGTCTGTTACTACACCAGTTGTTTTAACCGATCCGTTTGACTGTCTCACAAAAGAATATGAATACTTAACATTGTGTAATGCATAGTACTTGTCGCCACTTGTAAAAGCAAAAGTTCCTTTTATTGTTTTTGTCTTGCTTGTTCCACGCACCCAAGCTTTGTATTCTGAGTAAAAGCTCCCTAAAATATCATTACCAGATACAACGTTTTTAGCCCAAGCATTTCCGTTAGATACATGTTTTGCAGGTGAGGGAGATAAGAAACTAGGGACTTCTGCATATTTCATATACATAGCAGTATTAGGATAGCCTTCGTTTCTAACAATCGCAATCCCTGCTGCCCAGCCGGACCTAGCAAGTTTGATAGGATCAACAGCTGCCCGGTTAGTTGATACTCTACTATCAGATGTATTGACTAGTTCATTTGCTGAAACAAGAGCTTCTTCAAGCTGCGTAGGATCAATTGTCGCAGATAAAATGAAATCTGATATCGCCTTATTCATTTCTTGAGAACTAATTATGCCACTTTGTTTACAGTTTTCAATGATTTCGTTAATTGTATCTTGATTATCAGAAGATTCAGCAACATAATTATCAATCAAACTCTGTGTTTCAGGAGTGATTTCTAAATTTGAGCTATTTGAGATAATCGGTTCTGAAACTTGAGGATTACCTTTAGCGATCTCATCTGCCAGATTGTCGGCAAAAGTTGTTACTGGATTTGAGAAAAATACCAACATACCTCCCATAATAGTAATTGTTCCTAACACTTTTTTAAACATATAAACACCCTTTTCTTTTTTGTATATTTTTAAGAACTACTCGACTCTATCAAAATCATTCTTTTCTTTAAGATCCAAATGAAAGGATAATTTATCTTGTAGATCTTTAAAATCTTGATAATTTGAAAATGTTGATAACTCTTCAGTATCCATATCATATATATAGTATTTGCCATCATAATCTTGAAGAACAACATATTTTTCGTTCCAATTTAATTTATCAACTTCATCTACGATTACTTCCATCTGATGGATTTTTCTATTTTTAACAAAATCGCTCGTTGTAGCAGATGTCTGTACAATGTCATATGTATCGTTAATCACAATAGTGAACGAGCTATTTGTGACTGATGGAAACTCATTCCCATCTAAGACAGAGCAACCAGAAAAGATGAAAGACATAGCTAATAATGTTGAAATGATAATTTTTTTCATTATATACCTCAATACTTTCTAATTAACAACTATTCAAAAAAATATTATATACATAAATATAACTAAATTTATTTTTTGGACTATTTTATCGTCCGGTACATTATAAATAACTGTGTAAGGAAAAAAGAAAATCAAACCGTAGAATATAACTTATTTAAGAAGCCTACACTTCAATATTATGGATATGATTTGCTAGGATGATCTAGAAGTGTTAGTGAAGAACAGTTTTTGTCAGTAATAAATTCTTATTCTGCCGATTGCAGTAATAAAAAAATGCGAAGCTTTATTTTTACTTTCATAAGATGTATTATATATTAGACTTGAATATTATTCAAAAGGAGATATATGAATGGCTTCAAATTTTAATAAGCTGCCATACCATTTGAGAAAGTGGTATGCATGGTTATATATGGTACCTCTAGTTTTAATTCTGATAGATATAACCTTAACTGAGTGGTTGGATGGTTACTCATTATCAGCGTTGTTTTTAATCCTATATGGTATAAGTTTTTTCTTTTCTACAAAAGCAACTATGGGCAGGAAACAATGGATTATATTAGATACTATCATATATATATTTTTACTGGCGGTTATTTATATATTTTACAAATAGAGAATAATCTTAAAAAGATAAGGTGGACTATTATGCTAGGATTGAGTAAATCAGAATATCAAATTCTTTATAGTCTTTATGATGTCAATCAATCGTTAACTAAACATGAGATATTAGAAAAAATGCCTGAATTGAACAAGAATACAGCCGCTGTTGTGATACGAAGTTTATTCGATAAAGGATATTTGGAAGTAGGAGAGATTAAATATTCGCAGACCGTATTAGCACGGGCTTACAGGCCGAGTATCCCTTTTATAGATTTTATAAAAGGCGAATACGGAGAAACGGCTGTAGAAAAATTAGTTAATCACGCAATAAGCTCTTTGATGACCAAACAACAAACGGAATATTTTTCTAATCTTATAAATGAAAGGAAAAATATGATAAATAAAAATAGTTGAGTTTTTCATATTTAGAAAACTATTCAGGGAACGATAAAAGGGTCAGAAACTTAAAAGCTTTTGACCCTTTTTTTATTCCGCA
>NZ_JBIORO010000003.1:0-56503 GCF_051714285.1 Enterococcus sp. AZ149
TAAACTTTCAGACATATCTTGAATTAATGTTGTGGTCAGAAACTTTTAAGTTTTTGACCACAATATTTTTTCTTGATATACTTGACTTTGACAGGTGTCAGAAACTTATGTCCAGAAAGTGTGAGAGAAAAATGGCAATTTATGGCTATTCAAGAGTCAGCACCAGCAATCAAGATTACAAAACGCAAATTTTGAAATTAGAAAATGCTGGTGCTGAAAAAATCTTTAGTGAAAAATATACTGGTACAAAAAAAGAAGGTAGAAAAGAATTAGAAGAACTACTTTCAATAGTAGAAGAAGGTGATCTCGTCTTAGTAACAAAGATCGATCGCTTAGCAAGAAGTATCGTTGATTTAAATTCGATTATTTCTACTTTAAACGAATCAGGCGTGACAGTTACTTTTTTAGACAATGCCTTGACGTTTGAACCGAATAAAAAAGATTCTATGCAAACACTGATGATGAATATGCTTGGTAGCTTTGCGCAGTTCGAGCGAGACCTGATAGTAACCAGAACTCAAGAAGGAAAGCAGTGGCATAGAGCCAATAAGAAGAATTACAAAGAAGGGCGCCCAAAGAGAGTTTTGAACGATCGATACAGGCACGCCTTGGATCTAATGGAAACGAACAGTATGAGAGAAGTTGAAAAGAAAACAAATATTTCATTATCCACCTTGAAGCGTATCAAGAAACAAGCTATCACTGAAGGTCTGTATATTGTTGAAGAGTAATAATTAGTAATAAAATAAATTAGAGTAAACTATAATGAGATTAGTAGTGATATAATATTTATATATTTAAATATTTCAAAAAGAGGTAACTCATGAAGAAAAAATTCAAAGTTTTTTATGAAGAAAAAAAATTAGATTTCGAAAGTTTAGATGATACTGCTTTAATTGTTCTAGATGCCAATGTTTTATTACATTTTTTTAGATACTCACAAAAAAGCCAGAAAAAACTTTTTTCAGCACTTGAAAGAGTCAGACACAATCTTTTTATCCCATATCAAGCTGCATTAGAGTATCATTACGAAAGACAAAATGTAACGAGATCAAATAAGAAAAATATTGAAAAATTGACTATGAACTCTGACAATGCAAAAATTGCTTTCCAGTCTGAAATCAAAAGACACATTGAAGAATATGGGGGAACAATTAGAAGTACAGACGAACAATCCATAAGAGAAGAGGTTTTAGAAGAGTTTGATAAATTAACTGATCAATTTTGGGAAGCTTTCAGTGAAAATACTTTGAAAAAACTAACTGACATAATACCAGATAATACTGAAACAGCATATAAAATTGCTGATCTCCTTGAGGACAAAGTTGGAGAACCGCTTTCTCCGAAAGAAATTGACACTATATCTACTGATGGCTCAAGTCGATATTCTAAGAAAATTCCGCCTGGATACAAGGACTCCAACAAAGAAAATGACATAAGAACCTTTGGAGAATACTCTTATGATAAACAGTATGGGGACTTGATTCTTTGGGAAGAGATCAAAAGATATTGTCAGAATAATGGTAATATAGAAACAGTGATTTTTGTTAGTGAGGATGAAAAAGAAGATTGGATCTTTAAATCAAAAGGAGAAAAAGTAGGAGTACGGGTCGAGCTTAAACAAGAGCTACACGAATTAGTAGGGGCAAGACTGGAAATATTTTCTCCTAAAAAATTCCTATATTTACTTTCAAATGAAAAAGATTTGATAAAAGACTATTCGGGCTATTATCGTAGCGATACTCGTCAAAGTATATTATTTATGAGAACTAAACGAAGAATAGACTTGTTGCAGAAACAATTACAATACTTTGAAAGTGATGAACTATCTGATAGACGATTCTATGAAATTAATAAACTAATAGAAAATTCTAATTCTAATATTAGCTCTGAAGAATTATATTCACAATATGTATTGCTTAATGAAATATTTTTTGAAGAGTTTACAGAATTCAGAATGCTTGTATCAGAACGGGTTCCAGCATTTGAGGGTGTTAACATTGAATTATACAATTCAATTTTAAGCCAAATGAACGATATCGAACGTGAGTTTATGAATTATAAACATTTTTACTCTTTAGATAGGTTAAAGCAGAATATTGAAGAAATAAGTTATATCATTAATTCATGTGATTTCATTTATGAGTCCCAACAAACAAGAATAATATTTTGATCTTAATTTGATAGTTAGAATAAAACAAATTGAAAGAAGGAGAGCATTCAGAACTTTCTAAGTTTTTTTCATATTTGTTTGCTATGATATGCTTAGATCTGCGTAATTAGACTTGCGCTGCCCGTTATTGAAGTTTCAGGCAGCGCTCTTTTTGGGGGATCAATAATGGAAGAAGAAAAAATATTTGAGAAACGCTGGCAGCTAGCATCAAGTGAACAAAGAGCAAGATACAATAATTTGATCACCTCCCTACCCCACTGTTGACTGGACATATAAGGAAAAGAAATACTTACTTTGGCTGTGCCAGTTAGATATAGATACCTTTGAAACATTTGAAGTGATCCTAGATAAAATTAAACAGAAATGATCAGAAACAAGCGAAGCCTTCTCTCGGTTCGCTTGTTTTTCTATTTATTGGTTGTCATAGGGCAATTCTAAGCTCGTTTGAAAGAAAACCGATGGATAATCCCCTTGTTTGTACCACTTTAGAATACATGGATGTACGTATTGCCATTGACTCCTATTAGTTACTGAAAAAAAAATTTAAACAAGTCCCTCCCTCTTTACAGAACGAACATTAGTTCGTATAATAAACTGTGACAAAGGAGGGTTTTTTATGTATTTCGATTATCGTTTTGAACCCCGTGGCGATTACTTATGTATCGACTGTAAAAGTTTTTACAGCTCCGTGGAATGCGTAGAAAGAGGCTTAAACCCTTTGACGACCATGCTAGTGGTATTATCTGGATCTGATCGACCAGGTGGACTTGTCTTGGCCGCCTCTCCTGCCGCAAAAAAAGAATTAGGTATTTCCAACGTCACGAGAAAATATGAGCTACCGGATCATAAAGATTTGATTTGTGTGCCACCCCGAATGAACTTATATATCGAAACAAACATAAAAATCGTAAATATTATTCGTCGATATGTTTCTGATGATGACATTCATGTTTATAGTATTGATGAACTCTTTGTACGCTTTGACAAAGTTAAAAACCTCTACGGCAATTGTCGTACAAAGCAATTTGCAAAAGCCTTAATGCAAAGGATACTCGAGGAAACGGGAATCTACACTACTGTCGGGATTGGTGATAACATGCTGCTTGCTAAACTTGCATTGGATAATGCAGCAAAGAAGAATCCGGACATGATTGCAGAATGGCGTTATGAGGACGTCCCTACTACTGTTTGGAAAATCCAAAGTCTGACCGATTTCTGGGGCATTGGCCACCGTACAGCAAAAAATCTCTGGAAACGTGGGATCACTACTGTCGAAGAACTTGCAAATACCCCCCCTTCCAGACTGAAGGCCTCCATGGGTGTGATTGGGCTTCAACTGCACGCTCACGCAAACGGAATCGATCGCAGCGAGATTGATAAGAAATATAAAGTTCTAGAAAAGAGTATTTCTAATTCTCAAATCCTTATGAAAGATTATACAGATAAAAAAGAAGTAATGATTATCATCCGTGAAATGGCTGACTTGGTCGGATCAAGGTTGCGAAAAGAACATGCTCAAACCGAATCAATCGCCCTTTCTATTGGCTACTCCCATGGCGAGTTGTTACCAGGGTTTTCGCGTCAAATGAAGGTACCAGCAACGTCCAACACGAAACAAATCACTAGTTACCTTCTACAGCTGTTTGAGGAACATTACGCTGGTTATGCGGTACGGCATGTCGGTGTATCCTGTTCAAAACTCGTTTATCAGACGAGTTTACAGCTGGATCTATTTTCTGATCCAGAAAAAACAATTCAGCAAGAAAAGCTCGATTTCCTATGTGATGAAATTAGAAGCAGGTATGGCTTTAAGGCGTTGATTCATGCTAGTTCGTTGTTGCCTGGGGCGACAGCTGTTAGCCGCAGTACGAAAGTCGGCGGCCATTAGAAAGGATGGATTGAAATGAGTTACGGTGATTCGTACGATGATCGCGGAATGGTGAAATGGGCAGGATTCTATCTGTCTGAACATACAGACTTAATGAACAAGGATGATAAAAAGCGGCTAACCTCCCCTTCCCAGAAACCACAAATGGAACTGGATGAAATCAATAAAATTATGGAGGAAGCAAGACTGAAGGATAAATTAGTCTGTATTCAGATGGAAGCCAGAGACCTAAATGGCAATTATTTCCCTGACGTCATTGGCAAGATTAAAGGTTTCGACGAATTAGGGATATATATAGAAGAAACAAAAATCGGCTACGATGAGATACGTCATGTGTGCTTATACAGTCAAACAAAGTGGCAATCTAGCAAAGAATTCTAGGAGCATAAATAATGCATTCTCTAATCCAATGCTTATTTGCATATATTACTCAATAAAAAACAAATCAAAACGTTTATTTGATATAATTAGGTAAATAAATTAAAGGAGAGCATTATATTGAATAAGCGTAAAGTTTTCTTGTCCATTTGGACGCTCACATTATTGATTTGGCTAGTTGCATTGATACGATTTGAATTTTTCCTAATCCAGTTAAGCAATTATAACAGCGGTAGTTATAGTTACCTATTCGGTGGTTTTGACGTTCCATTTATGTTACATTTGATAGTATTATTGACAATTATTAGTTTGGCAATCTGGTTATGGACATTACTTCCAGAATTATTGTCCTTGTATTCAAAACAGTTAGTCACAGCTAAAACTAAGATCCATGAAATTACTGCAGAAAAACCAGAGACAAAAGAACCTTCTAATCCTGATGAAGCAAATCCTCAAATTTCAGATTCAGATCACACCAGTGATATCTAAATTAAGTGAATTTATCAAAGAAAAAATCTGTCAGTCATTGAATTAAAGATGACTAACAGATTTTTTTTACCTGAAACAGTTCTACATTAAGAAACATTGATTAAGTAGCGTTCTTTCAAATCGTTTTTTGAATAAGCGATACCTAATCAATTATACTCTTATTACAATTTATTAAAAATTTGATTACGGTATCTATCAATAAAAAAATATGTTTTGATTGAAAGTCACTTAATTCAATTGTCCTCTCTTATCATATATTTTGAGTTTGATTTATGTAGCTTACAAACAATTTTACGTTTGATTAATGGATACTTAAATCAAAAATTTATGACGAGATCATTAGTATTATTGTTAAATACTAATTTTAATGAACTTTCTACTTACAGATATTACTTTGATTACGAGATACTTATTTACATTTTAGAAACTTTAATGTATTATTAGTATATTGAATACGAGATACTTAATCAAAGGAGTGGGATTTATGTCAGCTAATGTAACTGTTGTGGGAAATTTTAAAGGTGGCGTTGGGAAATCAACTACAAGTCAAATGCTAGCTTTCGTCAACTCATATTATAGAAAGAGAAAGACGTTGCTAATCGATCTTGATCCGCAATCAAATGCTTCTGAAATCATGAGCTTTACAGCTGATAATTTAGGTAATAACATTTATCAAACACAAGGCTTTAAGAAAACAATTTGGGACATTCTCTATGAAGGAACATTGCAAGATGCTGTTCTTCCTCTAATAGAAAATCTGGATCTTATTGCAGGAAGTATTGCTATGAGTGATTATTCTGACTTTATGTCGTCGAAGTTTCCAGATGATAAAATAGCTCAATTTGAATATTTCAATAACTTGTTATCACCATTAAGAGATCAATACGATGAAATTTATATTGATGTACCACCTTCACTAGGTACCATAGTGCAAAGTGCCATGTATTTTGCCGACTACGTAGCAATAATGTTACAAACTCAGCCGAAATCAATTCGTGGCGCTGCTGACTATATCGATTACATGGAGTTTTTTACTGAAAGATATAATACTAAATTAGGGATAGCTGGCATTATTCCTTTTATGCTTGACGTAAAAACTAGTACCGAAAGTTATATGTACAATGAGGCGAAAGCACTTTATGGTGATAATTTGCTAAAAACAATTGTTTTTAGAAGTGCTCGTCTTATAAGATATGATGAAACTGGAATAACTCTAGAACGCAAAAAGAATGGAGAGTTAAAAAAAGTAGACGCTAACCCTCATAATACATTTCTTAATATTCTAGATGAACTTAACGAACATATCTCATGGTTTGAGGAGGATTAATATGGCTGAAAGACATTCAAGTTTATTCCCGAATAAAAAGGTACGCCCAAAATCAAATGGAATGAATAACATACAAAAATTCAATGATACATTGCAAGAAAAATCAATCCAAAAAAAATCTAATATTCAACCTGAGAAAAGTATAGTTAAACAAAAGGAACTAAAAAATCCTAATAAAAGTCATAAAGGAAAAGCTGGTAGAAAAGCTGAATACAACGATCCCCGTTTAAAAAAAGATCAAAATACCAAAGTATCGATTAGTACTAAATTGAGAATACAAAGATTAATTTCTCGGAAATTTGATAATAAGTCCGAAGGTGATGTTATTGATTTAGCATTGGATTATCTAGTATCTTCTTTTGATCGAGATGACAGAGATTCCCTTTACAAAGCTTATAAAGAAGATATGAAATCAGTGATTCCTACTATTGAGAAAAAGAATGCTATTGCTAAAGAAAAGGGGATCCCCTATCTGCCAATAACTCCAGAAATAGAACAAGAAACGTTAGAATTTCAAAAAAGTAAATGGGTGTCCCCTAAACTTGATTAAGTAGCTTATTTTCAATATAATCATTTGATTATAGTAGCTGCTAAATTGATTTAAGTTCCCCAAAATCAAAAATAAATCCTTATTTGTTAGGAATATTTTTTGATTGGCAGCTACTTTAATCGATTTTAAAGATACTAAATTCAAAACAAAAAATTGATTGAAGTATCCTTAAATCAAATATAAGTGATTGAAGTACCTTTAAATCACAGTATATTCCTATTGCATAGCAATTCCGCAGTGATTTAGGTATCTTAAAATCAATCATTTTTGATTGTTGAGACTTTAATCAAATACTATAATTTGATTTCACGATACTTAAAACAGGTATAATTTTGATTTAAGTATCTTTAAATCAGATTTATAATGCTGATTTATCAACTATCAGAGTAGCAATAACCTTGATTTACGGATACTAAAATCATATTTTAATTTGAATTACAGGCACACAAATCAATCTAAGTATTTGATTTGTGTGCCTTTAATCATTTTTACTCACAAATGATTGTAAATGTTTGTTAGAATTCTTATGATGAAAGCAAATTCATAACTTTGCTAATTATAGACAGTTAGAAATATATAAAGTACTGAGAAGAGGAAAAACTATGACAGACTTCAATTACTATAAATCAAAAGAAATTTATAGAGAAAAATATTACCAAATGCCTAAAGTCTTTTTTACAAATCAGAAATATTTTGAACTATCTAACGATGCAAAAATTGCATATATGCTCCTAAAGGATCGGTTTGATTATTCAGTGAAAAATAATTGGGTTGATCAAGACGACAATATATATTTTATATTCACAGTCCAAGAGTTGATGACCTTGCTCCAGTGTAGAGAAGGTAAAGTATCAAAGATAAAAAAAGAACTTGAACAAGTTGGCCTGTTAAAACAAAAGAGAGGGCGCCTAAATAATTCAAACGGTACACTTCAAAACTGTCCAAACATGTTATACCTCGGAAAACCAGCAGTCACAACTGAAGATGTTTTTAAAATTTCACAAGAGGAAAATTTAACTGTCACCGAAATTGCGAAAATCGCAAATTCGGCAAAAACCCAATATAACAGCGATACAACCGAAATTGCGAAAATCGCAAATTCGGTAAATCCCACTAATACCAAGGGTTCAACCGAAATTGCGAAAATCGCAGACAATCTATTATATTCTTCTAGTTCTATAGACACTAATAGACACTTACTAGACACTAGAGAAGCAGAACAAGAAGCTGTATTGCTTGAAAATTTTGTCACCCTAATGCAAGACGATAGTATTGCAACATTCGTACCTGAAAATACTTTGTCCTTAATAAAGACATTTTCAAGTACGTTGAAAGACGCTAAGAAGACCGTAAAAATTATTCATAATGCCAAATACAAAGCCGAACAAGTGTTACGAACAAAAATTGTCTTTGAGGAATTGCCATTATACGGAGTGAACACTAACGAATTATATAATACGTTGCTAAAAGCTTATCAAAAACAAAAAACAGAAACAGTAACCAGCATGGATAATCTGATTTTCACGTATGTTAAAAATTGGTTTATTGAAAAAGCAGGGCAGGCAGTCTTACAAGCAAACCAGCAACCAAAGAGTGGTCCTAAGATCCCCATGCATGATTGGTCCGAGTCTGTTTGATGATTGAGAACATGGTAGAAAAGGGGAAAGTCTAAGGTGTGGCTTTAGGTGTCTTCCCCTAGCTGCTTGTTTTGAAGTATGGTATTATTACTGCAAACGTAGTAATAATGCTTAAGGAGGATTACCGGCCATGTCTATCAATACGTACGTATATCCCCATCCTGTCAACGTTTTTGTTATTCGGCAGTTAGGGATGACCATTGATGAATTTTGCGAGCTGCATTCGTATAAGCAGGGGACAGTGTCCAGCTGGATCACTCGAAATCGAACCGTAAAAACACTACCTTGTGATTTCCTTTATTGCTTGTCTCTTTCTTCAGGGAAGTCGATGGACAAAGTTTATCAAGAGCTATTGATACTTGAACAGGATTTCTTGAAGAGTTTGAAGCCCAGGAAAAAAAAGACGAAAATAGATTGAATAGAGACGTTGGTGCCTGATCGATGAGTTGAAAGCGAAATTATCGGCTTTTCTTCACGAAAAATTTGAATTTCTCCTGTAAACTTTTATTAAGTGAAGCTAGTAACTTAAAAAAAGGAGGTGCTGAAATGGGTTTATTAAAGTCTGCTGTAAAGTATAAAGCGGCAAAAAAAGTAACGAACAAAGCTTTTGGTGATGGCGTTTTATCGAGTGTTGTAGCTGCAAAGGCCGTCAAGAAAAGCAATCAACGAAGCAATGAGCGTCGTAACAAGCGTTCCTAATCTTATCCCTTCAGAAAGATCAACTAGACAGTCTAATTGGATTGTCTGTTGTTTCGCTGTCACGTGAATGATAGGATACTGAGAAAGGAGCGGATGAGCATGAACAAAGCAAAGAAAGTAACTCTAGGCTTGAGTTTAGTAGGATTGACTGCTGGTCTAGTTGTCTCTAAGAAAATGATCAACAAAATTCATGGCGTATCAGATCGTCATAAAATAAAAAAAGTAGTGAAGAATAATTTTGACGGAAACGAAAAACTGTTGGATGTTGTAGATCGTTTATCTGAGGATGAGATAAGCACTGTAGCAAGAATTATTAAAAAAAGTGATATTTGACCGTTCGTCTTTATACGAGAAAAAGCGCACAGCTGATTGAAAATTGTGCGCTTTTTCTTGTTTTTTTATCGTTTTAAAGTTGCAATGAGTATGTCTTAAGCTCAATCACGTAAATTATTACGCAAATTCCATTGTTTGATTGGTTCCACTCATGATAGACTAAATAAAAAAATGTAGGAGGCGGCTTATGGAATACAAATATGTTCGAGATAATATACAAATCACAAGACCCAGAAATTAAAATCAAACACTATTGATCTATCAAGAGTAAAATATGTTAAAAGCAAAATAAAAGCCGACTAACTCCTTTTCGCGAGATAGCCGGCTCTTTTGTTAACTTTTACGAAAATAATATAGCGGTTTTCCTAGAGAATGGCCGTCTTTTAACCTGGTGTATGACTGTTCTATTTGCTTGGTTTGATTCATATCAGGAAACAAGATTTGTACAGTTTTTAGAAATTCACCTATTTCGTCTAGAATTTTCTTTTGATCATCAATTGTCTCTGCTGAAAAATAGTTTAGACGATATTCAAAATAATCTGCCAACAGTTTGTATTGATGATCATTGAAGTATTCTATGTATTGTCTATAAACTGACAAAACTTGTTTTGCTTGTTGAAACTGATGTTGGTCAACAAGTATATCAAGAATGTTTGTTAAAGCTTGAGGGAGGTAGTACTGTACTGTTTTTTGAATAGAGTATACTTCCGAAAATTTAATATCGATTAGTTTGGTGACTATTTTTTGAAATAAATGCTCATTTGCTGATAAAAAAATTGTAAAGTCACCGATAAATTGATAATCAAGGGTAGTCAGATAGTCTGTTTTAGCTACCTGATGAAAAATGTTAGTTAAGACTGAGTAATCTACTGGTGGGATTCCAGAATACCGATCATGAAAGTGGTTTTCGATCATTAGCGAAAAACGTAAATGTTCAATTTTTTGATGCTTACTTTTTTCAATTTTTTTGTAAAAACTGTAGATTTTTTCTTCAGTTGGGTGATCTAAGGCGTCGCGGAAATCTTTAATGATTGTAAGATCTTCATGTTCTATTAAGCCAATAACGTCCTCAATATCTTGATTACGCGCGTTTAATCTCAACAGTAGTTTTTCAGTTTCATCCATTTTTAATCTCCTTGATCCATGTTTTATTTTGGAGTAAGAAGATTGAGTAATAATTCCGTCAATTAACTCGGAACGAGAAATTTTCTTTTTCATTCTCAAAAACTCGATTGCTTTCAATTTTATTTTATCCAGAAAATTCAAAACCTTTCTTAATTTAAGGAAATCTTTAGAGATTTTTTCCAAAAATCGAAATTTTTCCTCATTTTTAACGTTTTATAGAACGCGATTTGACAAAAACTTGTCTAATTTTAAAAATTTGGTACGCTTATTTCAGAAGCCGGTATCTAATAATGATTGAGGAGGAATTCACAATGTTCAATACTTTTAATTTATTCGATTTTTTACGTGACATTCAAGTTATTAAGCCTTAACTAAAAGCATTAAATTATATTAATAGTGCTTGTAAAAAATTGTATTTAGTGAATAAAAACAATTAGAAATTTATTGCATATGGTTTATAACTGTGATATTTTGGAATTAACTTAATAACTGATTTTTGTGCGTCTTGTTTCAAAGGCAAACAAAAAGGAGCCACCGATGAACCTCTCGCCCTATCTGGATTGCAGTCCTTTTAGAGGTCATAGAGATCAAAGGTGTCCATTCAACAAACGCCCTTGCTGAACGGATTTGCTCCTCATGTTATAGCAAAGCTACAACGGCATTATTATAGCAAACTTACAAGTAATTATCATGAGATTTTGGAAATTTTTGTTTTTTCTCAAGGAAACTCTCAAATTGGGAAAGAACGATATACAAAGTCTTACGGATAAATACTTGTCTTAAAGCAATGGGGAAGCGATTGTTGTTTATTCAAGCAATTGATTTGGGGCTTTAGGTGTTTTGCAACGTTGTTAGTGCGCGCTATAACACAAGAGGAGGGAATTTCACGTTTACGTGAGATTCCCTCCTTTTTGTTTGTCTTTGCCCGGATAAAGTTGTTAAGAATCACGAGGAAGAAGGTTGTAATATGACGAAGGGTTATGTAATTCGCCTTGAAGAATTAATCACGAAAAAGGAATTAGTTATTCAGTTATTCAACGGACAGCGCTGGAAGTTAAAAGGAGAAAATGCTATCAGATTTTCAACATTTTACCAGGAAGGGAAACCCTATGAAGTAGCATTCTTGGAAGGTCGGACAGACGATGTGTTTGATCAAATCAAACTGATTTTTGATCAAAAGAAACGAGTAATAGCACAACGAATGAATAGTGATTCACCGTTGATTACCACACGAAAAAACGATGTGTTCAAATTTACTCAAAAGGATCCTAGACAAGCAGCATTAGGTATCTATAAACAGATAGAAAAACAACAAGATCAGGAATTCGGCACTGAAATGGCGAAATATTGGTACTCAACGAAACACAACAAACTTTAAAAAAAATAATATGTTGAAACGTCTTACATTTGCTAATTTTTAGCAAGAAAACTTCTGATAACGGTTGATGACGAACGGTTATCAGTTTTAATTGAATAGGGCGTAGGACAGCCCCTCTGAACTAATCAGCATGGCTTAATAAAGGGTTCAGCGACCACGACCACTAATGTGTGGTATGCCAAAATCATTGAAGGATTTGCCAAGACTTGTGCTAAACAACGAGCAAATATCCTGCCTTCATAGGAGTTAGACTTCTCCGGTTGTAAAAGTTTGCGTCTCTTTGTCCTATTGAAAATTAGTAAATGTAAGACGTTTTGAAGGGAGAGGATCTACGTGAAAGGAATTGACGACTTCATTAGCGAAGGCTGGGAAATAACTATGAATGTCTCACGAAGTGCAAAAAAGAAATACAATGTATTTCTCTTTGGAAATAAGAAATTCGATTGGCAATTAGTGGGTGAAGGAGACTCTCACACAGAAATGATGAGTGATCTTATAGAATGTGAGAAAAAATTTGCTGATAAGTTTTTGTACCAACCCATAGACGAAGAAAGGAGTGATCAACGTGAGCCAATCATTTTTAGAGACGAAGCAGTCTGACAAAGAAATAGATCAATTCAGTAAATGGTTTTGGCGAATCGTCTTAGTGAGTTTTGTTTTCATGGTAGTAGGGTCTTTCCTCTTAAGAAGAGAAATACTATTTGGTTTTTTGTGGGGGCCTTTAGGAATGTATGTAGGATGGAACTTGTTAATTTCGGTACTAATTGGTGTAGGCATTAGACTTGTATGAGAAAACACAAGTAATTAATAGTAAATTTATCTCGAATTTGTTAAAATTATTAAATAAACAATGATCTTTTGATTATTTACAATAAAAAATTTTGTTTTATCGTGAAACAAAAAAAAACATTGTCTAACATTAGACAATCGAAAGGAGAATAGCTATGAAATCAGATTTGCTTGAAACACTCGCCACTGGAACATTCATGATCATTGTTGGCTTAATATTACTAATACCAATTATGGCAATATATTATATTGTCTTAGGAATAGGTAAATTAGCGTTACGTTTGATTGTGTGGGCTTTTTTCAAAATGAAAAATTCAACATTAACCCGAGAACAACTTTTGGAAGACCCACCAAACTAGAAAACAAACTATTATTCCTAAATTAAATCAATTATCTTAACTGAGATTTGCCAAGGACAGCATTCCTTCTATCTGCTAGACGTTTTGCACAAGACGGCGTAAAAGAACCACCCTACATGGTTTGCTGCTTCTCATTATGATAAGATCTCTCCTTGATACGTTAATGGGATCCTTGGTAAATTTCAGTTAAGAATTTGCTTATTCTAATGAATAGTAATAATAGGTGCCATGATCGTCGACAGCTAAACCAAAAGTATCACCAATCACGAATAACTCAGGACTTGATTCGAGAGTTTCTAAACTGAATTGATTCGTTTCTGAATCCTTTATGGTTAAGGGAAGTTTGAGTTCCTCTTTTTCTGTGGTAATAGTTGCTTCATTACTATCTATAAATTGAACAAAGGAGATCATGGCTTTGCCAAGATCAACCAAGTCGTTGCTTGTAGCTTGTTGCAACTGCTCAAACGGTGAAAGCTCACTTTTAGACGAGCTTTCTACAGTTTTTCTATAGTCATTCCTAGTATTGCGAGTTTGGTAGATCAAAATGGAACTGATACCAATAAATAGAATTGGTAGAATATAAAAGATTTTTTTCTTCAAGCACTTTATTCTCCTTTCTTAGGTTGATTAGATAAAGAATTTTTACGTGCCTCAATTCTTTTAGCGTAAGCTTCTATATCACTTTTTAAATATAACCTTACTGTTCTTGTTCCTGTACCGTACTCTAAAAAAGGAACAACATATTTCAGATTAATTGCTTGCGAAAAGGCTGCATAACTTTGACCCGTAAGCTTTGCTGCTTCATTCCGAGTTATCAAGTTTTCTTTGGCCCAGGATTGTACATCTTCTAAAGTCTCTAATTTCAATCGATCCACCTCCTACTAATATTGTAATAATAAACTTATTATACTGAACTGAGAAAAAATTTCAAATAACTATTTACATAACATAGTTAGTTTGTTATCATAAACTTATAATACAAAACAAACAGAAAGAAGGAAGAATAAATGAAAATGTTAAAAGTGTTAGCAATCGGAATTACAGTTGGAGGAATGGCATTAGCCATTCATACAGAAAAAGCAGAAGCTGCTGAATGGACGCCTCGTTCATCTGAACAAATTAAGGCAGACATTTCAGGCAACAAATACACGATCGTTTGGGGCGACACGCTTAGTGCTATCAGCGAAGCAACAAATATCACTGTTGAAAAACTAGCAGAATGGAATAGCATTAGTAATGTTGACTTAATCTTTGCTGGCAATACAATTTCATGGGATGGCAATGTTGCTACGATGGAAAATGCCCAAGGAGATACAATTAGTCAGGCCGTGATTCAAGAAACACCAGCAGACAGAGTGGACCCAACAAAACCAATCGGCGGTGGAACTGGATCAAACACTGGAAATAGTGGATCTGGAAATACCAATAACACGACCAATCCTCCAGCAACTAATGATAATGGATCAGGTAGTGGTAATGGAACAGTAACACCTCCTACAGGTGGGGGTAATGGTTCCGGCGATAATGGGACAACCACACCTCCTACTGGTGGAGATAACGGAAATGGTGGTGGCACTGATGTGACGCCTCCAACAGATGTTGATAATGGCGGCGGTGACAATGGCTCAGGTGGTGAAGGAACGGATCCTGAAGAAGAATTGTACCGAGTGACACCTTTAGGTAACAGTGGTATGGAGTTTACTACTGGTGATGAGGCTATGGCGTGGGCTCAGGAACAAGTTATGAATCCCGATAGTGAATGGTTTGGAATGCGACCTTCTCCAAAACCACTATTATGGTCAAATGGCTTAGTACTAAGCTACTCAGTTGATTTTTCATAAAATATATTAACAAGCTTGAGGCACTACGAAATTAATTACTTTCGTAGTGCCTTTTTTGTATTAGAAAGCTGGTGAAACCCATGATTCGAGCTCCGTGTTCAATGATAGTGATATAAAGAAAGCTAATTAATAGGAGGAAATTAAATTGAAAATGAAAAATTTTAAGAAAGTAACGACGTTTCTGGCTTTGTTATTTACCATGGGTCAGCTGTTTGTGTCGCCAGGTCTGGCAGTAGCGGATCATATTGAATACAACAGAATGACCGCCGTTGCTGAAAAAGAAGAGGAAGAACAACAAGAATCGCCCCCAGCTGAAGCAAAAGTATTTCGTGCCAATGACGTTTTAGATCGAACGCAAAATAGTGACGGCCTTCAGTCAGAAAATGCGCGTGCTAATGATAGTCCAGATGCCAGTGAATTACCAGTCGTAGAGACAATTGGTGATTCACTTTTTATTTTGCCTTCAGGAACTGAAGTTACCCCAACAGAGGATATGGAAGACGTTGAGGTATCAGGTGATTTCGACGATCGCTATACAATGGACTATATCCTAAAAAATGCAAAAAGTACCTCAGAACAAGAAGAAATGTTAGCCAAATCAGAAGAGTATGCACGTTTGAGACAAAACTTTACTCGTGCAACTGGTTATACAATTGAAAATATTCGCACGATTGATCATCAAGTATGGCGTAATATGCCCAATGGAAATAACTTTTTACATGATAAGTTTTATATGTATCGGATTCGCGAAACTGGTCAGATTGGATTTTGTATTGAAGAAGGTGTACCAGCAGGTCTAGGCGGTGGGGCAACTCAAAACAACCTAGATCAAGTGATTTCAAATTCTTCACTTAGAGATCGACTTTCACTTACCGCATACTTTGGGTGGTACGGAAATTCAGATCAATCGAATGCACAATATGTAGCAGTCCAACAAATGATTTGGGAAGCATTCGGTGGAGAGACTTTATCTACAACCGTTTCAAACTATGCTAGTCGTAAGCAACATGTTGAATCAGAGATTTCAAAATACAACACACGTCCAAGTTTCCATAATCAACGGATTACTCTAAAAGTTGGTGAAACAGTAACAGTTACAGATACAAATGGCGTGTTCTCAAACTACGCTATGGATAATCTAACTAACACTGCAAATGTTTCATTACGTCAAGAAGGCAATCGGCTACATATTACAGCCAATGCTAACTCTAACGAGTCAGGTGTAATTGCCATTTCAAGAATCCCTACAGATTTCGCAAAAACTCCTTTAGTATATCGTGTTGGAAACGGCCAAAGAGTAGGCGTTTTGCACGTTTTTGATCCAATTAATGTTCAATTAAACATTGAAGTCCTAAAAGAAGGACATGCTGAAGTCTTGAAAGTCGATGAAGAAACGGGTCTCCCACTTGCGGGTGCTGTTTTCCGTTTTGTAACGTCAGATGGACAAGAAAAAGAACTAACCACCGGCACAGATGGAAAAGCGCGTTGGGAAAACCTTATGGTGGATACAACGGTAACCATTACGGAAATCAAAGCACCAAATGGCTATATTTTAAATTCAAACCCACAAACATTGACCATTCGGGCCAATGAAACGACCACTGTAACATTTGATAACAAAGAACAGCTCGCAAACCTTACTATAATCAAAGAAGATGCGGAAACAGGAAACACCCCACAAGGTGCCGCAACACTCTTTGGTGCGAAGTATGAATTAACGGATGCGGATGGAAACTTTGTCGCAACCTTAACGATGGATAATGTTGACGGCCTTTCTCAAGCAGAAATCAAAGGCTTGAAGCTTGGCACTTACTTCCTACAAGAAGTTAAAGCACCAGTTGGGTACAACTTGGATCCAACGAAACATGAAGTTCAATTAACGTATGCTGGTCAAAATGAAACAGTTGCGCTTCACAGCCGTATTGTTACGGACCATGTGATCAAGGGACATATCGAAGGCTACAAATTCGGTTCTCGTCCATTGATTCCAAACAACTTGGCAGATTTATTGGAACGAATCTCAGGAACGAACCAAGACATCAAACCTCCTTTAGAAGGGGTTGAATTAACGGCTACAGCTCATGCAACAGGTCAAGAGTATGTAGTGACAACTGGCGAAAACGGCTTCTTCCGTTTTGAAAATCTGCCATATGACACGTATACAGTATCAGAAACAAAAGGCCCTGATGGTTATCTATTGATTGAACCATTTGATGTTACGATCACAGAAGATGGCTATACGCACTTCTTCTTACTGGAAGACCGAATCATTGAGTCTCGTTTGCACATTGTGAAAGTCGATGAAGAAACCGGTGAAAACATTCCTTATGCCGGCGCACAATTCAAAATCTTTGATACCTGGGCAAATGATGGCGAAGGGGCATTCGTATCGATGCAGCGCCCGAATGATACGGAAAGCACCGACGTCTTTGAAACAAACGAAAAAGGTGAGATCGTCACAACCGAAAGCCTTGCATGGGGCGTTGATCGCTATGAATTGCATGAAGTAAAAGCGCCAGAAGGGTATGTTTTACTTGAAGAGCCAATCGTCTTCAGTGTGACGCAAGAAGATTCTGACGGGATGATCCGAATTGAAGTGCCGAATCGTTTAGCACGTCAAGACGTCCAATTGATCAAACGCGATCGCTTGAACGAACAGCCTTTAGCGAATGTACCATTCAATTTATACCAAATTGAAAAAGATGGGTCTGAAACGCTGGTTGATGAGTTCTTAACGGACGAAGAAGGAATGATTTCACTTGAAGGATTACCTTACGGCGAGTATAAATTCGTTGAAGGGCAACCATTACCAGGGTACCTTGAATTAGAAGAAGACATTGACTTCTCCGTTACTGTCGAAAACGATGGTGAATTGATTGTATTAGAAGTCGTGAACGAACGTGAAGACTTAGAAATTACGACATTGTTTGCGACGGTTGATGGTGAGAAAATCGTGGATCCTACGATCGATAACCGATTGGAAGACAAAGTATGGATCAAAGGGGACGCCATTGAAATTGGGCACACCTATACGATCGTTACTGAATACGTGAATCGCTTAACTGGTGAAGTTGTAAGCCGTGATACAACGCAATGGACAGCGAAAAGCAAAGAAGATGAATTGTCTGTTTTCCTTGATTTACCGGCAAACACCATGAAAGATGGCGACGAAATGACTGCCACTCATGTCCTTTACTATGATGAAGAACAAGAGGAAGAAGTTGGCCGTGAGGTTGATTTAGAGAACATGGATCAAACGGTTCATTTTGTCGCACCAAAACGTGAAGGAGAACTACCGAAAACAGGAAGCACAACTGGTATGATTCTAACTGTACTAGGTGTGATCACTGTAAGTATTGTTGGTGGATTCTACTTCTTCCGTAAGAAACAAGCGTAATATTTGGGCTGCATGAGGGAAACCTTTTGCAGCCATTTTTATAAATTGTGAAAGTAGGGATTGAAATGGTAATTGAAATAAGCTATGGGGTTCTCAGAACTTTATTGGTAGGAGCGTTACTAATCTTTATTGGATTTATTTTGCTGATCCACAATCAAAAGTCTTCTTTTGTCAAAAACGATCCCTTTGAACAAAGCCAATCGTATCTTCTTAATGAAAAAGACAGCGTAAATTACTCTGAAGATAACAATGAAAAATTTGAATCAATAAATTGGTTTTTAGACGTTGAAGGCCCGTATCTATCAATTGAAGTAGTCGGAGATACAATAAAGATAGAGGACAAATCAGAAAGTCGAGAAACAACGGATCATAGATACAGGCATTCAAATGTCCGACCTGCTATGCATCGTACGCCGCCTCAAATAGACGGAGAGATAACAAATGAAAACCAAACAGTATATTTCGGATCTAATGCATCTAGTCTTGATCGATTCATTCTTAAGTATTATTCTCCATTGCTTATTATCTGTTCAATGACCCTTTCATTCTTACTTTATGTACGTTTAGGAAAAAAATAATTTTACTCTTATTGCTAAGGAGGAGAACGATGGATAACTTCCTTTTTCACCTAAAAATGATTGATCTTTGCATGACCCAATCACCGCTCAAACGTCGGATTTATAAAAGGGAATTAAAGAAGCTCCTCACCTTGAGCAAGCAAAAAAGTATTTCAATAGAAACATTGATTGACCTCGAATTATTAGATTTGTTAGGTCAAATTCCTTTAAGGAGATCAATCTTCTCCTCATTCTATAGTCAATTGGAGTTTTACGAGAAACTATCAGAACTCCTATGAACCTAATGCTTTATAAGTTACGTACGCAGCAAATGAACAATCGATTGATCAAAATACTTTTTTTCATATGAACCTGCAAAAATTGATTACACATTGCCTTTTATCTTCGGTATGATAAGAGAGGAAAAAAAGGAGGATTTTTTAGTGAAACAATCAAAAAAATGGATCGCACTTGCACTGGTCTGTAGCCAGTTTTTAACATCTATTCCAGCTTCAGCTGCCCTTGTTGGTCCAGAGGATGCAACAGAATCAGCACCAACCGAAGAACAATCACCGGCTACTCCTGAAGACCAGGAGTCACAACCAAGTGAAACCCCTGAAGAAACACCAAGCGAACCGGTGAACCCACCTGTTGAAGAAGTTCCTGTTGTGCCGGAAGTTCCTGAAGAAACGCCAGAAGAACCTACACCAGCACCGAAACCAGAAGATCCAAAACCGGTGGAGCCACCAAAAGAAGAAACAAAACCAGCACCAACACCGAAGCCGGATCAATCAACGAACCAGGACGCAACGCCGGAGACCGTGCAGCCAGCGCCCGTTGAAAATCAACGTCCGACTTTACCAGAGCTAGCAGAAAGCACGCCAGATGAAGCCAATCAATCGACGGACATTGCAATCACTCCTGTCAAGGAAACGTGGGATTTCATTAAAGAAATCGGCGAAGATGCACGAAAAATCGGTTTAGAAGAAGACCTCTACGGCTCGGTTATGATCGCCCAAGCGATTCTTGAATCTGCCAGTGGTCAAAGTAAGTTAAGCCAAGCCCCTTACCATAACCTTTTTGGGATCAAGGGAACCTATGAAGGAAAGGGTGTCACCTTTAAGACACAAGAAGATGATGGATCAGGGAATCTGTATACGATCGATGCAACGTTCCGTCAGTATGAAGATTACGAAGCGACCTTCAAAGATTATGCGAAGCTTTTAAAAGAAGGTTTAGCGCATGATAATGACTTTTATAAAGGTACCTGGAAGTCAGAAACGGAATCTTATGAAGACACAACAGAATTTTTAACCGGCCGATATGCGACGGATACACAATATGGCGAGAAGTTAAACGCCCTAATTGAAGCCTACGCATTGACTAGCTATGACAAAGAAAAAGCTGAATTACCAGAAGGCACTGACGAAATGATCCACCCTGTGGCTAATCCGGTCGTATCTTCTTCCTTTGGCCCACGTGGGGGAGGATTTCATCGAGGCGTCGATTTTGCGGCACCACTAGGCACACCAATTTTCGCCAGCCTTGCAGGAACCGTGATTCGTTCTGAATACCATGCGTCATGGGGCAATTACGTTGCTATTGAACACGAGAACGGACTAACAACACTCTATGCCCACAACAATCAAAACTTAGTGACCGTTGGTCAAACCGTTGAGCAAGGCGAAATCATTGCTTCAATGGGCAGTACCGGAAACAGTACCGGTCCTCACTTGCATTTTGAAGTGAGTTTATCGCCAAGTTTGGCACAGGATCAATTGATCGATCCTATGACTGTCTTACCAAAATAAGCGTTACCCAAAAGAAAGTACTTCGGTGCTTTCTTTTTTTTATTTCTAACAGAAAGGAAGAAAGAACCACATGACCGAAACCACAGAAGAAAAAGTCCTCCATTTAACCGTTGGAAAGGAAGTACGCCTTGCCTTTGGCCATAAAAAGGAACGTTTGCATTCCATCCAATTGAGTTTAAACAAAGTATCAGAGCTTGTCCGAAATGGATTAGTTTCACAACAAACCCTGACGGAAGTCGATCGTATCGGCTTGATCACGAAAAGCAATCATAATACTTATATCCAAGTAGAGGATATTCGGCAGGTTCCACTTGATCCAACAGAAGTCATGGTGCCAATCAACAAGAAGAAAACGAGAGCAAAATTCAATCCCAATGAATCTTGGGCGCGACAAGGCTGGTTTGAATATATCGTCTCGGAAAACCAAGAAATCTCACGAGGCGATTTGTATATCTTAGATCAACTAAATACTGAAATTAAATAAAAGTAAGGTGGAGAATACAAAATGACACAATTTAAGAAATTAGTAATGCTAATAATTTTCGGAATTCTGTTCTTTGGAGCAGCTGGTACATGTTTTTACCTTTATCAAACAGGAGCAGAACCGAAGACAATGTTGATTATCACGATTGCTTTAGCCGTACCTGTTGGCATTGCAATGATGATCAGCAAGCGAAAAAAGCGGTATTAAGGAGGCAAAACGATGATAGAAGCGCTGACAAAAACGAAGAAGCAAGAAATTGAGAAAAAAACAAAAGAGCTGATCGAAAGCCAAGGAATTGATTATGAGGAGTGGCGGTTTACCCTTCACTTCAACTATCTAATGAATCATATCAACGACCTTAGCGTCACCAATAAACCTGAAGGAGTTTACCCACGATGAATCCATTTATTTTTCAACTTATGACACGCACTGCGATTGCCAATACAAATCCTGGTCAACTATTTAAAAAAATCATGGACGATGTAAGTACCTGGCTATTAGCCGGTATCGGTGTTTATGCGGCTGTTCAATTTATTCTGGGCTGTATGGATTTCATGTCCAAAGAACCACAAAAGCATTCGATGGGAAAAGACCACATGATCCGTGCCTGCATTGGATTGATTGGCGCATTTGCGGCAGCTACAATCATGGCTTATTTAGAAACGCAAGCCAAAAGTTGGGTAGCCATTGTTCACCAAACGGTCATCATGATGGGCATGTACTTTCCTCGATAAGACGATTCAAAGATAGGGGGGGCGTCACTTGATTAGCATATCATTTGATCAGAATCATCGTTTCTCAAAGAAACCGATATCCCTGTACGAAGGGCTTTCCGTACTTTCACAAGTGGAGGACCAGCTAGCGCTAGAAGAAGTAGAAGAGTCCGTGCATATTCGAATCTATTCGAACGAGCAAGATGCCAAACGTCGCAAGAATTCCAACTTTGATGCTGTCATGACCTTGGGACTCGGCTATGGGTACAATCTTCTAGAATTTATCGAAGAACAAGTGGAAATCAACTATTCCAAAGAAGCAGCAGAAGCATTTATTGGTCATTTGGCATCAGAAATCATGGACAGCCAACGAGCAGAACAAAGCCCAGAACCAGTAGCGGCCGATCCACACGAAAATGTCCAACCCAAAAAACGCAGAAAATGGCTTCGACCAGTCCTGATAGGGGGTATTGGAATAATCCTATTATCAGGAATTGGTTATACAGGAATCCACGTATATCAAGGGATACAAGAGACAGAAGCCGTTGAGGATCTCCAATCTAATAAGGATGAGCTGGAATTGCGTCTAAAAGAGGAGTCACCAGAGGTTCTAGCAGATGAATATCCTGAAGAAATTGGAACGATTGCAACGTTATTAGCCGAAGAAAAGCGGTTTGACGAATTGAAAAGTTTCAATCAAGAATGGCCAACGCCCGAAGGATCTTTTGATTTAGCCTTTCATCAAGAGGATTGGGAGACGGTTATTTCATTGGATGAAACCTCGTTGACTGAAGAGCGAAAAGTAATGCTCGCTTACTCTTTCATTCAATTGGATCGACTAGAAGAAGCAGAGATCCTTAATCGTACACTAAAAAGTGAAAAGCTCTCTGTCCTGATCACCGAACAATGGATGGTGCGCGGGATCAAGTATGTACAATCAGGGAATTTCCAGGCAGCCAAAGATATCCAAAAGGAATTATCCGATCCTTACTTAGAGGAGTTGATAGAAACTGGGGAGGCCTGTCAAGAGATGATCGATTTCTATAAGGAACAAAAAGACGATAGAAACAAAGAACTATGGGAAAAACGACTGAAAAATTTAGGAGAGGAGTATTTAGAGCATGAAACACAAAAAACAGCTACTTAATAATAAGAAATCCGTTTTGATTTTCGCCAGTTCCGCTATCTTAGGAATCGGCACCGTCGCACTATTAGGAAACTCACTATCTTCAACGGATGAGACCAGCACTGCTGATACACAAGAGCAGATATCTGAAGAAAGCAGCAATACGACTACGAAGGAGAGGGAATCTCCTAACGTCAAAGAAGGGACTAAAGACAAGGCAGCGAGTATCTTTGACCGTTTTGAACTCGCTCCACCTTTAGGCGGTTTATTTGCAGGTGATCAACGTCGAGAAACCGGAAGTGCAGCATTGCAGCCACAAGAACTTTTGTCGATCGCCAATGCGATTCGTGAGCGTGAGTCACAAGAAACACCGGAAACGCCTGTTACACCACAGCCTCCTGCTTTGCCAGAAGGGCCGCTGCTTCCTGTGCCTGAACCAGACGACGAAGGCGATTTGCCGGTTGTTGAGCCACCGGTTATTGTGGATCCTCCGATCGTAGATCCACCATTACCACCAATTATTCAAGAGACGACACCAACCATAAATGTTTTTGCGCAAACGATCTATTTGAACCAGGGCGATTCATTTTCTCCCTACGATTATTTTTCAGTTACTGATAGTGGGGATTCTTCACCAATCATTGAAGTGTCTTCCTATACGCTCTCAGTTGGTACTCATACCATTTCGATTAAAGCAACCAATCGTTTTGGGAATAGTGCGTCTGCCACGCTTATTGTAGTAGTCAACTCTAGACCTGTATTAACACCTGCAGCTACAGAGATTGACTTAGAAATTCATGACAAAATTGATTTATTAGACTATATCCAAGCAAATGACTTGGAGGATGGAGATATTACTGATTCTGTTCGGGTATCGACCAATCTAGATATGACTAAAGAGGGAAGTTACGAAGCAACATACAGAGTTCGTGATTCTTCTGGGGCAAGTGCAAGACCGGTAACGATTACCTTCCACGTGACCAATGAGGCGCCTGTGATTCATACGCAAGATATTGAGTGGGAGATTGATCAACCATTTAATCCGTTGGATTTTGTGAAGGTAACGGATCGTGAAGACGATCGTGACGGATTGACGATTGAAGCGACTGAAGAACACATTTTAGAAAACAACGTGGATATCAGCAAAGAAGGAACGTACACCGTTCGTTTTGGTGGTATCAGCGATCGGGATGGAAAACTAGCAGAAGAACAAACAATGACAGTTACTGTTGTCAATGAGGCACCAAGTATTTACGTACCGGACATGATAATTGAGACGGGGACAACGTTTGATCAAAACCTCTTTATCAACTCCATCATTGTAAGCGATCGTGAAGACGACAAAAAAGGGGTGTCACCAACGATTGAAGTGGACGATGCAGCATTAAACGCCGTGGATACTTCTTCAGAAGGCGAGTTTTTGATCCCTATCTCAACAACGGATAGTCACGGCAAGCGATCAGAAGCAGTTGGAAAAGTCATTGTGGTTTCTTCGCAAGAACAAGAGCCACCAGTAGAGCAAGAACCACCTCTAGAAGAAAATCTTCCAAGCGACGAAATGAATGTAGTTAATGAAACTTCGGTTGTAGAAATCCAAGCTATTCCTTCTGAAAGTGTTGAATTATCAACTGATTCTGATCAACCTATTGTGGAAGATCCTGTACCTGGTGAACTGGTAATCGAGAAAAACGACGACCTTCCTTCAAAAAGTAACATAGGAAGCGAACAAATTGCTGAAGATTCAGCTTTGGAGAGTTTTTAAATCAGAAAATGAACGAAACGAAAAAGTGTCTTACTAGTGAAATAGTGAGGCACTTTTTTCTTTTTTCGCTGCGAAGTGAGGTACTTAGAAAGGATTGACCAGAGTAGTGTTTTTCATCGGAAGAACAGCACAGTAGAAAGGAACTAATTCATTATGTTTAATAAACTAAAATTTTTGTTGGTTCTCATGCAGAGCTAACAGAGTGGCTAAATGGACAAGATTATTTTGTGGATGAAAACCGCATGAAATCATTCTTAAAAAATGCAGGGAATGCGAATCATTTCGGACCATTTTGGCTAGATACGAAGGAAAATTACGGATGTTTTGGTGAAGGATTTGGCTATCCACCTGATAACGCACCGACCTTTCCAGATACAGCCATGTTCGAGGTGAAAACAGAAGGTTTTTCACAAAAAGAGATCAATGAAGCCTTTTACAAAGCCTACAAATACTTAGATCAGCTAAGACATCGAAATAAGACGAACGAGATTAAAGATTTTATTATCGAAAAGAAGTCCCTTGTCAGAAAACACGAAAGGACTGATTGATCTTATGGAAAATAGTGTTAAATGGTATATCACTAGGAAAATATTATGTGTTTTAAGTCAAATTTGTATATCATTGATGATCTTGCGCCAGACGACAAAGGCTTTCTTGTTGTTTGGTGATAACGAAATAATCTTGTACACCTCTGAAGGATCAACGGTTTCATTGACAACTATGGTTTTAGAAACGTTTTTTGTAGTATTGTTTATAGCTACTCTTTTTATGTTTTTCGCAGAAACGATCCGATCAAATGCGGGCTTAGAATTCCAATCGATAGTAAGACTATTTCTTAAAGTGATGTTTTTATATGCAGCAGGCGGACTACTCGTTTTAATTTTCCTTGATCGAATAGATTTGTCGGAGAAAATTGCTAGTTTGTTTCTAGCGCAAACTTTGTTGAAAAAAATGGATCAATATTTAGACAAGAAAGAGACGGAAGGATTAGTACAATCGGGCTATTTTCAGCTACAACGAAAAACAGCAATTAATGGGCTAATTACAAATATAAATGAAATAGATCCTAATGATCATCAGGAAAAGCAGTTCAGCTTAGTCGAATATTTTTATCAATTTAAATATTGGCCTTGGATGTTAACAGTAGCCATTAAAGATGGTTCTGAGTCAAAATTCATGGATAGTGTTGAAGCTACTTTTAAAAGACTGTTTCTTATATCCTTAACTGTTTATTTTAGTTTCTTAGTTGCGGTGAAGGGTGCGGCCGCTTTCTACTTGCCCGGAACAATAGCTTTACTTTTTCTTTGTGCCATGCGCAAAGATGTATTGTTAATGATCTATTTTTGTAAAGAACAGATGGCAAAAATTAAGAAAAACGGCTGATAACATACAAGGAGGTCTTATTCCATAAGTGAAACAAATACTCACTCAAGCTGTAATTCAGTTTAGGGAGAGTTTATTTGACGGTAGCCGGTGCTGTTTTATTGTTGGCAGTGGCCTTGGATTTTTCATTTTACGAAAAAACAGATGAATAAAAAAAACAAAAGGGAAGAGATCTCATGGTCTTCTCCATTTTTTGAAGGGAAAATTACTATTATGGCTGAAAGATGTAACAAAAAGCGATTAGGCATGGGACAAATTACTATATACAAATTACTAAAAAAAGAAATATCGGGAAAAAAAATAGTTTTGATTAATTTTAAAAAAACTGACAAATGATAGAATAGACATAAAACTAAAAAAGGATTGGTATTATGTCTAGGAACGAAGAGTGTTTTTGTGGAAGTGGGAAAAAACAAAAAAAGTGTCATTCGACTGTATCAGTAGGAAGCAAATTATCTGATATGTATGTTAAATATTATGCTTATGACAACAAAATTGAACAACTAAAGTTGAGATGATTGATGACTGATGGAGGGGAGCTCCTAATCTACTATTAGAAACAACAATATATTTATAAAGTGGTAAGTTAACCCTCTTCTATTTTAAGAAGAGGTTTTTTTAAAAGGAGGTGATACAGTTGGCACTGAAACAAGGTCATAAGCGATTTCAAGGGACATTGAATCAGGACCGTATCCGTAAGTTGGCAGTGATTGTTGAGTCAACCGAGAAGAGCTACACGGAGCTATTGGGCAAGTGGATTGATACCGACTATCTATTAGTCACGCAATGGAATAAAAAAATTACTACCAAACAAACGAAAATAGAAGGAGGAGATTTGTTAGTATGACTGGTAAAAAAAATCTAGTACAGGTGGTTGAAGTGAAGCCAACAACATTGATTGGAAAAGATATACAAACCAATGAAATCCTTCGCGCACCTGTAGATGAAGTCATTGCCGAAGACTTTAAGATGCAATTAGAAGAACGATCCCAAGAGGGTGACGGCTTATTTATGGAAAGGGAGGAATTCCATGGCCAAGTATTCTAAACCCTCACCTGAAGCACTACAAGAGGAAATAGCTGCCCTGACAACATCAAGCCTTGAACATGTCAAAGAATACACGGATTCACCTGAACAGAGATTGAAATTACTCGATTTCATGGGGAATTTCTATCAGTATTCGCTTAGGAATCAGCTATTGATCCAATCCCAGTTTCCAGGGGCAAGTGGTGTCGGAAGTTTTGGTTTCTTTAAAAAAATGGGCTTTTCCGTGAAAAAGGGTGAAAAAGGTATCCGAATCTTACAGCCTAACCCGCAAACCTATTTTAAAACGAAGGCAGGAGAGACGAAACGTTTGATCGACGCAACGCCTGAAGAAAAAAAGGCGTTGGACCGTAAAGAGTTGAAGCAACATACTGTCACCTACTATAAGTTGACATCTGTCTTTGATATTTCACAAACAACAGCTGGTCCAGAAGACTACCCGAAATTGTTTCCCAATCGGCCCTTCTCTTTTGAAATAAAAGATCCGCAACTCCTGAAGGAACTTGATTTAGGTCTGAGACAGGTCGCAGACAAGCTGAATGTTCCGATAAATGATCGTGAGAATTCTCTCTTTCACATTCAAGAATTAGGCTCAGCAAAAGGCGCATTTATCACCAATAACCATGGTCAAAAAGAGATTTTCTTAAGTCACCGGCTTTCTGAAGAAGAACGGATCCCTACGCTGATTCATGAATTGGCTCACGCTGCGCTCCATGACCCGAAAAATCTTCCTGATCAAGGATATTGGACAACGGAAAATGTAACGTCTGATGGTGCGTCGATTAAGGAACTACAAGCAGAAATGGTTTCTTATGTCGTAACCAAGCACTATGGAATTGATACAAGTGAAGAAGCAATCCATTACATGGCTTCTTGGACAAAACACTTAAGTACATTAGAGGAAAAAGAAGAGCCAGCACAGCTGTTGATCCTTGAAGATATTCAACGGACGGCCAAACAATTCGTTGAAACGATCGAAGCGTATCTGTCTCAAGATCTTAGTCGAGAAAATCTTGTCACAAAAGAGAGACAGGAAGAACGTGAAGGTAGTGAACCAACCGTATCGAACGTTACTGCTTTGGAAGAGCAGTTTGCGACATACTATGGTATTGCAGAGGATCCTGCTTTTTCTCGAGAAGAGATTTCACACTATGCCCAGGAAACAACCACCTTGTCAGAAAAAGAGATCCGCGCAAATTTGGCTCTCCATCGAGACGAGAAAATCGTGGACTGGAGCTATACTGGCGAAAAAACAAGCAGTGAGATCAAGTCCTACAAAGAGGACCAACAGCTGAATTTCAGGAAGCGCGTGATCGAGGGACATGCCTTTTATCAAGTGGATGAATCGATTGAAATTATGCTAAAACCCAATATAGACGGTGCGAGCATTGATTTCATGCAATTTGATCAAGTCGGAGACGTGCAGACCTACGTTGTAGGTAATCTCGAACAAGCAGCAGAAAGATTGGCCTCCATGAACGCTAGTCCAACCTTTGATACTCCGTTTATCCAAAAATTCCTTTCCAAGGACAATGATCAGAAATTGAACCAACATATCCTTCACAACCAGGTCATGCGTGACACGTATCAGGAAGAGACAGGACGATCGATGGTATGAAGAAAAAGTTCATGCGTGAAGAAAAAAATATTCTTTTCCTTACTCGTCTGAAGACAGCGGTTCAGAAACTGGATAAAAAGAAAGGGCAGCTCTATATAGGGATTGGTGTCTTTTTCCTCATGACCCTATTAGGGAACTTGATCAGCTCATTTCTTTATAATTTGCAGTATGTTTTACCAATGAAACTGCCTATGCAAAATATTTTCGGGTTTCACCCGATTCTATATCCGTGGATCTACCTCACCCTCTACCTTGCTGGTATTGGGCTATTTTTTTACTTCTGGTTCCGGATTAAAGTAAACTATGAGTCGTTGGAAGAAGGAAACAAAGCGACGCAGCGCTTAACAACAGACAAAGAAATCGTCGCACAGTACGTGGGTGTGCCAATCAGTGCAAGAACTGCTGTAGAAACGTATCCTGGGCCAAGTGGAACGATCGTGAAGCGTATTAAGGATAAAGTCTATATCGATCAAGGCCCTGCTCATAATTTCATCTTAGGCCGTTCTCGATCTGCGAAAGGTCAAACGAAGGTTTTACCTGATATGGATGTGTATTCACGGTCAGAAGAAAAGCCACACCTGGTCTACGCTTCGGGAAAGTACGAACTTGCGGTTGCTGGTATGGGGAAAGGAACCCTTCAAAAACGTGGTTACGAATGCTCCGTACTTAATCTGATCGATTTAGATCGATCCTTGCAATATAATCCTTTGGAATTAGTGAAAGATGCCTATATGAGAGGGCAAGTTGATGAAGCAATCGAACTCTGTAAAACTTTCAGTTATCCGCTTTATCATAACGAAGAAGCAAAAGAGCCAATCTGGGAAGAAACCGCAATGGCGCTTGTTAATGCGATTATCCTAGCTTTATGTTATGAGTTTATTGAAAAGAGTGAAGATCCTTCAAAAACGGAAAAATATATCACCATGTATGCCGTCTCAAACATGTTGGCAGAACTGGGTACCGTAGATGAAAGCGGAGGAACATTGCTAGATAAGTATTTTGATAATCTTCCTGCAGGAAACCCCGCTAAACTAGAATATTCAACCGTTAAATATGCGGATGGTCAAATGCGGGCCTCGATCTTCTCAACCACTCAAGCGAAATTAAGAAACTTTATCGCACCTAAGGTGGCCAAGATGATGGCACGATCGACATTTGATTTTAAAAAATTGACGAAAGATTCTACGCCAATCAATTTTACGGATCAGATAACCGTTAAAGGGAAGGTGGATCCAAGTACTGTTGGCGAATACACCTTGACCTATGAAATTACCAATGAATTCAATGAAACCTTTCAAGCAACGAGAAGGATCTCTATTGTTAAGGGGACAGAATATCAGGCGTTTCCAAATTCAGATGAGTATTTTAAAGGAATTGATCATGTCGAAATGCCGCCTAGTGAATCATTTGATCCAAGAGCAGGCGTTACGTGTTGGTATTACTACAAACCACAAGCTGTTTTCTTGGTCTTGCCAGATTATATCCAGACCAACTATATCATTGCCAGCACATGGATCTCACAACTTTATCATGTTGCCAGTGAGTATGCTTCTAGCTTAGAAGGAGGGAAATTACTCAAACGGATTCGCTTAGGATTGGATGAGTTCGGTAACCTTCCTGGGTTCTCCAATATTTCTTCGATGCTTTCTGTTGGTGCAGGTAGAGGGATTTTAATTGATTTTTATGTGCAACACCCTAACCAATTAATCATGAAATACTCGGATAAAGTGGGAGAGTTCATTGAGGATGAAGCAATGAATAAATTTTGGCTTATGTCCGGTTCTAAGGAGGCCAGAGAAGACTTTTCTGCACTTCTTGGTGAGGAAGAGGTAACAATGAAGAGTCGTTCTGGCGGCCTATTTGACATCAATAAACAATTTACTGAAACGGTTGATACACGTCCACTGTTTACGCCCGCTGAATTGGGACGTCTAAAAGAAGGGGAAGTGATCGTTCATCGATCTATCCATCGTAAAGATTTAGAAGGAAATGACATACGAGCATATCCTATTTTCAATACTGGAGAAGATGGATCGCTGCTCTATGCATACACCTATCTTTACGAGTACTTTGATCCGGATGGCCGTTGGCAAGACCTCGATTTACCGTATGTGCCAAATATTGAGTTGGAGGAATACAGTCGGAGTTTTGTCCAGCGAATCAAGAATCCACTTGCGCAACAAGACATACAACAAAATGAAGAAGAACAAAGAAGGGAGATTGCAGCACTGATGGAAAAACCAGAAGCAATCCTAGATGAAAAATATAAAGGCGTTGACGGGCATAAAATTGCCGCTAACTTATCCTCAATACCGTCTGTTCATTTACCTGAAGAACGGGTAAGTCTTATCGAAAAATATGGCGAAAATGCTGTTTATACTATCCACTCAATGTTAGAAAAAGCGAACCCAGAACGACTGGAGCAGCTTGATCAACTTGAATATTATGAGGAGTACGTCGACTACTTGGAGAAACTTAACAATGAAGCTTTGCTTGAAAAACTACAGTTTTTAGGATACTTTACCGAGCAGAAATGAGGTCACAATGGATGTAATCGACGTTTTACGAGAATTCAGTTCCTTTTTGTTACGATCCAATCTCATCATTTGGGTCTATCGGCAGTTCATGTGGGCATTAGTACAAGTCTTTTCTTTCGTTCTTAACAGTTTAGAGAAGCTTTTAGATGGGGTCTACGAGCTGGTGACCTTTTCTTCTTCTTCCGGAGTCGGTCGCTTTGTTCAGAACAATCGCGTGGCGGTTTTTGCCGTAGGCACATTATGCATGATCCTTTTTTTCTTGGGTTACATGCGGAATTCAAAAAAATACCAATTGCCCACTCTCATGGACAATCTTCTATTAGGAATTGGCGTTATCTTATTAAGCACGACACTGACCGCCTCCTTCCTAACGTCAAGTTTCTCGGTGGCCAAAGCAATATACCAATCAAATGGTAGTACCAGTCAGACGATTATCCGCGAAAATATTTACGACGTTGTATCATTTGATACATTTGGTTGGTCATCGGCTGACAAAGCGACTACGATCGAATATTCAGATGATGCTATGGAATGGCTAGATATCACAGAAGAGGTAAAAGCTTCTGACTTTGACTTTGAAAACAAGATTTCAAAAGAAGTCTTCACAAAAAAAGTCATCGTTAATGCTGAAGGCACGCCTGAAGTCGTGAACTTAAACAAAGGCATGTTTACGATCAATGAGTATTACTATCGTTATTCCTGGAGTCCTTGGACCATTTTAGGTCAGTTGATTCTGTCCATCATTATTGTACTTGCGACTTCATACAAGTATACAAAAGCAATTTACAACGCGTCATTTAACGGGATCATAGCTCCTTTCTTTGCGTTTAGCGATTTAGTAGAGGCTGCCAAAGTGAAGAAGATTTTAATGGGAATTGTCAATACCTGTATCAATGTCATTTTGTTTGCGGTCTCTTTGCGGATGTATCGTTTGATGGTGAATTTTATCAACTCAAACAAGGAAATCGATAGTATTCAAGGGTTTATCCTACAAGTTTTTATCGCTTTTATCGTTATAGAAGGACCGTTTATTATCCAAGAATTGACAGGACAAGAGTCGGGAATCGGCTCAGCGGTCAAACAAACGATGGGAATGGCTGCCCTTGCAGCATATGGCGGCAAGAAAGGATTGCCAAAACTAAAAGATGGCTTTGATAAAATGAAGAATGGTGTCAAACAAGGTGGCTCCTTCATTGGTGGCCTGGCTAGTGGTGCATTCCAACATGCCGGAGAAACCGATACGCTGGATCAAGATATGAAAGCCGCATCATCTGGCAGCAATGATTCATTCAAACCTAAAGATAATGCGCTCAGTCCAGATGAAATGGAAGCCTTTGAGAAAGAGGTCAAGAATGATTTGTCTGGATCTGATAAGGTGACAGATCCACTCACACCTGTGAATGGCGCCACAGAAGCAACGGATTCAGTTGATCAAGAAGAAGTGGGATTAACTAAAGGTAGTCCTTTACTTAGCAGCACGACCAATAAACCGTTATCCAAAGGATCCGACAAACTTGCGGCGGGAACTTCACCATTATCAGGTGGGTCGCTAGGATCACTAAGTGAGGCTTCAGAAGGTGAAGGAACTGAAGCCAAAGAAACCACTAATTCTACTGGCAGAGGCTTTACACCAAACTTGGCAATGGCTAAACCGCTTGATCAAGCAATGGATCAAGCACTATCCGAGGCAGGTGATACGCTAGGACAGCCAATCAGCTTGGGTAGCCAAATGGCGATCAATAAAATGATGGCCGGTGATTCGCTTACTAGCCAAAAACCAGCCGAGGCCATGGGCATGCCAGAACAAGTCAAAGCAGCACCAGGATTGCAGCAACTAAACAATCCTAATGCTGGCAACGTCTTGCGGCAATCGATGGCTGGGAAAGCTGTTCAAAGCATGGCTTCAGATAGTCTAGCGGCAGCACGTCCAGGGGCATACGCCTCATTGGCGGGGGCTTCAAGAACGCCTTCTGCAAGCTTCACGCCGTCAGCTGCAATCGTCAGCAATCTTTCTGCAGGACAAGTATCTTCAGCTGCTAATGTGTCGCGTGCGTTCACCAAGCCACTTAGTCAGGTACATGTTCCTCAACTAGATAGTTTGACCGGTGTCCAGCAGTTTAAGACAGACCTTGCAAACTCATCCAGACCATTAACAACGGATACCGTAGGAGAGGTCATTTCGAACAAATATGCGGATAGAAAAATTGAAAAAGCACAGAAAAACAAAAAGTACCGAGAAACCTATGACTTAGGGAAAAACACTTCTTATAAAGCCTTATCCAACTTCGAACCTAGAAAAAAATATATAGAAAAAGAGGAGGACTAAGATGGAAGAATTGAAAAACGTATCAAGTATCCGCCCCAAACGAGAGATCGTTTGGGGGATCCGTTTACCTGAACTCGTATTTATTATTCTCGTTACAGGATTAGCTTGGATCATACGAGGGATCGTTTATCCACTGTTTGAACTACCTTTTGTCATATTAACAGGCGTCAATATGCTCTACCTGATGAAGAAACCGAAGGATAATCCAACGATCAATAATCTACAAATGTACAAACTGGTTATTCGACGGTATTTGTTAAAGGAATATGCCGGGTATCAGACCATCGATCCTAGAGGTTTTTCTGAAGAGTAAGGCGAATTGCCTTGCTCTTTTTTAGTAAAGGGGGTATTTAACGCGTGAGGAACAAAAGGAAATTTCCGTTAAAGAAACAAGAACCAGAAGTAAACTTTCAATTTACAATTCCTGCTGAAGGGACAAACGAGCGATCAAAATCGCAATCAAAATCGAAACCAGCGAGGGAAAAGCGGCAAATAAAAACACCAGCCAATCAACCACCCTCTCCAGCATTGACGAGGGAAGAAAAACGAGACAAAAGGGAAGAAAAACGAAATAATCGAAAAATTGGAAAAGACTTAAAAAAAATCATTGAGGTACATCCAATTAAGAGTTGGGGTGGAACAGAACAGGAAAATTTTATCAGAAATACCACTGGATTTTTTGAAGTCTATCGTCTGAAAGGACGGAATCTATTTGGCATGAAGCAAGAAGCCTTCATTCGATTGATGGAAGCGTACGGGGCTTTATCAAGCCTGTACGAGCCACCGCTTAAGATCGTATCGATCAACTCGCCTGTCGATACAAGTGCCCAACAAGCCTACTATAAGCGTGAATATCAACGGGCAACGTCGCCCAGGTTAAAAAAGCTATTGGAACGAAAGTACTCGGAACTTGCCTTTATTGGTAAGTATAGGCAAATGGAAGAATACTTCATTTTCGTCTTTGGGTATTCTGAAGAAAAATTGAGAGAAAACGTGAGTACCTTCCATAGCTGCCTAAGTAACAGCATTGAAGTTGAGAGCCTCTCAAAAGAAGATAAAGTACAGTTACTGTTTCGGATGAGCAATCCATCCATGAACCAGGCACCAAATCCGCCTAGAGGTCTTGTTGTAAAAAATAAGCGGATCCTCGAAGAAGGTATAGATGTTGAGTTGCTCGCACGGATCCAACCACAAGGCAATCTCAAATTTGGCGAAACCTATGTTCGAACAGGAACCGGTTATTCTGCCACATTAACGACCTTTCGTCTTCAAAGTGAACCTGATTATTTATGGCTAAACAGTTATACCAAAATCAACGATAAAATCCTATCGGTGGATATCGCAACGCAAGATGATGACAATTTGCGTGCTGCGATCGGTCAAGCATTGAATGAATTATCCAATACGTACCATACCAGCAAAGACGCAACGGCCAGAGAAATCGCCTATGATGATCACCAAGCCTTACTGAGGTTGTCCAAGCAGGTAAGAAAAGGGCGGGAAATCTTAAAGTTCATTATCATTCGGACAAAACTATTCGCCGATACGCTGGAAGAGCTGGAAAAGCGGGTCATTGAGGTACGAAAAGAGTTGAAAAAAGACGAGTTTGGTGTGACGAATGCCACCCTTGAACAAGGGTATGAGTGGCAAGCTATGTTTCTTGATTACCACTCGCAATTGATGTTACCTAATGGCCATAGCGGGCTGGATATCTCCAGTACGGTATTTGGCGCAAGTTTTCCTGCAAACCAAGTATTCCTTACTGATCCACGGGGACAATATATCGGTCTTTCCAATACTGGCGGACAGATGATCGTTGATTTTTTTGAAATCAGTGGTGGGCGCACGTTTTATAATATCTTACTAACCGGACTGATGGGTCGCGGGAAAACGACGCTGATGAAAAAAATCATGCTTGATAACGTTGGACGAGGATACATGGTCCGCGGGTTTGATAAGTCTGGCGAGTTTTCAAAGTTGATCAAAAGCTTAGACGGCACGATCCTTCGATTGGATGGCCAAGACGGACGTTTGAACATCTTTGAGGTGTTTCCGTTGGCTGTTAACGAAGATACGCTTCAGATCGACGAGAAAGCGTGTATGATTTTCCATCAGTCTAAACTGGGGACGTGGTACTCGATTTTGAAGCCTAAAGCCCCTGAAGAAGAATTAGACATCTTTGATAAGATGGTCAGCCGACTATACATCCAAAAAGGATTCAAGGATACGTTTGGGGATGTGAAACAGGTAACTGGCCGCGCGCCAAATGAATACCCGATTCTGTCTGATTTGATCGCGCTGATCGAAGAAGCAATGAAAGCGACTCAAATTAAAGTAGAAGAAGAACACTTGTATAACATATACACTACGCTAACCAAACTGATCGAGACGACCCAAGATATGTTCAATGGTCCAACGAACGTTCCGGACTTATCGAACCAACAAATTCTCTTTTTTAACATCGATGGGTTGTCTAGTTATGATAAACGCTACGTGAACGCCCAATTGTTCAACGCATTCAACTTTTTCCAAAGCAGCTTATTTATCAATGGCCGACGGGAAAATAAACGTTATCAAGAAGGAGAGATCAGCTTTGAAGAGATCAAGCGGGGCATGTTCTTCATGGCTGAAGCGCACAACCTATTAAATGCACGAAACCCGCGAATGGTTGAATATTTTAATACGTTTGCCAGAGAGGCTCGAAAGCGATTTTGCGGGCTTTGTTTGGATACACAAACGGTACGATCGCTTGTTTCAAGAAAAGATACTGGCGCTGAAGATGATGAAATGAACGACATCTATGACTTTATGCAATATCGCTTTTTCTTTCAGCCAGGAGACGAAGAATTGAAGAACCTACGTCAGGCAAATGACGGCTCACTAACGGATACTGAAGTAGAGAAGATCAGTAAATTCCAGCCGAAACAAACCCTTTTGAAAATCACCTCTGGAGAGACCTATGAGATGCGTGTCTTTGCTTCAGAGGAGGAATTGGCATTGTTTGACGGTGGAGGAAAACGCTCGGATGATATCGCATAGATCGGGGGAGTTTACATGCTTGGTCAATACTTAAAAGACCGCTGGAAATTAAAAATACTCTTATGGCTCACACCGTTCTTGCTCGGGATTGCGGCCATCTTGCTTTTCGTTGTTATGATCACCTCCTTTCTTGCGAGTGACGCGCAAGCATCAGAAAGCGCGCCTGTTGGCACTGTGCTAGGGAATAAGAATTTGAGTGCTGAAGTGATCTCTTTACAACCACTCATTCGAAAATATGCCACTGAAAAAGGGATCCCTGATGAAGTGCCCTTTCTCAGTGCAATCATGATGGTTGAGTCTCGTGGTATTGGGCCAGATCCAATGCAAAGTTCAGAGTCAGCGGGCATGGCACCAAACGCGATTAGCAGTGTCGAGTGGTCGATCCAACAAGGAGTCAACCACTATTACAATGCTTTGCAGCTATCGAAAACCTTGTCCCTAGGCGACGATCGTAAGATGATTTCCCAAGCCTATAATTTTGGGACAGCCTATATCTCTTGGTTAGGCAGTACAGGAAATACTCACTCAATCAATGTGGCCGATCGCTATTCACTAACGGTCATGGCTCCGATTCAAAGAAGGAATGGGTTCCCGACTGCAGGTACGCCGTATAACTATCCTAACCCGATCGCGATTCCATACAATGGGGGGCAATTGTACTTGCACTCAGGCAACTTTTTCTATGGAGAGTTGGTGTTTCAATACATTGAACTCGGTGAGGGACAAGCCGGAAGTAACGGTGGTACGAACGGCGATATAGCCATTCTAGAAGCTGTACTAAATAAAAGCCTTTATAACGGAGAATGTTATGGATTAACGGCTTATTATGTGGATCAAATGGGCGGTCCTCGACTCATGGGGTCCGGATTTATGTACGCATGGAAAATCGGTCATGACTACAATTGGGGGGCGCATGGTTGGGAGGTTATTTTCAATCCCAAGTATGAGCAGCTGCAAGCAGGGGATATCATCAATTGGCATCCTGGTGGGGCAGTGTCACCAGGTGTTTATGGTCACACCGGCGTGATCTATAGCGTTGATAATAATGGTAATTTTTCGACCTACGAACAAAACGCGGAGAAGGGACGGGTTTGTGCGAAGTATAACCGGTCCATGAGTTCTGGATCAATCGCCAGCGTCGTCCGCAAAGTGAAGTAAAGTAGAAACTACTGGAGGAAAACCACATGGAAGAAGAACAAGAAAACGTCTTAGTCATTGCCTCAATTTACCTTGATGAAGAGGATTGGCATGAGCTAACGCTCTATGAAAACGTCACAAAACTAGTTGAAAAAACAGATAAAATCGAAGACGAGACCATCCTACAATTTATCTCACAGGGGCGTCTTGAAAGCATCGACTGTTCCGACGTAGAGTGGTATCGATTCGTGTCAACTGATTCTCATCTCGCCAATTATGTACGATCCGGTGATCGCTATGATTGCGAATGGGACTTAGAAGGAAACCGAATAAACGAAGAAACGAAATAGAGGTGCGTAATGAATAAAAAAATAATCGTATCGTGTACTGGGCTGGCCATTCTGTTAGGAGTTGGCGGCCTATTTTTATGGACAGAACTTCGCTCACCAACAGAACCAAGTACGTCATTTTCCACCAATGAACCCACAATTACCTCTTCGTCTAAGGAACAAAGTGACACCCGATTAGACGATCCACAGGCCTTAATTGCTTCTTTGGAGGAACAGAAAAAATTGGTCGAGCAAGCGGAAGCCGCAAGTGTTACTCGCCAAGAAATCATTCGTGTATCAGAACAATTCATTCGAGGATTTTACTCCATTTCTTCTAATGAAACAGAAAAACAATTAGAAGAATTATACCCACTGATGACTGAAACTGCGCAACAATCGATCGCTCCTTTCTACTTAAGTCCGGATGATGATCGTTTGATCACACGTGCATTACTGGGACAAGAGACCTACCTCTTAGATGAATCTTCTACAGACACAGCCACTACTCTTGTACTGGCAAAAATTGATTTAAGGATCGATGGGAACGATCAATACCTGAACAACTATATCGTGAAAGTTCACCTTCATTCCTCAGAAGACGGGTGGCTGGTAGAACGTATCGAAGAGGCCATTCCAACGAATGAAGTGCCAGAAGTTTTCTTTGAAGCGATCGGTGAGTAGGGATGTCAGAATACAAGAATAAATCAAAAATCGAACAACTTCGAGACTGGTATGAAGTCGTTCAGATTCGTAAACGCCGGCATCAGTCAATCTGGTACTTGGGATACTTTTTTCTGATGGTCGTGGTCTACTCTGGCATGATCCTTTCTGGGATTTTTATCAAGTCAAATACAGATGTTGTATCGACACCAGTCGGTCAACTGTACACCCTAAACTCGCGAACCTATACCTTGCATGAAAAGACAATCGATAAAGAAAATAATCGTGCGTTGTTTATTATCACCAATCCTGAAGAGCCGTTAACAGACATCTACAATCAATTAGATGTAACACTCGAATTTATCAATGCTTCGCAACATAAGGCACAGGCTACTGTCATTCAAGGCGACCGAGGATACTATGTTATCCTCTTGGAAAATCTTCCAGAATCCTACACCGCTATGCGGGTTGCATTTGAACTTACCATCAATGATGTGGTGTCTGAAGGGGTAATTTTGGTGAATGAGAAAGAGGAAATTTCTGAAGAGATCCTTGTTCCTTCAGAAGCAGACGTCTTCGCTCAATCTCTTGAATTTATGATTGAAGATCGCATCGAACAAGTAGAAAAAAATCGAACAGTGCAAGAAGAAAATCAGAAAACAATTGAGGAATCAGAAGAAAAAATTTCGATTCTTGAAGAAAGTAAAGCCCACATGACGGACCGAGAAATTATCGAAACCGACGGTTCGATCGAGCAATTGAAACTTGCGATTACGAACCTTGAAGCACGGAATCGAACCATTGACTCAGAGATCGAGGAACTCGAGAAACAAGTTGCCAATTTAAGGGATAGGCTCAATGAATCCGGAGAAAGTCAGTTGAAAAACTGATGTGGCAATGTGGTGGTAAACGTGTGGCAAAGATGTGGCAGTACGCCACAAATGTGGTGGCAGTCATGTGGCAACCATGTGGCAACATGCCACAAATGTGGTGGCAAATGCCCTACCTCTGTACCCACTCAAATCACCCAGCACTGCTGGGTTACACACGAATGTGGGTACAGATTTCCCTTATGCTCTTTCTAAATACCCCCTTGTTTGTCGCTTCGCGCCATCCAGAGGGATTTAGAAACTAGCTCCATTCTTCGAAAGGAGGTCAACCGACCTTGTCAAAATCCACCAAACAATTTGATGAAATCAGGATCAGAAATTTCCCTCCAGACAAAAAAGTCCGGCTCATGAAGCGTGCGCAAAGGGAGGGGAAGAGTCTTCAAGAATTTATGTATGAGCATACGCTGCGCTTAGCCGATGGGGAGGAAATAGCTGCCGTGCAATACAAAATGCTGGAACAACAATCACAGTTGGCACAAATCATTCAAGCAAACACAGAAGCGCTATTGGCACAAGAAACTCGGTGGCGCGCGCTGCTTGGAGAGGAGGAATAATAATTGGAAGACACTTCTACAAATTTTGCAAGAATCAATGCGCGGATTTCACAGTCCACAAAAGAGTTCTTATTATCCTACATGAATGACCACAAATGTCGAAGCCAGGGGGAGGCACTCGACGACTTGGTTGCCCAAGTTCAAAATCAAGAAACGAATCTGTTTGTTGCGGATCTCGTGGCTGAACAAACCGCTGCGCGGGTGATCGATTCTCTTAAGAAAAGTTATTTGGATCCAATGCGGATCCGAACCGGTTACGTTGACAAGCAGACAAAAGCGCTATTAGAAGTCATGAATCATATCATTGTCAAAGGAGAATTTGATCAAGAAAATGTCATCACTACCGACGTCTTAGAAGCCAATGTTTTGACGACTGCACAGGATAAAGTACAAAAAGACATTGAACACTTTAGGCAGCGCAAGGCAAGCTTAGAGGAAAAACGAAAGGCAAGCAATGAGTTATAAGGCAGGAATCGTCATGCGGACGAAGTTCATTTCTCCAGGTGATAAACGATTCAACGGGGCCATCAGATACCTGGACAAGGAACAGTCGAAGCGGATCAATAATCTAGATAAGTATTATGGCATTGAGTTCATGAGCGAGGCCGAAAAAACACCCAAACGAATCTCTGCCTTGTTCAATGGCTACCAAGATTATTTGGATGCAGCGCACCTGGTTGATCTCAAAGATAAGTTTGAATTGGCCAAGGAAAGAGAGAGTCCGATGTGGCAAACGGTTTTTAGCTTTGATCATGAATACCTGAAGGAAATAGGGTTGTATTCACAAGGGGAACATGGCTTCTTAGATGAATCCGCGATTCGTCAAGCGACGATCGGTGCAATGAATAAGCTAGTTGAGGATATGGGCTTTGGCTCTAGCGCTGCCTGGGGGGCAGCTATTCACTTTGACACGGACAATATTCACGTGCATACGATGTTAGTGACGACAGATCCAGAAGGGACGTTGGATCGGATGACCTACAGAAATCAATCGATGTATCGTGCGAAGATCCCTCCGAAGGCAACCCGTGCAATGAAGTCCAAATTTGGTAGTGTGATTATGGATCGCGACGCGTCATTAAGTCGGATTTCTTATTTGATGCGGCATGAGTTAGTTAAAACGAGTATGTCCATCGGTTACTCAAACAACCTCAAGATTATTCAAGGGGTCACCCGCTTGATGAACCAGCTGCCGGATGACCGCAGACTATGGAAATACGGCAACAATGCCATGATTGATTTTCGTCCGCAACTGGATGCTCTTTCAAGGGAAATCATGAATCAAAATAATCCAAGCGCCCTTCAGGAACTTGACTCCTTACTTGATGAACAAAGTACGTTGTTTCAAAAAACATTTGGAGAAGCAACTGTTCAAGAGGGACGGCCTTCTTATAAGCAGCAGCAGTTGTCCAACTTGTATAAGAATATGGGGAACGCCTTGTTGACTGAGATGAAAAAGAGTATGAGCCGCGACGAGTGGATGGCGAAATCTGCTTTTACCCCAGAAGAAGTCAAAGCCTATCTAGAAGAAAAACGGGCGCCTGTACTTGGGAAAAAAGCACTGAATGATTTCAAGAAAGCGATCGATGATTCCCACCAAGAGTTTCTAAGTAAATGTGCCTATGAGCGCGAAGAATGGCGTAAAGCAACGATGAGAAAAAGAGAATTAGAACACGGGAGAGGCTACTGAGGTAGCCTCTTTTCTATGTGTTAAAAGGAGGAACTATATGAGTACACAAGAAAAGAAACGAACGAGAATTTACTCCAAAGCAGAGATTAAAAAAGCAAGCTCGGTCGATATCGTCAGTTACATTCAAGCACACGGTTCTGGCGAGTTAGAAGGTCATGGCCGCTACTTGAAGTACCATGTGAACGGGCATGACTCCTTAATTATTGATCAGAAAAAAAATTACTTTTTTCATAATAGTATTGGACGTGGGGACAACATTCTTTCCTTACTTACACAATATGAAGGCTATTCCTTTCAAAATGCGGTCGGTTTTCTTCTTGGAGAAGAGCTTGAAGCACACAAGGGGTACGATGAATCAGAAGAAAATAAAGGTCCTTATAAACATGCGTATGAGGCAGCCGATTCTACAGAAAAAGTAAGGCACTATTTGGAAAATATACGCGGGATCGATCGGGAAATTATTTCGTACTTAATCGATAATGATTACTTGATTCAAGATAAAAAATACGGAAGCGCGGTTTTAAATTGGAAACAGTATGGACTAGCACAAGAGAAGATCGTTGGTGCGACGAGTATCGTCACCCGAGCCAAGATCACGGATTCGCCCCGTAAGTATATTGGAGAAAATTCCGAGAAACATTATGGGTTTAATATTACTCTTGGCGAACCAAAAGCGATCTACTTCTTTGAAGCAGGGATCGATTTACTCAGCTATTGGTCGCTGCATAAGGACCTGACGGATTGCCGCTTAGTTTGTTTGGAGGGTCGGAAGGAAAAAACAGTCGTTAAAATGATCCAAGAAGGCTACCAAATCTTTGAGACCCTTCCCAAAAATGGCATTTTCTATGGGGTAGACAATGATCCAGCGGGTCAGTCTTTCTACAGTAAATGCGACAAAAAAATCAATATCAAGCAAGAGGTCGGCACGGATACGCTGATTATTAATCAAGCCTTGAATCCTTATGACCATCAAGTCCAACAAGAGGTGCTTGATTCAATCAAACAAGCAGCTACCCTCCACGGGGTAGATCCGAACCTACTCCTAACGATCCAAAAGATTGAGAATAATCTAACAGACACGAACAAAATTTCAAATGACTGGAAAGCCTACGGTTACTTTGCTAAAACCCCTAAGAGTCATGCCAAAGAAGAAACGATCGACCTGACTGATGCCTTAGATACCCTTTGTAAGGACATTAATGAAAAGCATGTAACACTTGAATCGATTGCCGATTTATACCTGGAGAATAAACCGTCAGGATTAGAGCAACAGCTGCTTCAGAGTCGAGCGAACGAACTGTATTCGATGTACGCGAATGATCAAATGGAAGTTGTCCACGAAGTCAGCAAAGATTGGAATGATTTTTTAAAAGAGCAACGCTCAGAAGGATTGATCACGGAACATACGCCTCTGGTCATTCAAGAGCCAGTCGATCAGGTGAATCGAAGAAGTATCAACCAATTCAAGTATTACTTAACCGATAAGAAAGACAATATTGAAATGAAGGCATTGTTGGTGGATCAGTACAGTATAAACCCCAAAATCGTCGATGCGCTTTATAAAAAAGGATTGATGCGTCAGGATATCCATGACCGGATCGTCTTTTTATGGAACGATCAAGGGCGCGTCACAGGCGGTCAATTGCGGGGAACCTTCCAAAGCAAAGAGTTTGGCAAGCTGGGCTATGAACAAAAGATAATGGACTTTTCAGCGGAAGGCTATGGGTTTAACGTAAGCTTGGGAACACCTCAAAGTATCCATTTCTTTCAGTCGCCTGAAGACTTGTTGGCTTACTGGACGTTGAATATCGATCAAGTAAAAGACACGATCCTCTTTGCTTTATCAGATGGCCAAGCCGAACATGTTGTTGATAATATCAATAATAAACTTCAGGCAGGTCATAAAATCCAACAAGTAACGTTTTGTGTCGGAAACAATAAACAAGCACTTGAGTTGTTGGATAAAGTCGCTCAACTAAAAACATTCAACCAGCAGACGTTGTCGCTTCAGACCGAACTTGGATCCGATATTGCCTTTCAGTCCGAACGGCCAAAGATCGGGATTAACTGGATCAATGAATTGATCGCAAAAAAGGACCGAGACCGAGAAGTCAATGCGGTTAAGCAAAAGCAGCAACGAACCGCTGCTCCCCAAAAAGTAGAACAACACTATGCACGATCCTAAGGAGGAAAACAAATGAATCGATTTACTGGCGTTGGACGGCTCGTCCAACAACCAATCGTAAAGGAACTCAAGTCTGGCCTTTCAGTCGCAAATTTCAAAGTGGCCATCCGAAGAGGGTATAAAGATAAAACTGGCAAGGAAGTCACTGACTATCTTCCCTGTATTGCCTGGAGAAAGACAGCAGAATATATTGGAAAGTATGGATCCAAAGGCGTTCTTGTCAGTATCGAGGGCAGAAACGAGACGAGAAGCTATAAAAAAAATGATCAAACCATTTCTGTGATGGAAATCAACGTAGAAACAATCAAGCTACTGGAGTCAAAAGAAGTCGTAGAAGCGCGAAGACAGCGTCAGGCTGGAAATACCAACCCAACTGGGGAGTTACCTGAAGATGGCAGCTACAGTGCCTTTGAAAGTGAATATGAATCAATTCTTGTAGATCCAAATGACTTACCTTTTTGACAAAATATGAACACAAATGTGTTTACACACAATTGTGTTCATGCTATAATTGAGTCAGAAGCAAAGGAGGCGGTAGAATATGGCAACTATAACTGTACGTGTTTCAGATGAAGAAAAAATGTTTCTGGATCATATGGCCAATTTTGAAGGAAAAAGCTTATCTGACTTAATGAAAACAAAGACGCTAGAATCTTTAGAAGATGCATACGACGCTAAAATTGGAGATCTTGCCTATGAAGAATACTTGAAAGATAAAAAATCTAATCCATTATCTAAGTTACTAGAAGAATATGGAATGGTGGATTAGTAATGACGTATTCTTTAGAAACGACGACTCGCTTTGACAAACAACTAAAAAAACTGGATCGTTTTGAAGCAATCACTATTTTGAAATGGTTATCGAAGAATATTGATGGTACAAGTGATCCAAGGAAAACAGGAAAAGCTTTAGTAGGTAATCATGCTGGGAAATGGCGCTATCGAATTGGGAACTATCGCGTTATCGTAAAAATAGATGACGATCAAATGATCATATTAGCATTGGAAGTCGGTCACCGGAGAGGAATATACTCGAAATAAAAAGTAGTATCCTGGTTAGGATACTACTTTTTTCGTTGGAAATTTTTCATAATCATGCGATCTTTGCCTTCTAAAAAACTCTGAAAGTCGATCAATTCCGTGCGTTTTTTCTTTAAAACAGAGTCTTGCATTGATTTGGGATAGATGCCTTCTCGTTCAAAAATCAGATTCTCAATCACATAAATTTTTTTGACAAGGTGATCCAGCTTTTGATCTTCATTCGCGCGAAAAGCCGTATCCTTGGCTTTTCGTGCGATTTTTAACAGATAGTATAACGTTAAGGTCTTTTCTTGCATCAAATCCAGCGTCCCACGTTGTAATACCTCATTCTCATTTTCGAGGATGGGCAGTTCTTCCGGAATTTGAGAGGCTCTCCTGTGATCTGTAGAAACTTCTGAAGGTGAAAACCCTATTTGACAAAAGTCGCACATCAAATGGCTTGTTAGGGTCGTTCCGCAATATTTGCAGGTGTATACCGTTGTTTCATCCATTTTGATTTCTCCTTTAGAATAAGTATTGGATTTACGTGGCTATAGATTCTTCCCTTTTAGTATAACTTACCAGCAGTTTGGGTTAAATAGTTCAGCCAAAAAGGATTGAAAAAGGGGTCTGCCAGGTTGAAAACACCTCATTTGTCAGTGTATTCTTTACCTGGCATTTCGCTTTGATCCCTAGAATAGACAGTTGAACGTAACACATTAATAGGCATGTTTGATCTAAATCTTCACAATGGATGGTTAGTTTTGTCTGACTATTGTACTCTTTATCTTTCAAAGCTGAGGCTAATGCGATTATCATGGATCCCGATCCGCAACAAGGTTCATAATAATGAATGCGGCCCTTCTCTTCAATCTCGGCTATTATTGAAGGTAGGCTGAGTTCCGCCATCAGTCTAGCCACATGATTTGGCGTAAAACACTGGCCCATCGATTTATTTGCCAAGCTAAGTTCCATGTAAATTTCTCCTAACCAGTCAATGGTTTCTGATTCCATAGCATTGACTAGAAGGTCAAGGCATTCACTGAACGTTACAGCTTGTACCGTTGTATATTTGGCTATTGTCTGAAGATACAAAGCCTCTCGTTCTTTCTGGTGCTTACGATCAAGTGTATTTGACAACGTATAGGCCATAAGGTGGATCCAGTCGTTAAATACCCCACCAATTGAATTCTTGCCTGTGATCGATTGCAGCTTATTGATGATTTCTTTCTTTTTGTTCATAAATTGACCTCCTTCAGAAAGGTTTTTGCCTTTCATTGATTTGATGTATTTTTCTTTGATGCAGAAGATGGATCATACCTGGAATGAGCGACAAGGGCTTACAGATGGACCAGCTTCAGCTGGATCCAGGTGTTGTGTATTTACCCTTGTCGGTTGAATGGAAGGTATGGTAAAAGGCGGTGGAACCGCCGTTCTTCTCAAAGAAAAATTGAATCGATGAAAGGTGGAGACCTGGAAGGTCGGTGCGCGACGTAGGAGCGCTAAAGTGAAGGCGATAGCCTGAGAGGCCGTTGGAAACGGCCGGAAAGTGTGCGCAGCACACGCTAGGGGGACCCGACGATCGTCGATCGGTGGGGGAAAAGCGGGCGTCGCCCGCGTTCCTCTTTAATAAACGTCAGCTGTGGCAACAGCTGGCTGAATTTGTCCATATAGCGTAGCGTCAAAGGAAGAGAGCGCAGTCGAAGATGATACGAAGCGAATGACTGTATATGGACAAATTCACTACAAATTGCGCCAGCAATTTGTTTCCAAAAAGCAGGCAAGAATAGGTTTCCCTATTCTTGTTTGCTTTTTATGCAGTTCGAATCAAGCCACCAACTATTGGTTTGAAACCAATGAGTCCAAATTCTGAGTATTCGGGAATATCCAAATTGAAAACATAGGACATTTGAAAGCCTTCATTGAGTTCTTTCCAATCGCCTGACCATTCTTCTTCTCGGTTTGAAACATAGAAGAGAGAAAGCATTTTGCCGATGGCGGTGTAGCTTAAAATAGCGTAATACACGAGATAATCGTGCTTTTCTTCAAACTCTGCGACTAATTGCTTAAAGCTATTATCTAGCCAATAGTTTCCTCCACGTAAAGAATAGGAAACCAAGTCAGCTTGTTCGAATTGTTGAATCGTATCGTCAATGATACCAAGGGCTTTCATACGCTTGATTGCTTCTTTTTTGTATCGTAGTTTTTGTTCGTTTTTCATGGTTTTACACTCCTTCGTAATGTGTTAAAAAGCTAAGAAAGAATCCTAAAGCAACCGCCATAGGCGGGATATCTTTACAAGCTTCAACAAAATCGGCACTATCCAGATAATCAAATTCATATTCACCGGTTTGAACATTAACATTCACCTTTTTACCGAAGTTGCATTCGACTTCAGCCGGACCATACATTTTGTTTACCCAAACTTGGAGAGCAAAGGTTTCATTTTGGACTTCAAGAATGTCATGGCCGGTTTCGTATTTTCCAAGATTTGGTGAATCTGTTAAGGAAGAAAGTAGTTCATTGTCCATGATTTCTAGGATGAAACAATTATTTAAGTTCATTTTAGTCGTCCTCTCTTTCGGTGAATGAATAGAAAGCGCCGTTTACTTTTATTGATTCGAAATAGTCCAACCATTGGCTATCCGTTGTTTTTGCTTTCTTGTCGTCATTAAATCTTTGCCATGTAAGTTCTAACGCTTGATACTCATCAGGCTTAATCGTGCTAGGTTTGATTCCTTTATCAATACACACTAAAGCTTGAAATAGCCATTTGGGGTTTGCCTTCTTTAGCTGTTCAATCGTTCGATAGTAAGTGTCAATCAGATTAAGCTCAACACTGCTTTCAATCATTTCTTCTTGGGCCATATCCAATAATTTTTTATAGTGCTTTTTAGGGACACGTGTTTCGTTATAAGCGAACGTCATATCCTCCATTTTTTGCGCCATTTTGTCTTTAGGCAATCGTGAAAATTCTTCATAATACGTTTGTGGCATGGTTTGACCTCCTACAGAAAGGGTTTGCCTTTCTTTTTTTATATTTTCTTTTGACAGAAAAGATGGATCACTCCTGGAGTGAGCAACAAGGGCTTACAGATGGACCAGCTTCAGCTGGATCCAGCTGTTGTGTATTTACCCTTGTTGGTTGAATGGAAGGTGTGATAGAAGGCGGTAGAACCGCCGTTCTTTTCAAAAGAAAAAATAAATGGAAGGCAGAGATCCCGTTCTGTGGGTTGGGCGCGACGTAGGAGCGCTAAAGTGAAGGCGATAGCCTGAGAGGCCGTTGGAAACGGCCGGAAAGTGTGCGTAGCACACGCTAGGGGGACCCGACGATCGGCGATCGGTGGGGGAAAAGCGGGCGTCGCCCGCGTTCCTCTTTAATAAACGTCAGCTGTGATAACAGCTGGCTGAATTTGTCCATATAGCGTAGCGTCAAAGGAAGAGAGCGCAGTCGAAGACGGTACGAAGCGAATGACTGTATATGGACAAATTCACTACAAATTGCGTCAGCAATTTGTTTCCTGAAAGGGCAAAAAATAACCATTCAATTGGTTGAATGGTTAAATTCATATTATCCTCAAAAATATGCTTTGACGTCGTTCAACGGACTTCTTGATTGTCGAATATCGCTGATATTCTCTTTGATTAACCGTTTAGCAATAATTGCTCTCAATGCAGTGAAAAGAACGTATAACGGGGTTTCGTCAAGATTTTTACTACCTGGTTTTCCAATAGTATAGAATGCCAACAAAGAATTGATGCTAGTTTTGTGTGAATCGAGCATAAATGGGGTATCCAATGAATCTTTGTCTTTGATATATTTTTCAAGCAGATAGTCTAACCAATGCGTGTCAGACTTGCACTTGTCATGAACCTTTCTACCTTCAATTATTTCTTCAAATGAAGCTTGGAAGGGAACTTGGTAGAGCCAGTTTGGAGAAATAATCAAGCCCCGCTTTCTTAATAAATCAAAGAGTTGATCGCCTGATACGACATGTGACATTTCATATAGTGGTAAATCTAAATAATGATTGATAGACAAGCTCCTTAAGTAATTGTCTGCTTGCATGGAGAGTTCCAAATATCCTTGAATTTTATTGTCTCGCATGAGAGTGCCTCCTTCAGAAAGGTTTTTGCCTTTCATTGATTTGATGTGTTTTTCTTTGATGCAGAAGATGGATCATACCTGGAATGAGCGACAAGGGCTTACAGATGGACCAGCTTCAGCTGGATCCAGGTGTTGTGCATTTACCCTTGTCGGTTGAATGGAAGGTATGATATAAGGCGGTGGAACCGCCGTTCTTCTCAAAGAAAAATTGAATCGATGAAAGGTGGAGACCTGGAAGGTCGGTGCGCGACGTAGGAGCGCTAAAGTGAAGGCGATAGCCTGAGAGGCCGTTGGAAACGGCCGGAAAGTGTGCGTAGCACACGCCAGGGGGACCCGACGATCGTCGATCGGTGGGGGAAAAGCGGGCGCCGCCCGCGTTCCTCTTTAATAAACGTCAGCTGTGGCAACAGCTGGCTGAATTTGTCCATATAGCGTAGCGTCAAAGGAAGAGAGCGCGGTCGAAGATGGTACGCAGCGAATGACTGTATATGGACAAATTCACTACAAATTGCGCCAGCAATTTGTCTCCTAAAAGGCAACAAGAAATGAGTAATTTGGTGACTCACTTCTTGTTGCTTTTTTTAATCAATATTCAGAAAGGACTCATATTCCGATTCTCGTTCTTCTATAAACTCGTCGTCTTCGTCATAAAAATAATAATAGTCAATCTCTCTGCAGGTATCTATAACGACTTCGCCATTTTTAATCACATAATACTCGGGAAACCCACACCCTAGTTCCAATGACTTAATGGTGATTTCGAGATTCAATTCTTTTGATATTGAGACAAGGTTGATCGCCCAGTTTGAATGATCGTCGATGAAACATAACTGAACACTCCAAGCACAGTACCCGTCAATCCACAGGTTTGTTTCGTCTGAAAGGTATAGTAAGGCTTCATAGGTTCTGTAAAAGTTACTAGCTATGGAAAGTGATGACCCTGTATTTGATCTTGATTGTGGTACCTGCATAAGTTGTAATAGCTTTTTGATTGATTGTTCGCTACCAGTAATTCTCATATTAAAATCGCAACAATTAGCCAATGTGATCACTCCATTCTTGAAAGTGATCAATTACTTGGTTGTTTACAACTTCTAAATAGCCAAAATCGCTAAATTCTTCTCCACGATAAGCTACTGCTCCGTTTAGTACGTAATTATTTGGCTTTAGTATTCGTTCAATTAGGTATTGTATCCATTCAATATAACAATAAAACTTTTCATTTGTATCCCACTCAAGCGTTTGATTGTCCTCAGCTAGCAGCCATTGACACCAAAGTCCAGGTTGCGTAGATGGTGGTTGATTATAATCGAGAACGGTATCTAATTCGCATTCTTGTCCGTAGTGACCGTCGTCGACGCAGAAAAATTCACCGTCCACGCCACAATCACCATAGCCTTTTTGAATGAGTTGCTCGTTGTCTCTTTTCATTCTTCTAGTGGTTGCTAAACCTCTAAGAAGTGTGGCGATTTCGTCAGTAACTGGACGGTCAATTTCAAAAGCACCGATAAAATCCGTGTGGTATCCCATAATTATTCCTCCTGTGTAATTTTTACAAAGGACTTCCTTTAGAAAGAGGATGTCTCTAACTGAAGGTTCGCTTTTCCTTTGATGGGTTGAATAGATTACAGGTGGAAGGGCAAACAAGGACGAAGAGCTGCACGACCTTCAGTTCGATGCAGCTCTCGTGCATTTAATCCTTGTTTGAACTGAATACCTGTGATAAAAGGCAACGGCGTTGCCGTTTCAACCAAAGGAAAAGAGTCAGGAAGGAAGATAACTCGATCGAAAGGAACGGGGCCGCTGCAAGCGGCCTAAAAGTGTGCGTAGCACACGCAGGGGGACCCGACAATCGTAGATTGTTGGGGGAAAAGCGGGCGTTGCCCGCGTTCCTTTTAAATAAGTCTGATCAAATAATGATCAGACTGGTTCAGTCAATATAGCGCAGTGTCAAAGGAAGAGAGCGCAGTCGAAGATGGTACGAAGCGAACGACTGTATATTGACGGAACCATAGAAAGTTACGAAGAAACTTTTTTCCTTAATCAGTTCCAAAATTCATATTTTAATGGATACGTCTTTAATAGTACTAGTAATATTAAATCGAACATGATATAATAAAGTTACCGGTAACTACATTGCAAATGAAGGGAAGAGATTACGTGGAAAGCAAATTAGCGGAGGAAAAGCTACGATATATCGTAAAACTGGAGGATAAATATCTTGCAAAAATATATGATGGCCAGGGGAATTACAAACTAGTTGACGAGGCAATGCTGAAAGAATTAGAACTCATGCAATATCAACTTTCTGAAGCAGAAATAAAAAATTACGATGATCGCTATTGGCCTTTTTCAATTCCAACAGTCAGCCTAGAACCATATAAGAACCTTCCTTTTTAAGCTTCAGGGAATTAATCTAGTCATCTAATCGACGAGATAACGGAATGAGGTGCGATTCTTGAAACATGTTTGGATTTTGATTTCTCAGCCAACAGGAGATGATCCAAGTCCTGCTATCTTCTCTAGCAGAAAAAAAGCTGAAAAAGCTTTCTGGGATCAAGTTGAATATGACCAAAGAGCAGGACTCAGAACAGAGACCATGGCAGATAATCAAAGTTTGTCATGTAATTCTACATTTGAAGATACAGGGGATCAGGTGGTTCACGAGGTTAAAAGGGTTAGAGTTTATTAAGTGGAAGATATAACGGAATAGGAGGAAAAAATATGAGATACAGTCAAATGGATCATAAAAAAATGTGGGTAGAAAAGTTGGAAAGAGATTTGTCAGAACTCGAATCATTAGGGTATAGCAAAGAATCTGAAGTGTATAAATCCGCTGTAAAACGGACTGACAAAGCCCGAAAAGATCTTAATAATTCACTTAATTTAGTCACTGATGGGAAGAAATAGAAAACTAGAAAGGAATTTATTCATGAGATCGAAAAAAGAGCAGCACCATTTTGACGAGGGATATTTTTCGGCAATGAGAGACGCAATGTCACTTGATATAGAACATTATGGCAATGGTGCAGGGGCAGAACTAATACAAGAATTTAATTTGAGACGTTCCGATTTTTTGAAGTATTTTGAAGCTGAAGATATTCAATTTATAGATAACTATGTTGAAGAAGGATCAAGGCGATATAAAGAAATTTGGTTATCATAATTGTTCTTCTATCCCACCAAAATAATCAACCGGAGGAGTGAAGCCAGTGCTTCAGATTTTAGAACTGTTCGGAGGGATTGGCAGCCCTCGGATTGCATTAAGAAATTTAGGGATACCGACTAAGTCAATAGACTACGTTGAAATCGATCAGAAAGCCGTTGATAGTTACAATGCTATCTTTGCAAACGAGTTACCGTTTAGTACTCAGTCAGTTGTTAATTGGAACCTTAAGCCAGATATTTTGATTCACGGATCGCCTTGCCAGGATGTATCTATTGCTGGTCATCAAAAAGGTGCTGATGAGGGATCGGAAACTAGATCTAGCTTGATGTGGGAAACAATTAAAATCATAGCTGATATGGGTATGTGGAAACCAAGGATTGTGATTTGGGAGAATGTCAAAGGTGTATTGTACAAACACATGCGAAAGAATTTCAATCGGTATCTCGATGAAATGGAAAAACTAGGGTATTCGAATTCATTTGAATTGTTAGACGCAAGAGATTTCGGTCTACCGCAAGCAAGGCAAAGGGTATTTACGATTTCAGTTCTTAATCAAGAACCTTTTAACTTTCAAATTTTGAATCGTAAACCTATGAAAGATATCAAAGAGTTTTTGCTTAATAACGACCAGGTTGATCCAATCTACAACGTAACGCAGCCTAGTGTCTTATCCGTTATCGGAAAAAAAGGAATCAAACGTGCAACAGTGATTCAAGATTATGCTTACACGATAACAACTCGACAGGATCGTACACCAGCACAAGTTATTGACTGTGGGAAAGAACGTTATAGATATCTTACTGAACTGGAGTGCTGGCGACTACAAGGTTATTCAGACGATGATTACTTTGCTGCTGCTTCGACCGTTGAGAGAAACGGAAGATTTCGAATGCCAATGTATAAGCAGGCCGGGAATAGTATTCCAGTTGGTATCTTTGAAAGTCTGTTTGAAACACTAATTTAGTTAGGTATCCACCAAGATAGTTTATTAGTGGAAGAAATAGCAAACTAGAAAGGAAGATAAAAAATGAGATTTTTTGAAATTAATAACCCGTATTTTGCAATTGTAGCAGCTGAAAATGAAGAAAAATGTATTGGATTTTATGAAGAAGTAGTGTGTGACGTAGAAGATAAAGAAGATTTTATGGCTAGTATGAAGGAACTTGAAAAGCCAGATGCGGTCACAAAAGTTGCGAATACAGTGAGTGAAGAAACAGGGGAGCCAGTCGGTAGTGAAGAGGCAGAGGTGCAAGTTTTTGATTGTATTAATGACAATGAACCGACATTATTGGCAGTTGACGGATCGCTGGTTTAGTCAGTTATCCACCAAAATAGATGACTTAGGCAAAATAAATTAACTTGAAGGAGAGTGTAATGAAACATAAGTCAAAATTCATACTAGCAGCATTGATCACTATGTTGGGGGTTACAGCGTCATTAATAGATTTTTCAACAATCGATATAGAGTTGCCTAGTTTCATTAATGATATGCTATACCAGGAATCAATCTCTGCAGAAGAACTAGCCAACATACCAGACTTTGACGGTGAAAATGTTGTTGTAAAGGTAAATCAGAATAGACCAGATTTCACAGAAGAAGAACTTAGCTTGTCGAACGGATATTGGCAAAAGTTTTCTGATCTGGACTATCTCAACCGGGTGGGTAAAGCAGAAGCAATGTTACACAGAGAGTTGATGCCGACTGAAGACCGCGGAGATATTTCTAATGTATATCCTACTGGATGGAATCAAAAGAAACTTGCTGATGGTGTTTGGCTCTATAATCGCTCTCATAGTATTGGTCACCAGATGACTGGAGAAGATGCAAACTGGAAAAATCTTTTTACAGGTACACAGCAATTAAATCAAATCTATATGGTCCAATATGAGAATGAAGTCGCAAACTATCTTCGTCAAACCAATAATCACGTACGCTATCGTGTAACACCTTTATTTCGAGATCAAGAGCTGCTACCGCGTGCAGTACAAATGGAAGCTCAGAGCATTGAGGATGACGAGATAGCCTTTAACATAATCATTCACAACGTACAAGATGGTGTCGCGATTGATTATCAAACAGGGGTTGCCACAGTACAATAAAGTGAACTGGCTTTCTTTCGAAACACTATGCTATCATTATGTTACTTATAACATTATTAGAATAACGTAATGGAGGTAATACAATGGATATTTCGCAAGCTCTAGAAATATTGGAAAGAGAAGGAATAACAAACAGTGTTCAAATGGTTCGTCGATGGATTCGACAAGGAAAAATAAAGGCGAAACTACCTTCAAAAAAAACCGGATATGAAATTGATCCCCATTCACTGGAGAAATTTATTGAACAAAAAAAAGACAAGATTCAAGATATACAGACAATTGACTTCAAAAAAGGGTTTCAGATGGGCTATAAACAAGCAAAAAATGAGTATAAAGAAAAAATGAAAACTATTGTTGTCAGAGGTGGATTCGAAGAACGATTTTCAATTAACCGACTAGAGTTTCATTCAATTGCTGCTAACAGAGAAAGAGACAAAGCGTATTTTTCCCTTGTAGATGACCAACTCTTTGCCTATGGGGTAAAAAGACCGCGGTCTAATATCGAAGTGTATTATCTGGATGGATGGTACGCTTACGAACGAGCAACTATTGTTATCCATGAAGATGATTATAATATTAATCTGGAGGAAGATGAGTTGCTTGAAGATAGAGCTATGAATTTGCTCTCCGAATACTTTAGAATTATTTATATGAATAGTCAAAGAGCATAAAGATCAATCACAAGTAACGTTTCAAAAAACACGATAAAGTGTACTTTATATGCGCACACTTTATCGTGTTTTCTTATAGGAGGTATCCTTTTGAGCGAGAAGAAATATGATTTAATGAGTCACGATTTAATGACAGCCCCTGAAGCGTCTAGGAGATGGGGATACGAGGAAAGCTATGTTCGACAAATGATTAAAAAATACCCTGATAGAATCCCTGAAGGCGAGATACGTATGTTCGGAAAAACCTTGGTTATAACGTCTAAAGGTATGGAAAATCTAACAGGACAGTCCTTAAAGGAATATTGGTACTTTTACATTGAAAAACAACAAATAGTCTTCAAGGAAGTTAAATATAACTCTTATGAAGAAGCATTGGAAAGACTTATGGATGAATTGGGAAAGCGGGGGATTTCAAATTACGTCCCTGCAGCAATAGATGATCAAAATCAACGTATAGGACTTCAACTGGATAATGGAACCTTACTATTTATCACAACAAACGGCAGGAGATGAAATGATAAATGACTGAAGAAAGAAATTGTTATGGTGGGCAATGGAAAGTCCCGATTACACCTTACAACAAACGACTATATTGGCCGCCAAAGTGGGTTCAGTGTGATTGCGGTGAGCTAGCACAGCAAGGAAGAGTACGAAAAAGTGGTTTTTTCTATCCGACTGAATTTTATCAATGTAAAAGTTGTCAACGGACTTACCAACTAATCACAGGTACCAATCGGTTTGTCTTAGTAACTGATGATGCAAAGAAGGATTGAGGTGACTCATTATGCCACTAAAAGGTGAGTTGAACAGCATTTACTACTACAATAATCATGCGATTATCGTTGATAAAGCAGCAAAAGAGTATTGTTATGTGTCAGACCGATCCGGAATTTTGCAAGTAAAAGATATGATTGGTTTCTTTATATGCCACGAGGATCTCAAAGAAAAAGAGAAGCAACTAAAGAGACAAGGATACGAAAAAGTGGCGGCTATGATCGAGAGGTATCCCAAATTATGAAAAAGAGGCGGATCAACTATGACAGATAAGGAAAAACTAGAATTGCTTCTAAACAGTGTTTTTTCAGATATTTCGTTCTCAAAAATTCAAACTCTTGAAAACGGAAGTTTTCATTTGATCGATCGTACATCTGAGATGTGGATTCGAATCGAAGACAACGTTGCACAAATCGCATTTCGGGAAGATTTTCAACCTGTTTTCGAACGAAT